>JBBCKE010000032.1:0-338896 GCA_037190985.1 Alphaproteobacteria bacterium
CCATGCCCCCAGCGACTACCCGTCCGGCAAGGCGGGCGATGTCCTGACGGTCGATTTCACCGTCCTCGGCATTCCCTGCATCGGCCTCAATGGCGGCCCGGCCTTCAAGCACAGCGAGGCCTTCTCGTTCCAGATCGCCACCGACGATCAGGAAGAGACCGACCGGTACTGGAACGCCATCGTCGGCAATGGCGGCGAGGAAAGCGTGTGCGGCTGGTGCAGGGACAGATGGGGCATCTCCTGGCAGATCACGCCGCGCGTGCTGACCGAGGCGATGGCCGCCGGCGGCGCCGAAGCGAAGCGCGCCTTCGAGGCGATGATGGAGATGAAGAAGATCGACGTCGCCGCGATCGAGGCCGCCCGGCGCGGCTGAAGCCCGCCCCCGCCGACGGGTTGATCTGAAATATCTCCTTGCCATCCATTTGCCGCTGTTGGACGGCAGACAGGCAAGCCGCCCTCCGCCGGACGGCCGCAGCAAGGAGAACCGTCATGCGCCTCAGGATCGCCGCGCTCGTCATGGTGTTGACGTCCCTTTCCCTGCCGGCGCTGGCGAGCGAGGAGCAGACGCCCGAGCCGGCCCGGCTCTACCGCGTGACCGGCGTGGCGGCCGGCGACGTCCTCAACATCCGCGCGCAGCCCGACCCGACGGCGCAGATCGCCGGCACGCTGGAGCCCGACGCGAGCGGCGTGGTGGTCGCCGGCACGCGGATGGAGACGAACGGCGCGGTCTGGTGGCAGGTGGTCGGCGGCGACGGCCTCGGCTGGGTCAATGCCCGCTATCTTACGCCCGTGGACGACGCGCCGCCCTCCGGCGACGAGACGTTTCCGCTGCGCTGCACCGGCACGGAGCCGTTCTGGAGCGTGAGCGTCATCGACGGCGAAGCGCGGTTCGAGACGCCGTCGGACGAGGCGGAGACCTGGCAGGCCGGCCCGATGACGCGCGCCGCCGGCCTGACCGGTCGCTATGCCATCCGGCTGGAGAGCGCGGACGGCGTCGGCCATCTGACCGCATGGCGCAACCACCGCTTCTGCTCCGACGGGATGAGCGACATCGGTTTTCCCTATGAGGGGATCGTGGTCACGCCGGACGGGACCGTCCATGGCGGGTGCTGCCTGAGGGCGGGAGAGTAGAGCCGGCCACGAGCGCGGCTGAACGACGGATGCGAACCAGGGGAGACCATCGAATGAGGACAGGCGAAACGGGCGTTCTTGCCGGTTTGAACAGGGCGCTGATCGGCGCATGCGCGGTGGTCGCCCTGCCGGTCGGGCTGGCGCTGGCGCAGGACGACGCGCGGCAGCGGATCGAGGCGGTCACGCTGTCGTCGGGCGGGCTCGCCGAGATCCGCCGCAGCGTGCGGGTCGACGGCGCGGCCGGGTTCGGCTTCGACGTCCCGCTCGATCAGGTGGACGACATCCTCAAGAGCCTCATCGTGCGCGACCCCGCCGGCGGCGTTGCCTCGATGTCGCTGGACGGGCTGTCGCCGGTCGAGGAGACCTTCCGCCGCCTGCCCTTCTCGCCGGACGACATGAACGCGCTGCCGCGCCTGCTCGCCGCGTTGCAGGGCATCGCCGTGCGCGCCTCCTCCGGCGGGCGCACCGTCGAAGGCACGGTGCTGGGCGTGGAAACGGCACAGCAGGGTGAAGGCACCGACGCGGCGCGCGAGCCGCTGCTGTCGGTCATGACCGGGGAAGGCCGGATCGCGGTGCTGCGGCTGCGGGCCGATACCGAGCTCGACATTCTCGACCCCGCGATGCGCGAGAGCCTGCGCGAGGCCGCCGCCGTCAGCGGCCGCGGCCGCACGGACGGCACGCGCACCGTCGCGATCGCGCTGGAGGGCGACGGACAGCGCGACGTGCTGCTCGACTATGTCGTGCCCGCGCCGGTCTGGAAGACGGCCTACCGCCTGATGCTGGGCTCCGCGGAAGGAGCCCGGCTCCAGGCCTGGGCGGTGATCGAGAACGCGACCGGGGAGGACTGGGGCGGCGTCGCCGTCACCCTTTCCTCCGGCGCGCCGGTCACGCTCGCCCAGCGCCTGCACCAGCGATACTGGCACGCGCGGCCGGAGATTCCGGTGATGGCGCAGACCGCCGAACCGCCCCGGCCCGACCGCTTCCGGGGCGTCGCGGCCGAGGAGGTCGAGCTCTTCTCGGATCAGGCCGCCTCTCTCGGGCGCAAGATGATCGCCGCGCCGCAGGCGGCGCCTGCACCCGCGTCGCCCGCGCCATCGGCTCCGGCCGCGCAGGCCGTTGCGGCCGAGGGCGAGGCGGCCGCCGTCTATCGCCTGCCCGCCCCCGTCGACCTGCCGGCCGGGCGCACCCTGTCCGTGCCCTTCATCGACGCCACGCTGACGGCGGAGCGCATCTCGCTGTTCCAGCCCGAGCGCGGCGAGGTCCATCCGATCTCGGCGCTCAGGATCGAAAACACCACCGGCGCCAGCCTGCCGGCCGGCATCGTCACCGTCTACGCGCCGGATGAGGAAGGCTATGCCGGCGACGCGCAGTTGCAGGGCCTGCCCCCGGACGAAAGCCGGATGGTGAGCTTCGCCGCCGACCGCAAGGTCGAGGTGACGACCGAGGCGGGCCGGGACGAGACCGTCTACCGCGCGAGCCTCGCCGAGGGCGTGCTGAGGGCGACGCACATCACCCGCGCCACCACGACCTACACCATCGGGGGCGCGGAGGACGCGCCGCGCACCGTCGTCATCGAGCACCCGCGCAGGCCGGGCTGGCGCTTCTCCTCCGCGGCGCTGGTCGAGGAAACCCCGACCCATCACCGGCTGCGCGTCGAGCTGGAGGCGGGCGGAACGGCAAGGATCGCCGCGACCTTCGAGCGAACCGAGACCGAAAGCATCGGGCTGGTCGAGGCCGACACGGACACGCTCGTCTTCTGGTCGGGCCGGATCGACGACCCGCAGACCGCCGGGAAGCTGGCCGACCTCGCCGAGCGCCGGCGCGAGATCGCGCGCGCGGAGACGCAACTCGCCGAGATCGGGCACGAGGCGGAGCGCGCGTCGGAAAACCAGGCCCGCATCCGCGAGAACCTCGCCGCCGTGCCGGGCGATAGCGGGCTCGGCCAGCGCTACGTCTCCATGCTGGAGGACGAGGAGAACCGCATCGCCGAGCTGGGCGAGCGCCGCCGGCAGGCGGAGCAAAGGCTGTCGGAGCTGCGCGAGGATTTCGCGGCGTTCGTGCGGACGATCTAGAAACCCGGCCGCACAGGACCATGACGCATATCGAATCGCCTGACACCGCCGACCTCGTGGCCGTCGGCCATGCCTATGGCCAGATGGAGGCGCAGATGGCCTGCGCCATGCTGGAATCGGCGGGCATATTCGCGCATCCGCAAACGCGCCAGACGGCTTCCGTCGCGTGGCATTACACGGTCGCTCTGGGCGGCATCGCCGTTCTGGTTCCCCGATCGCGGGCGCACGACGCGCTCGCGATCCTCGCCGACTTCAAGCCGGAGCGTTCGCGTCCCCTGCCCTTCTGGCTGGTCCTGCTGGGCGTGCTGACCCTGCTGTGGGCCGCCATTCCGCTCCCGCCCTCCGGCTACTTCGCCGCAAGGCGCCCGGATCGTGTCGCGACGACCGGGGACGGTCGCTGACATCGAGGGCCGTCCGAAACCGAAGGCTTCGCCGGGCGTCGCGCCTCACAGCAGCGACGGCAGGAACATGACGATCTCGGGGAAGACGGCGAGGACGAAGGTGAAGAACACCATCAGCACGAAGAAGGGGAAGGCCGCCTTGACCACGGTGCCCAGCTTCTCGCCCGTCAGCGCCTGGATGACGAAGATGTTCATCCCCACCGGCGGCGTGATCTGCGCCATCTCGACCACGATGATCAGGAAGACGCCGAACCAGACCTTGTCGTAGCCCGCGGCGGTGATCAGCGGCAGCACGATCGGCAGCGTCATCACGATCAGCGACATGCCCTCCAGGAAGCAGCCGAGCGCGATGTAGATCAGGAGGAGCAGCGCGACCAGTTGCAGCGGCGTCAGGTTCAGCGCGTTGATCTGGGCGGCGATCTGCTGCGGCAGGCCCAGATAGCCCATCGCCGTCGACAGGAACGAGGCGGCGGCGATGATCAGCCCGAGCATGCTGACCGTGCGCGCCGTGCCCATGCAGGCGTCCATGACGTTGCGCAGCGTCAGCGTCCGCTCGATGGCCATGATGCCCATGGTGACGACGACGGCCAGCGCCGCGGCCTCGGAGGGGCTGGCCAGGCCCGAATACATCGAGCCGAGCAGCGACATCATCAGAAGGATGAACGGCAGCAGCGTCGGCAGGCGCGAGAACCGCTCGTGCCAGAGGCTGCCCTGCGTTTCCTCCTCCGCGCGGACCTCGAACGGGCGCACCCAGGAATAGACGACCAGATAACCCATGAACAGGAGCGCCAGCAGCGCGCCGGGTATGATGCCGGCGGCGAAGAGCTTGAGCACCGAGGTCTGCGACAAGACGCCGTAGACGATCATGATGATCGAGGGCGGGATGAGGAAGCCCAGCGTGCCGGCCCCGGCGAGCGAGCCCATGGAGATGGATCGCGGATAGCCGCGCTGCTTCAGCTCTCCGAGGGTGATCTTGCCGATGGCGCTGGTGGTCGCGGCCGACGATCCCGAGATCAGGGCGAAGAAGGTGCAGCCGAGGATGTTGGTGTGCAGGAGCCCGCCCGGCAAGCGGCGCACCCATGGCTCGAGCGCGTGGAACAGCCCGCCGATGAAGTTCGAGCGGAACAGGAGTTCGGCCATCAGGATGAACAGCGGCAGCGCCAGCAATTCGGGAGAGGCGAGGCCGTTCCACACCGTCTGGGCGAGGATGCGGTCGACCGGCAGGTTGCGGAACAGCTCGAGGCTGCCGATCCCGACCCCCATGAGGCCGAGGCCGACCCAGGCGCCGGCCCCGAGCAGGCCGAACAGGAGCAGGATGGGGGTAATGACGGAAAGAGGCATGCGTGCTTGCCTTCCCTATCTGGGCGCTCCTGTCGGGGCGCGTCCTATTCGGCCGAGGGGCTGTTGAACCAGGGCAGCTCGATGCGGGTGCCGAGGATCAGGTGGACGAGCCGCAATGCGAGTTGCAGCGTCAGCATCGCGGCGCCGAAGGCCACGAAGATCATCGGATAGACGAGCGGCAGATTGTCGACGGTGCCGGAAGTGCGCCAGGTAGCGCCCCAATTGTAGCAGAGCCGGATCACGGCGAAGCTCAGATAGGCCGAGATCGCCAGCCCGATCACCGTCGATATATAGAGGAACCCGCGCGGCATGACGGTCGCGAGCAGGGTGACCTGGATATGGCCCCCGGTCCTGAGCGTGAAGGCCAGGCCCATGAAGATCGCCGCGATGTGCATGTAGGCGGCATATTCCCACACGAAGGTCAGGCTGATGCCGGCAAGGTTGCGGACCACGATCTCGGCCATCTGCATCAGCGCGATGAGCAGGATCGTGACGCCGGCCAGCCAGGCCATCGCGCGGGAGATCGTATCGACGGTTCGGTAGATCGACTGCCACATGGAAGCTCTCCGGGAAGCTCTCCGTCAAGGGGGCCGACGGGGCGGGAGGGAGCAGCCGGCCGCCGGGGCGGCGCGGCTGCCGGTTCGGGCTCAGCGCTTCCCGAAGGCCTCGACGACCGCGATGGCGCGCGGCCCCATCTTGGCGATCTCGGCCTCGCGGATCGGCGCGGCGCGCTTGCGCAGCTCCTCGCGCGTGGCGTCGTCGAGGTCGCCGTTGATCATGCCGTGCTCGGCAAGCGTCTTGAGCTGGAGCGCGTCGGTATCCTGCGCCGACTGCCAGAATTCCGGCTCCAGCCGCTGCGCCGTCTCGAGGATCGCGGCCTGATGCTCCTCCGACAGCGCGTTCCAGGCGTCGAGATTGACGCTGACCGCGTTCAGGTTCCAGGTGTGGCGCGTCGTGTAGCCATGGGTCAGGAATTCCCAGAACGAGCCGTCCACCGCCGACGGCGAGGACGTGCCGACGGCGTCGATGGCGCCGGTGGCGAGCGAGGGGATCACCTCGCCCCACGGCAGCTGCACCGGCGTCATGCCCGAGGCGCGGAAGATTTCGGTCGCCGAGGAATCGGAGGAGCGCACCTTGATGCCGGAGAAGTCGGCGATCGAGTTGATCTCCTTCTTGGTGTAGACCTGCTGCTGCGGCCACGGCAGGGTGTAGAGCAGCTTCTGGTTGTTCTCGGCGAAGACTTCCTCGAGAAGCGGGCGATAGAACTCCTGGAAGGCCACCTGCTCCTCGTAGGTGTCGATCAGGTAGGGCAGCGACTGGAGGCCCAGAAGCGCGTTGTCGCCGGTCTGCTGCTGGAGCAGCATGTCGCCGATCGGCACGAGGCCGTCGCGCACGGCCGAGAACATCTCGGGCCCCTTGAAGCCGAGCGAGCCGCCCGGATGGATGGTGATGGCCACCTCGCCGCCGGTCGCGGTCGACACTTCGTCGGCGAAGCGCTGCGCATTGACCGAGATGTAGTTCTCGGCCGGCCATGCGAGCGGCAGGTCCCAGGCGGTTTGCGCGAGGACCGGCGTGGCGGTCAGCGCGACGATGGCGGCAAGGCCGAAGCGGAGGTGATGCATCATAACGTTCCCTGCTATTGTTGTGATTGTCTCCAGCGCCCCGGCGAAATCGTGCGGGGGGCGCTGTCATCTGCGATGAAATCCCAGCCGGTCAAGAAATAATAGCGATATATAATTATGCTTTTACATTCCTCTCTGGAATTAAATTCCCGCGCCCGCCGCGAAGGAGCGGACGGCGAAGCCCGCGGATTCGACCGTGGCGCGGATCGCGCGGGCAAGGTCGAGCGCGCCGGCTGTGTCGCTATGGATCAGGATGGAGTCCACCGGCATGCGGATGTCGGTGCCGTCGACGGCGCGGACCGCGCCCTCGTTCAGGACCCGCGCGATGCGGGCCGCGACCTCCTGCGCCGAATGGATGACCGCGCCCGGCGTGCCGCGCGCGACCAGCGTTCCCTCGGGCGTATAGGCGCGGTCGGCGAGGAAGGAGCGCACCAGCCGCAGCCCCTGCCGCTCGGCCTCGCGCGCGGCGGCCGTGTGCGGCAGGCCGACGAAGGCGAGATCGCGGTCGAAGCGGCGCAGCACGCCGATCAGCACGCGGGCGACGTCCTCGTCGACGAAGGAGAGGTTGCCGAGCGCGCCGTGGAAATTCGCATGGGTCAGCCGGGTGCCGGCGGCGGAAGCCAGCGCCGAGAGCGCGCCGAGCTGGGTCAGGGCCAGTAGCTCCAGCTCGCGCCCCGACATGCGCATCGGGCGGCGGCCGAAGCCCTGGAGGTCGGGATAGCCGATATGGGCGCCGGGCGAGACGCCGCGCGCCAGCGCGAGATCGATGGTGTCGGCCATCACCACCGGGTCGCCGGCATGCGCGCCGCAGGCGATGTTCGCCGACGAGACGATGTCGAGCATCGCCGCGTCGTCGGCCATCCGCCACGCGCCGTAGCCCTCGCCGAGGTCGGAATTCAGGTCGATCGTGCGCTCAGCCATTCCTCTCTCCTTCGGGCCTGTCTCCTTCGCTCGCATGCACCCGGCGCAGGAGCGGCGTGCCGTATCCGACCACCGCGCCGGCGGCGGCCAGCGGCTCGTCCCCCTCGCCGCCGGGAACCGGGAAAAGGAAATCGCCGGCCTCGAGGCAGGGCGGAACCGTGCCGGTGTCGGGGTGGCGGGGATGGAACAGGCCCGGCCCCTGCGCCGCGACGATCCTCGCCGCCGGCGGCGGGGCGGCCGCGGCGGGGCGCAGCGCGATCTCCAGCGCCTCCTCGCCCTCGCGGACGGAAAGCCAGGCGACGCCGCGCCGCGCCAGATGGTCGACGAGGTCGCGCAACTGCGCTGCGTATGCATCAGTCATCGCGCGCGCTCCGCATGGAATAGTCGCGCGCCAGCGCGATCCGCTGCGGCAGCCGGTCGAGGAAGGCCGCCCGTTCGGCCCGCGCCGCCAGCGCCTGCGCGCGGTCGACGGCACGGAAGCGGATACGGTCGCCGAGGCGCACTTGCGCCAGCACCGCCAGATCGGCCTCGATCACCACGCCGAGCTTGGGATAGCCGCCGCAGGTGTTGGCGTCGTTGAGCTGGATCACCGGCTGGCCCGCCGGGGGAAGCTGGATCGTGCCGGGAACGATGCCGTGCGACAGGAGCTCCAGCGGCGTCCCGCGCCGCAGCTCCGGCCCCGAGAGGCGATAGCCCATGCGGTTGCTGTCGGGCAGGAGCTTCCACGCCGAGGAAAGGAAAGGCTCATGGATCGCCGGGCCGTGGACCGGCCATTCGGCGGCGGGAAGGAAGCGTATCTCGGCCTCCTCCTGCGGCGGCAGCAGGCCGAGGCGCCCGGCGGCGAGGCCGAAGCCTCCCGCCCCCATCGCCGGCGGCTCGGCCGGGCCGGCCTCCAGCCTGTCGCCCGCTTGCAGGAGCCGCCCCTCATGGCCGCCGAAGCCGCCCTTCAGGTCGGTCGAGCGCGAGCCCATCAGCGCGGGGACGGCGATGCCGCCGCTGACGGCAAGCACGCTGCGCATGCCGCGCCCGGCCATGCCGGCCGTCAGCGTCTGCCCCGCGCGCGCCCGGCGCACCCACCAGGCGGGGACCGGCGCGCCGTCGAGGCGCGCGCCGGCATCGGCCCCGGTCAGGGCAAAGGTCGTGTCCTCGTCGAAGCGCAGGCTGAAGCCGCCGAGGGTGAACTCGATTCCCGCCGCGCCCGGTTCGTTGCCGACCAGCAGATTGGCGATCGCGAGCGCCCGCGCGTCCATCGCGCCCGCGCTGCCGACGCCGAGATTGCGCAGGCCCGGGCGGCCCATGTCCTGGACCGAGGCCATGACGCCGGGGGAAAGAACCTCGATCACGCCAGCACCTCGACCGCCTTGAACCGCACCCGGTCGCCGGGCTTCAACAGGCAGGGCGGATCGCGCCGCGGATCGAAGAACACGGTCTCGGTCCTGCCGATCATGTGCCAGCCGGAGGGGGTCGTGCGCGACTGGACCGCGGTCTGCGCCCCGCCGATGATGACGCTGCCCGCCTCGACCCGGGGGTGGACGACATCGCGCCGCGCCGCGGCGAGCCGCGGGTCGAGTCCGCCGAGATAGCCGAAGCCCGGCTGGGAGCCGAGCGCGTAGACCGTATACTCGCCCGCCGCGTGAAGCTCGGCGAACGCGGCCGGGTCGAGGCCGGCGCGCTCGGCCAGAGGGGCAAGATCGACCCCCGCATCCCCGCCATAGACGACGGGAATCTCGATCGTCCGTCCCTCGTGCCGCTCGGGGACCGGGGCTTGCCACAAATCCTCGATCCCGGCCGACAGGCGCTCGGGCGTGTGGAGGTCCGGATCGTAGAGCACGACGAGATTGTTCATCCCCGGGATGACCTCGCGGATCCCGGCGAGGCCGCCGACCGCCTCGGCCACGGCCCATATCCGCCGCTGGCGGGTCAGGTCGAGCGGCCCCGGCGCGTGCTCGCATAAAAGCCCCGCCTCGCCGAGATGCGAGAAGACCACGCTCTCGTGCCGCGCCGCGCTCATCGTGCCATCCTGCCTTCCAGATAGTCGATCCCGGTGCCGCCGGCGCGGAAGGCCGCATCGCGCATCAGGTCGCGATGCAGCGGGATGTTGGTAGAGACGCCGTCGATCCGCGTGCCGGCCAGCGCGCCTTCCATGCGGGCGATGGCGGCGGCCCGGTCGGGGCCGTGGGCGATGAACTTGGCGATCAGCGAGTCGTAGTGCGGCGGCACGACATAGGCGGGATGGATATGGGTGTCGACCCGCACGCCCTCGCCTTCGGGCGGCTGCCACAGGCTCACCTCGCCCGGCGAGGGCAGCATGGTCCCGGGGTCCTCGGCATTGATGCGGCATTCCACGGCGTGGCCCGCGAAACGCACGTCGGCCTGCGCGAGGCCGAGCGGCTCGCCCATGGCGATGCGAAGCTGGGCCTCGACGATGTCGATGCCGGTGATCATCTCGGTCACCGGATGCTCGACCTGAAGCCGGGTGTTCATCTCGATGAAGAACAGTTCCTCGCCCTCATAGAGGAACTCGAACGTGCCGGCGCCGCGATAGCCCATCGTCCGGCAGGCGGCGAGGCAGCGCGCGGCGACCCGCTCGATCAGCCCGGGCGCGACGCCGGGGGGCGGTGCCTCCTCGATCACCTTCTGGTGGCGGCGCTGCATCGAGCAGTCGCGGCCGCCGAGATGGATGCCGTTGCCGTGGGCGTCGCACAGGATCTGGATCTCGACATGGCGCGGCGCGGTCAGGAAGCGCTCCATGTAGAGCTCGGGATTGCCGAAGGCGGCGCGCGCCTCCTCGCGGGTCAGCGCGACGGCCTCGATGAGGTCGGCCTCCGCCCTGACCACGCGCATGCCGCGGCCGCCGCCGCCGCCGGCCGCCTTGACGATCACCGGATAGCCGATCTCGCGCGCGATGCCGCGGACCGCGTCGGCGTCCTGCGGCAGCGGGCCGGGCGAGCCGGGGATGCAGGGCACCCCGGCCGCGATCATCACCGCGCGGGCGCGGATCTTGTTGCCCATCGCCTCGATCGCCGGGGCGGGCGGGCCGACGAAGATCAGCCCCTCGGCCTCGACGGCGGCGGCGAAAGCGGCGTTCTCCGACAGGAAGCCGTAGCCGGGGTGGACCATCGTCGCCCCCGTCGCCCGCGCGGCATAGACCAGCGCGGCGATGTCGAGATAGCTGTCGCGCGCCCGGGCCGGGCCGAGGCAGATCGCGGCATCCGCCTCCTCGACGTAGCGGGCGGGCAGGTCGGCCTCGGAGCAGGCCTGGACACAAGGGATGGCGAGCTTGCGGCAGGCGCGCTGGATGCGGGCCGCGACCTCGCCGCGATTGGCGATCAGCAGCCTGTGGCTCATGCCGGCACCGGCCGCATGCGGACCAGCACCTGCGCGGCGGCGACCGCCTCCTCGTCGGCGACGAGCACGACTTCCACCGTGCCGTCGATGGGCGCGCGGACCGGCAGCATCGATTTCATCGCCTCGATCAGCAGCAGCGTGTCGCTGGCCGCGACGCGCGTGCCCGGCTCGACGAAGCGTGGGGCCGAGGGCGCGGGAGCCAGATAGACGAGGCCGGGCATCGGCGCGGCGACCTCGACCAGCCCCTCCGGCGCGGCGGCCGCGGCTGAGGATGTGGCTGCGGATGCAGGAACGGAGGCGACGGCCGGTTCCGGCGCGAAGCGCACATGCAGATCCATATCGGCGGTCCTGATGCGGATTTCGGCAGCGGCCGAGCCGGCCAGGCTGTCCACGACCGATCTGATGCGAGCGAAATCCATCTCCGTCCCGTCCCCGGCGCAAGGCGGATCGCGGTCCGCCGCCAGTCTCCATCCTGCATCGTTCTATCAGCCGGCTTCTTGATAAAAAGCGATTTGATTTTATGGAAATTCATTCCACGAAAGACTATTTCTGGAACTGGCTGGAGAAATCGCAGGCGCTCATCGCCAGCCGCGCCACCGACTCCGCGATCGCCGCGGGACGGTCGTTGCGATACATCGCGACGTAAGGAACGGCGGGCAGCGCCGGTTCGGCCGCGACGATCTCCAGCTTGCCCTCGGCCACCAGCGACCGGAAGCATTCGCTGGGCATGTAGGAGATGCCGAGGCCGGCGATGGTCAGGCTCAGGAGCGCCGTCATGCTGTCGCTGGAGATCTGGCGCGGAAAGACGATGCCCTGGTTGCGCAGCCATTTGTTGAAATAGAGCCCCGAGCCGGACCGCCCGCCCTGCGACAGGATCGGATACTGGGCGAGGTCGGCGAGGCGCAGGACCCGCCCCGCCGCGCCCGACCCGTCGACGAGGCCGGGGCGCGCCATCCATTCGTTCCTCACCTGCGCCAGCGGCAGCGAGGTGACCTCGGGCGCCGAGAAGGTCTCGGGGATGATGATCAGGTCGATGCTGCCGTCGAGAAGGCCCTCGTAGAGATCGCGGCTCATGTCCACTTCGGGTTCGAGCGTGACGTTGGGATAGTGCTCGCGCAGCAGCGAGACCATGCGCGGCAGCCATGTCATGGCGGTCAGCTCGGTCACGCCGAAGCGGATCTTGCGCACGGGCGCGGCGGCGCCGTCGCGGATGTCGCCGATGCGGGCGTTCAGCGCCAGCATCTCCTCGGCGATGCCGACGAGATATTCGCCCTTCTCGGTCAGCCGCGCCCCGCGCAGGCTGCGGTCGAAGAGCTCGGCCCCCACCGCCATCTCCAGCTCCTGTATGCGCTTGGACACCGCCGACTGCGTGGTGTTGAGCTTGAGCGCGGCGCGCTCGAACGTGCCCAGATTGGCGATCCAGTAGATCGTCTCGAGCTGCTTGAGCGTCGTCGGGACCGACATCGGGCCTCCCCCCATTTCATTCTTTCAAGGAATATCCATTGATGCTCATTTATCGGTTTTTTTAATGTGACGTCAAACTAGATTGCCGGGGCGCAGCAGATGATCGTCCCCCGCCCTCCCCGGCGGAGGCGCTCGCCCAATCGACAGGCAGTCCGATGAACATTCCCTTGTCCGAGCGCGTCACCCGTCTCAAGCCTTCGGCAAGCATCGCCGCCAAGGCGATCGTCAACGAGCTGCGCGCGCAAGGCCGCAGCATCGTCGACTTCACCATCGGCGAGCCCGATCTCGACACGCCGCCGCACATCGTCGAGGCGGCCATCGCGGCGATGCGCGCCGGCGACACGCACTATACCGCCACCAACGGCACCCCGGCCCTGCGCCAGGCGATCGCGGCGAAGCTGGAGCGCGAGAACGGCCTCGCCTTCGACCCGGCCGACATCGTCGTCGGCGCCGGCGCCAAGCAGCTCATCTTCGAGGCGTTCGCGGCCACGCTCGATCCCGGCGACGAGGTGATCGTGCCGGCGCCATACTGGGTGTCCTATCCCGACATCGTCGCCCTCAACGGCGGCAGCCCGGTGATCGTGCCCTGCGGCCGCGACACCGGTTTCAAGCTGACCGGGCCGGCGCTGGAAGCCGCGATCACCCCGCGCACCCGCTGGCTGATCCTGTGCGCGCCCTCCAACCCGACCGGCGCGGTCTATTCGCGCGAGGAGCTGGCCGCGCTCGCCGCGGTGCTGCTGCGCCACCCGCACGTCGCGGTGCTGACCGACGACATCTACGAGCATCTGGTCTATGACGGCGCCGCCGCCCACGCGCTGCTCGCCGTCGAGCCCGCGCTCGCCGGGCGGGTGCTGCTGGTCAACGGCCTGTCCAAGGCCTATGCGATGACCGGATGGCGCATCGGCTACGCCGCCGGCCCGTCCGGGGTCATCGGCGCCATCGTCAAGCTCCTGGGCCAGAGCACCACCTGCGCCTCGTCGATCAGCCAGGCCGCCGCCGTCGCGGCGCTGAACGGCGACCAGGCCCCGGTACGCGAGATGGTGGCGCTCTACCAGCGCCGCCGCGACCTCATGCACGAGGGGCTGAGCGCGATCCCCGGCATCGCCTGCGCCCGGCCGGCCGGCGCCTTCTACATCTACCCGGATGTCTCGGGGCTGATCGGCCGGCGCACGCCCGAGGGCGCGGTGATCGAAAGCGATGCCGATCTTTCCCTTTACCTGCTTCGCTCCGTCGGCGTCGCGGTGATGGACGGCGCGTCCTACGGCATGTCGCCGTGCCTGCGCCTGTCCTTCGCGACATCCGAGGAGACCATCGCCGAGGGCTGCGCGCTGATCCGCCAAGCCTGCGCCGCGCTCAACTGAACCGGGAGGAAGAATGATGCTCGACGAACGCCGCAACGCCATGCCGGCCCAGGCCGATCCGGACCTGATCGCCGCCTTCCGCGACCTGCCGGTCGCCAATATCAGCGACAACCTGCACCGCCTGTCCGGCGCGGTGGGGCTGCGCCCCTTCCACGACGGCACGCCGATGGCGGGAACCGCGCTGACGGTGCGGACCCGCGCCGGCGACAACAAGACCATCCACGAGGCGCTGGAGCTGGTGCGCCCCGGCGACGTGATCGTGGTCGACGGCGGCGGCGACCTGTCGCGCGCCCTGATCGGCGAGATCATGACCTCGGTGGCGAAGATGCGCGGGGCCGCCGGCTTCGTGCTCGACGGCGCGGTGCGCGACACCGCGGCGCTCGCCCAGTCGAGCTTCCCCTGCTTCGCCCGCGCCGGCATCCATCTCGGCCCCTACAAGAACGGCCCGGGCGAGATCAACGTGCCGGTCTCGATCGGCGGGCTGACGGTCAACCCCGGCGACATCGTCGTCGGCGACGCCGACGGCGTCGTGGCCTTCCCGCAGGCGATCGCCGGCGCGCTGCTCGAGGCGACCCGCGCCCAGTCGGCGCGCGAGGAGGAGCTGCTGCGCCAGATCGCCGAGGGCCGCTATGCCGGCGCCTATGGCGCGCCCGCCAGGGGCTGAGGCCCTTAGCCGGCCGGCGTCCCGCCCTTCCCGACGCGTGAGGCAATTGCCATGTTGACCCGCGAATTCCTGCACGCGGCCCGCGCGGCCGCGCTCGACGCCACGCGCGCGGGGCCGCCCGCCCCGCCCTCCAACCCGTTCTTCGGCGTCGGCCCGATCAGCGACGGCTCGACCGACGAGGTCGACCGCCGGCTGCGCCGCCTCGCCTTCGAGCGCTGGCTCGACGCGACCTATCGCAAGCGCGACGACCGCGGCCGCGACATCGGCGGCTTCACCGCGACCGGGCTCGCCCGCTCGATGCATCGCGGCGAGCCGGCCGACAGCATCCTCCTCGACATGATGCGCGCCATCCACCGCTATTTCGGCCTGCCGGCGCGCAACCGGCTGGCCGTGGGGCTGGGCGGCGGGCACAGCGGCTTCACCGTCGCCATCCAGCACCTGATGACGCTGAACGACCCCGGCCAGCACGTCTATGTCGACACGCCGCACCCGGAGGGCGGCGGCAGCGGGGCGGCCGGGTTCTTCCGGCAGTCCTGGGCGACGCAGATCCTCGACCTGTGCCGCCTGTCGCGCAACGGCACGACCGGGCGGCTGCATTTCGCAATCGAGGAGGGGGCGATCCCTCCCGCCTCCGCGCTCGAAGACATGGGCATCCGCCTCTTCGTCGGCGTCGGCCACGAGACGACCGGGGCCAGCACCTACAGCGCCCGCGAGGTGGCGGGCCTGCTGGAATGGCTCGATAAAGACCCGCAGAACCGCCACGCGATCATCGACGCCACCTCGCTGCTCGGGGCCATGCCCTGGCCGCAGGAGCTGGTTGCCGGCCTCGTCGCGAAATGCTGCCTCTTCATGCCCTTGCAGAAGGCCATCGGCGGCGTTTCCGGCTATTTCACCGCCAGCTTCACGCCCGAGGCGCTGGCGTGGATCGACCGCAACATGGCCGACCCCTCATGGGCGATCCCCCGCCAGCTCAGCCTCGCCGTGCCGGCCGATCCGGCCCGGCCCGTCAGCGGCCCGCGCTCGGTCGCCAGGGGACCGTTCTACGACGCGGCCGGGGACCGGATGCTGGGCGGCGTCATCAACACCTACAGCCTGCTCGCCTTCGCCGAGACCACGTTCGGCCTGCGCGAGATCGAGCGGACCATCGGCCCAGCCGAGGCGCTGAACGCGCGCTCGAGCGCCAATCGCGCCGCCATCGAGGCGTGGACCGCCGCCAACCCCCTGCTCAAGCCCGTGGTCGCGGACCCCGAGAAGCGCGGCTCGGCGGTGACGCTGCTGCGCGTCGACGACCCTGAGATCGCGCCCCTGCACGGCCGTATCCTCGCCCGGGCCAAGCAGCTTCTCGGGCATGAGGGGCTGACGCATCCCGACGGCAGCCACGAGCCGGGCCTCGGGGCCGCGCTCTATCTCAACGCCTTCCCCGGCAAGCCCGGCGATTTCCGCGCCTGGATCGGCGGGGTGCGCGAGACCGGCGACATCGTCGCCCTGCTCGAGAACATCCGCTATGCCTGGCTGCGCGCCAGGGCGCTGGTGATCGAGGAGGAGCTTGCGCCCGCCGTGACCCCGGCCGAGCCGGCGGCGCCGCGGCAGGTTCCAGAGACGGAGGCGCTGGCTTCCCTCGCGGCCGGCTGCGAGGACCTCGCCGCGATCCTGCCCGGCATCCTCGCCACCCCCGGCGGTGAGGCCCGCGATGCCGCCAAGGCGCGGCACGCCGGCACGATCCGCGACCTGCTGGCGCGCCAGCGCGAGCTCCTGACGATCCTCGACGCCGATCCGGACTGGCGCATTCCGCGAGACTAGCGCGACGTCAGACCGGCTCCGCCACGGGGTCACGCTTCCAGAGCAGCGGCCTCAGCGCGACCGGCAGGAAGATCATGGTGCCGACGATGGTGGTCGTCAGCTCGGGCGCGACCAGCAGGATCGCCGCGAAGGCGAGCAATATCCGTTCCCACCACCACAGCCGGTCGGCGAGATAGTCGGAGAAGGCGGCCGACAGCGCGGTGATGCCGAGCACGCAGCCATAGGTCGACAGCAGGAACTCGTTCAGCGAGAAATCCTGCACCATGATCAGCATCGACGGCGAGAACACGAACACGAACGGCACCAGCGCCTTGCCCATCGACAGGCGGAAGGCGGTGTTGCCGGTCGAGAACGGATTGGAGTTGGCGATGCCGGCCGTGGCGTAGGCGCACAGCGCCACCGGCGGCGTGATGTCGGCGAGGATGCCGTAATAGAAGACGAAGAAATGGGCGACGATCGGCTCGACGCCGAGCAGCGCTAGGATGGGGGCGGCCACCGTCACCATGATCAGGTAATTGGCCGTGGTCGGCACGCCCGTGCCCATGACGATGCAGACCACGCCGGTCAGGATCAGCGTCATCAGCAGGGTCAGGCCGGCCGTTCCCATCAGGCCGAACGGGATGAACGGCTCGATCACCGCCGCCCAGCCCGACGCGGTCGAGGTGACCATGAAGGCGACCTTGAAGGAGACGCCCGTCAGCGTCACGACGCCGATGATGATGCCGACCGTGGCGGCGGCGGCCCCGACGGCGAGCGCGTATTTCGCGCCGGTGACGAAGCCCTCCATCACGTCCGGGATGGTCAGCCGGTGGCGCGGGTTGAGCAGACCGACGAGGATGCAGAAGGTGATGCCCCAGAACGCGGCCAGATAGGGCGTGTAGCCGTTCATCAGGATGCCGACCAGCACGAAGAGCGGGAACAGCGTCGGCCAGTCGCGCCTGAGCACCCTCCAGATCCGCGGCATCTCCTCCTTGGTCAGGCCGCGCAGGCCGCGGCGCTTGGCCTCGAAATGGACCTGCATCAGCACGCCGAAGAAGTGCATGAAGGCCGGCACGAGCGCCGCGATCATGATGTGGGTGTAGGGGATGCCGAGGAACTCGATCATCAGGAAGGCGGCCGCGCCCATGATAGGCGGGGTGATCTGGCCGCCGGTGGAGGCCGCCGCCTCGACGGCCGCCGCGAAATGGCGCTTGTAGCCGATGCGGATCATCGCCGGGATCGTCAGCGCGCCGGTCGTCACCGCGTTGGCGATCGAGGAGCCGGTGATGGTGCCCATCAGCGCCGACGACACCACCGCCACCTTGGCCGGGCCGCCGGAGAACCGCCCGGCGAGAGCGGTCGCGGTGTCGATGAAGAGCTGGCCCAGCCCCATGCGGGTGGCCAGCACGCCGAACAGCACGAAGTGGAACACATAGGTCGCCACCACGCCCACGGGCAGGCCGTAGATGCCCTGGCTGGTGAGGTAGAGATGATTGACGACCGAGGACCACGACGCGCCGGGATGGACGAGCATGCCGGGGGCGTAGCGACCGTAAAGCGCGTAGAGCATCACGATCACGGCGATGACCGGCAGCGGCCAGCCCATCGAGCGGCGCGTGGCTTCGAGCAGCACGAGGATCAGCAGCGTGCCCATCGCCACGTCCATGGGCAGCGGGTTGCCGACGCGAAAGGCGAGGTCGTGGAAGATCCACGGCACGTAGAGCGTGCTGGCGACGGCGGCCGCCATGAACGCCCAGTCGTAGAGCGGGATGCCCGCCGGCCGCCACAGCGACGAGCCGTAGAGCTTCTTGTCGCCGCGCCGGCCAGAGAAGACGAGGAAGATCAGCGCCAGCACGAACGCCATGTGGACGCCGCGATGCGTCACCTCGCGCAGAAGGCCGAAGCCGGCGGTGTAGTAATGGAACGCCGAGAGCGAGAACAACGCCACCGCGGCCAGCCATCCGGCCGCCGGGCCCAGCGGGCGGAACCGGATCTCGGCGTCGAACTTCTCCTCCAACTCGCGCGCTTTTTGCTCGTCGAGCGTGGTCGCCTCGGTCATGGCCGTGTCCACCGCCTGGAAACAAGGGAATCGGATCGAGCCGGGAAAGCAGGACCGGCGCCAGCGCCGGTCCTGCCCGTGCGATGGACTACTGCACGCCGGGGATTACGAGGCCCGCCTCGCGATAGTAGCGCTCTGCGCCCGGATGCAGCGGCACGCCGATGCCCTCGAGCGCGGTCTCCAGCCGGATTTCCTTGCCCTTGACGTGGCCGGAATCGAGCAGCCGGCGGGAATTCTCGTTCCACAATGCCTTGGTGATCTCGTAGACGAGATCGTCGGGCTGGCTCGCGCCGACGACCCATTGGGCGCCGACCGCGAGGGTCTGGACGTCGTCCGCCACGCCCTCATAGGTGCCGCCCGGCACGGTGTTCTTCGAGAAGAAGCCGTATTCGTCGGTGACGGCATCGGCCTCCGTGCCGGTGATCGGCACCAGCTTGATCGAGCGGCTGGTCGCCAGCTCGGCGATCGCGCCGGCGGGGAAGCCGCCGACGAAGAAGAACGCGTCCATGTTGCCGTCCCGCATCAGGTCGGCGGCCTGGTTCGGCTTGAGATATTCCGGCTCGATATCGGCCTCGGTTATGCCGTAGGCCGCGAGGATCAGCCGCGCGTCGACCAGCGTGCCGGAGCCGGGCTCGTCGAGCGAGACCTTCTTGCCCTTCAGGTCGGCGACGCTTTCGATGCCGGAATCGGCGCGGGCGACGATATGGATGCTCTCGGGATAGAGGTTGGCGATCGTGCGCAGGCCGTCGACCTTGGTCTGGCCTTCGAAGACGCCGGTGCCGGTATAGGCCCAGTAGGCGACGTCGGACTGGGAGAAGCCGGACTCGAGCGAGCCGCCGGCTATGCCGTTGATGTTGGCGACGGAGCCGTTGGAGGCGAGCGCCGTGGCGACGAGGCCGGGCGCGCCGCAGCTTCCGCCCTCCTCGCACGGGCGCGAGCCGGGCGGGTTGGAGATGGCGTTGGCGATCAGCCCGCCGATGGGAAAATAGGTGCCGGCGGTGCCGCCCGTGGCGATGCGAAAGAAACTCATCTCCTGCGCGCCGAGCGTGAACGTGGCGGCGCAGGCAACCAGCGTCACCGCCGCCAGCTTCGTGATCCTCATCATCGTCATTGTATCCCCTTTTATGTCTTATCGTTGCAGTCGACCCCCATCGTAGAAGCCGCAGGCCGATGTCTCAAGCTTTTATCGGCGGGCCCTCGCCGGCCGTCACAGCAGCCACAGGCGGATGACGTAGCCGACCGCCGCCACCGCCGCCACGCCCGCCGCCCACAGGCCGACGAACCATAAGAGCCGCCGCCACAACGGCCCGGGCGCCGGTTCGCTCAATGATAGCCCTCCTCGCCCACCTTGCCGCGGAAGATCCAGTAGGAATAGGCGGTGTAGGCGAGGATGACCGGGATCAGGATGCCGGCGCCGACCAGCATGAAGACGAGGCTCGATTCCGGCGCCGCCGCCTCGTGGATGCTGACCGCGCCGGGGACGATGTCCGGGAAGACGCTGATGCCGAGGCCCGCCATGCTGAGCGCGAAGAAGCCGAGCGACAGGAGGAAGGGAAGGTGCTCGTGCCGGCGGCCGAGGCTGACGAAGAAGGCCACCGAGGCCACGGCGACCAGCAGCGGCACCTGCGCGGTGAACAGCATCTGCGGCCAGGCGAACCAGCGCTGGTAATAGGCTTCCTCCAGGAAGGGCGTCGCCGCGCTGACCGCCGCGACGCAGGCGATCGTGGCGATGCCGGCGATGCGGGCATAGCGGAAGGCGTGATCCTGCAGCGGCCCCTCCGTCTTCATGATGAGCCAGGTCGACCCCAGCAGCGCGTAGCCGGCGACGAGGCTCAGCCCGGTCAGCAGGCTGAAGGGCGAAAGCCAGTCCCACCACCCGCCGGCATAGGCCCGTCCCTCGACGGTGATCCCTTGCAGCAGCGCGCCGAGCGTCACCCCTTGCGCAAAGGCGGCGAGAAGCGATCCACCGGCGAAGGCCATGTCCCAGAACCGCTGATGGCCGGGGTCGCGCCAGCGGAACTCGAAGGCGACGCCGCGGAAGACCAGTGCCAGCAGCATGGCGATGATCGGCGCGTAGACCGCCGGCATGATGATCGCATAGGCGAGCGGGAACGCCGCGAGCAGGCCGCCGCCGCCCATGACCAGCCATGTCTCGTTGCCGTCCCAGACCGGCGCGACCGAATTCATCGCCTGCCCGCGCTCGTCCGGGCCCTTGAGCGTCGGGAACAGGATGCCGATGCCGAGGTCGAAGCCGTCGAGGACGACATAGGCGAAGACGGCGAAGGCGAGGATGAAGGCCCACAGAACCGCCAGGTCCATGTCACTCTCCCTTTGTTCCCGCGCCGAGCGCGCGGTCGGGGTCGAGCCCCTGCACGGGCGTGATGCCGGCGGTGCGGATCGGCGCGGTTCCCTTGTCGAGGCCGGGCTCGGCTGGCACCGGCGCATGCGCCATCAGCCGCAATATGTACCAGACGCCGACGGAAAAGACCGCGAAGTAGACGACGACGAAGGCGACGAGGGACGCGGCCACCGCCGGCGCGTCGAGCGGGGAGACCGAGTCCGCCGTCCGCAGCAGGCCGTAGACGGTGTAGGGCTGCCTGCCGACCTCGGTCGTCACCCATCCGGCGATGACGGCGACGAACCCCGCCGGCCCCATGGCGACGGCGAAACGGTGAAGGTTCCGCCACGCGTAGAGCCGGCCGCGCAGATGCGCGATCAGGGCGAGGCCGCCCAGCGCGGCCATCAGCAGCCCGAGCCCGACCATGATGCGGAACGACCAGAAGACGATGGCGACCGGCGGCCATTCCTCGCGCGGCACCGTCTCCAGCCCGTCCATCGGCGCGGTCGGGCTGTGCTTCAGCACGAGGGAGCCGGCCCCGGGAATGGCGAGCGGATAGCGCACCCTCGCCGCCTCCTGATCCGGCAGGCCGAAGAGATAGAGCGGCGCGCCCTCGGGGTGGCTGTCGAAATGGCCCTCCATGGCCATGATCTTGACCGGCTGGTGCTCCAGCGTGTTGAGCCCGTGCAGATCGCCGACGAGGATCTGGATCGGCGCCGTGACCACCAGCATGCCCATCGCCATGGTGAACATCGTCCGGGCGCCCGGATTGGCGCGCTCGCGCAGCAGGTGCCACGCGCCGACCGCGCCGACAACCAGCGCCGTCGTCAGGTAGGAGCCGAGCACGGTGTGGACGAGGCGATAGGGGAAGGACGGGCTGAAGATGATCTGCCACCAGTCGGCGGGCACGAACTGTCCGGCCTCGTTCATGGCATGGCCGACCGGGGTCTGCATCCAGGAATTGGCGGCGATGATCCAGAAGGACGACAGGAGGGTCCCGACCGCCACCGCCAGCGTCGCGGTGAAATGCAGCCCCTTGCCGACGCGGGTGAGGCCGAAGAGCATGATGCCGAGAAAGCCCGCCTCGAGGAAGAAGGCTGTCAGCACCTCGTAGGCCATCAGCGGCCCGACGACCGGCCCGGCAAGGTCGGAGAACACCGACCAGTTGGTGCCGAACTGGTAGGAGAGCACGATGCCGGAGACGACGCCCATCGCGAAGGTGATGGCGAAGATCCTGATCCAGTAGCGGAACAGGTCGAGATAGACGCCGCGCCCCGTCCACAGCCACAGGCCCTCCAGCACGGCCAGATAGCTCGCCAGGCCGATGGTCAGCGCGGGAAAGATGAAGTGGAAGGAAACAGTGAACGCGAACTGAATCCGGGCCAGAAGCAGGGCATCGAAGCCTTCGAACATCTGTTCCTCCGATCGCTCAGCGGAAACGACGTACAGAGCGGTGGTCGAACAACGTAGGCCGCGCGATTTCAGTTCCGCAAGGCTCGAAGGCCGGCAAGCGGCGCATTGTCGCGGCGCCGGGGAGAGGCTGCCTCACCGCTTCCGGGCGCCGCCCGGTCGGACACGAACGCCGCGCAGACATCTGCCGCGCCTCCCCCGGGGTGCCGAAGGACGAGCGCGCCGGCGGATGCGGCCGGCCCCCCCGCGTCAGCCGCGCAGCGCGCCCTCGCCCGCAAGCTTGCGGCGCTTGCCCGTGGAGGCCTTCTGCAGTTCGGCGTCGGCGGTTTCCTTGGCGCGCAGGGCCGTGCTGACGCTGCGCGTGGCTTCGATATGCGACGTCATCACGCTTCGCGCCCATTGCGGATTGCGCGCCTTCAGCGCCTCGACCAGCTCCTTGTGGTGCCCCATCGAGCGCTGAAGGACGCTGCGCGAATACATGGAGTAGGAGCGCAGGGCGACATTCAGATTGTTCAGGTTCTCGGCGATCCGGCGCACGTGGATATTGCTGCAGGACGAGATCAGCAGGAAGTGGAACTCGTTGTTCAATCGGGCGATGTGCATCAGGTCGGGGATGTCCCGCGACGCCAGCTCGATCATCTCGTTGCACAAATCCTCGAGCTGAAGGATCAGCGGCTCGCTGGCATATTTGGCGGCCAGCTCCGCCGCCAGCGCCTCGACGACGACGCGCACCTGCAGGAGCTGGTCGATCTCCTCGGCCGGCAGGATGCGCACGATGGCGCCGACATTGCGCCGGAACTCGACCAGGCCCTCGGTGACCAGGCGATGAAGCGCGCCGCGAACCGGGGTCCGGCTGAGGCCGATCTGGCGCGCCACCGTTTCCTCGGGGAGCCGGCTTCCAGGGGCGAAGACCCCGTGAAGGATCTGGCCGCGAATGAAAAGATAGGCCCGCTCCTCGGCGCTCTGCTCTCCGGCTTCCGGATATGTCGCGGCTTTCTTCCTTGCCAAGTGCTGTCGCTCGCGTGGTTGTCCCCGTGTCGACGAAAGACGCCGATCCGGCAAGCATCTTCGTATCCGCAGAAGCCCAAGGTGACAATCCCGGCCGCGCGATCCGCCGGCGGGCGCCGGGCCGTGGGCCGCGTCGCCGGCCCTAGCTTGCGTCGTCGGACCAGGCCCTGTCGAATATCTCCGCCCCCGACGCCTTCACCGCCCCGGCGATCTCCAGCACGTCGTACAGCGCCTCGCCCTCGTCGAGCCGCGCGCGGATCGCGACTTCGCGGTCGCGCCGCCGGCGCGCATTCTCCATGGCCGCGGGGAGAAGCGCCGGCGGGATCACGAGGACGCCGTCGGCATCGGCAACGACGATGTCGCCCGGATTGACGAGGACGCCGTCGACGACGACGGGCACGTTGACGGAAGCCGGGCCGCGCTTTTCGGGATGGGAGGTATGGATCGCGCTCGACCAGACGGGAAATCCCATCTCGATCAGGCTGCGGGTGTCGCGCACCGACCCGTGTACTACCAGGCCCGCCACGCCCTTCCTGCGCGCCTGGATGCCGGTCAGCTCGCCGAACTGCGCCCCTTGTGTCTCGCCGCCATTGGTCATCACCAGCACATGACCTTGCCCGGCGAGATGAAGCGCCTGATGCGAAGCCAGATTGTCCCCCGGATAGTTGTAGGCGGTGACCGCGGGGCCGGCCATCTTCAGGGCCGGATCGAGCGGCCGGATCGAGGGCGACATCAGCAGCGTCCTGCCGACCACCGCGCCGAGCCCCTCATGCAGGTCGGCGACACCGATCTCGGCCGCTTCCGCCATCAGGGCCGGGTCGGCGTCGACGATCCGGGTATAGATCTGCGGTCGGATCATGGTCTCCAGTTCTCCCATATATCGGCATTCAGCAGGGTTTGCGGGCGCTGTCCGGAAAACACCGCATCGATCAGGTCGGCGACGTTCATCGCCACGTCCCGCAGGCCGTCGTCGGTAACGCCGGCGACGTGCGGCGACAGCACGACATTGTCGAGGGCGAAAAGCGGATGGTCGTCCGGCGGCGGCTCCTGCTCGAAGACGTCGATCCCGGCGCCGGCAATCGTGCCTTCCCTGAGCGCCACGACCAGCGCGGCCTCGTCGACCGTGCCGCCGCGCGAGGTGTTGACGAGGATCGCGTGCGGCTGCATCGCCGCCAGCACCGAGGCGTCGACGATGTGCCGGGTCGCAGCGCTCAGCGGCGCGTGGACGGAAACCACGTCGCACAGCGCGGCGAGCTGGCGCAGGTCGTCGACCTTGCGGGCGCCCGCCGCTTCCATGTCGGCGCCGCTGACGAACGGATCGTAGCACAGCACCTCGGCATTGAAGCCGGCGCTGCATATCCGGGCGGCGACGCGGCCGATCTGCCCGAAGCCGACCAGCCCGACCTTCCTGCCCCACAGCTCGCTCAGGCTCGTGGTCCAGCGCGCGTCGAACCCGCCCACCCGCACCGCCCGGTCCATCTGGCGAACCCGCCGCAGCACCGCCAGCATCAGCGCCACCGCGCCTTCCGCCACCGCCGTGGCGTTGGAGCCGCCGGGTGTGTTGGCGACCAGCACGCCGCGGCGCGTGGCTGCCGAAACGTCGATATTGTCGACGCCGGAGCCGTGCTTGGCCACGAGCTTCAGCTTGGGGGCTCGCGCCAGCACGTCGTCCCTCACCTGGAACAGCCGCACGATGATCGCGTCGGAAGCGGCGATGGCGCGCAGCTTCGCGTCCTCTTCCCGCAGATCGGGCAGGAACGCCACCTCGTAGCGCCGGCGCAGCCTTTCGAGGCCTGCGGGATGGATCGGATCGGCAATCGCGATGGTTCTGTCGCTCGGCATGTGGAAGCGGTTCCTACCTGTTCAGGAAGATCAAGGTGACGGCGGGGACGTAGGTGACGATCGCCAGCACCACCAGTTGCACGCCGACGAGGGGGATGATCGGCCGGATCAGCTTGTCCGCCGGCAGGCCGCTGACGGCGGCCGCGGTGAACAGCGTGTACCCCATCGGCGGCGCCGTCAGCCCGACCGCGACGTTGACGATGATGAGGACGCCGAAATGGATCGGGTCGATGCCGATCTGGTCGCCGACATGGATCAGGAACGTCGACAGGATGATGATCGACGCCAGCTCGTCCATGAACGCCCCGATCGCCAGCAGCAGCAGGTTGATCAGCAGCAGGATGACGATCGGATTGTCCGAGATGCCGAGGAGCGCGTTCCCCAGCCGGTCTGGAAGCCCCTCGAAGCCGATGACCCAGCTGAACACCGACGACATGCCGACGATGTAGAGGATGATGGCCGACGCCTTCATCGAGCGCAGGAAGATGTGCGGCAACTGGCCCGGCCTGATCTCGCCGCCGAGCAGCCCGACCGTCGCGCCATAGATAACGCCGACGGCGCCGGCTTCAGTGGGCGTGAACACGCCGCCATAGATGCCGCCGAGGATGATGAGCGGCGTCAGCAGCGCCCATTTTCCATCGTTGAGCGCCTGCATGAAGGCGCTGAGCGAAAAACGCCCCTGATCGACGGGGATGTCGTGGCGCTTGGCGTGGAAATAGCACATCACGATCAGCCCCAGCGCCAGCAGCAGGCCGGGCATGATGCCGGCGATGAAAAGCTGGGTGATCGACTGGTTGGCGACGACGCCCCAGACGATCAGCGGGATCGAGGGCGGGATGAGGATGCCGATGGGGCCGTAGGCGGCCGCCAGCGCTGCCGAGAACGGGCGGGAATAGCCGCGCTTGACCATTTCGGGGATGGTGGCCTTGCCGATGGCCGCCGTGGTGGCGTTGGCCGAGCCGGTGATCGCCCCGAACGCCGTCGCCGAGGCCACCGCCACCATGCCGGCACCGCCGGGCTGGCGCCCGAGCAACACCATGGCGATGTTGACGAGGCGCGTCGAAAGGCCGGCCGTGAACATCAGGTCGCCGGCGAGGATGAAGCACGGTATCGCCAGGAGGCTGTACATGCTCATGCCCGAGATGAGCTGCTGGGCGACGACGACCGGCGTGATGCCCGCGGCGACCAGCGCGATGACGCTGGAGACGCCGATGGCGATCGCGAACGGAACGCCGATGAACATCATCAGGAAGAAGGCTCCCAGAAGGATGATCTCGGTGCCGGTCATTCGGCGGCCTCGTTGTGCTCGGGGGGAACGAAGAGATTGGTGGCGGCGTGGACGACCAGCAGCACGCCGTGGACCGGCACGATGAAGTAAAGCAGTTGCAGCGGATAGTTGATCGCCGGGGAGCGATTGCCCCACACCAGCGACAGCATGTCGGGGCTTATATAGACCAGCACCAGCCCGAAACCGACGGCGATGACCATGATGACCCGGTCGAGGACGCGCGCGGCCGCCGACGGCAGGGCGCCGACCAGCGCCGTGAACCGGACATGCGAGCGATCGCGCACGCAGACGGTGGCGAACAGCAGCATCGACCACACGAACAGGAAGATCGCCATCTCGTCGGTCCAGGACAGCGGCGCGTTGAGGATGTAGCGGTAGACCACCTGCAGAAGGATGCAGACCATCAGGCAGGCCGAGGCGACCAGCGCGACGACGACGGCGGCCCAGGCGCAGGCATAGCTGAAATGCTCGGCCCAGCGCACGAGGACGCCGCGCCCTTCGACATTGCGCCGATGGACGAACACCGAAGCCGTCGCGTCGTCGCCGGGCTCGGGTTCGGCGAACGGGACGGGCCGCGCCGGCCCGTCCGTCATCCCCGAGGCGTCCCGGGCCGGCATCACTGTGCCTTTGCCACGCCTTCGAGCCAGCCGTCGATCAGCTCGGCGCCCAGCTTGGTCCGGTACTCGTCATAGATCGGACGGACCCGCTCCTGGAACACGGACATGTCCGCCACCTCGTTGACCGCGACGCCGCGGGACTTCATCCCCTCGATGATCTCGGCTTCCGACTGCGCGTTGAACTCGCGCTGCTTGGTGCAGGCCGTCACCGCCGCCTCGCGCACGATCGTCTTGTCCTCGTCGCTGAGCCCGTCATAGAGACGCCCCGACATCAGGATGGGGATGGCGGAGTAGATGTGACGGGTGACCGAGAAATTCTTCACCACCTCGTCGAAGCGCGACGAGACGATGCTCCAGGTCGGGTTCTCCATCCCGTCGATCGTGCCCTGCTGAAGGGCGGTGAACACCTCGCCGAACGGCATCGGCACGCCGCTTCCGCCGAGAAGCTCGAAGGTGCGCACGAAGATCGGGCTCTCGATGACGCGGATCTTCAGGCCGTGCAGGTCCTCGACCTTCTCGATCGGCCGCTTGCCGTTGATCATGTTGCGGAAGCCCGCGTCGCACCAGGCGAGGCCGATCACCTTGCGGCTGGCCAGCTTCTCGAAAAGCCCCTGGCCGAGCTCGCCGTCGAGCACGTTGAAGGCGACTTCCGGGTTCGGGTAGAGGAACGGCAGGTCGTTGATCGTGAACGAGGTCTCGACATTGGCCACGACCGGATTGGTGATCAGCGCGGTGTCGACCGTGCCGAGCTGGAGACCCTGCATCATCTCGCGCTCTTCGCCGAGCTGCCGGTTCGGAAAGTACTGGACCTTGAAGTGACCCGGCTTGGCCGCCTCCAGCGCATCGGCGAAGGCGTGCGCCGCGAAGCGGTAGGAATCCTTTTCCGAGTCGGTGGTCGCCCACCCGAACCGGATGGTCACGTCCGCCTGCGCCGGCGCGCCGGCCGCCGCCAGCAGGCTGCCCGCGATAGCGGCGAGGACCGGCACACGTCTGAAATCGTTGAACATAGAATTCCCTCCCTGTTGGACGTCAAGATGCGATGCTTGCCATGGACATCGGCTTGGGACGCGGCCACGAACGGCACAGGCACAAGGCGATGGGGACAGCCGGGTGCGGAACCTTCGGCGGCAGGACGCCGCGCGGCCCTCCGGCTGATAATTGCATACGATCTGTTTCACGACCCTCCCCGGTCAGGCATGTTCCGCGCAATTTTCGTGCGCAGGATTGGCCGTTCCGATGTTGATATTGAACGATATGGGTGCTGTCAACGGTGGAAGACAGATATTGGATACGATAATATCCTCCCTGCCTCACGCCTCTCGCTCCATGCCGGGCAAGGCCGCACAGGGGAACGGATCGTCAGAGGGAGTTTGAGACGATGGCGTCGCAACAGACTGTAAATACAGGAATTTCATGCGCGGGCCCCGATCCGGTGCCGACCCGGCCGCGCACGCCGCCGCCGCCGGGCGCCTGGGACTGCCACGCGCATGTGTTCGGGCCGGAGCACCGGTTTCCCTATCGGATCCCGAGAATGTATACGCCGCCCGATGCATCGCCGGGCGCCTACCTCTCCATGCTCGACGTGCTGGGGGTGGAGAACGGGGTGCTGATGCAGCCGAGCATCTACGGCGCCGACAATGCCTGCCTTCTGGATGCGGTGGCCCGCTCGGGCGGTCGTCTGCGGGGCGTGGTCGTGGCCGATCCGCGCCGTCTCGACGATTCCACGGTGGAAGACTGGAGCAGGCTCGGCGTTCGCGGCGTACGCATGAGCATGCTGGCGCCGGACATCCTTCCGTTCTCCGAGATCGAGGACATCGGCGCGCGGCTGGGCGAGCTCGGCTGGCACATGAGTTTCATTCCCGACCACAGCGACCGGATCGCGCAGATGGAAAGCGCCCTGCGGCGGCTGCGTTGCCAGCTCGTTTTCGAGCAGATGGGCCGGATGAAGGCGGATGCCGACCCGTCCTCGCCCGGCTTCGCCGCCATGAAGCGCCTGCTGGCGGAGCGGAAGGCATGGGTGAAGCTCTCCCACCCCTACCACCTGTCGGTGCAGGGGTTCCCGTATCGCGATACGCTGCGGCTGGCGCGCGACTGCATCGCCGCGGCCCCCGAACGCGCCGTGTGGGCGACGGACTGGCCGCACGCCCTGGTCGAGGACACGATGCCGAACGACGGCTTCCTGCTCGACCTGCTCGACGACTGGGCGGAAGACGAAGGGCGGCGCACCGCCATCCTCGTCGACAACCCCCGCCGCCTCTACGACGGCGGATAGGTCTCGCGGCAGGCGTCGCCGGACAGCCGGCGGTCGCCACGCGCCGCGCGGAAGAACAGGCTCGAATCAGCCGGCGGAGGCGAGATAGTCGTCGATGATGGCGTCGAAATCCGGGTCGGCCGTCACGCCGGCCGCCGCGCCGCGCACCGAGGCCATGCCGCCGGCCATGGATTGGACGATGCGCGTCATCTCGGGATCGATCGCCCATTCGACGAGATCGTGGACCCTTGGTCCGACGCGCCTTTCGACCGCGCGCAGCATGTCGGCGAAGGTGACCGTCAGCGCCGTGATGTTCATGGTCCGCACCGGCCCGATCGCCTGCGACGGCATCTCGAACACCCGGACGAGCGCGCGCGCGACCGCACCCGGCGAGGCGACGGGAATCCGGGGTTCCGGCGGGAAGGGACACGTCACCTTCCGGCCGGCCAGCGGCTCGCAGACCACCGCCGACATCAGGCTCGACAACGTCTTGCCGCTGGTCGCGGGCCGCAACAGGACGGTCGGCAGCCGAAGTCCGCGCCCGTCGAGGAAGCCGCGCCGCGTATAGTCGTCAAGCAGCAGCTCCGCGATCACCTTCTGCACGCCGTAGCTGCTGCGGGGACGCTGCTGGATCTCGTCGGGAACGATGTCGGGCAGTTCGCCCCCGAAGGCGGCGTTGGAGCTGGAGAAGACCAGACGGACGCCGCCTTGCGACCGGCAGGCCTCGAGCAGGTCATGGAAGCCGAACAGGTTGAAGGAGATACCGGCGTCGAAATCCTTCTCCGCATCCGCGGTCATCGTCGCGGCGAGGTGGAAGATGCCGTCGATCCTGTGGCGGAAGATCTCGGCGCGCAGCGAGGCCGAGCGCAGATCGCCGACCAGCGGCAGCACCTCGATGGCCGAACCGGACGGAAGCTCGACGGGAAAGCGGTCGACCAGCAGCAGGCGTTCGATCGGGGCTCCGTCAAGCGCCCCGCGGGCGAGCAGCTCCGATGCCAGCCGCCGGCCGACAAACCCGGCCGCACCCGTCACGACGATGTTCATGCTGGCTTCCTCCCCTCGCATGGTGAGCGTGAATGCCCGGGACGCCCGAAGGGCCGCCCGACAGATGACCAATAGGCCCGAGCAGGAAAGGATACAATCATAAAACCCGTAAATGCGGAGCATATTCGCTCCGGCAGCTATATCCTTCTAACTTCAATTGGGAATTTTATCGTTTTATATCAATATTATAATCAGAAGCTTACCGACCTGTTGCGATGACGACCGCCAGTCCATGGGTTTGTAATCACCATTTTGTATACGATTTTTCGTCCATACCGGATTCGCTGTTGACATGGTTCGCGACACTCACTAGCCGTAGATGCGGAGGATCGAGACACAGCCGGACGATGTCCGCACCCGGCCGCCCCGCGCGGGCGCGGCTTCCTCGTGTCTCGAAGATGGCGCGGCGACCGGCCGTTCAACGGAGGAGAACGTGGCGAGTTTTTCGACAATTCCCTTTGCCGAGACGCATGTGGGCATACCGTCCATTTCCGAACTCACCCAGATTTCGAACTTCGAGGACATCAACCATGTCCTCCTGTCGCGCAACTTCGTGCAGGGCGGGTTCCAGCTCGCCGGCCAGGAGCTGATCGGCGACGCCATCCTGCTTCTCGACGGCAAGCGCCACGTCAAGCGGCGCGGCATCATGAGCCGCACCCTCAGCGACACCAATGTCGCGACGATGCGCGAGCAATATCTGAAGCCGGCCATCGAGATGTGCCTCGGCGAGATCGCCGCGTCGACGCCGGTGACGGATGGCTGCATAAAGACCGACCTCGTCCGGCTGGCGCAACGGTCGGTCCATCGCATCTCGGCCGCCCTGTCGGGGCTGGACGGCGTCGAGACGCCGGCCCAGGTCGATCATCTGGTCGCGCTCATCCGCAGGATCGCGGCCGGCATACAGGTGCAGTTCTCGCGCGAGGCGCCGGATGTCGTCCTGGCGGACGCCAAGAAGGCGCTGCGCGAGTTCAACGATGCGTTCTTCGCGGCCTCGCGGGCGCGGCGCCTGTCACTGGTGACGGAAATGGAGGCCGGGCGCATCACCAGCGCCGACCTGCCGCAGGATCTGCTGACGCAGACCCTTGTCTATCGCGCCGACCCGTGGGACGGCGACGAGGAACTGCCGCTCCGGGAAATCGCCCATTTCATGGTCGGAGCGACGCAGACCACCGCCGGCAGCCTCGTTCTCCTGATCCTGCGGCTGGAGGAATGGCTGGCCGGGCACCCGGAAGACAGGCGGCTGATCGAGGACACGCCCGATTTCATGCGCGCGGCCGCGTTCGAATCGCTGCGGCTGACGGTCGGCGCGCCGGTGCGGCTGCGCACGGCGACGGAGGATGTGACGCTGCCGAGCGGCCTCGCGGTCGAAAAGGGCCAGACGATCGCGCTGCTCCTCATCCCCGCCAACATGACCAAGAGCCGTTTCGGCGACGATGCCGACGCCTATAATCCGCATCGCGACATGGGCAACGCCACCCCCTGGGGGCTTGCCTTCGGCGCCGGCGCTCATGCCTGCCCCGGCAGGCCGCTGGTCACCGGCAACCGTAGCATGAAGGCGCACACGGCCGTGGACGGAACGATGGTGACGATCGCGCGGCGGCTCTACCGCGCCGGCCTGACGCTGGACAAGGACCGGCCGCCCATCCGCGAATCCGCGACCCATTACAGCGTGTTCCAAGAAGTGCCGATCGTCTTCACCCGGCCCGAGGCGCTCGCCCCCGAGATGGCGGCGGATGCGCCGGCGCCCCCCCAGCCGGATCTTGCCAGGGAGTAAGTCATGCCGCGAGTCAACGTCATCGACCGGCAGGGAAACACGCACCAGATCGAGGCCGCCGCCGAAACACCGCTGATGTACAGCCTGCGCGATGCCGGGCTGCCGGTGGAGGGCACCTGCGGCGGCTACGCCGCCTGCGGCAGTTGCCATGTCTATGTCGAGCGGGACTGGCTCGACCGGCTGCCCGCCAAGGAGGAGCTCGAAGCCGACATGCTCGCCCTGCTCGAAGCCGTGGATGCGGATCGCTCACGCCTGTGTTGCCAGATCGATATGCGCGACGACCTCGACGGGCTCGTCCTCGAACTGGCGCCGGAGGAGTAGCGCCGGGCAGCAGCCGTGGCCGGATCAACAGGAAAGGGGCCGCGAGCCTTGGCGCTCGCGGCCCCTGCCGGGCGTGACGGTCCGGACGATCACTTGAGGATCTTGACGGCCTCGACGTCGAAGTCCCAGACCTCCGCATCGACCTTCCGGGCGATGCTGTCGTCGACATGTTCCTTCAGCTTCGCGGGCTGGGGAAATATCTTCAGCTTGTACGCCTCGTCGGCGATCCGCAGATAGCGCTCCATCTCCTTGTCGGTGATGGAAACCCAGACATCGGCCAGCGACCGGGCATTCCACGCCGGCTCGAGCGACGCCGAAGCCTGGACGACGTCTTCCCCGAGGATCTGCGCGGGCGCCGGCTCGACGAACCATTTGTTCGCCAGCTCCTGGTTTTTGGCGGCGAAGAGCATGGCCTCGCGGTAGGCTTTCAGGAAGCGCTCCACCGTATCGGGGTTCTCGTCCAGAAAATCCTTCCTGGCCGCCATCACGAGGAGAAGGCTGGGGTCCGATCCGACAAGGCGGGCGAAGCCGCGCTTCTCGAAATAGGTCACCCACGGCTCCCAGATGAAGAAGGCTTCGATGCTTCCGGCCTTCAGCGCGTCCGGTATCTCGCCGAAGGCCAGGTTGATGAGCTCGACATCCGTGCCGGCGACCAGGCCGTTCTCTTCGAGGATGCCGCGGGCGGCGAGGAATGCCGATGTTCCCGAGGGTCCGTACAGCTTCTTGCCCTTGAGGTCGGCGATCGACTTGATCTGCGAGTCCGGCGCCACGAGAATGCCGGCGCGGAAGTTGGTCGTCCGCGCGATGATCCGCACCGGCGCGCCGATCGTGGCGAGCGATATAGACGGAAGATCGCCGATGATGCCGATGTCCAGCGCCCCGGACACCAGCGCCTCGTTGACCGGCGGCCCGAAGGTGAACATCTCGAACTGGCCCTTCAGGCCATGGCGCTCGAGGATGTCGGTGTTGGCGAGCACGTGGATCATCTGGGCCGAGTTTATCGCGGTCGGCTGCCAGCCTACCCGGACCGTCTGAAGCTCCTGCGCCTGCGCCGGCGATGTGCCGGTCAGGCCGGCGAGGGCGAAAAGCGCCGCCGCCGCCATTCCAGTCATGAACGATTTCATTGCTTCCTCCTTGGTTTTGTTGTTCGTCCGGGTGGTCAGGCCGTTTGCCACTCGGGTCTCAGGGATTCCCAGATCTCTTCCGAAAGCCGGACGAACGTATCCAGCTTGCGCGTCTCGGCGGTCCTCGGCTTCTCGAGGTCGACGCAATAGACGTCGCGTATCCGCCCCGGTCTCGCGCTCATCACGACGATGCGGTCGGCAAGGAAAACGGCCTCCTCGATGCTGTGGGTCACGAACAGCACCGTCTTCTTCTCCGCGTGGGTTATCTTCGCCACCTCCTCCTGCAACAGCACCCTCGTCTGGGGGTCGAGGGCACCGAAAGGCTCGTCCATCAGCAGGATGTCGGGTTCGGGCGCGAGGGCCCGCGCGATGGCGGCCCGCTGCTTCATCCCGCCCGAGATCTCGTGCGGATACCTCGCCTCGATCCCCTCCAGCTTGACGAGCGACAGATATCGGCGCGCCACCTCGTGCCGCTCTTCCCTGGCCATGCCCTTCGCCTTGAGGCCGAAGGCGACGTTGTCGAGAATCGTCATCCACGGAAACAGCGCGTAGTCCTGGAAGACCACGGTCCGGCTCCTGTCGGGCGCGACGATGGGCGCGCCGTCATGCAGCACCGCGCCGCTGGTGGCCTGCTGGAACCCGGCGAGGATGCTCAGCAAGGTCGACTTGCCGCAGCCGCTCGGGCCGAGCAGCACGACGAACTCTCCCGAGCGGACATCGAGATTGACGTCCTGGAGCGCGCGCAGCCGCGTCTCCTCGCCGCGAACGACGAAATCCTTCGTCATGCCGGCGACACGGAGCTGCGGCACGTCCTGCGCCCTCGCCGTCAGTTCTTCCATGGCGCGAGCCTCCGTTCGATGTACAGCATCACCCCGTTCATCAGGATGCCGATGACACCGATGGTGATCATTCCGACGAGGACGTACTGGGTCTGCATCAGCACGCGGCTCTGCTGGATCATGTAGCCGAGCCCCGATTGCGCCGCGATCAGCTCGGCCGCGACGACGCACATCCAGCCGACGCCGAGCGAGATCCGCAGCCCGGGAAAGATCACCGGCAGCGCCGCCGGCACCAGCACGTCGAAGACCAGCATGCGGGGGCTGGCGCCCAGGCACAGCGCCGCGTTGATCTGGGTCCGGTCGATGTTGCGGACCGCCGCATAGGTATTGACGAAGACGGGGAAGACGGCCCCGATGAAGACGAGGAAATAGCCCGGCTCGTCGCCGATGCCGAACCACAGGATGGCGAGAGGGGTCCACGCGATCGGCGGTATCGGCCTCAACGCCTCGATCAGCGGCTTGAAATAGTCCGAAAGCCGGGGCGACCAGGCCAGCGCCACGCCGAGCACGATCCCGCACACGCCGGCGATGAGGAACCCGACAAGGACGCGCCTCAGGCTCGCGGCGATGTCGCCGAAGATGCGCCCGTCGCTGAACTGCTCGACGAAGGCGCCGGCGACCGTGAAGGGCGACGGCAGGAGATAGGTGTTGATCAGGCCGAGCGAGGACGCGAGCTGCCACAACCCGATCGCTATGGCGGCTCCGAGGAAGCCGCGAATTCCCGAGGTCAATTGCACCACGCTCCTCCCATCGTGTCGTGCCCCTTCATTTCCCGTCGATCCCTTGTTCCAAGCAGTGCATCCTTGCGCTCATTTTTGTATACATATCCGGAGGGACGACCGCGCAACGGATTGCCGGCCTTCGCCCTAGTAGCGGTCCCGGTCCATCACCCGCATGTCGTGTCCCGGCAGGACGCGCGCGCCGAGCGCGCGCACGCGTTTGGTCGCGCCATACCAGTCTGCAAGGCTGTGAATGATCCCGGTGGGGATGTTCTCCTCGAAATTCTCGAAGAGCGGGAAATGGTCGGAGCCGATCAGCGTCGGTCCGCTGTCCGTGGCCACCAGGACGCCTTGCAGGCCCGGCGAATGGCCGGGAAGGCCGATCAGCCTGATCCCGTCGAACGGGTCGGCCTCGCCGTCCACCAGCCGATAGCGCTCCTCGCCGACCCGGTACGGGGGCCGCTCGAAACCGGATTCATAGATGGGCGCGTCGCACGGGAACGGCGCCAGCGCGTAATCGTATTCCGCCTTCTGCACGTAGAACGTCGCGTTCGGGAAGCATGCGTTGCCATAGCAATGGTCCCAGTGGAGATGCGTCAGCACGACGTGCCTTATGCTGTCGGGAGAAACGCCATGGCGCGCCAGTTGGCGCTCCATGGACTGGGAGGGATCGCGCTCAAGGGGGTTGTGGAACCGCGCGCCCCAGGCCGGGTCATCGCTCGGTCCGGTATCCACCAGGACGGGTTCCGCGCCGCCAAGGACGAGCCAGCCGAAGCACGGCGCCTGAACCTTGCTGCCGAGACCCTTTCGCAGGGTGAGACCGCTCTTGTCCACCGTGAGCGTTCCCAGATGCAACGGTCTGATCTCAAGCGCCACGACCATGTCCTTCGAAATCGTCGCCCGGGCGGGCCGTCCTGCCGGAACGGCGCGCTCAGCCGAACACCACCATCCTGAGCTCGCTCATGTCCTCGATCGCATACTTGCCGCCCTCGCGGCCGAATCCGCTGCGTTTCACCCCGCCGTAAGGCATGTGGTCGAGGCGCCAGCGCGACACGTTGTTCATGATGATCCCGCCGAAGCGGAGCTCGCGGGCCGCCTTCATCACCAGATCGAGGGAATTGGTGAACACGCCGGCCTGAAGCCCGTAGGGCGTGCCGTTGGCGACCTCGATCACCTCCTCGAGCGTCGAGTAGCTGAACAGGTTGACGACCGGACCGAAGATTTCCCGGCACGCCGCCGCCATCGAGAGATCGGTGTCGGTCAGGATGGTCGGCGCCATATAGGCGCCGTCGCGCGTTCCGCCGCAGACGAGCGTCGCGCCCTGCCGGACCGCCGCGGCGACCGTGCGCTCCACGCGCATGGCGGCCTCCTCGGACACCATGGGTCCGATGTCGGTGGCCGCCTCCTGCGGAGCGCCGACCTTCAGCGCCTGCGCCTTGGCCTTCAGCGCTTCCAGGACGCGGTCGTAGACGGCTTCGTGGGCGTAGACGCGCTGGACCGAGATGCAGCTCTGGCCGGACATTCCGAAGCCGGCGGGCACGATGGCGCTCGTCGCGGCCTCGATGTCGGCATCGTGGTGCACGATGACGGGGGCGTTGCCTCCCAGTTCCAGCAGCACCTTCCTGAGGCCGGCGATCCGCGTGATCCGCTCGCCGACCGCCTCCGATCCGGTAAAGGCGATGACGTCCACCTCGGGATGGGAGACGAGCGCCTCGCCCGTCTCCGCGTCGCCGTGGATGACGTTGAGCGCCCCGCCCGGCAGCCCGGCCCTGTGAAAGATGTCGGCCACGCGCAGCGCCACCTGCGCGCCGCGGATGTCGGGCTTGAGCACGACGGTGTTCCCCGCGGCGAAGGCCGGGCCGATCTTGTGGCACACCGTGTTCAGCGGCGCGTTGAAAGGGGTGATGGCCGCGATCACGCCGATCGGATAGCGCCGCGCGATGGCGATCCTGCCCTCGCCGCGTGGCGAGGAATCCATCGGCACCTCGAACCCCTCGATCCGCAGCGCCTCCTCGGCGCAGATGCCGAGCGTTTCGACGGAGCGGTCCACCTCGCCCGACGCGTCGCGCCGCGTCTTGCCGGTCGTGGCGATCATCGCCTCCACGAAGTCGTCCTTTTCGGCCGCCACCAGGCGGGCGGCCGCGTGCAGGACCCTTGAGCGGGCGTGTGCCGGCTGCCTTCCGAAGGTCGCGAAGGCGTTCCTGGCGGCGCGCGCCGCGGCATCCACCTCGTCGGGGCCGGCCACCTCGACCTCGTGCGAGGCCCGGCCGCTCGTCGGCTCGATCGCCGCGAGGGCCCCGTTCCCCGGCGTCCGTTTCCCGTCGATCAGGAGCGGAACGCGCGGCGGGACGCCCTCGACGATGTTCCCCTGGCTTTCCTTCACTGTGCTGTTCATGATCCGACCTCAGGCGATCCGGTATTTGTCGACGATGTCCATATTCAGCTCGGCGCCGATCCCCGGCCGGTCGAACACCTTCATGTATCCGTCCTCGAACACTTCGGCCTTCTCCAGGAGAAGATCGTGCCGCAGCGGGTTCGGCTGCGACTTCGACCAGTCGCTCTGCATGTATTCGAAGATCAGGAAGTTCGGCAGCGCGACGGCGAATTGCAGCGTGGCGGCAAGACACACGGCGGAGCACGATCCGGTATGCGGCGCGTAGGGTATCCTGAACGCGCGCGACATCGCGGCGATCCTGTGCGCCTCGGTGATGCCGCCGACGCGGGAGATATTGGGCTGGATGATGTCGATCGCCCGGCGCTTGAGGAAATCCGCCGCGTTGGAGGACATGAAATCGGCCTCGCCGGCGGCGATGCGGATGTCGAGCCTGTCGGCGAGATGAACGTATCCGTCGACGTCGTTGGGGGCGATCGGCTCCTCGAACCAGTATATCCCGAGGTCCTGCAGCGCCCGCCCCACCATGAGGGCCTTCGGAACGTCCTCGCTGTAGGCGCAGTTCGCATCGACCGTCAGCATGACGTCGTCGCCCACGGCCTCGCGGATCGTGCGGACGAACTCGATGTCGGCCTCCGGCCGGTCGAGGTTGCGGCCGATCTTGATCTTCATCGACCTGAAGCCGCGTTTCTTGAAGCCCAGAGCCTGCTCGACCACCTCCTGCGGGGCCCGGAACCGCAGCGAGGAGGCATAGGCCAGCAGGCGGTCGTGGTGCTTGCCACCCAGCAGCCGGTACAGCGGGATGTCGAGATATTTGCCCGCCAGATCCCATAGGGCGATGTCGATGCCGCTCAGGGCCTCGACGAAGAAGCCGCGATTGTGGCCCCGGTTCATCATCGTGCCGAACAGCAGTTCCCAGATCGCCTCGCGGTCGAGCGGGTCGCGGCCGATCAGCAGTTGACCGATATCCTCGACGATCGCCCGGGTCGCCGTCGGCGCCAGGCGCACCATGCATTCGCCTATGCCCACGAGGCCGGCGTCGGTCTCGACGCGCACCAGCGTCGTGCGGTATCCGCGGAAGATCACATCCGCGAGCTCGGAGGCGTGCGGCACCGCGATCGGCGCATCGATCTTCTCCTCCAGCGGCACGAACAGGCTTATCGCCTCGACCTTGGTGATACGCAGCTTTCCCCGTGGAAGCCGGGTATCCGCCGGGGACAGGACAGTCGCGGGGTTGCTTGGCATTCTGATCTCCAGGAGACGGGTGTGTACGGGCCGCGGGCGCTACATGGCGGCGCGCGGCCTGGCTGCTAGAAGGCGGCGGAAATCAGCCGCTCCAGGTCGTCGCGGCCGGTGCGGCGCGGGTTGGGTCCGACGTTCCCCAGGGCCACCTCGACCAGTTCGGGAACGACCTTCCGGTCGATGCCGATGGCGCCGAGCGTCGCCGGCAGATCGAAATCCGCCAGCATCCCCCGGATCTCGGCGACGAGAGCCTCCGCCGCGTCCACCCCGCCCGGCAGCCCCATGTCGGATGCGATGCACTCGATCTTTTCGGGACACGCCAGCGCGTTGAACTCCAGCACCGGCGCCAGCATGATCGCCGTGGCCAGGCCGTGCGGAACGTCGCAGACGCCGCCGAGCGCCCGCGCCACCGCATGGTCGTTCCCGGTCCCGGTATTGGAGATCACCAGCCCCGCCAGCATGCTGCCGTAGAGCATGGAGCCCGCCGCGCGCTGGTTCGACGGGTTGGCCACGAAGGGACGCAGGTTCCGGTGGATGATCCGGATCGCCTCGCGGGCGAACAGGTCGCTGAGGGCCGAGGACCGGAGCGAGAGGTATCCCTCGATGGCGTGCACGAGCGCGTCGATGCCGCTGGTGGCCGCCACGGAGGCGGGCAAGGAGGCGAGCAGCCCCGGATCCAGCACCGCAAGGGAGGGAATGATGCGGGGCGAGCGGATGGACATCTTGTAGTGCCGCTCGGCGTCGGTGATGGCCGCGTTCGCGGTTACCTCGCTGCCGGTTCCCGCCGTCGTCGGAACCGCGATCAGGGGAAGCGGATCGACCTCGACGCGATTCTGGCCGTCATAGTCGCGCAGCCTTCCGCCGTTGGTGGCCAGGAGGGCGGCGCCCTTCGCCGCGTCCATGGCGCTGCCGCCCCCGAAGCCGATGACGGCGTCGGCGCCGAACGCCTTCAACCTGTCCACTATCCCCTCTATCGTGGTGTCGCGCGGGTTGGCCTCCACGTCGGTGAAGCGCTCGACCGCCAACCCCGCCTTCTCGAGCAGGCCCGCCGGGCCCTCCATCAGCCCCGCCTTCGACACGCCCGGATCGCTGACGATGAAGACGCGCCCGGCGCCCAGCGCGAGGATCTCGGCAGGCAGGTCGTTGGCGGCGCCGATCCCGAACCGGAGATTTATTCTCGACATGAATGCGAACTGCCGCAGATCGGGGGCCTGCAAGGACATTTGCCGTGTTTCCTTCATCATGGGCGCGGGAACGCCCGGCTTCGCGGGTTCGCGAACGCCGGCGTCTACTTCTTGGCGATGGCGATGAGATTGCCGATGATGCCGGTCTCGTCCGGATCGCCACCTTCGAGGTTGATCATCGCCGAGACGATCCTTCCGCCGGCCCTGAGGACGTGGCCGCGCAGATAGGCTTCGACATCCGCCGGCTGCCCGTCGCGCAGCAATCTGACGATCTCGGCATGCTCCGCCAGCGAGCGCTCGAGATGATCGGGAAACATCAGGGAAAGGCGGCGATAGCGCACGATCGTCGGGCTGAGGCCGTCGAGGATTTCGATGATGCGCTTGTTGCGGCTCGCCCGGACCAGCGTCGAATGGAACTCGCTGTTGAATTGCGTGGCGTCCTGCAGCCGCCCGTCGGAGGCCGCGACCCGCATGCTTTCCGTCAGCGCCTCGAGCCTGTCGGCAAGCTCGCCGGTGTCGAACTGCGCCGCCAGCCCCGCCGCCGCGGCCTCGAGGCTCGCGCGGGTATAATAGACCTCGGCTATGTCGCGTATGGTTGGGGCGTAGACGCGCAACAGCCCGCGCCCCGGTATCTCCATGAGATTTTCGGCCACCAGACGGCGCACCGCCTCGCGGATCGGCGTGCGGCTGACGTTGAGCCGCTCTGCCAGCTTCACCTCCGAGATGCTTTCCCCCGGACGCAGGCCGCCGCTGACGATCAGCGCCCTGATCGCGTTGTAGACCTGCTCATAGAGCGTCGCGACGCCCTTCGATGATGCGGATTGATCGATTTCTTGATGCATAATTAGATGTATACATCTATACGCACACCTTTGTCAACAGGGTCTCGAAATCAGGCAGGCCGCGCAGCGTTTCGAGGCCGAACGCGAGCAGGAAGTCCTTGGTCGTGACATAGGTATAGAGCGCGCCCGGGGCAGGGCTGCGCGGGCCTGATCGCCCGAATAGCGAAGGAAAGGCCGGCGACCTGCGCGGGCCTTTTTCATGCGTGGGGCGGAAGCCCGTCGCCAAGCGGCCGGCGCTTCGCCGCGCTTGTACGTCCGGCGTCGCTTCAGCTCGGCCGGTTTTCCAATGTCGCCAGCCTTGCGGCCACGTCGAGCGCCGCCGCGAGCGCGCCGGTCTGCGCCTTGCCCGTGCCCGCTATGTCATAGGCGGTGCCATGGGCGGGGGTGGTGAAGATCACCGGCAGCCCGGCCGTGACCGTGATGCCCCGGTTGACCGACGAGGAGAGCAAGTTCCATGCGCTCGCGGACGGAATCCTCGGAAAGGACGCCGCCGCAGGGCTTCTGGCGGCCGCCTCCATGGTCATCCCCGGCTGTCGAGCCACCGGTAGTACGCAACCGAGGCTGCGAGGAACCACGGGTTTCCGGTATAGAGCGGGCGGGTCTGGAATTTCGTCCGCTCGAAGCCGGTGTGCCCTTCCTTCAGCCCAAGCACGCGCTGGCCGGCGCGCATGCCGAGATAGCTCGCCATCGACACGCCCGACCCGCAATAGCCCATCGCATAGTGCATGCCCTCATGGCTGCCGGTGTGGGCGAGCGTGTCGAAGGTATAGGCGACGAAGCCCATCCATGAATGGCTGATGCGGGTCTTCGCCAGTTGCGGGAACAGCCGCGCCATCTCGCCATGCAGCAGCGGCCCGCTGATGCGCGGATCGGTCTCTCCCTGGCTGACGCGGCCACCGAAGATCATCCGCGTTCCGTCGGGCGACAGGCGGTAATAGTAGACCACCTTGCGGCTGTCGGAGACGATGCGGTCCTGCGGGATGAGCTCGCGCATGGTTTCGCGCGGCATCGGCTCCGTCGCGATCACATAGCTGCCGATCGGGATGACGCGGCGGCGAAGCCAGGGCGTGACGCTGCCGGTATAGCCGTTGGTTGCGATGACGACGTCGCGGGCCGCAATCTCGCCCTCGGGGGTCGAGACGACGAAGCCGGCGCCTTCGCGGCGGATCGCCCCTGCCGGGCATCCCTCGGCGATCCCGACGCCGGCGTCGAGAACACGCCGCAGCAATCCCGCATGGTAGCGGCCGGGGTCGAGCACCGCGTGTCGCCGCAGCACGATCCCGCCATGATAGGCATCGGTGCCGATCTCGCGATGCTGCTCGGCGCGCGGGACGATGTCGATCTCGACCTCCAGCCCCGGCGTCTGGTTCTGCGCATCCTTGCGCATGGCCTCGAACGCCCTGGCCGAATGGGCGGCGTGGAAGCGCCCGCAGACGGAGAAGGCGCAGTCTATGTCCTCCTCCCGCACGAACTCGCCGATCCAGCGCAGCGCCTCGCGCCCGTCCATGTGGATCGCGCGGGCCGTCTCCGCGCCGTGCCGGCGCGAAAGCACGTCGAAGGACGGCTTCACGCTGGTGCTGATCTGGCCGCCATTGCGGGTGCTGCACCCTTCCCCGACGCGGTCCTTCTCGAGAACCAGCGTCGAGCGCCCTGCCCGCGCGGTGACCAGCGCGGCGTTGAGGCCGGTATAGCCCGAGCCGACGACGAGCACGTCGACGCTCTTCGGCAACGGCGGCGTGGGAAGCAGCGGGCGGGGCGAGCGCTCCCACCAGTAGGGATCGGTCTTGAAATCGTCGGTGAACAGTGCCGGGCGTGCCATGGTCATGCCTGTCCTATCCGCGCTGCGACGCTTTTCAGCTTCATGTAGGTCCGCATCGCCTCGCTGCCCTTTTCGCGGCCGAAGCCAGACATGCGGTTGCCGCCGAAGGGAAGCGCGACGCCGCCGGCGAAATACTCGTTGATGAAGACCTGGCCCGCGTCGATGCGGCGCGCCAGCCGGTGCGCCGACGAAAAATCGCGCGTGTAGACGCCGGCAACGAGCGCGAAGCGCGTGGCGTTCGCCGCAGCGATGGCTTCCTCGGCGTCCTCGACCACCTGCACCGCAAGGACCGGCCCGAAAATCTCCTCCTGGACGATCTCGTCATGGGCGGGGACACGGTCGACGATGGTCGGCTCGAAGAACCAGCCCAGCCCCGTCTCGGGGTCGCTCGTCACCTTGCCGCCGGTGGCGATCTCCAGCCCGCGCAAGCGCGCGCCGTCGACGAACGAGCGTATCTTCTCCAGTTGCGCCGGCGAGTTGACCGGTCCCATGTCGGGCCGCCGCAAGCCGTGGCCGAGCCTGAGCGAACGGGCCCGCGCGACGAGCCGCTCGACGAGCGCGCCGTGAAGGCTGCGCTCGACCACGAGGCGCGAGCCGGCCGAGCAGACCTGGCCGGCATTCTCGAAGATCGCGCCCATGACGCCATCGGCCGCGGCATCGAGGTCGGCGTCGCCGAGGACCACCACCGGCGACTTGCCACCCAGCTCGGGCAGCACGCTGGTCACGTTCGCCGCTGCCGCGCGCATCACCTCGATGCCGCTGGTGCAGGAGCCGGTGAAGGTGACGTGGCGGATGACCGGGTGCGCCACCAGCGGCGCGCCAACCTCGCGCCCCGTGCCGGTGACGACGTTGAGAACGCCGGCGGGAAGCCCGGCCTCGACCAGCAGCTCGGCAACCATCAGCGCCGTCAGGGGCGTCTGTTCCGCCGGTTTGGCCACGATGCTGCATCCGGCGGCGAGCGCCGGCGCAACGCCGCGCGCCAGCGTCGAGAGCGGATAGTTCCAGGGAATGATCTGCGCCGTGACGCCCACCGGCTCCCAGCAGGTGTAGCCGAGATAGTCGGGCCCCAGCGGCAGCGTTCGTCCCTCGAACTTGTCGGGAAGGCCGGCATAATAGTCGAAGCAGCGCGCCGCGCCCTGCACGTCGCCCTCCGCTTCCTGCAGGGGCTTGCCGCTGTCGAGGCATTCGGCGAACGCCAGCCGCGGGGCATGGTCGCGGATCAGCGCGGCGGCGCGTGCAAGCACCGCGCCGCGCGCCGCGGGCGGCATCCTCCCCCAATCGCCCCGCAGTGCCGCGTCGGCGCTTTCGACCGCGCGCGCCACATCCGCCGCATCGCCCGCGGCGAAGGCGTGGAAGGCGCGCCCCGAGCCGGGATCGAAACTTTCCATCCTCGCGCCGCTTTGCGAGGCCACCTTTTCGCCGCCGATGAAATGCGTGTCCGGCAGATCGCCGACGGCTCCTTCCGCGCGGCAGCGCGCGACAAGCGTCTCGAGATCGCCCGTCATGCGTCGAACCTGCTCGCCTGATAGGCCGCGCGATCGAGCCATTCCGGTGAAATCTCGACCCCCCAGCCGGGCTCCCCGGATATGCGGACATGGCCGCCGTCGACCCTGTAGGGGTCGTCGACGAACAGCCCCTGCTCCCACGGGTAATAGTCTTCCCCCTCGATCGAAAGCTCAAGATACTTTCCGGCGTTCGGGATCGCGGCGAGGTAGTGCATCGTGAAGAGCGTCACGAGACTGCGATTGGCGGCATGCGGCGTGACCGGGATGCCGACCTCGGCCGCCATGGCCGCAAGACGCATCGCGCGGGCCATGCCGCCGAGATAGAGAACGTCCGGCTGGACGATGTCGACCACGCGGTCGCGCAGGATCTGCTTCCAGACCGAGAACTCGCAATCCTGCTCGCCGCCGGCAACGTCCATGTCGAGCGTCCGCGTCACTTCCCGCGTCTGCTCGAGCTCCCAATAGGGGCAAGGCTCCTCGTAATGGACCATCCCCTGCGCTTCCATCAGGCGGCCGACCTCGATGGCGCGGGCGGGACTGAAGCAGCTGTTGGCGTCCGCGAGAAGGGCGACGCCGTCGCCGAGCGCCTTGCGTATCCGCGGGATGATCGCCTCGGTCCGCCCCGGCCATTCGTCGGCATCGCGCCCGACCTCGGCGCCGACGCGGAACTTGAAGGCGTCGAAGCCGAACTCGCCCTGGAGGCGGCGAAAACGCTCGGCCTCGGCTTCCGGCGTGATGTCGCGCTTCATGGACGAGGCGTAGGCGCGCAGGGCCGTCGGCTTGCCGCCCAGGAGTTCCGTCACCGGCCTGCCGGCTTTCCTGCCGCGCAGATCCCAGATGGCGGTGTCGACGCCGCCCATGGCGCGGCGCAGATGCGAGCCGGGAAACTTGTGCTCGCGCTCGCCCACGAGGTCCATCAGATCGTCGAGATCGCAGTCGACGTCGCGGCCGAGCACCCAGGGCGCGACCTGCCGGTGCAGCACGAGCGCGGATATGTCCGCATGGTAGGGCGCGGTCTGCCCCCACCCGTTCGAGCCATCTTCGGCGGTGACGCGGACAAAGCAGATGTCGGAGTTCGAGAACGTTTCTATTGCATTGATCTTCATCATGAAATCTCGCGCGGCAACATCGTGCGCCATCGGCCGTCACCCTGCCGAACCGCACACGCCGGTTGCGTTCACCACCTTGTCGTGCGGCGATATTCTGGCCATATTGGCCTTTCGATAAGAGCCACTTTGTTTCTTCTGGAAAGCCATTTGCAACCAGGGTCAGGCAAGCCCCTCGAACGCGAAGAGCAGGTGCCGCAGTGAAGTATGCCGGGGGCGCATTGCTGCCGACCCTGCGCGTCGACAGGGCGTCGGGACGGCCGATCGCCGTCCAGCTCGTCAGCGCCATTCGCAAGCTGATCCTGTCCGGCGTTCTGGCGCCGGGCCAGCGCCTGCCGTCGAGCCGCACCTTCGCCATCGACCAGGGCATATCGCGAACCACGGCGATCGCGGTCTACGAATCGCTCGCGGCGGAGGGCCTGATCGTCTCGCAGGTCGGCTCGGGCTCCCATGTCAGCGACGTGCTGAAGGCGAAGGTCGATCCCGTCGCCGCCGACAGGGGGCTGCGCGCACCCCAGCCGACCCGCCTTGCAAGCCTTGCCCGGCGCGCCTCGGAGCAGTTCTTTCCAAGGCTGTCGCACCCCACGCAGGCGCGTCCGTTCCTGACCGGCATGCCGGCGCTCGATCTTTTTCCGATGCCGCTGTGGGCGAAGCTGACCGCGCGCCATTGGCGGGCGACGCGCGGCCATATGCTCGGCTATCCGGAGCCGGGCGGGCTGAAGGCGTTGCGCGAGGCGATCGCGACGCATCTGCGCGCCAACCGCGGCATCGTCTGCCAGCCCGAAGAGGTCTTCATCCTCAACGGCGCGCAGGAAGCGTTCAACCGCATCGGCACGACGCTGCTCGATCCGGGCGATCCGGTCTGGTTCGAGAATCCCGGCCCCATCGGCGCGCGAAACAGCCTCCTGTCCTGCGGCGCGAGGCTGGTGCCGGTTCCCGTCGACGACGAGGGCATTGACGTCGATGCGGGCCTGCGCACCGAGCCCGGTTTCCGCCTCGCCTTCGTCACGCCTTCGCATCAGCATCCGCTGGGCGCGGTGATGAGCCTGAAACGGCGTTTCGAGTTGATCCAGGCGGCCGAAAGCGCGGATGCGTGGATCGTCGAAGACGATTACGATGGCGAGTTCTACTATTCGGGCCACCCGCCCCCGACGCTGAAAAGCGTCGATACGGTCGGCCGCGTCATCTATGTCGGCACGTTCTCCAAATCGCTGTTTCCGGGTCTGCGCATCGCCTTCATGGTGGTGAGCGGGCCGCTTGCCGCCATGTTCGAGCGCATCGCCGGAGCAACCCTCCAGGGGGTGTCGACCGTGATGCAGTCGGTGGTGGCGAGCTTCATAGAGGAGGGCCATTTCGCCAGCCACATCCGCCGTATGCGCAAGACCTACATGGAACGCCACGACGTGCTGATCGAGGCCGCGCACAAGCGGCTCGCCGGCGCGATCGACGTCAAGCGCACCGAAAGCGGCATCCAGACGGTCGGCCATCTCCTGACCGGCCATGACGAGCAGTGCGTGGCAGAAGCCGCGGCCGCGCGCGAGGTCATCGTCGCTCCGCTCGGCCGCTTCTGCATCGCGCCGATCGAGGCAAGAGGTTTCGCGATCGGCTTCAGCACCTCCACCCCGGCGGAGATCCGCGCCGGCGTCGACCGGCTTGCCGGAGCCATCGACGCGCTGGGGCCGGCGGCGCCCCCCGCAACGGCCCTGCCAATGGCCCGGTCGAGAAATCAGAATGGCTGATGTTTGCCGCCCGGCGGCCAGGCTAGATCGCGGGCATGGACAGCTATGATTTCGTCATCGTCGGCGCCGGTTCCGCCGGCTGCGTACTCGCCGACCGGCTGAGCGAAAGCGGGCGTTTGCGCGTCCTCCTGCTGGAAGCCGGGGGCAGCGATCGCAGTTTCTGGGTCCGGATGCCGATCGGCTACGGCAAGACGTTCTACCACCCGCGGATGAACTGGCGTTACACCAGCGAACCCTCGTCCGGTCTCGACAACCGCGAAAGCTACGTCCCGCGCGGCAGGCTGCTGGGCGGATCGAGCGCGATCAACGCGATGGTGTTCATTCGCGGCCAGCATGAGGACTACGACGCGTGGGAGGCGCTGGGGAACCCCGGCTGGGGCTGGAAGGATGTCGCCCCGGCATTCCGCGCGATGGAAGACAATGCAGCCGGCGCGGATGACTATCGCGGCAGCGGCGGCCCGCTGACGGTCACCGGCATAGAAGGTTCAGCCCATCCGACCTGCCGCGATTTCGTGGCCGCCTGCGGGACGATCGGCCTGCCGGAAAACGCCGATTTCAACGGAAAGTCGCAGGAAGGAGCCGGCCTCTTCCAGAACACGACGCGCAAGGGCGTGCGCGCCTCTTCGGCAAGCGCGTTCCTGCGCCCGGCGATGAAGCGGCGGAACCTGCATGTCGTCACCCACGCGCATGCGACACGCATCATCTTCGAAGGGCGCAGGGCCATCGGCGTCGAGTATCGTCACGGCGCCAGGCTCCTGACCGCAAGGGCGGGGCGCGAGGTGATCCTTTCGGCCGGCGCGATCAGCTCGCCGCATCTTCTGCAATTGTCGGGCGTCGGCGCGCCCCCGCTTTGCGCCGCCAACGGCATTCCCCTCGTCCATGCGCTGGAAGGGGTCGGCGAGAACCTTCAGGACCATCTTTGCATCGACCACATCTACCGCGCCAGCCGCCCGACGCTGAACCAGATACTGCGCCCGTGGAGCGGCAGGCTCGCGGCGGGGCTGCAATATCTTCTGACCCGCACCGGCCCGCTCTCGCTGAGCGTCAATCAGGCGGGCGGTTTCGCGCGCTCCGACTTCGCCCGCCCGAGGCCGAACCTTCAGCTCTATTTTTCACCGCTCAGCTATACGCGCGGCGTCAAGGGCAAGCGGCAGCTGATGCTGCCGGACAGGGAACCGGGCTTCCTGCTCGGAGCCTCCAACTGCCACCCGAAGAGCCGGGGCCATGTGCGCATGCGCTCGGCGGACCCGTTCGACGCGCCGGCGATCCAGTTCAACTTCCTCTCAGTGCGCGAGGACGTCGAGGAGCTGATCGACGGCAGCCTCATGCTGCGGCGGATCGCGCAGGCCGAGCCGCTCGCCTCGCTGATCAAGGCCGAGCTCCGCCCCGGCCCCGGCGTCCATAGCCGCGACCAGATCGAGGCCGACGTGCGGCAGCGCGCCGGCTCGGTATTCCATGCAAGCGGCACCTGCCGGATGGGACCGGGGGACAGAGGCGACGTCGTCGATGCCAGGCTGCGCGTCCACGGCCTGGATGGGCTGAGGGTCGTCGATGCCTCGATCTTCCCGCTCCTGCCCTCGGGCAACATCAACGGACCCGCGATCATGACCGGCTGGAAAGGCGCGGACCTGATCCTCGACGATCATCGCTAGAGCCGTTTCGACGTTAAATGGCCTGCCCGTCTTTTCAGAATGGCACTGTATGAAAGGCCAAAGTAACCCAGAGTGAGGACAGGTCGGGACCATCAAGTAGCCCTGACGGCCAGAATAACGACAAAAGGGAGAACACGGGATGTTTGAGCGGAAACTGTGGAGCACGACCGTCGGGATCGCGACCGCGAGCGCGATCACGGCGTTTGCCCTGCCGGCGCAGGGCGAGGAGCTGACGGCGGTATCGTGGGGCGGCGCGCTCCAGGAAGCGCAGAGCAAGACACTGTGGCAGCCCGCCGCGAAGGTCATGGGCATCACGGTGCGCGAGGAAACCTACGGCGGCATGGCCGACCTGCGCTTGCAGGTGAAGTCCGGCGCGGTCACCTGGGACGTGGTGACCAGCGGCTCGGGAAGCGCCGCGCGCGCCGGCGCCGAGGGCCTGCTCGAGCCGCTCGACTATTCGGTCATCGACGTCTCGACGTTCCAGGAAGGCCTGTGGCAGGATTTCTGCGTCGGCGGCGACGTGTTCTCGACCGTTCTCGCCTGGAACACCAAGACCTTCGGCGACAACGGCCCGCAGAGCTGGGCCGACTTCTGGGACGTCGAGAAGTTTCCCGGCAAGCGCGCCTATCGCAACTCGGTCGCCGGTGCGCTCGAACCGGCGCTGATGGCCGACGGCGTTCCCGCAGACAAGGTCTATGAGGTGCTTTCGACGCCGGAAGGCATCGACCGCGCGCTCGACAAGATCCGCGAGCTGAAGCCGCACATCTCCGTCTGGTGGTCTTCCGGCGCGCAGCACGCCCAGTTGATGGTCGACGGCGAGGTCGACATGGTGACGGGCTGGAACGGCCGCTTCGACGTCGCGGCCAAGGACGGCGCGGCCGTGAAATACACCTTCAATCAGGGGCTTCTCGACTACGACTGCTACGCGATCGCCAAGGGCGCGCCCAACAAGGATCTCGCCATGAAGTTCCTGGCCGAGATCACCAAGCCGCAGTATCAGGCCGATTTCACCCAGTACATCACCTACGGCCCGACCAACCTCAAGGCTTACGAGCTCGGCCTGATCGAGGAGGAATATGCCAGGCAGCTCCCGTCTCATCCGGACAACGCCGCCCGGCAGCTACCCATCAACCTGCAATGGTACATCGACAATGAAGCCGATGCCTCGGCCAAATATCAGGACATGCTGACCGAGTAGCTATCCGATACGGACGACGGCGATGCGCGGCCGCATCGCCGTCGCCTTTTCCATGGGCACACGAAATGCAATGAGGCTTCGTCAATGAACCAGAGCGGCGCGCTTCCGATCAGGATCAGCGAAGTCACCAAGGCCTACGGCTCCTTCAACGCCCTCGACGGCGTCAGCCTCGACGTCAGAAGCGGCGAATTTCTCACGCTGCTCGGGCCGTCCGGGTCGGGCAAGACGACGCTCCTGATGGTGCTGGCAGGCTTTACGCGGCCCGATGCCGGCAGCGTTCTTTTCGGCGACCGCGAGGTGGTGCGCCTCGCGCCTCACAAGCGCGATATCGGCATGGTGTTCCAGAGCTACGCGCTGTTCCCGCACATGACCGTCGAAGGCAATATCGGTTTCCCGCTGCGCCTGCGCGGCGTCGGCAAGGCCGAGATCGCCGAACGGGTCGATCGCGCGCTGGAAACCGTGAAGCTCGGCGGCTATGGCGACCGCCGGATCGACCAGCTCTCGGGCGGGCAGCGCCAGCGTGTCGCGCTGGCCCGCGCCATCGTGTTCGAGCCGCGGATCCTCCTGATGGACGAGCCGCTTTCCGCGCTCGACAAGCAGCTTCGCGAACACATGCAGGTCGAGCTGCGCCAGTTGCACGAGAGCCTCGGCATGACCACCGTGTACGTGACCCATGACCAGCGCGAAGCGCTCACCATGTCCGACCGCATCGCCGTGATCGACAAGGGCTGCATCATGCAGCTCGACACGCCGGCTCACATCTACGAGCGTCCTTCGCGGCGTTTCGTTGCCGAGTTCATCGGCGAATCCGCCTTTCTGCCCGTCACCGTGTCAGGCGGGACCGCGCTGCTCGACGGCAGGCGGCTGAAGCTCGAGGAAGCACGGGCGGATGGCGACTGGCTCCTGATGCTGAGGCCCGAAAAGCTGCGCATCCTTGCGCCCGGAAGTCGGGACATCGACGACTGCAACCTGATCGAGGGCCGCGTCGTCCGCTTCATCTACCAGGGCGAGAGCTTCGTTCTGGAAGTCGCGCTGCCCTCCGGCAGCCACGTCACCGTCCGCGGCATGACGTCGAGCAGCGCCATGGAAAGCCTGCCGCAGACCGGCGGCCCGATCAGGCTCGGCATCGACCGGCGCGACACCTTCCTGATTCCGGCGGACGGAAAATGAGCGCGATCCGACCCCTTCCCCACGCCGCCGACCTGTCGCGCGACGGCAAGCGCGAGCGCTGGACGCTGTTCAGCCTCAGCCTGCCGGCGCTGATCCTCGTCGTCTGCGTGCTGGTGATCCCGGTCGGCTGGCTGTTCTGGCTCTCCTTCCTTTCGGACGCCGGCGAGCTCAGCCTCGAACACTACCGGCGGCTGGCGAGCCAGGCATCCTATGCCCGCATCTTCCGCACGACCTTCGAGGTGAGCCTCATCACCACGGCCCTGTGCGTGATCCTCGGCTATCCGCTCGCCTATCTTCTCGCCCAGATGCCCCGCCGGCTCGCCGCCATCTGCATGATGGCCGTGCTGTTGCCGTTCTGGACCTCGGTGCTGGTGCGCACCTATGCCTGGCTGGCGCTGCTTCAGCGTCAGGGTCTCATCAACAGCTGGGGCGTCGAGGCCGGGCTGTGGTCCGAGCCGTTGCCGCTCGTGCACAATCTTTCCGGCACCCTGATCGGCATGACGCACATCATGCTGCCCTATCTGATCCTGCCGCTCTACGGCTCGATGAAGGCGATCAACGACGACTACCTCAAAGCGGCCGCGAATCTGGGCGCATCGCCGATCCGCGCCTTCTGGGCGGTCTATCTGCCGATGTCGCTGCCGGGCCTGATCGCGGGCTCGACCATCGTCTTCATTCTCTGCCTCGGCTTCTACGTAACGCCGGCCCTGCTGGGCGGTGGCAAGGTCATCCTCGTTTCGATGCGCATCGCAACCGACATCGAGATGTTCTTCAACTGGGGCGCCGCGAGCGCGCTCGGCGTGGTGCTCCTCGTGCTGACGGTGGCGCTCCTTCTGCTGGCGTCCCGCATTGCCGGCTTCGACCGGCTGACCGGCGGCGCGCGATGAGTAACTGGTTTTCGCGCCCGGCTTCCGAAACCCAGATCACCCACGGCCGTCGCCTGTGGCTCTATGCCTACGGCGCGCTGGTGATGCTGTTCCTGATCGTGCCGTCGCTGATCGTGATCCCGATGTCGTTCTCGGATTCGCAGTATCTCAGCTTCCCGCCGCAGGAATGGTCGCTGCGCTGGTACGAGAACTATTTCGGCTCGCGCGAATGGATGCAGGCGACCTGGGTTTCGCTCAAGGCAGGCATGCTGACCATGCTGGTCGCGACCCCGCTCGGCACGCTTGCGGCCTACGGCCTGCACGTCTCGCGCTCGCGCTGGGTGGGAATGGCGATGCTGGTTCTCGTCACGCCGATCATGATGCCGGTGATCCTCGTCGGCATCGGCGTCTTCTACGTCTACGTGCAGGTGAAGATGCTCAACACCATGCCCGGTCTCGTGATCGCCCACGCGATGCTCGCGCTGCCGCTGGTCGTGCTCGTGGTGGCTTCGGGCCTCAAGAGCTACGACATGAGCCAGGAAATGGCGGCGCGCAGCCTCGGCGCATCGCGTCCACGCGCCTTCCTGCTGGTGACGCTGCCGCAGATCCGCTTTTCGGTCGTCACCGCGGCGCTTCTCGCCTTCCTGACCTCGTTCGACGAGGTGATCGTGGCGCTGTTCATCTCGGGCGGCGAGAACTCGACGCTGACGCGCAAGATGTTCCTTGCGCTGCGCGACCAGATCGACCCGACCATCGCGGCGATCTCCACCGTGATGATCGTCCTGACCACCGCGCTTCTGGCGGCCTCGCAGCTTTTCGGAAAATCCGGCCGTTGACTTGCCGTGCCCGGCGCGGCCTTCGACGGGCCGCGCCGTATCGTTTCTGCTTCAGGGAGATCCGCATGATCGAGTTTCTCACCACGCCGGACCTCGGCGCGCTCGCGTTGAACGAGCCGGTCCGCAAGCCGACCTCGATCGACTGCGAGCAGTTCGAAGCGTCGCGCAAGTTGTGGACGTCGAACGACGGCAGGCTGACCATCGGCGTCTGGGAATGCACGCCGGGGCGGTTCTCGGCCAACCGGGAGCAGGTCTCGGAAACCTGCTACCTGATCTCGGGCCGGGTCACGCTTCGCGGTGAGGACGGACAGACGCGCGATCTCGTCGCCGGCGACATGCTGGTGCTGCCGCGCGGCTGGCGTGGCGAGTGGACGTTGCACGAGACGACGCGCAAGCTCTACATCATGCATGCCGACGATGACGGAACATGAAGGCTTCGGCCAACGCCCTCGATCGCCCCGCATGAAGCGGTTGCCGCGTGACACGCCCCGCCGGCGAGAGGCCGCCGTGCCCCTACGCGGAGCGCCCGGCTGACTTTTCAGAACAGGAAGTAGCGTTGCGCCATCGGCAGCACGGTCGCGGGCTCGCAGGTCAGGAGCACGCCGTCGGCGCGCACCTCGTAGGTTTCGGGATCGACGTCGATATGGGGCATGGCGTCGTTGAGGCGCATCGCCTTCTTGCCGATGCCGCCGCGCGTGTTCTCCACGGCCACCATGCCCTTGTCGACGCCGAGCCGCTGGCGCAGCCCGCTGTCGAGTGCGGCCTGCGACACGAAGGTGACGGAGGATGCGGCGGCGGCCTTGCCGAACGCGCCGAACATCGGCCGGTAGTGCATGGGCTGCGGCGTCGGGATCGAGGCGTTGGGGTCGCCCATCGGCGCGGCCGCGATGGTGCCGCCGACCAGCACCATCTCCGGCTTGACCCCGAAGAATGCCGGTTTCCACAGAACGAGATCCGCGCGCTTTCCGACCTCGATGGAACCGATCTCGTGCGCCATTCCCTGCGCGATCGCCGGATTGATCGTGTATTTGGCGATGTAGCGGCGCACACGGAAATTGTCGTTCTCGCCGGTCTCCTGCGGAAGGGGGCCGCGCTGGCGCTTCATCTTGTCGGCGGTCTGCCAGGTGCGGATGATGACCTCGCCGATGCGGCCCATCGCCTGGCTGTCCGACGAGATGATCGAGAACGCGCCGATGTCGTGCAGGATGTCCTCGGCGGCGATGGTCTCCTTGCGGATGCGGCTTTCGGCGAAGGCGACGTCCTCGGGAATCGCCGCGTCGAGATGGTGGCACACCATCAGCATGTCGAGATGCTCGGCGACGGTGTTGGCCGTATAGGGCCGCGTCGGGTTTGTCGACGACGGGATGACGTGGGCGAAGCCCGCCACCTTGATGATGTCGGGCGCGTGGCCGCCGCCGGCGCCCTCGGTATGGAAGGCGTGGATGGTGCGGCCGCGGATCGCCGCCAGCGTGTCCTCGACGAAGCCGCTCTCGTTCAGCGTATCGGTATGGATCATCACCTGCACGTCGAGGTCGTCGGCGACGGAAAGGCAGTTGTCGATGGCTGCCGGCGTCGTGCCCCAGTCCTCGTGCAGCTTCATCGCGCAGGCCCCGGCCAGCACCATCTCGACCAGCGGGGCGGGCAGCGAGGCATTGCCCTTGGCCGCGACGCCGATATTCACCGGGAAGGCGTCGAAGGACTGGATCATGCGGCCGATATGGAAGCTGCCGGGCGTGCAGGTGGTGGCGAGCGTGCCGTGCGCCGGCCCGGTGCCGCCTCCCAGCAAGGAGGTGACGCCCGACATCAGCGCATCGTCGATCTGCTGCGGGCAGATGAAATGGATATGCGCGTCGAAGCCGCCGGCCGTGAGGATCCTGCCCTCGCCGGCGATAACCTCCGTGCCGGGGCCGACGACGATGGTGACGCCGGGTTGCGTGTCCGGGTTGCCCGCCTTGCCGATGGCGGCGATGCGGCCGTCGCGCAGGCCGAGATCGGCCTTGTATATGCCGGTGTGGTCGACGACCAGCGCATTGGTGATAACCGTGTCGACCGCGCCGTCGGCACGGGTGACCTGGCTCTGCCCCATGCCGTCGCGGATGACCTTGCCGCCGCCGAACTTCACCTCCTCGCCATGGATGGTGAAGTCCTTCTCGACCTCGATGAACAGCTCGGTGTCGGCGAGCCGCACCCTGTCGCCCGTGGTCGGGCCATACATATCGGCATAGGCGGCGCGTGAGATTCGTGCGGGCATGGCTGCTTATCCTGTCGTCAGGGCCGCGGCGGCGAGCCGGGAACGGGTGTAGAGCGACGGGCCGGCGCGGGACATGTCACAGCTTCCCCATCACCTTCTGCTGGAAGCCGTAGACGGTGCGTGCGCCGGAAAGCGGCACCAGCCGCACCTCGCGCTTCTGGCCCGGCTCGAAGCGCACGGCCGTGCCCGCCGCGATGTCGAGCCGCATGCCGCGCGCCCTGTCGCGGTCGAAGACGAGGCCCTCATTGACCTCGAAGAAGTGATAGTGCGAGCCGACCTGCACCGGGCGGTCGCCGGTGTTGGCGACCTCGAGCACGGTCTGCGGCGCGCCGGCGTTCAGCTCGATGTCGCCGGCCTGGGTGAGGATTTCGCCCGGTATCATGCTGCCCTCCCCGTCCTTCAACCGGCGACCATCAGCCAGACGCCGGCCAACGCCGTCGCCCCGCCGGCGGCCCGCGTCACGAGCCGGCCGGTGTTCCCGCTGAACAGGCGTGCGACGCCGAGGCCAGCCGCGACGCCCGCGGCGTGGAGCAGCGCCGTCGCCAGCGCGAAGCCGGCGGCGTAGCCCGCCGTCGTCGCCTCGCCGATCTCGCCGCCATGGGCATGGCCGTGGAACAGCGCGAAGAAGCCGACGACGACCATGCCGAGCCCGGCCGGGACCGGAACCGCGAGCGCCACCAGCAGGCCGATGGCCACCACCGAGGCGAGGATCGCCGGCTCGACGAAGGGCAGCGGCAGGCCGGCCATGGCGGCGAGGAAGCCCATGAGCATGACGCCGACGAAGGCCGCCGGCACCGCCCACAGGGCGCGGCCGCCCAGCATCGCCGCCCACAGCCCGACCGCGACCATGGCAAGCACGTGGTCGAGGCCGAACAGCGGATGGGTGAGGCCGGCCATGAACGAGCCGTGCTCCCCGGGATCGAGATGGGCGAAGGCCGGGCCGGCGCTGAGCGCCAACGCGGCAAGGGCGACGACGGGAGTTCTCGGCTTCATGTTCGTTTCCTTCTTCCGAAGATCATCGGATCGGCTCGTGAACGGTCACCAGCTTGGTGCCGTCGGGAAAGGTCGCCTCGACCTGGATGTCGTGGATCATCTCGGCCACGCCCTCCATCACCTGCTCGCGGGCGATGACGTGCGCGCCGGCCTCCATCAGCTCGGCGACGGGACGGCCGTCGCGCGCGCCCTCGACCACGAAATCGGTGATAAGCGCGATGGCCTCGGGATGGTTGAGCTTCACGCCGCGCTCCAGCCGGCGGCGCGCCACCATCGCGGCCATCGCCACCAGCAGCTTGTCCTTCTCGCGGGGGGTGAGATTCATTCGAATGCCCTTCTCAGATCGTCCAAAGGCGCGGCAGCGCGCCCGCACCCGAAAGCAGCGCGATGGCCGGCGCGAGGATGCGCCGCAGCGCGAGGCCGGAAGGCGCCAGCGCGCGCAGAACCAGCCGCTCGCCATTGGCGCTCGCCCCGGCGTGCATGTCGGGCGAAAGAAGCCGCCGTAGCGCATCCAGCTTCGCCTGCGCCTGCGGCGTGATGGCGAGAACGGTCGCGAAGGCGTTGTTGCCGGCGACGAGAGACAGGCCGTCGCGCTCGATGTCCATGCCGGTCAGCCGCGTCGCCTCGGCATGGACGAGCCGCCCCTCGCGGCGGATGCGCCAGCGATCCGTGAACAGGGCGTGGCGCGCGGCCTCGCCCATCGCTTCGCGGCCGAGCAGCACGGCCTCGACCGCGGTGAAGGTCGCGCCTTCCTCCAGCTCGACATCGAGGGTGCGCTCCAGCCGGCTTCTTTCGTAGAGGATGGTTTCCTGCGGCAGCCAGTCGAGATGGGCATCGCGCCGCACGACGAGCCGCGTCGCCACGCGGGCCGCCTCGCCCGTCGAGCGGTATGCGCGCTCGCAGGCCTGCGTGGTCAGGACGACCCGTGCTCCCGGCGCGGCCTGCGCCTCCCACGAGATCGCGTCGCCGCCAGCCAGCCCGCCTGAGGTGTTGATGAACACCGCCTCCAGCGCCGCGCCATGCGTGCGCGGCAGGCGCATCTTGCAGCAGCCTTCCTGATAGAGCGTGTCGAGCCGCGTACGGCCGGCGCGCACGCGCGTGCCCAGCCTGCCGCTGCCGCGCGAACGTTGCATGGCGGGGAGAGCGACGGGGCTGGTGGCGATGGGCTGCATGGTTCAGACCGTCAGGTGCCGCTTGATGTCGGGCCGGTCGAGATCGCTTGCCGGGCCGGCATGCAGGATCTCGCCCCGATCCATGACGTAGATGCTGTCGGCGAGTTCCCGGCAGAAATCGAGATACTGCTCGACCAGAAGGATCGTCATCTTCATCTCGTCGCGCAGGAACTGAAGCGCGCGGCCGATATCCTTGATGATCGAGGGCTGGATGCCCTCGGTCGGCTCGTCGAGGATCAGCACCTTCGGCCGCGTCACCAGCGCCCGGCCGATGGCGAGCTGCTGCTGCTGGCCGCCGGAGAGGTCGCCGCCGCGCCGCGACAGCATCTGCGCCAGAACCGGGAACAGCTCGAACACCGTCTCGGGGATGGTCCGCTCGCGCGCCTTGAGCGGCGCGAAGCCGGTCTGGAGGTTCTCCTTCACCGTCAGCAGCGGGAAGATCTCGCGCCCCTGCGGCACGTAGCCGAGGCCGAGCCGCGCGCGGCGATAGGGCGGGGCCTTGCCGAGCGCCGTACCGTCAAGATGGACATCGCCCTTCGCCACCGGATGGGTGCCGGCAATGGCGCGCAGCAGCGACGACTTGCCGACGCCGTTCCTGCCGAGCACGGCGGTGATCGCCGCCGGCCGCGCCTCGATCGAGACGGATTTCAGCGCCTTCGCCGCGCCGTAATAGAGGTCGATCGCCTCGACGTTCAGCCCCACCGCCACGCTCACCTCCCGAGATAGCTTTCGATGACGCGCGGATCGGCGCTGACATGGTCGAGGCTGCCCTGCGCCAGCACCGCGCCCTCGGCGAGCACGGTGACGCGCGCGGCAAGGTCGCGGATGAAGCTCATGTCGTGCTCGACCACGATGACCGAGCGCGTCTCGGCGATCTCCTTGAGCAGCCGCGCGGTCTCGACCGTCTCGGCGTCCGTCATGCCGGCGACCGGCTCGTCCACCAGCAGCAGCTTGGGGTCCTGCGCCAGCAGCATGCCGATCTCCAGCCACTGCTTCTGGCCGTGGCTGAGATTGGCGGCGAGCTCGTCGCGCCGGCCGGCAAGCCGGATGATGCCGAGGATTTCGTCAAGCCGCGCCTCGTCCGCATCAGACGCCTCGTAGAACCAGGCGGCGAAGACGCCGCGCGGCTTCTTCAGCGCCAGCAGGAGATTGTCCCACACCGTATGGCTCTCGAACACAGTCGGCTTCTGGAACTTGCGGCCGATCCCGAGCTCGGCGATCTCGGCCTCGTCCAGCCGGGTCAGGTCGACGTCGCCGTCGAAGAACACCTCGCCCGCGTCGGGCCGGGTCTTGCCGGTGACGATGTCCATCATCGTCGTCTTGCCCGCGCCGTTGGGCCCGATGATCGCCTGAAGCTCGCCGTGATCGACGATCAGCGACAGGTTGTTGATCGCCTTGAACCCGTCGAAGGAGACGGAAACGCCGTCGAGATAGAGAAGCGGTTTCGTCTCGCCCATCGCCTTCACTCCGCCGCCGCCGGCTCGACAGCCTCGGCTCCGGCTTCCGCCCGCGCCGAGGCGCGCCGCGCCTTCAGCGCCGCCCAGCCGCCGGAGAACGCGCCGACGATGCCCCTGGGCAGGAACAGCGTCACCGCGACGAACAGCCCGCCGAGCGCGAACAGCCAGAATTCGGGGAACAGGCCCGTGAACCACGACTTGCCGGCATTGACCAGCACCGCGCCGATGATCGGGCCGACCAGCGTGCCGCGGCCGCCGACCGCGGCCCAGATGACGACCTCGATGGAGTTGGCCGGCGCGAACTCGCCGGGGTTGATGATGCCGACCTGCGGCACGTAGAGCGCGCCCGCCACCCCGGCCATCACCGCCGAGGCGGTGAAGGCGAAGAGCTTGTAGCCCTCGACCCGGTAGCCGAGGAAGCGCGTGCGGCTCTCCGCGTCGCGCACCGCGACCAGCACCTTGCCGAGCTTGGAATTGACGATGGAGGAGCAGACGACGAAGGCCAGAGCCAGCGCCAGCGCGGAGGCCGCGAACAGCGCCGCCCGCGTCGTCTGCGACTGGATCGGCGCGCCGAGGATGTCCTTGAAGTCGGTCAGGCCGTTGTTGCCGCCGAAGCCCATGTCGTTCCTGAAGAAGGCGAGCATCAGCGCATAGGTCATGGCCTGGGTGATGATCGAGAGATAGACGCCGGTGACGCGGCTGCGGAAGGCGAACCAGCCGAAGACGAAGGCCACCAGCCCCGGCACCAGCACGATCATCAGCGCCGCGAACCAGAACCGATCGAAGCCGAGCCAGAACCACGGCAGCTCGCCATAGTTCAGGAACACCATGAAGTCGGGCAGCACCGGATGGGCGTAGACGCCCCGGTCTCCGATCTGGCGCATCAGGTACATGCCCATCGCATAGCCGCCGAGCGCGAAGAACGCGCCGTGGCCGAGCGAGAGAATGCCGCAATAGCCCCACACCAGATCGAGCGCCAGCGCCAGCATGGCATAGGTCAGGTACTTGCCGAGAAGCGGCACGAAATGGTTGGGAACGTGCAGCGGGTGGCCGACGGGCAGCAGCAGGTTCGCCGCCGGCACCGCGACGGCGATGGCGAGGAGGATCGCCACCACCCACATCGCCCGCCCTTCGAGGCCGCGCAGCAGCGCCTTCGTCATCATGCATCCACCGCCCGGCCCCGGAGCGCGAACAGGCCGCGCGGACGCTTCTGGATGAACAGGATGATGAAGACGAGGATCAGGATCTTGCCCAGCACCGCGCCGGCATAGGGTTCGAGGAACTTGTTGACGACGCCGAGCGTGAAGGCCCCGACCAGCGTGCCCCACAGATTGCCGACGCCGCCGAACACCACCACCATGAAGCTGTCGATGATGTAGCTCTGGCCGAGATTGGGCGAGACGTTGTCGATCTGCGACAGCGCCACCCCGGCCATGCCGGCGATGCCGGAGCCGAGCCCGAAGGTCATGGCGTCGACCCAGGGCGTGCGGATGCCCATCGACGAGGCCATGCGGCGGTTCTGCGTCACGGCGCGCATCTGGAGGCCGAGCCGCGTCCAGTTGAGGACGGCCAAAAGCACCACGAACACCGCGAGCGCGAAGACGACGATCCACAGCCGGTTCCAGGTGATCGACAGGCCGCCGAGCTCGAACGCACCCGACATCCACGACGGATTGCCGACCTCGCGGTTGTTGGGGCCGAAGATGGTGCGCACCGTCTGCTGGAGGACGAGGCTCAGGCCCCATGTGGCGAGCAGCGTCTCCAGCGGCCGGCCGTAGAGCCAGCGGATGACGCCGCGCTCGATGGCGACGCCGACCGCGCCGGCGACGAGGAAGGCGAGCGGCAGCGCGATGGCCAGCGACCAGTCGAACAGATGCGGGAAGGAGGTGCGGATGACCTGCTGAACCGCGAAGGTGGTGTAGGCCCCGAGCATGACGATCTCGCCATGCGCCATGTTGATGACGCCCATGACGCCGAAGGTGATGGCAAGCCCGATGGCCGCGAGCAGCAGCACCGAGCCGAGCGACAGGCCGTACCAGACGTTCTGGAGGCCGCTCCACATCGCCAGCGAATCCTCGATGCGCGATATGCCGCGCTCGATCGCCGGCCGCAGCTCCGGCGAGGCCGAGGCCAGCGCGCCGGTGAGGATGGCGAGCGCGTCGCGGTTGCCCTCCGCCGACAGCAGGTCCACGGCGGCGGCCTTCTCCTCCTGCGCGGCGTCGGTCTTGAGCACGATGGCGGCGCGGGCCAGCGCCATCGCCTCCCGGACGCGGCCGTCGCTCTCGGCGGTGAGCGCCTCGTCGATCAGCTCCAGCGCGTCGGCGTCGCCGCTGCGCATCAGGCTCTTCGCGGCGCGCAGCCGTTCCCCGGCGTCGGGGTTCATCAGCGTCAGCCGGCCGATGGCGCTGCGCACGGCGCGGCGCAGCCGGTTGTTGACGCGAACCTTCTCCAGCTCGGCCTCCGTGGCGGTGCCGAGATCGGCGCGGTCGAGCGGGCCGGTGAGCGCCAGCCCGCCCCGCGCCTTGCGGCCGATCACCACCCGGCCGTCCGCCTTGACGACATAGAGGTTGCCCTCGCCCAGCGCCTCCAGCACGCCGACGACACGCGGGTCGCCGGTGGCGGCGAGCTGCATCACCGCCTGCTCGCGCTCGCCGTAGCCGCCCTCGGGCAGCGCCTGCACCAGCGCCTCGATGCTCATGTCCTGCGCCGTCGCCGGCCCGCCGGCAGCGAGGAGCGCCAGCGTCAGGAAGAACATGCGGAGAAGACGGAAGGGGTTCATGGACCAGCCGGAGCGATGTCGGGAAAGGAAGAATGGCGGGGGCGCGGGCAGGATCGCGCCCCCGTCCGGCCGGGTCAGCTCGCGCCGCCGCAGGCCTTGGTTTCGGTATTGTAGTTCCCGCAGTTGATCGGGGCGGTCCAGTCGGCCTCGATCATCTTCGATTCCGGCAGGAAGTCGGACCAGGCGTCGCCGGCCACGAGGTCTTCCGTCTCCCACACCACCTCGAACTGGCCGTCGCCCTGGATCTCGCCGATCAGCACCGGCTTGGTGATGTGATGGTTGGGCAGCATCTTCGCCACGCCGCCGGTCAGGTTCGGCGTCTCGAGGCCGACGATGGCGTCGATGACCGCGTCGGCGTCCGTGGTGCCGGCCTTCTCGACCGCCTTGACCCACAGGTTGAAGCCGATGACATGCGCCTCCATCGGGTCGTTGGTGACACGGCTGTCGTCGCCGGTGAAGGCCCGCCACTTGGCGATGAACTCGGCGTTCTCGGGCACGTCGACCGACTGGAAGTAGTTCCACGCCGCGAGATGGCCGACGAGCGGCTCGGTGTCGATGCCGGCCAGCTCCTCCTCGCCGACCGAGAAGGCGACGACCGGGATGTCCTCGGCCGAGATGCCCTGGTTGGCCAGCTCCTTGTAGAACGGCACGTTGGCGTCGCCGTTGATGGTCGAGACCACGGCCGTCTTCTTGCCGGCCGAGCCGAAGGCCTTGATGTCGGAAACGATGGTCTGCCAGTCGGAATGGCCGAACGGCGTGTAGTTGACGATGATGTCCCCGGCGGCGACCCCCTTGTCCTTCAGGTACTGCTCGAGGATCTTGTTGGTGGTGCGCGGATAGACGTAGTCGGTGCCGGCCAGCACCCAGCGCTCGACGCCTTCCTCGTTCATCAGGTAGTCGACGGCGGGAATGGCCTGCTGGTTGGGCGCGGCGCCCGTGTAGAACACGTTGCGCTGGCTTTCCTCGCCCTCGTACTGCACCGGATAGAACAGGATCGAGTTCAGCTCCTCGAACACCGGCAGCACCGACTTGCGGCTGACCGAGGTCCAGCAGCCGAACACCGCCGCGACCTTGCTGACCGCGATCAGCTCGCGCGCCTTCTCGGCGAAGAGCGGCCAGTCGGAGGCCGGGTCGACCACCACGGCCTCGAGCTTCTTGCCGAGCAGCCCGCCCTTCTTGTTCTGCTCGTCGATCAGGAACAGCATCGTGTCCTTCAGCGTCGTCTCCGAGATCGCCATCGTCCCCGACAGCGAATGAAGGACGCCGACCTTGATGGTTTCCTCCTGCGCGCCGGCGACGCCGGCGGTCAGGCAGATCGATCCTGCAAGCGCGGTGGCGAGCACCGCGCGGCGCGTGAATGTCAGGCTCATGGTTCCGTTCCCCTGTGAGTGATGTCGTGGGCCTGTTTTCGGCCCTCGGCAAACTCTGCCGCCATCGCGCCGGGCCGCCCATACGTCGATTGACGTAGTTTTCTCCCGCAGTGCACAAAAATCGTATCGCCTATTTTTTTGGCATATTGCGATGATGCCGAAAATGTAGTCATGTGTGGGTCGGGCGGACGAACGAAGGGTTTTTCGGAAACGTATGGCGCGACAGCGGATCCTGCCGGTCAGGCGCGAGTACAATCGCTGGGTCGCGGACGAGACCCTCGAGGACTACGCGCTGCGCTTCACCGCCAAGAGCGCGCGGCGCTTCTCCAGCCGGCGCATCTCGCAGACCGCCATCGGCGCGATCTCGTTCCTGGCGCTGGAGGCGATCGGCGGCGCGATCACGCTGTCCTACGGCACGCTCAACGCCCTCGCCGCGATCCTCATCGCCAGCATCTGCATCCTCGCCGTCGGCGTGCCGATCTCGCGCTACGCCATGCGCCACGGGCTCGACATCGACCTGCTGACCCGCGGCGCCGGCTTCGGCTATGTCGGCTCCACCGTCACCTCGCTGATCTACGCCTCCTTCACCTTCATCCTGTTCGCCATCGAGGCGTCGATCATGTCGAGCGCGCTGGAGCTGGCGCTGGGCGTGCCGCTGTGGCTCGGCTACATCGTCAGCGCCGTCGCCGTCATCCCGCTCGTCACCCACGGCGTGCGGCTGATCAGCCGCTTCCAGATCCTGACCCAGCCGGTCTGGATCGTGCTCAACATCCTGCCCTTCCTGTTCATCGCCGCCGTGGACTGGGAAAAGTTCGACCTGTGGCGGGCCTTTCCCGGCATCCACGAGCCGGCCGGCAGCGTCTCGGTGCTCGACATCGCCAAGTTCGGCGCGGCCTCTGCCGTCATCCTGGCGCTGATGACGCAGATCGGCGAGCAGGTCGACTTCCTGCGTTTCGTCCCGGCAGAGGGGAAGGCAGCCCGCCACCGGCTCGGCGTGTTCCTCGCCGGACCGGGCTGGGTGGTGCTCGGCGCGCCCAAGCTCGTCGCCGGCTCCTTCCTCGCGGTGCTGGCGCTGTCGGCGGGCGTGCCGGCCGACCACGCGGCCGAACCGGCGCAGATGTACGCGGTCGCCTTCGGCTACATGCTGCCCAACGAGACCGCGGCGCTGATGCTGATGGTGGTGTTCGTCGTCGTCTCGCAGTTGAAGATCAACGTCATGAACGCCTATGCCGGCTCGCTGGCGTGGTCGAACTTCTTCGCGCGGCTGACCCACAGCCACCCCGGCCGCGTGGTGTGGCTGGTGTTCAACGTCGCCATCGCGCTGCTCCTGATGGAACTCGGCATCTACCGGCTGCTGGAGGAGACGCTGGCGGTGTTCTCCATCGTGGCCATGGCGTGGCTGTGCACGGTCTCGGCCGACCTCTTCGTCAACAAGCCGCTCGGCCTCGCGCCGCCCGGCATCGAGTTCAAGCGCGCCCATCTCTACGACGTCAACCCGGTCGGCCCCGGCGCGATGGCGCTGTCGGGCGGCATCGCGCTCGCCGCGCATTTCGGCGCGTTCGGTGCGACGGCGGCGGCGCTCGCGCCCTACATCGCCCTCGTCGTCGCCTTCGTCGCCGCGCCCGCCATCGCATGGGCCACCGGCGGCCGCTACTATCTCGCGCGCAAGCCGCGGCGTGGCTGGGAAGGCCGCGACGCCATCACCTGCTCGATCTGCGAGCACCCGTTCGAACCGGAGGACATGGCGTGGTGCCCAGCCTATGCCGCGCCGATCTGCTCGCTTTGCTGCTCGCTCGACGCGCGCTGCCACGACCTGTGCAAGCCGAAGGCGAGCATAAGGGCGCAGGCTCATGCGGTGGCATCCGCCGCGCTGCCCGGCTGGGCGGTGGAGACGCTCGCCACCCGGCTCGGCCGCTTCGGCATGGCGATGGCCGTCTCGGTCGCCATTCTCGCCGCCATCCTCGGGCTGGTCTACGTCTTCGCCGCCCGCGTCGCGCCGCAGACGGTCGAGGTGGTGGGCGCGACGATCCTCGTCGTCTTCTTCGTCTTCTGCGTGGTCGCCGGCGTCGTCGCCTGGTTCCTCGTTCTCGCCCACGACACGCGCAAGGTCGCCGAGGAGGAGAGCGCGCGCCAGAACATGCTGTTCCTGCGCGAGATCGCCGCCCACCGCCGCACCGACGCCGCACTTCAGGAGGCCAAGGAGAAGGCCGAGGCCGCCAACCGCGCCAAGAGCCGCTACGTCGTCGGGCTGAGCCACGAGCTGCGCACGCCGCTCAACGCCGTGATGGGCTACGCCCAGATCCTCGAGCGCGAGCGCGACGCGCCGGCCGCGTGGCATTCGGGCGTCAAGGTGATCCGCCGCAGCGCCGAGCACCTGTCCGGCCTGATCGACGGGCTGCTCGACATCTCCAAAATCGAGGCCGGGCGGCTTCAGGTCCATTCCAACGAGATCAACCTCGCCGAATTCCTCGACCAGATCGTCGGCATGTTCCGCATGCAGGCTGAGGCGAAGGGGCTTTCCTTCCGCCACCAGCGCGACCCTAGCTTGCCCGCCTATGTGCGCACCGACGAGAAGCGGCTGCGGCAGATCCTCGTCAATCTGCTCTCCAACGCCATAAAATTCACCGCCGCCGGCCATGTCGACTTCACCGTCGCCTACCGCTCGGAGGTCGCCACCTTCCGGATTTGCGACAGCGGCCCGGGCATCGACGCCGACGACCTCGACCGCATCTTCGAGCCGTTCACGCGCGGCCGCGCCGAGCGCGACCGGCTGTCGCCCGGCCTCGGGCTGGGCCTCACGATCACCAAGCTGCTCGCCGAGACGCTGGGCGGCGAGATCACGCTCGAGAGCGCGCCGGGCAGGGGCTCCGTCTTCCAGGTGCGGCTGATGCTGGCGCGGGTCAACCGCCCCGCCACGCTCACCGTGCAGGACGCGACCGTGACCGGCTATGCCGGGCCGCGCCGTACCGTGATGGTGGTGGACGACAATGCCGACCACCGCGAGATGGTGCGCCAGATGCTGTCGCCGCTGGGCTTCACCGTGCTGACGGCGACCGACGGGCCGGACTGCCTGACGCTGCTCGACGGCGCGGCGCCCGACCTTTTCCTCGTCGATATCCTGATGCCGGACATGACCGGCTGGGAGCTGGTGGAGCGGCTGCGCCGCCGCGGCGTCACCGCGCCGGTCGTCATGCTGTCGGCGAACATCGGCGACGACCTCGCCCGCGCCGGCGCTGAGCCCGGCCACGACGACACGCTCGCCAAGCCGTTCGGCCTGCGCCAGCTCCTCGACAGGATCGGCGTGCAGCTCGGCCTCGACTGGATCGATGACGGCGCGCCGCGCGGGGCCGGGCCGACGCCGGTGCCGACGGGCGCGCCGCCGCGCTCGCCCGGCGCGCGCCATGTCGAGGACCTCAAGCGGCTCGGCCGCATCGGCTTCGTCAAGGGCATCGACCGCAAGCTGGCCGAGCTCTCCCGGACGCCAGAGAACGGCCCGCTGGTCGGGATGCTCCGGGCGCATGTCGAGGTCTACGACTTTGCCGGCTACATGAAGCTCCTGGAAAGCGTGGACGGCGATGCCTGACCTGCGGCCGGAAGGAGACATCGTCCTCGTCGTCGACGACTCGCCCGAGGCGCTCGGCTTCATCACCCGCGCGCTGGAGGAGGCGGGCGTGGCCGTGCTCGTCGCCACCGGCGGCGAAGCCGCGCTCGCCATCGCCGCCGAGGTCGTGCCTGACGTGATCCTGATGGACGCGGTGATGCCCGGCCTCGACGGCTTCGAGACCTGCCGCCGGCTGAAGGCGCTGCCCGGCGTCGCCAACGCCCCGGTCATCTTCATGACCGCACTGACCGAGACGGAGCACGTCGTCCACGCGCTCGAATCCGGCGGGGTCGACTACCTGACCAAGCCGATCAACCTCGAGGAGCTGCGGGCGCGGATGCGCGTCCACCTGGCGCTCGCCCGCCGCACCCAGAGCGCGCGCGTCGCGCTCGACGCCGCAGGCCGCCACCTGATGGCGTTCTCGGCCGCGGGCGCGGCGCAGTGGGCGACGCCGCAGGCCACCCGCCTCATCGGCCGCCCCGGCATGCCGGCCGATGCCGCCGCCGCGATCGGCGCGCGCGTGCGTGGCTGGCTCGTCGGGCGCGATCCCGCCGCGCTCGCCGGCGAAAGCCTTACCGTGGCGCTGCCGCCGGCCGGCACGCTCCATCTCGTCTGCCTCGGCACGGTCGCGCCCGACGAGCACCTGTTCCGCCTGATCGCCGAGGACGAGGCCAACCGGGAGGAGGCGCTGCGCCAGCATTTCCGGCTGACGGCGCGCGAGGCCGAGGTTCTGCTGTGGATCGCCCGCGGCAAGTCGAACCGCGACATCGCCGACGTGCTCAGCCTCAGCCCACGCACCGTCAACAAGCATCTGGAACAGATCTACACCAAGCTCGGCGTCGAGAACCGCGCCACCGCCGCCGTCAAGGCCATGCAGGTCTTGAACCCGTGATGTCTTCCACCTGCCGCACCATCGAGGACCATGCCATGAAACGCGCCGTCTCCCACGCCCACGCCGGAACCTTCACGCAAGCCGCCGGCCGCGTCGTGCTCGCCCATGACGAGCGCCACCTGCGCCGCCGGCTGCTGACGCTGGAGGACGGCGGCGAGGTGCTGGTGGATTTCCCGGCGGCCGTCATCCTCGCGGACGGCGACGCGCTGGTGCTGGAGGACGGCTCGCTCGTCGCGGTGACGGCGGCGCAGGAGCCGCTCTACGACGTGACGGCGCGCGACCCCAACCACCTCGCGAAGCTGTGCTGGCATCTCGGCAACCGCCATCTGCCGGCGCAGATCGAGGCGGGCCGCATCCTGATCGGCCGCGACCACGTCATCCGCGACATGCTGACGGGCCTCGGGGCGACGGTGACGGAGATCGTTGCGCCCTTCTCGCCCGAGCGCGGCGCCTATCACGGGCACGGGCACGGGCACGGGCACGGCCATCACCACCATCATGACTGACGGCCGCGCCCTGCAACGGCTGCTGACATGGGCCTCGCCGGCCTTCCCGGTGGGGACCTTCGCCTATTCGGCCGGGCTGGAGACGGCCATCGCCGAGGGCAAGATCAGAGACGCCGCCGCCACGCGCGACTGGCTCACCGGCAACCTGAAGGCAGGCGCGGCGCGCAACGACGCGATCCTCTGCGCGCTTGCCTGCCGCGCGCACGCCGACGCGGCGCGGCTTGCCGACCTCGCCGATCTCTGCCTCGCCCTGACCCCGGCGCGCCAGCGCCACGAGGAAATGCGGGTGACGGGCCATGCCTTCCTGCAAGCCGCGAAGGCATGGCCCGACCCGGTGCACGACCGCCTGCCGCGCCCCTGCCCCTACCCCATCGTCTTCGGCGCGGTGGCCGGCGCGGCCGGCATCGTCCCTGCCGACACGGTTCTGGCGCTGCTGACGGCCCATGCGCAGGCGCAGATCTCCGTCGCCGTGAGGCTGATCCCCATCGGCCAGACCGACGGGCTGGCGATCCTCGCCGCGGTGGAGCCTGACATCGCCGCGCTCGCCCCGGCGCTGGCTGAGGCCGGCGAGGACGATCTGGGCTCCGCTTCCTACGCGGCCGACATCGCGGCGATGAACCACGAAACGCTCGTCACAAGGATATTCCGCTCATGACATCACCTAACCTATCCCCCAACGGACCCCTGCGCATCGGCATCGGCGGCCCCGTCGGCTCGGGCAAGACGACGCTGTGCGAGAAGCTGCTCAAGGCCATGCGCGAGCGCTACTCGATGGCGGTCGTCACCAACGACATCTACACCAAGGAGGACGCGCTGATCCTGGCGCGGCTGCAGGCGATCGCGGAGGACCGCATCGTCGGCGTCGAGACCGGCGGCTGCCCGCACACGGCGATCCGCGAGGACGCCTCGCTCAACCTCGCCGCCATCGCCGACCTCACCGCGCGCTTCCCCGACCTCGACATGGTGCTGGTCGAGAGCGGCGGCGACAACCTCGCCGCAACCTTCTCGCCCGACCTCGCGGACCTGACGATCTATGTCATCTCGGTGGCGCAGGGAGAGAAGATCCCGCGCAAGGGCGGCCCGGCGATCACCCGCTCGGACCTGCTCGTCGTCAACAAGACCGACCTCGCGCCCTATGTCGGCGCGAACCTCGACGTGATGCGCGCCGACACCGAGCGCGTGCGCGAGAGCCGTCCCTATGTGATGAGCGACCTGTCACGGCAGGTCGGGCTCGACGAGATCATCGCCTTCATCGAGCGAGCCGGCGGCCTTGGCGGCAGGGAACAGAAAAGGTGATTGTCTAACTCAACTTTATTGCCGCTGCCGGAGCCTCCTGCTATGCAAGGCGAAACTGCGAGGCAACGGCTGGACGGATGGCACATCGCGACGACGAGCTGGTATCGGTCTTCCTCGCCAACAGGACCGCCATCAAGCGCCAGTTGGCGAGCAAGGTGCCCGTTCGCGAGGACCGTGAGGATCTTGCGCAGGAAGCCTGGATCAAGCTGGCGCGCAACGGCACCGCGGCCCTTGCCGCTCCCGTTCCCTATCTCAGGCGGATCGTCGCAACGCTTGCGATCGACCATGCGAGGGGCAGAAAGCGCTAGCTCATGTCCGCGGAAGTCGCCGATATCCTCTCCTTGCCGGACGACACGCCCGGCCCCGACACGCAGGTCGAGGACAGGGATCAGGTCCGTCTGCTGATGCGGGTTCTGGACGAACTGCCCGAGCGCCAGCGCAAGATGCTTGTCGCGTCCCGCCTCGAGCAGCGCAAGCATGCCGATATCGCCAGCGAGTTCGGGGTTTCCACCCGCACCGTTGAGCTCGAGATCGCCAACGCCCTCAACTATTGCTGCGAGCGCTTTCGGCGCATAAACCGGGTGTAATTTCTCGGCCTTCGGATTTTCAATCGTCAATAGCAATATAGGCTGTGGTTTGCAGCCGCCGCGCGGCTGCGGCGGCAGCCGGTGAGGAACGGACGTTGGACGACGAACACCAAGCTCTTCGGCAAGAAGCGACGGCCTTCATCGTCCGCATCACCTCCGGGACCGCCACGGCCGAGGATGCGGAAGCGCTGGCGCGGTGGCGTGCGCGCGACGAGGCGCATGAACGGGCGTTCCGGGAGGCCGCCCGTCTGTGGAAGCATCTCGGCCCCGCCCTCGATGTGGAGGCGGGATCGCCCCGTCAGGCAATCGTCAGCCGGCGGATGTTTCTCGTCGGTGGAAGCCTCGCCGCCGGTGCCGCCGGCGTCGGCCTCGGGCTTTCGGAGCTGGGATACCTGCCGCCGTTCGGCGGCATGCTTTCCAGCTATGCGACGGCGGCCGGCGAGCAGCGCAGCGTCACCTTTCCCGACGGCTCGACGGCGCTGCTCGACGGCGGCACGGCGCTCACCCTCGCCTATTCGGGAGAGGCAAGAGGGGTCCGGCTGGAATCGGGCGCGGCTCTCTTCGACGTCGCGACGGGCGCCGCCCGTCCTTTCCTCGCGACAGCCGGCGAGGGCCTCGTCGAGGCGCGGCGGGCATCCTTCGCGATCAAGCATGGCGTCGACGACGTTTCCGTCGAATGCCTCGACGGGGCGCTGCGCGTGCGATGCGGCGGCGAGGCGGACCTCGTGCGTGGAGAAGGCATCAGCTATTCCGGAAACGGCCTCGGAACGAAGGTCGCCACGGACGTCGAAACGGCGGCCGCGTGGCGAAACGGCCTGCTCATCTTCAACAACCGCTCGCTCGCCGACGTGGTGGCGGACCTGAACCGCCACCGGCGCGGCAAGGTCGTGATCGCCCGCCGCGGCCTGCGGGCGCATCGCGTCTCGGGCGTCTTCCATCTCGACCGGCCCGAGGAAATCCTGACGCATCTGGAAGCCACGCTTCACGTGCGGCCGGTCAGCCTGGTCGGCGGCGTCGTGCTCCTGCGATAACCGTCTCCCCGACCTCGCGGAAATCCCGAAGAAAAATTTCGGGTTCGCGAATTGCCGTCGTTCTTGTCGGTAGTGGCCGCGTTCGCATGGCGGCGATTGTCGATGGAGCATGAGATGGGGTTCTGCGTCTTCGGAAACGGTTGCCATGGCGGGGCGGGGCTGCCCGGATTGAGGCGGCTTCTGCTTTCCGCGTCGGTCGCCGTCGTGGCGATGGGCGTGGCGATGGGCGCGGCCGGACCCGGCTTCGCCCAGGAAGCGATCAGCTATGCGATCCCCGCCGGCCCGCTCGACAACGCCATCGCCCGGTTCGGCGCTGCAAGCGGCCTCCAGGTGCTCTACACCAGCGCCGTCACCGCCGGCCTGCAATCGCCGGGCGTCAGCGGCACCCTGCCGCCGGAGGAGGCGCTGGCGCAGCTCCTCGCCGGCTCCGGCCTCTCCTACCGCTTCAACGGGCCTAACTCCGTGACCCTGATCGGGGCGGACGCGCAGGCCGGGGCGGCGGATGCGCCCGCCGAGGGCGGCACGGTCCTCGACACCATCGTCGTCACCGGCGGCAAGCTCGCGGTCGACCAGCAGCGCAACCCGGTCAGCACCTCGGTCATGACCGGCGAGCAGATCGCGCGCGACCGGGTCACCGACATCCGCTCGGCCGTCTCGATGATGCCGAATGTCGGCTCGTCCCCCTCCAACAACAACAATAACGGCATCACCATCCGCGGCATCAACTCCGAGGGCCTCGGCGAGGTCTCGGGCAACCAGGCCCCGCTCGCCTCGCTGGTCATCGACGGCGCGGTGCAGTCCTTCGAGGGCATGCGCAAGGGCATACGCGGCACCTGGGACGTGGAGCAGCTCGAGGTGCTGCGCGGCCCGCAGCTCGCCTACGGCCGCAACGCCATGGTCGGCGCGGTCATCGTCGAGACGAAGGACCCTACCCCCTATTACGAGGGCGCGCTCAAGCTCGGCCTCGGCTCGGGGCCCAGCAACGAGCAGGCGTTCATGCTGTCCGGCCCGATCACCGACGAATTGTCGTTCCGCATCGCCGGCGAGCGGATGTTCGAGGAAAAGGGCATCACCTATGTCCATCCCGGCGGCCAGCCGGCGGACGACCCTTACGACTACGACACCCTGCAGGAAGGCGAATACTGGAACGTACGCGGCAAGCTGCGCTGGGAGCCTTCGGCGCTGCCGGGCTCGTACCTGCAATACACCTTCTCGCGCGCCCACGATAATCCGGCACACACGGCGGCCTCCGGCCCGGACTATTTCGCGCGCCGCTTCGTCTTCGGCAGCGGCGTCAACACCGCCGACGGCATCGAGGTCCGGATCAACGACGTCGCCAGCCACGTGCTCGAAGGCACCTACGAGTTCGAGAACGGCTGGAAGCTGCAAAGCACCACCGCCTTCACCGACACGAGGACGCAGTTCGACGCGCCGCATCCGTCCGCGCGCCGCGACGAGACCCGCCACGACGCGGACCTGACCCAGGACACGCGCCTGACCTTCGGCGACGAGGAAAGCACCTTCTCCGGCATGGTCGGGGTGTTCCTCGGCCGGTTCGACAACGACCGCGATTCGCTGGCCACGCGCGATCTCGTCTTCGCCCCGGGCTTCCCGCCGTTCACCATCACGATCCAGGACCTGGAATCCAGGCTCGAGCGGCGCAACCTCGGCGTCTATTCGGAGCTGAACTGGCGCGCCACCGACAGGCTCACCGTCTTCGGCGGCCTGCGCTACGAATATGAGAAGCACGACTACCATTTCCACGACCGCTCCACCGGCGTCACGTTCGACGGCGACACCGACTTCAGCAAGCTGCTGCCGAAGATCGGCGTGAAATACCAGTTCACCGACGACCTGATGCTCGCCCTCTCGGCGACGCAGGGCTACCGGGCCGGGTTCGTCGAGCGCAGCACCATGACCAACGAGATACGGCGCGTCGCGCCAGAGAGCCTGTGGGCCTACGAGGCGGCCGTGCGCAGCGAGTGGCTGGACGGGCGGCTGCGCGTCAACGGCAACCTGTTCTACTACGACTGGACGGACATGCAGCTTTTCATGCCGAGCGGCGGCGCGCCGGGCATGGGAGACACGATCAACGCCAACGAGGCCGAAGCCTACGGCGCGGAGCTGACGGTCGCCATCCAGCCCGTCGACACGCTGGACGTGCAGGCCTCCATCGGCTGGCTCCACACGAAGATCACGAAGATCGGCGATCCCCTCCGCGCGGAAATCGTCGGCAACCGGTTCCCCGAGGCGCCCGAATGGACCGCGGCGATCGGGGTCAACTGGCGTTTCGCCGAGAACTGGTTCGTCGGCGGCGACATCCGCTACAAGGACAATTTCTACGGCACCGGCCAGCTCTACAACGGCGACGCCTACCGCATCCCGGCGCATACCGTCGCCAATCTGCGCCTCGGCTACGAAACCGACAACTGGAAGCTGACCGGCGAGATCCGCAACCTGTTCGACAAGAAGTACCTGACCGGCGCCGGGCTGTTCAACGACTTCTACCTCGGCGACCGCCGCACCGCGCTCCTGACGCTGGAGGCGCGCTTCTAGAGCCTTCCGGGATCAACACAGCGGCGTGCGATATTCCGGACGGCCGCGCACGCCGACATCGAGGACCAGCGTCAGGCCGGCCAGTGGCTCGGCCTCCAGCTCCGCGGCGGAGAGCGGCTCGGCCGCGCTGGTGACGTAGAGCCTGTCGAGCCCCACGCCGCCGAAGCAGCAGCAGGTCGGGTGGCTGACCGGCAGGTCGATCGCGGCCAGCACCGCGCCCGAGGGCGCGTAGCGCACGACCCGGCCGCCGGCATATTCGGCATTCCAGACGCAGCCTTCCACGTCGACGCAGCTTCCGTCCGGCCGCGCCGGCGCGGCCGTGGTCGCGAAGACGCGGCGGGAGGAGATGTCGCCCGTCGCCGGGTCCTGGTCGCAGGCCCAGATCGTGTAGGCGCGGGTGTCGGCATAGTAGAGCCGCCGCCGCCCGGCGTCGAAGGCGAGCCCGTTGGGGATGGCGAGCCCGTCCGCCTCGCGGCTGACGGAAAGGTCCGGGCCGACGCGGTAGAGCGCGCCGACCGGGGCGTAGTCGGCTTCCCGCAGCGTCCCGATCCAGAAATTGCCATAGGGATCGACCCGGCCGTCATTCTTGCGGTGGCCGTCGACGCCGGGCTCGGGATCGACGAGGAAGGTCTGCCGCCCGGTGTCGGGGTCGTAGGCATGAAGGCCGTCGTCGCAGGCGAGCAGCAGCCCGCCCGCCTCGCCCAGCGCGATCGACCCCAGCCGGCGGGCGCGCACCGGATGGCTGATGCAGGCGCCCGTTTCGGGGTTGAGGCTCCACAGGCGCGGCGTCAGGACGTCGACCCACCACAGGCGCCGGCTGCGTTCGCACCAGAGCGGGCACTCGCCGAGCCGGCTGCGCGCCGGCGCGGCGGCTTCAGCCCGCATCGCCGGCCGCCGCCATGTGGACGTGCCCGCCGAGGAAGAGCTGGCCGACGCGCGGATCGGCGAGCAGCTTCGCCGCCTCGTCATGCATGCGCGTCTGGCCGAGCTCGAGCACGAGGCCGTAGTCGGACATGGCCAGCGCCGCCTTGGCGTTCTGCTCGACCATCAGGATGGTGACGCCCTGGTCGCGCATGCGCTTCAGCGTGGCGAACACCTCCTGCACCAGATTGGGCGACAGGCCGATCGACGGCTCGTCGATCAGGATCAGCTTCGGGTCGAGCAGCAGGGCGCGCGCCACCTCGAGCTGCTTCTGCTGGCCGCCCGACAGTTCGACCGCCTTGCGGTTGCGGAACTGGCGCAGCATCGGGAACTGGTCCATCACCGCCTCGATGCGCGCGCGCACGGCCGCCTGGTCGGGCGCGGTGATGCCGCCCAGCTCGAGGTTGTGGTAGACGGAAAGCTGCGGGACGATGTTGCGGCCCTGCGGCACGTAGGAGACGCCGTGCGCCAGCATCTGGCGCGGCGTCTGGCGGGTCACGTCCCTGCCTTCGAGCAATACCTGACCCGAGGTGATGTTGAGCAGCCCGAACACCGCCTTGAACACGGTCGACTTGCCGGCGCCGTTCGGCCCGATGATGGTGGTGATCGAGCCTTGCGGGATGCGGAAGGAGACGCCGTTCAGTATGGTGATCTTGCCGTAGCCGCCGTGGAGGTTCTTGAGCTCTAGCATGGTCAGCCTCCCAGATAGGCGTCGATCACGGTCTGGTTGGCGCGGATGTCCTCCGGCCTCCCTTCCGCGATGATGCCGCCTTCCGCCAGCACGATGATGCGCGTGCACAGGCTCATCACGAACTCCATGTTGTGCTCGATGACGACGAAGGTGGTGCCGTGCTCGGCATTGTAGGCGGTGAGCCGGTCCTTGAGGTCGGCGAGCATGGTCAGGTTGACGCCGCCGGCCGGCTCGTCGAGCAGGACGAGGCCGGGCCCGGCCATGAACGCCATCGCCGCGTCGACCAGCTTCTGCTGGCCGTAGGACAGCGACCCGGCCAGCGTGTCGCGCAGATGCGTCAGCCGGAAGAAGCCGATCAGCTTGTCGGCCTCCTGCGTCAGCCCGGCGTCGGGCGGGCCGAACAGACGCGAGGCCATGGTGCCGTGGTGCTCCTGCCCGGCGAGGATGATGTTGTCGAGCACCGACATCTTCGGGAACACGGAGAGCTGCTGGAACGTGCGGCCGACGCCGAGGCGGTTCAGTTGCGAGGCGCGCATGCCCGACACGTCGCGGCCGTTGACCTCGACATGGCCGGCATCCGGCGCGAGCTGGCCGAGGATGCAGTTGAAAAGCGTCGACTTGCCCGAGCCGTTCGGGCCGATCAGGCCGAGGATCTCGCCGCGGTGGACGTCGAACGACACGTCGTCGACGGCCTTGATGGCGCCGAAGCTCTTGGAGATGTTGCGGATGGAAAGGACGGGTCCGGTCATTTCAGCCTCGCTCCTTCCGCCAGGTCGGCGCGCGCCCGGGCGGGCCAGAAGCGGTCGCGCAGCCGCGCCCCGATGCCGAGCAGGCCGTTGGGCACGAAGGCCAGCATGACGATGACCAGGGCGGAATAGATGATGAGATAGTAGCCCTCGGTGAAGCGCAGGAACTCCGGCAGCAGGATGACCACCCCCGCGCCGACGAACGGCCCGAAGAAGAAGCCCGCGCCGCCGACCACGACCATCAGCAGGATGCGCAGCGAATGGACGAGGCCGAAGGACCCCGGCTCGATGAACTGGACGAGCGGCGAGACGAGCGCGCCGGCGAGCCCGCCATAGGCCGAGCCGATGGCGAAGGCGAGCAGCGTGATGCGCCGCGTGTCGACGCCGAGGCTTTCGGCGCGGATCGGGTTCTCGCGCAGCGCCTTGAAGGCGCGTCCCCAGGGCGAGCGCACGATGCCCCACATGACCAGCGCCGCCACCACCGTCACGGCGAGCGTGAAATAGTAGAAGTTGATCTGCCGCATCGTGGTGAAGAGGCCGAAGTCGGGCCGCGGCATGCCGATCAGGCCGTAATTGCCGCCGGTCAGCCAGTCCTCGTTGCGCAGCACGAGGAAGACCAGCGTGTTGAAGGCGAGCGTGACGAAGGCGAGGAAGTGCCCCTTGACGCGCAGCGCCGGATAGCCGAGCAGCAGCCCGACGATGAAGCACAGGAAAAGGCCCATCGGCATGGCCAGCATCCAGTGCCAGCCGGCCAGCGTCAGCAGCGCCGTGGTGTAGGCGCCGATGGCCATGAACGACGCCTGCGCCAGCGAGATCTGCCCGGCATAGCCCAGCGTCAGGTTCAGCCCCATCGCGGCGATGGAGAAGATCAGCCACGAGGTGAGGACGTAGGTGATGTAGTTGCCCTGCCCGATCGGCGCGAGGACCGCGGCGACGAGGAGAAGGGCGATGAGGGAATAGCGCATCCAGGTGCGGTTCATCACACGGCCCTCCCCTCGGAGGTGCCGAGCAGCCCCTGCGGGCGCAAGAGGATGATGACGATCAGGAGCACCAGCGGCAGCGCGGCGCGATACTCGGCCGTGACGTAGGTCGCGGTCAGGTTGTCGAGCACGCCGATGAGCAGGCCGCCGGCCAGCGCGCCGCGGATCTGGTTGAAGCCGCCGACGATGGCGGCGATGAAGGCGATGAGGCCGAGCGTCTCGCCGTTGGAGAACTTGGCGAGGTAGACCGGCGTGATGAGGAACGAGGCCAGCGCCGCGAGCGCGGCGTTGATGAGGAAGGCGTAGAGGATCATGCGCTTGACGTCGACGCCGAGGATCTCGGCCACCGCCGGGTTCTGCGCGGTCGCCTGCATGCAGCGTCCGGTCCGCGTCCGGTTCAAGAACAAGGTGAGCAGGACGACGATGCCGAGCGACAGGACGAGGTTCAGGATGTCCTGCATCGACACCACCGCGCCGAAGATGTTGATCGCGTCGTGCGGCACGAGCGCGGGAAAGGGCTGCGCCTCGGCGCCGTAGAACTCCTTGACGCTCTCCTTCAAAAGGATGCCGAGCGCCATGGTGGCGATGATCAGCGAAATCCCGCCCGAGGGCAGGATCGGCTCGACCACCAGCTTCTTGAACAGGAAGCCGAGGACGAAGACCGACAGCACCACCGCCATCGCCAGGGACATCCACAACGGCAGGTGCAGGACGTGAAGCCCGACCAGCACGAAGAACGCCGGCACCATGACGAACTCGCCCTGGGCGAAGTTCACCGTCTGGGCCGCCTGCCAGACCAGCGTGAAGCCGATGGCGACGAGCGCGTAGATCGACCCGGTCGCCAGACCGGACAAGAATACCTGCATGAATTGCGACATGGGACGCCCCCGATGGGTTGCCGCGGCAGGAGGGCTGCCGCGGCAGGGAAAGGCCGGGCTCCGGCTCAGTTGGCCGGAACGGTTCCGATGACGACGGGCGCGCCGTCCTTGACCTGGACCATGAAGCTCGGGCGCGACATCTCGCCCGTGTCGTCCCAGCAGGTGTCGAGCAGGATGCGCGGATGCGCGGCGACGTCGAGGCACAGGTTCTTCATCTTCTCTGCGAAGGCCGCGCCGTCGAACTCGCCGACCATCTCGGTCACGTATTTCGTGGTCCAGGCGCCGATATAGCCCTTGATGGCGTCATGGGTGGGCTTGCGCTTGAAGGCCTCCTCGAACTTGGTCGCGAACTCGGCGATGCCCTCGATCTGCGTCGCCGTCGCGGTCACGCCGACATGGGCGATGGCGCCCTCGGCCGCGCCGCCGGCGAGCTCGATCACCTTGGCTTCGGTCAGCGTCACCTCGCCGACCAGCGGCATGGAGAGGCCCTGCTTCTTCGCCTCGATCAGGAAGCGCGCCGATTCCTCCTGGTGCGTGTAGACGAACACGGCGTCCGCGCCCGAATCCTTCAGGCGGGCGACGTCGGCGGCGTAGTCGGTCTGCGCCTGCTCGGAGGAGACGTCGGCGACGATCTCGATGCCGGCCTTCTGCATCTCGGCCACGAAGACGTCGTGGCCGCCCTTGCCAAACTCGTTGTTGACCCAGGCGATGCCGACCTTCTTCGCCTTAAGCGTGTCGGTGAAGTAGGGGACGAGCGCGGGGATACCCTTCTGCGCGCCGGACGAGGTGCGGAACACGAAGGGATTGCCCTTCTGGACGATCGCCGGCGATTCGGCGCCGACGAACTGCGGGATCTCGTTCTGCTGGGCGACCAGCATGTTGACCAGCGTCGAGCCGGAATAGACCGTGCCCCAGATGGCGTAGGCGCCTTCGTCGATCGCCTTCTGCACCAGCGCGCGCGAGACCTGCGGGTCGGTCTGGGTGTCGTACTCGCTGGTCTGCACCTGACGGCCGAGGATGCCGCCGTCGGCGTTGATCTCGTCGACGGCGATCTTGATGCCGTCGCGCCAGTTCGTGCCCGAGGGCGCGCCCGAGCCCGACAGCTCGACGACGATGCCGATCTTGACCGGGTCCTGCGCATGGGCCGCGCCGACCGAGGCCAGGATGGCCGTGCTCATTGCAAGGAAAGTCTTGCGGTTCATTTCGGGGATCCTCCCACTTGGCCGGCCGGGGTGCTGCGGCGCTGTCTCCCTCGGCGCCACCCCGTCCGTTCACTCTTGCTTCGATGGAGACGTTACCTCAGCCCTCGACACCCTTTGCGCGATCTCCCGCCCTCCGGAGAGAAGGAAATCCGCCAGAAACTCCGCCTGCCCGTCGAACATGCCCGCCCCTGCCATGGTGCGGCAGCCACGCCGGCGCGCCTCGACGACCGTGGCCGAAACCTCCGGCCGCGTTATAGCGCACGCTACGAACTGTTCCGGCCGCAGTTTGTCAACATCCACAGGCAAGGGATCTTCTGCCTTCATGCCCATCGGCGTGACGTTGGCGACCAGATCGAAGCCGGAAGGGTCGGTTCCGCCGGTGCGCACGCGCCCGGGAAACCGGCTCTCCAGCCGGCGGGCGAGATCGTCGCGGCGGCGGCCGTCGACGTCGTGCAGCGCCACGGTCGACGCCCCGCGCTCGAGCAGCTCGAGCGCCACCGCCGACCCCGCGCCGCCGCAGCCCAGAAGAAGCGCGCTGCGCCCGGCGATGTCGAACCCTTCAGCCGCCAGCCCCTCGGCATAGCCCCAGCCGTCGGCATTGTCGCCGAGCCAGCCGTCGCCGGCCCTGCGCATGACGTTGACCGAGCCGGCGAAGCGCGCCCGCTCCGTGAGCGCCGCGCAATGGGCGAGGGCCGCGACCTTGTGCGGGACCGTGACCAGCACGCCGCCGAGATTGCCGACCGAGGCGAGGCCGGAAAGGACCGTGCCGAGATGCGGCGGCGCGACGTGGAGCGGGATCACGATCGCGTTCTCGCCGCGGGCGGCGAGCCTGTGCGTCAGCGCGAAGGGCGAGCGGACCTGGCCGATGGGATCGCCGATGACGGGGAACAGCCGCGTATCGCCGGAGAGCGGGACGCCGATCCGCGCGGCCGCGCGCCCGTTGGCATCGACATCGACGTCGGCCGGCGGGGCGGATGCGGGCGGCTCGCGTCCGGCGACGGCTTGCGTCGTCATGCGCCCGCCGCCAGAATGCGCGAATATGCCGGCCCGTCTGTCCGCACGATGTTCCTCCCGATTGCAGCGGCCATTACGGGAGGCGCGGTCCATATAGTCAAATACCAAGAACGGCTAAAAAGATAACATCATGTTATTTTTTCCGCCGAAGTCGCCCTCGGAGCCAGCCCGATGGGTTGCGGACCGCCCGCAATGCCTCCTGCGATGCGGCCCCGCCGGATTAAAGCATGTCGCGCCTGATGCGCATCATCGGTGCCCGCTGGCGCTGCCCCTCATCCGGCTGCCGCCACCTTCTCCCCGTTCACGGGGGTGAGGAGCGGTCCGCGCAGCGGACGAAAAGCCAACGTTTTGGCTTTTCGAGCAACGAACGCCCGGAGCCATAGCGGAGGGCAGTGCCCGAAGGGCGGATGAGGGGCGGCACGGGCGCTCGAAGATCGCGCTCCTCCGGAGGGGATAAGACGCGGCGCGCTTTACGGGCTGCCCCTCGACGCGGGATAATCCCATTCGGGCAGCGGAAAGTCCCTTCAATCCTGTCGTCTCTCCGGGACCCGAAATCGCCGGACGAAGCGGGGTGACCCTTGCCTTTCCGCCTCGCGAGGCCTGCGGGAACCGCCGATCGGACGCCTTCCCCCTCACCGCGCCGTTTCCGACCGCTTCCGTTCCCACTCGGCAATCATGAAAGCCGGCCGCGGCCGTCGCCCGGTCACCCCGGCCGCGGCTCCTCCCATCCGAACAGGCGTAGCAAAACATCTCTTGCCAATCGCAAAAATCAGAATATGGTTCATAAATTGAATATCGTTCCAGTTTTGAGAAACCGATGGCATTCAATCACACCGAGCGCGCCCTGCAGGCGGTCGAGCTGCTGGCGGAATCGGCGGCCGGCCTGCCGCTGGCGTCGGTCGCGGCCGGGCTCCAGATGCCCAAGAGCGGCGCCCACCGCCTGATGGCCGAGCTCACGCGCATGGGCTATGCCGGCCAGGACGAGACCGGCCGCTACCATTTGACGGCGCGGCTGGTCTCCGTCGCCTTCCGCCATCTCGCCTCGCTCGGCACGGTCGATGCCGCCCAGCCTGTCCTCGACGACCTCGCCGCCGCCTCGGGCGAGCTGGTGCGCCTGTCCGTCACCGACGGCGAAAGGCAGGTCTGGGTGGCGAAGGCGCAAGGCGCGCGCTCCGGCCTGATCTACGACCCGCAGATGGGCGAGGCCGCGCATCTGGCCTCGATGGCCACCGGCATCGCCTGGCTCGCCGCCCTCGACGAGGCGGCGGCGCTGCGCCTCGTCGCCCGGCAGGGGCTCGCCGCGCCCGGCCTCGGCCCCAACACGCCGGCGGACATCCCCGAGGTGCTGGCCCGCATCGGCGAGGCGCGCGCGCAAGGATACGCGACCGCCATCGACAGCTCCGCGCCCGGCATGTCGGCCATCGCCGCGGCGATCCGCCACCCGGCCGGCGGCGCGGCGATCGGGACCGTCTCGATCGGCGGGCCCTCGGCGCGGCTGACGCCCGAGCGCCTTTGCGCGCTCGCCCCCGCCCTTCTCGATGCGGCGGGTCACCTTTCCGGCCGCGTCGCCGGCTCCTCCTATTTCTCCGCGCCCGTCTCCGCCCGCGAGACGGGCTGATCCATCCCGAAAGGCATTTTCCGTGGATTTCGAACCGACACACGAGCAGCGCATGCTGGTCAGGACCGTGCGCGACTTCATCGCCGCCGAGCTCGCGCCGCTGGAGGAGGAGGTCGAGCGCACCGGCGCGCTCGATCCGGCCAAGGCGCGGGCGATCTTCGACAAATCGCGCGCGCTCGGCCTCTACGCCATGAACATCCCCGAGGAGCACGGCGGCGGCGGGCTTTCGGCGTTCGACACCATGCTGGTCGAGGAGCAGTTCGGCCGCACCAGCGACATCCTGATCCGCCGCGCCTTCGGCAATGTCTACGAAGTGCTGCTCGCCTGCGCCGGCGCGCAGGTCGAGCGCTGGCTGCGCCCGACCGTGCGCGGCGAGCGGGTGTGCTCGATCGCCATCACCGAGCCCGGCGCCGGCTCCGACGCCGCCTCGATCACCACCCGCGCCCGCCGCGACGGCACGGGCTGGCGGCTGAGCGGTGCCAAGCACTTCATCTCGGACGGCCTCGTCTCCGACTTCTTCGTCGTCTCGGCCGTCACCGATCCGGCCAAGGGCGCGCGCGGCATCTCGCTGTTCCTGGTCGACAAGGGCCTGCCCGGCCTGACCGTCGGCCGCGACCAGCCGATGATGGGCCTGCGCGGCACCAGCCATGTCGAGCTCGCCTTCGACGACGTGCCATTGGAGGCCGAGGCGATGGTCGGCGCCGAGGGCGAGGGCTTCCGCATGGCGCTCGGCGTGCTCGGCCGGGTGCGGCTGGCGCAGGTCGGCGCGCGCGCGATCGGCAAGGCGACGAAGATCCTCGACCTGACGCTGGACTACGCCCGCGAGCGCCGCCAGTTCGGCCAGCCGATCGGCGAGTTCCAGATGATCCAGCAGATGCTGGCCGACTCGGCGCTGGAGATCAACGCGGCGCGGCTGGCCCTGTGGCAGGCGGCGGCTGAGATCGACCGCGGCGTCGACCCGCGCGGGCGCATCTCGCTGGTCAAGGTGCAGGCGGCCGAGACGCTCGGCCGCGTCGCCGACCGCGCCGTGCAGGTGTTCGGCGGCATGGGCTTCTGCAAGGACCTGCCGATCGAGCGCTACTACCGCGACGCGCGCATCTACCGCATCTTCGACGGCACCTCGGAGATCCACCGCACCGTCATGGCGCGCCTGCTGCTCAAGGGCGACACGAGCCTCTACGACCCGGTGGCGGCATGAGTGGCGGCATGAGCGCCCGCTTCATCGACGCGGCCGAGGCCGCGGCGCTGATCCCCGACGGGGCGACGGTCGGCCTGATCGGCGGCGGCGGCGGGCTGTGCGAGGCGAGCCTCCTGCACGAGGCGGTCGAGGCGCGCTTCCTCGCCACCGGCGCCCCGCGGGCGCTGTCGCTGGTCCACGCGCTCGGCATCGGCGACCGCGACCGGCGCGGCCTCAACCGCTTCGCCCATGAGGGCATGGTGCGCAAGGTGATCGGCGGCCACTGGGTCTGGTCGCCACGCATGCAGGCGCTGGCGCGCGAGAACCGCATCGCCGCCTACGTCCTGCCCGGCGGCGTCGTGATGCAGCTCCTGCGCGAGATCGCCGCCGGCCGGCCCGGCCTGTTCACCCATGTCGGCCTCGGCACCTTCGTCGACCCCGATCTAGACGGCGGCAGGATGAACGCGGCCGCGACCGAGACCCTGGTCGAGAAGGTGTCGATCGCCGGCCGCGACTACCTGCGCTACCTGCCCTTCCCGGTCGACGTCGCCCTCATCCGGGGAACGGCCGCCGACGAGGACGGCAACATCAGCCTCGACGAGGAGCCGGCCAACCTCGACAGCTACGCCATGGCGGCGGCGGCGAGGAATTCCGGCGGCACGGTCATCGTGCAGGTGCGGCGGCGGGTGGCCAACGGCGCGCTGCCGGCGCGCAGCGTGCGCATCCCCTCGGTGCTGGTCGACGCGGTCGTCGTCGACCCCGACCAGCGGCAGGGCTACGGCTTCGTCCACGACCCGGCGATCTCGGGCGAGCGCTTCGTGCCCGAGCCCACCCCGCCGATGCCGCCGCTGTCGCCGCGCCAGATCATCGCCCGGCGCGCGGCGCGGGAGCTGCGCCCCGGCGCGGTGGTGAATTTCGGCTTCGGCATCCCCGACGAGGTGGCGACGCTGATCGCCGCGCGCGGCGAGGCCGGCCTCTACCAGCGCACCATCGAGCACGGCACCTATGGCGGCGCGCTGCTGACCGGCTCGCTGTTCGGCTATGCCCGCAACCCGACCTGCATGATCGACGGCCCGTCGCAGTTCGACTTCTATTCCGGCGGCGGGCTCGACATCGCCTTCCTCGGCTTCGGCGAGGTCGACGCGCTGGGCAACGTCAACGTCTCGCGGCTGGGCGGCGACCCGGTCGGCCCCGGCGGCTTCATCGACATCGCCCAGAACGCGCGCAAGGTGGTGTTCTGCGGCGGCTTCGACGCCAAGGGCACGGATCTCGGCTTCGGCGACGGTCGGCTCGCCATCCGCCGCCACGGCGCCGTCGCCAAGTTCGTCGCCGCCGTCGACCAGGTCACCTTTTCCGGTCGCGAGGCGGTGCGCAGGGGCCAGGAGGTGCTCTACGTCACCGAGCGCGCCGTGTTCAGGCTGACGGAAGCGGGCGTGCGGCTGGAAGAGGTGGCGCCGGGCATCGACCCCGCCGCCGACGTGCGCGCGCGCATGGGGTTCGCGCCGCTCGCGGGCGCGGGCGGGACGATGCCGGAAGCCTGCTTCACCGAACTGTAGGGAACCGGCTCAATAGGCGTCGAAGACGTGCTCGCTCTCGTAGTCGCGCGTTTGCGCCAGCATGCGCACGGCCGCGTTGGCCGCGCCGAGCCCGCGATAGCCGTCGCGCTGCACCACCTCGAAGAACAGGCCGTTGAGCGCGCGCGTGTAGAGCTGGAAATAGACGCCGGCCTCGTCACGGTCGTAGAGGATGTTCAATTCGCGCATCGCCGCGACCGTCTCGGCCGGCAGGTCGAAGCGCAGATGGAGGTCGTCGTGGTAGTTCGCCGGCACGTCCAGCACCATGTCGCGCGGCAGGCCGCGCGCGAAGGCGAAGATGTCGCCGGTGGCGAAGGCGAAGTGATGGTAGGCCGCCAGCCCGGTGCGTTCGAGGAAGCGGCGCGTCGTGGTCGCCGCCTCCTGCGACGAGTTGAGCGACATGCGCACCCGGCCGTTGCCGTTGGCGACGACGCGGCTGCGCACGGTGCCGTGCGGGTCGAGGACGTCGCGCTGCTGCTCCGAGCCGAAGCCGAAGATGGCGCGGTAGAACAGAAGCTCCGACAGGAACAGAGTGGGCCGCAGCGCCTGCGCGAAATGGTCGATGCGCGTCAGGCCGCTCCCGACAGGCTCGTGGACGACGGCGGCGAAGCCGTCGCGGAAGAAGGCCGTATCCTCCAGCGCCGCGTCGAGCAGGTAGAAGACGCTGCCGGCCGGGCCGCGGATCACCGGCAGGTCGTACGCGGCGTCCTCGGCCACGGCCGCGTCGCTCTCCACCTTGCGCGCCAGCGCCGCGGCGTCGGCGACGCGCAGGCCGAGCGCGCTGACGCTCAGCCCCTGCATCAGGTAGAACGAATGGGCGAGGCCGCTGCGCGCCTCGTTGACGAGGACCCTTATGTCGCCCTGTCGCCACAGCGACGCCGCGCCAGCCTTCGCCCTGTGCGTGAGGACGAAGCCGAGCGCGGCCAGCACGCGCCGCAGCTCCTGCGCGTCCTCGCCCTGGCAGGCGATCTCGAGAAAGGCGATGTCGAGCACCGCATCGCCTTCCCCGCCGCCCTCGACGAGGTCGAGCGCGCGCATGGCGTCGCGGGCGATCAGCGCCGGCTTCAGCGCCCTGATCTGCTCGTTGAACACCTCGACCGAGACAGGGCCTTCATAGCCGCGCCGCGCCAGCGCGGCGGCGAAGTCGGCCACCGGCAGGTTGCCCTGGCCCGGCAGCAGGCGGAACGCCTCGGTCAGCAGCCGCTGGTCGATGCGGGTGATCGGCGCGTCGGCGATGTGGACGAGGAAGATGCGCGCGGGGTCGACCGCGTCGAGCCCGGCCGGCCCGGCATCGGCGGCGAAGCTGTGGACGGCGTTGACGACGAGGCCGAGATTGGGCCGCGCGGCCTTCTTCACGATCTCCCAGGCGTCGAGATAGCTGCGCACATGGGTGCTGCTGGCCAGCGCCTCGTAGCCGATGCGCAGGCCGCGCGCCGCCGCGATGTCGGCTAGCTCGCCGAGGTCCGCCGCGGCCCGGTCCGGGTCGTCCAGCGCGTCCGGGCGGGTGTTGGCGCACACCACCAGCATCTGCGCGCCGACGCGCGCGGCGAGGTCGAGGAACCGCCCGGCCCGGCGCACCGCCCAGGCGTGCTCGGCCTGCGGCAGCGCCTCGAAATCGCGCAGCGATTGCAGGCTCAAGACGGCGATGCCGTTGCGGGCGGCGAGCGCCGCGACGTCCTCGGGCGCGCCGTCGAAACCGACGAAATCCTCGCGGAACACCTCGATGCCGGCGAAGCCGGCCTCCGCGGCGGCAGTGATCTTCTCCTCCAGCGGACCGGAGAAAGACAGCGACGAGATCGCGCGCAGCATGGATTATGTCCTCCCTCGACGGAAGCGATATCGCGCCGCCGCGCGGAAACTAGCCTCGCGGCGCGCGTTGCGCAAACCCGCCGGAGCGGATGCGCGCAGGTGCCCCCATATAGGCCGCCGCCCGCTCAGCCCGCGGCCTTGAGGTGGGCGGCCAGCGCCTCGATGCCGAGGACGTAGCCGTGCGGGCCGAAGCCGGCGATCATGCCCAGCGCCACCTTGGACACGTAGGACAGGTGCCTGAACTCCTCGCGCCGGTGGATGTTCGACAGATGGACCTCGGCCACCGGCAATTCGACGCTGGCGATGGCATCCATGATCGCGATCGAGGTGTGGGTCAGCGCGGCGGCGTTGAGCACGATGCCGCCGTGCCTGCCCTTGGCCTCGTGAATCCAGTCGACCAGCACGCCCTCGTGGTTCGACTGGCGGAAGTCGATGCCGACGCCGAGGCGGTCCCCCGCCTCCCGGCACAGCGCCTCGACATCGGCCAGCGTGGTCGAGCCGTAGACCTCAGGCTGGCGGGTGCCGAGGAGGTTGAGGTTCGGTCCGTTGAGGACCAGAAGCGAGATCGTCATGCGTGGCTCCTGCGCTTTCCTTGCGGCTCAATCGGTCGAGACATGGCCGACATGCCTGTCTGGCGAATAGACGTTGAGAATGTCCCAATGGCCGCTGGTCGGCGTCGGGTTGTTGACCATGGCGACGTCGATCACCGTCGGCCGCCCCGAGGCGATGGCCGCCTCCAGCGCCGGTTTCAGCTCGTCGGCCGCGCGCAGCCGCACGCCCTCGACGCCGTAGGCGCGGGCGATCGCCGCGTAGTCCGGCGTCTGCTCGCCGTCGGCCTTCGCGAAGGTCGTGCCGTAGGTCAGCCCGTAATGCGCCTTCTGCAAGCCGGCGATGGTGCCGAAGGCGTTGTTGTTCATCACCAGCCAGATCACGCCCAGCCCCTCGGCCGCCGCCGTCGCCAGCACGGCCGGGTTCTGCCCGAAGCCGCCGTCGCCGACCAGCGAGATCACCACGCGGTCTGGAAAGGCGAGCTTGACGCCGAGCGCGGCCGGCGGGCCGAAGCCCATGGTGGCGAAGCCGCCCGGCGTCAGGATCGAGCCGGGCTCGTAGATCGGGAACTGCTGGCCGACGCCGTTCTTGTTCCAGCCGACATCGGTGGTGAGGAACGCGTCGCGCGGCATCACGGCGCGCAGGTCGGCGAGGATGCGCTCCGGCATCATCGGGAAGGCCGACGAGGTCTCCATCTGCGCGTTCGACGCCTTGAAGCCGCTGCGGTGCGCGGCGATGGCGGCGGCGAGCTCGGGGGCCTTGCGCCCCTGCGGCAGCATTTCGCGCGCCACGCGGTTCAGCACCTTCAGCGCCTGCTTCAGGTCGGCGACGACGCCGATCTCGGTCGGGAAGTTGCGGCCGATCTCCTGCGGCTCGATGTCGATGTGGATCAGCTTCGACGGCGGGAAGTTGAAGGTGTAGCCGGGATACCACGACGAAGAATCCGCCTCCTTGAAGCGGGTGCCGAGCGCCAGCACCCAGTCCGCCTTCATGCAGCGGTCGTTGGTGAACTGCGTGCCCCAGAAGCCGGTCATGCCCAGCACCAGCGGGTGGTCGTCCGCCAGCACGCCCTTGCCCATCAGGCTGTGCGAGACGGGGATCTGCAAATGGTCGACGAAGGCGCGCAGCTCGTCATAGGCCTTGGCGAGGGCAATGCCGCCGCCGACATGGATCAACGGATCCTTCGCCTCGATCAGCCGCGAGACGATGGCGCGCGCGGTCTCGTCGTCGATCGACGGCTTCGCCAGCGCCTTGGTGTTGCCCCGCAGCCGGTCGAACAGCGCGACGTCGATCTCGGTCGAGAACACGTCCATCGGCACGTTGACCAGCACCGGGCCGGGCTGGCCGCTCTCGGCGAGCTGGAACGCCTTCTCGATGATCTCCGGGAACAGCTCCGGCGTGTCGACGCGCCAGGCGCGCTTCACGAAGGGACGGTAGATCTCGTACTGGGCGGCGTCGGAATGGAGGTTGACCTCCTGATGCGGATGCTTGCCGTAATAGTAGGACTGGACGTCTCCGGCGATCACCACCATCGGGATGCAGTCGAGCGCGGCGTTGGCGACGCCGGTCGCCGCGTTGGTCAGGCCGGGGCTGAGATGGCTGAGCAACACCGAGGCCCGGCCCGTGGCGCGGGCATAGCCGTCGGCGGCATGGGCGGCGATCTGCTCGTGGCGGACGTTGACGAAGCGCAGCCGCGAATTCGCCATCGCCGACAGGACGGCGATGTTGGTGTGGCCGCACAGGCCGAAGACGTGGGTGACGCCCCGTTCCTCGAGATAGCGCACCAGCTGGTTGGAGATCAGGTCCTTGGTCATGGCGCGCCTCACAGGGTCTCGGTGTTGTAGAATTCGCCGAACAGCTCGGCGTCGCTCGGCCTGTCCTCGGGGATCGGCCGCGACACCCAGGTCACGTTCATGTAGTGCTTGAGCGAGATGTTCTCGTTGGTGATGTTGCCGCCCCAGATGCCGCAGCCGAGCGACGAGGTCATCGGCATGCCGTTGGTGAACGAGCCGGCATTGGCCTTGGACTGGGCCTGGCGCACCATCATGCGGCTGACCGGCGCGACGGCCGCCAGCCGGGCGATGTGGTCGTCGTCGAACGAGTAGATGCCGCAGGAATGGCCCTTGCCGCCGACCTCGTAGATGGCGCGCACCTTGGCGAGCGCGTCGTCGAAGCCGTGATAGCGGAAGAGCGCCATCACCACGCACAGCTTCTCCGAGGAGAATCTGTGCTCCGGCCCGATGCCGTCCTGCTCGACCATGATGAAGGAGCGGCCTTCCGGCACCGTGAAGCCGGCGATCTCGCCGATGCGCTGGGCCGACACCGCCACCGTCTCGATGGTGCGGTGGCCGTCCGGGTCCCACATCGCCTTTTCGAGCAGCGCCTTCTCCTGCGCATTGCACAGATAGCCGCCCTCGGCGACGAGCGCCTCGCGCATCGCCTCGTAGATGCGGTCGTCGATCAGGAGGTTGCCGTCGGCCGAGCAGCCCGAACCGTAGTCCGAGGTCTTCGACACGCGCGAGTTGCGGGCGGCTTCCGCGATGTCGGCCGTCTCGTCGATGACCATCGTGGAATTTCCCGCACCGACGCCGAAGGCGGGCTTGCCCGAGGAATAGGCGGCCTTGACCATCGGCTTGCCGCCGGTGGCGAGCGTCAGGTCCGCCTGCGCCATCAATTCGCCGGTCAGCGGGATCGACGGCCGCTCGACGCACTGGAAGATGTCTTCCGGGCAGCCGAGCTTCCGCAGCGTCTCGCGCATCACCCGCACCATCTCGAAGGTGGTGTGGCGCGCGCGCGGATGCGGCGAGAAGATCACCGCGTTCCGGCACTTGATGGCGTAGATGCCGGTGACGGGCGGCGTCAGCTCCGGGTTGGTGGTCGGGATCAGCGAGGCGATGACGCCGGCCGGCTTGGCGATCCTGGTGATGCCCTTTTCCTCGTCGACCTCGATCACGCCCACGCTCTTCTGGCGCAGCGCATCGCGCAGCACGCCGAGGATCTTGAAGCGCTTGCCGGCGCGGCCGGCGCGGTCGCCGATGCCGCTCTCGTCGACGCCCATCTGGGCGATGCGCACGAAGGTCTTCTCGTTGCCGGTCGCCCAGCCGAGCGCCTGCGCCAGCCGGTCGACCTGCGCCTGGTCGTAATCCCTGATCGCGTCCATCGCCGCGCGGGCGCGGGCGATCATCTCGGCGACCGTCTTCTTTTCCTCTTCGGTGACATCGCGGGCCATCGGCTCATCTCCATGAAGTGCGAGGGGTCATGCGGCTGCGCCCGCGCGGCGCGGTTGGGTGGCGCGGGCGAAGCCGTCGAAATAGGCGCGCGCCGTGTCGAGGCAGCGCCTTGCGTGGCCGACATGGCCCAGCTCGGCGCTGCGGCGCGCATTGGGAAGCTCGATCGAGAACGGCACGTCGGGCAGGCAGGCGGCGAGAAGCGGCAGGTCGATCGCGCCCTCGCCGACATAGAGCCGCTCCTCGCGCGCGATCGCCTTCATCGCCTCGTGGTCCTGCGGGATCCCGGGGCCGGCGTCGCACAGATGGATGAAGTTCACCCAGTGGCGCGGCAGCGCCATGAGCTCGTCCTGCGTGCAGCGCGAGAAGTGGAAGTAGAGCGCGTCGACGAGGATGCCGGCATTGGGCTCCCCCGCCGCCTCGACCACGTCGCGCGCCTCGGCCAGCGAGCCGAGCCGCGAGAAGGTCGGGAATTCGAGGTCGACGGTCAGGCCGTAGGGCCGCGCGAGGTCGCAGATCTCGGCATAGCGGGCAACGACGAAATCGCGGTCGTCCTTCGCCTTCGTCCAGGCCGAGGCGATCATGTGGCGCGCGCCGAGCATGGCGGCGGCCTCCATCGCCGGCAGATAGTCGCGGGCGGCGCGCTCCGGCACGATCCGCGCCAGCTCGACGTCGAGCGCGCAAAGCCCGGTCTCGCGCAGCGCGTCCTGCGTGCGGCGCAGGACCGCCGGGTTCAGCGGCTCGAACTCCGGCTCGTCGGCGACGCCCATATGGGCAAGGCGGAAGGAGACGAAATCGTAGCCGGCGCGCGCCGCGATATAGGTCTGCTCCGGCGGGGTGACGCCGGGCACGGTCAGGTAGGCGAGGGAGAAGCGTCTGCGCATCGTTCCGCCTCCCCTCAACGAGCCGCGCCGGCGGGCGCGGCGATATGGGCCATGCGGCCCGGCAGGCGGCGTTCGAGCATGTCTTCGAGCCGCCGGGCGAGCGCCGCCAGCGCCTGCCAGTCGATGCCGGTCGAAACGCCCATCTCCTCCAGCGCGAACACGGCGTCCTCGGTGGCGATGTTGCCGGAGGCGGCGGGAATGAACGGGCAGCCGCCGAGGCCGCCGAGCGCGGCGTCGAAGATGCGCACGCCGGCCTGAAGCCCGGCCACCATGTTGGCGAGGCCGAGCCCGCGCGTGTCGTGGAGGTGAAGGGAGAGCTTGACCTCAGGCCGCACCGCCGCGCGCACCGCGCCGACGAGCTCGACCACCTGGCGCGGATTGCCGAGGCCGGCCGTGTCGGCGAGGTTGATCTCGTGGACGCCGAGGCCTGAGAACGCGCCGGCGATGGCGACGACGCGCTCGGGGGCGATGCGCCCCTCGAAGCCGCAGCCGAGCGCCGACTGGATGCCGGCCCTGACCGCGACGCCGGCCCCGAGCGCCCGCTCGATCACCGGCGCGATATGGGCGAGCGCCTCGTCGACCGTCTTGCCGACATTGGCGCGGCTGTGGCTCTCGCTCGCCGAGACCGAGATCGACAGATGCGGCACGGCGACGGCCAGCGCCCGCTCCAGCCCGGCCATGTTGAGGACGAGCGCGGTGTAGGTGACGCCCGCCTTTCGCTCCAGCGTCTCGAACAGCGCGTCGGTGTCGGCCATCTGCGGCACGCGGGCCGGGTTGACGAAGGAGCCGAGCTGGATGCGGCGCAGCCCCGCATCCTCGAGCCCGCGCACGAAGGCGACCTTGTCGGCGAGCGGCAGCAGCCTTGCCTCGTTCTGGAGCCCGTCGCGCAGGAATTCGTCCTCGATGAGGACCTCGTCACCGGAACCGAACATTCTTCCTCCCTCTCCGGCCGCCGCGCAGCGCCGGATACGCAGGAATGCTAGGAAGGCGGTCACATAACCTCAAATACCCATATGGCGCTTGAAGCATACATGATGTTAATTTGATCGAAGCGAACCGGAGGAGGACGCGGTGCTGACATTGCGGCAGGTCGAGGTGATCCGCGCCATCATGATGGCCGGCACGGTCAAGGGCGCGGCCGACCTTCTGGGCGTCTCCGCGCCGGGCGTCAGCCGGGCGATGAAGCACACGGAAACGCAGCTCGGCGTCAGGCTGTTCTCGCGCCGGCACGGCCGCTTCACGCCCACCGACGAGGCGCGCGGCATCTTCGGCCAGATCAACGAGGTGTTCTCCAAGGTCGAGAACCTGCAATTCTCGATCGAGGCGCTGAAGCGCGGCGACTCGAGCGTCTTCTCCTTCGCCTCGGTCCCGTCGATCGCCCAGCACATCATGCCGCGCGCCGTCGAGCGGCTGCGCCACCGCTTCCCCGGCCTCAGGATGAACATCAACGTCCTCAAGATCGAGGAGACGGTCGACTACCTCCTGCTGAAGAAGGGCGAGGCGGTGGCGATGAGCTACAAGGTCGACCATCCCGGCCTGATCTCCTACCCGCTCGCCTCGGGGCGGCTGATGGCGGTGCTGCCGGAGAGCCACCCGCTCGCCGCGCAGGAGGAGGTGTCGCTGGCGAGGCTGGCCGAGCAGCCGCTGATCGGCATCGACCCCAACGACCCCTATGGCCGCAACCTTGCCTCCCCCTTCCTCGACAACGGCCTGCCGTTCGAGCTGTCGATCCAGGCGCGGTTCTCGCACACGGTGGTGTCGCTGGTGGCGGCGGGGCTCGGCGTCGCGGTGGTGGACGAGTTCTCCGTGGCGACGCCGAACATCCCCGGCGTCGCGGTGCGCCGCATCGCCGAGAAGACGGCGTTCACCGCCTATTGCGTCGTCAATGCCGAGACGCCGCGCTCGATCTTCGCCGACGAGCTGATCGGCGCGCTCAGGAGCGAGATGCGCGCCGCCGTCCAGTCGCGCAGCCGGTAGGGGCCGCATCGCTACGCGCCCCCGACGCCGAGAATGAGCGCGTAGTTCCACACCAGCTTCAGCGACACGGCGAAGAGCGCGATCTCCACGAGGCGGAAGAACAGGCGGTCCGGCATGGTCCGCGTCAGCCAGCGGCCGGCCAGCGTGCCGGCGAGCGCCGGCAGGGCCAGCCATAGCGCGAGCGACGGCTCGATGCCGGTGAACTGGCCGAGCTGCCAGTAGGGCACGATCTTGGCCGCGTTGACGATGGCGAACAGGATCGTCGCCGTGCCGGCATATACCATCTTGGGAAGCCGCTGCGGCAGGACGTACATCTGGAAGGTCGGTCCGCCCGAATGCGACACGAAGCTGGCCAGCCCGGTCAGCGCGCCCCAGAACGCGCCCCTCGGCACGTCGGCGGGACGCGCCGGGCGGGCTCGACGGGCGAAGAACCAGGCGTTGGCGCAGAAGAAGATGCCGGTCGCGCCCACCAGGAGGCCGACGAACGCGCCGGAAAGCCACGCGCCCAGCGCCCAGCCCAGCGCGACGCCGGCAAGGGCCGCCGGCGTCAGGATGGCGAGGTTGCGGGCCGAGAACTCCCTGCGGTAGAGGCAGATCGCGACGACGTCGCTGACGACGAAGATCGGCAGGAGAAGCGCGGCCGCGCTCACCGGGGCCATGAAGAGGGCGAGCAGCGGCACCGCCAGCGTGCCGACCGTCGGCACCCCGCCCTTCGACATGCCGACCAGGAACGAGGCGGCGGCCGCGACCGACAACACGACCGGCGTTTGCTCGATCACGGCGCTCTCCCTCGATCCGCGGGCGAATCATTGCGTTTCACGCCGGCTTCCCGGCGGCCTCCCGTCTCAGCCGGCGTAGCCGGCCATGCGCGGCAGCCACAGAACCAGCTCGGGAATGAAGGTGATGAGGCCGAGGCACACCACCATCCAGAACAGGAACGGCATGCAGTCGCGGATGATGTCCTTGATCGGTGCGCCGGAGATGTTGGTCATGATGAACAGCAGCAGCCCGTAGGGCGGCGTCACCAGCCCCAGCATGACGTTGACCACGACGACGACGCCGAAATGCACGAGGTCGATGCCGAGCGCCTGCGCCGTCGGGATGAACACCGGCACGATGATCAGCAGCACCGCCGTCCCTTCCAGCACGCAGCCGAGCAGGAGCAGGATGACGTTGACGAGGATCAGGAACTGGATCGGCGTCAGCTCCCACGCGGTCAGGATCGCCTTCAGCGTGTTGGGGATGTTCTCGACCGTCACCACGTAGTTGAAGACGAGCGAGCCGGCGATCAGCATGCCGATCGAGGCGCTGGTCTTGGTCGAGATCAGCAGCGCGCCATAGGCTTCCCGCGCCGGCAGGCTGCGGTAGAGGAAGACCGAGATGACCAGCGCATAGGCCGCCGCCAGCGCCGCCGCCTCCGTCGGCGTGGTGACGCCGGTATAGATGCAGCCGAGCAGGATCACCGGCATCAGCAGCGCCGGGAACGCCCGCCACGTGATCTCGGGGATCTCGCGCAGCGGCACGGCCTCCTCGACCGGGAAGTTCTTGCGCCGCGCGGTCCAGGCCACCTGCCCCATCTGCATGAACGACATCAGCAGCCCCGGCACCACGCCGCCGAGGAACAGGTAGCCGATCGAGGCGTCGGAGACGAGCGCGTAGATGACGAGCGGGATCGAGGGCGGGATGATCGGCCCGACCACGGCCGTCACCGCCGTCAGCGCCGCGGCGTAGCTCGGCGTGTAGCGGTTCTCGCGCGTCATCATGTTCTGCATCATGCGGCCGGAGCCGGCCGCGTCGGCGATGGCCGAGCCCGACATGCCGGCGAAGATGATCGACTGGACGATGTTGACCTGCGCCAGCCCGCCGCGGAAGCGGCCGACCAGCACGTTGCAGAAGCGCAAGAGCCGCTCGGTCATCGAGCCGGAGTTCATGATCTCGGCCGCCAGCACGAACAGCGGCACGGCGAGGATCACGTAGTTGGAATACATGCCGTTGAGGAACTGCTCGGCCACCGTGCCCATGTCGAGGCCGGCGAGCAGCAGATAGAGGATCGAGCCGCACATCATGGCGAGCCCGATCGGCAGGCCGAGCAGCGCGAGCGCCGTGATGACGAACAGCGTGATGGAAAACGGGCTGGTGAGGTTCATACGCCTGAGCTCGCCTTGGTCGGGTCATACGCCTCGGGCGCCTCACCACGCACCGCCAGCCAGGCGATCCAGATGTAGCGGACGATCATCGCGACGGCGAAGACGATGTAGATGGAATAGAGGTAGTCGAAGCGGATCTTGAGATAGGCCGAGCGCTCGACCTTCATGAAGGTGACGTAGTCGATCACCGCCGGCAGCGAGATGCCGAACAGGAAGATCAGCGCCGCGGCCGTGATCAGGCCCATGACGCGGCGCGGGCCGTCGCGGACCGCGCCGTAGACGAGGTCGAAGCGGATCTCCTCGCTCTCGCGCACCACGAAGGCGCTGCCGAACAGCACGAGCCAGATCCACAGCACGACGCTGATCTCGTGCGTCCAGCCGATGGGCATGTTGAGCAGGTAGCGGAACGCGATCTGCAGCATGAAGGCGACGAACATCGCCGCCAGCATGGCGCAGGCGACGTTCTCGGCGCGGGCGCGCAGCCATTCCAGGATGCGCGCAACGGACGATCCTTGCATCGTGTCCTCCTGTGGTCCGCCGCCGCCTCTCCCCCTTGGGGGCCGGGCGGCGGAGGACGGGAAAGCGCCCGGCCTAGAGCGCGTTGATCTTGTCGACGAGGCCGGCCGGCCAGCTCTTCGCGAGGTCGGATTCGAGATACATCTTCTGCGCATGCGCGCGGAACGCGTCGACGTCCGGCACATAGACGTCGAGGCCCATCTCCTTGAACGAGGCGGCAAGCTCCTCCTCGCGCTTCAGGTGCTCGGCCGTGCTCCAGTCGATGGCCTTGTCGGCGGCTTCCTGCACCCTGGCCTGCTGCTCGGGCGTCATCTCGTTCCACGCCTTGGAGGAGATGACGAGCAGATCGAAGCCGACGAGGTGCGAGGTCAGCACGATCTGCTGCATCACCTCGTAGAACTTCATGTTCTGGACGTTCGGCAGCGGGTTGTCCTGGCCGTCGATGGCGCCGGTCTGGAGGCCGGTATAGACCTCGGCATAGGCCATCGGCGTCGGGTTGGCGCCGATGGCCTGGCCGAGGAACTGCCACGAATCGCCGCCCGGCATGCGCAGCTTGATGCCGGCCATGTCGGCGGGCGTGTCGATCTTCTTGTTGCCCTTGAGGCCGACCTGTCGCGTGCCGAAGAAGGTGGGCCCGAGGACGCGGATGCCGAGCTTGTCCTCCGCCAGCTTCTTCATCTCCTCGCCCGGCTCGCTGTCGAAGAAGGTCTTCAGGTGCCCGGCGTCGCGGAACAGATAGGCCGAGGTCAGGATCGACCATTCCGGCACCTGGTTGGAGACGTCCTGCGGCGCGATGTTGCCCATCTCGAGATTGCCGCGCTGGAGCGCGACGAGCTCGGTGCCCTGCTTGAACAGGACGCCGCCGTAATAGCCCTCGAAGGCGAAGTCGCCGGCGATGTCTTCGGCGAACATCTTCATCATGTCGGCGCGGATGTCCTGCTCGGAGAACACCGCCGAGAAGCGGAGCTTCGGCTTGTCCTGCGCGAGCGCGGGGAAGGCCGCGGCCGAGGCCAGAAGCCCCGCCGCCATCAGGACGCTGCGGCGCGTGGTGGTGAAAGTCATGGTATTCCTCCCTTGTTGAGCGACGCCGGTCCGGTCTCCCGGCTCCTCCCGGCGTCCTTTGCGGTTCCGGTCAGAGCGCGTTGATGCGCTCCAGCATGCCCTCGGGCCAGTCCTTCGACAGCGACGAGCCGAGGTATTTCCTGTTGGAATAGGCGCGGAACGCCTCGACGTCGGGCGTGTAGACGTCGAGGCCCTCGCCCCTGAAATAGTCGATCAGCTCCGCCTCCTCGCGCAGATACTCGGCGTTGCTCCAGGCGAAGGCGGCGTCGGCAGCCTTCTGGATGCGCTCCTGCTGCTCCGGCGTCAGGCCGTCGAACAGCTTGGCGCTCATCAGGAGGATACCGAAGCCGACATTGTGGCCGGTGAGGACGATCTGGTCCGTCACCTCGTGGAACTTCATCAGCCGGTTGTTCGGCAGCGGGTTGTCCTGCGCGTCGATGGCGCCGGTCTGGAGGCCGGTATAGACCTCGGCATAGTCCATCGCCGTCGGGTTGGCGCCGATCGACTCGCCGAGGAACTGCCAGGATTCGCCGCCCGGCATGCGCAGCTTGATGCCGGCGAGGTCCTCCGGCACGTTGATCTTCCTGTCGCCGCGCAGGTTGACGTGGCGCGTGCCGTAATAGGCCGGCGCGAGGATGACGACCCCCATCTCCTCGCGCGCCATCTTCCTGAACGCGTCGCCGACGTCGCTGGCGAAGATCGCGCTCATATGGGCCGCGTCGCGCACCAGATAGGCGGCGGTGAGGATGCTGAAGGCCGGCACCTGCTTGGCGAAGTCGGAGGGCGGCATCAGCGCCAGCTCGAGATTGCCGCGCTGGACCGCGACGATCTCGGTGCCCTGCTTGTAGAGCGTCGAGCCGAAATAGGGCTCGAAGGCGAAATCGTCGCCGATTTCCCTGGCGAAGATCTCGACCAGCGCCCGCGAGCGCGGCGCGTCCGCGGTGGTGGAATCGGCGAAGCGCAGCTTGATCGCCTCCGCCGAGGCCGCGCCGCCGGACAGACCCAGCGACAGGACAAGCGCCAGCGCGGCGGTGCCGGCCATAGCCGCCCTTCTCGTGAATCGTTCAGTCATGACGCCGGTCCTCCTTGCTGGGGTTGTGGGCTGGGGTTGTGGCCGAAACGGTGCTCGGGAAGGCCCTGCCCCGCGCCCTCGATCGCGAACAGCGCGCCGGCCAGCGGCTCCGCCGCAAGCTGCTCCGGGCTCAGGAACTTCGCCGCCGTGGTGACGTAGAGCGTCTTCAGGTCCGCCCCGCCGAAGCACAGGCAGGTGGGGTTGGTCACCGGCAGCGGGATGGTGCGGTCGATGCGCCCGTCCGGCCGATAGCGCACGATGCGCCCGCCGGCGAAGAACGCCGTCCACAAACAGCCGTCGACGTCGATGCACGCCCCGTCCGGCCGCTCGCCCGTCGCCGAATAGTCTGCGAGCAGCAGCCGGTTGGTAACAGTGCCGTCGTCGAGGTCGAGGTCGAAGGCCCAGCTTTGGTGGCGGCGCGTGTCGGTGAAGTAGAGGGTGCGGCCGTCCGGCGAGAAGGCGATGCCGTTGGAGACGATGACGTCGCCGGCGATCCGCGTCACGCCGCCGTCGGGATCGACGCGGTAGAGGCTGCCGTTCGGGCGGGAGAGCGCGTTGTCCATCGTGCCGACCCAGAAGCGGCCGCGCGCGTCGACGCGGCCGTCGTTGAGCCGGTTGTCGAGGCCGGTCTCGACCGTGGCGAATGGGTGGGTCTCGCCCGTCTCGTCGGAGCGGATCACCAGATCGAGGTCGCGTCCGAGAAGCCGCGCGCCGGACGCCGTCAGCGCCTGCGTGCCGAGATAGGTGCAGTCGAAGGCGACGGCCTCGTGCCGGCCGCTCGCCGGATCGTAGGATTGCAGCTTCGGCCGCTCGATATCGAGCCACCACAGCCTGCCGGTGCGCGCGCACCATAGCGGGGTCTCGCCCAGCCGGTCGGCCCCGCGCACCACGGCCTCGATCCCGATCGTGGCTGCCCCGGCGCTCATGCGGCCTCCTCGAAATGCCGGCCCATCGCGTGCCGGTCGGGGGTGACGCCGGTGAACAGCTCGAAGGCGCGCACCGCCTGGCAGATGGCCATGCCGGTGCCGGCGAGCGTGCGGCAGCCGAGGCCCCGCGCGGCGCGCAGCAGCGCCGTCTCGCGCGGGAAATAGACGATCTCGCCGACCCAGTGGCGCGGCGAGAGGTGTTCGACCGGGAACGGCGTGCCGGGATATTTGTCCATGCCGACCGGCGTGGTGTTGACGATGCCGTCGCAGGCGGCGAGCAGCGCCGCATCCGCCTCGCAGGCGCGCACCTTCGCCTCGAAGCGTGCCCCCATGCGCGCGGCGAGCGCCGCGGCCCGCGCGCGGTCGGTGTCGACGATGGCGAGGTCGCGAACCCCGAGATCGAGCAGCGCATGCGCCACCGCGGCCCCGGCCCCGCCCGCGCCGAACTGGACGACCGCGCCGAGTGGCGTCCCGGCCATGGCGCCGCGCAGGCTCTCGGCGAAGCCCCAGCAGTCGGTGTTGTGGCCGGTGCGCGTTCCCTCGCGCAAGATGACGGTGTTGACCGCGCCGATGGCCTCTGCCTCGGGCGACAGGCTATCGAGCGCGGCAAGCACGCGCTGCTTGTAGGGATGGGTGACGTTGAGCCCGGCGAAGCCGCGCGCCTCGGCCGCGGCGACGACCGCCCCGAGCTCTTCGTCGGCAAGGCCGAGCTGGTCGAAATCGATGAGGATGTAGTCGCAGGCCAGCCCCAGCCTCGTCCCCTCGCGCTCGTGCATCGTCGGCGTGCGCGAGGCCTGGATGCCGCGGCCGATCAGCCCGACCAGCACGGCCGGACCGTCTTTCCTGTCTGCACGGCCATGGTGGCGGACGGCCCGGTCGAGGGCCTCCGACGGATCGGCGGCTTGCACGCGACTGTCTCCTCCCGTCTCATCCCCGGGGTGCCGCGAAAGCCGCGACACTTGTCTTTACGGCGCCCGGCCCGGTAAATGGCCACGACGCACAGTCAAAATGTACGAACTGGTTAGTTTTGTCAAACCCGTTTTCGGGGCCTTGAAGCCATGCAGATCACGCCCAAGCCGAAACGCGCCGAAAAGGCGACGCGCCAGCAGGACCCCGAGGGGACGAAACGCAACATCCTCGAGGTCGCGTCGGAGGAGTTCGCGCGCAACGGGCTTTCCGGGGCGCGGGTCGACGAGATCGCCGCGCGCACCAAGTCGTCGAAGCGGATGATCTACTATTATTTCGGCGACAAGGACGGGCTCTACCTCGCCGCGCTGGAGAACGCCTACCGGCAGGTGCGCGAGGGCGAGGCCAAGCTCGCCGTCGCCGATCTGGAGCCGGTCGAGGCGCTGCGCCGCATGGTCGAGTTCACCTTCGACCACCATCACCGGCACGAGGCCTTCATCCGCATGGTGATGATCGAGAACATCCACAACGCCCAGTATCTGGAGCGCTCGACGGAGATCCGCGCCTTGAACGTCGCGGCCATCGACCGCGTCGCCGGCATCTATGCCCGCGGCGTCGAGGCGGGCTGGTTCCGCCCCGGCATCGAGCCGCTCGAGCTGCACTGGCAGATCAGCGCGCTGTGCTTCTTCAACGTGTCGAACCGGGCGACGTTCTCCGGCATCTTCGGCCGCGACTTCGGCACCGAGGAGGCGCTGAAGGTCCTGCGCCGCAACGTCGTCGACATGGTGCTGCGCTACGTCGTGCGCGACGAGAAGATCGCGACGCTACGCTAGGGGTTAATTCAGGATTCGGGGATGCCGCCCAGTTCGAGCAGGCGGTCGCGGTCGTCGATGTCGACATTGATGTCGAACACGACGCCGTCGGTGCGGTAGACCAGTTGCGCGAGGCAGATGACCTCCCTGCGCGCGTTCTGGAAGATGCGGCGGACCTGGACGACCGGGTCGTGGACCTGGATCCCGAGCTCGTTGGCTTCCTGCGGCATCGAGGAGATGACGCGGAACGTCTGGCGCACCCGCGCGAGGCCGACCTCCTTCGTGTCGTAGAGCAGCGTGCTGATGAGCTCGCGCGTCCAGCGCTTCTGAGGGATGAGGTCGTAGATTTCGGTGGCGACGAGGTACTCGCCGACGGTGAACGGGCCGCCGTTGCGGGAGAACAGCCGCTTCATGTAGCGGTAGTCGTCGAGCGGCTCGCCGTCCTCCGGGGCCATGCGCAGCTCGCCCGCCGCCGGCCGCGAGGCGACGACGCGGAAGCTGAGCTCCCCGCCCCGCTGCGAGGGCGAGCGGGTGAGCAGGTGCGGGGCCGACGACCCCGCCATTTCGGGCTTCGCCGTGACGAAGGTGCCGCGGCCCCGCTCAGCGCTGATCAGGCCCTCCTTCTCGAGCCCCGCCAGCGCGTGGCGCACGGTCATCGGCGACACGCCGTAGGTCGCGACCAGATGCTTCAGAGTCGGCAACCTGTCGCCGACGTTCCATATCTCGTCCGCGATCTGCCGGCGGATGACCGTCGCGAGCTGGACGTAATAGGGCGTGCCGTCGTCGCGCAGCATCTGAACCTGTTCGGCGGCATTCGGCAAAGGCGGTGATCCTTCCAGCAGCTAGCCCAGTTCGTAGGCATCCCGGCAATCGCAGGCAATGGGCAAAAATCCGCGGCTGCCGGAGAAAAAGAAAAGAAGCGTCTTGGCATGATAGCATGAAAGTGACAAAGTGCTAGAACTAGATCACAATCTTCCCCACCCATCGGCGGGAGGATGAACTAGCACCGGCGCCGCCGGAGGGCGCGCCGGAACTCAAGGCTGGGAGGGCCTGATGAAGAACTGGATCACTGGATCAGCATTGGCAGTCGCGCTCGCGCTGGGAGTGGGCGCGGGTTCGGCCCTGGCGCAGGAGGCCGGCACGTTCAGATATGCCGAGCAGGTGAAGCTCATCACCATGGACCCGCAGCAGCAAAGCGGCAGCGGCGTCCCCTATCTGCGCCCGGTCTATGAATCGCTGTTCGAGAGAGGCCCCGACGGCAAGCCCGTGCCGCTGCTGGCCAGCGGCTACGAGATCGACGGGCTCGACGTGACGATCAGGCTGCGCGAGGGCATCAGCTTCAGCAATGGCGAGGCGTTCGACGCCGAGGTCGCGGCCGCCAACATCAACCGCGGCGTCGGGCTCGCCATCATCGAGGGGCTGAAGACCGTCGAGAGCGCCGAGGCGGTCGACGCGCACACCGTCCGGATCAGGCTCAAGGAGCCCGACCCGGCGATCATCGACAGCCTGTGCCACACCGGCGGCATGATGCTCGCGCCGGCGGCGATGGCCGACCCCGCGCTCGACCGCAATCCAATCGGCACCGGACCCTACGTCTACAGCAAGGAGCTGTCGCGCGAGGGCGAGGTCCGCGTCTATACGCCCAACCCCACCTACTGGGACAAGGACCAGATCGGGCTGTCCCGCTACGAGGTCTGGGAGCTTCCCGACGACACGGCCCGCCTCAACGCGCTGAAGACCGGCCAGATCGACGCCGGCAACTGGCTGGCCAACCCGCAATCGGCCATCATCGACCGCACGCCCGGCCTGAAGCTCGTGCGCGGCACCGGCGGCCTCAACTACCACGTCATCCTCTCCGACCGGGAAGGCACCGTCGTTCCCGCCTTCGCCGACCTCGACGTGCGCAAGGCCATGGCGCATGCCATAGACCGCGAGGCCTTCGGCAAGGCGGTCCAGTTCGGCCTCGCCGAAAAGTCCTTCCAGCCCTACGGCAAGGGCGACTGGGCCTACGACCCGGCGCTGGAGGGCGTCCACGAATACGATCTCGACAAGGCCCGCGATTTCATGGCCCGGTCGAAGTTCCCCGACGGCTTCTCCTTCGACATGCCGTCGATCCCGATCTACCAGTCGCGCCTGGAGGCGCTGGCCGGCTTCTTCAAGGAGATCGGCATCACCATGAACATCGTGCCGCAGGAGCCGGGCACGCTGGCGCGCGTCAGCCGCACCACCAACTACCCGGCGACCAACCTCGTCTGGGCGACGAACACCGACCCGAAATTCCTGGCGCTGCGCTACATCTACGAGGACGCCGCCTACAACCCCTTCAAGGCCAAGCCGAGCGAGGAGCTGCTGTCGCTGGCGCGGCAGGGGCTGGAATCGGTGGACCCCGACGTGCGCGGCCCGATCTACAAGGCGATGGCGGCGCGGCTCGCCGAGGAAGCGTTCCTGATCTTCGTCACCAACACGCCGATCCTGATCGGCGTCAGCGACAGGACCGCGAGCAATCCCACGGTCGTCTATCGCTTCGGCGAGGATTCGATCAATCTTCGCGGCCTGAAGGCCAACGACTGAGATCCGGGTCCCCCGATGCTTCGGCTCATTGTCCAGCGGCTTCTCGCGCTGGTACCCCTGCTGTTCTTCGTGTCGGTGCTGACGTTCTCGTTCACGTCGCTGCTGCCGAGCGATCCGGTCGACCTCATCATCGGCGACACGGGCACGCAGGAGCAGTACGAGATCGTCCGCGAGCGGCTCGGCATGAACCAGCCGGTCGTCGTGCGCTATGTCCAGTGGCTGGGCAGGGCCGTGCAGGGGGACCTCGGAACCTCCTTCTTCAACAGCGTCAGCGTCATGGGGGCCGTGATGCAGCGGCTTCCCGTCACGCTTTCGCTCACGGCGGTCTCGGCGCTCATCGCCATCGTCATCGGCGTCGCGGCCGGTGTCGCCGCCGCCCTGCGTCCGCGCTCCTGGATCGACCGTCTCGCCACGCTCGGCGCGACCTTCGGACAGGCGGTGCCCAATTTCTGGTTCGGGCTCATCCTGGTCGCGATCTTCGCCGTGAACCTGCGCTGGTTTCCGGCCACCGGCTTCACGCCGATCTCCGCTTCGCCCTGGGACTGGCTGCGCTCCGTCATCCTGCCCTCGATCGCGCTCGGCACCTCGTCCAGCGCGGCCATCGCCCGGCAGGTCCGCTCGGCCATGGTCGGCGTGCTCCAGCAGGACTATATCCGGGCGGCGCGCGCGCAAGGGCTGTCGATGCGGCGCGTCATCTTCCGGCATGCGCTCACCAACGCCATGGTGCCGGTCGTCGCGGTGCTCTCGTTCCAGATCACGGTGCTGCTCGGCGGCGCGCTGATCGTCGAGCAGGTCTTCGCCATCAACGGCCTCGGCACCCTCGCCATCGGCGCGGTGCGCCAGCAGGACATTCCGATGATCCAGGGCATCGTTCTGGTCATGGTCGCGCTCGTGGTCCTCGTCCAGCTCGCCACGGACGTGATCTACGGCCTGCTCAACCCCAAGGCGCGCCCGACATGACCGCGCCGGCCGCAGCAAGCTCCCGGGTCACTGCACGTCGCCGCTGGCGGCCGGGCGGCTCGCAATTCATCGTCGGCATCGCCGCGTCCGTGCTCGTCCTGCTCGCGTTCATGGCGGTCTTCGCCGACTGGATCGCGCCCTACGACCCGCTGAAGCAGAACCTGATCGAGGCGTTGCAGGCGCCGTCGGCGAAGCACTGGCTCGGCACCGACGACCTCGGCCGCGACGTGCTGTCCCGGCTCATCCACGGCTGCCGCATCGCCGTCATCGCCGCCGCCGAGGGCACGGCCATCGCCCTCGTCCTCGGCGTCCCGCTCGGCCTCTTCATCGGCTACCGCGGCGGCTGGTGGGACTGGGTGGTCATGCGCATCGTCGAGGCGATCGTCTCGATACCCGGGATCATGGTGGCGATCGTCATCATCGCCATCCTCGGCCCCGGCCTGCACAAGGCGATGATCGCGCTGGGCATCCTCTACTCGACCTCGTTCCTGCGGCTGGCGCGCGGCGTCGTCCTCGCCGAGCGCGAGGAGGTCTATGTCCGTTCCGCCCGCGTGATCGGCGCGTCCGACGGCCGCATCCTCCTGCGCCACATCTTCCCCAACATCGCGCCGCCGCTGATCGTGCAGGTGACGCTGACCGTCGGCGCGGTGCTGCTGTCCGAAGCCGGGCTCAGCTTCATCGGCCTCGGCGTCCAGCCGCCGGACGCGAGCTGGGGCACGATGCTCAACACCGCCGCCGCGTTCATGGACCTGAACTGGTTCCTCGCCGTCCCGCCCGGCATCGCCATCATCGTCACGGTGCTTTCGGTCAACCTCATCGGCGACGTCATCCGCGACACCATCGGCCGCGGCATCGCCGTGGACACCACGCCCGTCGCGCCCGTCGCGCGGGCCCAATCCCCGGCCGTCGCCATTGCCCCGGTCAGCACGCTGCCGCAGCCTCTGAAGGACGAGGTGCTGCGGGTGGAGGGGCTGGAGGTGACGGTCGGCGACGGGCTGCCGATCATCACCGACCTTTCCTTCGCCATCTCGAAGGGCGAGACGCTGGGGCTGGTCGGCGAATCCGGCTCCGGCAAGACGATGACCGGGCTCGCCATCCTCGGCCTGATGGGTGCGGGGTTGCGCACGACGCGCGGCTCGATCCTGCTCAACGGCCGCGACCTGCGCACGCTCTCGCGCCGGCAGATGGAGGCGGTGCGCGGCAACGAGGTGGCGATGGTCTTCCAGGACCCGACCACCAGCCTCAACCCCGCATTCACGGTCGGCAGCCAGATCGCCGAGGTGCTGCGCAGCAAGAAAGGCATGTCACAGAAAGAGGCGTGGGCGCGGGCCGTCGAGCTGATCGACCGCGTCGGCATCCCCCGGCCGGACCAGCGCGCGCGGGCCTACCCGCACGAGCTTTCCGGCGGCATGGCCCAGCGCATCGCCATCGCCCGCGCGCTCTCCTGCAACCCCTCGCTGCTCATCGCCGACGAGCCGACCACCGCGCTCGACGTGACGGTGCAGCAGGAGATCCTCGACCTTTTCCGCGACCTCCAGGACGAGTTCGGCATGGCGATCCTCTTCGTCACCCACGACCTCGCCGTCGCGGCCGACATCTGCGACCGCATCAGCGTGCTGTATGCCGGCGAGATGGTGGAGATGGCGAAGGTCGACCCGCTGTTCTCCGCCCCGCGCCATCCCTATACGCAAGGCCTGCTCCGGGCGATGCCGCACGCGTCCGACCGCAACCCGCCGCTGCCGACCATCCGCGGCAGCGTGCCCCGGCCGGGATCGTGGCCCGCCGGATGCCGCTTCTCCAACCGCTGTGATTTCAGGATTCCCGCCTGCGACCGGCCCGTCCCGCTCACCGGCTCCGACCGGCTGGTCCGCTGCGTGCGCGCCGGCGAGCTCGAACTGGAGCGCGCGTCGTGAGCGGCGAACCCCTCCTCGAGATCGACGACCTGTGGGTCACCTACCGGAGCCGCTCGCTTCTCGGCCTCGGCGGCACGCCGTTCCATGCGGTCAAGGGCGCAACCCTTTCCATCCGCGCCGGCGAGACGCTGGGCCTCGTCGGCGAGTCCGGCTCGGGCAAGTCCTCCATCGCCAACACGGTGCTCGGCCTCGTGCCGGCCTCCGGCGGCTCGATCCGCTTCGGCGACGTCGATCTTGCCGCGATGAAGACGCGCTATCCGCCCGCCGTGCGCAACCAGATCCAGGCCGTCTTCCAGGACCCCTATTCCTCGCTCAACCCGTCGATGACGGTCGAGGACATCGTCACCGAGCCGCTGCGGGTCCACGCCGCGATGACGCGGGCGCAGCGGCGCGGCCGCGCGCTCGAACTGCTCAGACTGGTGTCGCTCTCCGAGGAGCATCTGGAGCGCCATCCGCACCAGTTCTCGGGCGGCCAGCGCCAGCGCATCGCCATCGCCTCGGCGCTTGCGCTGGAGCCGAAGCTGGTCGTGCTCGACGAGCCGGTGAGCGCGCTCGACGTCTCGACCCAGAACCAGATCATCAACCTGCTCTACGAGCGCCGCGACGCGCTCGGCATCGCCTATCTGCTGATCGCCCACGACCTCGCCCTCGTCCACCACATCTCGGACCGCATCGCGGTCATGTATCTCGGCCACATCGTCGAGGAGGGGCCGTCCGACCGGGTCTACAGGGAGCCCGCCCACCCCTACACGAAAGCACTCCTCGACGCCGTGCCGCTGCTCGACCCGGAGGCGCAGCGTCGCCGGCGGGCCGCGCGCAAGCTGGCGCCCGCGCCGGAGACGCCGCGCGTTTCGGCCACCGGCTGCCCCTACCGGAACCGGTGCGCCTTCGCCATGCCGCGCTGCGCGGCCGAAATGCCGCCGGCCTACGCTATTCCCGGCGGCGGCACCGCCAACTGCTTCCTCTACGCCGGGGACGCCGACCCGACCCACACGGAAGCGGCCCGCGCGATGCAGAAGGTGGCGTCATGAACCGCGCGTCCGGCACATCCGCCATCCGCGAGGCCGACGACATCCTCGCCGGCCATCCGGCCTTCGCCGCGCGCCCGCTGGTCTGCCGCTGGCCGGCGGATCGTGCCCCACGCGGCTTCGTCGTGTTCTGCCACGGCCTCGGCTCGAACGGCGGCGAATATGCCGCCCTCTCCGCCCATTGGGCGCGCCATGGCTATCTCGTCATCCATCCGACCTTCCGCGACGCCATCGGCATCGTCGCGCGCGAGGAACCGGCGCTCGGCCTCGACCCGCACGCCGACCTCGCCGGCTGGACCGCCATTCCCCACGTCCGCGCGCGGCTGCACGAGATCCTGCACGACCCGGCGCGATGGCTGGAGCGCGTCGAGGCGGTCCGCGGCCTGATGGCGGCGCTCCCCGACATCGTCGACGCCACCTGCGGCGCGCAGGCCGCGCCCCTCCCCGGCGCGATCGCCGGGCATTCCTTCGGCGCCTTCACCGCGCAGCTTCTCGCCGGGGCCGAGATCGACATGCCCGGCGCCCCGGCGCGCCGCTTCCGCGACCGGCGCTTCGGCGCGGCGGTGCTGCTCAGCGCTCAGGGACGCGACCAGCAGGGCCTGCGCGACGGCTCGTGGGACGCGATGGACGGCCCCGTGCTCACCGTCACCGGCACGCTGGACCGTGGGGCCAAGGGTGGCGACTGGCGCTGGAAGTCGGAGCCCTACGAGCTGGCCCCGCAGGGCGGAAAATACCTCGCCGTGATCGAGGACGGCGACCATTTCCTCGGCGGCTTCATCGACCGCGCGCCGCAGCGGCAGGTGCCCGCCCAGCAGGACGCGGTGCGGCGGATCACGCTGGCGTTCCTCGACGCCCATCTCGGGGACGACGCGGCCGCGCGCGACTGGCTCGGCCGGATAGACGATGCGGTCGGCGATTGCCGGCTCCTTTTCAAGCGCAAGTAGGACTGCCCGATGTTCCAACCCCTCGCAGGCATTCGCGTCATCGACCTCACCCAGGTGCTCGCCGGCCCGTACGCGGCCTACCAGCTCGGCCTGATGGGGGCGGAGGTGCTCAAGATCGAGATGCCCGGCGAGGGCGACTGGTCGCGCGAGCGCGGCGAGATGCCCGGGCTGAACGGCGATAATATGGGCCTCGCCTACCTGACGCAGAACGCCAACAAGAAGTCGGTCGCGCTCAACCTGAAGACGAGGGACGGCCTTGCCATCATGAAGCGCCTGATCGAGGGCGCGGACGTGTTCATCGAGAATTTCCGCCCGGGCGCCATCGCCCGGCTCGGCCTGCCGTTCGAGGTGGTGCGCGCGCTCAATCCCCGGATCGTCTATTGCTCGATCTCGGCCTTCGGACAGGACGGGGAGATGAGCCACCGCCCCGCCTACGACCATGTCATCCAGGGCATGTCGGGCATCATGAAGACGACCGGCAGCGCGGAGACCGGGCCGCAGAAGGTGGGCGCGCCCTATGTCGACTACGCCACCGGCTTGAATGCCGCGTTCGCCATCGTCTCGGCGCTGCACGAGACGAGGCGAACGGGCGAGGCGGTCCACCTCGACGTGGCGATGCTCGATACCTCAATGCTCTTGATGGCGTCGCTGGTGACGAGCCACCTGAACGCCGGCTGGATGCCGAAGCCCGCAGGCAACGAGGCATGGAGCCAGAGCCCGTCCTCCGGCGCCTTCGAGACCGCGGACGGCCTCCTGATGGTGGCCGCCAACAACGACAGGCAGTTCCGCGCGCTCTGCGCCGGGCTGGGGCGGGACGACATCCCGGAGGACGCGCGCTGGCGCGATCCGCACACGCGCCGCGCCAACGCCGCCGCGCTGCGCGCGGAGCTCGTCAGCGTCTTCCGCTCCCGGACGGCCGACGAATGGGAGCGCGCGCTCGACGCCGCCGGCGTTCCCGCCGCGAAGGTGCGCTCGCTCGACGAGACGCTGGCGGAAAGCCATGCGCGCACCCGCGCCTTCACCCGCCCCCTGCGGTGGGCCCGGGAGCCGCAGGACATCCACCTGCCGACGCTCGGCTTCAAGGTCGACGGCGAGGTGGTCGCCGCGACGGTGCCGCCGCCGGAGCTGGGCGCGGACACCCATGCGGTGCTCAGGGAGCTCGGCTACAGCGAAGCCGAGCTCTGCCGCCTCGCCGAGGAGGCCGTCATCTGAACAAATGCGGGCGCGCGTCCGATGGTCGGCCCGGGAGGATCCCGCAACGATAAGTGCGGAAATGCGGCCGCCATCCCCATGCCTCGCGGGCAAGGCGCACCTGAAGCCTGAACGGCGGCCGCTCGACGGCCCCGCCGCCGGACGGGGGCGGCGCGCCGCAGACCCGCGCGACGTAGCCGAAAAGATCGCGATAGGTCACGGGCTCGTCGTCGACGACGATGGCGGCGAGATTGCCCCGCTCCGCGAGCGTCGCCCGCACCACGGCGTCGGCCATGTCGCTGACATGCACGAGCGAGATGAAATCCCGTCCGTCGCCCGGATAACGCAACGTTCCCTTCAGCGCGCTGTCGCGCCAGGCACGGTCGCGCCCGCTTTCCGGTCCGTAGAAGGCGCCGCCGCGCACGATACGCCAGTCGAGACCGGCAAGCCGTACCATCGCCTCCATGTCGACCGCCGATGCCGAGACCTCGGTCGGGGAAAACGGCGTCGCCTCGTCGCCGGGCTCCCCGCCCGGCGTGGCATGGAGCATGGCGATGCTCTGCAACACGAAGCGCCGCACGCCGGCCTGCCGTGCCGCGTCCACGAGATTGGCGGTGCCCTCGCGCCTGACGCGGTCGTTCATCGCCCAGCCGGGATGTCGTTCGCTCCCCGGAACGGGAATCGCCGTGGCGAGATGGAGGATGCAGTCGGCCCCGGCGGCGAATCCGTCGAGGCTATCGCGGTCGAGCAGGTCGCCGCGTATCCGCCGGCATCGCAACGCCTCGAACCACGGCGCAAGCGAATCGTCCCGCACGAGAACCGTGACGGCGCACCCCTCCTCGACGAGGCGCGCCACCACGTCCCGTCCGAGCACGCCGGTGGCCCCCGCCACCGAGACGGCGAGAGGGGCTGTCACGGCTTGCCGTCACGGCGAGCGGCAGGCGCGCCGGCGGAAAAATCCGCCGGCAGGTCCAGCCGCGGCATCAGGAAGCTGCTCCTCGTGTCCGTATAGCTGTTGGTGTGCATGCGGCCGACGACGTCGAGCGCGGCGTTGTCGACATAGAAGCGCGCGGGGTCCAGCACGGCCCGGTCGACGATATGGACGGCCAGCACCTCGCCGATGATCAGGGAGCGCAGCGCGCCGAGCCCGACGATCCGGAAGAGCCTGCATTCCAGCGAGACCGGGCTTTCGGCGATCAGCGGCGGCGCGACATGCGCGGCCGGGACCGGCCGCAAGCCCGCCGCCTCCAGCTCGTCGACCTCGGGCGGAAAATCGATGGCGGTGACGTTCATCCGCTCCAGCGTCGGCATGCTGACCAGGTTGACGACGAACTCGCCCGACCGGCGGACGTTGATTTCGGTATCCTTCTTGCTGCCCGGGCCCCTGTCGGCCACGCTGAAGCCGACCACCGGCGGGTCCTCGCCGAGGACGTTGAAGAACGAATAGGGAGCCGCGTTCGGCCGCCCCTCGTCGTTGACGGTGGTCACCCAGGCGATGGGGCGCGGCGTGATCGTCGAGGCCAGCAGCTTGTAGCGGTCGGCGGGCGCGACGTCGGCGAGATCGAACCGCATCCCTATTCCGCGGCCGCGCCGGCCGCGGCCTCGTGCAGCGCATAGCGGGTGTAGGTCCCGCCCTCGGCCGGCAGCGGGGCGACGTCCATAATGCCCCTGGCCGGCGACATGACGACCGCGGCCACCGTCGCAATCACCTCCCCGTCGGGCGTCGGCACCGGCGGGCGGCAGACCGAGAACGGCGCGGCGAAGTCGTCGGCGAGGGCCCGCTTCAGCTCCTCCATGCCGGGCTTGGCGGCCTCCTTCAGGAGCTTGCGCACGCGCCAGTCGCGATAGAGCGTGTCGGGAAACCGGGCGACGCCGCGGTCGACCAGCTTTGCCAGCGCGACCGGGCTGGTGAAATGGTTGGCATGGACGATCATGCCCTCGTCCGGATAGACGAGGAAGGCCTCGTTCGGCGCGCATTCGAAATCGAGCGCGAACCCTTCCGCCGACGCGATCATCATGTTGTTGGAGCAGGCCTTCGGGGCCCTGGCCACCGCCCGGAACGCCGCCGAGACGTGCTCCTGCTCCAGCACCTTGCGGCGCAGGCACACCAGCGGCACCCCGACCTGGCGGTGATCGAGATCGGATTCGAGATAGTTCGCGGTGATGGAGATGCCGGCCGCGTTGAGGCCGGAGCGGGCGAGGCCGCCCGCCTCGACGAAGGTCAGGAAATCCGGCCCGTCCTCGCGCTCGACCCGCAGGACGATCGCGGTATCGACGCATTCCGCCCGCCAGTCCCAGTTCTGCCCGTGGACCAGGGTCCCGTCGGCCGACGCCTCGGGAAGGATCACCGCCCCGGTGCAGCCCTCGTCGGCCGGAACGGCGGCGCGGCTGGCGTGCTCCGTGCGCGCCTTGGCGACGACCTCGGTGCGGGCGTTGATCATGACGATCTCGGAGAGCTGCACCTCCGCGCCGTCGGCGATGCCCTTCATCTCCTCGACATAGGCGGGCTCGAAATCCGCGATCACGTCGAGAAAGCCGTCGATCAGGCGGGCCTTGCCGGGCCCGTCGAGGCCCAGCCTGTCGAGCGTGCCGGAATACATCGCCGAGCTGCGCTTGACCCGCTCCCGCGCCGCCCGGCCGTATTGCCGGCCGCGTTCGTAGGGAGAGCCCGATACGGAAATCAGGGGAAAGGGCGCAACCATCGCAAAGCTCCTCGCAGGATCACCGGTATTGAATACGAATGTATTCTATTGTCTACAAGACACAAGCCCCGCATTGTGGCAACTTGCGGTTTTCGGCCTGAATGGAAAGGATGACCCTCATTGAACACTCCCAGGCGGCAGCAATCCTCGCTGAGCAAGTCCGTGTACGATTCCCTCAAGGATCTCATCTCCACAGGTTCGCTGATGCCGGGCAGCCGCGTGAGGGAGATCGAGCTCGCGGAGCAGCTCGGGGTGAGCCGCACCCCGATCCGCGAGGCGCTGCGCCGGCTGGAGACGGACGGCCTCCTGTCGCATGCCCCGCACGAGGGGCTGATCGTGACCAAGCTGGACCATCAGGCGATCATCGAGCTCTACGCCATGCGCGAGGTGCTCGAAGGAACGGCGGCGCGTTTCGCGGCGCGCCACGCGTCGGAGGCTGAAATCCAGGAGCTGCGCGAGCTGGTCATCTCCGAGATGGACGATCCGCATGACGCGGGCCAGCTTGCGCGGCTCAACCAGGCCCTGCACGGCGCGCTCTACCATGCGGGCCACAACCGCTATCTGCTGCGGTCGCTCCAGTCGCTGCGCGACGCGATGGTGCTTCTCGGCGGCACGACCCTTGCCATACCGAGCCGTTCGGAGACGGCGCACGAGGAGCACCTGGCCATCGTGTCGGCGATAGACAACCGGGACCCGGACGCGGCCGAGGAAGCCGCGCGCGTCCACATCCGCAACGCGCAGCGCGCCCGCCTGAGGCTGCTGCGCGAGAAGGAGATCTATTCCTGAACGCCCGGTCCATAGCTGTCGTCAGATGGGCAGCGAATCCATCGGATGGGGATCGGCGCGGGGCTTGACGATCTCGGCAAGGAACGTGTCGGGGCGGGCCTTGTCCCGGCAGGCCGCGGCGATCTCGTCGCAGCGCATCGGCACCACGCCGGGCGCGCGCCGCGCGCGGTCGAGGAACTCGGCCACCACCCGCGCCCGGTCCGCGCGGCCGGACCCGTGGTCGCCGCGCGTGTGCAGGACCAGATGCACGTAGCCGCCCTCGGAGCGGATGGCGTCGAACTCCTCGCGCCAGACCTTGCGCACCCGCTCATGCGTGTGATGCCCGGCATAAAAGGTCGCGTCCCGCAGATACTCCGCCACCGGCAGCTCGACCAACCTGAGCTCGTCCTGCGCCATCAGGTAGGGCCAGTCGTCGTCCAGCGCGCTGCTCTCATAGGAGAAGCCGGCGCGGGCAAGGTCGAGCAGCGTCTCGCGCACGACGAGCCCGTTGGTCGAGCGCCACCCGACCGGCGCCTTGCCGGTCAATCTGGCGAGCGCGTCGCGGCCTTCCGACAGAGCCGCGCGGCCGGCTTCGTCATAGCCGCCGAGCCGGGTCATGGCGCGCCCGTAGAGGGCGATCTCGTGGTCGCCCCCGGCGATCGCCTCGATCACCTCGGGGTGCCTGCCCGCATCGGCCGGATCGACGAAGAACGTCGCCCTGACCCCCTCGGCGCGAAAGACGTCGAGCAGCCGCCAGATGCCCTCGCGCGCGCCGTAGCGCCCGTAGGAATAGCGGCCGTAGAGACCCGCCGGGCCGGCACGCTCCGCGTCGAGCGTCTCGATGTCGACATTGACGCTGACGACGAGCGGGGTGCCCTGGAACACGGGGGCGTCGGTCATGCCCGTACCTCCTCGAAATCGTCGCTGTGGTCGCCGACCCACCGGGCCAGCTCCGGCAGGGTCACGAAGGCGACGTCGCGGTGGCGCTTGATGTGCCGCAGGAGCTGGCGCACCGCGTCGACCCGCGATGCCGACCCCGAGCCCCACGCGCCGCGGGGATGCACCGTGTGCAGGAAATAGCCGCGCTCGGCATAGATCGAGCTGAACTCCGCCATCCACTGGTCGCGGACCTCCGAAACCGGCGTGCGCGAGTGGTGATAGAAGGGGAAGTCGTCGAGGCTGTAGGTGTTGTTGGGAAGCTCGACGAGTTGCTCCCCGTCGCGCAGGCGCAGGATGTAGGGCATGTCGGCATCCTTGTCGCTGCAATCGTAGACATAGCCGAGGCCCCGCAGCACCGAGAGCGTCTCGGTGCTCTTCATGCCGCCGGGCGAACGCCAGCCGAGCGGCGGCCGGCCGAGCACGTCGGTCAGGATGTCGTGGGTGAGCTGCAGCCGCCGGCGCTCCTCGTCCTGCGGCAGCAGCACCATCTCGTGCAGGTATCCATGCGCGCCGACCTCGTGGCCGGCGGCCTGGATCGCCTTCACCGTTTCCGGATAGCATTCGGCATCGTAGCCCGGAACGAAGAACGTCGCCTTCACGCCCTCCTCCTCGAGCAGCTTCAGGTAGCGCGCGACGCCCCGGCGGGCGGGATAGCGGCCCGCCGAGGCCGCTCCGGCCGCGTCGGCGCCGATGCCGACCTCGAAGGACGGGCCGTCGAAGTCGATGGTCAGCGCCACGACGCACCGCGCGCCGTTCGGCCATGGCGGCCGGGCATATCGTTCATTGCCCGATGCCGCGCGCGCCTTTCGAACGACGTGTGGATAGTCCGACCTGCTCATCGCACAGCCTTTCCTCCTGTCGGCCGGCGGCTCACGCCGGCTTCGGATACACCATCTTCGCGGCGGCGACGTCGTCCGGATAGACGGTGACGTGCCTTCCGTCGCGGATCTGGATGACGATGCCGGACGCCTTCGCGTTCTCGCCGGTCTCGTCGAACTTCAGGCCGCCGGGCTGGATCAGCAGCCGCTCTCCCGGCGCCATGTCGAGGCCGGCTATCGCATCGCGCAGCTTCGCGCTGTCGCGCTCGCCGGCCGCCTCCAGCCCCGCCCAGATCACCGACAGCGAGATCACCCCGCCCGAGACCGTCGAATCCATCGGCTCGTTGTACATCTTCTCGTAGCGCTCCGAGAGCTCGGAAAGGCCGTCGATCGTCAGGTCGGGCGACCACGCCCCGGCGATCAGCACGTTCTCGGCCGCGGCGCCGAGGGTTGATATGTACTCGGCCGAGACGTGCCCGCCGATGATGCCGCCATAGGCTTTCGGCACATAGGACAATTCGCTCATCGAGCGGGTGATCAGGATCGCGTCGTTGGGGCGGTTGTGCCCGATCAGGACCTCGACGCCCTGGCCCTTGTACTTGGCGATGTAGGGCGTGAAGTTCTGCGTGCGGGTGGCGTCGTAATTGGCGGCCTCGACCAGCTCGAAGCCGTGCTTGGGTGCCAGCTCCTGGGCGAACTTGACCGAGCTCTGGCCGGTGATCGTGTTCTCCGAGAGGATCGCCAGCTTGGTGGGGTTCTCGCCGGCTGCCGTGGCCGCCGCGCGGATCGAGGCCAGGAGGTCGTCGATGTAGCGGTCGACCGTCGCCATCGTCCGGAAGACGTTCCTGAAGCCGCGGCCGGTCAGCAGCGGGTCGGCGTCGGTGGACGACACGAACGGGATGCCGGCCCGCTCCGTCACCTGGGTGGCGACGATCGAGGCCGGGCTCTGGTTGGTGCCGATCATGGCGAGCGCGCCCTCGCGGATCAGGCGTTCGGCCTGGGTGGGAGCGAGCTCCGGCTTGCTCTCCGTGTCGGCCACGATGTACTTGATCTTCGCGCCGCCGAGCGACTCGATGCCGCCGCGCTCGTTGACGATGTCGCAGGCGAGCTGGAAGCCGCGCCACGTGCGCTGGCCCCAGGCCGCGTTGGGGCCGGTCAGCGCGATCAGCGCCGAAAGCACGACCTCGCCCGACTGGGCCCGCAGGATACCCGGCATGGCGAGCATGCCGGCCGATGCGCCGGCGGCGGCGAGGACCTGCCGCCGGCTGAGGACAACCCGATTCCTTGCACTCATTTCAATCTCCCATCTGGTTGGTGGCGTCATAGAGCCCGAGATAGGCTTGTCGTGTTCTGGGGTCCGCGAGGAGTTCTTGGCTTTCTCCCTCGATGACGATTTCCCCGGTTTCCATGACGTAGGCGTGATCGGAATGCTGAAGCGACTGGACGAGGTTCTGCTCGACGAGAAGGATGGAGACGCCCTCGGCCTTCACCTGGTCGACGGTCTCGAACATGGTCTGCACGAGCAGGGGCGAAAGGCCGAGCGACGGTTCGTCGAGAACGAGGAGCCTCGGCGAAAGCATGAGGCCGCGCCCGATCGCCACCATCTGCTGCTCGCCGCCGGACAGCGTGCCGGCGTTCTGCGAGCGGCGTTCGGCCAGCCTCGGGAACAGCGAATAGACGAAATCCAGCCGGCTCGCCTTGCCGGCGCGCGCGGTCGGGATGTAGCCGCCGAGGTCGAGGTTCTCCTCGACCGACATGTTGGTGAAGAGCTGGCGTCCCTCGGGCACGTGGGCGATGCCGCGCTCGACGATCTTGCCGGGCGGCAGGCCGACGATGGATTCGCCCATGAACCGGACCTCGCCGCCGCGGACCGGCAGGAGCCCGGAGATGGTGCGCAAGGTGGTGGTCTTGCCGGCGCCGTTCGAGCCGACGATCGACACCACCTCATTCGAGCCGACGCGGAGCGAGATGCCGTGAACCACCGTCACGTCGCCATATCCCGAATGCAGGCCGACGACCTCAAGCATGCTTGTACTCCTGCCCGAGATAGGCCTCGACCACGCGCGGATCCTTCATCACCTCGCGCGGCGTGCCGTCGGCGAGGACCTGGCCGTAGCTCAGCACCGTGATGTGCCCGGAAACGCCGAGGATCGCCTCCATGACGTGCTCGATCATGAGGACGGCGACGCCGTCGGCGGCAACGGACTTCACCAGCGACACGATCTGCCCGACCTCGCTCGAGCGAAGGCCGGCCGCGACCTCGTCGAGCAGCAGCAGCGTCGGCTGCGTGGCCAGCGCCCGCGCGACCTCGAGCCGCTTGCGCTCGATGACGGTAAGGGCCTTGCCGAGCTCGTCGCGCTTGCCCGCCAGGCCGACCCGGTCGAGCGTCTCGCCGGCGATGCGCGTCGCCTCGGCGAAGCTGTCGGTGCGGTTGAACGCGCCCACGCGCACTGTGTCGAGCACCGTCAGGTCGGCGAACGGCCGGGTGATCTGGAAGGTGCGGGCAAGGCCGAGCTTGCAGATATGCGACGGGCGCATGCCCACGACCTCGCGGCCGTCGAGCTTCACGCTGCCGGTCGACGGTCTGTAGAAGCCGCTGATCGCGTTGAACAGCGTCGTCTTGCCGGCGCCGTTCGGGCCGATCACGCCGGCCACCGTGCCGCGCTCGACCGTGAGGCCGACATTTTGCAGCGCCTTGAGGCCGCCGAAGGTGATGGAGACGTCGCTGACCTCCAGGACCGGGGCGCTCATCGACGCTTCCTCCACCGCTTGGCGAGGCTGATGATGCCGCCGGGCAAATAGAGCATCAGGGCGATCATCAGCGCCGCGTAGATCATGCGGCTGAGCGAGGCGACGGCGCTGCTCTCCTCGAACGGGAGGTGGCGCAGCAGCTCGGCGAGCGCGGAGAAGCTGAGGGCGCCGATCACCGGCCCCAGCACGGTGCCGGCGCCGCCGATCATCGTGCCCAGCATCATGTTGAGCTGGTGCTCGAAGTGGAAGACGGTTTCCGGCGTGATGTAGAGGTGGAACTGGGCGTAGAACGTGCCGCCGAGCGCGGTGAGAAGCGCGCTCAGGGTGATGGCGACGATCTTGTAGCGGCGCGTGTCGACGCCCGCGGCCTCGGCGGCGTCCTCGTCCTCGCGCAGCGCCAGGAAGTACTGGCCGGTTTTCGACATCTCGAGCAGCCTGGTGCCGACGAGCATCGCGGCCACCGCGACGAGGGCGATGTAGTAGTACGGCTCGCGGCTGATGAAGAGGTAGTTGGCCGGGTCGTTCTGCATCGTGTAGAGGACGCCGACCGGCCCGCCGATATAGTCCCAGTTGTCGGCGAGGCCCTTGGCGATCTCGGCAAGGCCCATCGTCACCACGGCGAAGTAGACGCCCTTGATGCGGAAGCGGAAGACGAGCAGGCCGACGAGCGCCCCGGCGACGGCGGCGAGGACCGCGCCGCCGAACATGCCGATCCATGGCGAGATTCCGAGCCTGGTGAACAGGACAGCCGTGGCATAGGCGCCGATGCCGAAGAAGAAGCTGTGGCCGAGCGAGAACTGGCCGGCATAGCCGGCGGCGATGTTCCAGCACTGGGCCAGATACGCCATGAGCAGCGCGGAGATCATGATGCTGAGGATGTGCGGCGGCACCGCCAGCGGCAGGAACGCGCATGCCACGAAGATCGGCAGGCCCCACAGGATGCCCTTCAGGAGGCCGGTGCGCGGCTTCGTCCCGGCGGCGGAGGTCGGCATGGAGGACACGCTCATTTGTGCACCGGAAGGAGGCCGGACGGCCGCACGATCAGCGTGACGATGAGGATGCCGTACACGACGACGTTGCCGAAGGAATCGGTGAGGTAGAGGCCGGACAGCGCCTCGGCCGTGCCGATGAGAAGCCCGGCCACCAGCGCGCCGGGAACGCTGCCGAGGCCGCCGACGATGGCGATGACGAACGACTTCATCAGGAAGTCGGCGGCGACGAAGGGGCTGACCAGGGCGAACGGCATCATCACCACGCCGGCGATGGCGGCCAGCGCCGTGCCGATGACGAAGGCCCACAGATAGACCTTCGGCACGTCGACACCGACGAGATGGGCGCCGATGCGGTTGTTGGACGCCGCCCGGATCGCCTTGCCGAGGAACGAGCGCGACAGGAAGAGGGTGAGGCCGACGACCGCCAGCACGCTGACGAAGGCGGCCGCCGCGCGCGCGACCGGCACGCTGATGCCGCCCACGTTCCACGTGCTCGTGGTGTAGGACAGGGTGAGGCCGCGGAAATCGCCGCCGTAGAGCAGGTTCATCAGGTTCTCGAAGAAGATGAAGACGCCGAGCGTGCAGATGATCTGCGTGAAGTGATGCGTGCCGACGATCCGCGCGATCAGTATCTTGTGCAGCAGCGCCCCGAACACGATCGAGGCGAGCACGACCGGGATCAGCGCCACATAGGGGTCGATCCCGTAGGTGTTGAACAGGAAGAAGACCGCGTACATGGCCAGCATCGGCACGACGGCGTGGCCGAAATTGACGATGTCGAGAACCCCGAAGACCAGCGTGAAGCCGATGGCTATCAGCGCATAGACCGCGCCCGACAGGAGCCCGCTCAACGCTATCTGGAGGATGATCTCGGCCGGCATCAGGCGGCTAGCTCCCGCGAGTTCTTGCCCGACGAGGTGCCGGCCGTGCGCCCGAAGACGGCGCCGGACATGAGGCCGGTTCCACCGGGATAGTTGAAATAGAACAGGCCGCCGACGAGCTCGCCCGCCGCATAGAGGCCGGGGATCGGGACGAGGTCGGCGTCGAGAACCTGCGCGGTGTCGGGATCGATCCTGAGGCCGCCGAAGGTGAAGGTGATGCCGCAGCCGACCTGATAGGCCTCGAACGGGCCCTGGTCGATCGTGTTGGCCCAGTTCGACTTGGGCACGGCGAGGTTGCGCGTGCCGCGGCCGTCCTTGATCGTCGCGTTGAAGGGCACCGACTGGTCGACGGCCGCGTTGTAGGTGCGGATCTCGTCGAGGAAGGCGTCGGGGTCGACGCCCTCGAGCTTGGTGGCGAGCTCCTCGAGGGTGGCGGCGCTGACCTTGGTGACCTGCTTGATCCTGTATTCGTCGCGCAGGTACTGCATCACCTTCTGGTCGAAGATCTGCCAGGCGAACTGGTTGGGCTGCTCCAGGATGACCCGGCCGTACTTGGCATAGGTGTAGTTGCGGAAATCGGCGCCCTCGTCGACGAAGCGGCGGCCGGTGGCGTTCACCATGATGCCGAACGGATAGGAATGCTTCTGGAAGCCGTCGCCGACGGCGAGGTCGCCGAACTCCGGCGCGTTGAAGTCCCAGCCGACGGCGTGGCAGCCCGACCAGTTGCCGGCGGTGGAGGCGCCGATCTCGATCGCCATCCTCAGGCCGTCGCCGGTGTTGAAGCGGGTGCCGCGTGTCTTGGCGAGCTCCCAGCCGGCGCCGAGATAGCGCGCGCGCCATTCCGGGTTGGACTCGAAGCCTCCCGAGGCGAGGACGACGCTGGCCGCGCGGATCTCGCTGACGCGCTCGTCCTTCTTGACCCTGACGCCCGTCACGGCATGGCCGTCGTAGATCAGCGACGTCACCCGCGCGCCGTAGCTGATCTCGATGCCGCGGGCCCTGGCGATGGCGGTCTGCTGGTCGATCAGCCCCGGGCCGCCGCCCCAGGCCTCGACCGTCAGGCCGCCCCAGAACTTGAACCTGCCGTCGACCTTGAACGCCTGCCGCCCGTAGATCGGAACGAAGCGGATGCCGAGCGAGCGCATCCAGCGCATCGTCTCCTGAGACCGGGTGACCAGCGCCTCGCACAGGTTGGGCTCGGTCCGGTAGCGGGTGACGCGGAACATGTCGTCGAAGAACTGCGACTCGCCGTAGGAGCCGAAATCCGTGTTGCGGATCTCGTCCTCGGAGAGGTCCGGCATGATCGCCTTCAGGTCGTCGACGCCGTCATAGGCGAAACGAATGGCACCGGCGGTGAAGCGGGAATTCCCGCCATTCTCATCCTCGGGCGCACGCTCGAGCATCAACACCGAAGCGCCCTGTTCGCTCGCCGCAAGCGCGGCGCAGAAAGCAGCGTTGCCTGCCCCGACGACGATCACATCCCATTTGGTCACTGCGTCACTCCAAATTATGGATACATCTGTACACAAGAGAATGCAGCTTTCAAGCCAAAATTTTCGGGGAATGCAATCGCGGTCGCGGCAGGCACACGCTCCGCGCCGCGACCGTGGGGCTTCGGACGCTCCTTGAAGAGACAGTTCGGGATCAGCGAGTCACAAGGCGAGGCAAGGCGAGAAACGGTATCCCGTTAGCTGTTTCTCGGCGGCAAGCCCGAATTCGCACGCCGGATGGACATTCGACTTGAGGCAGGAAGTGGCGGCGTTGCCGCTAGTCGGCAAACAAGAGGCACCCGGCAGATAAGAGGTACGGAGCCGTCACGCGCGGCCCGGTCCCTCCCCATCGTCGTCACCCGCTAATGCAACGGGAATATCCCCCGCCAGCAGCTTCTCTTTCGAGAGCAGCCCGGCATCCTCGAGCGCCTCGAAATCGGGCAGGTCGCGCAGCGTTTCGAGCCCGAACTCGAGCAGGAACTCTTTTGTCGTGACGTAGGTATAGGGCGCGCCCGGCGTTGGGCTGCGCGGGCCGGAGGCGATCAGGCCGGCACCGCGCAGGTGGCCGATCAGATCGCGGCTGATCTCCCTGCCGAAGAAGGACGACAATTCGGCGCGGGTGATCGGCTGGAAGCAGGCGATGCACATCAGCACCAGCGCCTGCGCCTCGGTGAGGTCGCCCGCCCGCCCGCTGCCGCCGATGGCAGCGCGGATCGCGTCGGCATAGGCCGGCCGGGTCAGGTGCTTCCAGCCGCCGGCCACGGCGACGAGGTCGTAGGGCCGGCCGCGCAGTTCTTCCCTGATGTCGTCGATCAGGAGGTCGATGCTGCACTCCCGGCCGACGATGCGGGCGAGCGTGTCGCGGCTGACCGGCTCAGCTGCGGCGAAGATCGTCGCCTCGACCCGGTTCATCCATTCGCGCCAGCGCGCCTCCGGCGGCAAATGGTCGAGCTCGCGGTCGAGCAGCCCCGCCTCGCCCGCCCGCTCCCGCCGTTCCCGCGTCGCCTGCGCCATCGTCTAGAGCCCGTAGATGCGGAAGGCCGGGCGGCCGGTGAGCTCGCGCACCGCGCCGAGCGCGACCAGCCGGTCGAAAAGCCGGCGCAAGGCCCGGTCGCTCATGCCGGCGATCCGCTCCGAGGCCGAGACCGCATCGGCCGACAGCAGCCGCTCGACGACGACGCCCGCTCCCTTGGCCCGGAGCCTGGGAGCGACGGCGGTAAGCCGCGCCGCCCGGCGCTCGATCTCCGCCGACAGGTCGATCGCGCGCAGCGCCGCGCGCGCCTGCGCGGCGAGCAGCACCTTCACCCGCTCGGGCCCGGGCTCGATGCTTCCCGCCAGCCGCGACGAGCGCGCGGCGCGCGCCCCTCCCGGCTCGCCGCCCAGCAGCGGCAGCGCATGCGTCCAGCCGAGCCGCTGCGCCAGCAGCGCGTCGGCGAACCAGGCTCCGGCGACGGGCCCGAGGCCGTATCGCTCCGCCACCGCGAACGCGCCGGCCAGCGCCCCGGTCGGGCTTTGGGCCCGCGCGAGCCGCCTGAGCTCCGCCGTCAGATCGGCCACCGCCGCCGCGTCGCGGGCCAGTCCCAGTTCGTCGAGCGTCGCGCTGATCGCCGCCTCGTCCGACAGCCGCGCCGCCGGCCATTCCACTAGGCGCCGCCACGCCAGAGCCATCCGGCCCTCCGGCCCGGCATCGTCGCCCGGCCGAGTCAGCGCAACGGCGTCGCGCAGCGCCGCCTCGTCCTCGGCGCGTCCCGCTCGCCGCGCCGTCGCCGCAGCCGCGCCGAGCGCCAGCCGCCCGCGCCATGCCCCGGCCCAGCGCGCGCGCCGGCGCACCACCGCATCGAGCGCCGCAACGGCCGCGCCCGCGCCGAGCGCGACATCCGCAACGCCTTGTCCGGCAAGGCCTTGCGCATCGCCAAGCGCCCCGCGCAGCCATGCCGGCACAGGGGATGCCGAGGGAGAAATCATGGAAGATGCCGCCGCGCCGTGCAGTCGGGAGTCGTCGGGAACGGGCAGTGCGGAAGCGAGAATCATCGCTGGGCAGGATGAATCATCGCGGCGCTTTTTGCAATCGGAAGGACAGCAAACCGCCGCGCTCGTCGTTATCGAATAATGAACGATAATCTTGCATTATCGTTCATTATGCTCTTTATAGAGGAAATGGCCTCTCTCGTCGATCAAAACCCCGAAAAGCGTGCCCGGCATCGCTCCGCCCGGCCACAGAGAGCGTGCGAAGGCGTCGACGTTCGGTCGGTGATGCGCCCATGAACACTGGCGGCCCCACCCCGCCCCCGGCAGACGAGCCGGACGACGACCTGCCCGATATCGTCGACATCGTCATGGAGATGGGCCGCGTGCCGGAGAAGCCGTCCGCCGGGCCTCCCTCCCCACCCCCGCCGGCCGTCACCGGCTCGCCTCCGCCAGCTCACCTCGCCGATCTGGCGGACCGCGCGCGCGCCTATGTCGAGGCGGCGAGCTCGGCCAACACGCGCCGCGCCTATCGCGCCGACTGGAAGCACTTTTCCGGCTGGTGCCGCAGGCAGGGCCTCGCCCCGATGCCGCCCTTGGCGCAGACGGTCGGGCTCTACATCACCGCCTGCGCCGCCGGCACCGTCTCGGGCGACGGCAAGCCCAATTCCGTCTCGACCATCGAGCGGCGGCTTTCCTCACTGTCGTGGAACTATGCCCAGCGTGGTCTCGTCCTCGACCGCAAGGACCGCCACATCGCCACGGTCATGGCCGGCATCCGCAACCGCCACGCCGCCCCGCCGCGGCAGAAGGAAGCGATCCTGCCGGAAGAGCTGATCGCGATGCTGGAAACGCTCGATCGTGGCTCCCTGCGCGGCCTGCGCGACCGCGCCATGCTGCTCCTCGGCTTCGCCGGGGCCCTGCGCCGCTCCGAGATCGTCGGCCTCGACGTCGGCCGCGACCAGACCGAGGACGGAAGCGGCTGGGTCGAGATCCTCGACAAGGGCGCCCTCGTCACCCTGCGCGGCAAGACCGGCTGGCGCGAGGTCGAGATCGGGCGCGGCTCGTCCGACATGACCTGCCCGGTCGTCGCGCTCGAGACCTGGCTGCATTTCGCCCGCATCGGCCACGGCCCGCTGTTCCGCCGCGTCACCGGCCAGGGAAAGAGGATAGGCGCGGAGCGGCTGAACGGGCAGGAGGTCGCCCGTCTCGTCAAGCGCGCGGCGCTCGCCGCCGGCGTGCGCGGCGATGTCGCCGAGGGGCAGCGGGCAGGCCTTTTCGCCGGGCACTCGCTGCGCGCCGGCCTCGCCTCCTCGGCCGAGGTCGAGGAGCGCTACGTCCAGAAGCAGCTCGGCCACGCCTCGGCCGAGATGACCCGCAAATACCAGCGCCGCCGCGACCGCTTCCGCGTCAACCTCACCAGGGCGGCGGGGCTGTAGAAGCTCCCTCCCCTGCCCTGCCGGGCAGACCGCCGGCCTTTTCCGGCGCAATCTACTGCATGGTCGGCAATTGCCTGAACGGGTTGGCGTACGGCATGCCGGGCGGCTCGAAATGGCGCTCATCGGCCGTCAGGACAATGAGGCCGCGGGCGCCGGCGGGCGCGGCGACGGCGATGTCCTCGAAGCCGGGGTCGTGCGCGCGCTTGCCGCCGCCGATGAGGCCGGCATATCTTGCTTCCTCGATCCCGAACGGCAGGATGCGCCGGGCATAAAAATGCTCCAAGGCCGACAGCCAGCGCCTGAGGTCCTCCGCCTTGCGCGTTGCGTCGATCCTCACGACGCGGGCGATTCCGGCTTCGATCTCCGCGATCGTGATGGCGGAAAGATAGAGCCTGTCGCTCTCGGCCCGCGCCCATGCCGCAAACGCCTCCGCCCCGACAGGACGCTGGTATCGAGAAGATACAAGTCCGGAGCCCTTGCCCAAAGCCGGATTTCACGCAACGAACGTGCCGGCTTGCCCGCGCGTTCCGGGACGTCCCCGGGCTCGCCGGGAGAGGCCAGAAGCAGGTCCGCAAAGCCCGGTGCCCTCGAAATCCGCTGCCATTCCTCGAAGGAGACCGGCACGGCTTCCTTGCGGCCATGGCGCGTGATGACGCTCGGCTCCCCGGCCGCCGCCTTGTCGACCACGGCCGACAGCGTCGCCTTGGCGTCCTTGAGCTGGATTTCCTTCATCCCGGCCTCCGCTTATGACCACAATGGCCATATGGCGCGGGCAAGAGGCCCGCATAAGCGCCGCCCTCCCCGGCCGGTCCGGCCGTGAGAAGGACTGTTCACCGCCCGGCCGCTGCAAAGCGGCGTCGGCGCGCCTATGTTGGGCAAAACGAAACCACGGATCTTTCCCATGAAGAACATCGGCTTCCTGTCCTTCGGCCACTGGACCCCCTCGCCGCATTCGCAGACGCGCTCGGCCGCCGACGCGCTCATCCAGTCCATCGAGCTGTCGGTCGCGGCCGAGGAGCTGGGCGCGGACGGCGCCTACTTTCGCGTCCATCACTTCGCCCGCCAGCTCGGCTCGCCCTTCCCGCTGCTGGCGGCGGTCGGCGCGCGCACGAAAACCATCGAGATCGGCACCGCCGTCATCGACATGCGCTACGAGAACCCGCTCTACATGGCCGAGGATGCGGGCGCGGCCGACCTGATCGCCGGCGGCCGGCTCCAGCTCGGCATCAGCCGTGGCTCGCCCGAGCAGGTGGTCGACGGCTGGCGCTATTTCGGCTACGCGCCCGAGGAGGGCAAGAGCGACGCCGACATGGCGCGCAGCCATGCCGAGGTCTTCCTCGACGTGCTGCGCGGCGAGGGCTTCGCCGAGCCCAACCCGCAGCCGATGTTCCCCAACCCGCCCGGCCTGCTGCGGGTCGAGCCGCATTCGCCCGGCCTGCGCGAGCGCATCTGGTGGGGCGCGGCGACCAACGCCACCGCGGTCTGGGCCGCGCAGCTCGGCATGAACCTGCAAAGCTCGACCCTGAAGTTCGACGAAACCGGCGAGCCGTTCCACGTCCAGCAGGCGCAGCAGATCCGCGCCTATCGCGCGGCGTGGAAGGAGGCCGGGCACGAGCGGGAGCCGCGCGTCTCGGTCAGCCGCTCGATCTTCGCCCTGATGGACGACCGCGACCGGATGTATTTCGGCCAGGGCCGGCCCGACCAGGACAAGATCGGCTTCATCGAGGCCGGCACGCGGGCGATCTTCGGCCGCAACTATGCCGGCGAGCCGGACGCGCTGATACGGGAGCTGGCCGGGGACGAGGCGATCGCCGAGGCCGATACGCTGCTTCTGACCGTGCCGAACCAGCTCGGCGTCGACTACAACGCCCACGTCATCGAGTCGATCCTCAAGCACGTCGCCCCCGCCCTCGGCTGGCGCTGACGCGAAGCCCCCGGCCGCATCCGTCCGCCATCGCGCGGATGCGGCCGAAACGCTGCCGCCAGGACGCCGGCGCATCGCCCGGCCCGGTCTCTCAACCCCCATCCCGGTCGCGCTCCAGCGCCGCCAGCATCGGCCTGAGCGAGAACTGGCCGTTTTCGGCCCGCGCCGTCAGCGCCCTGAGATATCCGCCCGGCGCGCGGATCGCATCGGCCCGTTCGAGAATGGCGGCGACCACCGCCGCCGCGACATGATCGCCCATCGCTTCGCGCGCCTTCGCCCAGGCGTCGGGCGAGATGCCGAGCATCGAGCGCACCAGCCCGGCGGTGACGAGGACGTCCTTCCAGCTCGAAATGCCGTCGCGGGCGTAAGGTTCGAGCGCCGGGCAGACCGAAAGCAGGTAGCCCAGCGCCACCGGCTCGCCCTTCGTCTCCGGCGCGCGGCCGCCCGGCCCGGCCTTTTCGCCGTCCGCCTCCCCCCTTTCCTCATCCCCTGCCGTCCGCATTCCGGGTTCGCGCGCCGGCTTCAGCTCTTTTTCTGAGCTATTTTCAAGATGGTGGTCTGGATTTGAATTCTGATATTGCCGCTCAGAACCGGCGTCATTGCCGCTCATTTCCTGTTCCGAGAGAGATGTGAGGTAGGCGTCCTCGACCTCGGCGCGCAGCCGCACCAGCGCGTCGCGGCGCTGCTCCAGAAGCTCCCTCGCCGCCTGGCGCGGCAGACGCCGGGCAAGCGGCATCAGGCGCAGCGAGAAGCCCTCCCAGTCGCCGGCGCGCTTCTCGGCAAGGCCGGCCTCGACGATCTTCATCGTGTCGCGCAGATGGACGGTGATCTCGCCGCGCAGGCGCTGGCAGGCCCGTGCCTCGGCCCTCGCTGCCTCGGCCGCCTCATGGATGCCGGCGGCGGCCAGCGCCAGCGGCGACAGGTCGAAGCCGAAGGCGCTCTCGATGCCGCCGCGGGCGTCGCGCCGGCAATAGCGCTTGCCGTTGGGGCTGTCGCGGCGCAGGATCAGCCCGGCCTCGACCAGCGCCGCGAGATGCCGGCGCAGCGTGGCGTCCGCCATGCCGCGGCTGCGCAGCGAAAGCTCGGCATTGGACGGGAACACCACCACCGGCTCCGCCCCGTCGAGCTCGCGCTCGGGATGGAAGCTCAGCAGCGCCTCCAGCACCGTGATCGTCCGGTCCGACAGGTTGAAGGCCGCCCGCGCCTCGCACAGCGCGCGGATGAGCTGCCACTTGTCGGCGCGGCCGGTATCGTTGCCGCCTTCGCCAAGCTCCGCACGACGCCTGTCGATGGCCTCGCGCTGCAGGAATGAGGACGCACGAACCCGTGCGCCGCCGAATGGCGTCGTCGCAAAACGCTCCGTCATTGTCGTCACCTCGTTGCGAGGCACAGAAATCCGTGGCCGGGACGCGCCGACGCCTTGACAGGACGACTCGGAAGTGATTCTTTCAGATTGCTACATCGAAAGGGGCTTCCGGAATGGCGACGTTCTGGGGGCCTTTTTTCTTGCCTGCTTCTCCGTTTCTGGTTTCTTCCCTACGCGGAACGCTTCACTCGAACCGGCCGGACGGGTGAACGCCCCGCCGGCAAACCCTTATTCCTTCGTGCCCTTGACAGGCCCCTGCCCGCCCCCCTGACCGCCGGTGAAGGCGGCATGGAGATCGGGCAGCCGCGCCGCGACATAGTCGGCGAAACCTTCGCCCGCGCTTTCGGGGATCGTCAGCCGCGCCGCTCGCCCGGCCCGGGCGAGCTCGGCGATCGCCTGCCCGTCCGCGCCGGCGATCCGCCTCGCCTTGCCGCCCGCCTGCGCCCCGCGCCCGCGCGCCGAGGCGCTCAGCCGGTCGAACAGGCGCTGGAAGCGCGTGTCGCTGTCGGCGGCGCGGAAGTCGGCCGCGGCCATCTCGTCATTGGCGAGGCCCGACCTGTCCTCGGCCAGGAGCGCGCCCAGCGCCATCCAGCGCGGCCGCCCGGCGCGCGGCGCGGGGCCGATGGCGCGGGCGACATGGCGCGGCACCGCCTCGGCCACCTGCAACAGCCGGGTCATCTCCGACTTGTGGACGGCGAGCGCCGCCTGCACCGTCGCCCGGTCGAAGCCGTGACCGAGCAGCGTGCGGGCGAACAGCGCCCGCTCGATAAAGCTCAGCGCCCGGCGCTCGGCGTTCTCCTTGCCCTGGGCGAGCGCGAGCGCGGCATCGTCGAGCGCCCTGACCACCGCCCGCACCGGCCGCGCCAGCGCCCGCGCCGCCTCGACACGGCGATGGCCGTAGGCGATCTGGTAAAGGCCGCGCGCGGCCTTCTCCGCGTCGGCATGCGGGCGCAGCAGCACCGGCACCTGCTGGCCGTGCGCGGCGATGCTTCGCGTCAGCGCCTCGAAATCGGGATCGTCGGTCTCGGCCTTGCTCAGCCGGTCGGCGAAGGGCGACGGCTCGATCAGCGCCGGGTCGATCTCGACTACCCGCTCGCCGGCGGCCAGCGTCTCGCGCAGCCGCCGCGCCTCGTCGGCCTCCTGCGACAGCGTGCCGAGCGACAGACCCATCGCCTTGACCGCGGCCGAGGATGCCCGCTTCGGCTGTTCGGCCGCGCCGGGCGGCGACGCCGGACTGGCCGACGCGGCCTCCGCGCCCTGCCCGCCGAGCAGCGACCGCAACCTGTCCTTGCGCGTGTTCATGGGCACCTCCCCGCCGATTCGTCCTGCGACGAGGATGACCGGGAAACCGGGGGGCGTGGATAAACCGGCCGCGAAAAATGCGCCGTATCATGCAACGCCGGCGAAGACCGGTTGACACCTGTCAACAGGGAAGGCGAACGAACGCTCATGCCTTGCGCCCCCACGATTGCGCCATCAGCGCCTCGATCTCGGCGTTGACGGCGTTCAGCGCCTCATAGGCGCGGTCATAGGTGGCGCGGTTGAAGTTCTCGCGCCCGACCTCGTAGAGCGTCTGCTTGCTCAAGCCCGCATCGGAGATCGCCGTCGATTTCAGCATCGGCGCGGTCAGCACCCGCTCGCCGAACTGGGTGCGCAGGAAGCCGGCGATCTGCGTCTGCGGCCCGTCATTCGGCTCGTAGCGCGTGATGAGGTAGCGCAGGAAATCGAAGTTCAGCGCCCCGCCCGCCTCGCGCACCACCGAAAGCAGATCGGCGGTCATGAACAGGAACTGGCTCATCGAGGCGACGTCGAGCATCTGCGGATGCACGGTGACGACGACCGAGGTGGCGGCGCACAGCGCCGACAGCGTCAGATAGCCGAGCTGCGGCGGGCAGTCGATGACGACGACGTCGTAGTTCGCCTCGACCGACAGGATCGCCTGCTGGACGCGGGCGAAGAACAGCTCGCCCCCAGTCTCGGCCCGCCTCACCAGATGCTGCGGCGTCGTGTGCTCGAACTCCTGCAATTCGAGATTGCCGGGCACGATGTCGAGCCCGTCGAAATAGGTCGGCCGGATGATCGAGGAAAGCGCCACCCGCTCCTCGTCGTAGCGGATCGCGCCGTAGAGCGTGTCGTTGCCGGAAAGGTCGAGCTCAGGCTGGTAGCCGAACAGCGCCGACAGCGACGCCTGCGGGTCGAGGTCGACGGCGAGCGTGCGATAGCCCTGCAAGGCGAGATACTGCGCCAGATGCGCGGCGGTCGTGGTCTTGCCCGAGCCGCCCTTGAAATTGGTGATGGCGATGACCTGGAGATGCTCGCCCGGCTGGCGATGCCGGATATAGTGCCGCGCCTTGGCTCCTCCCTGCGCGGCGAGATGCCGGCGCAAGCCGTTGACGTCGGCGAGCGTGTAGAGCCGACGCCCGCCCGCGCCGATCTCGGGCGAGGGGCCTTCGCCGGAAATCGAAAGCTGGCGCAGATAGCCGTCGCTGACGCCTATCAGCTTCGCCGCCTCGCCGCTGGTGAAGGGGCGCAGCGTCTTCTGGGCGCTCGGCGGGAACAGCCGCCCGCGCAGCGCCGCAAGCTGCGCCGACAGGACCTGCGCGTCGCTGGCGATCTGCCGGTCGGCCGGCTCCGCAACGGTCTCTTTCGCTTTCACCAGCATTCCCGTCCCATCATCCCGCATGCAAGCCATGGCTACGGCCGCGAACGGCCGCACCCGACTCAGTGCATGGCGTCAATTCTACGCAACTTCACCGAAACTGACAGTACCGGCCGCGAGTAACGGAAAAAGCCGCGTGTTCCGGTCTTCAGCGTAGATACGCTGGGCGAGAAGGCGATTCCTGTCAAGCAAAAGAGGGTTAACGCAAATTAACCTTTCTGCAACTTTTCCTGCTGTGGCGGTGCGCGCGGTTGACACCTGTCAACGGCTGGAAACGAGGATCGGGCCGCATCAGGGTACGGGGAGGGGAAGGACGTGCCCGATGCCCTCTCGCGTGCCGCGTCTAATTCGCATCATCGGCGCCGCTGGCGCTGCCCCTCATCCGGCTGCCGCCACCTTCTCCCCGTGAACGGGGAGAAAGTGCCCGAAGGGCGGATGAGGGGCGGCACGGGCGCTTGAAGACCACGCTCCTCAGGGGCGGGCAGGACGCGACACGCTTCAACCAGCGGCAGCGACCCGTTCAGCCTTGGCCGCCAGCCTTGCACGGATGCGGGCGGGGTCGATGCGCGGCGTCGCGGCGAACAGCACCTTCGTATAGGGGTGCTCGGGCGCGGCGAAGATGGCGTCGCGCGGGCGGTACTCCACCACCTCGCCCATCTGCATCACCATGACGTCGTCGGCGACGTGGCGGACGACGGAGAGGTCGTGCGAGATGAAGACGTAGGTCAGGTTGAACTCGTCCTGAAGGTCCTGGAGCAGGTTGAGGATCTGCGCCTGCACGGAAAGGTCGAGCGCCGAGACCGGCTCGTCGAGCACCAGCAATTCGGGATTGACCATCAGCGAGCGGGCGATGGCGATGCGCTGGCGCTGGCCGCCGGAGAACATGTGCGGATAGCGGTTGAAATGCTCCGGGCCGAGGCCGACGCGCAGCAGCATCTGCATCGCCTTCTCGCGCCGCTCGGTCGCCGACAGCGCCGTGTTGAGCTTCAGCGGCTCGCCGAGCACGTCGCCGATCTTCTGGCGCGGATTGAGCGAGCCGTACGGGTTCTGGAAGACGATCTGCACCTTGCGGCGCATCGCCTTCGGCACCCCGGCGCGGATATCGATCTTCTGCCCCTCGATCAGCAGCTCGCCCCCGGTCGGCGCGTCGATCATAGTGATGATGCGCGCGAGGGTCGACTTGCCGCAGCCGGATTCGCCGACGATGGCCAGCGTCTTGCCGCGCTCCACGGAAAGGTCGACGCCCTTCAGCGCCCGCACCACGCGCCGACCGCCGAAGAGGCCGCCGCTCTCATAGTCGCGGACGATACCGCGCGTCTCAAGGACCGGGACCGCGCTCATGCCGGCGTCTCCCAGCTCGCCGTCGCGGCGACGGTGGGCAGCCGCCCGTCACCGGCGTTCTCGGGCAGGGCGGCGAGGAGGGCGCGCGTATAGGGGTTCTGCGGGTTCTCGAACAGGGAGAGCACGTCCGCGTCCTCCATCTTGCTGCCGCGATACTGGACGACCACGCGGTCGGCGGTCTCGGCGACCACGCCCATGTCGTGGGTGATGAGGACGAGCGCCATGCCGTTCTCGATCTGGAGCCGCAGCAGAAGGTCGAGGATCTGCTTCTGGATGGTGACGTCGAGCGCGGTGGTCGGCTCGTCGGCGATCAGCAGGCGCGGGTTGCAGGCGGTGGCGATGGCGATCATGACGCGCTGGCACTGGCCGCCCGACATCTGGTGCGGGAAGGAGGAAAGCCGCGCCTCGGGATCGGGGATACCGACGGCGTCGAGCAGCTCGATGGCCCGGCGCTTGCGCGCCGCGGCGTCGAGGGGCGTGTGGCGGGCAAGCGTCTCCATGATCTGGAAGCCGACGGTGAAGCAGGGATTGAGGCTGGCGACCGGCTCCTGGAAGATCATCGCCATGTCGCGGCCGGACAGGCGGCGGCGCTCGGCCGGCGACAGCTTCAGGATGTCGCGGCCCTCGAACAGCATGGCGTCGGCGCTGACGTCCGCCGTCGGCGGCAGGAGGCCCATCACCGCCAGCATCGCCACCGACTTGCCGGAGCCGGATTCGCCGACGATGGCCAGCACCTCGCCGGCGTCGACGGAAATGTCGAGCCCCTTCACGGCATGGAAGCGGCCGGCCGCGGTCTCGAACGACACGGTCAGGTTGCGGATTTCGAGCAGCGCCATCGTCGTCAGCTCCGCTTCAGCTTGGGGTCGAGCGTGTCGCGCAGGCCGTCGCCGATCAGGTTGATCGACAGCACCGTGGCGAGGATGGCGAGGCCCGGCATGGTGACGACCCACCAGGCGCTGGAGATGAACTCGCGCGCCTCGGCGAGCATGGTGCCCCATTCGGGCGTCGGCGGCTGCGCGCCCATGCCGAGGAAGCCGAGCGCGGCCGCGTCGAGGATGGCGTGAGAGAAGGAGAGGGTGGCCTGCACGATCAGCGGCGCGAGGCAGTTGGGCAGGATGGTGTGGAACATCAGCCGCAGATGCCCGGCGCCGGCGACGGAGGCGGCGGTGACGTATTCGCGGTTCTTCTCGGCCAGCACCGCGCCGCGCGTCAGCCGGGCGAAATGCGGCTGGAGGACGAGGGCGATGGCGAGCATCGCGTTGAACAGGCCCGGCCCGAGGATCGCGACCAGCACCAGCGCCAGAAGCAGGGAAGGGAAGGCGAGGATGATATCCATCACCCGCATGATGAGCGCGTCGGTCTTGCCGCCGACATAGCCGGCGATCAGCCCGACGATGATGCCGCTCACCAAGGCGATGGTGACGACGACGAGGCCGATCAGCAGCGAATAGCGCGCGCCGTGCATCATGCGCGACAGGATATCGCGGCCGACCGCGTCGGTGCCGAGCAGGAACGCGGCGCGGCCGTTCTCGGTCCAGGCCGGCGGCACCAGCAGCGCGTCGCGGAACTGCGCCGCCGGGTCGTGCGGCGCGATCCACGGCGCGAGCACGGCGATGGCGACCATGGCCATGAACACGCCGAGGCCGACGACGGCGCCGCGGCTGCGGGTGAAATAGTGCCAGTTCTCGAAGAAGGGGGAGACCGGCTGCATGGCCGGGCCGGCGTCGAGCCGGATTTCGGGACCGTCGGGCGCGGCGTCGGGCGTGGGCATCGTCATCGTCCGCTCCTCTACTGGTGCCGCACGCGCGGGTTGACGAGACCGTAGAGCAGGTCGACGGTGAGATTGACGACCATGACCATGGCAGCGATCAGCAGCAGGCCGCCCTGCACCACCTGATAGTCGCGGCGCGAGATCGAATCGATCATCCACTTGCCGATGCCGGGCCACGAGAAGATCGTCTCGGTCAGGATCGCGCCGCCCATCAGCACCGAGACCTGAAGGCCGATGGTGGTGACGACGGGGATCAGCGCGTTGCGCAGGGCATGAAGGCCGATGACCCGCGGCGGCGACAGGCCCTTGGAGCGCGCCGTCATCATGTAGACCTCGCCCAGCACCTCCAGCATCGCCGAGCGCGTCTGGCGGGCGATGACGGCGAGCGGGATGGTGGCGAGCACGATGGTCGGCAGGACGAGGTGATGGACGGCCGAGCGGAAGGCGCCGGGCCGCCCCGAAAGCAGGCTGTCGACCAGCATGAAGCCCGTGACGTTGGGGAAGAAATGGGTCAGCGCGATGCGGCCCGAGACCGGCGTCCAGCCCAGCGTGGTCGAGAACAGGATGATGAGCAGCAGCGCCCACCAGAAGATCGGCATCGAATAGCCGACGAGGGCGGTGCCCATGGTCGCCTGGTCGATCCAGCTTCCGCGCTTGACGGCGGCGAGGATGCCGGCGGCGACGCCGAGCACGGTGGCGAGGACGATGGCGCACAGCGCGAGCTCCAGCGTCGCGGGGAACCGCGCCATGAACTCTTCCAGCACCGGGCGCTTGGTCGAGAAGGAATAGCCGAAATTGCCCTGGAGGAGCTGGCCGATATAGTCGACATACTGCCGCCACAGCGGCTTGTCGAAGCCGAACTGCGCCATCAGCTCGGCATGGCGCTCGGGCGAGACGCCGCGCTCGCCGGCCATCAGCAGCACCGGGTCGCCGGGCAGCATGCGGATGAAGATAAAGGCGATCAGCGTGATGCCGATGAAGGTCGGGACGACCAGAATGAAGCGGCCAAGAGTGAAACGCAGCATCGCAACCCCGCAGGCGACGGCGGGCGGGCCGAGAGGGCCCGCCCGCCATGCATCATCGTCCGGTTACTCGGACTTGTCCACGCCGACGAAGCGATGGATGCCGAGCGGGTCCTGCTTGAAGTTCTGGACCGTGTTGCGCATCGGCATGGTGACGATCGAATGGGCGATGGTCGCCCACGGCGCCTCCTCTTTGAAGATGACCTGCGCCTCGTCGTAGAGCGCCTTGCGCTCGGCCTCGTCGAAGGTGACCTTGGCCTTCTGGATCAGGTCCTCATAGGGCTGGTGGCACCACTGGGCGCGGTTGTTGGCGCCGACGCCGTCGCAGCCGAGCAGCACGGACAGGAAGTTGTCCGGGTCGGCGTTGTCGCCGGTCCAGCCGAGCAGCACCGCGCCGTCGCGGTCGACCGACGAGGACTGGGCCAGGTACTCGCCCCATTCCATCGACACGATCTCGACCTCGACGCCGACCGCGGCGAAATCGGCCTGGATCAGCTCGGCCATGCGGCGCGCGTTGGGGTTGTAGGGGCGCTGCACCGGCATCGCCCACACCTTCATCTTGAGGCCGGTGACGCCCGCCGCCTCGAGCTCGGCCTTGGCCGCCTCGGGGTCGTAGGGATCGTCGACGAGCGCGTCGTTATAGCCCCACGAGGTCGGCGGGATCGGCGCGACGGCCGCCTGGCCGGTGCCCTGGAACACGGCGTCGATGATCGCTTCCTTGTTGATCGCCTTGTTCAGCGCGCGGCGCACCTCCGGCTTGTCGAACGGCGCCTGGCGGGTGTTGTAGGCCAGATAGCCGATGTTGAAGCCTTCCTGCTGCATCACCGTCAGGTTGGAGTTGCCCTTCAGGCCCTCGATGTCGGCCGGGTTGGGGTAGGGGATGATGTCGCACTCGCCCGCCACCAGCTTCTGCTGGCGCACGCCCGGATCGACGGTGATGGCGAAGATCAGGTCGTCGATTGGCTGCTTGCCTTCCCAGTAGTCGGCGAAGGCCTGGTAGCGGATCACCGCGTCCTGCTGGTAGTCGACGAAGGTGAAGGCGCCGGTGCCGACAGGGTGCGTGTTCAGCCGCTCGCGCGTGCCGGCGGCGTCGAGCTGGTCGGCATATTCCTTCGACATGATGGAGGCGAAGTCCATCGGGAAGGTGGCGAGGACGGTGGCGTCGGCGCGCGTCAGCACGAACCTGACCGTGTGGTCGTCGACGCGGACGATCTCCTTGATGGCGCTGGCCATGCCGGTGGAGTCGAAATACTCCCAGGCGATGCCGGCGGTGTATTCGTACCAAGGGCTGGACTTGTCCTGCTGGCGCTGGAACGAGAAGATCACGTCGTCGGCGTTGAACTCGCGGCTCGGCGTGAACCAGGGCGTGGTGTGGAACTTGACGCCCTGGCGCAGGTGGAAGGTGATCTCCATCCCGTCGTCGGAGGTCTCCCAGCTCTCGGCGAGGCCGGGCTGGGTCTCGGTGCTGCCGGGGGCGAACTCGATCAGCCGGTTGTAGATCGCGCGCGAGGACGCGTCGAAGCTCGTTCCGGCCGTCCACGGGGCCGGGTCGAAGCCTTCGGGCGAGCCTTCGCTGCAATAGACCAGCGTCTTGGCCTCGGCCGCGCCGGCGATGGCAAACGTCATCGCGGTGGCGGTCAAAAGCGCCTTCATCAGTTTCATGGTCGTTCTCCTCTTGTGACTCCCCTCGGCCGGCGTCGTGCCAGGTCCGTTCCGAAGACAGCGCTCCCATCCACGTCTTTCCGGCCTCTCGCGAGCCGGCGCACGACGCGCCACGACCGGCCCCTTCGCGCATCCGCCCTTTTTCGCGGGGCCGGGTGCGCGCGACCTGTCTGGAGACTTGAAGCTAGACTATAATGCAAACATTATGCAATGGAGATTTTCGAGCGCGGGGAAACGGGAGCCGGCATGAAACGGCCGCAGGACGGGCAGGGCACGGGCAGCGGGGGCGCGGCGACGCGGGGGGCCGAAGCGGGAACGGCGCGCCGGCGCGAGCGCGGCTTCGCCGCCGTCTACGAGGAGATGCGCGAGGACATCCTGACGCTCAGGATCGAGCCGGGCAGCGCCATCGACGAGGTCGGGCTGGCGGCGCGCTTCGGCCTGTCGCGCACGCCGGTGCGCGAGGCGCTGCTGATGCTGTCGCGCGAGGCGCTGGTGCAGTTCCTGCCGAGCCGCAGCGCCATCGTCGCCCCGCACTCGATGGGCAACGCGCATGAATATTTCGACACGCTGGCCTTGCTGTCGCGCGCCGTGACGCGCCTTGCGGCGGAAGTGCGCGGCGAGGGCGACATCGCCCGGATCGCGGCGGCGCGGGCGGATTACGAGGCGGCCGGCGACGAGGTCGACGCCGTGGTCGCCGCCGACCTTTCCTTTCACCGCGCCATCGCCGAGGCGAGCGGCAACGGCTTCCTCGCCAATTTCTACAGCCTGACGCTCGACTACGGCCGCCGCATGCTGCTGCTCTACTACTACCCGCATTTCGACGCGGCCGAGCGCGCGGCGCGCATCGCCGACCACCGCGCCATGGCCGACGCCATCGCCGCCGGCGACGGGCCGGCGGCCGAGGCCGCGGCGAGCCGCCACGTCATGGCCGAGCTGCGGATCATCCAGCGCGGGTTCGAGCCGGATGCGGGGCTGCGCTTCTCGCTCGACCCGTAACCTTTCCCCTTCCGGAGCCCGCCATGATCGACCCGACGCTCGCCAGCCAACGCCAGTCCCGCCTGTTCGCCGCCATGGACGAGGCCGGCATCGACGTCGCCGCGATCATTCCGGGGCCGAACTTCTATTTCCTGACCGGGGTGCAGTTCGGGCTGATGGAGCGGCCGACCGTCCTCCTCGTCTCGCGCGACGGCCGGCGGCACGCCGTCATCCCCCTGCTCGAAAGATCGCGCTGGCAGGCGGCCGCGCCGGATGTCGAGACCGTCTACTGGCAGGATGCCGACGGCTATCGGGATGCGTTTCTCGCGATCGGGGGGATAATCGGATCGGCGCGGATCGGCGTCGAGGGCCAGCGCATGCGCTTCTTCGAGGCGCAGGCGCTGCGCGAGGCTTGTCCCGAAGCGGTGATCCTCGACGCCCATGCCGCGATCTCGCGCATGCGCCTCCACAAGGACGCGGCGGAGATCGCCGCGCTGTCGAAGGCGATCGCCATCAGCGAGGCCGCGCTCGCCGACACGCTCGCCCGCGCCGAGGCCGGGATGAGCGAGACCGAGTTCCGGAAGATCCTGCTTTCCACCATGCTGGAGCACGGCGCGGACGGCCCGTCCTTCGAGCCGATCGTGCTCTCAGGTCCCGCCTCGGCCGATCCGCACGGCACACCGACGCCGGAGCGGAAGCTGGAGAAGGGCCAGCCGCTGCTCGTCGACTACGGCGCGGCCTTCGCCGGCTATGCCGCCGACATCACCCGCACCTTCTTCGTCGGCCATGCGAGCGAGGCCCATCGCGACATCTACGAGGCGGTGCGCGGCGCGAACACGCTCGGCCACGAGATCGCCCGGCCGGGCATGACCATGGACGAGTACGACCGCCGCGTGACGCAGGCGATGAAGGATGCCGGCTTCGCCGACCTCGTCGTCCACAAGACCGGCCACGGCCTCGGGCTCGAGGTCCACGAGGCGCCACAGGTGATGATCGGCAACGCGCAGGCGATGGAGCCGGGCATCGTCTTCACCCTCGAGCCCGGCCTCTACCGCCCCGGCGACATCGGCGTGCGCATCGAGGACGACATGCTGGTGACGGAAGACGGCGCGCGGTCGCTGACCGGGTTCGGGCGGAGCCTGACCGTGATCGGCTGAGCGTATGCGCGGCGAGGGGAGGGGAGCGGCAGGCGGCGTTCCCCAAACCCGCGGCGGGAGGCGCGCCGCCAGCCGTCAATCGATCGTCACAAGGCGAATTTCCTTTCGGATCGATCGATTCCGGCTATTGTTCCGCCATGACGCTCGACCAGCTCCGCATCTTCCTCGCCGTCGCCGAGCGCGGCCACATGACGCGCGCCGCCGAGACGCTTCATATGAGCCAGTCGGCGGTTTCGGCCGCCATCGCCGCACTGGAGGGGCAGAGCCGGGTGGCGCTGTTCAACCGGGTCGGCCGCGGCATCGAGCTGAGCGCCGCCGGCGAGGCGTTCGTCGCCACCGCGCGCGCGGTCATCGCCCAGGCCGAGCTCGCCCGCACCGTGCTCGACGACCTCGCCAACGAGCCGAGGGGGCGGCTGCGCCTCTATGCCAGCCAGACCGTCGCCAGCTACTGGCTGCCGGCCCGGCTGATCCGGCTGCACGAGCGCTTCCCGCGCATCGAGGTGTCGCTGACCATCGGCAACACGGCGCAGGTGGCGAGCGCGGTCGCCGCCGGCAGCGCCGATCTCGGCTTCGTCGAGGGCGACGTGTCGGAGGATATCCTCAAGCGGCGCGTGGTCGCCCGCGACGAGCTGGTGCTGGTGATGAGCGAGACCCACGCGCTCGCCGGGGCGACGGCGCTGGACGCTGCCGACTACCGCGGCCAGGCATGGATCCTGCGCGAGAAGGGGTCGGGTACCCGCTCGGAGTTCGAGGCGCATCTGGCGCAGATGGGCCTTTCCGTCGCCGACCTCGAAATCGCGCTGGAAATCCCCTCCAACGAGGCGGTGCTGAGCGCGGTCGCCGCCGGCTCGTGCGTCAGCATGGTCTCCAGCCGGGTGGCCGGCAGCGTGCGCGGTATATGCCAGCGCCCGGTGGTCTGGCGCGACCCGCCGGTGCGCGACTTCGCGGTGCTGACCCACCCCGAGCGCCACCGCACCCGCGCCATCGAGGCGATGCTCGGCATCCTCGACCTGAACGGCCGGCCGGCCGGATAGAAGCAAGTAGAGGCACGTCGATAATCGATGCCTCTTTCCCGGCGTCGAGATCGGCGGCGGAAGAATACTCCGTTCCTCCACCGGCCCGGCAGAAAAACCGGCCGACGCTCTTGGGAACTCTTGCGGAAGATTCTATCATCCGGCCCGCGAGCCTTCGTCGGGAACAGAAAGCTCGCCAACGAAGTGGAAAATCCACACGGCCGGATCGGCCGACCCGTTCGCTCCGAATTTTCAGGGGCGGCGGCGGGGAGGGATGGCATGAGACGCGGTAGCGACGCTTGTCGAAGCCTTGCCGCTTGCGTGGCGGCGGCGGCTTTCGCCGCGGCGGACGCGCGCGCCGGCGACGCCGCGCCGGAGAAGGGCGCGGGGCGCTTCGACACCGTGCTGTTCTGGGGCGCAAGCACGGGCGCGCCGGGGACCGACAGCGCCGATTCCGGGGCCAATATCGGCTTCGTCACCGCGCTCAATGGCGACATCGGACGCTCCGGCTGGACCATCACCTCGAGCGTCGGCCTCGGGCATACGAAAGCGCCGCTGAGCCGGACGAAATCCTTCTATTCGTCGCTGCTCGTCGGGCACCAGTGGACGCAGCCGGGCTATCATTTCTCGCTTTCGGCCGGGCTGCACTACCGCAACAACGGCGAGCGCCCGGCCGGCGGCCCGACCGACGGCGGCGATCTCGGCCTCACCATCCAGTACGGCTTCGACACCAGAGCCGTCGACGCGCTCTACCTCCACTCCTACGGCGCCTACTCCACCGTCGCCGACCAGATCTATTTCCACCTGAAGGCCGGCCGCAGGACGCAGCGCCTGCGCTTCGGCGGCGAGTTCACCCTGTCGGACGACGCCTGGAGCCGCCCGACGCTGCGCACTGGCGTCTTCGTCGGCGACATCGCCATTGCCGGCCCCGTCGCCATCACCGTGTCGGCCGGCTATCTGCGGCATCTCGAACCGGGCAAGTCGGACGGGTTCTATGCCACCGCCGGCTTCTCGATGCCGCTCAGGCTCCGCTGACGCCACCTGAAACCCGCTTGAAACCCCGCCGGGCAGGGGCGGGGAAATTTTTTCATCTGTAAAGCCAAAAAAACGCCGCATTCCGTTTGTTTCGAATAATGAATGTATCGATGCGCGATTTCTTTGCGTTCATCCACAATACAATATAGATCGACATAATAGACGTATAATAACATTTGGCGCGTATCGGCTCGTCATTTGACACGATACTGCATGATTGATAGTCTCCTGCTATCCATAGACACATATCGAGGATTGAATATGTTCAAGAAATCCGGCGGCATTGCCGCCGCGATCGGCGTTGCCTTTTTCTCTGCCGGCCTGACGGCCGCCACGTCCGTGCCTGCGAGCGCGCAGGACGCCGCGACCTGCGGCACCGACAGGACCATCGACATCGCCGAGATGACCTGGCCGTCGGCCGCCGCGCTGGCGCACATCCACGCCGTCATCCTCGAGCACGGCTTCGGCTGCTCGGTCGAGATCGTCGCCGGCGACACGGTGCCGACCTCCGCCTCGATGCTGTCGCGCGGCACGCCCGCGCTGGCGCCGGAGCTGTGGACCAGCGCCATCCAGGACGCGTGGGAGCGCGGCATCGAAGAGGGCGTCGTGGTACAGCTCACTGAGGCCATCACCGACGGCACGGTCGAGGGCTGGTTCATCCCGCGCTACGTGCAGGAGGCCAATCCGGAGCTGACCACGGTCGAGGCGGTGGTCGAGCGGCCGGACCTCTTCCCCGATCCCGAGAACAGCGACAGGGGCCGGCTCTACTCCTGCCCGCCGGGCTGGGTGTGCGAATTGTCGACCTCGGCGCTCTACGAGGCGTTCGACATGGACGCGAAGGGCTGGACCCTGTTCTCGCCCGGCTCGGGCGGGGCGCTCGACGCCTCGATCGCCCGCGCCTTCACCCGCGAGGAGCCGATCCTGTTCTACTACTGGGGGCCGACCTCGGTGCTGGGCAAGTTCGACGCCGTGCAGCTCGACCTCGGGCCGGTGAAGCCGGACGTCTATGCCTGCAACACCGACACCGACTGCAACGAGCCAGCCGGCGTCACCGCCTACCCGTCCTCGCCGGCGGTGATCGGCGCCGCGTCCTGGGTGCCTGAGGAAGCGCCGGCGGTCGCCGAATACATGGCCAAGGCCGGCCTGACCAACGCCCAGATCAGCGCGCTGCTCGTCTATGGCGACGAGAACAAGGCGGACGCCGCCGAGACCGCGCGCAACTTCCTCAAGACCGAGGAAGCGCTGTGGACGAGCTGGGTTCCGGCCGAGGTCGCCGAGAAGGTGCGCGCCACCCTGAACTGACGGCGCGCGCTCCGCGCGCCCTGCTTTCATGCGACCGGGCCGACCGCCCGGTCGCATTTTTCAATCCTGAGGAACCACGAATGACGGGGGTCGGATGTTTCCGGAACTGATCGACACGAGGCCGCTGCGCCGGGCCGTCGACGACGGGCTGAACTGGGTGGTGCGCAACTGGGGCGGCGAGCTCGAGGCCGCGGCCTACCCGCTGCTGATGCTGCTGGGCTGGATCGAGCGGCTGCTGATCGCGACACCATGGTGGCTGTTCATCGCCTTCTTCGTCGGCCTCGCCTTCCTCGCGACACGCAACTGGAAGCTGCCGGCGGTGGTCTTCCTCGGGCTGATCTTCCTCGGCCTGATGCAGCTCTGGCGCGACGCGATGGTGACGACCGCGCTGATGATCGCCGCGACGCTGACCGCCATCGTCATCTCCATCCCCGTCGGCGTGTGGATGTCGCGCTCGGCGCGGGTGCGCAACGTCGTCACGCCGGTGCTCGACCTGATGCAGACCATGCCGAGCTTCGTCTATCTCATCCCGACGGTGATGATCTTCGGGCCGGGCAAGATACCGGCGCTGCTGGCCACCATCGTCTATGCCTCGCCGCCGCTGGTGCGGCTGACCGACCTCGGCCTGCGCAACGTCGACCCGGCGGTGATGGAGGCGAGCCGCGCCTTCGGCACCACGGCCTCGCAGCGCCTGTTCGGCGTGCAGATTCCGCTGGCGCTGCCGACCATCCTCGCTGGCATCAACCAGACGACGATGATGGCGCTCGCCATGGTCGTCATCGCCTCGATGATCGGCGCCGGCGGGCTGGGCTATCAGGTGCTGCAGGGCATCGGCCGGCTCGAGGTCAGCCGCGGCCTGTTCGCCGGGCTCGGCATCGTCGTGCTCGCCATCGTCTTCGACCGCATCACGCAAGCCTATGGCCGCCGCATCCAGGAGCGGATCGGCGTCGGGGAGGCGCGCTGATGAGCGAGACCATGCAACTAGCCGATACCGCATCCGAAGCGGCGACGGACGGCCGCGACCTCGCGATCGTCATGCGCGGCGTGACCAAGATCTTCGGCCCCGACCCCGAGGCGGCGCTCGCGCTGCTGCGGCAGGGCAAGTCCAAGACCGAGGTGCAGGCCGAAACCGGCCACGTCGTCGGGCTCGACGACGTCTCGCTCGACATCGCGCGGGGGCAGATCTACGTGGTGATGGGGCTTTCCGGCTCCGGCAAGTCGACGCTGATCCGCCACGTCAACCGGCTGATCGACCCGACCGCCGGCGAGATCGTCGTCAACGGCGAGAAGGTGCTCGACATGACGATGGCGCAGCTGCGCGACTTCCGGCGCACCGGCATCGCCATGGTGTTCCAGAAATTCGGCCTGCTGCCGCACCGCTCGGTGATCGACAACGTCGCCTACGGCCTCGGCGTGCGCGGCATCAGCAAGGCCGAGCGGCTGGACAAGGCCGCGCACTGGATCGAGGTCGTCGGCCTTTCCGGCTACGAGAAATCGCGGCCGCGCCAGCTTTCCGGCGGCCAGCAGCAGCGCGTCGGCCTCGCCCGGGCGCTGGCCATGGACACCGACATCCTGCTGATGGACGAGGCTTTCTCGGCGCTCGACCCGCTGATCCGCTCCGGCATGCAGGAGCAGCTTCTGGAGCTGCAATCCTCGCTCAACAAGACCATCCTGTTCATCACCCACGATTTCGACGAGGCGCTGAAGATCGGCAACCGCATCGCCGTCTTGAAGGACGGGGCGGTGCAGCAGGTCGGCAAGCCGGAGGAGATCGTGCTCAACCCGGCCAACGCCCATATCGAGGAGTTCGTGCGCGACGTGAACAAGGCGCGCGCCATCCATGTCCGCACCATCATGGAGGAGGGCGATTTCGAGCCCTGCGAGATGACGGTGGCGGCCGATGCGCGCTGCGAGGACGTGCTGCCGCACTTCGCCAGCCACGAATGGGTCGGCGTCGTCGACGGCGAGGGCCGGCAGATCGGCCGCGTCCGGGCGCGCCAGATCATCAAGGCGCTGGCCCGCTACGTGCCGTCGAACGGGCAGGGATAGGGCAGGGGCCGGAAGGGGAACCGCGGCGCTGCCCCTCATCCGCCCTTCGGGCACCTTCTCCCCGTGAACGGGGAGAAGGAAGGCGGGGGGCGGCTCAGCCGCGGCCGAGCACGGCCTCGACCGCCTCGGCCGTTTTCGCGACGACGAGGTCGGCCTCTTCCTTCGTCAGGCAGAGCGGCGGGGCGAAGCCGAGGATGTCGCCCTGCGGCATGGCGCGGCCGATGACGCCGCGCTCCAGCAGCGCGGCCGCGACCTGCGGGCCGACCTTGCGCGCGGGGTCGAAGAAGGCGCGCCCGTCGCGGTCCTCGACGAACTCGACCGCCGCCATCAGCCCGTCGCCGCGCACCTCGCCGACATGCCTGTGGCCACCGACCGCCTCGGTCAGCCCCTTGCGGAAATAGGCCCCGACCTCGCCGGCATTGCTGACGAGGTCCATCTCGTCGATGAGCTGGAGATTGGCGACGCCGGCCGCGGCGCAGATCGGATGCGCGGCATAGGTCCAGCCATGGCCGATGGCGCCGAGCCGGTCGGAGCCGTCGACCAGCACGTTCCACACCTTTTCGCCGACGATGACGCCGGAGAGCGGCGCATAGGCCGAGGTCAGCCCCTTGGCGATGGTGATGAGGTCGGGCCTCATCCCGTAATGGTCGGAGCCGAACATGGTGCCGAGGCGGCCGAAGCCGGTCACCACCTCGTCGGCGACGAGGAGGATGTCGTATCTGTCCAGCACAGCCTGGATCTTCTGCCAGTAGCCGGCCGGCGGCGGCACGATGCCGCCCGTGCCGAGGATCGGCTCGCCGATGAAGGCGGCGACCGTTTCCGGCCCCTCGGCGAGGATCAGTTCCTCCAGCCTGTCGGCGCAATACTGCGAGAACTGCTCCTCGCTCATCGAGCGGTCCTCGCGGCGGAAGTAATAGGGCGCTTCGGTGTGCAGGATCGGCGCGCGCGGCAGGTCGAAGGCGTTGTGGAACAGCTCCAGCCCCGTCAGCGAGCCGGTCATCACGCCCGAGCCGTGATAGCCGCGCCAGCGCGAGATGATCTTCTTCTTCTCCGGCCGGCCGAGAATGTTGTTGTAGTACCAGATCAGCTTGATGTTGGTCTCGTTGGCGTCAGAGCCGGAGAGGCCGAAATAGACGCGGCTCATGCCCTTCGGCGCGCGCTCGACGATCATCTTGGATAGCCGGATCGAGGCTTCGGTGCCGTGGCCGACATAGGCGTGGTAATAGGCGAGCTCCTTCGCCTGCCGGGCGATGGCGTCGGCGATCTCGGTGCGGCCATAGCCGACATTGACGCAGTAGAGGCCGGCGAAGGCGTCGAGGCTGCGCTTGCCGTTGGTGTCCGTGATGTAGACGCCCTCGCCGCCGCCGATCACCCGGGTCGGCGTCTCGCCGCGCGCGTGCATGCCCATATGCGTCGAGGGATGGAAGAAGTGGTCGCGGTCCCACGCGGCAAGCTCGTTGGAGAGGTCGGGCGAACGATCGGACATGGCGGTGTTTCCTTTGCGGTTATGCTGCGTCGAGGCACAGATATTTGAGATCGGTGAAGGCTTCCAGCCCGTGGCGCGCGCCTTCGCGGCCGAGGCCCGACTGCTTGACGCCGCCGAACGGGATCGGCGCGCCGGTGATCTTGACGCGGTTGATCGCCACCATGCCGAAATCGAGCGCCCGGCCCATGCGGAGCTGACGCGCGCCGTTTTCGGTGACCACATAGGCGACGAGGCCGTATTCGCCGGCATTGGCGCGGGCGACGACCTCGTCCTCCGTATCGAAGGGCGCGACCGCGGCGACCGGGCCGAACGTCTCCTCGCGCATGATGAGCGCGTCGTCCGGCACGTCGGCGATGAGGGTGGGCACATAGAAAAGCGGGCCGGCCGGATGGGTCGCGCCGCCGGCGAGCAGCCGCGCGCCGCGCGCCAGCGCGTCCGCCACCTGCGCCTCGACCTTGGCCACCGCGCGGCCGTGCATCAGCGGGCCGATCCCGACGCCGTCGTCAAGACCGTTGCCGACCTTCAGCGCCGCCACCCGCGCGGCGAAGGCGGCGCAGAATTTCTCGTAGAGCGGGCGCTGGACATAGATGCGGTTGGCGGCGAGGCAGTCCTGCCCCGACGTGGCGAATTTCGCATCGACGGCGATCCGCACCGCCTTGTCGAGGTCGGCGTCGTCGAACACGATCAGCGGCGCGTGGCCGCCGAGCTCCATGACGAGGCGCTTGACGGTCGGCGCGCATTGCGCCGCGACCAGCCGGCCGATCTCGGTCGAGCCGGTGAAGCTCATGGCGCGCACGCGCGTGTCCTCGCAGAGCGCGCCGACGATGGGCGCGGCCCTGCCGGTGACGACGTTGAACACGCCGGCCGGCAGCCCGGCGCGCTCGCCGAGCTCGGCCAGCGCCAGCGCCGACAGCGGCGTCTCGGACGAGGGATGCGCCACCACCGTGCAGCCGGCGGCGAGCGCGGCCGCCGCCTTGCGCGTCAGCATCGCCGCGGGGAAGTTCCACGGCGTGACGAGGCCGACGACGCCGAGCGGCTCGCGCCGCACCAGCATCTCGGCGCCCGGCAAATGGCTGGTGACGCTCTCGGCGTTGACCCGCTTTCCTTCCTCCGCATACCACTCGACGAAGGAGGCGGCGTAGTCGATCTCGCCCCGCGCCTCCGACAGCGGCTTGCCCTGTTCGAGCGTCATCAGGAGGGCAAGGTCCTCTTTCGCCGCGACGATCAGCCCGAACCAGCGCCGCAGGATGGCGGCGCGCTCCTGCGGCAGCAGCGCCCGCCAGCCCGGGAAGGCGGCGGCGGCGGCATCGACGGCGCTTGCGGTTTCCGCCCGGCCGAGCGCGGCGACGAAGGCGAGGGGCGCGCCGGTCGCCGGGTCCATCACCTCGAAGGAGCCGCCGTCCGCCGCCGCGGTCCAGCTTCCGCCGACATAGCCGAGCTCGCGGAGCAGCCGGCGGTCTTCGAGGCGCGAGAGCGCCGGGTGATGCTGCGCGCGGGCAAGATGGGCTGGCATGGCAACCTCGGCTGCGTTGGCGATGAACGGAGCCTAGAGGCGGATCGCGGAGAAAGTGACCGTTCTTCGCCGGGCGCGTAGAGGAAGTCTCTCGCATGGGGCGGGGCGGCGGAGGAAGTCTCCGGCCCGCGCCGGCCCGGCCTTCACCGTTCGGGGTCGATCAGGTCGAGCACCGGCAGCGCCGCCTCGTCCTTCACGGTGCGGGTGATGATGTAGGTGAAATAGCGGTCGATGCCGATCTCGCGCCCGAGCAGCGAATCGACGAAGCGCTGGTAGGCGTCGATGTCGCGGGCGGCGATCCTGAGCATGTAGTCGATGCCGCCGCCGACCGCCCAGCAGGTGACGATTTCGGGCAGGGAGCGCACGGCGCGCTCGAAACGGTCGAAATCGCTCTGGCGGTGGCTGCCCAGCGTCACCTCCATCAGCACGCTGGCGATGGGTGCGACCGCGCGCAGGTCGAGCCGGGCGTGATAGCCGGCGATGAGGCCGGCCTTTTCCAGCCGCGCCAGCCTGACCCAGCACGGCGTCGGCGACAGGCCGACCTTCTCGGCCAGCGCGAGCTTGGTGATGCGCCCGTCGCGCTGGATGGCGTCGAGGATCCTCAGGTCGATAGCGTCTAGTCTGGGCGCGGTCATGCCGCACCATGACGGCGCGCGATTTCGATTGTCAATTGCATTGATTTGGTTCTCTAATGCGATCATGACAATCTGGCGCCCAGACCCCGCCTCGATCCGGCGGCCGGCCTATCTTTCGCTGGCGGAGCAGATCGCCAGGGCCATCGAGGACGGGCGGCTGGAGAACGGCGCGCGCCTGCCCACCCACCGCCGGCTGGCCGACGAGCTCGGCCTCTCCGTGCAGACGGTCAGCCGCGCCTATGAGGAGCTGATCCGGCGCGGGCTGGTCGCCGGCGAGGTCGGGCGCGGCAGCTTCGTCCAGTCGGGCCGGCGCGAGCCCGACCCGCCCTACCTGCCGGAGCGGCTCGGCGAGCTGATCGACCTGTCGATCCTCAAGCCCGTCTGCGACCCGATGCATCTGGAGCGGATGAAGGAGGCGCTCGGCTGGCTGGCCGGCAGCCTGCCGGCCAACGCCGCGCTGTCGTTCCGGCCCAACAACATCTTTCCGCGCCACCGCGCCGCCGCCGTCGAGTGGCTGGAACGGTGCGGGCTGGCCGTCTCGCCGCTCAATGTCAGCATCACCAACGGCGCGACGGCAGGCATGACCACGGCGCTGATGACGGTCGCGCCGCCGGGCTCGACGGTCGCCACCGAGGCCATCGGCCACCACACGCTGGTGCCGCTCGCCACCTATCTCGGCTTCCACCTCGAGGGGCTGCCGGTCGACGCGGACGGGCTCGTCCCCGCGACGCTGGAGGCGGCATGCCGGCGCGGCGCGATCCGCGCGCTGTTCCTCCAGCCCTCGGTCATCAACCCGACCGCGACGCTGTCCAGTGCCGGACGGCGGGCGCAACTGGTTGAAATCGCCCGGCGCTACGACCTCGCCATCATCGAGAACGACGTGCTCGGCCCTCTGGTGGAGAACCGGCCGCCGCCCATCGCCGCGCTGGCGCCGGAGCGCACGCTCTACGTCACCAGCTTCACCAAGGTCGTGGTGCCGGGCCTGCGCATCGGCTATCTCGTCTCGCCCGACCGCTATGTCGCGGCCGTGGCCAACCGGCATCTGGTGGCCAACTGGATGGCGACGCCGATCATGGCCGAGATCGCCACCCGCTGGGTGCAGGACGGCACGGCCTGGGAGCTGGTCGAATGGCAGCGCGCCGCGATCCGCCGCCGCCACGCCATCGCCGCCGAGGTGCTGGCGGGCTCGCCCTTCCGGGCCCACCCCGACAGCCTGCACGTCTGGATGCCGCTGCCCAAGGGCCGGTCCGAGGACGGCTTCGTCTCCCATGCGAGGCTGCAAGGGGTGGCGATCGCGCCCGGCGTCTCGTTCCGCATCTCGGACGCGCCATGGGAGCCGGCGGTGCGCATCTCGCTCGGCTCGACCGGCGAGGACGAATTGCGCACCGGGCTCGGCATCGTCGCCAAGCTGATGCTGGCCGACCCGGAGCATCTTCTCCTCGCGATCTGACCGACGCGCGCCCACACACGGCCCGGACCCTGCACGGATGGCGGGCAGGGGATGCCTTTTCGCCGCACAAGCCGCCGCCGATTCGCGCCCGTCCTGCCGGCCGGAAAGGCAGCGCGATTCGATATTGTCATGATTTAATTTTCATGATTGACATGATTTAGCACCTTCCCCATGCTTGGGAAAACGATAAGGGGAGACGCAAGGCGCATGGCTTCGCCCGACATCAGGCCCATCATCGCCATCGACCGGATCAGCAAGAGCTTCGGCGCGCTGAAGGTGCTGGACGACCTGTCGATGAAGGTGATGCCGGGCGAGAAGCTGGCGCTGATCGGCCCGTCCGGCTCGGGCAAGACGACGATCCTGCGCATCCTGATGACGCTGGAGCGCATCCAGGGCGGCCATATCGAGATCGACGGCGAGCAGATCTATCATATGCCGGCCAAGGGGAACGGCGAACTGGTGCCGGCCGACGAGCGCCATCTGGCGCGGATGCGCCGCAAGATCGGCATGGTCTTCCAGCTCTTCAACCTGTTCCCGCACAAGTCGGTCATCGACAACGTCACGCTCGCCCCGATGCTGACGCGCAAGACGCCGCGCGCCGAGGCCGAGAAGCGGGCGATGGAATTGCTCGACATGGTCGGCATGGCCGACAAGGCGAAGAGCATGCCGTCGCAGCTTTCCGGCGGCCAGAAGCAGCGCGTCGCCATCGCCCGGGCGCTGGCGCTGTCGCCGCGCATCATGCTGTTCGACGAGGTGACGTCGGCGCTCGACCCCGAGCTGGTCGAGGAGGTGCTGAACGTCATGCGCCGCCTCGCCGAGGAAACCGACATGACGATGCTGCTGGTGACGCACGAGATGGGCTTCGCCCACGACTTCGCCGACCGGGTGCTGTTCTTCGACAAGGGACGGATCGTCGAGGAGGGGCCGCCGGACGACATCTTCCGCCACCCGAAGGAGGAGCGCACGCAGGCGTTCCTCAAGAAGATCATCGCGGCCGGGCATCGCGTCTGACCGCCGCAAGAAGCCAAAGACACCATAATCCAGAGGAACAGGGAGCCAGACTCATGAGGAAGACGATCTTCGGCGGCCTCGCCGCCATGGCCGCGGTCGCGGCAATTGCCATCGGCGCGGAGGCGCAGGACAACCCCCGGCTCGAGCAGCTCAAGGAGCAGGGCTTCGCCCGCATCGCCATCGCCAACGAGCCGCCCTTCACCGCGGTCGCCGCCGACGGCAAGGTCTCGGGCGCGGCCCCGGACGTGGCGCGCGTCATCTTCGAGCGCCTCGGCGTGCCGGAGGTGGTGGCCTCGATCTCCGAATACGGCGCGATGATCCCCGGCCTCCAGGCCCGCCGCCACGACGTGGTGACGGCCGGCCTGTTCATGAAGCCGGAGCGCTGCGCGGCGGTGGCCTATTCCGAGCCGGTGCTGTGCGACGCCGAGGCCTTCCTGATCAAGAAGGGCAACCCGAAGGGCATCCAGACCTTCGCCGACATCGCCGCCCATGCCGACGCCACCATCGGCGCGCCGGGCGGCGGCACCGAGGAGAAGCTGGCGCTCGACGCCGGCGTGCCGCGCGACCGCGTGGTCGTGGTGCCGGACGGCCAGAGCGGCCTCCGGATGGTGCAGGACGGCCGCATCGACGTCTATTCGCTGCCGGTGCTGTCGATCAGCGACCTGATGCGCCTTGCCGAGGACCCCAACCTCGAAATGATCGCCCCGGTCTCCGACGCGCCGGTCTATTGCGACGGCGCCGCCTTCCGCAAGGGCGACGAGGCGCTGCGCGACGCCTTCGACGTCGAGTTGGCGAAGCTGAAGGAATCGGGCGAGTTCGCCAAGATCGTCGAGCCCTACGGCTTCTCCGCCGCCGCGGCGATCTCGACCACGCGCGAGAAGCAGTGCGCCGCGCAATAGCAGCGCAGCCTTTCCTTCTCCCCGTTCGCGGGGAGAAGATGGCCCGAAGGGCCGGATGAGGGGCGGCGGCTAACTGGCAGAACTTTGCGCCGCCCCTCATCTGCCTGGCCCTCGTCTTCTCCCCGTGAACGGGGAGAAGAGCGCAACGGCGGCCTCTCGCGTGAATCCGACCCGGAAGCACCAAACCGGAAGAACCCATCCATGACCGACTGGTCCGGCTATATCGGCCTCATCCTGCAAGGGGCGCTGGTGACGATCCAGCTCACCCTGCTCGGCTCGGCGCTGGCGCTGGTCATGGCGTTCCTCGCCGGGCTCGGGCGGCTGTCGCGCCTCGCGCCGGTGCGCTGGCTGGCGACGGCCTATATCGAGTTCTTCCGCGGCACCTCGATCTTCGTCCAGTTGTTCTGGGCCTATTTCGTGCTGCCGCTGCTCGGCGTCTCGCTGACGCCGCTTCAGGCGGGCGTGCTGGCGCTGGGGCTGAATGTCGGGGCCTACGGCGCGGAGGTGGTGCGCGGGGCGGTGCAGTCGATCGGCCGCGAGCAGTTCGAGGCGTGCGTCGCGCTCAACCTCTCGCGCTACCAGGCGATGCGCCACGTCATCCTGCCGCAGGCGCTGATCGTCATGCTGCCGACCTTCGGCAACAACGCCATCGAGCTGCTCAAGGCCACGGCCATCGTCTCGCTGATCTCGCTCTCCGACATGACGTTCCAGGCGCAGGTCGTCAGGGCGCAGACCGGCAACACCTTCATCCCCTTCGCCACCATCCTCGTCCTCTATTTCGCGATGGCGATGGCGATCTCCACCGCCATGCGCTGGCTGGAGCGGCGGATGGCGCGCGGCCTCGACGGCGTCAGGAGCTAGGCGATGGAGTGGGCCCTATAATGGAATGGGATTGGGATTTCGTCTGGAGCATCATGCCGACGCTGATCGAGGGGGTGAAGATCACCATCCTCGCGACGCTCCTCGGCTCGGTGCTCGCCGCCGTGGTCGGCCTCGTCATCGCGCTCTTGCGCCGCTCGCCCAACAGGCTGGTGTCGCGCCCCGTCGGCTTCTTCGCCGAGTTCATCCGCGGCACGCCGCTCCTGGTGCAGCTCTACTTCCTGTTCTACGTGCTGCCGAGCGCGGGGCTGCTGCTGCCGCCGCTGGTGGCGGGGGTGATCGGGCTCGGCCTGCACTACGGCACCTATGCGGCCGAGGTCTACCGCGCCGGCATCGACAACGTCCCGCGCGGCCAGTGGGAGGCGGCCAAGGCCTGCAACCTGACGCCGGCGCAGACATGGCTGCACGTCGTCCTGCCGCAGGCGATCCCGCCGATGATCCCGGCGCTCGCCAACTATTTCGTCGCCATGTTCAAGGAGACACCGCTCCTGTCGGCGATCACCGTTCTGGAGCTGATGAACCAGGCGCGCTCGATCGCCAACACCAACTACCGCTACATCGAGCCGATGACGATGGTGGGCGTGTTCTTCCTCGTCATCAGCATCATCTCGGTGTTCGGCCTGCGCTGGCTGGAGCGCCGCTACGGCCAGGTGGAGCGCTGACATGGCCGTCGACATCCATCTGCGCGGCGCGCGCCCGCCCCTCGACGACAGGCCGCTGGCGCGCCGCGTCGGCCTCGTCATCCTCGCCACCGACCACACCAGCGAGCCGGACTATGCCCGCATGGTGGCGGGCGAGGGGATCGGCGTCTATGTCGCGCGCCTGCCCTACGCCAATCCGACAACGCCGGCGAACCTCGCCGCGATGCAGCCGGCGCTGAGCCACGCCGCGGGGCTGATCCTGCCCGGCGAGCCGCTCGACGCCATCTGCTATTCCTGCACCTCCGCCTCGGTGGTGATCGGCGACGCGGCGGTCGAGGAGGCCATCGCCGCCGGCAAGCCGGGCGTCCCGGTCGTCACCCCGCCGATGGCGGCGACGCACGGGCTCAAGGCGCTCGGCGCGTCCCGCATCAGCGTGCTGACGCCCTATACGGTCGAGACCGGCCGGCCGATGGCCGACTATTTCGCGGCCAAGGGCTTCGGGATCGAGAGCTTCACCTGTCTCGGCTTCGAGGACGACCGCGAGATGGCGCGGATCACGCCCGACGCGCTGGTGGAACTGGCGCATGAGGCGACGGCTCCCGAGGCCGAGGCGCTGTTCGTCTCCTGCACGGCGCTGCGCGGCGCCCTCGTCGCCGCCCGGATCGAGGACGCCATCGGCCGCCCGGTCGTCACCTCCAACCAGGCCAGCGCCTGGCAGTGCCTCAGGCTCTGCGGCGATACGGCGGCGCGGCCGCAGTTCGGCCGGCTGATGACCCTTCCGCTGCCGGCGTGAGGATGGCGGCATGAGCGTCACCCTCGCCGACATCGAGGCGGCCCGCGCCCGCATCGCCGGCAGGATCGCGCCGACGCCGGCGCGGCTGTCGCCGGCGCTGACCGCGCTCGCCGGCCAGCGGGTAATCCTGAAATGCGAGCACCGGCAGACGACCGGCAGCTTCAAGCTGCGCGGCGCGTCGAACGCCATCGCCATGCTGGGCGAGGAGGAGAAAAGGCGGGGCGTCGTCGCCGCCTCGACCGGCAATCACGGCCGCGCGCTCGCCCATGCCGCGCGGCTCGAAGGCATCGCCGCCACCATCTGCATGTCGCGGCTGGTGCCGGCCAACAAGGTGGCGGAGATCGAGCGGCTGGGCGCGGCGATCCGCATCGTCGGCGACAGCCAGGACGACGCGCAGGAGGAAGTCGATCGCCTCGTCGCCGCAGAGGGCATGACCATGGTGCCGCCCTTCGACGATCCGAACGTCATCGCCGGGCAGGGCACGCTCGGGCTGGAGATCGTCGAGGCGGTGCCGGACGTCGCCGTCGTGCTGGTGCCGCTGTCGGGCGGCGGGCTGGCGGCGGGCGTCGCCGCCGCTGTCAAGGCGTTGAAGCCGTCGGCGCGCGTGATCGGCATTTCCATGGATCGCGGCGCGGCGATGAAGGCGAGCCTCGACGCCGGCCGGCCCGTGGAGGTGCGCGAGGAGCCGTCGCTGGCCGATTCGCTCGGCGGCGGCATCGGGCTCGGCAACCGCTTCACCTTCGCCCTGTGCCGCAACCTGCTCGACGCGGTGTTGCTGCTGTCGGAGGCCGAGATCGCCGCCGGCATGCGCCACCTTCACGCCGGGGGAGGCGAGACCGTCGAGGGCGCCGGCGCGGTCGGCGTCGCCGCGCTTCTCGCCGGCAAGGTGCGGCCGGAAGGGCCACCAGAGGGACCGATAGTGGCGATCCTCTCGGGCGGCAATGTCGATGCCGAGCTGCACCGGCGGGTGATGGCAGGAGAAAACCCGTTCGCGGGCGGGCGGGAAGGGGAGGACGCGCCATGAGCCGGATGACGATCCTGACCGAGGCGGACCTGCGCGCCCTGGTGCCGCTCGACGCGGCGGCGGTCGCCTGCGTCGAGGACGCGTTCCGGGCGCTGGCGACGAAGAAGGTGGCGATGCCGCCGATCCTCAGGCTCGACATCCCCGAGCATCGCGGCGAGGTCGACGTCAAGACCGCCTACGTGCCGGGGATCGACGGCTTCGCCATCAAGATCAGCCCCGGCTTCTTCGACAACCCGAAGCTCGGCCTGCCCAGCGTCAACGGCATGATGGTGCTTCTGTCGTCGCGCACCGGGCTCGTCGAGGCCCTGCTGCTCGACAACGGCTACCTGACCGACATCCGCACCGCCGCCGCCGGCGCGGTGGCGGCCAAGCATCTTGCCCGGCCGGATTCAAAGGTGGCGGCGATCTTCGGCGCAGGCGTGCAGGCGGCGCTGCAACTGCGCGCGCTGACGCTGGTGCGGCCGATCGACGAGGCGCGCATCAGCGCGCGCGACGGCGCGAAGGCGGCCACGCTGGCGGCACGGCTCGGCGAAGAGCTCGGCATTGCCGTGCGCGCCGTCGCGGACCCGCGCGAGGCGGTCGCCGGGGCCGACATCGTCGTCACCACGACGCCGGCCGAAAGCCCGCTGCTGATGGCCGGCTGGATTTCGCCGGGCCAGCACGTCACCGCCATGGGCTCCGACGCCGAGCACAAGAACGAGATCGACCCGGCGCTGGTGGCGGGCGCCGACCTCTACGTCGCCGACAGCCTTGCCCAGACGCGGCGGCTCGGCGAGCTGCGCCACGCCATCGCCGCCGGCCTCGTCGCCGCCGACGCCGCGTTCCCCGAATTGGGGGCCATCGTCGCCGGGCAGGCGTCGGGCCGCGCTTCCGCACACGATATCACCCTCGCCGACCTGACCGGGACCGGCGTGCAGGACACGGCGATCGCCGCGCTGGCGCGCTCGCGCGCCGTCGCAGCCGGCGCCGGCACGATCTTCGAAAGCTGATGGAGGTTCACCCCGACATGACGTCGCCCGCATTGAGATTTTCGCGTGAGGAGTATGCCGAGCGGCTGGCGAGGACGCGGCGGGCGATGGAGGCGCGCGGCATCGACGCGCTGATCGTCTCCGACCCGTCGAACATGGCATGGCTGACCGGCTATGACGGCTGGTCGTTCTACGTCCATCAGGCGGTGATCGTGCCGCCCGAGGGTGAGCCGGTGTGGTACGGCCGCGGGCAGGATGCCAACGGCGCGAGGCGCACGGCTTGGCTCGGGCATGACAACATTATCGGCTACGCCGACCACTACGTGCAGTCGACCGAGCGCCACCCGATGGATTTCCTCTGCGAGATCATGGCCTTGCGCAAGCTCGACCGGATGACCATCGGCGTAGAGATGGACAATTACTGGTTCACCGCCGCCGCCTTCGCCGCCTTGCAAAAGGGCCTGCCCAACGCCCGCTTCGCGGATGCCACCGGGCTGGTCAACTGGCAGCGCGCGGTCAAGAGCCCGACCGAGATCGACTACATGCGCAAGGCCGCCCGCATCGTCGAGGCGATGCATGCGCGCATCGTCGACACGGTCGAGGTCGGCATGCGCAAATGCGACCTCGTCGCCGAGATCTACGACGCCGGCATTCGCGGCGTGGAGGGTTTCGGCGGCGACTATCCGGCCATCGTGCCGCTGCTGCCCTCCGGGGCCGATGCCTCCGCGCCGCACCTGACATGGGACGACAAGCCGATGAAGGCGGGCGAGGGCACCTTCTTCGAGATCGCCGGCTGCTACCACCGCTATCACTGCCCGCTGTCGCGCACCGTCTTCCTCGGCAAGCCGACGCCGGCCTTCCTCGACGCCGAGAAGGCGACGCTGGAGGGCATGGAGGCGGGGCTGGCGGCGGCGAAGCCCGGCAACGCCTGCGAGGACGTCGCCAACGCCTTCTTCGCGGTGCTGAAAAAGTACGGCATCGTCAAGAACAACCGCACCGGCTACTCGATCGGCATGTCCTATCCGCCCGACTGGGGCGAGCGCACGATGAGCCTGCGCCCCGGCGACCGCACCGAGCTGCGCCCGGGCATGACCTTCCACTTCATGACCGGCCTGTGGCTGGAGGAGATGGGGCTGGAGATCACCGAATCGATCCTCATCACCGAAACCGGCGTCGAATGCCTCGCCGACGTCCCGCGCAAGCTGTTCGTCAAGGACTGAGCGGCGAGGTCGTCTATCGCGTGTCGCGCGCCTGATGTGCAGCGCCGGCGATCGAAGATCGCGCTCCCCGGAGCGGAAAGACGTGGCAGGCTCTAGCCCCGCCGGGACTTCCACTCGACGTATTTCTTCATCCAGCGCTCGGCGAGGCCGGGCGTGGAGGGTTCGTGCAGGTCGAGCGCGCCGCCGCCGGCGCGGTACATGCCGGCGAAGGCGTCGAGCACCCGCGCCTTGACCATGCCGCGCAGCGGCACATGCGCCAGCATGCCGTAGGTCGCCGCGCCGCCGCTCTGCGCCAGCGACGGGTCGGCGCGCACGGTGGCGACCGCCTGTTCGAGATCGGCGAGGTATTCGCCGGTCACCGCGCGGTGCCGGGCCGTGACCATGGCGTGGATGCCGTCCGGGTTCTGCACCCGGTTGACGTTCCAGCCGCGCTTTTCCATCTGGTCGGCGACGGCGAAGATATTCACCGCCCTGTCGCTGGAGCCGTAGGCGAGGAGCGGCCCCTGCGGCCGGCCGAGAAGCCTCAAGCCGTCGATGCGGGCGATGCCCTCCTTCAGCGCCTCGGCCGCCTCGACGGTCTCGGCCGCAAGCGCGCGATAGCCCTCGACGCCGAATTTCTGAAGCACGGCCCACGCCGCCGCATAGGCCCCGCCCGGCCTTGTGCCGAGCAGGGCAGGGGAGGCGAACACGCCGCCCGGCCAGTCCTGATAGACGAACATCTGGTGCTTCAGGATGTCGAGATCGCGGTAGAGGATCGACGACGCGCCCTTGGCGGCGTAGCCGTATTTGTGCAGGTCCGCCGAGATCGACGTCACACCCGGCACGCGGAAATCCCATGGCGGCAGGTTGATGCCGTTCATCTCCATGAAGGGCAGGATGAAGCCGCCGACGCAGGCGTCGACATGCAGCGGCACGCCGCGCGCGGCGCAGATCGCGCCCATCTCGGCTATCGGGTCGATGGTGCCGTGCGGATATTCCGGCGCAGAGCCCAGCACCATCACCGTGTTGCGGTCGATCAGGCGCTTCAGCGGCAGGATGTCGGTGGCGTGACCGGCCGTCATCGGCAGCAGCCTGACCTTGACCCCGAAATATTCCGACGCCTTGAACCACGCGACATGGGCCGTGACCGGCAGCACCATGTTCGGCCGCCGAACGCGGCGCCTGGCGCGCGCCATGTCGCGATAGGTCTTGACCGCGAGGAGGCAGCTTTCGGTGCCGCCGGAGGTGAGGACGCCGCAGGTCTCCGGCCCGCCATGGAACAGCCCGGCCTCGATGGAGACGATCTCGCTTTCCAGCCGCTTCAGGCTGCGGAAGGCGGCGGGGTTCAGGCCGTTGGCCGAGGAATATAGGCGGTAGGCGCGGGCCGCGAAATCCTCGTGCGCGTCGTCGAGGTGGTAGACGAGGCTCCATGTGCGCCCGCGCCTGTAGTCGGGGTCGTCGGCGGCGAAGCCGGCGAGCTGGTCGAGCACTTCGTCCGGCTCGCGCCCGCGTTCCGGCAGGGTTTTGTGGGTCATGGTCCTTATCCTCCTCGCGCCAGCAGGAGCGCGACGGCGATGCCGAGATAATTGCCGATGGCGAAGCCGAGGATGCCCATGGTCATGCCCGACATCAGCACCGCCGAGGTGCGCAACGCCCGCGCTGCCATCGGCACGAAGGCCGGCGACAGGATCGCCGCGACCGAGGTGATGACGAAGGTGTCGGCGTCGATGTTGAACAGCCGGCAAAGCAGCGCATGCAGCGCCAGGCTGCCGAAGGTGGCGACGAAGACGAAGACGAGGATGGAAAGGTCCATGTCGGCCAGCGCCTTGAGGTCGAGCGAGGCGGCGATGGCGAAGGAGAAAACATAGATCAGGAACATGCCGAGCGGCGTCGCCATCGGGTTCTCGCGCAAGGGGCGGATGAGCGAGCCGGCGATGCCGAAACTGGTGATGAGGACGATGATCGCGATCTCGCGCGCCATGAAGGCGAGCAGCGGCGCTACAGTGAGCGCGAGCCCGACGCAGGCCGCCGCCGCCGCGAGCGCGACGAGGCCGGGCAGGACCGCCTGCCGGCCGCGCGGCGGGGCGGCGAGCGGCGCGTCGTGGGCATAGGCTTCCTGCTCGGCCTTCGGGAAGGCCGGCAGCAGCCGGCGGAAGAAGGCGGGCGCGGCGGCGATGATGAAGAACACGTAGAGCGCGCCGACGGCCGTGTCCGCCGTGGCGAACAGGAGGTAGCGCGCGTCGGGCACGCCGAGCGCCATCTTGATGGCGCTGACATTGGCGATGCCGCCGGTATACATGCCGACCGCCATGCCGGCGAGTTGCTCGGGCGCTTGCGTTCCGCGCGCGGCGAACAGGTAATGCAGCGCGACGGAGACCGCGACCACGGCCGTCACCGCAAGGGCCATCGACAGCAGCGCCCGACCGGCAAGATGGCGCCATGCGCCGAGATTGACCGCGAACAGAAGGAGCGGCAGGGCAAGGCCGATGCTCGCCTCGGCGACCCCGGTGCGCGCCGGCGCGACGCTGTCGGGCAGGAGGCCCGTGAGGCCGACGAGGAGGCCGGCGGCATAGCACAGCACGATCGGCTCCAGCCGCGCCGCGAACGGCCAGCGCACGCACGCCCACAGGATCAGCGCCGGCACGCCGAGAAAGCCGGCTGCGGCCAGAATGCTCGTCATGAAAGGCCCGCGCTCCCCCTCGCGTGTCTCGAACGGCCGCGACTATAGCGCGGTTTCGGCGGGAACGCGACGCGGTTTCACGCCGGGGATTGCGTAAAATCAAAGAGATAGGGCAGGGGCAGGCGGGGCAGGGACAACGTAAGCGTGCGATTTGTCAGCCGCTTGCGCCGCCCCTCATCGGCCCTTCGGGCACCGCCCTCCGCTATGGCTCCGGGCGTTCGTCACTCGAAAAGCCAAATCATTGGCTTTTCGTCCGCTGCGCGGACTGCTCCTCACCCCCGTAAACGGGGAGAAGGAACGTGGCCGCATGCTTTACGCGGCTTCTGGAACGTTCGCGATTGGCGAAAGTGGAGATGAAAGCTCTCTTCTCCCCGTTTACGGGGAGAAGGTGGCGGCAGCCGGATGAGGGGCGGCGGGACGGTGCCGAATCACGCGCTTCGCTTCCGGCAGGTCCGATCTAGATCCGCCGCAGGTGGTTGTCCCAGGCGGGCGCGGCGGGGCCGGGGGCGACGAGGGCGCGGCCGTCGCCGGCCGGCCCGGTCTCGACGATGGCGCCGCGGCCGCTGGTGGCGATGAGCCGCGCCTTGCCGGAGCCGGCGACGCCGCAGCCGTCGGCGAGCTGGCGCATGCCGAGCGAGCGGCCGGTGGCGGCGTCCCAGAAGGCGACGACGCCGCCATGCGGCGAGGAGGTCGCCACCACCGTTCCCGAGGCGTCGACGGCGACGGAGCCGACATAATTGTCGAGCGCGCGCAGCACCGCCGCCGGGCCAGTGAACATCTCGATGGCGCGGCCGCGCCGGTGGCGGCCGACGAGGGCGGGGCGGTCAGCGGGATCGCCCTGATACTGGCAGCCGAACCAGACATGGCCGAAGGCGTCGAGCGCCATGTGGCGGATCGAGACCTGATGCAGCGCCTTCTCCAGCCTGACCTGCTCGACGATCTCGCCGGTGGCGATGTCGAGATAGGCGAGGCTCGGCTCCATCGTCGCCAGGTTGAGCTTGACCCGCTCGTAGTCGGGATGGGTCTGGATGCCGCCGTTGGCGGCGCAGAGCGTCTTCCCGTCCGGCATCAGCAGCGCCTCGTGCGGCTCGATGCCGCCGGTCGCGAACTCGCCGATGCGGCGAAAGCCGCCGCCGGCGTCGTAGATGCCGGTGACGCCGCGCGCGGCGTCGTAGTCGTTCTCGGTCGCCAGCATCAGCCGCCCGTCGCTTGTGAACAGGCCGTGGCCGTAGAAATGCCGCCCGGCCTCGGCGGCGATGGCCACGGGCTCGGCCTTGCCGTCGAGCGGGAAGGCGACGGCGAAGCGGCCCGGCGCGCGGGCGAAGGCGACGGCGCGACCGCCCGCCCGGTCGATGGCGAAGGAATGGCCGCGCGCCTCGAGCGGCAGGACGAGCCGGTCGCGACCTTCCTCGTCGATGATCGCCGCCTCAAAGCCCGCGCTGCCGCGCCGCGCGCCGAGGAACAGGGCTTCGTCTACGACTGCCGACGCCGCCTCGACGCCGGGCGCGAAAAAGGCCGCGCCGGCGAGCGTCATGAAGGTGCGCCTGTCAATCGCCGTCGAGCGCATTGAACCCCATCGTCAGTCCGAGTGCCGCCGAGAGCTTCTCGCCCAGCGTCGCGTTGGCCGCCTCCAGCGCGACCGTGGCGTAGCGGATGCGCTCGCGGTCCTCGCCGGGCGCGAAGGCGTCTTCGGCCGGTGTCGCCACCGCGCGCAGCGCCTCGGCCGCATGGGCGAGGTCGAAGCGCATGGTCTCGACCGCGCCGCGCGCTTCGGCGTCGACGGCGAAGCCGGCGGCATCGAGAAGCCTTATCGCCGCCTCGATGCGGGCGGCGGCGAGGGCGAAGGTCAGGCCGCTGCGCCACAGCGGCGCGCGCTTGCCGCGGGCCTTGTCCGGCGTCTCACCCAGCGGCGGCAGCAATTCGGCGTTGCGGGTGAATTGCAGCGCCGTGCCGAGGGCCTTGACGATCTCGCCCGCGACCTCGCGCTGCGAGCGGTAGAGGTCGTTCCCGGCGGCCGGCGCGGCGAAATCGTCGTGGAACGCGGCGGCCTCGTCCCAGCCGGCCTCGACGGCGGCGGCGATGTCGGCGACGTTGGCGGCGACGGCAAGCGCATAGCGGCAGCGATAGCCGTCCGCCCCGGTTTCGAGGTCGTCGGCGCCGGCGCCGTGGAGCGCGAATTCCAGCGCCGGCAGGCCCTGCACGGCGACGCTGCGCGCGGCGAGCGCGCCCGGCGCCAGCGCGGTCTCGTCCTTGCCGGTCAGCAGCGCCCCGACCTGCCGGACAATGACGCCGCGCGGATCGGGCCAGAAGAACAGCCGCTCGTAGCGGTTCTCGGCCTGCAACGGGCCGAAGCGTAGCACGGACAGCCCGCCCCATGCCGGGACGAGATCGGCGAAGGCCGCGCGCGCTGCGCCAAGGCTTTCGCCGCCCGGTGCGGCGCACAACTCGCCCGTTAGCCGCGCCGCCTCCTGCGCGGCGGCGGTGAACGCCTGCGCCGCCGGGCGGGCGTAGCCGTCGGCGACGCGCGCGCCGAGATCGCCCGGCACCGGATCGGCACGCGCGGGGTAGCAGGCGAGGAAGCCGAGAAGGGCAAGGGCCGCGAGGCGGGTCATCACGGCCGCTCCCCGAAGCGGGCCGGCGGGGCGCGCAATCCACCCGTCAGCCACACCGTCTCGCGCGCGGCGGCAGTGAATGCCTGCGCTGCCGGACGGGCGCGGATGTTCGCGCTGCGCGCATCGGGATCGTCCCGCATCGTATCGGTGCGGGCCGGACGGCAGGTGAGAAGGGCGAGGGCCGCAAGGCGGATCATCGCGGCTACTCCCTGAAGCGGACTGGCGGCGCGCGCAATCCGCCCGTCAGCCGGGCCGCGTCCCGCGCGGCGGTAGTGAATGCCTGCGCCGCCGGGTGGGCATGGCTATTCGCGACGCGCGCGTCGAGATCGCCCGGCATCCCTTCGGCCAGCGCCGGGCGGCGGGCGAGGAAAGCGAGGGCCGCGAGGCGGGTCATCACAGCGACTCCAGGAAGCGGATCAGCGCGGCGCGCTCGGCCGGCTCCATGTCGACGACGCGATCGCGCGCGGCTTGCGCTTCGCCGCCATGCCACAGCACCGCCTCGAGCAGCGTGCGCGCCCGCCCGTCATGCAGGAACGCCGCCTCGCCATGGACGGTGCGGCTCAGGCCGATGCCCCAGAGCGGCGGCGTGCGCCACTCGCGCCCGTTCGCATTGGCCTCGGGGCGGTCGTCGGCAAGGCCGTCGCCCATGTCGTGCAGCAGGAGGTCGGTATAGGGCCAGATGAGCTGGAAGCGGTGCGCTGCTTCAGCGGCGTCGCGACGGGTGACGTATTTCGGCGTGTGGCAGGAGACGCACCCCGCCTCGTAGAACGCCTGCTTGCCGGCCAGCACCTCAGCGCTGCCTTCCTTGCGCCGGGCCGGCACGGCGAGGTTCTCCGAATAGAAGGCGACGAAGTCGAGGAGGTCGCCCGGCACCTCCTCCGCGCCGAGATGCGCCTGCGCGCCGTGCGGCATCGCCCGGCAGGCGTCTTGCGCCTCGGTGCATTCGCCGAAGTGAGAGGGAAGCAGCGGCGTCGACAGCCCCATGTCGCCGAGGAAGGCGTGGGCGGACTGCTCCTTGACGCTCGGCTGGATCGCCTTCCAGCCGAAGCGGCCGATCTTCAGCCTGCCCTCATGGTCGCGCACCCGGTTGGCCCGGCCGGAAATGCCGTCGCCGTCGGCGTCGTCGGGGTCCTCGCGAGCGAGGATGTCGGCGTCGTGGATGGCGTCGAGAAGGCCGAGGCCGATCATCGGCGGCGCGACGCGCGCCGACAGCATCAGCTCGGGATGGAACGGCCCGTAGCCGGGGTCGGCTATCGCGAGCGCAGGCTTGCGCAGCGTCGCCGTCTCGCCGCCGGCGAGCGCTATCTTCATTTCCTCATAGTCGATCCGCACCCGCCCCTCGGCGGGAAGGCCGGCCACCGCCATGTCCTGCAACTGGTTGCCGTAGACCGGATCGGGCGCGGCGGCGAGGAAGCCTTCGGCGATCTTCGCCTCCTCCTCCGGCGTCGGCGGGATCGAGAGACGCACCAGCATCGACACCGCGTTGTCGTCGTGGCCGGCGGGGGGATGGCCGCGCCCGTCCTTGATGTGGCAGGCCTGGCAGGAGCGGGCGTTGAACAGGGGGCCCAGCCCGTCCGAGGCCAGCGTCGAGGACGGCGACGACACCCAGTCCTTGCGGAACAGGCCGTTGCCGAGAAGGAACTTCTGCCTCCCCTCGAAATCGAGGTTTTCCGAAGGATGCGAGAAGGCGTTGGCGTTGACCCGTTTGGTCGAGGTCGCCGCGCCGCCCTGCCGGCGCTCGAAGCGCTCGGCCTTGTCGAAGCCGGCGGCGGGGGCGGTGACCTCGGCGACGCGCTCGCGGTCCTCGCCGGAAAGGTCGTCGCGGGAAAGGATGCCATCGCCGGCCGCCGCCCAGCCGGGGCCGAACGCGGCGGCGAGGACGGCGAGAAACGCGGCTATGGACACCCGGGCCCGCATGGCTTTCTCAAACCGGGGCGGGCGGCGCAAGGGCCGCCCGCGACCCGCCCCTATTCGAACACGGCGTCGGGATTGTCGAGGCTGTCGGACCCCTCGATCTCGATGCCGGAAAGGTCGAGCGCCGCGATCACCCGCTCGATCGACCGCGTCTGGTCGACCAGCGCGTCGATGGCGGCCTGCACCACGGCGTTGCCCTCCGCGTTGCCCTCGCCGATCATCTGGTCGTAGGCCTCGGTGGTCTCGGCGCGTTCCTTCAGCCGCGTGAAGGCGGCGAGCGAGGCGTCGATCTTGCCGTCGAGCTCGTCGGCGGCGGCGGCGTCCTTCCCGCGCACGAGGTCGGCGAGGCTCGGGCCCTTGACCGAGGTGCCGTCGGGGCGGGCATAGTCGCCGCGCCAGACATTGGCGATGCCGCGCACGTCGTAATAATGCGAGTTGTGCGTGTTGTCGGAGAAGCAGTCGTGCTCCTCCTCGGGGTCGTTGAGCAGGAGGCCGAGCTTCATGCGCTCGCCGGCGAGCTCGCCATAGGAGAGCGAGCCGAGGCCGGTGAGGATGGTGGCGAGCCCGGCTTCCGCGCCGTTGCCTGTCACGTCCTTGCGTGCCTCGCCTTCCGCGGCCCACGCCTCGACCATCTCCTGAAGGTCGGTGACGAGGAGGTCGGACGCGGCCTTCAGATAGGCGACGCGGCGCTCGCAATTGCCGCCGGTGCAGTTGGCGGCGTCGAAATCGGTATGGGGGCGGTCGCCCGCGCCGGGGCCGGTGCCGTTCAGGTCCTGCCCCCAGAGCAGGAACTCGATGGCGTGGTAGCCGGTGGCGACATTGGCCTCGACGCCGCCGATCTCGTGCAGCGAGGCCAGCAGCTCGGGCGTGATCGCGGTGGCGTCGATCTCCTCGCCGCCGACGGTGAGCTGCGGATTGGCGATGACGTTGACGACGTAATAGTCGTTCTCGTCCGACTCGGTGCCGTAGGAGGCGTCGACATAGTCGATCAGCCCCTCGTCGAGCGGCCAAGCGTTGACCTTGCCCTCCCAGTCGTCGACGGCGGCATTGCCGAAACGGTAGGCCTCGGTCTGCTGGTAGGGGACGCGGGCGGCGAGCCACGCCGCGCGCGCCGCCGCCAGCGTTTCGGCCGAGGGGGCGGCGGCCAGCGCCTCGACGGCGGCGCGAAGGTCCTGCGCGGTCTTCAGGCTGTCCTCATAGCCGGCAAGGGCGATGTCGGCATAGGTGGCCAGCACTTCCTCGGCGGTGGCGGCGAAGGCGGCCGGGCCGGCGAGCGGGGCCAGCGCGGTGGCGAGCAGCGCCGACTTGAAAAGATGACGTCTCATTCTGCGATCCAATCGTCTAGAATCCTGCATCTCTGCTGGCGGGCTGCCCATGCGCGGATGGCGCGAGGGAATCGGCAATGGCTGGCCGGGCGTCGTTCATGCTGCCGATGCCCGTTGAATAACATGATCGCTGCCGTCAGGAAATGGCCGCCGCGCGGGACACGCGGCCGCAGGCTGCCCCATGGCAGGATGCGGAACGAGGCGAAGGAGGGCCGGGGGCAGGGGGAAAGGGAGGCTCAGCCCTCCGGCGTAGACGCCCCGTCGAGGAAGGCCTTCTCGCCCATGTAGAACAGCCATTCGCCGGCCAGCGTCGGCTTGCCGTCCTCGCGCTCGAGGACGACGTCCTGCTTGGCGACGTAGCCGCCGGCGGGATGGGGGCGCACCTCGCTGACCTTGATGCGGGCGCGGAACGGCGCGCCGACCGGCAGCGGCGCGACGAAGCGCAGGCGGTCGAAGCCGTAGTTCAACGCATGGTTGGGGTCGATGCCGGTGAAGCCGGTGACGGTCTCGCCGAACAGCCGCGTCAGGTTGGCGACCTGGAGGAAGCCGGGGACGATGGTGCCGCCATAGGGGGCCTCGCGCGCGGCGCGCTCGGGATCGAGATGGATCCATTCGCCCTCGCCGTCGCCGGAGACGACGGCGTAGCGGTCGACCGTCTCCTGGTCGATGACGCGCCAAGACGAGACGCTTTCGCGCCCAACCAGCCTGTTCAACGCCTCGATGCCGCTGCCGGCCTTGCCCTCGGTGTTCGTCATCATACGCTCCAGAAGATCTAGCTCTCGCCCGCGTCGATCACGACGCGCGTCCAGATCGCGGTCAGGGAATCGGCGAGCCGTTCGGGATGGTCGGCCCAGTGCCTGAGGCTCGGCGTGCGGGCGGTGAAGATGTTGCTGAGCATTTCGTCGGCCATCGCCGTGAGCGCGCGGGCGCGCAGCACCTTCTCCTCGCGCGGCAGGTCGCCCGGCATGTTGGCGGCGACGACCAGCGACCAGCGATGGTTCATCTGGTCGTGCCAGATCGCGAAATCCGGCCGGTCGCGCACCAGCGACGCCTGCCCGGCGAGGAAGGCGGCGTTGCGCGCGTAGAGCGCGAGATAGAAGGCGTTGGTGACGCGGATGCGCTCCTCGAGGCTGCGGCCGCGCAGGCGCGGGCGCAACTGGTACACCGCCGTCCAGAACATGCGGTAGATCGCCACCGCGATCTTCGTGCGGTCCGTATAATAAAGATAGAAGGTGCCGCGCGCCATGTCGGCGGCGGCGCAGATGCCGTCGACGGTCAGCCCGCCATAGCCCCTGGCCCTCAGCTCTGCCGCGGCGGCGGCGAGCAGACGCGCCCGCGTGCGCACCCGCTTGGGGCGGCCGCGCATCGTCGCGGCGCGCTTTTCCAGGAGCTCGACGAAGTCGAAGGCGGCGCTTTCAGGCCGGTTTTCCCCCGTCGCGATTTTCATCCCCGTGACCATGAAACGGACATTGACTCGATATTGAAATGACGTCAATGTCATTAATGACGATATCGTCGGAAATGGAAAGAATGAGCCAGGAAAGAGCGCCCGTCCGGTTCCAGAACGTGACCCGCCGCTTCGGCAGCGTCATGGCGCTCGACGATTTCTCGCTCGACATCGCCGCCGGCGAGTTCATCACGCTTCTGGGGCCGAGCGGATCGGGCAAGACGACGGCGCTGAACATCCTCGCCGGCTTCGACCGCGCAACCGCTGGCGAAGTGTTCATCGGCGAGCGCGCGGTCGGCGTGCTGCCGCCGGAAAAGCGCAATGTCGGCATGGTGTTCCAGAGCTTCGCGCTCTTTCCGCATATGAGCGTGTTCGAGAACGTCGCCTTTCCGCTGCGCATGCGCAAGGTGCCGTCCGCCGAGGTGAAGGTGCGCGCCGAGAAGGCGCTGGAGATGGTCCAGCTCGGCGGCTATGGCGCGCGCCGGCCGGCGGCGCTGTCCGGCGGCCAGCGTCAGCGTGTGGCGCTGGCGCGCGCGGTCGTCGCCGAGCCGCCGGTGCTGCTGATGGACGAGAGCCTTTCCGCGCTCGACCTCAAGCTGCGCGAGGACCTTCAGGAGGAGATCCGCCGGCTGCATCGCGAGCTCGGCACCACGGTCGTCTTCGTCACCCACGACCAGGGCGAGGCGCTGTCGCTGTCCGACCGCATCGCGCTGATGAACAAGGGCCGCATCTGCCAGCTCGACGCGCCCGGCGCGCTCTACGACAAGCCGGCGAGCCGCTTCGTCGCCGATTTCATCGGCCGCACCAACATCGTGCCGGTCGACGGCGGCCATGCCGGAGCCATCGGGCTGACGGGGATCGGCGACGAGGTCGTGGCGCTCAGCCTGCGGCCGGAGAAGCTGCGGCGGGCTGCCGGCGCGGCCGGCTTCGAGGCCAAGGTACAGGACATCGCCTTTCGCGGCTCGACCATGGAGCTGCGCTTGCGCGCGGCGAGCGGCCTTACGCTGCGCATGTCCGAGCCGAGGGCCGGCGCGCTGGCGCCGCCCGCGCTCGGCGAGACGATCCGCATCGGCTTCGCGCCGGAAGACGCGACGCCGCTTTACGAATGACCGAACCCGACGGGAGGAAAAGTGTCATGAGGAATCCGACGAGAAGAACCCTGCTTGCCGCGGCCGCGGTGCTGCCGCTCGCCGCCGGCGTGGCGGCGGCGCAGGATGTGGAGATCACCTATGCCGGGTCCGGCGGCGGGCTGGCGCAGGTGATGGACATGCTGTTCGACAAGCCGTTCACGGAAGCGACCGGCATCCGCGTCAAGGCGCTGGCCACCACCGACCGCATCTCGGCCATGCGCGCGATGATGCAGGCCGGAAACCCGATCTGGGACGTCGCCGAGCTGACGCCGGTCGAATACGCCACCGCCTCCATCGAGGGCTGGCTGGAGCCGATGGACTGGGATGCGATCGACCCGAACGGGCTTCAGCCGGCCGAGGCGCGGCTGGCCGACGCCGGCATCGCCGCCACCTATTCCACGATCCTCGCCCAGCGCACCGACAAGCTGCCCGAGGGCAGGAAGATGACGTCGTGGGCCGATTTCTGGAACGTCGAGGCGTTTCCCGGACCGCGCGCGCTTCAGGATTCGGTGATGGAGAACCTCGAATTCGCGCTCCTGGCCGACGGCGTCGAGATCAAGGACCTCTACACCGTCCTCGCCACCGAGGAAGGCGTCGACCGCGCCTTCGCCAAGCTCGACGAGATCAAGCCGCACGTCGTCTCCTTCTGGTCGGCCGGCGCCCAGCCGGTGCAGATGCTGTCCGACGGCGAGGTCGCCTTCACCACGGCATGGAACGGCCGCATCACCCAGTTGAAGGCGGAAGGCGTGCCGGTCGAGACGGTCTGGAACGGCGGCGCGATCAAGCCGTCCTATGTCGGCATCCTGAAGGGCACCAGGCACAAGAAGGAAGCCGAGCAGTATGTCGCCTTCATGATCGGCGACCCGGTGCGCGGCGCCGAATTTGCCAAGCTCGTCGCCTATCCGAGCATGGTGAAGGGCCTTTACGACCACATCGATCCGGAGGCGGGCCGCGAGATGCCGACCCACCCCGACAACATCGCCGGCCAGTTTGTCGTGGACGCCGTGTTCTGGGCCAGGAACATGGATGCGCTCCAGGAGCGCTGGCAGGAATGGCTGCTCGACTGAGCCGGCTGATGGCGGCGGCGTCCCAACCCTCCCGGGGCGCCGCCGCATCTCTTTATCGCTAGAATCTGATCGACCTTTCGCGATGCGCTTCGCCAACCGCCTCACCCTTTTGCCCGCCGTCCTGCTGGCGCTCGCGATGTTCGCGGTGCCGGTGGGATTCGTGCTGGCCGAGGCGGTGTTCACGCCCGAATTCTCGCTGGCGCATTTCGAGCGCTTCTTCTCGCGATCCGCCTATCTTTCCGTCTTCCGCAACACGCTGTTCGTCTCGGCCGTGGTGGCGGGCATCTGCCTCGTCCTCGGCTATCCGATGGCGCTGTTCATCGTCAGCCAGCCGCCGCGGCGCAGGCCGCTGCTGCTGTTCCTCGTCCTCGTGCCGCTGTGGATGAGCATCCTCGTGCGCACCTATGCCTGGATGGTGGTGCTCGGCCGCGAGGGCATCGTCAACGGCGCGCTGCAATGGCTCGGCCTCATCGGAGAGCCGCTGACGCTGATGTTCACCACCGGCGCGGTCTATGTCGCCATGGTGCAGATCCTGCTGCCGATCATGGTCGTCACCTGCTACACGGCGATGACCGAGATCGACCCCGGGCTGGTGCGCGCCGCGCGCGTGTGCGGGGCCTCGCCCCTCGCCGCCTTCCGCAAGGTGTTCCTGCCGCTGAGCCTCGAGGGCGCCGTCACCGGCTGGTCGGTCATCTTCATCCTGTCGATGGGCTTCTTCATCGTGCCGGCGCTGGTCGGCGGACGCCGCGACGTGCTGCTCGGCAACATGATCGTCAACCAGGTCGGCCAGGCCAACTGGGGCTTCGCCGGGGCGCTGGCGATCGTCCTCCTCGTCTCGACCGTGCTGCTCCTGGCGCTGGTGCGCCTCGTCATCGGCCGCTTCCTCTATTCGCCGCGGGAGATGCAGGCATGAAGACGCGCCTTCTCCCCACCCTCCTCTTTTCCCTCGGCGTGCTGTTCCTTTTCTTCCCGATCCTGATCGTCGCGCCGATGTCGTTCAGCGGCGACCGCTTCCTCGGCTTCCCGCCGAAGAGCTGGGGCCTCATCTGGTACGAGGCCTATTTCTCCGATCCGGTCTGGCTCGCCGCGACGTGGCGCTCGCTGCGCGTCGCCGCCATGGCCGGGCTGATCGCGGCGCTGGCCGGCACGGCCGGCGTCGTCGGCCTCGCCAAGCTGCCGAAGCGCTGGCGCGCCGGCGTCACCGGGCTGCTGCTCGCGCCCGCCATCGTGCCCAACGTCATCGTCGCGCTCGGCGTCTTCATCCTGGCGCTGCGCTTCGGCTCGACCGACAGCGAGGCGACGCTGGTGCTGGCCCATGCCGCCATCGGCCTGCCCTTCGTGGTGATGATCGTCGGCGCGGCCTACCGCCAGACCGACCCGACGCTGGAGAAGGCGGCGCGCGTGTTCGGCGCGGGGCCGCTGCGCGCCTTCTGGACGGCGACGGTGCCGCCGCTCGCCCCGGCCATCCTCGCCGCCTTCATCTTCGCCTTCTTCGTCTCGTTCGACGAGCTGGTGATCGCGCTGTTCCTGATGGGCGGCTCGGAAACGCTGCCGGTGCGGATCTGGAACGATCTGCGCTTCGAGATCAACCCGACGATCGCGGCGATCTCCACCTTCTTCGTCGTCGTCACCGCGCTGGCCATGGGGCTGGCGGAATCCTTACGCGCCCGCGCAACCAGAAGACAGGGAAACAGTTGATGTTCAGATATGAGAAATCGGACGGGATCGCGGTCCTGACGCTCGACAACCCGCCGGTCAACGTGCTGACGCCCGAGCAGCACGAGGAGCTCTATTATATCCTGAAGGATTTCTATTCCGACCCCGAGGTGCGCTGCGGCATCTGGACCGGCGCGGGCGAGCGCGCCTTCTGCGCCGGCGACGACGTCAAGAGCGAGCGCACCGAGCGCACCACCGCCGAGATCGTCGACCGGCACCTGACCCCCCGCCGCGACGGCGACCCGGCCGAATATCCCGGCTGGGAGGGCGAGATCCTCGCGCTCAAGCGCACCAAGCCGATGATCGCCGCCGTCAACGGCCCGTGCATGGGCCAGGGCATGATCTACCTGCTGCTGCTCACCGATCTGCGCATCGCCGTGCCGACGGCGCGCTTCGGGATGCCCGAGATCGCCTATGGCATGCCGGGAGCCGGCGGCGTCACCCGCCTCGGCCGCCAGATTCCGCAGACGGCGGCGCTGTGGATGGCGCTGACCGGCGAGGCCATCGACGCCGAGGAGGCGCGGCGCTGCTTCCTCGTCAACGAGATCGTCGGGCCGGAGCGGCTGATGGCGCGGGCGAAGGAGATCGCCGGGCGCATCGCCGCGCTGCCGCCGCGCGCCGTGCGCGTCGAGATGGAGACGTTCTACCGCGCGCTCGACCTCGACCGCGACAGCGCCATGGCCTTCGCCGGCCACATGTACCATCTCGTGCGCGCCACCTACGACCGGACGCCGCCGCTGGCCGCCAAGGAGAAGTGATCATGACCATAGATCCCCGGCCCATGGATCCTGGCATCGCCGAGATGCAGGCGGCGGCCGACGCCATCGCCGCCATGGATTTCCCGACCTCGATCGGCGCCTTCGTCGCCGAGCGCGCCGCGACGCTGGGCAATGCCCCCGCCGCCGTCTGGTTCGAGGACGGCATCACCCTCACCTATGCCGAGCTTCACCGCCGCTCCGACGCGCTGGCGGCGGCGCTGCTGGCGCGCGGCATCAGGAAGGGCGCGCATGTCGCGCTGATGATGCCCAACGTGCCGGAATTCGTGCTGTCGTGGTTCGCGCTCGCCAAGCTCGGCGCGGTTCTGGTGCCGACCAACACCGCCTATACCGCGACCGAGCTCGACTATCTGCTCAACCAGTCCGACGCGCAGGCGCTGATCGTCGACGCCTCGCTGCTGCCGGCGCTGGAGGGCATGTCGAAGCGCCCGGCCGTGCTCGACGACGCGCGCGTCTTCGTGCGCGGCGGCGGCGCGCCCTACGTCTCGCTCGACGCCATGCTGGCCGAGGACCGCGCATGGAACGCGCCGTGGCCCGTCGTCTCCACCGACCTGATGAGCCTGCAATACACCTCAGGCACCACCGGCTTTCCCAAGGGCTGCATGCTCACCCACGACTACTGGCTGCTGCTGGCGCTTTCGGCCGCCGCCGGCATGGGCGCGGACAAGGTGAAGACGTCGCTGCTGTGGGCGCCGTTCTTCTACATGGACCCGCAATGGCAGCTCCTGATGACCATGCAGCTCGGCGGCACCGCCTATGTCGCCAAGCGCATGAGCCTGACGCGGTTCTTCGACTGGACCCGCGATCTTCAGATCAACTACACCTATTTCCCGGAGGCGGCGCTGAAGACCCTGCCGCCGAGCGACAGGGACAAGGAGATGTCGCTGCGCTACATCAACGCCTTCGGCTGGTCGCCGGCCTCGGTCAGGGAAGCGCAGGAGCGCTTCGGCGTCATCGCCCGCGACTCCTTCGGCATGACCGAGATCGGCGCCGGCATGCTGGTGCCGGTCGCCGCCACCCACAAGCTAGACAAGCGCACCTGCGGCGTCGCCGCGCCGTTCCGCGAGACGCGGGTTGTCAGTGAGGACGGGCGCGAATGCGCCCCCGGCGAGGCGGGCGAGTTGCAGATCCGCGGCCGCTCGATCCTCTCCGGCTACTACAAGCGCCCCGACGCCAACGCCGAGAGCTTCGACGGCGACTGGTTCCGCACCGGTGACCTCTTCATCCGCGACGAGGACGGCTACCTCTCCATCGTCGGCCGCATCAAGGACATGGTGCGCCGCTCCAGCGAGAACATCTCGGCCCGCGAGGTCGAGGCCGTGCTGGAGGAGCTGCCGCAGGTCGAGGAGGCGGCCGTGGTGCCGGTGCCGGACCCGCTGCGCAAGGAGGAGGTCAAGGCCTATCTCAAGCTCAAGCCCGGCGTCGCCCGCGAGGATTTCTCGCTCGACGCCCTGTTCGAGCATTGCAAGAAGAACCTCGCCGCCTTCAAGGTGCCGCGCTACGTCGCTTTCATCGACGACTACCCGCGCACCCCCTCGCACAAGATCGCCAAGCCGAAGCTGATCGCGGCAGCCGGCGACCTGCGCGCCGACAGCTTCGACCGCGTCGACAATATCTGGCGCTGAGGTGAGATGAGCGTCCCGGCTACGACCGGGACGCGATCAGCCCGCCACCTGCCATTTCCAGAACTCGTTGCCCTCGGCCTCTAGGTTGCGGTTCAGCACCATCTTGTGGACCTCGTCGGCGCCGTCGACCAGCCGCGCCTGCCGGGCGTAGCGGTAGATCCATTCCAGCACCGTGTCCTTGGAATAGCCGCGCGCGCCGTTGATCTGGATCGCCGTGTCGGCGGCCTGGTGCAGGAGGTTCGCGACATGGACCTTGGCCATCGACACCTCCTTGCGGGCATAGCCGCCGCGGTCGAGCTCCCACGCCGCCTTCATCACCAGGAGGCGGCCGATCTCGATCTTCATGGCGAGGTCGCCGAGCATCATCTGGATCGATTCGCGCTTCGACAGCCGCTCGCCGAAGGCGAAGCGCTCGGCGGCGTAGGTGCGGGCGATCTCGACGCAGCGCTTGGAGAGGCCGAGCCAGCGCATGCAATGCGTCAGCCGCGCCGGGCCGAGGCGCATCTGGGTCAGCTTCAGCCCGTCGCCCTCGTTCAGCAGCCGGTTCTCCACCGGGATCTCCAGCTCCTCGAACACCAGCTCGCAATGGCCGCCATGCTCCTCCGGCCCCATGATCGGGATGCGCCGGTCGATGCGCCAACCGGGCTGGTCGCGGTCGAACAGGAAGGCGGAGAGCCCCTTGCGCGGATCGTCCGAGGTGCGCGCCATCAGGATGAAGTGCCGCGCCTCCTCGGCCCCGGTGATGAACCATTTGCGGCCGCGGACGACGTAGCGGTCGCCTTCCCTCGTCGCAGTGGTCAGCATCATCGACGGGTCGGAGCCGCCGCCCGGATGCGGCTCGGTCATCACGAAGGCCGAGCGCACCTTGCCGTCGACGATCGGCTTCAGCCAGCGCTCCTTCTGCGCCGGCGTCGCCGCCATCTCCAGCACCATCATGTTGCCGTCGTCGGGCGCGGCGGAATTGAACACCACCGGACCGAAGATCGAGCGGTTCATCGCCTCGTAGCACACGGCCATGCCCATGCGGCCGAGGCCCTGCCCGCCGGTCTCGGGCTTGAGCTGGAGGCACCACAACCCTTCCGCCCGCGCCTCGGCCCTCAACGCGTCGGCGAGGTCGAGCCGGATGTTCTCGTGCGCGTCGTAGCTCGCCGGGTCCGCCTCCAGCGGCAGCACCTTGTCCTCGGCGAAGCGCTCGATGCGGGCGCGGAAGTCCTCGATGCGCGGGGAAACGGTGAAATCCATGTCAGACAATCCTCAAAGCGATGAAACGAGATGGCCGCCATCGGCGACGAGCGCGGTGCCGGTGATGTAGCTTCCGGCGTCGGAGGCAAGGAGGAGGAGAGCGCCGTCGAGCTCGGCGGGCTGGCCGAGCCGGCGCTGCGGAATGCGCCGGATCAGCGCCTTGCCCGCCTCGCTGGCGAAGAAGTCGCGGTTGAGGTCCGTCTCGATATAGCCGGGGCACAGCGCGTTGACGCGGATGCCGTGACGCGCCCATTCGAGCGCCAGCGCCTTGGTCAGCTGCACCAGCCCGGCCTTGGACGCGGCATAGGCCGAGACGTTGCCGGCGACGCGGTGGCCGAGGATCGAGGCGATGTTGACGATCGAGCCGCCCTTGCCGGCGGCGCGCAGCGCCCGCGCCCCCGCCTGCGCGACGAGGAAGGCGCCTTTCAGGTTGGTGTCGACGACGCGGTCCCACATGGCCGCATCCATCTCCAGCGCCGGCTGGTTGTCACTGATGCCGGCATTGTTGACGACGATGTCGGGGGCCTCGCCGAGCCCGGCGAAGACGGCCTCGACCGAGGCGGGGTCGGTAACGTCGAGGGCGACCGTCGAGGCAGCGCCACCCGCCGCAACGATGTCCGCCCGCGCCGCCTCCAGCGCCTCCGGCCGCCGCGCCGCGAGAACGACCCTCGCCCCCTGCCCCGCCAGCACCCCGGCGAAGTGCCGCCCGAGCCCCGAGGACGCGCCGGTGACGAGTGCGATCTTGCCGTCGAGTTGTCCTGTCATCCCATCCTCAATAAAACGAGCGCTCGCTCTATTTATTGACGGTTCGCGCTGCGCGTGTCAATTGTCGTCGTCGGATATCGTCACGCAAACGACAGTCGGGAAACCCAGCCGCGATGGGCAAAGAGACGCTCGAACCTTCAGGCCGCGGCGCAGGAAGCCGCGAATGGCGAGGACGGCCGCAGGCCTCGCTCGACGAGCACGGCGACTTCTCCATGGAGGGACTGTGCCATGCGATCCTCGAGCGGCACCGCGACACGATCCGCGTGCAGAAGCCGCGCATCGCCGTCGCCAAGCTGGCGCGGATCGTCGAGACGATCCTCAAGCTTTCCAACCGGCAGGGCTTCCACGCCACCTCGCTGCGCGAGATCTCGGCCGCCTCGGGCGTCAGCATGGGAAGCCTCTATTCCTATTTCGACAGCAAGGACACGCTTTTGCTGATGATCCTCGGCCAGGTGGCGACGACGACCTATACCGTGCTCGGCAACGCCCCGGCCGCGGTGAAGGACGACCCGGCCGCGCATCTGCGCTGGCTGATCGGAACCCATGTCGCGCTGACCGAGGCGATGCTGCCCTGGTTCGTCTTCGCCTACATGGAGGCGAAGTCGTTCCCGCCGCAGGGCCGCAAGGCGGCGGTCGAGAGCGAGGAGGCGACGGAGGCGATCTTCCGCGACGTCATCGCGCGCGGCGCGCGGCAGGGCGTCTTCGCCGTCGACGACCCCGCCTTCGCCGCGGCTCTGCTGAAACCCCTGCTCCAGGACTGGTACGTCAAGCGCGCCAAATGGCGCCGCCGCGGCCTCGACGCCGAAGCCTACGCCACGCGCGTCGAGGCCTTCGTCGGAAAGGCGCTGGGCGCGGCGGGCGAGGACGACTGACCCTTCCCGTCCGATCCCTTCGGCGGCGGTCCCCGTCCGAGGCGCAAGCGCGATTCGCTGCGGTCGACGCGGGACCGCGCGTTCAGCCGAGGGAGCGCCCCCATTGCAGCCGGACGCGCCCGATCGCCATCGCCACGGCCGCCTGCGCCGGCTCCACCACCGGAACGGCGAGCGCGCGCTCCAGCGGCTCACGGAACCGCGCCATGCCGGCGCAGCCCATGACGAGGACATCCGCCTGGCGCGCGTCGCGCAGCTCGCGGCCGACAGCAATGAGACGGTCGAGCGTCACCCTCTCGTCCGCCATCTCGGCGATGCCCAGCTCTACCGGCAGGTTGCCGACGAAGCGCTCGCCCACGCCCATCGCGCCGATATAGCGAAGCTGGCGCGCGATCGAGCTGCGCATCATTGCGATGACGCCATAGCGATGGCCGAGGGTGAGCGCGGTCAGGATGCCGCATTCGGCGATGCCGAGGACGGGCCGGCGGCTCTGCTCGCGCAGCGCATGAAGGCCCGGATCGGAAAAGCAGGCGACGACGAAGGCGCTCGCGGCGTCCTCAAGCGACGCGGCGAGCGCCAGCAGCTCCGGGACGAGGCCGTCGGCATCGCGCTGCGACTGGATGCCCGGCGGGCCCTTGGCCATGGTCACGCATTCGATCGCCGGGCCGCCCGCCATCCTCAGCGGCGCCAGCGCGGCGTCGAGCTCGCGCGTGACCCGTTCCGTCGAGTTGGGGTTGATGACGTAGATCGCACCGCTCACTGGCTTCTCCTCCGCGCCGGGCCCTTCAGGCGCATGCCATCATTCGACACAGCTCGCCAGCCACCATGTCAGGAGGCCGGCCGCCTCGAGAAAATCGTCCATCTCCATCGCCTCGAGCGGGTTGTGGCTGCCGTTCTCGTTGCGCACGAAGATCATCGCGGTGGGAATGCCCGCCGCCGAGAAGGCGGCCGCGTCGTGCGAGGCCGGACTGTGCAGCGATCCCGCGTCCATGCCCATCGCCGCCATGCCGCGGTTGAGCTCGGCGGTGATCTTCGGGCACATCGGGCCGACCGGCGCCGAGGCGCGGGGGCCGAGCTCGAACGTCACCTGCCGCGCCGCCTCGATCCGCTCGATGGCCACCAGCATCCTGTTTTCCAGGCTGGAGAGAATGCCGGCGTCGTAGGCGCGCACGTCGATGCTGAAGCAGAACTCGCCCGGCACGGTGGTCAGTCCGTGGGCGGAGGGGTCGGTGTGGAAGCGGCCGAAGGTCATCGCCACCGGCGTCCCGGCCTCCTCGTGGCGCGCCCACAGCCGGTCCATGACCATCGCAAGGTCGGCCGCAGCCATGGCCGCGTCGCGGCGAAACCGGCGCGGCGTTCCCACATGGTCGTAGCGGCCGACGATCCGCGCCTCGGGGTAGCGGAAATTGCCGGGGATGCCCGCGCCGACCGCGATGGGCTGCCGGCGCTGGACGAGGGTGGGCGCCTGCTCGATGTGCACCTCGACGAAGGCCCGCACATTCTCGCGCGACAGGACGGGCGCGCCGTTGCGTAGCGCCTCGGGGTCGCCGCCGCATTCGGCGATGTGCTCGAAGAGCGTCCGGCCGGTATCGATGCGCCGCGCATCGAGGGCGCCCTCGGGAAGGGTGCCGAGGGCCGCGCGGCTGCCGATGTAGGAAACCTGGAACCACACGCTTTCCTCGGCCCGCACGCCCATCACGGTGACGTCGCACGGCAGCTCGATATTGCCGGCGCGCAGAGCCGCGAGGCTGGTCAGGCCGGCGACGACGCCGGCCGCGCCGTCATAGTTGCCGCCGCCCGGAACGCTGTCGAGATGCGAGCCGATCAGGACGCGCGGCGCCGACCGGTCGCGGCCGGGCAGGGTCATGTAGGTGTTGGCCGCCGCGTCGCGGGTGACTTCGAGGCCCGCCCGTTCGGCATACTCGGCCATCACCCGATGGCCCGCATTCTCCCCCGGCCCGTAGGTGTCGCGAAAAATACCCGGCTTTCCATCGACCGACACCTTGATCATCTCGAACAGATATTCAGGTATCTTCCTCATGTCTCGAACGCTTCGCCGGATTTGATCGGCCACCACCATGATGATCCCACTCGCTGAACTCGTTGATTCGAGCGTAGCGCGATCCCTACGGGTCCAATAATCGAAAACCCGGCCGCTTATATAAGGCCGGGTTATAGTCGGAGCCGAGGAAGGCAGGAGCCGGAAAGTGAACGGAAACGGGCGGTTACTCGCCCTCCCCGCGCCCCGCCGGCGGCAGAAGCCATGGCCTTCGCAACGTGTCTCCCTATCAGAGGCTCGGGGTCCGCTCCGGCGTGCGCACGAGCGGCACGAAGCGGCCGGAACCGGGGGCGGCGGCGAGCGCGCCGTCCCTCACGACGATCTGCCCCCGGCGCATCACGGTGTGCGGCCATCCCGTGACCTCGCGGCCCTCAAAGGGCGTATAGCCGGTGCGATCGTGCAGCATCGCCGCGCCCAGCGTCACCTTGCGCTCCGGGTCCCACAGGACGAGATCGGCGTCGGCGCCGATCGCGATCGTTCCCTTTTGCGGGTGGAGGCCGAAGAGCCTTGCCGGCGCGGTCGCCGTCGCCTCCACGAAACGCTCGACGCCGAAGCGGCCGCTCGACACCATGGCGTCGAACAGGAGCGGAAGCCGCACCTCGATGCCCGGCATCCCGTTGGCGATCTGCTTGAAGGTGGAGGACGGCCCGTGGCGCAGCTTCGCCGTCTCGTCGAAACGATAAGCGGCGTGATCGGAAGTCACGAGCTGGATGTCGCGGCTCTCCAGCGCCCGCCACAGCGCCTCGTGGTCACCGGCGAGGCGGAGCGGCGGCGAGCACATCCACTTGCCGCCCTCGAGGCCCGGCCTGTCCAGCTCGTCGCGGGTGAGGAGAAGGTAGTGCGGACATGTTTCCGCCGAGACGCGGACGCCCCGCGCCCGCGCGGCGCGGACGGCCTCCGCGGCCTCCTGCGTCGAGACGTGGAAGATGACGACGGGCTGGTCGACCAGCTCACTCATCCGGATAACGCGTTCGATCGCCTCGACCTCTGCCGCGCGTGGATGGCTGTCGGCGTGATAGCGCGGCGCCGTCAGCCCCTCGGACAGCAGGCGTTGCGTCTCCCAGGCGATCATGCCGTGGTTCTCGGCATGGAAGCACACGCTGGCGCCATGGCGCCGGGCGATGCGCAGGATGTCGAGGATCTGGGCGTCGCCCACCTGAAGGAGATCATAGGTGGTGAACAACTTGATCGAGCCGTAGCCGCGCGCGAGGAGGTCCGGCAGGTCCTTCTCCAGCGTCTCCGGCGTCGGGTCGGCGACGATGAGGTGGAACGCGTAGTCGATGATTGCGCCGCGCTCCGCAAGGCCGGAATAGTCCTCGACGACCCTGGCGAGGTTCCATCCCTTGTGCTGGGCGGCGAAGGCGATCACGCTCGTCGTGCCGCCGAAGGCCGCCGCCGCGGTGCCGCTCTCCCAGTCGTCGGCGCTCATCAGGCCGTTGGCCGACAGCTGCTCGATATGGACATGGGTGTCGACGCCGCCGGGCAGGACCAGCCGGCCGGTGGCGTCCAGCTCCTGCGCCGCCTCGCCGAGATCGTGGCCAATGGCGACGATCCGGCCGTCACGAACGGCGATGTCGGCTTCGAAGACGTCGGCGGCCGTGCCGACCGTGCCGCCGCGGATCAGGAAATCGAAGGGCTTCTTGCTCATGACAGTCTATCCGCTTTCAGGGCTTTCAAGGGAGCGCGGCCGTGCGCGTCAGCTTTCGACAGCCGTCGCCGCGAACCGCTCGACGTGGTAGTGCCGCGCCGCGATGCAGGGGCAATAGCGATTGACGATCGGGGCGAGGCGCTCGGCGGCGTCCCTGCGTCCGCGGTTCAGATCGCCCAGCCGCGCCCTCGCCTCCTCGACGTCGCGCCGCAGGCGCTCGATGTCGAGACGCGTCAGGCGGCCGTCACGGACCACCCAGCTTCCATCCACCATCACGTGCCTGACCGCCGTTCCGTCCTCGCAATGGACAAGCTGGTTGATGCCGTCGTTCAGCGGCATCCAGTTGACGTTGCTGAGCGAAAGCAGCACGAGGTCGGCGCGGAAACCCGTCTCGATCCGCCCGACCCGCCCCTCCATCCCGAGCGCGCGGGCGGAGCCGGCGGTCGCGGCGCGCACGGCTTCCGTCGTGGTCAACCATCTTGCCGTATCCGGACCGCGCACCTTGGACGACAGCGAGGCGAGGCGCATCGATTCGTACATGTTCAGATTGTCCGAGCACTGCGCGCCGTCGGTGCCGAGCGCGAGGTTGACGCCCGCGTCGAGAATGGCCCGCGCATCGGCGATGCCGCTACCGAGCCGCATGTTGCTGCCCGGATTGTGGGCGACCGATGCCCCGCTGTCGGCGAGGCGCTTCATGTCGTCACGGTCGAGCCAGACTCCGTGCGCGGCGGTGAAATGCGGACCGAGAAGGCCGAGCGCGGCGAGATGCGCGGTCGGGGTCTTGCCGTACAGGTCCATGCCGACGACCGACTGCACCTTGGATTCGGAAAGGTGCATGTGCAGTCCGACGCCGAATTCGCCGGCCAGGTCGCGGCAGCGAAGGAGGAAGTCGTCGCTGCAATGATGGGGAATGGTCGGCGCGACGGCGAGCGACACCCCGTTGCGGTCGCGCGTCCAGGTGGACAGGAGCTGGCGCACGATGCCGAGCGTCCGCTCGGACGGGGCGAGGCGCTGGCCGTCGACCGCCTCGGCAAGATCGTCCGGTATCTCGCCCCTCAGGCCGGGAATTGCCTCGAAGAAGCTGCGGTCGGCGATCATCGGCGCCAGGACGGCCCGCATGCCGGCGGCGGCATAGGCGTCGGCCACGGCCTCCACACCCTCGAGCGACGGCGAGGGCCACTCGACCATCAGGTCGTAGCAGCCGGTGCAGCCCTTCAGCAGCATCTCGGCCGCGGTGAGCGTCGCGCTGAGCGCCTTGTCGGCGACGGTGCGGCTGCCGTTCATGGCCGAGCCGGCATTCAGCAGCAATTCCAGCGTCATAAGATCGTCCCAACCCTTGGCGAGGCTCCCATGACTGTGGACGTGGGCGTTGATCAGCCCCGGATGCACGGCATAGCCGTCCGCGTCGAAGATCTCGGCCTCGGAAGGAAGTGCGAGGTCGCGGCCCACCGCGGCGATCTCCCCGTCCCGGACGAGGATGTCGACCTTCTCCTGCGGCCCGGAATCCGGCTGGATCAGGACGGCGCCGGCAATGCATAGGGGACGTGCCACTTACAGTTCCTCCTCGGTTTTCGTGAGCCCGAGAGCTTTCTCGATGCCCACCTTCCGCTCCCGGGCGATGGTGGTGAGAATGGTGACGAAGCGCCTGGCAAGGCGCGAAAGCGGCCGTTCCTTGAGGCAGATGACCGAGCCGCTGATCGGGATGGCCGGCTCGAAGGAGCGCACGACCAGCCCCTGACCGATGGCGTCGGCCGCGGAGAACTCGTCGCTGATCGCGACGCCGGCGCCGCTCGTCGCCATCCGGCAGGCGGTGGTTCCCTTCTGGACGATGAGGTTGGGCGCGTAGGGAACGCCCGCGTCGCGGAAGGTCGCGGCGATCATGCCGCCGAGGCGGGTCGTCGGCTCGAGGCCGATCAGGGGATGGGTGAGGAAATCGGCGGGGCCGAGGGTCGATCGGCGCGCCAGCGGGTGATCGGGCGGCAGGACGCAGACCATTCGCCCCTCGACGATCGGCCGTAGCTCGAGCGAGGGGCGGGCATCGGACGACACCGCGATGCCGAGATCGGTGAAGCCGGTCTCGACCGCCTCGATGACGCCGTCCATGCCCTGGACGTCGAAATAGACCTGGACGTTCGGCCGGTTCGCCATCAGCTCCGCAATGGCCTGCGGCACGAAGCTGTCGCCGAGCGGATTGGTCGAGACGACGCGCAGATGGCCGCGCTGCGTGTTCCTCAGCGCGACGATGCGCTCGTTGATGCTGCGCGCCATCATCTGGAGCGGCTGGGCGTCGCGGTAGAGCGACATCGCCTCGCGCGTCGGGACCAGCCTGTTGCCGACGCGATCGAAAAGCTTGAAGCTGATGGCCGTCTCCAGATGCTTGATGGCGTTGCTCACGCCCGGCTGCGACAGGCCGAGCTCATACGCCGCCGCGACGGTCGTGCGGCAGCGCATCACGGCACAGAAGATTTCGATCTGCTTCAGGTTCACCATCTTTCTCCCTTGACCATCCGGCCTGCCGCCACTTGTAGCAGGACCGGAAAGCCAGAGGCGATGCCGGCGGTCAGTTGCCCGCGGATTGCTGGCGGATCGACCACGGGAAGAAGACCCGCTCGATCGCGGTGATGATCTGGAAGAGGACGATGCCCAGTATCGCCAGGATCGTCACCGCCCCGAACGCCAGCGGCACCTGGAAGAAGGCGGTGGACGTCTGGATCAGGTTACCGAGCCCGCGGTCGGAGGTCACGAACTCGCCGACCACCGCGCCGACGACCGACAGGGTGATGGCCGACTTCAGGCCGCTGAAGATGAACGGGATCGCGAAGGGTATGCGTATCCTGAAGAATTCCTGCAGCCGGCCGGCGCGATAGCTGCGGCCGAGCTCGATCAGCTCCGAGGGGGTCGACATCAGGCCGGTCGCCACCGAGATCACCAGCGGGAAGAACGCGACCAGGAACGTCACCGCGATGCGCGGCATCTCGTTGGCGCCGAGGGCGATGACCAGGATCGGCGCCAGCGCGACCTTGGGGATCGCCTGCGTCAGCACCAGCAGCGGATAGATGGCGTTGGAGGCATAACGCGACGAGGCCAGCGTGAAGCCGAGCGGGATGCTGACGGCCACGGACAGGAGAAACCCGGCCAGCACGGTGCGGACCGTCGCCCAGGTGTGGAACATGACGGCCGGGCCCTCGGCCACGGTCGCGGCGTAGATCACCGACGGGGCGGGCAACAGATATTGCGGCACGCTGAACGTCTTGACGGCGAGCTCCCACGCCAGAAGCATGAAGGCGAAGACCGCCGTCGGGAGAATGACGTCTTGGCCGTAGTGCCAGAACTTGCGCAACATCATGACCGGCGCTCCTCAATGCCTGCTGGTGATCAGGGACCGGATGTGCCGGACACACCGGTTGAACTCGGGAAGGGCTTCCGAATCGAAGCTGCGCGGACGCGGGATGGGGATCGGGACGATCTCCTCGATGCGTCCGGGCCGGGCCGACAGGACCACCACGCGATCGGCCAGCATGACGGCCTCGGAGATCGAGTGGGTGACGAAGACGATCGTCTTGGGCTGCTCGGTCCAGATGCGCAGGAGCTCGATGGACATCTCCTCGCGCGTCAGCGCGTCGAGGGCGCCGAACGGCTCGTCCATCAGGAGCACCTGCGGGTCGGGCGTCAGCGCCCGACAGATAGCCGCGCGCTGCTGCATGCCGCCCGAAAGCTCGTCCGGGTAGCGGTTCTCGAATCCTTCGAGCCCCGCGAGCGCCAGAAGCTCGCGCGCCTTCTCACGCGGCGGATCGCTTCGCCGCATCAGCTTGAAGGGGAAAAGCACGTTCTCCATGACGGTCTTCCAGGGAAGCAAGGTAGGCTTCTGGAAGACCATGCCGGTTTCGCGCCGCGGCTCCCTGACCGCCAGGCCGTCGATCAGGATTTCGCCTGACGTCACGCCGAACAGGCCGGCGATGAGCCTCAGGAGAGTCGATTTCCCGCATCCGGAGGGCCCGACCAGAGCGACGAACTCGTTCTTCTCGATGCTCAGGCTCACGTCTTTCAACGCGACGATCTCCGAGCCGTCCCAGGACGTGTAGATCTTGGATACGTTGTTGATTTCGATGCTGGTCACGATGGCCCTCCGACGCCGGTCTCACCTGATGGGATCAGCGTGGCGGCAGCATGCCGGTGTCCAGCGCCTGCTGCGGATCCCACGCCGGGTCGAGGTCCTGCGCCTTGGCGACGGTCTCATAGGTGAAGGCAAGCTGGTCGGGATTGAAGCGGCCAAGCCCGTCGCGCTCGGAATCCTCGTTGAAGACGTGCTCGAGCATCACCGAGAGCGAGCCCATGCAATCGTCCAGCGGCAGGCCCGGAACGTGCTCGATATGCAGCTTGCAGGCCTCTTCCTGATTGTCCTTCGCCCAGTTGAGCGACTTCTGGAGCCCGCGCAGGAACGCCTCGACGACCTCCTTGCGGTTGGCGATCGTGCTGTCGGAGGCGAAGACGGCATTCGAATAGATCTTGAAGCCGGTTTCGACGTAGGGCAGGACCTTGATCGACTCGCCCGCGCTCTGCGCCGCCTTGTTGTTGTAGTAGTAGTGCATCGAATAGAGCGGCGCGGCGTCGATCTGCTTCTGGATCAGCAGCGTGCCCATGGCGGTCGCGTCGACGTTGACCCAGGTCACCGAGTCCTCGGGAAAGCCGATGCGCTGCGCGACCTCGGGGAAGTAGATCCGGTGGCTGTTGCCCGGCGTGATGCCGAGGCGCTTGCCCTCCAGATCGTTCAGCGTGTCGATGCCCGAGCTTTCGAGCACGAAGAAGGAATGGGGCGAATAGGTGTAGAGGGCGCTGATCGCCTTGACCGGCGCGCCGGCCCGCGAGCGTGCCGTCAGCACCGCGCCGATGTCGCCGACGCCGAAATCGGCCGCGCCGTTGGCGATCTTCGAGACGGTGTCGCTGCTGCCGTAGCCGCGGCTGATGGTGATGTCGATGCCCTCTTCCTTCCAGAAGCCCTTGGTCCAGCCGGAGTAGTAGGCCGCGTATTCGCCCGACGGCAGGAAGTCCATCATGAAGTGGACGGCCTGCTGCGCCGAGGCCGCGGTGGGGGCACAGATGGCCGACGCCGCCGAAAAGATCGAAAGCGCCACGATATGCTTCTTTATCAGCCTGTCGAACGTACGCATGATGACATCCTCCTGTCGATGAATTGTGTTCCCTGCCATTTCACGGTAGCGGCGGCACACAAAGCGATCGAATAAAAATTGGCGGCTTAGTATTATGAATCGGAATAGATTCCGAGCCTTGCCGTCGCCGGCGGACATCTGCCGGAATCGCGCTCCCGCCTGTCCCGACACGGCGGGACGATAAGGAAGCGGAATAGTCGGCTGCCATCTGATTATTAGACGCCCGGCCGATCCGGATCGATTCATGGACCGCCTGAATCGATCGGGGACGCCGGCATGAGCCAGAAACTGGGAGTGCTTGGAGGCATGGGGCCGCTGGCCACCGCCGACTTCTTCTACAAGCTGACGCTGGCCAGCAAGGCGGCGCGCGATCAGGACCATATCGAGACGGTCATCTATTCGGCGACCCGGACGCCGGATCGCTCTTCCTCGATCATGGGACGGGGGCCCTCGCCGCTGCCGATGCTGATCGAGGGCGTCGCGCTGCTCGTCGACGCCGGCGTGTCGGTGATAGCGATCCCCTGCAACACCGCCCATTACTGGCATGCCGATCTCACCCGCTTCAGCAGCGTTCCGATCCTCCACATCGCCGAGAGCGCGTGCGAGGCCCTGCGAACGGCAGGCGAGCCGGTGGCGAAGGTCGGGCTGCTCGCCACGACGGGAACGCTGCATGCGGGCATATACCAGCCTCCCCTCGCCGCGCGGGGCTACGAGGCAGTCCTCCCGACGGTCTCCGAGCAGGACGATCTCGTCCAGCCGGCCATCGGGCTGGTCAAGGCCGGCGACGTGGCCGGGGCGAGAGCCCTGCTGGAGAGCGCGATCGACGCCCTCGTCGCCCGGGGCGCGACGCGGATCGTCATGGGCTGCACCGAAATCCCGGTGGCGCTGGCGGATTCGCAGCGCGCGCCCATGCTGGTCGACGCCACGGCGGCGCTGGTCTCGGCCTGCATCGCCCATTGCACCGCCAAGCCGGACGGGGTTCGGACATGAAACCGCCGCACGGCCGCGACGGCCGATCCGAAGGGTCGGCGAACGCCGCGCAACCGCAGGGTGCCGCAATGCCCCACGTTGAGATCGACTTCGAGGCGCTCGACGCGCAGGTGGCGTACAAGCTCCTTGCCGGCACGATCGTGCCGCGCCCCATCGCGCTCGTGACCACGGTCTCCGCGTCCGGGATCGCCAATGCCGCGCCCTACAGCTTCTTCAACGTGCTCTGCGCCGACCCGCCCCTCGTCGCGCTCGGCCTCGAGAACCGGCCGGACGGGACGACCAAGGACACGGCGCACAACATCGAGGCGCGCGAGGAGTTCACCGTCAACATCGTCTCCGATGCGATCGCCGGAGCGATGGCGGCCTGCGCCGGCGATTTCGACTACGAGGTCGACGAGCTCGAGCAGACCGGACTGACGGCCGCGCCCGGAAAGAAGGTGTCGAGCCCATACATCCTCGAAGCGCCGGCCGCCTTCGAATGCCGCCGATTCGTCACCTTCGCGGTCAGCCGCTCGCGCAACATCGTCATCGGCAGGATCGTCCATGCCCATTACCGGGGCGACATCCTCGACCTCGAGCGCATGCGGGTGAACGGCGACGCGCTCGACGCCGTCGGCCGCCTGACGGGCCGGGCCTATACGCGCACGCGCGACAAGTTCGAGCTCTAGCGTTTCGCGCCGGGCTCCCCAGACGAAAGCCGGATCATGACACGCAAGCGACCAGACACGAGTAATGACGTCCTCTTGCAGGACGACGACGCGACCGCCTCGCTAGCGGAGCGCCCCGGCGCGCGGACCCGCACGGAACACGATCTCCTCGGCGAGGCGCGCATTCCCGCGGATGCCTATTGGGGAATCCACACCTTGCGCGCCGTCGAGAACTTCCCCATCACCGGCGTGCCGATAGGGCGGTTTCCCGACTTCGTGCGCGCACTCGTGCTCGTGAAAGCCGCGGCGGCGCGTGCGAACAGGCGGCTCGGGCACCTCTCCGCCGAAAAATGCGCGGCGATCGAGAAGGCCTGCGACATGATCGCCCGGGAAGGCCGGCTGCACGACCAGTTCGTGGTCGATGCCGTCCAGGGCGGCGCCGGCACCTCGACGAACATGAACGTCAACGAAGTCATCGCCAATCTCGCGCTGGAGACGATGGGCCGCGCAAGGGGCGACTATACGGCGCTGCATCCCAATGACGACGTCAACAGGGCGCAGTCGACCAACGACGCCTATCCGACGGCCCTGCGCCTCGCCGTCATCTTCGCCACCGAGCCTCTTGTCCGCGCGCTGAACGAGCTGGCCTTCGCCTTCAAGGCGAAGGCGGTGGAATTCGCCGACATTCTCAAGATCGGCCGCACCCAGTTGCAGGACGCGGTGCCGATGACGCTCGGCCAGGAATTCGACGGCTTCTTCGCCACGATCAAGGAAGACGTGTCGCGCCTTCGCGAGGCCGCGGCATTGTTCCGCGAGGTCAATCTCGGCGCGACAGCGATCGGGACGGGCATCACCTCCGATCCCCGCTATGCGGCGCTCGCCGTCGAGGAGCTCGCTCGCCTGTCCGGCCAGCCGATGGTCCCCGCGGCCAACCTCATAGAGGCGACATCGGACATGGGCGCGTTCGTCCTGTTCTCCGGCATACTGAAGAGGATCGCCGTCAAGCTGTCCAAGATCTGCAACGACCTGCGCCTGCTGTCGAGCGGGCCGCGGGCGGGTCTTGGCGAGATTCGCCTCCCCGCCGTCCAGGCCGGCTCGTCGATCATGCCGGGCAAGGTCAATCCCGTCATCCCGGAAGTGGTCAACCAGGTGTGCTTCATGGTCATCGGCCATGACCTGACGATCACCCTGTGCGCCGAAGGCGGCCAGTTGCAGCTGAACGCCTTCGAGCCGACCATCGGCTACTGCCTGCTGTCGTCGCTGCGGCACATGACGGCGGCGATCGAGACGCTGAACCTGCGCTGCGTAAGCGGGATCGAGGCGAACGCCGACCATTGCCTCGCCCAGGTCGAGAATTCGATCGGCCTCGTAACCGCGCTCGGGCCGCGCCTCGGCTACGAGGCCGCCTCGCGCATCGCCCGGCGCGCCCATGCGGAAGGCCGGCGCGTAGCGGACCTCGTGCGCGAGGAGGGCCTGCTGACCGGGCCGGAGCTCGACGACCTCCTCCGGATCGAGATCATGACCGCGCCGAGAGCACTCGGCCGGAACGATGCGGGAACCACCCGGGACCCGGCCTCCTGAACAGGCTCTCCTCCGCAAGCGTCACGGTATCGTCCCGCTCTGGCCGGCATTGCCGGCTTTTGCGCTCGCGGTTTTCATACTAGCCTGCGCGGCGACGAAAAGAGCGTCAGAGAGGTTTCATGTTCGACAGCCCGGCCGATGCCGCCGATGCCCTTCTGGCCTTCTTCGAGCGGCCGCGGGTCGAGATCGTCGTCGAGGCGCTGGTGCCGGCGGCGGTCTTCCATCCGGCGGCGTCGGGGATCGTCCTCGGCGGCACCCGGCTCGGCGGCACGCCGGACGCGCCCGCGGGCTTCGACTGGCCCCGCCCGGCGCAGCCCGAGGATCCCGACGAGATCGCCCGGCGCGGCAACGAGGACGCAGGCCGGGAAATGCGCGCGCACATGGCGCTCGACCTGCCCTATGCGTTCATCGCGCAGGTCGACCTCGCGGAGGCAGCCACGCTCGGGCCGGTCGCTTCGGCGCTGCCGTCCGAGGGGCGGCTGCTGTTCTTCTACGATCTCGCCATCGGCCCATGGGACACCGGCACGCGCGTCGCCCGGGTGATCTGGGACCGCTCGCCCGCCGATGCGCTGCGCCCCTTCGCCATGCCGGACGACCTCGCCGAGGCCGCCGCGCGCGAGGCGCGGGAGCGGGCGGCGATCGCCGCCGAGCTCGGCGACGAGGACGAGGATGAAGACCGGACCGGGGAGAGCGGCACGAATTACGGCGCGCCGGCGCGGGCCATGAGCCTGCGGCAGGCGTGGCGGCTTCCCGATCCGCACGCGCTCGAGATCGCGGCCATGCCCGACTTCGCCGCCGTCGCCAGGGGCGAGAGCGACGACCCCATGCTTGAGGACCTGTTCTCCGCCTATGAGGAGGCGCTCGAGACGTTCGGCGACCGCTATCCGGCCGAGACGTGGCAGCGCCAGCAGCTTCTCGGCAGCCCGATGCCCGAGCAGGACGACCCGCGCTACGACGCCGTCGTCGTCACCGGATGGGGCAAGCAGCATCTGGCGCGCGAGGAATGGCTGGAGCATCGCGCCGAGGTGCTTCTCAAGGCGCATGACTGGACGCTGCTGCTCCAGATCGACATCGGCGACTGGATGCAGGCGCGCTTCGTCGAGGGCACGATCTATTTCCTGATCCGGCGCGACCATCTCGAACAGCACCGGTTCGACGAGGTGGTGGCCGTCTACCAGCAGACGTGACCCGGCGATGACGGCACCCGCCCTTCGCCCCGCGCTGACGCGCCGCGTGCTGTTCGGCGCGGCGGCAGCGCTCGGTCTTTCCCCGCTTCTTGCGAAGGCTGCCATGTCCCAAGGCAACGACGACCCCGACCCCGACCCCACGGCGCTGGCGCGGCTGCGCCCCGGCGACCCGAAGGAGAAGCTCGCCGCCGCGGCCGGCGTGTGGTGGCGCGAGCCGACACCGGAAGAAGCCGGCTGGGTGCGCTATCTCGACGAGCATTATCGCTTCACCGCCCGGCTCGACCGCGACGGCCGGGTGGGCTCCCTCGCCTACGACTTCGATTTCGACCCGCAGGCGCCGGTCGCCGGCCTGCGCATGCTGATGCCCGAGGACGAGGTCGTCCGCGCCTTCCCCGGCCTCGCGCTCAGCGAAGCGCGCGAGAACTACCCCTATCGCTTCGGCTCGATGCCGCTGGAGACCGGCGGCACCCTGTTCGTCGAGATCGGCCACGGACGGGTGACGCGGATGCGCGCCGACGACCCGGACGCGATCTATCCCGGGCGGCCCCTGCCGCTGCCGCGCCCGGCGCTCGCCTTCGACGTCGGGATCGTCCCCGGCTTCCTGCGCCGCGGCGCGGCCGCGCCCGATGGCTGGTGCTGCGGCCTGCCGCGCGGCATCGCGCAGGCGCAGTGGCCGCTGTCGAACAAGACCGGCTTTCCGCTGGAGCACCATTTCACCGTGCGCGTGCCCGAGCCCTACCGCGCCAAGGGGCGCGAATTCGTCGCGCTCGCCCTGTTCGGCGACAGCGCCGAGGAGAGCCGGCGCTCGCCGGCGATCTCGCGGCTGATGAACACCATCTTCGACGGAAGGGCGCTTCCCGCCACGGTCGAGGAACCGCTGCGGCCGTTCCTCGACCATTTGCGCAACCGGCACCCGATGGAGTTCCGCGCCAAGGACATCCTCTACTCGTCCTTCGCCGCGATCTGGCTGACGCGGGAGGAATTCGAGGGCGAGGAATGCGAGCCGCCGGCGCCGGTCCGCACCGAGGCCAACGCCATGTGCACGCTGCCCGCCTGGCCGGTGACGGGCGCTGCCGAACGTTTCTTCGGCTGGAACGGCAAGGAGGCGTTCGATCCCTCCCGCTACCTTCATCGCATCGCCGGCGGCCGGCCGGTGGGCAAGTGGGACATCCTCGCCTTCCGGATAACCGAAGTCGGCGACGACCCCAACACCGGGCGCACGCCAGTCGACGAATTCGCGGCCGACAACCCTGACGGCTACGTGCCGCGCTTCAGCGCGGCGTGGGACGCGCTCGGCCGCGACGTCTCCTACGGCCCCATGCATTTCGGCGGCACCGCAAGCCCGCTCCAGGCCATGCCCGACCTGACGCCGTTCTACATCGAGTTCGAGGAAACGCCCGGCATGTTCAATTTCGGCGGCGGCAGCGCGCAGCTCGACCTCGTCACCATGCAGCTCGACTGGGCGCAGTAGGCGGCCACCCGACGACAAAAGAGGACGCACCGATGCCCGCAAAACCCGAAGTCACCGGCTTCTACGACAAGCGCACAGGCTCGATCCAGTATGTCGTCGCCGATCCAGACGCGAGCAAATGCGCCATCGTCGACCCGGTGCTCGACTATGACGAGAAGTCGGGCGGCACCGCGACGGTCCATGCCGACGCCATCCTCGCCTTCGTCGCCGACAAGGGCTACGCGGTCGAGTGGATCCTCGACACCCACCCCCATGCCGACCATTTCTCGGCCGCCGATTACCTGAAGCGCCGGACCGGCGCGCCGACCGCCACCGGCGAGAAGGTGGTCGAAGTGCAGACGCTGTGGAAGGGGTTCTACAACTGGCCCGATTTCCCGGCCGACGGCTCGCAATGGGACAGGCTGTTCGCCGACGGCGACAGCTTCGCCATCGGCGACATCCCGGCGCGGGTGATGTTCTCGCCGGGCCATACGCTGTCGTCCGTCACCTATGTCGTCGGCGACGCCGCTTTCGTCCACGACACGCTGTTCATGCCGGATTCGGGCACGGCGCGCGCCGACTTCCCCGGCGGCAGCGCCAGGGCCCTGTGGGCGTCGATCCAGGCGATCCTCGCCCTCCCCGACGAGACCCGCATCTTCACCGGCCACGACTACCAGCCGGACGGACGCGCGCCGTTGTGGGAATCGACCGTCGCCGAGCAGAAGGCGCGGAACATCCACATGGCGCGCTACCGCACCGAGAGCGAATTCGTCGCCGCGCGCGAGGCCCGCGACCGCACCCTGCCGATGCCGCGGTTGATCCTGCACGCGCTTCAGGTCAACATCGACGGCGGCCGCCTGCCGAAGCCGGAAGGCAATGGCAGGCGCTACCTCAAGATCCCGCTCGACCTCCTCGAAGGCGCGCCGTGGGACGATTGAGAAACGCCGCCCGCCCGTTCAGCGCATAGATCGTTGTTTTCACGCAATTCCGGACGGAAAAGTGCTTCACACTTTTCCTGGAATTGCTCTAGCCGGAGACACACCGTGAGCAACCTTTTCGACGCATTCAGGCTGGCGGAACGCGACGGGCGCGTCGCGCTCGTGCTGGCGGACGGGACATCGATTTCCTATGGCGGGCTCGCCGACCTTGCGGGGCGCATCGCCCGCCGGCTCGGCGAGGCGGGCGTCGCGCCGGGCGACCGGGTCGTGGTGCAGGTCGAGAAGTCGCATGCCGCGCTCGCGCTCTACCTCGCATGCCTCCAGCGCGGGGCGGTGCTCGTGCCGCTCAACACCGGCTACACGATGCAGGAGGTCGGCTATTTTATCAGTGACGCCGAGCCGCGGCTGGTGGTCTGCGCGCCCGACCGCCTCGCGGCGGTGCGCGCGGCGGCGGAACCGGCGCAGCCGGCGATCCTGACGCTGGACGAGACCGGCCACGGCTCGCTGACCGACGCGCCGGGCGCGCCGCTCCTCGACGTCGTCGCGCGCGGGCCGGACGATCTGGCGGCGATCCTCTATACCTCCGGCACCACGGGCAAGCCGAAGGGCGCGATGCTGAGCCACGCCAATCTCGGCTCGAATGCGCGCGTGCTGATGGAGGAATGGCGCTTCACCGGCGACGACGTCCTCATCCACGTCCTGCCGATCTACCATGTCCACGGGCTGTTCGTCGCCTGCAACGTGCTGCTGATGGCCGGCGGGCGGATGATCTTCCTGCCGAAGTTCGACGTCGACGCGGTGCTGGAGGCCCTGCCGCGGGCAACGACGATGATGGGCATCCCGACCTTCTACACCCGCCTCCTCACCGAGGCGCGGCTGACGCCCGATCTCGTGCGCCACATGCGCCTGTTCACCTCCGGCTCGGCGCCGCTGCTGGCCGAGACCCATGTCGAATGGCAGGAGCGCAGCGGCCACGCCATCCTCGAACGCTACGGCATGACCGAGACGGGGATGAACACCTCCAACCCCTATGACGGCGCGCGGATCGCCGGCACGGTCGGCCTCGCCCTGCCGGGAACCGAGGTGCGGGTGGTCGACGGCGAGAGCGGCCGCGAGCTGCCGCGCGGCGAGATCGGCATGATCGAGGTGCGGGGGCCGAACGTCTTCGGCGGATACTGGCGTCTGCCGGAGAAGACGGCGGCGGAGTTCCGCCCCGACGGCTTCTTCATCACCGGCGACCTCGGAACCCTCGACGAGCGCGGTTATGTCCGCATCGTCGGCCGCGGCAAGGACCTCGTCATCTCGGGCGGCCTCAACGTCTATCCCAAGGAGGTGGAGACCGAGATCGACGCGCTCGACGGCATCGTCGAGAGCGCGGTGTTCGGCGTGCCGCACCCCGATTTCGGCGAGGCCGTCACCGCCGTCGCCGTCGCCGCGAAAGGCTTCGCGCCGAGCGAGGCCGGGATGCTGGAGGCTCTGGCCGGCCGCCTCGCCAAGTTCAAGCTGCCCAAGCGCATCATCCTCGTCCCCGAATTGCCGCGCAACACGATGGGCAAGGTGCAGAAGGCCGAGCTGCGCCGGCAGTACCGCGACCTCCACAGTTAGCCGGATACAGTAAGAACTCTAGCGCGCGATGGCGTAGCTCTGCATGTGGCGCGGCGTCGCCGCCGCATACATCATGCCGTTGGCGCGTTCGACGGCGCAGACGCGGCCGAGCGACCAGCCGTCGAGCACCGAGAGCCGGTGGCCGCGGGCAGCGAGATCGGCCCGGACGCCTTCCGCGTAGCGGTCCTCGATCAGCACCTGCCCGAGATAGTATTCGCGCGGGTAGAACGAGCCCGGCCAGTGGCGGCTGTTGAACATCGGCGCGTCGATGCTGGCCTGAAGCCCGTAGCCGTGGAGCAGGTGGCGGACGAGGACGGTGAGCGGCCACTGGTCCTGCTGGTCGCCGCCGGGCGTGCCGATGGCGAGGAAGGGCGCGCCCTCCTTCGTCACCAGCGTCGGCGTCAGCGTCGTGCGCGGCCGCGTGCGCGGGCGCAGCGTCGACGGCAGGTCCTCGTCGAGCCAGAACATCTGCGAGCGGGTGGAGATCGAGAAGCCGAGCTCGGGGATCACCGGCGAGCTTTGCAGCCAGCCGCCGCTCGGCGTCGCCGAAACCATGTTGCCGAAGCGGTCGGTGACGTCGAGATGGACCGTGTCGCCCTCGATGGCGGGCAGCGGCGCGAAGGTGACCTCGCCACCGCCGGGGCCCTGCGGTTCCTCGCTGCCGGCGCGCGCGGCGATCCGCGCCAGCCGCTCGGCCGCGCCGGGCAGATGGCTGGCGACCAGCTCCAGCGAGGCTTGGCGCGGATCGACCAGCCCCGCGCGCTTGCGCGCATAATCCTCCGACAGGAGCACGTCCATCGGGATGTCCGAGGCGAGCGGGTCGCCGTAGAACGCCTCGCGGTCGGCGAAGGCGAGCTTGGCGCATTCGACGATGGTGTGGGCGAAGTCTGCGCCGAGCGGGTCCATGCCGGCGAGGTCGAAATTCCTCAGCAGCATCAGTTGCTGGAGGAAGACCGGCCCCTGCCCCCACGGCCCGGTCTTGTGGACGGTGACGCCGTGGAAATCGGTGGACAGCGGCTTTTCGTAGCTCGCCGACCAGCTCGCCATGTCGTCGTAGCGCAGCAGGCCGCCATTGCGCCGGCCGGTGGTGTCGAACAGCTCCTCGTTCGCATAGAAGCGGTCGATGGCCTCGGCGACGAAGCCCTTGTAGAAGGCGCGCCGCGCCGCCTCGATCTGCTCGACGCGGTCGCTGCCGGCGGCCTTCGCCTCGGCGACGAGCCGGCGGTAGGTCGCGGCGATGGCGGGCGTGGCGAACAGGCGGCCGGGGCGCGGCACGCGCCCGCCCGGCAGCCACACCGCCGCCGATGTCGGCCACTCGTCGCGGAAGAGGTCGGCGACCGGGACGATGGACTGCACCGCCCGCTCCATCAGCGGAAAGCCGCCCTCGGCATAGGAGATGGCGTAGCCGAGCACCTCCTCGACCGTCATGGTGCCGTAGTCGCGCAGGAGAAGCATCCAGGCGTCGAACGCGCCCGGAACCGTCGCCGGCAGCAGGCCGGTGCCGGGCACCATGTCGAGGCCGAGCGAGCGGAAGCGCTCGACCGTGGCGAGCGCAGGCGACACGCCCTGCCCGCAGATGACGACCGGCTCGTCCGCCTCTGCGCTCTTGACGATGATCGGCGCCTCGCCGCCGGGGCCGTTCAGATGCGGCTCGACGATCTGGAGCACGAAGCCGCAGGCGGCGGCCGCGTCGAAGGCGTTGCCACCGCGCTCCAGCACCGACATGCCGGCCGACGTGCCCAGCCAGTGGGTGGAGCTGACCGCGCCGAAGGTGCCGGCGAGCTCCGGCCGCGTGGTGAAGGGTGCCATGATGCGCTACCTCTGGACGAGCTGCCTGGCGCCGACGAACCGCTCGACGAGCAGCAGCGCCAGCACGATGATGAATACCTGAAGGGCGGACGCCGCGGCGACGACGAGCTGGTTGCCCTGGAACTGGAGATAGCTGAACATCTCGATCGGCAGCGTCACCACGCCCGGCCCGGTGAGGAACAGCGCGGTGTTGAGCTCGCCGAACGAGACGATGAAGGCGAACAGCCAGCCCGACAGCACGCCCGGCCAGATGATCGGCAGGGTGATCTGGATGAAGGAGCGGATCGGCCCCGCGCCGAGGCTCTGCCCCGCCTCCTCGTAGGTGGTGTCGAAGCTGTGCAGCGAGGTGGTGATCGCCCGGAACGCATAAGGCAGGCAGATGACGACATGGGCGATGAACAGGCCCGGCAGGATGCCCATGTTGACCGAGCGGAACAGCAGCAGCAGCGCGAGGCCGAGGATGATCGCCGGGAACACCAGCGGCGCGATGATCAGCGTTTCCAGCAGCGCGGCGAAGCGGTTGCGGTGGCGCGTGACGTAGACCCCGCCCATCAGCCCGAGCAGCGTCGAGGCGCAGGCCGAGACGAGGGCGAGCCCGATCGACAGGATGAAGGCGTTGCGCATCTCCGAGATCTGGAAGAAGGCGACGAACCAGCGCAGCGAGAAACCCTGCGGCGGGAAGGACAGGCTCTCGCCGGCGCTGAAGGCGACGACGAGGACGATGAAGATCGGCGCGAGGATCAGGATCATCGCGATCAGGACGACGAAACGCAGCAGAAGCGAACCGATGCTCATCAGCCTTTTCCTTGCACTCTCTGCGGCCGCACGACGATCTGGATCAGCGCCGCGATGACGAGGGCGATGAACAAGAGGGCGAAGGAGAGCGCCGCCGCGCGCGGCCACCGGAAGGTGGTGACGCTGTCGAAGACGAGGCTGACCAGCAGCTTGTAGCGCGGGCCGCCGAGAAGGGCGATGGCGACATAGGCGCTCAGCGTCAGGAAGGTGACGAGCATCAGGCCGGAGGCGATGCCGGGGGCCGACAGCGGCAGCGTCACCTTGAAGAAGGTGCGCCACGGCCCCGCGCCCAGCGATTCGGAGGCCTCGACATAGCTCTTGTCGATGGTGGTCAGCGAATTGGTCAGCGAGATGATCATGAACGGCAGGAGGATGGTGAGCAAGCCGAGCGTGATCGCCTCGAACGAATAGAGGAACTGCATCGGCCGCTCGATGACGCCGGCCTTGACCAGCGACGTGCTGACCAGCCCCTGGCGGCTGAGGATCGCCATCCAGCCATAGGCGCGCACGACGTTGGAGATCATCAGGGGAACCATCAGCACCATCAGCATCAGCAGGCGGCGGCGGGCCGGGATGCGCGACAGGTAGAAGGCGACGGGGTAGCCGAGCAGGAAGCACAGCGCCAGCACCGCGGCCGTCGACAGCAGCGTGCGCCGGATGATGAGCATGTAGAAGGAATCGCTGAACAGCTCGGTGTAGTTGTCGAGCGTCGGCGTCAGGTCGAACAGGTTCGTCGACGAGTTGGTCATGAAGCTGATGAACAGCAGGTAGGCGAGCGGCACCACGAAGAACAGGACGAGGATGACCAGCGGCGGAATGACCACCGCCAGGGCGAGCGCGCGCGGGGAAACGACGTGCCGCATCGGCTCAGTCCAGCGCCACGAAGCTGGAATCCTCCCAGTCCAGCCCGACCGTGGCGGCGGGCTCGAGCGACAGCGGCTCGGACTGGGAGTTGGCGACGATGGCGTTGAGCGGCACGCCGCCGATCTCGGCGTAGAGGTGCGTCTGCGCGCCGCGATAGATCGCCTCGCGCACCGTCGCCTGCACCGGCGCGTCCTTCCTCAGCACGATCTTCTCCGGGCGCAGGGCGAACTTCACCGCCGCGCCGGGCTCGGCGTCGAGCCGGCCGACCGTCAGCGTCCGGCCGGCGAACTCGACCGCGGTTTTATCGCCGTCATGGCCGCGGACGGTGGCGGTGACGATGTTGCTGGCCCCGAGGAAGGTGGCGACGAACTCGGTGCGGGGGTGGTTGTAGATCTCCTTCGGCGTGCCGGCCTGCTGGATGCGGCCGTCCTGCATCACCGCCACCCGGTCCGACATGGTCAGCGCCTCCTCCTGGTCGTGGGTGACGAAGATCGTGGTCATCGCCAGCCGGCGCTGGAGGCGGCGTATCTCGACCTGCATCTGCTCGCGCAGCATCTTGTCGAGCGCGCTCAGCGGCTCGTCGAGCAGGAGGACGTCGGGCTCGAAGACGACGGCGCGGGCCAGCGCCACGCGCTGCTGCTGGCCGCCGGAGAGCTGGCGCGGATAACGGTCGGCGAAGCGGCCGAGCTCGACCAGGTCGAGCACGTCCCGGACGCGGCGGCCGATCTCTGCCCCGTCCACCTTGCGGGTCTTCAGGCCGAAGGCGACGTTCTCGGCCACGCTCAGATGCGGGAACAGCGCGAAGCTCTGGAACACCATGCCGAAATTGCGCTTGTAGGCCGGGACGCCGGTGACGTCGCGATCGCGGATGAAGATGTGGCCGTTCGTCGGCTGCTCGAAGCCGGCGATCAGCCGCAGCGTCGTCGTCTTGCCGCAGCCCGAGGGGCCGAGCAGCGAGAACAGCGACCCGCGCTCGATGTCGAGATCGAGCGAATGCAGCGCCGTGACCGGGCCGAACGCCTTCTCGACACCGACGAAGCGGACGTCCGTTTCCAGGGTTTTGTCGGCGGATGGCATCAACAGGTCTCCAGGGCCTTGTCAGTAACGAGTATGCGCAGCGCGGCCGCGCACAGGCGCAGCGGCAGTTCGCTCACCACCATCTTCTCGGCCAGCGCCCGCGGCGCGGCAAGATCGGGGATCGCCTCATCGAGCACGCTCGCCAGCGCGCCCGACACGAGCGGGTCGGCCGCGTCTTCCTGCCGGAGCGAGGCCAGCACCGCCGTCCATTCGCCCTCCAGCCGGTCGATCTCCACGCCGGCGAGGCGCTGCATGGCCGCGTCTTCCCTGCCGGCCAGCTCGCGCAGGCCGGCGAAGGCCGGTCCCATCGCGGCGTCGAGATCGGCAAGCACGGCCCCCAGCGGCCGCGCCGGGGCACTGCCCGCCGGCACCGCTTGCGGCAGCGCGAACAGGCCGAGCGCGGCGACGGCGTTGTGGATCAGCCGGAAGCCGGCGCAATCGTCCTTCATATAGAAGCGCAGCGTCTCGTCCATCACCTTGTGGCCGCGGATCGGCAGGTAGCGGCGCGCATAGCCGGTGCCGGCGAGCGCCATGCCCTTGCGCACGAACTCGCCCATCTCCGGGTGCGGGGAAAAGAGGATGGCGCGCACGGCAGGGTCGGCCGCGGCGAGGATCGCCGGCGTGCCGCGCATCTCGGCCTCGAACAGGCCCTTGTCGAGCGGGTTGTCGATGAACAGCCCGGCCGGGGCGATGTAGCCGGCAAACGCGCCGCAGGCGCGCGCCCGGCGCGGGCCGTCGCGATAGACCGGGCCGTGATAGTACGGCACCTCGATCGTCTCGGGCAGGCCGCGCCCGAGCGCCGGATCGCCGACCTCGATCGACAGCATCGCCGCGCCGGTCGAGAGATATTCCTGCGTGAAGCGCGGCATGGCGTCGACGAGGCCGAGCCAGCCCGGCCGGCCCTCGCTGGCGTAGAACGCGCCGCCGCACGAGCCGATCAGCGCGCCGCCGCGGGCGATGAAGGCGCGGATCGCCGCGTCGATGCCGGGAACGCCCTCGGCGCGGTCGAGGCCCCATGTGGCGAAGCCGCCCGGCATGACGAGCAGGTCGACCCCGTCGAGCGCGCCAGTCGCCACCGCCTCTGCATCGACCGGGACATAGGGCAGGCCGAGGCTGAGCAGCGCGTGGGCATAATAGGCCCAGTAGGGATAGCCCACCGCCGCGCCGTTGTAGATGGCGATGCGCGGCAGGCGGCCGGCCGACGCTTCCCCGGCGGCCGCGTCACTGGCCGCATCGCCGAGGCCCAGCGCGCGCAGCGCAGGGGCGGCTTGCGCCGGGACGGCGAAGCCGGCATCGGTCTCGGCGGTGGCGAGCCCGCGCGCGCGGCACCGGTTCACAAACGTCAACACCCCGCCGCCGAAGGGGCCGGGGTCTTTCAGAGCAAGAAGCGCCATGTCTGCCGGTTACCCTTTGGCCTGTCACCCATGGGAAGGAAAGGACGGAGCCCGCCGGCGGCCGGCAGGCTCCGGGCCTGGCTATCAGCCGCCGGCGACGATCCTGTTCCAGCGGTCGGTCCAGTCGCCGCGCTGCGCCGACATGAACTCCTGGTCGAGGTCGATGATGCGGGCGACCTCCGCGTCGGAGAACTGGACGCGCTCCTGCAGCTCGACCGGCAGCGTGGCCAGCGTGTCGGGATGGGTGCCGGCATAGTTGAAGGTCTTGGCGACCCAGCCCTGCAGCGAGGGGTCGATCGTCAGGTTGACATACTGCTCGGCCAGCGCCTTGTTCTTGGTGTTCTTGGCGATGCCGGTGCCGGACAGGTAGGAGATCGCGCCCTCTTCCGGGAACACCCATTCCACCTTGCCGCCGCGCTCGAGCACCGTATAGGTCTGCGACTTGTAGAGGAGGCCGACCGCCGCGTCGCCATTGATCAGCGAGCTCATGATGGTGTCGGTGTCCTTGGCCCAGATCGGGTCGAGGTCGACCATCTCGCGCAGCTTCTCGAAGCCGGCCTCGGTGTCCTTGATGTCCTTGCCGGCCGCGAGCGCGCCGATGGGGACGATGTAGGTGCCGATGGAGTGGCTGATCTCTGGCAGGACGATCGCGCCGCGATAGTCCTCGCTCCACAGATCGGCGTAGCTCTTCGGCGGCGTCTTGACGAGGTCGGGGTTGTAGATGATGCCGAGCGCCGAATAGATCATCGCCACCCAGCCCTTGCGGCGGAAGCGGTCCGGGATGTCGGCGAGGTAGCCGAGGTTCTCCGACGCCGGGTCGAGCTCCTCGAGCACCCCTTGCGCCTCGGCCAGCGGCACGACGCCGTCATGGAGCTGGACGAGGTCGTAGATCTGGTTGTCGAGGCCGATCTTCAGCTTGGTCACGCGCTCGACCGGGCTTGAGCCGCGATCCTGGGTGACGCCGACGCCGGTGGCCGCCGTGAAGGCGGTGTCGACGTTCTGCGCCATGCCGTCGCCCCACAGGCCGCCCCAGGTCATCATCGAGATATTGGCGGGATTGGCCTGGGCGAAGGCCGCGCCGAGCGAACCCGGCACGGCCGCGGCGGCGGCCGTCGATCCGGCGAGCTTCAGAAATTCACGCTTGTTCATTGGGTTCCCCATTGCTTCACACGATGCGGACGCTGGATGCGCCGATAATCTGAATGAACCAATTTCACATTGGTTCGATTATTTCTTGCTGCGTTCCGGAACCAGCTTTTGCCGGACTATGAATTTTGTTTCAGCGCATGGGCGGATTGTCAAGGCCATTCCGCGCGAATTTGCGGCAAATTCGCACGTTCCGGCAATCCGGCTCTCCATTTCAGGCAGGTGCCGCGGTTTTGTTCAGCCTGTATCATTGCAACATAGGTTTGCGAATGGTACGGATTTCGCCGATCATTCGGAGGGAAAGCGGACATGTCGATGGAGATGTTCGGAGCCGACGCCACCACCTATCTGTTCTGGTTCGCGGCCATCGGCTTCGCGGGCATCGTCGGCGGGCTGCTGGCCGGCCTTCTCGGCGTCGGCGGCGGCATCGTCATCGTGCCCGTGCTCTACCACATCTTCTCCGCGGTCGACGTCGCCGAGCCGATCCGCATGAAGGTCGCGGTCGCCACCTCGCTCGCCACCATCATCGCCACCTCCTCCGTGTCGATCCGCAGCCATTACCGGCGCGGGGCGGTGGACGACGCGCTGCTGCGGATGTGGTGGCTGCCGATCCTCGTCGGCGTCGTGTGCGGCACGATCATCGGCGGCTACGTCAACGGACGGGTGCTCAGCCTCGTCTTCGCCGTGGTGGCGCTCCTGGTCGCGGTGCGGATGATGCTCAGCAGCAAGGCTACGGCCTTCTACGACGGCTTCCCCAACGCCTTCGCCAAATGGCTGACCGGCATCCTCGTCGGGCTGATCTCGGCGCTGATGGGCATCGGCGGCGGCACGCTCTCCGTGCCGATCCTCTCCGCCTTCGGCTTCGACATCCGCCGCGCCGTCGGCACGGCCGCGGCCATCGGCTTCATCATCGCGATCCCGGGAACGCTCGGCTACATCCTCTCCGGCTGGAACGCGCCGGACCTGCCGCCCTTCTCGCTCGGCTACCTGAACTGGGCCGGCGCGCTGGTGCTGGTGCCGCTGACCATGGCGATGGCCCCCCTCGGCGCGCGGCTCGCCCACTCGATCCCGCGCCGGGCGTTGCAGGTCTGTTTCGCGGTCTTTCTTGCTGCGTCGTCGCTGCGCATGTTCTATGACCTCATCTGACGATCAACTGTCCTGTTCTCGTGACCGGCCGCGGAAAGTGCATGCTCGACAAGCCCATGCCAGACAAGCAATCGATAATTGAGGAAATGCGCGCGATCATCGAGAGCGGCGAGGGCGACATCCTCTCCGAGGGACGCCTTCTGCCCGAGCGCGCGCTGGTCGACTTCTACGGCGTCGGGCGGCGCACCATCCGCGAGGCGCTGAAGGAGCTCGAGGACGAGGGCCTGCTCTACCGCCGGCAGGGCATGGGCACCTTCATCGGCGCGTCGTCCCCCAAGGTCGCGCGCATGTCGGCGCTGACCAGCAACACCAGCCCGCAGGAGATCAACGAGGTCCGGCTCGAGATCGAGCCCGTGCTGGCCAAGCTCGCCGCGATGCGCGCGACGCCGAGCGACATCGAGCAGATGAAGCAGTTCATCGTCCGCGGCCGCAAGGCCCAGACCGGCAAGCAGTACGAACGCTGGGACAGCGCCTTCCACGCCAAGATCGCGCAGACGGTGCGCAACGAGCTGTTCCGCAGCGTCTTCGAGCTGATCAACGGCGTGCGCGCCGAGCAGAAATGGCTGAGCGCGCGCGAGCAGTCCTATTCGCAGGCGCTGACGGCCGAGCTGCTGGACCAGCACGAACGGATCGTCGCCGCCATCGAGGAGCGCAACCCGCAGGCGGCGGAGGAGCGGATGCGCGAGCACATCCATACCGCCAACTTCCGCCTCTCGCGCGCCGACAATGGCGGCCTCTCCGCCCCGAACTGATTCTTTCCGCGCGCACGGCGCGGATCAGTTGAAGACCAGCCCGCCGTCGACGACGAGGTTCTGCCCGGTGACGGCGCGCGCCCATGGCGAGGCGAAGAAGAGCACGGCGTCGGCCGCCTCCTGCGGCGTCGTCACCCGGCGCAGCGGCGTGCTGGCGGCGATGAGGTCGAACACCGCCTCCGGCGTCGCCGCGCTCGCATCCGTCGTGCGCAGCAGACCGCCGGAGACCATGTTGACGGTGATGCCGAGCGGCCCGAGCTCGGCCGCCGCGGTGCGGGTCAGCGACAGCAGCGCCGCCTTGGCGGCGGTATAGTCGTGATAGGGCACGACCGGGTTCTGGAAGAGATTGGTGCCGATGGTGACGACGCGGCCGAAGCCGGCCGCTTCCATCGCCGGGCGCACCGCCCGCATCAGGTTGAGCGCGCCCCGGACCGCGGTGCCGAGATGGGAGGCCATGTCCTCCCACGACAGCGCCTCGATCCGGGCGCGGGCGTCGCCGTTGAAGCTGAAATCCGCCAGCGCATTGTGAACCACGGTGGTCGGCGCACTGAGCGCGTCCGTCACCTCGGCCACCAGCCGCTCGACCTCGTCGGCCTCGCGCACGTCGGCGCCGAACGCCCGCGCCCGCGGGCCGAGCCGCGCGGCCAGCGCCTCCGCCTCGGCGCGGCTGGCGCGGTAGTTGATGGCGACCTTCGCCCCTTCCCGCGCGAACGCCTCGGCGATCGCCGCGCCGAGCCCGCGCCCGGCGCCGGTGACGAGGACGGTCTGCGCCTCGATGGGTCGTGACATGGCTATTCCTTTCGGTTCTGGCTCCAGAGCGCATGGAAATGGTGGACCGGCCCATGGCCGGAGCCGACGTCGAGCCGCTCCGCATTGGCGATGGCCTCGGCGACATAGGCCTTGGCCGCGCGCACGGCCTCGGGCAGCGCGTTGCCCTTCGCCAGCTCCGCCGCGAGCGCGCTCGACAGGGTGCAGCCGGTGCCGTGGGTGTTGCGGGTCGTGAGGCGGCGGCCTTCGAGCCATAGCGGCTCGCCCGCTGTGGCCAGCACGTCGGGGCTGTCGCCGCCGTCGAGATGGCCGCCCTTCATGAGCACGGCCCCCGCGCCGAGCGCACGCAATTGCGCGGCCTGCGCCGCCATCCCGTCGCGGTTTGCGGCGACGGGCGCGCCGAGCAGCGCCGCCGCTTCCGGCAGGTTGGGGGTGAGGACGCCGGCGAGCGGCAGCAGGCGGCGCGTGAGCGCCTCGACCGCCGCCGGGTCGAGCAGCGCCGCCCCGCCCTTGGCCACCATCACCGGGTCGAGCACGACGGGCACGCCCCGGTGCGCGGCGAGCGCGTCGGCGACCGCCTCGGCGATCCCGGCGGTGGCGATCATGCCGATCTTGACCGCGTCGACGCGCACGTCGGCGAACACCGCCTCGATCTGGCGGGCGACGAAATCGGCCGGCACGAGATGGACGGCCGAGACGCCTTGCGTATTCTGCGCCGTCAGCGCGGTCAGGACGGCCATGCCGTAGACGCCGCGCGCCGAGAAGGCCTTGAGATCCGCCTGGATGCCCGCCCCGCCCGAGGGGTCGGAGCCGGCGATGCTGAGAACATTGGCGATCATGCCCGCGCCTCCGCGATGGAAGCGGCGATGCCGCGCGCGGCGGCAAGGGGGTCGGGCTGCCCGCACACGGCCGAGACGACGGCGAGCCCTTCGGCCCCCGCGGCGAGGACGGGGCGGGCATGGGCGGCCTTCAGCCCGCCGATGGCGACCGCCGGCACCGGGCAGGCGGCGACGAGCCGCGCCAGCCCATCAAGGCCAATGGGCGGCTTGTGGCCCGGCTTGGTCGCCGTGGCGAAGACCGGGCCGACCCCGGCATAATCGACCAGCGCCGGGTCGATCGCGGCGGCGAGCGCCTCCGTCTCGACCGAGAGGCCGAGGATCATGTCCGGCCCGACGCGGGCGCGGGCGGCGGCGACGTCCATGTCCTCCTGCCCGATATGCAGGCCGTCGGCGCGGATGGCGCGCGCCGCCTCGACGTCGTCGTTGACGATGAGCAGCGCCCCGGTTCCGGCAAGGGCCTGCTTGAGGGCAAGGCCGGTCTCGATCATCTGGATCGTGTCCGCCTCCTTGTCGCGGAGCTGCACCATGGTCGCGCCGCCCTCGACGGCCGCGCGCGCCGTGGCGACGACGCCCGCCGCGCCGCAGAGCGGCGGGTCGAGGACGAGGTAGAAGGAGAGGTCGAAGCGCTTCCTCATGCCTGCTCGATCCTCGCTTCGGCCTCCAGCGCCGCCTCGTCGACCGCGGCGAGCGCGTCGAGGAAGCGCCAGCCGAACGAGCCCGGCCCTCCCGCCTCGACCGCCGCCCTCTCGCCGGCCACCGCGAACAGGGCGAGCGCGCCGACCGCGGCGTCGAACGGATCGCGCGGGAAGGCGGCGGCGAAGGCGCCGACCACGCAGGTGAGCGAGCAGCCGAGCGCCGTGACCTGCGGCATCAGCGGCGAGCCGCCCTCGATGCGCACGGCCCTCTTACCGTCGGTGACGAAATCGGTTGCGCCGGTGACGGCGACGACGGTGTCGTGGCTCCCGGCGAGCGCGCGGGCAGCGTCCTCGGCCGCGGCGACGGAATCGCGGCTGTCGACGCCCTGCCCCCGGCTCGCCGCGCCGGCAAGCGCGATGATCTCGGAGGCGTTGCCGCGCACGATGGTCGGCGACAGGGCGAGCAGCCCCGCCGTCGCCTCGCGGCGGAAGGCGGTGGCGTAATGCGCGACCGGGTCGAGCACCCACGGCCGGCCGTTCGCCGCGGCGGCGGCGGCGGCCGCGCGCATGCCCTTGACCCAGTCCGGCGACAGCGTGCCGATATTGACCGTCAGCGCACCGGCGATGGCGGCGAACTCGCCGGCCTCGGCCTCGGCATGGATCATCGCCGGCGACGCGCCGGCGGCCAGGACAACGTTGGCGGCGATGTTCATCGCCACGTAGTTGGTGATGCAATGGACGAGCGGCCGCTCGCGCCGCATGGCCGCCAGCATCGTCGCGGGAGTGAGGGTTGCGTCGGTCATCTTGCTCCTTTCGGGCGGAGCAGGATGCCGGGGGCGAAAGGCGGGATAAGCGCGAAGGCCCCGAGCGACTCCCTCCGCCGGTATTATCCGGTTCAGGTTCGAAGGGTGCTTCTCAGCCCACCTTGCGGCGAGCGCCCCTGTCTCTCAACGCCGCGACCTTCGCAGAGCCGGCCGCGCTTGTCACGCGAAAACTAGTTCGTGTTTTCCTTCGGCTCCGGACGCATGGCCAGCCATGCGGCGCAGGCGATCATCGGCGCGGCGACCGCGAGCGCGAGCCACAGGTTCGGGCGCGCGCCGAAGATGAACAGGCCGTAGCCTAGGGCGATGCCGCCGCAGGCGAGCCACTTCGCCCGGCGCGGCATCGCGCCGTGCTCGCGCCAGTCGCGCAGCACCGGGCCGAAGCGGGGATGGCCGAGCATCCACGCCTCCAGCCGCGGCGACGAGCGGCCGAAGAACCACGCGGCGAGGATGAGGAAGATCGTCGTCGGCATCACCGGCAGGAACGCCCCGACGATGGCGAGCGCCAGCATCAGGCAGCCGAGGGCGACGAGCCCCGCCCGCCGCGCCGCGCCGAGCGGATGGCGGCGCGCCGGCCGCCCCGATGGTTCATCCGCCTTCATGGTTCGACGCGAACGCCTCCTTCACCGGCTCCAGCGCGCGGCCGCCCGCGCAGGGAACAAAGGTATCGCGCCGGAGCCGGCGGTAAAGCCCCGCCGGCACGGAAGTTCGAGGCTTCATGCACGGCGGCGCGGCGGCCGCCGCTCCCTCACCCGCCGCGCAGGCCGCCATAGGGCTGCCAGGTGACGCCGACGAGATAGCCGGCATCGACGGGAAGGTTGACGCCGGTGATGCCGCTCGCCTCGGGTCCCAGCAGGAAGGCGACGGCGGAGGCGATCTCGCCCGGCTCGACGAGGCGGCCGAGCGCGCTCGGCCGCGAGAGCGTTCCGGCGTCGAGCACGCCCGCCTCGATGCCCTTCTCCAGCGCCTGCGTGCGGGTGAAGCCGGGCGAGACCGTGTTGACGCGCACCCCGCGCGGGCCCCACTCGCCGGCCAGCGTCTTCGTCAGGCTGATGACCGCGGCCTTGGCCGGCCCGTAGCCGTGCAGGGGCCCGGAGGTCATGCCCATGATCGAGGCGATGTTGACGATGGCGCCCGCGCCGCGCGCGGCCATGCGCGTGCCGGCCGCCCGGCATGTCAGGTAGGTGCCGCGCAGGTCGACCGCGATCTCGCGGTCCCAGTCGCTCATATGCAGGCGCTGCGGCGCATGCATCTTGCCGAGGACGCCGGCGGCGTTGACGAGGCTGAAGACCGGCCCGAGCCCGTCCTCGACCTTGGCGAGCGCGGCCTCCACCGCCTCCTCGTCCGAGACGTCGACGCGCAGCCAGCCGGCGAAGCCCGGCTGGTCCGGCGCGAGGTCGAAGACGACGACCCGCCAGCCGCGCGCGCGCAGCAGTCCGGCGACGGCCGCGCCGATGCCGCTCGCGCCGCCGGTGACGATGGCGAGGTCGCCCACAGAATCACTCATGCCGCTCCCCTCCCCGGCCGGCGTTTCTAGCGCCTTATCAGCGGGCGCGCCTTGTCGAACGCGGCGTTGAGCGCCGCGATCCCGACGGCGGACGGATCGGCGCAGAAGGCGGCGAGCCCGGCGATGCAGTCGGCCGGCAGGTCTTCCTGCGCCGCCGTCCTTTCCAGTCTGGCCCTCAAATCGTCGAAACTCCAGACGTAATCGGCCGGGGTCATGTCGCAGGCTTCCGTCAGGGTCTCGCCGCTTTCGAGGCGCAGCTCGATGCGGCAGCACAGCGTCGGCACCCCCTCGTCGGCGACGAGATCGACCCGCTCGACCAGCGCGTTGATCTCGGGGTCGCCATACTCCGTCATCATCGCCATCGAGGGCGCGCCGCGCAGCAGCGTCTGGGCGATGCAGAACGGGATGCTCATCAGCGTGCCGCCGATGGTCGAGAACGGACCCTTGCTGTCCATGCCGGCATAGCCGCATTCGTAGGGGTTCATCCGCACCACCGCGCTCTCGACGCGGCGGCCGGCGAGCCGGTCGCGCAGGGCGAGCGCCGCCGTCACCGGCGTCTGGTTGAAGGCGCAGACCGGGAACGGCTTGAACGCCACGCGCTGCGTCTGCCAGTCGCGGCCGATCCGCGCCTTGACCGCCGCGACGTCGAGCCCGCGCCCGGCGAAGGCGCGGGCGAGGCCCTTGGCGCCCTCGTAGCCCTCGCGCAGGGAGACCGAGCCGGCGCGCGCCAGCTCGGCGGCGCTCCAGCCGGCCTGCGCCGTGACTCCGACCTGATAGCGCCACTCGTCGGTGCCCTCAGCGAAGGACTGGAGCACGCCGCCGGAGAAGGAGACCGCGTTGCCGAGCGCGGCGCAGGTACGTTCCGCGTCGAGGCGGTAGAGCCTGGCGACCGCCGCCGCCGCCGCGCCGACGCCGTAGATCGTCGTGGCGCGAAAGCCCTTCGGCGTCGTGTCGCCGGCCAGCAGCTCCTCGAACAGCCCGCCGACCTCGTAGCCGGCGACCATCGCCGGGATCAGGTCCTCGAGCCGGCCGCGCCCGCTCTCGATCAGCGCCGTCAGGAGCGGGATCATCACCGCGCCGAGATGCGCCGCGCCGCAGGTGTCCTCCTGCGCCCGGCCATGGAACAGCGCGCCGTTGGCCAGCACCGCGCCGGTCACGCTCGTCCGCTCGCCGCTGCCGAACAGCGTCGCCTCGCCGGGGCCGGCATACATCGCCAGCGCGGCGGCGCGCGCCACGGGCTCGTAAGGCGTGGCCAGCCCGGCCATGGCGATGCCGTAGCCGTTGAGCAGGCAGGCATGGGCCTTCTGCCGGATCGCGTCCGGAAGGGTCGCCGGCTCCAGCCGCGACGTGAACCGCGCCAGCTCTTCCTGAATGGTCATTGTCGTCCTCCCTGTCGGCCCGACCGCCGGGGTCTCTGCGCAAGGTCCCGTCCGCGGCCTTTCTGCACCCGGCACCCGCATGCAGGCTAGAGCCTGCGAAGGCGGACGTCAACAAAATGACAATTGACTCATAATTCATTTATGTCATTGTTGCCGAAAAGACGAGGGAGGTGAGAATGTCGCGACACGGTCAGCCCGCGGACGGGGCCCAGCCTGCGGATCGGGGCCAGCTTGCGGGCCGGGTCGTCGTCGTCACCGGCGGCGCGAGCGGCATCGGCGCGGCCTGCGCCGAGGTCGCGGCGGCGCGCGGCGCGAAGGTCGCCGTGCTCGACGTCAACATGGACCAGGCCCGCACCGTCGCCGAGCGCATCGGCGGCAAGGCGTTCCACCTCGACGTGACGCAGGAAGACAGCGTGATCGAGGCCGTCGCGGCGGTCGAGCGCGCGATGGGGCCGATCGCGGGCGGCATCACCTCGGCCGGGATCGTGCAGACGCCGAAACCGCCGGCGGAGCTGGAGATGGAGGTGTTCGACCGCATCTACGCAGTCAATTTCCGCGGCACCTTCCTGTCGCTGCGCGAGCTGGCGCGCCACATGCTGCCGCGCCGGGCCGGCAGCCTCGTGGCGCTGAGCTCCGTCACCGCAAGGCGCTCGACACCGCTTCACGCCTACGGCCCCGGCAAGGCGGCCGTCACCAATCTCGTCGGCGACCTCGCCGGCGAATGGGGCCGCGCCGGCATCCGCGTCAACGCCATCGAGCCCGGCTACACCCGCACGCCGGCGCTTCAGGAGCAGATCGACCTCGGCCACCGCGACGTCGCGCTGCTCCAGGCCAATTCGACGCTGGGGCGCATGGTCGAGCCGTCGGAGATCGGCACCGTCGCCGCCTTCCTGCTGTCCGACGACGCCTCGGCGGTGACGGGCGTGTCGATGGCGGTGGATGCGGGCTTCTATCAGGCCGGGTCGTGGGCGCCCTACGGGGGCGTGCGCCAGCACTGAAGCCGTCTTTCCCCCGTCCTCGGCAGGGCGGCCGCAAGAAGACTGATGAACGCGACAGGGACGAAGAGAGCCGCGCGATGAGCCGCAAGACACAAGCGAACGCGCCGACCGAGGCGCTGAAGACCATCTACCGGCGCGCCGCGGTGATCCGGGAGGCCGAGAAGGCGCTACAGCAGCTCTTCCTCGACGGCAGGGTGCCGGGCTTCCTGCACCTGTCGATCGGGCAGGAAGCGGTCGCCTCGGCCGTCTCCGAGTTCCTCACCCCCGGCGACACGGTCTCGTCCAACCATCGCGGCCACGGCCACACGCTGGCCAAGGGCGTCGACCTGACCGGCTTCTTCGCCGAGATCCTCGGCCGCGCCACCGGCATCTGCGGCGGGCGCGGCGGCTCGATGCACGTCGCCGACCTCGGGCTCGGCATGCTGGGCGCCAACGGCATCGTCGGCGCCGGCCTGCCCATCACCACCGGCAGCGCGCTGGCGCTGAAGGCGCGCGGCAAGGGCGAGATCGCCGTGGTCTATTTCGGCGACGGGGCGCTGGCCGAAGGGCTTGTCCACGAGTGCCTGAACATCGCCAGCCTCTGGTCCCTGCCCGTGCTGTTCTGCTGCGAGAACAATGGCTGGTCCGAGTTCAGCCCGACCGAGCGCCAGCTCGCCGTCAGGCTGAAGGACCTCGCCGGGGCCTTCAACATCGCCTATGCCGAGGCCGACGGCAACGACATGCTGGCCATGCACGACGCGGCGCGCGACGCCATCGCGCGCATGCGCCGCGAATGCATCCCCTTCGTCCTCGAATGCCGCACCACCCGCGTACGCGGCCATTACGAGGGCGACAAGCAGGACTACCGCCCCGAGGGCGAGGCCGAGGAGATGTCGGCGCGCGACCCGCTGGTCATCGGGCAGCGCCTGCTCGCCGGGTTCGGCGTCTCGCCGGACTGGATCGCCGCCACCGAGGCCGAGGTGAAGGCCGCCAACGCCGCCGCGCTGGAAGCCGCGCTCGCCGCGCCGCTTCCCGACGTCGCCGGCCTTCTCGACGACGTCTACACGCCCATGGAGGCGCGTCATGGCTGAGAGCCGCTACATCAAGGCCGTCACCCGGGCGCTGCAGGACGCGATGGCGGCCGACCCGTCCGTCATCCTGATCGGCGAGGACGTCGCCGCGGCCGGCGGCTCGTTCAAGGCGACGCGGGGCCTGCTCGAGGAGTTCGGGCCGGAGCGCGTCCTCGACGCGCCCATCGCCGAGGCGGCGATCACCGGCATCGCCGTCGGCGCGGCGCTGTCGGGCCTGCGCCCGGTGGCCGAGATCATGTTCATGGACTTCGTCACCCTGTCCATGGACATGCTGGTCAACCAGGCGGCCAAGGCGCGCTACATGTTCGGCGCGCAAGGGTCGGTGCCGATGGTGCTGCGCACGCCGCATGGCGGGGGCCTGTCGGCCGGGCCGCAGCACTCGCAATGCCTCGAAGCGTGGTTCGCCCACGTCCCCGGCCTGAAAGTGGTGGTCCCCGCGACGGTCGAGGACGCCTACGGCCTGCTGCGCGCGGCGATATCCGATCCCGACCCGGTGATCGTAGTCGAGAACAAGGCGCTCTACGCGCTGAAGGGCGACCTGCCCGACGCGCCGCAGCCGGCGCGGATCGGCGAGGCCGCCATCCGCCGGCCGGGGCGGAACGTCACGCTCGTCACCTATGGCGCGACGCTGTGGCCGGCGCTCAAGGCCGCCGAGGCGGCGGAAGGCGAAGGCATCTCGGTCGAGGTCCTCGACCTGCGCTCGGTCCAGCCATGGGACGAGGCGGCGGTGCTGGCCAGCCTGTCGAAGACCCACCGCCTGCTGATCGTCCACGAGGCGGTCGAGGCGTTCGGTGTCGGCGCCGAGATCGCCGCGCGCATGGCCGATATCGGCTTCGACGAGCTCGACGCGCCGATCGTGCGGGTCGCGGCTCCGTTCTCGCCCGTCCCCTTCAGCACGGTTCTGGAAAACGAATGGCGCGTTTCGGAACCGAAGATCCTCGCGGCGCTGCGCCGCCTCATGGCCTAAAGGGAAAGCGCATGAGCACCGACCATGAAACCGGCTTCGTCCGCCTCGATACCGAGGGCGCGATCGCCGTCGTCACCTTCGACCGGCCCGAGAAGCTCAACGCGCTCGACATGGGCGTCCTCGCCGAATTGAACGGCATCCTCGACCGCATCGAGGCCGACAGCGCGATCCGCGCCGTGATCTTCACCGGGGCCGGCCGCGCCTTCGTCGCCGGCGGCGACATCGCCGACCTGAACTCGCGCGCGGCGCTCGCCCACTACAACGAGTTCGCCGAGGCCATCCACCGCACGCTGCGCCGGGTCGAGACGCTGGACAAGCCGACCGTCGGCGCGATCAACGGCTTCGCCCTCGGCGGAGGCACCGAGCTTCTCTTGACCTTCGACCTGCGCCTCCTCTCCGACAAGGCGAAGCTCGGCCTGCCGGAGATCAATCTCGGCCTGTTCCCCGGCGCGGGCGGCACCCAGCGCATCCTGCGCCAGGTGCCGTCGTGCCGGGCGCGCGAGATCATGTATCTCGGCGAGATGATCGGCCCGGAGGAAGCGGTGCAGATCGGCCTCGCCAACCGCGTCGTGCCGCACGAGAGCCTGATGGACGAGGCGCGCGCCATGGCCGCCAAGCTCGCCACCAAGTCGCCGCTGATCCTCAAGCTCCTGAAGCGCACGCTGATCGACGGCGCGGACATGCCGCTTTCGGCGGCGCTGCGCCACGAGCAGGCGGTCATCGGCCTCGTCCTCGACAGCCGCGACGCGCATGAGGGTTGCACCGCCTTTCTGGAAAAGCGCGCCGCCGACTTCCGGGGAGAGTGAGATGTCCGAAATCGTGATGCCCAAATTCGGGCTGACGATGACCGAGGGGCTGATCGCCGCCTGGCACCGGAAGCCGGGCGAGCCCTTTCGTCAGGGTGACATCCTGTTCGAGGTCGAGACCGAGAAGGTGACCAACGAGGTCGAGGCCGCCGCCGACGGCGTGCTGGCCGAGATTCTCGCCCCTGAAGGCGCGACGGTCCCGGTCGGCGCGGTGATCGCGCGGCTGGCGGGCGGCGCATCTACCGCCCCCTCCCCGGCCGCGCCCGCCCCTCTCCCGACCGCCCCCACCCCGGCGCGCGGCGAGGACGCGCCCTCGGCGCGCAAGCTGATGGCCGAGCACGGCGTCAATCGCGAGGCGGTCGAGGGCAGTGGCCGTGACGGGCGGGTGATGAAGGAGGACGTGCTGCGCGTCATCGCCACGCCGCTGGCGCGGCGCATCGCCCGGCAGGAGGGGATAGACCTGTCTGAGATCACCGGCTCCGGCCCCGGCGGCCGCATCAAGGCCGCGGATATCGAGGGCGCGAAGGCCTCCCCCGCGCCGCCGCCCAGCGCCTTGACCCAGCCCGATTCCGTGCGTGCCGCCACCGCCCGCCGCGTCCAGGCGGCCAAGCGCGACATCCCGCATTTCTACCTGACGCGCCATGTCGACATCCGCGCCCTCACGGCCCTGCGCGCCGAGCTGAATGCGCAGGCCGGGGGGCGGGCGAAGCTTTCGGTCACCCACATGCTGGTCAAGGCGGCAGGCCTCGCGCTCGCCGCCCATTCCGGCCTCAACCGCGTCTGGCTGCCCGACGGCATCCTCGCGCTCGACAGCGTCGGCGTCGGCATCGTCGCCGAGACGCCGCAGGGGCTGCGCATCCCGGTCCTCGACCGCGCCGACCGGCTCGCGCTCGACGATCTGGCGCTCGCCATGGGCGCGCTGCTCGACCGCGCGCGGACCGCGACGCTGACCAGCGCCGACGTCTCGGGCGGCGCGATCTCGATCTCGAATGTCGGCATGCACGGGGCCGACACGCTGACCCCGATCATCAACCCGCCGCAGGCGATGATCCTCGGCGTCGGCGCGGAGCAGCAGCTTTTCCGCCCCGACGCGGCCGGCCAGCCGGAGCTGCGCCGCGAGATCGTGCTGACGCTCGCCGCCGACCACCGCCTGATCGACGGGGCCGACGCCGCCCGCTTCCTCGCCACGCTGGCGGGGCTGCTCGAAACGCCGCTCGCGCTCCTGCGCAGCCCTGCCCGTACATGACATCGAGGACCCAGCGATGAACTTCGACATCACCGAAGAACAGAAGATGATGCTGGAGACAGCGCGGCAGATCGGCGAGCGCTACGGCCTCGACTACTGGCGGAAGAAGGACGCGGCCAAGGAGTTCCCGCACGAGATCTGGCAGGCGATCTGCGACGCCGGCATCGCCGGGATGATGATCCCGGAGGAGTATGGCGGGCTCGGGCTCGGGCTGGTCGACCTCGCCCTGTGCATCGAGGAGCTGTGCAAGGGCGGCGCGGGCTCGACCCTGTCGCAGGTCTTCATGCTCAATCCCGTCTTCGGCGGCGTCGCCATCGCGCTCTACGGTTCCGACGACATGAAACGCGCGCTGCTGCCGGGCCTGTGCGACGGGTCCTGCACCTTCAGCATGGCGCTGACCGAGCCCGACGCCGGCACCAACTCGCTGGCGATGACGACCCGGGCCGAGCGCGTCGAGGGCGGCTGGCGGATTTCCGGGCAGAAGATCTGGATCACCGGCGTCGCCGCATCGAAGAAGATGCTGATCGTCGCCCGCACCACCCAGCCGCAGGAAGGCCTCAAGAAGACCCACGGCATCAGCCTGTTCATGGTCGACACCGCCCGCGAGGGCATCGGCCACACCGACATCGACAAGCTCGGCACCCACACGCTGCCGTCCTCGGTGGTCTATCTCGACCGCGTCTTCGCCGCCGATTCGGAGGTGATCGGCACCATCGACGGCGGCTGGCCGCAGCTCCTCGACATCCTCAACTGCGAGCGCATCGTCACCACCTCCGGCCTCGTCGGCACCGGGGCGCTGGCCCTGCGGCTGGCGGTCGACTACGCGCGCGAGCGCAAGGTGTTCGCCGGCCGCCCCATCGGCAGCTACCAGGGGCTGCAATTCCCGCTCGCCCAGCGCTGGGCGGAGCTCGAAGCCGCGCGCCTGCTCAACCTCAAGGCGGCGTCGAACTTCGACCGCGGCCTGCCCTTCGGCTCGGAGAGCAACGCCGCCAAGCTGATCGCCTCGCAGGCGGCCTCGGGCGCGGCCGAACAGGCGATGCAGGTCATGGGCGGCATGGGCTATTCGCGCGAGACGCATGCCGAGCGGCTGTGGCGCGACGCGCGCCTGTTCCGCTTCGCCCCGGTTTCCGAAGAGATGATCCTCAACTACATCTCGACGGTGAATCTCGGGCTGCCCCGGTCCTATTGAGGCGCGAAGCGAAGGAGGAGGTCCCGATGTTCAACCTCACCGGCTATCTTTCGGTCAATGCGCGCCAGCGGCCGGAGGCCGAGGCGCTCGTCTTCGGCGCGCAGCGCCTCGACTGGCGCACGCTGGAGGAACGGGTGCTGCATCTCGCCGCCGCCCTTGCCGGGCGCGGGGTGGGCGAAGGCGCGATCGTCGCGCTGATGATGAAGAACAGCCCCGCCTTCGTCGAGCTGATCTACGCGATCAGCCATCTCGGCGCGGTGGTGCTGCCGCTGAATTTCCGCCTCTCGGCCGACGAGGTCGACTACATCGCCAACCATGCCGGCGCGACACTCATCATTGCCGACGACGTCTTCGAGGCCGAGGCTTCCGGCGCGAAGCTGCCGACCATCGTGCTCGATGCCGCGGCGCAGGCCGACATCGGCGCGGCGCTGCTCGACCCGGCCGAAGGGCGGCGACGCGTCGCCGCCACCCCGCGCGGGCGCGACGACGTCTTCCGCCTGATGTACACGTCCGGCACCACGTCGCGGCCCAAGGGCGTCGTCCACACCTACGACAATTTCTACTGGAAATGCTTCGACCACGTGCTGGCGCTCGGCCTCAACGAGACGACGCGGCTGCTCGTCGTCGGGCCGCTCTACCATGTCGGCGGCAGCGACCTGCCGGGCCTCGGCGTCCACCTCGCCGGCGGCACGCTGGTGGTGCTGCGCGACTACGAGCCGCGCGCGGTGCTGGAGGCCGTCGCGAGCGAGAAGATCGAGGGCGTCTGGCTCGCCCCGGTGATGGCCAACGACATACTGGCGCTGCCGGAGGACGGCCTGCCGGATACATCGAGCCTGCGCTGGTGCATCGCCGGCGGCGAGCGCACGCCCGAGACGCGCATCCGCGCCTTCTTCGAGCGCTTCCCGTCCGCCCGCTACATCGACGCCTACGGCATGACCGAGACGGTCTCGGGCGACACGCTGATGGAGCCGGGCCGCGAGTTCGACAGGATCGGCTCGGTCGGCCGCGCCCTGCGCTTCGTCGAGATCGAGATCCGCGACGAGGGCGGCAACGGGCTGCCGCCCGGCGAGGAGGGCGAGATCTGCATGCGCGGCCCCAAGGTGATGCGCGAATACTGGCGCGACCCCGACAAGACCGCCGAGACCTTCCATGCCGACGGCTTCATGCGCTCGGGCGACGTCGGCTACCTCGACGAGGAGGGCTTCCTCTATATCACCGACCGGCAGAAGGACATGATCATCTCGGGCGGCGAGAACATCGCGTCTTCAGAGGTGGAGCGGGTGGTCTACGCCCATCCGGCGGTGCGCGAGGCGGCCGTCTTCGCCCGGCCGCACCCGCGCTGGGGCGAGGTGGCGGTCGCCGCGATTGTGCTTGCGGAAGGCCAATCGCTGACTTATCAGCAATTGCTCGACCATTGCCGGGCCAATCTCGCCGGCTTCAAGTGCCCGAAAGACATGGTGCTTCTGCCAACCCTCCCGCGCAATCCATCGGGCAAGGTGCTCAAGCGCACCCTGCGCGAGCTTGACGCCTCGGGTTCCCTGAACGCGCAGGAGGGATGACGAAGACGTGCCCGACGCCGCAGCCCCGCCCGCCCCGGTCCACAAGCCCAGGCGACGCCGCCTGAGCCGGGAGGAGAAGGCCCGCCTGACCCGCGGCAGCCTGCTCAACGCCGGATGCGCGGTCGTCGCCGCCGAGGGCTACGCCGCCGCCGCCGTCGCCAAGATCGCCGACCAGGCCGGGGTGGCGCACGGCACCTTCTACAACTATTTCGAGGACCGCCAGGCGCTTTTCGACGAGCTCCTGCCCTATGAGGGCCTGCGCATGCGCGAGGCGGTCGAAAGGGTCGCGCGCAAGGTGCCCTCGGGCATGGAGCGCGAGATCGTCCGCTTCGAGGCGTTCCTCAACTACGTGATCGAGAATGACGGGTTCTACCGCATCCTCTACGAATCCGAGATCTTCGCGCCGCGGGCGCACAGCGCCCACATGGCCAACATCGTCGAGGGCTATCGCCGGACCTTCGGCCGCGCCATGCGCGAGGGCTGGATGCGCCGCCTCGACGCGCGCGAGGTCGATTGCCTGATCTACCAGCTTCTCGGCATGCGCGCCTATTCGGCGATGCAGATCCACTATGCGCCGGACATGGCCGCGCGATGCGCCATCCGCGACGCGGCGGTCGCGACCTATCGCCTGCTGACCGGCGCCAGCCTCGAGGTTTCCCCCGAAGCCGGCGCGTAAGGCGTCCTTCTTGCGCTAAGCCTAGTGCACCGCCGCGTACATCAGGTTCTCCTCGGTGGCGTCGATCGGCGAGAATTCCTCGACGACGCGCCCCTGCCGGGCGACGAGCAGCCGGTCGGAGAGCTGCATCACCTCCGGCAGGTAGGAGGAGATGACCACCACCGCCTTGCCCTCGTCGGCCAGCCGGTTGATCATCTGGTGGATCTCGGCGATGGCGCCGACGTCGACGCCGCGCGTCGGCTCGTCGAAGATGATGAGGTCGGGATCCTGGATCAGCGACTTGGCGATCACCACCTTCTGCTGGTTGCCGCCCGACAGCTCGATCACCTTGGCGTCCTTGCTGACGGCGCGGATGTGCAGCGACTTCGCCCATTCCTCGCCGACGCGGTTCATCTGCGACCGGCGCAGCCAGAAGGCGCGCCAGCCCGCCTTGGCCAGCTTGCCGATGAAGATGTTGGCCTTGATCGACATGGTCTCGAAGAATCCCTCGATCTTGCGGTCCTCGGTGATGTAGGCGACCTTTTCGCGCAGACTCTGGGCCGGCACGCGGTAGCGCACCCGCTTGCCGCGGATGAACACCTCGCCGCCGTTGAGATAGTTGCGCTTGATCGCGCCGGCGACGACCTTGAAGGTCTCGGTGCGGCCCGAGCCGACGAGGCCGAATATGCCCGTCACCTGCCCCGCGAACACCGACAGCGAGTTGTTGCGCACCATGTTGCCGACGCGCAGGTTCGACACCTGGAGGATGCGCTCGCCCGGCGGGCGCACGAAATCCTTCTTCTTGCCGTAGAGCTCTTCCGACAGGCTGCGGCCCACCATGGACTGGACGATCCGCGCGCGGTCGAAATTCGCCGTCGCGTCCGTCACCACGTGCCGGCCGTCGCGCAGGATAGTGATGCGGTCGGAGATGGCGAGCGCCTCCTCCAGCGCGTGGCTGATGAAGATGATGGCGACGCCGCGCCCCTTCAGCGTGCGCACGAGGTCGAAGAAGTGCTTCTTCTCCTCCGGCGTCAGCGTCGCGGTCGGCTCGTCGAACACGATCACCCGCGCGTTCGACAGCATGGCGCGGGCGATCTCGATCATCTGCTTCTTGGCGGCGCCGAGGGTCTGCACCATCGCCGTCGGGTCGACCTGGAAGTTCAGCGACTGCATGAACTGCTGCGCGGCGATGTTGATGCCGCGCAGGCGGTTGAAGAACCGCTCGTTGCCCATGAAGAGGTTCTGCGCCACGGTCATCGACGGCACGAGGCTCGTCTCCTGGAACACCATGGCGATGCCGGCCTCGAGCGCGGCGGCCGGGGTGCGCAGGTGGACGGGGCTGCCTTCGAGCAGGATCTCGCCCGCGCTCGGCTCGACCACGCCGGCGATCATCTTGGTGAGCGTCGACTTGCCGGCGCCGTTCTCGCCGAGCAGCGCATGGACCTCGCCCGGCATCAGCGTGAAGTTGATGTCCTCGACGGCCGGCACCCGGGCATAGAGCTTGGTCAGGCCGCGCATTTCGAGAATCGGCGTCATTGCGCGCTCCCTCCGATGCCGTTCGCGGCGCGGATGGCCTGAAGGTCCAGCCGCAGCAGGCGGCCCGCGCCCTTCGACAGGGCGAAGACCTCTTCGCCCCGCTCGATCGTCGTGACGATGCCGTGGTTCCTGCCGCCGACGCGGCTGTGGACCGACATCAGCGGCGTGCGGGCGGCGTCGAAGCGCACCGCGAGCCCGTAGGAGCGCGGTGGCGCCCACGGCTTCAGGATGCCCATATGCTTGACCCCGCCGCTTTGCAGCGGCTCGTAGAAATCCTCGCCGGAGCTGAATGCCGGCGAGATCCAGTATTTCGGATCGACCGTCGCCATCATCTCGCGGCGGAAGGAATGCTCGCCGAGCACGAACTCGACGATCTGCGCCCGGCCCGAGAACAGCGACAGCCAGAAGCCGCCATCGGCGGTCGGCGTGATCCGCGCCGGATAGCCGGGCAGCTCCGCCGTGGCGTCGCCCCTGCCCGCCCCCTTGCCGGCCAGCCGCAGCCGGTGCCGCCAGCTTTCGCTCACCAGGACACCGTCGCGGCCCTGCATCGCGCCGAAGGCCCAGCCGAGATCGTCCTGCAACAGCTTGCCTTTGCCGGTGGCCGGGTCGAGCGCGACAAGCCGGCCGCTCCTTCCCCCGGTCATCAGGTCGTGCTGCCATTTGTCGCCGCCATGTTTCGACGAGGCGTCGCAGACGAGAAGGCCGCCATCCTGCGCCGGAGCAAGCGCGGTGATCGCCCGGAAGGGCCGGCCGGCGACCTCGGTGACCGGCGCGGACGCGCCCTCGACGACGACGCGGTCGCCCAGCGCCACGGCGCGGCGGCCGTCCTTCATGACGGTCAGCGCGGTGATCGCGCCGTCATGGCTCTCCAGCTTCTCGGCCTTGCCCTCGCCGACAAGCAGCACCGCGTTGCCGGCGGCGGCCAGCAGCCTTCCGTCCGGCGAAAGCGCGATGTCTTCGAGGCCCGGGCGCTCGAGGACGATCTGCGCCTCCTCCAGCAGATTGTTGGGCTTGAACGCCCCGTCGAGGATCGGCACGGACAGGCTGGAGCGCCGCCCGAACATGCCGCCGATCATCCGTCCGACAGACTCAAGCATGGGACACCTTCAGGTCGATGAAGTCGGGATCGGCGTTGTCCAGCTTCAGCCGGCCGATGCGGTTGTTGTGGATGCCGCCGATGTAGAGATGGCCGCGATGCTCGCGCATCGAGGTGATCATCGGATGGTTCTCGCCGCCGAGGTCCCACATCACGTCGAGGATCTCGCCCGTCTCGCTCATCTTTACGATGCAGCCGGTGTTGAGGTTCGGCGCCAGCCACTCGTCGCCCGGCAGCTTCTTCGACATGCGGCGGCGGAAGGCGGGGCGCTTCATGGCGAGGTCGAAGACCGGGCTGCGGATGCCCATGATCGCCAGCCAGTAATTGCCGTCCGAGGCGCGGTTCAAATTGTCGGGATAGCCCGGCAGGTCGTCGATCACCCGCTCGACCTTGCCTTTGTTCGGCCCGTCGAACCAGTAGCGGCTGATGCGGCAGGCCCAGCTTTCGGCGAACAGCAGCGACTGGCCGTCGGACGCCATGACGATGCCGTTGGGGAAGACGAGGTTGCGCAGCACCGTGGTCGTCTTTCCCGTCGCCGGGTCGTAGCAGATGATGCGCCCGTTGCCGCGCGCCTCGAGGCTGTCGGTCGGCCATTCGTGCATCTCGTAGCGCACGGTCGCCTCGGAGAAGAAGATGCGGCCGTCCGGGGCGATGTCGAGGTCGTCGGCGAGGCGCAGGCGGCTGTCGTCGATGATCGAGAGCAGCGAGCGGTTGGTCTCGTCCGTCACCTTGTGGACGGTGCGGTCGCGGTCGACCTTGTAGAGGCCCATGCCGCCGACGCAGACGAACAGCGTGCCGTCCTTCGTCATCGCCATGCCCAGCGGCTGGCCGCCGATATGGGCGTAGACTTCCTGCCTTTTGTAGTCGGGCGCGAGGAAACGGATGATGTCGCCGTGGCGATTGCCGCAATAGAGGTTGTCGTCGGGATCGAGCGCCACGTCCTCGGGGCTCTCGACCTCGCCGAGGCCGACGATCTCGACCGCGCGCAGCTTGTCGTTCAGCGCGAAGGGCGAGCCGGAATCGCGCGCCGTCGGCTGCGGCTGCGGCAGCTCCATGTAGCTCGGGCTGACATAGAGCTCCTGCACCGCCTTGTGGCGGTTCTTGAACCAGCGGATGTCGAGCAGCGCCGCGGCGAGCAGGATCGTCGCCAGGATCACGCGCGAGGTGCCGGCCGACATCGCCATCCGCAGCATGCCGTTGGTCAACAGCAGCACGATCAGCGTGCCGAGGATCGCCTTCATGACCGAGCCCTTGCCGCCGCCGAGGCGGATGCCGCCGAGGATGGCGGCGGTGAGCACGAGGATCTCGAGGCCCTTGCCGGTGTCGGCGCCGGGCGAGGCGAGGCGCGAGGCGTAGAAGATCGCCGCCGTCGCGGTGAACACGCCGGAGGCGACATAGGACAGCGCCACCACCCGCTTGACCGGCAGGCCGGTGTTGTAGGCCGAGCGGCGGTTGCCGCCGATGGCCATGACGTGCCAGCCGGGGCGAAGCCGCGTCAGGAAGATGTGGCCGGCGATGGCGACGACGCCGAAGACCCAGACGATGACCGGGACGGACAGGAACGTGCCCATGCCGAGGAAGTCCCAGGCGGGCGCATCGGGGAAGTTGGCCGAGATCTGGACGCCGACCTGGGCGTTCAGCATGTCGTGCGCGGCCTTGTAGACGATGAGCGTGACCATGGTGGTCAGGAAGGCGCGCATCCTGAGGTAACCGATCAGGATGCCGTTGACGGTGCCGAGAGCCGCGCCGGCGGCGAGGGTGATGGCCACCGTCGGCACCATGCCGAAGCCGAGGACGTTGACGCAATAAAGGGCGAGCAGGTTGCACAGGGCGTAGATCGAGGCGACGGACAGGTCGATGCCGCCGACGATCAGCACGATCGACATGCCGAGCACGACGAAGCCGAGCTCGCAGGCCTGGCGCAGCGTGTCCGACATGTTGGACAGCGAGATGAAGTTGTCGATCCGGGCGCTGAAGAACAGGATGACGAGCAGCAGCACCAGAAGCGGCACCGCCGTCTCCATCCAGGGCTTCTGCAGGATCTCGCCGAAGACCTTGTCGGGCCACAGGCGGTAGCGCAGTTTTACCAGTGCATTCATGTTCGGTGCCTCAGGCCCTGCCGGTCACGCGGGACGCGGCGCGGTAGCCCCTTCCCGGAACAGGTCCGGAAAGGGGCGTTTTTATGGGGGAACCGGCGCCTCAGCGCAGGGTGTCGAGCGTCCAGCAGCGCTCGTCGCCCAGGGTGTCCGGGGTGTAGGTGACGAGCGGCGTGTAAAGGACGGTCTTGGTCGAGCCGACCTCGTTGGTGTCCTGCAGCGCGGCCATGATCAGCGCGTTGAGGTCGCGGCCCTGGCCGGGGACGTCGTAGCTGACATAGTACTGCCACAGCCCCTCGCGCAGGCCCTTGCAGGCGAGCTCGCCGCCGCCGCCCGACGTGGTCAGGAGCACCTGGTCGGTCTTGCCGGCCTCCTGCAGCGCGGCCGCGGTGCCGACGTCGGTGTTGTCCCACACGCCGAGGATGGCGCACAGGTCCGGATGCTGCTGGAGCACGACCTGGGCGATCGACTTCGCCTTGGAGGATTCGTAGTCGCCGGTCGACTGGACCGAGACGATCTGCACCTTGGGGTTCTCGTTGAGGACGTTCTCGTAGCCCTTGAGCATGTAGGCCGAGAACGGGCTGGACGGCGGGCCGGCCAGCACCAGCACCTTGCCGGGCTGCTCGCCGGTGCTGCACTTGGCCACGGCCGCCTCGGCCTGCTTCTCGCCGATCAGCTCGACGTCGGCGCCGACGAAGCCGGTGGTCTGGTAGTTGGTCTTCATGTTGAGCTGGATGACGCGGATGCCGGCCTTCTCGGCCTGCTGGAGCAGCCGGGCGTAGGACTGCACGTCCGGGTTCTGCACGACGATGACGTCGGGCTTCTCGCTGATGAGCGAGGTGATGGTCTGCGCGCCCGCGGCCGTGTTGAAGTTCGAGTTGCGGACCTCGTAGCCGTAGCCGAGCTCCTCGGCCTGGCGCGCCATGATCTTGGACCAGCCCTCGGTGAGGTCGAGGCCCATGAACACCGGCACGAAGACGACCTTCTTGCCCTTGAGGTTGTCGTAGTAGCCGTCGCGCAGCGGGTCGTCCATGCTGTTCTGGGCGGTGGCCGCGGTGGCAGAGGCCACGACCGCCATGGCGATGCCGCAGGCCAGTCTCGAAAGCTTGTTCATTTCCATCCTCCTTTGGTGATTGTTCGCCGGGGCGGCCTTCGCGCCGCCTGCCGGCCGTGATTCATATGTCGCCCTGCTGGGACGTCTCCTCGTTGCGCGGGTTGATGATGCTGTCGGCCATGACGGCGACCAGCAGCACCAGCCCCCTGACCAGGTTCTGCATCTCGTAGGAGACGTTCATGATCGTCAGCCCGTTCATGATCGTGCCGATCAGCAGCGTGCCGATGATGACGTTGACCACGCCGCCGCGCCCGCCGGACAGGCCGATGCCGCCCAGCACCACGACGAGGATCACGTCGTAGATCCAGGTCAGGTTGAAGATGCGCGTGTCCATGCTGGCCGAGGAGGCCGCGAGCACCATGCCGGCGGAGAAGGCGATGCAGGCGGCGATGACGTATTGCATCACCAGCACCGGGCGCAGCGGAATGCCGGTCAGCCGCGTGGCGCCGGGATTGTCGCCCGAGGCGTAGACGAACATGCCGAGGCGCGTGCGGCGCAGGAACACGCCGATGACCAGCGCCATCACGCCGAAGGCCAGCACGGAATAGGGGATGCCGGCGATGTTGCCGCGGCCGATCCAGGCGATGGCGTCGAGCTGCGCCGGCCACGAGACGATCTCGTAGTCGAAGACGCCGATCTGCCCGATGCCGGCGATGCCGATGCCGACCGCGAGCGTGGTGAACAGGGACGGTATCTCGGCATAGGCGACGAGGATGCCGTTCAGCATGCCGATGGCGATCGCCATCAGGAGCCCGCAGGCGACCGCCGGCGCGATGCCGTAGCCCTTGGCCGCCAGCGTCAGCACCAGCGCCGAGGGCACGGCCAGCGAGGCGATCAGCGACAGGTCGATGCCGCGGCCGATGACGACGATGGCCATGCCGAGGCCGAGGATGCCGAGGACCGCGACCGTGCGCGTCAGCGTAAGCAGGTTGCCGACCGTGAAGAACCCCGGCAGCATCAGCGAATAGACCGCGAAGATGACGAGGAACAGCAGGGTCACGATCCGGAGCTGGTCGAAGCCGCCGCCGAAGAGGCGCGAGACCACGCCCTGCGCCTTCGTGTGCGCCTGACCGTCAACACGGGTTTGCATGCATTCCTCCTCTGCGCCCCGCGGGCCCGGGAAACCGGCGCGCAAGCGGCCGTCTTCCCGTTCCCCGCGGATTGTCCGCGCCCCTTGCACGGCGGCGCGCCCCCTTCGACCCGGTCCCGGGAGAATTGTCCTCGGCCGGATCAGACAACAATATGATTTTTGAGTCAAGAATCATTTATAGGATGTCCGGTGGCGCCTGGTGGTGGAAGGTTCCGGGGCTGGTCGGGGTCGGGTGCCGGATGGCGGGGTCAGATGGTACGCCCGCCGTCGACCGGCAGCAGCACGCCGGTGATGAAGGCAGCGTCGTCCGAGGCAAGGTAGAGCGTGGCGCGGGCGATGTCGTCCGGGCGCGACATGCGGCCCATCGGAATGGTGGCGACGAAGCGCGCCCGGTTCTCCGGCGTGTCCGGCACGCCCATGAACGCCTCGAGCAGGCCGGTCTCGCCCATCACCGGGCAGATGGCGTTGACGCGGATGTTGTCGGGCGCCAGCTCGACCGCCATCGACTGGGACAGGATGTTCACCGCGCCCTTGGTCGAGTTGTACCAGCTCAGGCCCGGACGCGGGCGGATGCCGGCGACCGAGCCGATATTGACGATCGAGCCGCCGCCGTTCCGGCGCATGATCGGCACGACGATGTTGGCCATGTGGTAGATCGACTTGACGTTGATCGCGTAGACCTTGTCGAACTCCTCCTCCGTCACCTCCAGCATCGGCTTGTTGCGGTGAGTCCAGCCGGCATTGTTGACGAAGACGTTAACGTCGCCGAAGGCGGCCGTCGTCTTCGCGACCGCGGCCTCCATCTCGGCGCGCGAGGTGACGTCGGCGGTGAGCGCCAGCGCGTTGGCCCCGATCCCGGCGGCGACCCGCTCGGCCGCGTCGCCGCGCAGGTCGAGAACCCCGACCTTCGCGCCCTCGGCGGCGAAAAGACGGGCGATGCCCTCGCCGAACCCGCCGCCCGCGCCGGTGACGATGGCGACCTTGCCCGCCAGACGGCCCTCAAGTGCAGCCATGGCTCCCTCCTTCAATCCTGTTTGCTGTGAATGGTCTCGAGCGCAAGAAACCCTCGAAGGGCGTCCAGCCCCTCCTCGCGCGCATACTGCTCGGTCAAGCGACCGTCCTCCCTCCGGGATCGCCATTGCCCGGCGAGCCGTGGCCGCGGGCCTGAGATCCGTCTTCCCCTCGCTTGCCGACCCTGCGGGGGCGCGAGGGCGGTGCGACATCCGGCGATAGTGACAACTAAAACCGGCGCCAGACAAATTCAGAAATTCTTTACCCGCCATATCGAACCGTTCTGGCCACGGCCCGCCATTGCAGGAATAAATTATCGCCTGGCGGCCGGCTTCGTGCCGCCGCGAAGCCTCCGGCTATCCGGGCTCCGAGATACGAATAATTGTGAAATTTTCTTATTTAATGGTAGGATCGGGGAAAGGAGATTCCGCCATGGCGACGATGACCGTTTCCCTGCCCGACCCGATGAAGGAATGGATCGAGGCGCAGATCAGGAAAGGCGACTACGCCACCGCCAGCGACTATGTCCGCGATCTGGTGCGCCGCGACCGCGCGCGCCGCGGGCAGGAGCTGACGATCGAGGAGCTTCGCCAGATCGTCGCCGATTCCAGGGCAAGCGGCACGGGCGCACGCAGCATGGACGAGCTTTTCGACGAAGCGGAGCGGATCGTCGCCGCAAGAGGAACCGTGCGTGAATAGCTACCGGCTGACGAAACGGGCCGAAGCGGAAGTTCTGGATATTTTCATTTACGGCATGGAGCAATTCGGCCCGTCGCAAGCGCGGCGCTACAAGGACGAGATGGCGCATTGCTTCCAGCTGCTGGCCGACACGCCCCATATGGGACGCCCCGCCAGCACGGTCGGCGAGGGCGTCCATCGCCACGAATTCAGAAGCCACATCGTCCTCTGCGAGCCCGTCGAGAACGGGATCGTCGTGCTCGCGGTCATCCATGGCCGGAGCGTTCGCCGCCTGAAGCTCTAGGTCTTCTACGGCAGGCGCATTGCCTCGGCTTCGAGCGTGACGACGCCGTTCTGCGCGGCGGCCCAGAGGGCCAGCCGCTCGTCGCCGTCGCGGCGGGCTTCGAGGCTGAAGGTCTGGCCGTCGAACAGCGGCGAGCGGCCGCGGAAGTCGAAGCGGGCGGGCATCGCGCCGAACGCGTCGCGCGCCATGCGCAGCAAATACGTCGCCTGCAGCGGGCCGTGGACGATGAGGCCCGGATAGAGCTCGACGTCGCGCGTGTAGTCGCGGTCGTAATGGATGCGGTGCCCGTTGAAGGTGACGGCCGAATAGCGCGCGAGCAGCACCGGGCTCGCCTCGATCCCGGCGCGGATCTCGCCGCGCGCCGGCGCGGACGGCGGCTCGGGCGGCACGGTCGGCGTGATCTCGCGATAGACGATGTCGTGCTCCTCGCTGAGCACCAGACCGGCCTCGCCATGGTACGCGTGGGTGACGGTGACGAAGCACAGCGCGCCGCTGCGGCCGCTCTTGGCCTCGACGTCGCGGATGATCGAGTCGCGGCGGATGCGCTCGCCGACGCGGAAATTCCCGTGGAAGCGCAGCCGCCCGCCGGCCCACATGCGCCGCGGCAGCGGCACCGGCGGCAGGAAGCCGCCGCGCGCCGGGTGGCCGTCGGCCCCCAGCCCCGACATCGGCGCGATGTCGGGCGAAAGGCACCAGTGGATGCCGGCCGGGGCCGGGTCGCCTTCGGCAAGCTCCGCCGGCTCGTCGAGGATGGCGGCGAGGCTGGCGGCCAGCCGCGGCGTGATCGTGTCCGTGACCGACCGGGTCTTGCCGATCCAGCTTTTCAGGTGCGGCAGGTCGAGCGCGGCGGTCATTGGCTCAGTCCTCAATAGGAGCGCGGCAGGCCGAGTATGTGCTCGGCGACGTAGCTCAGGATCAGGTTGGTCGAGATCGGCGCGACCTGATAGAGCCGCGTCTCGCGGAACTTGCGCTCGACATCGTAGTCGCAGGCGAAGCCGAAGCCGCCATGGAACTGGAGGCAGGCATTGGCCGCCTCCCAGCTCGCCTTGGCGGCGAGGTACTTGGCCATGTTGGCCTGCGCGCCGCATTCCAGACCCGCGTCGAAGCGATGACAAGCCTGCCAGCGCATCAGATTGGCCGCCTCGACCTCGACATAGGCCTCGGCGATGGGGAACTGCACGCCCTGGTTCTGGCCGATCGGCCGGCCGAACACGGTGCGCTCCTTGGCGTAGTCGACGATCCTGTCGGTGAACCAGTAGCCGTCGCCGATGCACTCGGCGGCGATCAGCGTGCGCTCGGCGTTGAGCCCGGTCAGGATGTACTTGAAGCCCTTGCCCTCCTCGCCGATCAGGTTCTCTTCCGGGATTTCGAGGTCGTCGAAGAACAGCTCGTTGGTCTCGTGGTTGACCATGTTGAGGATGGGCCGGACCTCCATGCCCTTCTTCACCGCCTCGTTGACGTCGACGAGGAAGATCGACAGCCCCTGCGAGCGCTTGGCCACCTGATCGACCGGCGTGGTGCGGGCGAGCAGGATCATCAGGTCGGAATGCTGGACGCGGCTGATCCACACCTTCTGGCCGTTGACGACCCAGCGGTCGCCCTTCTTCACGGCCGTGGTCTTCAAATTGGTGGTGTCGGTGCCGGTGGTCGGCTCGGTGACGCCCATCGATTGCAGGCGCAACTCGCCGCTGGCGATCTTCGGCAGGTATTTGCGGCGCTGCTCCTCCGAGCCGTGGCGGATCAGCGTGTTCATGTTGTACATCTGGCCGTGGCAGGCGCCCGAATTGCCGCCGGCGCGGTTGATCTCCTCCATGATGACGGAGGCTTCGGCGAGGCCGAGGCCGGAGCCGCCATACTCTTCCGGGATCAGGGCCGCCATCCACCCTTCCTTGGTCAGCGCCTCGACGAACTCCTCCGGATAGCCGCGCGCCTCGTCTATCCTGCGGTGATATTCGGGCGGGAAGTTCGCGCACAGCGCGCGCACGCCCTCGCGGATGTCGGGATAGGCTTTCTTGGGATCGGTAAATGTCGTCACGGATGCTGCCTGTCGAAACGGATTGTCAGGGTCTGGCGAAATGGGCGCGCACGGAGGGCGCGTCGGCAAGGACCGCGAGCCGCGCCTGAAGCGCGGCGCTGCCGGCATTGAGCACCGGCCCGGCGAGCGCGTCGAACTTGGCGGCGCGCGCGGTCGCATCAGGGAAGGTGTCCGGTTCGCCCGAGGGGTCGGGGATGCGCAGGGAAAGCCGCTCGCCCCGCGCTTCCACGGCAAGCGTCGCGCCGAAGGGGTGGGTCAGGCCCTCGAGGCTTTCGTCGCGGAAGGTGTCGACGCGGTCGCAGAGCGCGTCGATCTGCGGGTTGCCGAGCAGGTCGTAATCGTCCCAGCCGAAGCGGCCGCGCGTCAGCGCGACGGCAGCGGCGAAGGGCATGGAGAACTGGCCGTCGACGATGGAGCGGGCGCGGCGCTTGGCGGCGGCGGGGTCGCCGACCAGCGCCATGCCGTTGCGGTGGAGGCCGACCGAGACGCGCGTCACCTCGCCCGCGGCGAGGCCGTGGCGCGCGCGCAAGGCGAGAAGCCCGTCGACGGCGGCGTGGGTGTAGCGGCAGGCCGGATAGGGCTTGACCCCGATGCGCAGCGTCTCCCACGTCTCGCCGAGCCCGGCGACCGCGCGGGAAACGTCCGCGCCGTCGCTGTAGCCCTTGAGGAAGCCGTGCCGGCCCTCCAGCGCTTGCGACGCGCCGTGGAAACCCTCGGCGGCGAGGCTCGCCGCCATCAGCCCCTTCATCGCCGCCTCGCCGACCTGATAGCGCTTGTTCCACGCGCCGTTCTCAAGGAACTGGAGCGAGCCGGAAGCCTGGCTCGCCGCGACGCCGAAAGCCGATTCCATCTGCGCAGCATTGAGCCCGAACAGCCGGCCGGCGGCGGCGGCCGCGCCGAAAGTGCCGGCGGTGGCGGTCGGGTGGAAGCCGCGCGCGTAATGCGCCGTCGGGTCGAGCGCCATGCCGAGGCGGCAGGCGACCTCGAAGCCGACGACGATGGCGGCGAGAAGCTCCGCGCCGGAGGCGTCGGCCAGCTCGGCCGCGGCAAAGGCGGCCGGCACGACCGGCGCGCTGGGATGGAGCGAGGAGTCGGCATGGGTGTCGTCGAAATCGAGCGAGTGGCCGAGCGTGCCGTTGAGCAGCGCGGCGGCGGCCGCGCCGTAGCGGCGGTTCAGGCCGAAGACGGTGCAGGGGCCGTCGCCGTCGAGCCCCATGCGGCGCAGCATAGCCAGCACCGCCGGCGTCGATTCCGCTTCGCCGGCCGCGCGCACGATCGAGCCGACGAGGTCGCTCGCCAGCGCCAGCGCCCGCTCGCAAACCTGCGGCGGCACGCTTTGCGTCGCCGTCCCGGCCGCGAAGGCGGCGAGCGTGGCGGTGACGGGCGTTTGGCTGAAGGGCATGGCGGCGTCTCCGGGTTTCATGCCGTCTCGGCCTGCGGCGCGCGGGCGAGGATCTGCCGCGCCCGCGCCAGCACCGGAGCGTCGACCATGGCGCCGTCGAGCATGAACGCGCCCTTTTCCGGCGCGGCCTCCAGCACCCGCCGCGCCCAGTCGACCTCATCGCCGGAAGGGCGGAAGGCGGCGCGCGCCGGCGCGATCTGCGCCGGGTGGATCAGCAGCTTGCCGGCGAAGCCCATCTCGCGCGCATGAGCGCAGTCGGCGGCGAGCAGGTCCATGTCGTGGACGGACGCCGTGACGCCGTCGATGGGCGCGGGCAGCCCGGCGAGGCGGGATGCAAGGGTGAGGCGCGCGCGGGCATCAGCGAGCGCCGTGCGCGTGTGGCCGATGGCGAGGTCCGCCGCGTAGTCGATGGAGCCGAAGGCGAGCCGGGCGGCGGCCGCCGCGACCTCGTCGAGCGCGGCGATGCCACGCGCGGTCTCGATCAGCGCGATGACGGGCAGGCCCGTCTCGCCGGCGACGCGCAGGACGTCGTTGCCGCTCTCGGCCTTGGGCAGGACGATGCCTGCGAGCGGCAGGGACGCCGCCGCCGCGAGGTCGTGCGCGTGCCAGGCCGTGCCGCGGGCGTTGATGCGCAGCAACAGCGGCATGGCGCCCGCGAGCGCGGCGAGCGCCCCGGCCAGCCCGTCGCGCGCGGCATCCCGCGCGTCGGGCGCGACGGCGTCCTCGAGATCGACGATCACCGCGTCCGGCCCGGCGGCGACGGCCTTGGCCAGCCGCTCCGGCCGGTCGGCGGGAACGAAGAGGGGAAGGTCGACGGTGTCGACGGGTGCGGCGCCCGGGCTGACGGTCGGCATGGCGTATTCCGTTTGATCGCGCCAGCATCGGCCAATTCGGCCATAATGAGAAATAGAGATTTACTCGATCAGCAATACACGAATGCGATGACTGAAGCACGGCCGGGGCGGGCGAGCCATATGACGCCGTTATAGAGGATGGATGAAGGAGTTATTTGAAGCGATGGCGGTTTTGGCCGATCTTCGCCGGATCGGGCCGCCCGGCCGATAGACCGGGGCCGCGTCCGGGCGGCGGGATTCGGGAGACGTCAGGGTGAAGTGCAGGGATCTCGATGGCATTCTGGTCGTGTCGGTCGAGCAGGCCGTCGCCGCGCCCTATTTGTCGTCGCGGCTGGCCGAGGCCGGCGCGCGGGTCATCAAGATCGAGCGGCCGGAGGGCGACTTCGCCCGCGGCTACGACCATCTGGTCAAGGGCGAGAGCGCCTATTTCGTCTGGCTGAACCGGGGCAAGGAATCGGTCTGCCTCGACCTGCGCGAAGCCCATGCCCGCGCCGCGCTCGGCGCGATGATCGCCCGCGCCGACGTCTTCATCCAGAACCTCGCGCCGGGGGCCATCGACCGGCTCGGCTTCGCCCCGGCCGAACTGCGCGCCCGGCACAGGCGTCTGATCACCGTCTCGATCTCCGGCTATGGCGAGGACGGCCCCTATCGCGACCTCAAGGCCTACGACCTGCTCGTGCAGGGCGAGAGCGGGCTTTCGGCCATCACCGGCACGCCGGACGGCATGGCGCGCGTCGGCGTCTCGGTCTGCGACGTCGCCGCCGGCATGACCGCGCATCAGGCGGTGCTGCAGGCGCTGTTCGCCCGCGAGCGCACCGGCGAGGGCCGTCATATCGCGGTCTCGCTGTTCCACGCGCTCGCCGACTGGATGAACGTGCCGTACCTGCAATATGTCCATGGCGGCAAGGAGCCGGACCGCAACGGCCTCAACCATCCGACCATCGCGCCCTACGGCGCCTATGAAGGCGGCGACGGGCGCGCCGTCCTGCTGGCGATCCAGAACGAGCGCGAATGGGCGAACTTCTGCGCCGAGGTGCTGCGCCGGCCGGAGCTCGCGGGCGATCCGCTTTTTTCCACCAACAGCCGCCGCGTCGCCAACCGGCCGGCGCTCGATACCGCCATCGCCGCCGCCTTCGCGCCGCTGTCGCGCGAGGAGATCGTGGCGCGGCTGGAGGCAGCGCGCATCGCCTATGGCCGCATCTCCTCGATCGAGGATCTTTCCCGCCATCCGCAGAACCGCTACGCCGAGGTCGCGACCCCGGCCGGCCCCGTCACCATGCTCGGCTCGGGCATCCTGATCGACGGGGCCGCGAACGAGCCCGGCCCGGTGCCGGCGCTCGGCCAGCACACGCGCGCCGTCCTCGAGGAATTCGCGACGGCCGACACTTGAGCGCGGCCCCGCCGGACTGCTTTCTCCAGCCGTATTTGTGCAACGCCGGACGTTCCGTCCGGCTGCAAAATGCTATATTCTGCTGATATAGGCTCACCTCGCAGAATAGAACGCCTTTATGGACATCCGCCAGCTCCGCTATTTCGTCGCCATCGCCGAGCAGGGCTCGTTCTCGCGCGCGGCCGCGCAGCTCCACGTCGCGCAGCCGGCGCTGTCGCTGCATGTGCGCAACATGGAGACGGACCTCAAGGTGCAGCTCCTCCACCGCAGCCCCAAGGGCGTGGTGCCGACCGAGGCCGGCGCGATCCTCCTGCGCAACGCGCGCATCATCCTCGACCAGCTCGCCGTCGCCGAGGAGGAGATCCGCGGCCACGAGAGCGACCCGGCCGGCGAGGTGCGCCTCGGCCTGCCCGGCACGGTCAGCGAGGTGCTGTCGGTGCCGCTCATCACCGCGACCCACCAGCGCTATCCCAAGATCAAGATCCGCATCGCCGAGGCGATGAGCGGCTTCGTGCTGGAATGGATGCGCGAGGCGCGCATCGACCTCGCCATCCTCTATCGCGACGTCAACGACCACGGCATCGAGACCGTGCGCCTGCTGGAGGAGGAGCTGTGCTTCCTCGGCCCGGCCGTGGACGCCGACGAGCCCGACCTGCCGCCGCCGGGCGAGGCGCTCGCCTTCGCCCAGGCCGCGCGCCTGCCGCTGATCCTGCCCGGGCCGAGCCACGGCCTGCGCGAGCTGCTGGCCCGGCAGGCGCTGACTGTCGACATCAAGCTCAACACGGTGATCGACATCGATTCCTACGGCAACATCAAGGAGCTGGTGCGCGACGGCTTCGGCTATTCGATCCTGCCGGCCAACGCCATCGCCCGCGAGGTGCAGGCGGGCGAGCTGCGCCGCTGGCCGATCGCCAACCCGGCGGTGCGCCGCGCCGTCCACCTCGCCTATTCGGTCGAGCGGCCGATGACCAACGCCGTCACCGCGATCCAGGCGCTGGCCTGCGAGGTTCTGCGCGACCTCGCCCGCACCGGCCGCTGGGCCGGCGCGCAGGCCTGCCCGCCGCCGGCCGGCGGCGACGCCTGAGCGGCGCGGCGCGGATACCGGCGATCGCGGCTGGGGATTATGCTTTGGCGGCAGTCTTCCTGACACACGAAACCTGCTAATATCGGCAGGTTTTTTACCGGGCATCGGCTCGCGCGATGCGCGGGCGGCACCTAAAGAGGGGTTCAGACTTATGGCGAAAGCTTCCACCAAGACGGCTGCAGCGGCCGACGCACCGATATTCACGCCCACGCCGGAGGCGAAGGCGCAGGCGACCCGCTCGCGCATCATCGCGCTGGTGCTCTGGGCCGCGGCGATCATCCTCGAGCTCGTCGCGATCTTCTGGGTGATGCGACCGTCCTTCGACGAACTGGCCGCCAACAACGGCTTCCCCCAGTGGCGATGGTATACGCTGCTTGCCTTCATCGGCGTCATCGGCGTGCTGGCGGTGACCGGTTCGGTGTTGTGGAAGAAGGCCAATCATCTGGACCCGGCGTCGCGCAAGGAGCCCGTGCGCTTCTTCATCCAGAACCAGCTCGGGGCCTTCATCGCGCTTCTGGCCTTCCTGCCGCTGATCGTCATGATCTTCATGAACAAGGACATGGACGCCAAGCAGAAGAACATCGCGGGCGCGGCCGGCGTCATCGTCGCGCTGGTGGCGGCCGTGGCGGGAATCGACTTCAAGCCGCTGTCGCAGGAACAGGCGGCCGTGGAATCGCAGGTCGTGACGCAGCTCGTCGGACAGGACCTCGTCTGGTGGACGGCCGGCGGCAAGGTGGTTCACCTGTGCCAGGGCGCGTCCGATATCCAGAACGCCACGACGACGGTTTCGAGCGGCCCCGTCGCCGACGCCTTCGCCGCGGGCAAGGAGGGCATCACGCTGCTGCTCGGCCGCGAGCTCAACCAGTGCAGCCTGCCGGTTCCGGCTAACCTTCCCGACATCGAGCAATGGGTTCGCACCGCGCGGGGGCTGTAGCGCAGGCCTGCCCGCCGCCGGACGGCGACGCCGCCCGAGCGGGGCGGCGTCTGGAGATCGCCCGCTTCCCGGTATAGAACCGACCGGAGCGGACGGCCCGTCGCCGACGGGGACCCCGCATCGCGCCGGAGGGGACATGGCAGGACATAGCTGGGACCGGGTGCCGATCGACGCCCAGAGCATCGAGGCCCCGCTTTCGCGCGCCGCCATCTTTCTCGTCGTCGAGGTCGCGGACGGCGATGCCGCGCTCGGCAAGGTCCGCGCCGCGCTCGGCGGCATCGACGACCTGATCAAGACCGTGGGCTTTCGCGATCTCGACGCCAGGCTGTCCTGCATCGTGGCGATCGGCTCGGCCCTGTGGGACCGGCTCGGCTGCCCCGCCCGGCCGGCCGAGCTCAGGCCGTTCTCGCCGATCCACGGCACCGCGCACACGGCGCCCTCGACGCCGGGCGACCTCCTGTTCCACATCCGGGCCGAGCGGGTCGACCTGTGCTTCGAGCTGGAAAGGCTGCTGCTCGACACGCTCGGCGAGGCGGTGCGGCTCGTCGACGAGACGTCCGGCTTCCGCTACTTCGACGCGCGCGACCTGCTCGGCTTCGTCGACGGAACCGCGAACCCGGCCGGCCAGGACATCCCGGAGGCGGCGCTGGTCGGGGACGAGGACCGCGCGTTCGCCGGCGGCAGCTACGTCGTGACCCAGAAATACTTCCACGACCTCACTGCCTGGAAGGCGATCGGCGCCGACCGGCAGGAGAAGATCATCGGCCGCACCAAGGTGGACAATATCGAGCTCGACGACGATGCGGCCGCGCGCAAGTCGCACAAGAGCCTCGCGACCGTCGTCGACGCGCAGGGCGTCGAGCATGACATCCTGCGCGACAACATGCCGTTCGGCAGCCCGGGGCGGCGCGAGTTCGGCACCTATTTCATCGGCTATTCGCGCCGGCTCTGGGTGATCGAGAAGATGCTGGAGCGCATGTTCGTCGGCGAGCCGGCGGGCGCATACGACCAGCTGCTCGACTTCTCCACGGCCCGCACCGGCACGACCTTCTTCGCCCCCTCGCGCTCGACGCTGGCGAGGCTGGCGGACGGCTCCTGACCCGGAAGGCCGCGGCTCAGCCGAAGGCGGCGATCACCTCCAGACCGCGGTCGATCTCTGCCTCGTCGTTGAAATAGTGCGGCGCGACGCGCACGAGCGCGGGCAGGTTGCGCCGCTCGGCGTCGAGCCGGGTGCTGGACATGGCCGAGACGCTGATGTCGACCTTGTGGCGCCGGGCATGGGCGACGATGTCGGCGCAGTCCGCGCCGTCGAGCGTGAAGGAGACGATGGCCCCCGGCTGGCGGCCGAGGTCGCGCAGCCGCGCCCGCGGCAGCGCGCGCAGCCCGTCGCGGAAGCGCCCGGCCAGCAGCATGCAGCGGGCCGCGATGCGCTCGACGCCGACCGCCATCGCATAGTCGGCGGCGACGCCCATTCCGAGACGCGCGGCGTAGTTGTTCTCCCACGTCTCGTAGCGCCGCGCGTCCGGCCTGAGCGCGTAGCGGTCGAGCGACACCCACGGCGCGCCGAAATGGTCGATCAGCGGCGGCTCGACCTTGTCGAGCATGGCGCGCCGGACATAGAGGAAGCCCGCGCCGCGCGGGCCGCGCAGGAACTTGCGGGCGGTGGCGGCGAGGAAGTCGCAGCCGAGTTCCTCGACGTCGACGGGAAGCTGGCCGACGGCCTGGCAGGCGTCGAGCAGATAGGGGATGCCGCGGGCGCGCGCGATCCGGCCGACCGCGGCGGCCGGGTTTACCAGCCCGCCATTGGTCGGCACCCAGGTCAGGGCGATCAGCCGCACGCGGGCGTCGAGCATCCGCTCCAGCGCCGCGATGTCGATCTCGCCGGTCTCGTCGGACGGGCAGACGCGGATCTCGATGCCGTGAAGCCGGCGCGCCTGGAGCAGCGTGACGTAGTTCGCGGCATATTCGGCCTCGGCGGTGACGACGACGTCGCCCGGGCGGAAGCGGAAGGAATGGAAGGCGAGCTGCCACGCGACGGTGGCGTTCTCGACCAGCGCGACCTCGTCGGGTGACGCGTTCAGCAGCCGGGCGAGCGAGGCATAGACCCCTTCCAGCCTGTCCGCCTCGCAGGCCGCCGCCTCGTAGCCGCCCTTCATCAGCTCGAGGTCGAGATAGTCGACCATCGCCCGATGCACGGGGCGCGGCATCAGCGAGGAGCCGCAGCTCAGCAGGAAGGTCTGGCCCTCGAGGCCCGGCGTGTCCGCCCGCAGCCTTTCCAGCTCCGCGCCGGCGATCGGTTGGCTCGTCTCAATCATCATCGTCTCGCACCGGGGCGCGGCCTTGCGCATCGTCATCGGGGGTTCTCCGGGCGGCGGGCTAGCTCAGCCGCGCCCAGACATGCTCCTTCATGACGGCGTCGTCGAGCGCGACGCCGAAGCCGGGGGCGTCGGAGACGGGCAGGACGCCGCCCTGCGCGGTCGTCTCGAAGGCGACGGTGGCGACCTCGACATAGCCGGGAACCGCCGTCCAGTAGGGGAAGTGCTCCTGGATATAGAAATTGGGCAGGCAGGCGCTCATATGCGCGGCGACGCTGGCTGCCACCGAGCTGCCGCAGACATGCGGCTGGACCTTGAGCCCGTAGGCGTCGCCCATCGCCGCGATCTTGTGCACCTCGGCGAAGCCGCCGGCATTGCCGATGTCGGGCTGCAGGATGCTGACGGCCCGGTCCTCGAGGAGGTCGCGGAAGCCGTAGCGCAGATATTGCCGCTCGCCGGTCGCGACCGGGATCTGCGTTGCCTGCGCGATGCGGCGCAGCGCCCCGAGATCGCCCGGATCGTTGGCTTCCTCGACGAAGCCGATGTCGAACTCCTCGATGTCGCGGCAGAAGCGGATGGTGTCGCTGACCGAGAGGCCGCCGGCGAGATCGAGCATCAGGCCGGTGTCGGGGCCGATGGCCTTGCGCACCTGCCGCACGAGATCGACCGCCGCCTTCACCGCGTCGCGCTCGTCGGCATAGCGGCAGGACGGGTGGCGCAGCGTGCCGTTGGGCTGGATGCGGGCGAGCGGATACATCTTCAGCGCCTTGTGCCCGTCGCCGACCGCCGCCTCGGCCTTCGCCAGCAGCTCCGCGACCGAGGTCGCGCCGAAATACCAGCCATTGGCGTAGTAGGGCAGCGCCTCGCGCATGCGCCCGCCGAACAGCTCGTAGACCGGCACGCCGAGCGCGCGGGCGCGGATGTCCCACAGCGCCTGCTCGATGGCGCTGAGGCCGGCGCCGGCGATGCCGCCGGGGTTCTTCAGCCAGAAGGACTGGTCGTACATCTCCGCGACCAGCGCGTTGATGCGGGTCGGGTCCGCGCCGATGACGAACCGCTCGCACAGATCCTTGATCATGCCGGCGGCGGCGGTGCCGCCGCTGCCGTAGGAGATCGCCGCCTCGCCGAGGCCGACGATGCCCTCGTCGGTCTCCAGCCTGACGATGACGGGCTTCAACCCCTGTCCCCGCACGAAATAGATGGTCGCGGCTGTAATCTTCACAGTCATGGTATCCCGGTTGCGATGTTCAGGTTTGCGACGGCGCGGACGGGCCGTCGAGGTCGCGGCGCAGGGCGCGGTGCAGCTCGGCCGTCTCCTCGAGCCAGCCGGTGCGCAGCTCGGCGACCGAGGAGCGCAGCAGCGCCGTGTAGGGATGGCGCGGCCGGCCGAGCACCTCGGCCGTCGGCCCCTGCTCGACCGTCCTGCCCCGGCGCAGAACCATGATCCTGTCCGACATGCCGGCGACGGCCGACAAATCGTGGCTGATGAAGATGACGCCGATGTTCAGGCGGGTCTTCAGCTCGTCGATCAGCTTCAGCACCGCGTCGGCGACGATGTTGTCGAGCGCGGAGGTGATCTCGTCGCAGATGAGGATGTCGGGGTTGGCCGCGAGCGAGCGCGCGAGGTTGACCCGCTGCTTCTCGCCGCCGGAAAGCTGGCCGGGCTTGCGCCCGGCATAGTCCGGCGGCAGGTGGACGCATTCGAGCAGCTCGGCGATGCGCGCATCGCGCCGGGCCTTCGACGTCTCGCCGAAGAATTGCAGCACCCGGCCGAGGATGCGCCCGACCGTGTGGTGGCGGTTGAGCGAGGTGTCGGCCGACTGGAAGGTGATCTGGATCGCCTTGCGCGCCGCCGGCGCGCGCGCCGAGACGTCCATCGGCAGCGGCAGGCCGTCGAGGCGCACCTCGCCCTCGCTGGCGGCGGTCAGCCCGGCCACGGCGCGCGCGAAGGTGCTCTTGCCCGAGCCCGACTCGCCGACCACCGCGATCATCTCGCCGCGGCGCAGGTCCATCGACACGCCTTCGAGCGCGGAAAAGCCGCCCGGATAGACGACGCCGAGATTGCTGATCTGAAGCAGCGGCGGGGCCGCCTCGCCGCCGCCGGCGCCGCGCTTCGCGGACGGGTCGAACCGGCGGTGCATGCCCAGCAACTGCCGGGTGTAGGGATGGGTCGGGCGCTCGAGGATGTCGTCCACCGCGCCGCGCTCGACGATCTCGCCGTCGCGCATGACCAGCACGTGGGTGGCGACCTGCACCACCTGGGCGATGTCGTGGCCGACGAGGATGGAAGCGGCGCGCCCGTTGGCGGAGATGCCGGTCTTGAGCGCCTTCAGCACCTCGACCTGGGTGGTGGCGTCGAGCGCGCTGGTCGGCTCGTCGCAGACGAGGATGTCCGGCCGCTCCTGCAGGCCCATCGCGATCATGAACCGCTGCAACTGCCCGCCCGACACCTCGTGCGGGTAGCGTTCGCTGAACCCCGGCGTGCCGGGAAGGTCGAGCGTGCGGTACATCTCCTGCGCGCGCCGCCGCGCCTCGGGCCCGGGCATGGTGCGGTGGATGAGGCTGCTCTCCGTCACCTGCTCGTCGAGCCGGATGCGGGGGTTGAACGAGATCGCCGCGCTCTGCGCGATATAGGCGATCTCCTTGCCGCGCAGCCCGTTCAGTTCGCGCCGGTCCATCGCGAGGAGGTCGCGCCCCTTGTAGAGCACCGCGCCCGCCTCGCGCACGATGCCGGGGCGCAGCAGGCCGAGCACGCTCAGCGCCAGCGTGGTCTTGCCCGAGCCCGACGCGCCGATCAGCGCCACGATCTGGCCCGGCTCCAGCGTCAGCGAGACGGATTTGAGGATCGACACGCCCTTGTCGGAGCGCAGGGTCAGGTCGCGGATGTCGAGCAGGGTCATTGCCCGTGCCCTCCCGTGTCGCGTTCGGTGAGGCCGTCGACGAAGAGGTTGAGCGCGATGGCGACGACCGCGATCGCCGCCGCCGGGTAGACGGCCGCCCACGAGCCGATCTGGAGGCCGTCGAGGTTTTCGCGCGCGAGGCCGCCCCAGTCGGCCATCGGCGGCTGGACGCCGAGCCCGAGGAAGCTCAGCCCGCTCATGAACAGGATGGCGAAGCTCATGCGCAGGGCGAAGTCGGCGGCCAGCGGCACGACGACATGCGGCAGCATCTCGCCGAACAGCACCCAGCGCAGGCCCTCGCCGCGCGCCCGCGCCACGACGATGAAGTCCTGAGAGACGAGGTCCTTGCCGAGCGCGCGGGCGATGCGGAACACGCCGGCGGCATAGACGATCGCGGTGAGGCAGACGATGGCCGTCATCGACGGGCCGACCGCAGCCAGCACCACGAGGCCGGCGATGATCTTGGGGATCGACAGGACGACGTCGACGATGCGGCTCAGCACCGCGTCGACCCAGCCGCCGCGCATGGCGGCGAGCAGGCCGAGCGTGTCGCCGATGAGATGGGCGAGCACCGTGCCGGCCAGCGCCATGCCGAGGGTGACGCGCGCGCTGTCGAGCAGCCGCGCGAAGAGGTCGCGCCCGAGATAGTCGGTCCCCAGCCAGTGCTGCGCCGAGGGCGGCGCGAACGCCTCGTCGGAGACGAAGGCGGTCGGGTCTTCGAACGGCAGGAACGGCCCGAGCAGCGCCAGCGCGGCGACGGCGGCCAGCACCGCGCCCGAGAAGCCGAAAAGCGTCACCCGCGGGCGGCGGCCGCCCTTCCGCAGCGTCGTCGCCATCATACGATGTCCCCTTCCCGCGCCCGGCTGTCCGACAGGTGGGCGATGATGTCGGCGAACATGATGAGGCCGATATAGGCGGCGCAGAAGATCATCGCGCAGGCCTGCACCACCGGCAGGTCGCGGGCCTGCACCGAATCCGCCATCAGCCGCGCCAGCCCCGGATAGGCGAAGATCGTCTCGACGATGACGACGCCGCTGATGAGATAGGCGACGTTCAGCGACACGACGTTGACCAGCGGCCCGACCGCGTTGCGCACGACATGGCGCAGGACGACGCGCGACGGGCTCGCGCCTTTCAGCCGCGCCATCTCGATATAGGGCTGGGTCAGGATGTCGCCGACGATGGCGCGAGTCATGCGGGCGATCTGCGCGCCGACGATGATCGTCATCGTCGCGAAGGGCAGGAGGATGGATTTGAGGAAGGCGAGGAAGCCCTGCCCCGGCGAGAGATAGGAGATCGCCGGCAGCCAGTGCAGATGGATCGCGAAGACGAGGACGCCGACCGTGGCGACGAGGAATTCCGGCGTCGCGCACAGGCCGACCACCGCCACCGTCCCGATCCGGTCGAGGCGCGTGCCTTTGTAGACGGCGAGCAGGATGCCGACGCCCAGCGCCAGCGGCACGGCGACCAGCGTGGTCAGCCCGGCCAGAAGCAGCGTGTTGGTCAGCCGCTCGGACAGCATCAGGGCGACGGGGAGCCGCGTTGTCAGCGAGGTTCCCCAGTCGGCATGGAACATGCCCCAGATCCATTCGAGGTAGCGCTGCCAGGAAGGCTTGTCGAGGCCCAGCTCGATGCGCAGGGCCGCGACGTTTTCAGGACTCGCCGACTGGCCGAGCATGATCTCCGCCACATCGCCCGGCAGGAACTCGCAGCCGACGAAGATGATGAGAGACACCGCCAGCAGCAGGACGATGCCTGCCGCCAGCCGGCGCGCGACGAATCGAAGCAAGTCGGTCGTTCCTTCCTCTCGGTCCGGCTCTAGGAGAGCCAGACCTGGTCGGCGAAGCGGAAGGCCGAGAAGTTGCCGAGCTGGTTCGGCACCAGACCCTCGACCCGGCTGGAGACGCCGTCGATGTAGCTCATGAAGACGGGCATGGCGACCGCGCCGCTGTCATGGAGGATCTGCTGGATCTCGTGATACATCGCCGTGCGCTTGTCCATGTCCAGCGTGGTGCGGGCAAGGTCGACCAGCTCGTCGAGGCGCGCGTTGGAGAACTGCGAATAGTTCCACTGCGAGCCGGTCTTCCACGTCACGTTGAGCAGCAGGTTCGGCGTCGGCCGGGCGAAGAAGTTGGTGGCGAAATAGGGCCGCTTGCCGGCGACCGCGGTCCAGTAGCTCTCCGACGGCTCGCGGCGCAGCTTGAGGTCGAGGCCGGCGCGCGCCGCCTCGCGCTGGAGGAGCTGGGCGATCTCGACGCTGTAGACGACGCCGTCGCTGACCGACAGCTCCACCGGCGTCGTGCCGATGCCGGCCTTGGCGAGGTGGAACTTCGCCTTGTCGAGATCGAGCTCGCGCTGCGGCAGGTCGTGGTTGTAGTAGGGGCTCATCTTGCCGATCGGGTGATCGTTGGCGATGGTGCCGTGGCCCTGGAGAACGAGGTCGAGGATCTTCTGGCGGTCGAACATGTGGGCGAGCGCCAGGCCGAGGTCGGGATTGTTGCCCGGCGCGCGCGTCACGTCGAACTGGAAGCCGGCATAGCGCGTGCTCTCGGTGGTGAACAGCTTGGTCGCCGGGTTGGCGACGATCTGCTCGACGCCGGCGCCGCGCACGTCGGCCGCCATGTCGACGTCGCCCGACAGGAGGGCGCTGACGCGGGCGTTGACGTCGGTGATCGAGATCATCTCGATCTCGTCGAGATAGGGCTTGCCCTCCTGCCAGAAGCGCTGGTTGCGCTGGAGGATGGTGCGGATGCCCGGCTGGAAGTCGGCCATCACGAACGGGCCGGTGCCGACGGGGGTCGAGAAGTCGGTGGTGCCGTCCTTGACGATGGCGAACTGGAGCAGGCCGAGCAGGATCGGGATCTCGACATGGGCGCTGTTGAGCGCAACGACGATGCCGTCGCTGCCCTCGGTGCGGACCGACTCGATGTTGGCGACCAGCGGCTTGGCCGAGGAGGCGATGGCCTCGTCGCGATGGCGCATGATCGAATAGACGATGTCGTCGAGCTTCAGCGGCTGGCCGTCGCTGAACACGACGTCCTGGCGGATCTTGAAGCGCCACTCGGTCGCCGAATCGTTGCTCTCCCACGACAGCGCCACTTCCGGCTGGGGCATGCCGGTCGGGTCGATGCGGGTCAGCGTGTTGTAGACGGCGGAGCCGCGGATGTAGTCGTTGGCGTTGTTGAAGCGGGCGCTGTCGAACGTGTCGTTGGTGCTCTGCTGCGCCATGGCGACGCGCACCTTGCCGCCGGATTTCGGCGTCTGCGCGAAGGATGTGTGCGACAGCGGCAGCAGCGCGCTGCCGAAAGCGCCGCCGAGCAGCGCGTTGAACTTGCGACGGCTAAGGGATGTATGGGGCACCTGAGACCTCCTCTTGGGTTATGCATGAATGGAAGTCGCCGGAGCCCCTGATGTCAATTTTCAGGATCATCGCCTCCAATACATTGATTTCAATATGGAAAAATACGAGGATGGCGGATCATCAAAACCGGGCCCTATCCTTACTATAATCCAGGGTAATCATATGCGAACGAAATTGCCGCCCGCGCATGTCCTCTACGCCTTCGAGGCGGCGGCGCGCCATGGAAATTTCTCGCGCGCTGCAAGGGAGCTCGACGTCACCCAGCCGGCGATCAGCCGGGCGATCGGAAGCCTGGAGGCGGCGGTCGGACGGGCGCTGTTCGTCCGCTCCGGGCCGAAGGTGGCGCTGACCGCCAGCGGCATGGCGCTGAGCTCGATCCTGGCGGAGGCCTTCGATTCGCTGGAGACGCTGGTCGCGTCGTGGGAGCGGCGCGGCGACGGGCGGGATTCGGTGCTCCTGTCGATCTCCACCTCGATGGCCGCCCACTGGCTGATCCCGCGGCTGTTCGAGTTCAACCAAGCCTTTCCCGACGTCGATCTGCGTTTCGAGCTGCTGTCCGGCGGGGTCGGCACCTCGGCGGTGACGGCCGATCTCGGCCTGCGGCGCTTTCCGCCGGGGCAGGCGCGGTTCGACGAGACCTTCTATCTCGAGGAATACATCCAGCCCATCGCCTCGCTCGACTACATCAACCGCATCGGCACCCTCGACCGGCCGCGCTCGGGGCGCACGCATACGCTGATCACCCTGACAGACCACTGGTGCGACTGGGAGACGTTCGCCCGGCTGGCGAAGATCGAGCTGCCGAAGACCTACCAGCTCCTCGCCTTCTCCGACCATGCGGTGGCGCTCGAGGCGGCGCTCAACGGGCAGGGCATCACGCTGGGCTGGCTGTCGGTCAGCTCGCGGCTGCTGGCGATGCGGGCGCTGCACGCGGCCTCGGCCGCCTACATCAACACCGGCGCCACCTACAATCTGGTCTCGCACCGCCAGAACCGGCTCGACCCGGTGGTGGCGCGCGTCCGCTCATGGATGATCGCGCAGATCCAGCCCGACCTCGACAAGATCCGCAAGAACACGCGCCTCCACGCCATGGCCCACGCCATCGCCCTGCCGGCGATGAAGGCGTAGCCGGGATCATCCCGCATCGAGGCGAGAGGTCTCACCCCCTCCTCCCCTGTTTCGCCGATACGCGTTCGCGTATAATATTATTTTATACGCATTGCCGTATAATGCAAAAATATACGCTTCCGCGTATATTGAAAATCCATGCGCGTTCGCGTATATCGGCCTGCGGAGGCATGCCATGACCGACCAGATCGCCCGCAACGAGAAGCAGCTCGGCGCCATCCTGCGCCGCGCCCGCAAGCAGGCCGGCCTGACGCAGGCGGCGCTGGGCGGCCATATCCACCTGCGCCAGGGCACGGTATCCCGGCTGGAGGCCGGCGAGCCGGCGATGCAGGTGCGCACGCTGATGGCGGCCCTGTCCGCGCTCGGGCTGGAGCTCGTGGTGCGGCCGCGCAGCAGGGGCAGCGAGAGCGACATCGAGGACCTGTTCTGATGGCGCGCAAGGCGGCGCATCCGCCGCTCAACGTCTTCCTCAACGGCCGCCTCGTCGGCGTGCTGCGCCGGGAGCCGACCGGCGCGGTCGACTTCCGCTACGCCCGCGCATGGCTGGACTGGCCGGGCACCTTCCCCGTCTCGCTGTCGCTGCCGCTGCGCGAGGACCGCTATGCCGGCGCGCCGGTGATCGCCGTCTTCGACAATCTCCTGCCCGACAACGAGGCGATCCGCAGGCGTATCGCCGAGCGCGTCGGCGCCGGCGGCATCGACGCCTACAGCATGCTGTCGGTCCTCGGCCACGACTGCGTCGGCGCGCTGCAATTCCTGCCCGACGGCGTCGAGCCCGGCCCGGCCGGCTCCAGCGACGGCACGCCGATCGGCGAGGACGAGGTGGCGCGCATGCTGCGCAACCTCGCGAGCGCCCCGCTCGGCCTCGGCGAGGACGCCGATTTCCGCATCTCCATCGCCGGCGCGCAGGAGAAGACCGCGCTGCTGCGCAAGGACGGCCGCTGGTTCAGGCCGCGCGGGACGGCCGCGACCACGCATATCCTGAAGCCGCAGATCGGCCGGCTGCCCAACGGCATCGACCTCTCGCACAGCGTCGAGAACGAATATCTGTGCCTTGCCCTGCTCGCCGCATCCGGCGTCCCGGCGGCGAAGGCCGAAATCGCAGATTTCGGCGGCCGGCGCACGCTGGTCGTCGAGCGCTTCGACCGGCTGTGGGCGCGCGACGGCCGCCTGCTGCGCCTGCCGCAGGAGGATTGCTGCCAGGCCCTGTCCGTGCCGCCGACGCGCAAGTACCAGGCCGAGGGCGGCCCCGGCCTCCACGCGATCCTCGAACTGATGAAGGGCAGCGACACGCCCGACGCGGACATCGCCACCGTCATGCGCGCGAACATCCTGTTCTGGCTGCTCGGCGCCACCGACGGCCACGCCAAGAACTTCTCGATCTTCCTCGCGCCCGGCGGGCGCTACCGGCTGACGCCGCTCTACGACGTCGTCTCCGCGCAGCCGAGCTTCGATACCGGCGAGATACCGCGCCGGACATTCAAGCTGGCCATGTCGGTCGGCCGCAACCGGCATTACGCCGTCGACGACATCGTGCCGCGCCATTTCATGCAGACGGCCGAGCGCGCCGGCATCGGCAGGCCGATGATGGCCGCGCTGTTCGAGGACGTCGCCGCCGGCGTCGAAAAGGCAATGGAGGCGGTGACGGACGCGCTGCCGGCGGGTTTCCCGCCGGCGCTCGTCGAGAGCGTCACCGCGGCGCTGAAACGCCGCGCGCACCTGCTCGCCGCGGCGGGCTGAGCCGAACGGCAGTCAGCCCGAAATCGGCTGGGCGGGGACTTCCTCAATCATCGAGCGCAACACAATCCGCTTCGATTTCAACCAGCCAGTCGGGGTCGATGAAGCGCGAGACCTCCATGAAGGTGCAGGCGGGCCGTATGGTCCCGAATATCTCGCCATGTGCACGCGCGGCGTCTCGCCATTGCTCGATGTCGGTCAACATGATGCGCGTGCGAATCACTTGCGCCAGAGTGCCGCCGGCTTCTTCGATGGCGCGGCGTGCGATGTCCAGGCATAGCCTGGTTTGCGCGTAAACATCGCCGCGATGGGCGGCCCGGCCGTCAGGGCCGATCGGAGCGGTTCCGGCGACGGCGAGAAAGGGACCGACCCTCACGGCACGGCTGAACCCGATTTCCGGTTCGAGCGGCGATCCCGAACTGACACGTTTTCGCTGTTCCATCGCAAACGCTCCCCCGCGACCTCTTGCCGTTCTCCGGCCGGCTATCTGCCGTCCGCGATCCTATATTCCGGAGCGAACGCTTTCCAGAGCGCCGCGACAGATCGGCCGGCACCGAAGATCGGGGATTTTCGTGACGGCAACGCGTGGGGCACGGTCGTCGGCGGGCGAGGGCTTCCCCGGAGGAGAAGCCTTCGCCCTGCCCGGAGCTAGTTCTCCAGATAGTCGTAGGAGCCGGACTTCCACTCGTAGATGACGTAGCCCGGCAGCTTGACGTCGCCCTTGTCGTCGAAGCCCGACTCGCCGAGCACGGTCTTGAAGGTGCCTTCGTTCAGCGCCTTGACCACGGCGTCGAACTCGGTCGAGCCGGCGGTCGTGGCCGCCTCGGCCCAGGCCTGCACCGCGGCGTAGGTGTAGAGCACGTAGCCTTCCGGCTCGACGCCCTTGGCGCGGAACTGCTCGACCAGCGGCGCGGCGTCCGGGTTCTTGCGCGGGTCGGGCGAGAAGGTCATCAGCGTGCCCTCGCCGGAATCGCCGGTGATCGCCCAGTATTCCTCCGTCGTCAGGCCGTCGCCGGACATCAGCACCGTGTCCATGCCCTGCTCGCGCATCTGGCGCGCGATCAGTCCGGCCTCGGTGTGGTAGCCGCCGACATGGAGCACGCCGACGCCCTCGGCCTTCAGCTTGGAGACGAGCGCGGTGTAGTCCTTCTCGCCGGCGGTGTAGGCCTCGTAGAGGGCCGGCTTGCCGCCCGCCTTCTCGTAGGCCGCCATGGTCGCGTCGGCGAGGCCCTGGCCGTAGGCGGTCTTGTCGTGGATGAACGCCACCTTCTTGTCCGGGAACCGCTCGTAGATGAAACGGCCGGCGATATCGCCCTGCTGGTCGTCGCGGCCGCACATGCGGAAGATGCCGGGGCCGGGGCGCTCGTCGGTATAGACCGGGTTGGTCGAGGCCGGCGAGATCTGGATGATGCCCTCCTCGGCATAGACGGCCGAGGCCGGGATCGACGAGCCCGAGCAGAAATGGCCGGCGACGAGGACGACGCCGGAGCCGGCGAACTGGTTGGCGACCGCGACCGCCTGCTTCGGGTCGCAGGCGTCGTCGCCGATCTCGAGCTTCAACTGCTCGCCATTGACGCCGCCGGCGGCGTTGATGTGCTCGACCGCCAGCTCGGCGCCCGCCTTCATCTGCGCGCCGAACGAGGCATATTGCCCGGTCATCGGACCGGCGGTGGCGATCTTGATCTCGGCCCAGGCCGGACCGGCGACGACGACGCCCAGCATGGTGCTGGCAGCAAGAATTTGTTTCATGTCCACTCCCATTGGCACCTTCTCCTGAGGTGCGGCGCCGGCGGGTGCCTTCTCCCGGCGGCCGCAATCCATTGCGCTACCGCTCGCCCCGATCAAAGGTGCCGGGGCCGGGGCCCTTCTTCTTCAGCTCGGTGCGGGCGATCTTCTCGGTCGGGGTCCGCGGCAGCGGCGCATCGACGATCTCGACGTAGCGCGGCACCATGTGGCGCGGCGCGTGGGCGCGGAAATGGGCGAGCAGCCCCTCGGCATCGACGGCCGAGCCTTCCCGCCGCATCGCCACGACCATGATGTCTTCCTCGGTGAACTCGGACGGCACGCCGAACGCCGCGCTCTCGACGATGTCGGCATGGGCCTCGGCGACGTGCTCGACCTCGTAGGCCGAGATGTTCTCGCCGCGCCGGCGGATCGCCTCGTTGAGGCGGTGCCGGAAATAGAGCCAGCCGTCCTCGTCCATGAAGCCGGCGTCGCCGGAGTGATACCAGAGGTTGCGCAGGGTCTGCACGGTGCGCGCCTCGTCGCCGTAATAGCCGGAGAACATGGTCCAGCTCTTCCTCGGCCGGGCGACGATCTCGCCGAGCGTGCCGGGCGGCAACGGATTGTCGGCTTCATCGACGACGGCCACCTCCCAGTCGGGATGGGGCCGCCCGCACGCGCCCGGCTTCGTCTCGTCCACGGTGTCGAGGGTGACGAAGCTGGTCTCCGTCTGGCCGTAGCCGGTGACGAGCCGCATGGCGAAGCGGCGCTCGAACGCCGTCTTGTCCGGCACCATGGGGATGCACTGGGCGACGCGCACGGGATTGTCGGCGTCGTCGGCGCTTTCGGGCATCTTCATCAGGATGGCGGCCATCGCGCCGAGGAGGTTGGTCGCCGTCGCGCCGCTGGCGCGGAGCTGGTCCCAGAACCGGCTGGCGCTGAAGCGCTCGACGAGCGTCGCCCGCGTGCCGTGGATCAGCGGAAGATAAACGCCGAACATCTGCGCGTCGGTGTGGAACAGCGGCAGCGGCGAGAAATAGCTGTCCGCGCCGGTGTAGCCGAGATTCATCGCCATCGCCGCCGCCCAGGAATAGCAGTGGTGATGCGACATCAGCGCGCCCTTGGCCGGCCCGGTCGTGCCCGAGGTGTAGAGGATCGCCATCGGGTGCGAATAATGGACGTCGACGGGGTCGAGATCGGCGCGCGGCGACAGGCATTCGCCGAAGGCGACGACGCGGCCGAGCTTCACCCCCGCCGCGCGCGCGTCGGCCGCGTCGCCATCGACCACGACGAGGGTGCTGAGGGCGGGAAGCTGCGCCTCGACATGGGCGAGTTCAGGCAGCACGCTCGCATGGGCGACGACGAGGCTCGCGCCGCATTTGTCGATGTTGTGGCGGAGGAAGTCGCCCTTCAGCTCCGGGTTGATCGGCACCTCGATGGCGCCGAGCGCCGACAGCGCGAACCACGACAGGACGCAGTCCATGCCGTTCGGCAGGATCATCGCCACGCGGTCGAACTGCGCCACGCCGAGCGCGCGGAAGCCGTTGGCCAGCCGGCTGGAGAGCGTGAACATCTCCTCGAAGCTCGCCGTGCGGCCGCACACGTCGATGAACGGCGCGGAACCCAGCCGCTCGGCCTGCATGCGCAAAATCTTCGGCAGAACCCGGCTGTCGATGTCGTCGTGCCCGCCGGGAACGAGCGGAACGGAGGGGATGTCGGCGAGGTCGATCCGCACGGTCAGAACTCTTTCGCCCGCGCCTGCGCATCGGCCGAGAGGAAGCCGCGCACGGTCTGCGCCGTCTCGCGTTGCATCGCGTCGGCAAGGGAGGAGTGGAAGCCTTCGTTGATGGCGTGCTTGGCGGCCGCCACCGCCTCGGCGGGGCGCTCGGCGATCGCCAGCGCCAGCGCGCGGGCGCTGGCCAGCAGCTCGCCCTCGGGCACCAGCTTCCAGGCAATGCCGAGCTCGAGCGCGCGGCTGGCGTCCTGGCGCTCGCCGAGGATCAGCAGCTCCTTGGTGGTCTGCGGCCCGGCCTGCTTGGTCAGCAGCGCGGTGACGCCGCCGGTGACGAAGAAGCCGTAGCTGACCTCGGGGAAGAACCAACGGGCAGTGTCGGCGAACAGCCGGAAGTCGCAGTTGACGACCCATTCGAGCGCGCCGCCGACGCACCAGCCATGCACGGCGGCGATGACGATCTTGCGCGAGCCCATGATCTGGCAGGTGATGCCCTGGATGGCCTCGACCCATTCCTGCGTCGCGGCTTCCGACGCGGTCTGCGCGTCGAGGTCCTTCAGGTCGTCGCCGGAGCAGAACGCCCTGCCCTCGCCGTGAAGGACGATGGCGCGCACCGCCTCGTCCGCCTCGGCGCGCGCCAGCGCCGCGGAAAGATCGTCGACGAGCTGGCGGTTCATGGCGTTGAGCCGGTCGGGCCGGTTGAGCCTGAGCCAGGCGACGGCTCCCTCTGTCGTCGCGACGACTGTCCCGTTCATCTTCGTCTCCTCACACGATCAGCGGTTCGTCGTAGCTGCCCCAGACCTCGCGCAGCGCGCCGCAGATCTCGCCGAGCGTCGCCCGCGCCTTGACCAGCTCGATAGTCTTGGGGACGAGGTTGACATCCTCGGTGCGGGCCTGATCTGCCAGTTCCTGCAAGAGCGTCCGGACGCGGGCGTTGTCGCGGGAAGCGCGCAGCGCGGCGAGCCGGTCGACCTGCAACCGGGTGCAGTCCTCGTCATAGGGGTGGATGTCGACCTCGGCGGCGCTGCTCGTGGCGTCGACATGGTGGTTGACGCCGACCGAGATCTTCTCGCCGCTGTCGAACTTCCTGAAGGTGTCGTAGGCGGAATCGGCCAGCTTCTGCTGGAACCAGCCTTCCTCGACCAGCTTGACCGCGCCGCCGCGCTCCTCGACCTCATTGAGCACCTTCCACATCTCGGCCTCCATGTCCGAGGTCAGGCGCTCGACGAAATAGGAGCCGCCGAGCGGGTCGACCACGGAGGTGACGTTGATCTCGTCGCGGATGATCTGCTGGGTGCGGATGGCGAGCTTCATCGCCTCCTCGGTCGGGATGGCGAAGGCCTCGTCGAGGCCGTTGGTGTGCATGCTCTGGCAGCCGCCGAGCACGGCCCCAAGCGCCTGGATCGCGGTGCGCATCAGGTTGTTGTGCGGCTCGACCTTGGTCAGGCTCATCGCGGCGGTCTGGACGTGGACGCGCAGCCGCATCGATTCCGGCTTCTTCGCCTTGAAGCGCTCGGCCATGATCTTCGCGTAGATGCGCCGCGCGGCGCGGAACTTGCAGATCTGCTCGAAGAAGTCCTGATGGCTGATGAAGAAGAAGGAGAGCCGCGGCGCGAAGTCGTCGATGTCCATGCCGGCGGCGATGACCTCCTCGCAATAGGCGATGGTGAAGGCCATGATGAAGGCGACCTCCTGGATGGCGTTGCCGCCGACATCCGACAGATGGTAGCCGCTCAAGCTGATCGGGTTCATCTTCGGCGTCGCCGCCGCGCTGTGGACGATGAGGTCGCGCAGCAGCCGCACCGCCGGCCGCACCGGATAGATCCACTCCTTCTGGGCGACATATTCCTTCAGCGGGTCGGCCTGGAGCGTTCCCGTCAGCTTGCGAAGATCGTAGCCGCGCTGCTCGGCGACGGCGACGAACATCGAATAGACGACCCAAGCGGAGGGGTTGATGGTCAGCGACACCGAGATCTTCTCGAGGTCGATGCCGTCGAACAGCCGGTCGACGTCGTCGATGGTGTCGATGGCGACGCCGCAGCGCCCGACCTCGCCGAACGCCATCGGATCGTCGGAATCGAAGCCGAGCAGGGTCGGCAGATCGAAATCGGTCGAAAGCCCGGTCTGGCCCGTCGCGATCATGTATTTGTAGCGCTGGTTGGTGGCTTCCGGGTTGCCGAAGCCGGCGACCTGCCGGATCGTCCACGGCCGGCCGCGATACATCGTCGGATAGGCCCCGCGCGTGAACGGGTAGGCGCCGGGAAAGCCGAGGGCATCCGCCGGGATGTCGGCGACGTCGGCGGCGGTGTAGATCCGCTTCAGCGGAATGCCGCTCTCGGTCTCGTAGACGGATTTCTCCTCCGCCCGCGCCTTCAGCGTCGCGGCGAGCTCGCGTTCCTCCCACTCGGCCTGCCGGGCGCGGATGTCGGCGATGGCCTCGTCACGGAAAAGTTTCATCGTTGCGGCCTCCGCCCGTTCGTCATCGGTTGCCGCGATCGGCGATCAGATTGGTGATCGTCTCGACGATCAGCTCCGAGCGCGCCTCCTGCGGCACGATGACGTCGACGCCGGCGTCGTACAGCGCCTCGTAGTCCTGCTCGGGGATGACGCCGCCGGCGACGACGAAGATGTGGCCGGCATCCTTCGCCTGAAGCGCCTTGCCCAGTTCCTGGAACAGCGGCACATGCGAGCCCGACAGCAGGCTGACGCCGATCACGTCGACATTTTCATCGAGCGCGGCGTCGACCACCTGCGCCGGCGTCTTGTAGAGCCCGGTATAGAGCACGCTCATGCCGGCATCGCGCAGCACGCGGGCCACCACCTTGGCGCCGCGGTCGTGGCCGTCGAGGCCGAGCTTGGCGACCAGCACCTTGACCGTGCCGGTCGGCTTGCCTTCCCTCACCGCCGCGACGGCGGCCTCTCCCTGCGTTCCAGTGTCGCTCATGTCGCGCTCGCACCCTGAAAGTCGTGGCTATCCGCCGTCAGGCGGTCTCGTGCTCGATCGCCTCGCCGATGATCCGTAAGCCCAGATCGATCTCGTCCTCGGAGATCGTCAGCGGCGGGGCGATGCGGAAGACGCCGCCCATGCCGGGCAGCTTGACGATGTTCATGTTGAGGCCGCGCCGGAACGCTTGCGCCGCGATGCGCGCGCCGAGCTCGTGGTCGGGCGCGCGGCTCGCCTCGTCTTTGATGATCTCGACGCCGAGGAAGAGGCCGCGCCCGCGCACGTCGCCGACGCATTCGTGGCGCGCCTTCAGCGCCGACAATCCCTCGTGGAGCCGCGCGCCGAGATGGCGGGCGCGCTCGACCAGCCCCTCGTCGCGCACCACGTCGAGCACGGTCAGGCCGACCGCGGCGGGCAGCGGGTCGGAGACGTGGGTGGTGTAGAACAGGAAGCCCCGCTCATGCGCGGCCTCCTCGATGGCGGCGGTGGTCATCATCGCCGCCAGCGGCAGGCCGGCGCCGATGGTCTTGGAGATGGTCAGGATGTCGGGCGTCACGCCGTCGCGCTGGAAGGCGAACATGTCGCCGGTGCGGCCGATGCCGGTCTGCGCCTCGTCGAGGATCAGCAGCATGCCGCGCTCCTCGCATTTGCGCTTCAGCGCGGCGAGATAGCCCTGCGGCAGCTCCAGCATTCCGCCGCTCGACAGGATCGGCTCGGCGATGAAGGCGGCGAGGCTTCCGATAGACTGGCTGTCGACCAGCGCGAAGGCGTCGTCGAGCTCGGCCTGCCAGTCGAGCGAACCGTCGGGATTCTTGAATCGCGGGCGAAAGCTGTTCGGCGTCGGGATGGCGAGCGAGCCGGCCGCGGCCGGGCCGTAGCCCCTGCGGCCGGCGCTGTAGGTGGCCGACACCGCGGCGCTGGTCATGCCGTGCCAGCTGCGCGAGAAGGCGACGATCTCGTGCTTTCCCGTCACCAGCTTGGCGAGGCGGATCGCCGCCTCGTTGGACTCGGCCCCGGTCGACAGCAGCAGCACCTTGTCGAGGCCGGGCGCCAGCGCGGCGAGGCGCTCGGAGAGCTCGACCACCGGGCGCGACAGCATGCCGGAGAACAGGTGCGCCACCTTGTCGACCTGGCGCTTGACGGTCTCGACGATGCGCGGATGGGTGTGGCCGAGCACGGCGCTCATCTGGCCGGAGGTGAAATCGAGGATCGCCCGGTCGTCGGCGTCGTAGACGAAGGAGCCGGCCGCCCGCTCGATGATCGCCGGATCGAAGGCGCCGCCATAGCGCACCACATGCCGGTCGACCGCGTTCCAGAATGCTGCCTCGTCGTTCCTCGACACGCCCGGCCTCCCCGTTCTTCGCATCTTTCGCAGAAGCGTAGGGCTTGATGCGAAGTTAGTAAAATTGATAATGTTCGGCTCAAGGTATCAATGGAACTGATATGAAGACTCCCCTCGACCTGCGCCTGCTGGCGACCTTCGTGCAGGTGGCGCGCTCCGGCTCGATCAGCGCGGCGGCGTTGCAGGTCGGCCGCACCCAGTCGGCGGTGACGATGCAGATGCAGAAGCTGGAGCAGCTCTGCGGCCAGGGCCTGCTGCATCGCGGCGGCACCGGCGTGCGGCTGACCAGCGGCGGCGAGCGGCTGCTCGACTATGCCGAGCGCATGCTCTCCATCCACGACGAGGCTGTCTCGGCCTTCTCCAGCGACGGCCTGCGCGGCACCATCGTCTACGGCAGCCCCGAGGACTACCTGATCGCCTTCTTCCCGACCCTCCTGAAGAGCTTCGGCCGCATGCACCCGGACGTCGAGATCAGGGTCGTCGCCGGGCCGACCGACCAGCTGCGCAAGCTGCTGCACCTCAAGCAGATCGACATCGGGCTTGTCTCCGTCCCCACCTGGACCGAGGCCGACGACATCGTCCGCACCGAGCCGCTGGTCTGGGTCGGCTGGCAGCCGACGCTGGCGCTGCACAATTTCGGCGCGGTGCTGCCGCTGGCGCTGTCGGCCTCCAACACCATGGACCACAAGGCCGCCTGCGACGCGATGGCCCGCGCCGGGCTGCGCTACCGGATCTCGCAGGCCAGCAACAGCCTCGCCGGGCTGATCGGCGTTACCCGCTCGGGCCTCGCCATCTCGGTGATGACCGAGAAGGCGGTGCCGCCGGACCTGCACATCCTCGGCGCGCCCCTGCCGCCGCTGCCCAGCCTCGGCGTCGAGATCGCCTATCCCGAGGTCGAGCCCTCGGCCGCGACGCGCGCCTTCGGCAACCACATCCGCCAGCTCCTGCCCTCGCTCTAAGGCAGCCGCGTCGTATTTGCGGACGCAAACGCGCAACGGTGCTATCTTGTAAGATGCATCGCGGCCGGTGAGGTCGACGGAGGGCAGCGCGGATGGCGGTTCGGGGCCGATGGAATGCCGTATCGGGGCTTGCCGCGCTCCTGTGCCTCGCGCCCGTCGCGGCCACCGCCGCCGAGATCGAGGCCTGCACCATCTCCGCCTGGTCGACCGATCCCGACCCCAACGGACTCAATGTGCGCGCCGCGCCGGCAGCCGACGCGCCGATCATCGGCAACCTTCCGGCGGCGCGGGATGTCGGCGGCATGCGCTTCGCCACCGAGGTGTCGATCACCGGCTCGCAGGACGGCTGGCTGCGCATCTCGGAAGGCTGGGTGCTCGACTATATCTTCGACGAGCCGATCGACTTCGTCTTCAGGGGCGAGGGCTGGGTGTCGGGCCGCCATCTCGGCCTCCGGCTCAACTACCGGCATTTGCATGCCGGCCCCTCGAACGACACCGCCGTGGTTGCGACGATGGTGGGCAGCCTCGACCGCGGCCGCTACGGCCCGGATTCGATCCTCGTCGAGCGCATCCACGCCTGCCGGGGCGACTGGGTGGAGGTCGAGGGGGTGCTGACGATCGACGGGGTTTCGATCGGCCCCCGTCTGCGCGGCTGGACCGCCGGCACCTGCTCCAACCAGGTGACGACCTGCCCCTGAGCCGGCAGCCAACGACCGGCGGCGCAAAACTGGAGGAGTTGCATGATGGCCATTCCGGTGCGCGCGGCCGCGGCCGCCCTTGCATTCCTGCTCGCCACCGCCGGCGGCAGCCGCGGCGAGCCGGTCTCCCGTCCCGACCCGGCCGATCCGCTGCCATGGGCGGAGGGGCGCACCTATGCCGACCTCGTCCGGCTCGTCCTGCCCGAGGACGGGACAGCGGATTTCCGGCATATCGGCGGCGAGGACATGGCCAACCCCCTGCCCGCGCCCATCGGGCCGGTGCGGATCGCGGCCGTGCCGCTGGAGGCCGGCGGCACGGACCGGGTGGCGCTGCTGCTCGACACCGGCCCTGCGGACGACGCGGCCATGGCGCCCGCCATCCTCGCCCTTTTCGAGATGACGGACGATCCGCGGCTCGTCGACGCCGCCGATGTCGGCTTCGACCGGTTCACCGGCTTCGCCGAACCGGCCCGGCTGCCGCTCGGCGGCAACGATCTCCTGATCACCAGCAGCGTCCATTGGAACTCCGGCCAGAGCTACGCGGCGACGGCGCTGATCCTCGTGCGCGGCGACCGGCTCGAACTGGTCGACACGATCTTCACGCTCGACGAGCGCACCTGCGCCTACGAGCGGACGCAGCGGCTCGCGGTCCGATCCGGCGCGGAAGGCCTCTTCCCGGACATCGCGGCGAGCGTGACCGAGCTGACTGTCGCGACCGGGGAGAAGTGCGGCGAGGCCGCCGCCCCGGAACCCGGAACGCGCACCATTGCCGCGACGTGGCGCTGGGACGATGGCGCCCGCCGCTACCTCCCCGATTCCGACGCGTTCGAGGCGCTGGCGCGGGAAAACGAGACGCGGTTCTGACGGCGGGCGGCGATTAAGCGGCCATCGAGGCGAGGCGCTGTGCTGGATTCGACACCACTGTCGCAAATAGGCTTTCAGCGGCCGTGAAAAAATCGGAAAGTACCCCCTCGGGCTTTCCGGGGATGCGTCCGGAAGCCGGAACCTTCGGTGCCCGCAGGCACGGACGAGACCGGGAGGAAAACGAGGACGACGCTGCGCACTTCAATGCACGACCGCATGCCGGTCCCGGCATGCGGCAAAGGAGCCGTCGACGGCTTCCCGAACAACAGCGAAGAAGAGGGAAACGAACAATGAAGACATATCTCGCATCGACCTGCCTTGCCGCGGGGCTTCTGGCGGCGCTGGGCACGGCCGCGCATGCCGAGTGCGGCGACGTCACCATCGCCAGCATGAACTGGCAGAGCGCGGAGGTGCTGGCGAGCCTCGACCAGTTCATCCTCAACAACGGCTATGGCTGCAACGCCTCGATCATCAGCGGCGACACGGTGCCGACCATCACCTCGATGGTCGAGCGCGGCGACCCCGACCTCGCGCCCGAGGGCTGGGTCGACCTGGTTCCCGACCTGCTCAAGCGCGGCCTCGAGGAGGGCCGTGTCATCGGCGCGGCCGTCGCGATCTCCGACGGCGCGGTGCAGGGCTGGTGGATACCCAAATACGTCGCCGACGCCAACCCCGACATCAAGACCATCGACGACGCGCTGGCGCGGCCGGACCTGTTCCCCGACCCGGAGGACCCGAGCAAGGGCGCGGTCCACAACGGCCCGGCCGGCTGGGGCGGCACGGTCGTCACCGGCCAGCTCTACAAGGCCTACGGGGCCGAGGCGGCGGGCTTCCGCCTGGTCGACACCGGCTCGGCCGCCGGCCTCGACGGCTCGATCGCCCGCGCCTACGAGCGCAAGGAAGGCTGGGTCGGCTACTACTGGTCGCCGACCGCGCTGCTCGGCCGCTACGAGATGGTCAAGCTCGAGCACGGCGTGCCGCTGAACCAGGCCGAATGGGACCGCTGCAACACGGTGGCCGACTGCCCGGACCCGCAGAAGAACGACTGGCCGGCCGACACGGTGCAGACGCTGGTGACGGCAAGCTTCGCCGAGCGCGCCGGCGAGGACGTGATGGCCTATCTCAACAAGCGCGCCTGGGAGAGCGGCACCGTCAACGCGCTGATGGCGTGGATGACCGACAGCCAGGCGACGGGCGAGGACGGCGCGAAGCACTTCCTCCAGAACAACGAGGACATCTGGAAGGAGTGGGTCTCGCCGGAGGCGGCCGAGAAGATCAAGGCGGCGCTCTGACGCCGTCCCCCGCAAGCGGGGCCTGAAGCGTCCGGGGCCGGTCTGAACGACCGGCCTTCCGGGCGCTTCGGCTTGCGCCGGCCAATGGGCCGGTTCGGACGCGCCGGCCGCACGGGCCGGCCGCAAACGACGAGAAGCCGCATCGAGGCGGAACAAGGGGAGCGATATGGACTGGTTCTGGTCATTTCCGCACATGGACGACGCCACGCTACGCGAATTGAGGCGGGCGATCGACGACGGCTTCCGCACCTTCACGCGCGCCTGGGGCGGCACCATCGAGGGCTTCTTCGAGCCGCTGCGCCAGTTCCTGATCCATGCCGAGCGGCTGATGCTGACGACGCCGTGGCCGGTCGTGATCCTCGCCATCGCCGCCATCGCCTGGTTCGCCAGCCGTAGCTGGAAGATCGCCCTCGGCAGCGTGCTGACGCTGCTGGTCATCGGCTATTTCGACATGTGGGAAGACACGATGCGCACCGTGTCGATGATCTTCGTCTGCACCGTGGTCGCCATCGCGCTCGGCATCCCCATCGGCATCCTGATGTCGCGCTCGGACCGGGCGCAGGGCATCGTCAACCCGGTGCTCGACGTGATGCAGACCATGCCGAGCTTCGTCTACCTGATCCCCGTGGTGATGCTGCTCGGCATCGGCCGGGTGCCGGGCGTGATCGCGGTGGTGATCTACGCCATCCCGCCGATCATCCGGCTGACCAATCTCGGCATCAGGCTGGTCGACAGGGACGTCCTGGAGGCGGCGGACGCCTTCGGCTCCTCGGGCTGGCAGAAGCTGAAGAACGTCCAGATGCCGCTGGCGCTGCCGACCATCATGGCCGGCATCAACCAGACGATCATGATGGCGCTGGCCATGGTGGTGATCGCCTCGATGATCGGCGTGCAGGGGCTGGGCCAGCCGGTGCTGCGCGCCATCAACAACCAGTATTTCACCATGGGCGTCTTCAACGGCCTCGCCATCGTCGGCATCGCCATCATCTTCGACCGCGTCAGCCAGGCCTACGGCCGGCGCCTGCAGAAGCATCTGGAGATCGTCCATGGCTGAGGAGAGCGCCGCGCAATACGGCATCGAGATCAGGAAGCTGTCGAAGATCTTCGGCGCGGATGCCGCCGCCATGGTGCCGCTGGTCGAGCAAGGCATCACCAAGGCGGAGCTGAACGAGCGCCACGGCCATGTGCTGGGGCTGCGCGACATCGACATCTCGATGCCGGCCGGCCGCATCCAGGTCATCATGGGCCTGTCGGGCTCCGGCAAGTCGACGCTGATCCGCCACATCAACCGGCTGATCGACCCGACGGCGGGCGAAATCCTCGTCGGCGGCGAGGACGTGGTGAAGATGAGCCCGAAGGAGCTGCGCGCGTTCCGCCGCCACAAGACGGCGATGGTGTTCCAGAAATTCGCGCTCCTGCCGCACCGCAACGTGCTGGAGAACACGGTCTACGGGCTGGAGATACAGGGCGTGCCGCGCGGCGCACAGGTCGAGGCGGCGATGCGCTGGATCGAGCGCGTCGGCCTCACCGGCTTCGAGAAGCATTACCCCAACCAGCTCTCCGGCGGCATGCAGCAGCGCGTCGGCCTCGCCCGCGCCCTCACCAACGACGCGCCGATCCTCCTGATGGACGAGGCGTTCTCGGCGCTCGATCCGCTGATCCGCACCGACATGCAGACGGTGCTGCTCGACATCCAGAAGGAAATTCGCAAGACCATCGTCTTCATCACCCACGATCTCGACGAGGCGCTCAGGCTCGGCGACCGCATCGCCATCCTGCGCGACGGCGAGGTGGTGCAGCAGGGCACCAGCCAGGACATCGTCCTGCGGCCCGCCGACGACTATGTCGAGAACTTCGTGCGCGAGGTCAATCGCGGCCGCGTCGTCCATGTCGAGGCCGTGATGACGCCGCTCACCGCCGGCGCCGCGCCCGGCGCGCCCACTGTCGCTACGGGCACCACCGTCGAGGAGGCCATGCGCCTGATCGTCGACGGCGCGCAAGCCGGGCTCGTCGTCATCGGACCCGACGGCGCGGCCCTCGGCACCGTCAACCTCAACCAGCTCGCCGCCGCCGCGATCAGCCCCCGCGAGCCGGCGACCCAACCCGCCTGACCGACGAACGGCCATCCACCCGGCCCCCGGATCGCGCGGAAATGCTGATGCTTTATTTTAGAGATTGCATTCTAGAATAAATACTCTAATATCCCTCCCATGGGACGACGCAGAACATTCGATCGCGACACCGTGCTGATGGCGGCGGCCAACGCCTTCCGCATGCATGGCTACCGCGACATCTCCATCGCCGCGCTCGAGAAGGCCACCGGGCTGGTCTCGGGCAGCATCTACAACGCCTTCGGCGACAAGGCCGGCCTGTTCCGGGCGGCACTCGAGCGTTACGTGCATGGTTTCGTCGCCGAAAGGATCCGCCGTTTCGCCGGCCCGGAGGCGACGCTCGACGATCTGGAGGGGCTGTTCCTGTCGGTGCTGGAGCCGCCGCTGGCCGACGGCTTCGGCTGCCTCGTCACCAACTCGATCGTCGAGTTCGGCCGCGAGGACGGCCCCGCGCGCGAAAGCATCGATGCGACCATGGTTCTGCTGCGCGACGCGTTCGACGACGTCTTGACCCGCGAGATCGGCCCCGACGTCGGCGCCGGCGCGACGATGCAGCTTCTCACCCTCTACCACGGCACCCTGACGCTTTCGCGCAGCGGGCTGCCGATGGAAGAGCTCGCCCGCTCCGTCCGGCTCACCTTCGCGCAACTCAGGGCGCAGCGGACAACCCCGCCTTCTTCCCCCAGCCCCGAAAGGATGACGACATGATCGAGATGGTCACACCCCAAGGCTTCCCCAGCCTCCCCTATCTCAGCCCCGGCGCGCTCGTCGCGGCGCCGCGGCGCACGCTCTATATCTCCGGTCAGGTCGGCGTCGACGCGACGGGGCAGGCCGGCAAGGACATCGCCGAACAGGCGCGGCTCGCCACGGCAAACGTCAATGCCGTCCTCGCCGCCGCCGGGATGGGGCCGGGCAACCTCGCCAAGGTCACGATCTACCTGACCGACGAGGCCAACGTGCCGGCCTTCATGGAAGCGGCGGCCGGGGCGCTCCCCTCGCCGCCGCCGGCGACGACGCTGCTGATCGTCAAGGGGCTGGCCGGGCCGAACCTGCTGGTCGAGATCGAGGCCGTCGCGGTCGATTGACGGCGCGGGGCAGTCCGCCCTATTCGCCGCGCGGCAGTTCGAGCGCCCCGAGCGCGCTGGCGATCAGCGTTTCCGCGCCGGGGCGCAGCGCGTTCTCGTCGACGTTCATCCGCGGATGGTGCAGCGGATACGCCTCTGCGGCGGCCGGGTCGCGCACGCCGAGCCGGAAATAGACCGACGGGACGCGCTCGCTGTAGAAGCCGAAATCGTCGGCCGCCTCCCAGCCGGGAGCGATGACCAGCGCGCCCTCGCCGAGGCAGGCGGTGGTGGCCTCAGTGATGACCCGGACCATCGCCGCGTCGTTGACCACCGGCGGCTCGCCGCGGACGATCCGCACATCGGCGGAAGCGCCGTGGGCGACGGCGATGCCGGTGGCGATCTCCTCGATGCGGCGCAGGCCGCGCGCGCGCGTCGCCTCGCTGCCGCTGCGGAATGTGCCGCTGATCGCCGCCTTGTCGGCCAGCACGTTGTAGGACTGGCCGGCGAGGAAGCGGGTCACGGAGAGGGCCGACGCCTCGAACGGCCCGGTCTCGCGCCCGGCGATGCGGTTGAGCGCGGCGACGATGGCGCAGCCGATCTCCAGCGCGTCGGTCCCCTCATGCGGCTTGGCCGCATGGGCGGCGACGCCGCTCACCGTGATGTCGAAGATGTCGGCGGCGAGCGTGAACGGGCCCTCGCCGACCGCGACCTTGCCCGTCTCCATATAGGGATCGACATGGATGCCGATGGCGGCCTCGACGCCGTTCAGCCAGCCTTCCTCGACGATCCGCCGCCCGCCGAGCGGCTCGGCCTCCTCGGCCGGCTGGAACACGAACCGCACCGTGCCGGAGAAGCTGTCGCGCAGGCGATGGAGCGAGCGCATGGCGGCGAACGCCATCGCGGTGTGGGCGTCGTGGCCGCAGGCATGCATGACCCCCGGCGTGCGCGACGCGAAATCGAGCCCGGTATCCTCGTGGATCGGCAGCGCGTCGATGTCGGCTCGCACCAGCACGCAGCGGTTGGACGGCCGCTGCCGCCCCTCGATGTCGATCACGACCCCGGTGCCGGCGGCCGGCTTCGCGCCCTCGATGCCGGCAAGGCCGATGCGCTCCAACAGATAGGCCTGCGTGCCGCGCTCCTCGTTGGAAAGCTCCGGGTTGGCGTGAAGGTGACGCCGCATCGCGACGAGGTCGGCGGCGACGTCCGGCGCGAGGGCCGTCGGGCGGTCGTTCTGCATCGAAGACGTGGACATGGCGTATACCGGCCTATTTGACGAAGATGGCGCGCGGGAAATCGGTCAGCGTCTCCGAGCCGGACTCCGTGACGAGGATGGTCTCGCTCACCTCGATGCCCCAGCCGTCCATCCACATGCCGAGGATGGAATGGACGACGTTGCCCGGTTGCAGCACCGTCCTGTCGCCCGCGCGCAGGCTGATCGTGTGCTCGCCCCAGTCGGGCGGATAGGCGACGCCGATCGAATAACCGATGCGCGATTCCTTCTTCAGCCCGTAGCGGCCGATGACCGCGCGCCAGGCCGCCTCGACCGCCTCGGCGGTGACGCCCGGGCGGACAGCGTCGAGCACGGCGTCCATGCCTTCGAGGACCGCCTTGCCCGTCTCCTCGACCTTCTGCGGCCTGGCGCCGAGCTGCATGGTGCGGGCGAGGCCCGCCGCGTAGCGCCGGCACACGCCGGCCAGCTCCAGCGCGACGGTCTCGTCGGCGCCGAAGCGGCGCTCGCTCCACATCATATGCGGGGCCGAGGCGTTCTCGCCGCCGAGGATGGTCGGCGGCAGCGCGGTGATGTCGCCGGCGAAGTCGGGATGGCCGGAAACCTGCGCCGCCTGGATGCGGGCGATGGCGTCGCATTCGCGCACGCCGGGCGCGATGGCCTCGTAGGCGGCCTCGACGGCGCGGCCTGCGATCAGCGCCGCGTGCCTGAGATAGGCGATCTCGGCCGGCGACTTGACCGCGCGGACCCAGTTGACCAGCAGGTCGGCGTCGACGAAGGCCGCGTTCGGCATGCCGGCGGTCAGCCGCGCATGCGCCTTCGGCGAATAGTAGTAGGCTTCCAGCTCGATGCCGATGCGGCGCTTGCCCCAGCCTTTGGCGACCAGCCATTGCGCGATCCAGTCCATCGGGTGGCGGTCGGCCTGCTGGACGTGGTCCTCGGGGAACCCGACCACGTTCTGCGGCTTCATCCACGCGGTCAGCTTGCCGCCGGCGGCGTCCATCATCCGCCCGATCCAGACCGGCTCCTCCTCCGCCTCGATCGGCACGGCGACGATCTGCGGCGTATAGAACGACCAGCCGTCATAGGCGGTGAGGTAGTGCTGGTTGGCGACGTCGTTGACGATCAGCAGCTCGAGGCCGCGCCGCGCCATCTCCTCGCGCACGAGCGCAAGACGGCGGGCATATTCGGCGCGTTCGAAGGGAAGAGGTATCATGCTTCATTCTTTCCGGTGCGGGTCGGGGCGATCCTCGCAGATCGCCCGGTCAATGGCCAGCGACGGCCCTACTCCGCCTGGCGCGGCGGGGCGCGGTCCTCGTCGATCCGCGGCAGCAGCCAGGCCAGCAGGCCGGCGAGCGGCAGGAAGGAGCAGATGCGGTAGACCTCCTCGATGCCGATGCTGTCGGCGAGCCCGCCGAGGATCGCGGCGGCGATGCCGCCGAGGCCGAAATTCAGGCCGTAGAACAGGCCGCCGATCAGCCCGATGCGGTTGGGCACCAGCTCCATCGCGTAGATCATGATCGAGGCGAAGGCGCTGGCCATGATCAGGTTGATGAGGATCGTCAGCACGCCCGTCCAGAAGAAATCGGCGTAGGGCAGGATCAGCGTCAAGGGCAGCGGGCCTAGGACGGAGATCCAGATGATGCGGTAGCGCCCGATCCTGTCGCCGACGATGCCGCCGATCAGCGCGCCGGCGGCCGCGGCCACGAGGAAGACGAACAGCATCACCTGCGAGGTCTGGATCGAGACGCCGAAGCGGTCGATCAGGTAGAAGGTGTAGAACGAGCGGAAGCTCTCGCCATAGGCGTTCTTCGAGAACATCAGCAGCGTGAGCACGGTCAGGCCGAGCGCGATGGTCGCCGCCGAATGGCGCGCATGCGTCCGCGCCGCGCCGGACAGCGCCGCCCGCGCCGCCTCGATCTGGTTGCGGATCTGCGTATGCTTGCCCGCGGTCCAGACCATCAGCATCATCGCCAGCAGCGCGAGGACCGAGAACCAGGCGAGGCTTTCCTGCCCGCGCGGCACGATGATGAGCGCAGCCAGCAGCGGGCCGATCGCGCCGCCGGCCTGGCCGCCGACCTGGAACAGCCCCTGCGCCAGCCCCTGCCGACCGCCCGAGGCGTAGCGCGCCATGCGCGTCGCTTCCGGGTGGAAGATCGACGAGCCGATGCCGATGCAGGCGACCGAGACGAGGATGAGCGTGTAGCTCGACGCGTAGGCGAGGCCGACGAGCCCGGCGAGCGTGAACATCATCCCGACCACCGTGGAATAGGGCATGGGATGCTTGTCGGTGACGTAGCCGACGACGGGCTGCAGCAGCGAGCCGGCGATCTGGAACGTCAGCGTGATCATGCCGATCTGCACGAAATCGAGCGCGTAGGTGTCCTTGATGATCGGATAGATCGCCGGGATCAGCGACTGCATCAGGTCGTTGAGCAGGTGGGTCGCGCTCAGGATCAGGAGGACGGCGAGATGGGTCTTGGGGCGGGTGGCGGTGGAGGCGGGCGCGTTCATGTCTGGCTCTTCGGGGGATTACGACCCCCTATACAGCCAGACACGGCGCAGCGCGAGCTTCCAGAACGGGCGGCTGATTGTGTCAGCCGCCCGGCCGGCCCGGTTTACTGGAGCCGCCGCTCCCGCCGCAGCGCGACGAAGGCGGAGACCGTCATCAGGAGGAGCAGCAGCGCGAAGGGGAAACCGGTGGCGATGGCCCCGGCCTGCAACGCGGCCAGCCCGCCGCCGAGCAGCAGCACGATGGCCACCAGCCCCTCGAAGATCGCCCAGAACACGCGCTGCGCCATCGGCGCGTCGAGCTTGCCGCCGGCGGTGATCGTGTCGATCACCAGCGAGCCGGAATCCGACGAGGTGACGAAGAACAACACCACCAGCACGATGCCGAGCGGGGCGAGCACGCTCGACAGCGGCAGCGGCTCCAGCATGCGGAACAGCGACATTTCCGGAACGTAGGCGACGACGGTTTCCTGCACGCCGGTGTAGCCGTCGGCGAGGAACTGCTCGATGGCGCCGCCGCCGAAGGCCGACATCCAGATCACCGAGACGATGGTCGGGATGATCAGCACGCAGGTCACGAACTCGCGCACCGTGCGGCCGCGCGAGATGCGGGCGATGAACATGCCGACGAAGGGCGACCAGGAAATCCACCAGGCCCAGTAGAAGGTCGTCCAGCCATGGATGAAATCGGTGTCCTCGCGGCCGATCCAGTTCGACAGCGCCGGCAGGTTGCGGACATAGTCGACGGCGCTGGTGGCGGCGGTCGACAGGATCGCCAGCGTCGGCCCGAGCACGATCACCGACAGGAGCAGCACGACCGCGAGCAGCATGTTCAGCTCCGACAGCCGCCTGACGCCCTTGTCGAGCCCCGAGACCACCGAGCCGAGCGCCACGGCGGTGATGCCGACGATCAGCAGCACGGTCATGTTGATCGTGTTGGGCACGCCGTAGAGATGGTTGAGACCCGCCAGCGCCTGCGACGCGCCGAAGCCCAGCGAGGTCGCCAGCCCGAACAGCGTCGCGAAGACGGCGAGGATGTCGATGACGTGGCCGGTCCAGCCGCGGATGCGCTCGCCGAAGATCGGGTAGAAGGCCGAGCGGATCGACAGCGGCAGGCCGAGATTGTAGGCGGCCAGCGCCAGAGACAGCGAGACGATCGCGTAGATCGCCCACGGATGCAGGCCCCAATGGTAGATCGTCGCCGCCATGCCCATGGCGCGCGCGGCGCTTGCCGCCTCCGGCACCAGCGCGCCGTCGACCACCGGCGGCGCGATGCCGAGCGGCGGATGGTTGAAATGGTACATCGGCTCCAGCACGCCGAAGAACATCAGGCCGATGCCCATGCCGGCGGCGAACAGCATGGCGAACCACGTCGCGTAGGAATAGTCGGGCCGGGCCGCCGCGCCGCCGATCCGCACCTTGCCGAGCGGGGTGACGACGAGCACGAGGCAGAACAGCACGAAGATGTTGGCCGCGGCCATGAACACCCAGTCGAAGGTGGTGGTCAGCCACACGCGCAGGCCGCCCAGCACCTCGCCCGCGCTCTCGCGGAAGACCAGCGTGACGGCGACGAAGAGAACCGCGCCGAGGCCGGAGATGGCGAAGACCGGATTGTGGATGTCGAGCCCCATGAACAGGATGTTGTCCTGTCCCGGCTCGATTCCGTGCTCCTCATGCTTCGGTGCCTGCACGTCGCTCATGGGTGTCCTCCTCGGTGTCTTTGCCTGCCCTCCAGCCGGGGCCAGGTCGCCTCTCCTCATGCATTCCCTTGCGAAAAGGATACAGGCGCACGGAAAGGCGCGGGACGCCTGATAGCGACGCGGAAGCGACGCAAAGGAAGCGAATGCCGGCCTGCGCGGCTGCATCTGCCCTCGACGGGGTCCGGGCATAAAAATCGGCGGTGTGCATCCGGCCGCCGCAAAACCGATGGAATCGCCCGGTTGAAATCGGCGAGGCGGTCGCGCACGATATAATCGGGTTTGGGCGGCCGGGTTTCGGGCGACCGGGGTTTCGGGCGGGTTGCGATGACGGCACGGTTCTCTTTCACCGCGGGCGGGTTGCTCGCGCGTTCCCTCGGGGCGGCGATGCTGGCGGCCGGCGCGGCCGTCCCGCCCGCGCAGGCGCAGGACGGCTTCCGCTGGGTGGCCGAGCCCCGCTTCGAGGACGCCGGCGCGGCCTTCGGCGGCGTGGTGCCGCTGCGCGAGGGCGAGCGCTGGGGCCTGATGGGCGCGGACGGCGCATGGGCGGCGCAGCCGATGTTCGAGGCGGTGGGCCGCAGCGGCGGCGAGCGCATCGCCGTGCGCCTCGCCGGCAAGTGGGGCGTCGCCGACACCGCCGGCCGGCTGGTCGTGCCGCCGCTCTACGACGAGATCGGCACGCCGTCGGAGGTCACGCCCGTGCGGCTGGGGGAGCGCTGGATCGCGCTCGACGTCGCCGGCGCGCAGCTTCAGGGCGACATCCCCATCGACACGCTCGCCGGCAATGACGGCACCTGCATCGCCGGCCTGAAGGACGGCGTGCCGGTGGTGGACGAGCGCGGCGGCACCCCGCGCGTCACCGTCGGCGACGGGCCGGCCGGCATCCGCCGCCCGTCCGAGGGGCGCGTCGCAGTCGAGCAGGCCGACGGCTGGGGCGACGTCTATTGCGGCGCGCCGGACCTTCACGCCCATCCGGCCTTCGAGGAGTTGCGGCCGTTCTCCAACGACTTCGCCGCCGCGCGGCGCGACGGCGTCTGGGGCTACATCTCGCGCTACAGCACCTCGTGGGAGTTCACGCCGCGCTTCACCGCCGCGCGCGAGTTCGCCGACGGCCTCGCCCCGGTGCAGGTCGAGGGCGGCCTGTGGGGCTACGTCAACCCGTTCGGCGACATGGCGATCGAGGCGCGCTTCACCGAGGCCTACAGCTTCTCCGACGGGCTCGCCGGCATCCGCGACGGCGAGCTGCGCGGCTTCGTCGCCACCGACGGCACGGTCGCGGTCGCGCCGCAATTCGAGGATTTCTGGCGGCAAGCGCGGGGCCTCGCCCCGGTGAAGCTCAATGGACGCTGGGGCGTCATCGCGCCCGACGCCACCGCCGCGCCCGGCCATCTCGACCTGCCGCTGGCAGCGTTACGTTCAGAAGGCCCCGCGCAGGCGGAGTTCTCCGTCCTCCCCTCTGTGCCGCATCTCTACTTCACGCAGGACTACGCCTCGTTCCACAGCCTGTGGGCCGACCCGGCGGGCGAGCTGCTCGTCACCACGCTCAACGAGCCGCAGGGCGCGAGCGAGGTCGGCGTCTGGGACCTGCGCAGCGGCCGGCTGGTGCGCAAGGTCGCCGCCCCCGAGGCGAGCCAGGCGCTGATGCTGCCGGGCAACGACCTCATTGTCATCGGCCTGCGCACCGGGCATCTGGCGCTCACCGACCCGGTGAGCGGGCGCGAGCGCCACCGGCTGAAGCCGTTCGACGGCGCCGTCATCGCGCTCGCCTCGTCGGCCGACGGCCGGCTCCTCGCCGCCACGGACGGCAGCCGCATCGCCGTCTGGTCGCAGGAAAGCGGCGCGCTCCTCCACCGCATCGACGGCAAGGCCGTGGCGCTGCATTTTTCCGCCGACGGCAGCCAGCTCTTCGGCGGCACCCGCTATGGCGGCATGACGATATGGCAGACCGATAGCGGCGCGCCGTTCCTCGCCTTGCCCGACCAGCCGCTGGAGGGCGAGACCGTCTGGGACTCCACCGGCCTCAGCGCGGCGGTTCCCACCGTCGCCGTCTCGCAGGACGGCGCGGTCGCCGCGCTGCGCACCGTCTCCCGGCAGGGCGCGGACGGCTTCTACGAGACGCTGCACTCCGTCACGCTCACCCGGCCGACCGCGCGGCGGACGATCGATATCGACCCGCCGCTGCGCGACATTCTCGGCCTCGCCCTCTCCGACGACGGCGCGCTGCTCGCCTTGTCGGGCCTCACCCCGGACGGCGACGAGACCGTGGTGCTCGATCTCTATGACGGGGCGAGCGGCGAGCGGATCGCCCGCCATTCGCTGTGGGAGGCGGCGGATGTCGAGGGCCGCGCCATCGACCGGCTGATCGTCTCGGCCGACCGGCTCGGCTTCCTGCCCGACGGCGACCTGATGATCGTCGGCGAGGGCGGGCAGGACATCCTGCGCATCGAGCCGCGCTCCGGCCGCGTCGAGGCGGTGATCGGCGAGCCGCTGGCCCTCCTCGGTCCGACGCAGAACGGGGCCGGGCAGAAGCTCTTCCTGTTCGAGACGGACGAAGGCACCCTCTCGCTGTTCGACCTCGAGACTGGCGAGTTGAGGCGCCTCGCTGAGCTCGGCGGCTTTTTCGCCGACACCCTGTTCTACGAGATCGACGGCATGCTGGTCATCCACGATGTCGTCTTCGACAGGCTGGTGGCGCTCGATGCCGCCACCTTCGCGGAGCGGGCCCTGTCGCGCGAGGAGCAGGCCGCGCTCCTGCCACGGCTCGACGGCCTGTCGAACGTGGAGATCACGCCCGAGCTCACCGCGCGCTTCCTGTCGCTGCCGGGCGTGCGCGAGGCCGGGCACATCGTCGATGGCGGGCGCATCGGCGTGGTGCGCGACGAGGACAACAGCCTGCGCATCTTCGACCTCGAGAGGCAGGAGCTTTTGGTGCGGCTGATGACGACCCGCGCCGGCGAGTGGGTGGCGCTGACGCCCGAAGGCTTCTTCGCCGGCACGGCCGAAGGCGCGAAGATGGTGTCCGTCGCCCACGGGCTCGGCGCGTTCTCCATCGATCAGGTCTATCAGGCGCTCTACCGGCCAGACCTCGTGCGTGAGAAGCTGGCCGGCGACCCGGACGGGCTCGTCGCCGAGGCGGCGGGGCAGCTCAACCTCGCCGTGGTGCTCGATTCCGGCCCCGCGCCGCGCATCCGCTTCGACAGGCTGCCGCAGCGCGGCGAGGCGACCGACGAGGTGATCGAGATGCGCGCCTCGCTGTTCGACGCCGGCGGCGGCATCGGCCGCGTCGAGTGGCGCGTCAACGGCCGCACGGTCGACGTGCGCGCCCGCGGCGCGGCCCCGATCGCCCCGGCCGGCAGCCACGAGGTCGCGGCGCGGCTGGTGCTCGACCCCGGCGACAACATGATCGAGCTCGTCGCCTACAACGCCGCCGACCTGATCGCCTCGCCGCCGGCGACGGCGCTGGTGCGGTGGGACGGCGTCGCCAGCAGCGAGCCGCCGCGGCTCCACGTCCTCGCCGCCGGCGTCAACGACTATGCCGACGGGCGGCTGAAGCTCAATTTCGCCGCCGCCGACGCAAGGGCCCTCGCGGCGGCGATGACGCAGACGGGCGAGGCCATCTACGCCTCGGTCGAGGTGACGACGCTGCTCGACGGCGAGGTGACGGCGGCGGGTCTGGAATCCGCCTTCGCGCGCCTGTCGCAGGCCGTGCGGCCGCAAGACGTGTTCGTTTTCTTCCTCGCCGGACACGGCAAGACGCTGGAGGGCGAGTATTTCTACCTGCCGCAGGATTTCCGCTTCGCCGGCGGCGATCCCGTGCGCGAGTTCGGGCTGGGCCAGGACAGGCTTCAGGAATGGGTGGCGCGGATCGCGGCGCGCAAGTCGGTGCTGATCTTCGACACCTGCGAGAGCGGGTCGCTGACGCTCGCCGGCCTGCGCGGCGTCGACGCGGCGCTGGCGCAGTCGGCGGCGGTGGCGCGGCTGACCCGGGCGACCGGACGCACGATCCTGTCGGCCGCCACCGACACCGAGCCGGCGCTGGAGGGCTATCGCGGCCACGGCGTGCTCACCTACGCGCTGCTCGACGGCTTCAATGCCGCCGACGCCAACGGCAACGGCACCATCGAGGTGACGGAGCTGGCCGCCTTCGTCGATGCGCAGGTGCCCGACATCAGCACCCGCGCCTTCGGCTTCCGGCAGGTGCCGCAGATGTCGATCCGCGGCAGCGACTTCCCGGTCGCGCGGCAGCTCAAGGTGCTGGCCGGCGGCGAAGCGGCCGCGCCGCGCTATCCCGAGACGATCACCCATGTCGCGACGGGCGGCACGGTCGTCCACGACGCACCGGGCGGCAACCCGGTGATGGAGGTGCCGGCCGGCGTCTTCTTCGGCGTCCACCTGATCGCCGAAGCGGACGGCTGGGCGCATGTCGCCCGCGAGGGGCTGGCGCTCGGCTATGTCCGCTCCGAGGCGCTGATGCGCCTGCAATAGGCGCTTCCGGCGGCAGCCTGACGAGCGACTGGCGGGCGCAGCGGAACGAGCCGCTTCAGCGCTCCCGCCACATGGTCGCGCGAGTGGGGTGCCGGGGTCCAGCGATTACGATCGCATCCTTCAACCGATCTTGGGGCATTCCGGTCTCGACGCCGCTGCCCGAACGGCTACGGCAACGGGCACACCAGCGGCGGAGGCGTCTTTATCTGGCCGCGCGGTTCGCGGCGCTCGGCCCTGGCGGGCCGCTCGTTCCGGTTGTCCGCGACGGAATGTGCCTCGTCGGCGTGGCAAAGGCGGTCGCGGCCGCTTGCCTTGGCCCGGTAGAGCGCGTCGTCGGCGCGCTTGAGGACATCGTCCATCGCCATGCCCGGATGCGCGGCGGCGCTGCCTATGCTGACCGTCATCGGGGCGAGCGCCCGGCCGGTATCGAGCGGGTTGTCCCTGACCGCCTGCATGATCGTTTCCGCCACCGCGGCCGCGGCCGCCCTTGCGCTCGCCGGCAACAGGATGGCGAACTCCTCGCCGCCGAGCCGGCCGAGGCTGGCCCGGGGCGGCAGGACCGTCGAGGCGACCTCGACGAAATGCCGGAGCGCCCTGTCGCCGACGGCGTGGCCGTGGCGGTCGTTGAGCTGCTTGAAATGGTCGAGATCGAGGAACAGCAGCGTTCCCGCCCCGCTGTCGCGGCCCTGCGCGAAATGGCGCGCGCAGGCGTCGAGGAACGCGCGCCGCGACAGCGCGCCGGTCAGGTCGTCATAGGCGAGCGCCCGCTCCAGCCTTGCGACGGTCCGCCCCTGAACCAGCAGGATCGCCGACAGGTAGACCAGCGGGAACACGAGGATGCGGATGGACGAGATGGCGAGGTTCCACGCCGTCGGATCGGCGAAGTAGCTGGAGCCGTCGATGCCCGACGCGATCGTCGCGAACCTTGCGAGGAAGAAGGCCGAGACCGTGGAGGCGGAGACGACCGCGAACAGGACGAACGCGGCCGGCGCGTCAGCCCTTGCCCGGCCGCGCCAGATCGTGCGGGCGATCGCGGCGAAGATGACGGAGGCGGTCCCGGCGCCGATGACGCTGGTGACGCCGCCCTGGATCAGGGCGAAGGCGACGTGGAAAACGGTGAACGCCGCGACGATGACGGCGATGGTGAGCGGGCGCAGCGCCGGCATCGACAGGAACTGCCGGAAGCTCGACAGCAGAAGGAGGCAGGCGAGGATGACCAGCGGCGATTCCGGGAGACCGATCAGGTTGGGCGGCAGGACCAGCTTTCCGGCGGCGCCGAGCCCGATGGCGAACGAGCCGAGCATGGCCGAGGCGGCGAAGCTCGACAGGCCCGCCACCTTTGACGCGCGCAGGCAAAGGAAGATGACGGCCATGATGGCGATGGCGATGGCCGAGGCGATGAGGATGAAAGTCACGTCGATATGCCGCCCTGCGCTCGCCCCCGATCCGCCGCACCGAAACCCATGCCCTACGGATAGGCGATCTTCCTCAACGTCAGGTTAGGCGGTTGAGGAAAATCTTAGCGATCGACGCGCGGCCCTGTGGATATTCACTCCAGCTCGACGGCGATGTCCTCGACCGCCGGCGCCTTGCCGATCAGCCCGCGCCCTTCCATGAAGGCGCCGAAACGGGCGTAGCGGGCGCGGTCGAGGGCGAAGGGCCGCTTGGCGAAGCGCGGCAGCGTGTCGGTCCAGGCCTGGCGGTTGAGCGCGTTGTCGAGGTCGGGATATGCGCGCACGAACAGCGCCCAGCTCTCCTGCGGATGGTTGGTCAGGTGCACCGCGCCCTGCTCGACCGCTTCGAGGAAGCGCTTGAGGCGCGCATCGCCGGCGAGGTCGGGCCGGGTGACGAAGATCAGCTCGTCATAGACCGGAACGCCGTGCTCCTCGGGAAAGAAGGCGCGTCCCTCATGGCCTTCGAGCCGGATCTGGGTCAGCTCGAAATTGCGGAAGCCGCCGATGGTGGCGTCGACCTGCCCGGAGATCAGCGAGGCGGTCAGCGCGAAATTGACATTGACCAGCTCGACGCTCTTCGGGTCGACGCCGGCGGTTTCCAGCATCTGCCCGAGCATCGCGTCCTCGAAGCCGGAGACGGAGAAGCCGATGCGCTTGCCGGCGAGGTCGCCGATCTCCCTGATCGGGCCGCCGGCAAGGACGGTCAGCGTGTTGAGCGGCGTCTCGACCAGCGTGCCGAACCGGATGAGCGGCACGCCGGCCGCGTGGTCGAGATAAAGGTTCGGCTGGTAGTGGATGCCGATATCGGCCTGGCCGGAAGCGACGGCGCGCGGCACGATGGACGGGTCGGACGGTGGCAGCAGCTCGACATCGAGCCCGGCCTTCTCGAACAGGCCAAGCTCGCGCGCCACCACCAGCGGCGCGTGGTCGGGATTGACAAACCATTCGAGCAGGACGGTGAGCTTGTCGGCGGCTTGCGCCGCGCCGCCCATGGCGAGGCTGAGGAGGAGGGCGAGTGCCGTTTTGCGTATCATCTTCGGTTTCCTGTGCCGGGGTTGGTGAAGGGGGATCATCGTTCCTGCGCCCAAGGGGTGAGGCGCGGCGCCAGCGCGTCGACCGCCCGGCGCAGGGCGAGCGTCAGCACGGCGAGGATGGCCATCGCCGCGAACACCGTGTCGGTCTGCATGCGGGCATTGGCCTGGATCATGACGAAGCCGAGCCCCGCCGAGGCGCCGACCCATTCGCCGACCACCGCGCCGAGCGGCGCCAGCGGCGCGGCGACGCGCAAGCCGGAGATCAGCGCCGGCAGCGCCAGCGGCGCGCGCACATGGATGAGCGCCTGCCAGCGGCTCGCCGGTGTCAGCGCCGTCGCGTCGAGGATTTCGGGGTCGATGCGGCGCAGGCCGTCGGCGAAGGCCGAGGCGACCGGAAAGAAGATGATGAGCGTCGTCATCACCACCTTCGAGGCCATGCCGAAGCCGAACCACAGGACGAGGACCGGGGCGAGGACGAAGACGGGAAAGGCCTGGAGCACCAGGACCAGCGGCCAGACCATGCGGCCGAACCGCGGCAGCGCCGCGACGGCGAGCGCGGTCGCTATGCCGAGCAGCACCCCCGCCGCGAAGCCGGCGGCGATCTCGCCCGTCGTCACCAGCGTGTGGTCGAGGAGGTGGCGCCACTGGCGCGGGAAGACCGCCAGCACATCGAGGGGCGCGGGCAGGATGTAGCGCGGCGGCGCGACCAGCCACACGATGGCCTGCCACGCCGCGACCAGCGTCAGCATCGTCCGCATCGCCCCCGACAAGGCGCGCATCGCCCTCTCCTACCGGCGGGAAGCGGGTGGCTCGGGCAGGGATAGAAGAAGCATGGGCGATCTCCCGACTTTCATCACGGAGATCCGGTTGAGCGAAGAAGAGGAAATCGGCCTTGGCCCTTGTTCCGTTCCTACGCCGGCATGATCCGGATCAGGTTCAAGGGTCCGGCTCACCGCCGTCTCAGCGCCGTTCGGCGCTCCCCTCGGAATGGACCATCTCTAGAGCGCCGGCCGCCGCACCGTCAAGCCTTTCGCGGCATTGCCCGCCGCTATTGTGCGGGATCGCCGGTGTCGCCCGTCAGCCCGGCCGCCGCGATGCCGTGGAGGGCGCAGGTTTCGTCGTTCGGCGAGGTGTCGCCGCTGATGCCCACCGCGCCGACGATGCCGCCCGCGGCGTCGCGCACGAGCACGCCGCCCGGCACGGGCACCATGCGCCCCTGCGACATGTCGGACAACGCGTTGAAGAACTGCGGCAGGGCCTCCGCGCGGCGGGCGAGCTCGCGTCCGCCGAAGCCCATCCCGAGCGTGCCCCAGGCCTTGCCGGTCGCGATCTGCGGCCGCAGGAGCGAGGAGCCGTCCTCCCGCATCATGCAGACGGTGACGCCGCCGGCATCGAGGACGACGACGGTCAGCGGCGCCAGCCCGAGCTCGCGCCCTTTTACGAGGGCTTGCGTGCAGATCGTCTGCGCCTGCGCCAGTGTCACGGTCATGGTTCCGCCTTTCCTTGTCGTCCCGCTCACACGCCCGATGGCGCGACCGGCTCGCCGGTCAGGCCGTGCGCGTCGAAGATGCGCCTTATCGCCGCCGCCGCTTTCGCGTTCTCGAGGAAGTCCGCGACGAGCGCCGATGCCTGCGGCCTGTCCTTCGGAACGGCGATGGAGATGCTCGTCTCCTGAAACGCGTCCTCCATGACGACGGAGCCGGGGAACCGCGACTGAACGGCGCGCAGATAGTCCTCCGAAAGCGCGATCGCGTCCACCGCGCCACGGCCGAACCGGGCGACGGCCTCGTCGACGTCGCGCGCCTCGCTGGCGCGCTCGCCGCCGAAGGTGCGGATCGCGGCGCGCAGCGTCGTGGTGCCGGCGATGCCGACGAAGGCCTTTCCGCGCGCCCGGTACTCGGCGATGGTGCGGCTTGCCGCGCTGCCCGCGATCAGGAACGTGCTGCGCAGCAGGTAGTAGGCCGGGCCGAACGCGACCTTGGCGCGGCGTATTTCGTCCACCGGCATGAAGGCGACGTCGATCTCGCCGCTTGCCAGCGCATCGGTGCATTCCCCCGAATTGGGAAAGACGCCGAAGTCGACGGCGAGGCCGAGCGTTTCGCCCAGCGCCCGGAAGATATCGGCGGTGACGCCATGCGGCGCGCCGTCCTCGCCGACGGCGACGAAGAAGACCCCGGCCTCCGGCGCGCGGATGACGCCGGCCCTCAGCCGCCCGAGCGGCGCGAGCTCGCTCCTCGCCGCAGCGTCGATGACGGGCGCGGTCGTCACAGCGTCTTCTCCACGTCCTCGATGGCCACGGTCAGCCGCTCGACCAGCAGGCCGATCTCCTCTTCGGAGATCGTCAAAGGCGGGCAGATGGCGATGACGTCGCCGATGGCGCGCACGAACAGGCCGTGCCGCTCGGCCGCGAGGCCGACGCGCGGGCCGACCTTCAGCGCCGGATCGAAGAAGCGCCGCGGCTCGCGGCCCGCCGCAAGCTGAACACCGGCCAGCAGGCCGCGCCCGCGGATCTGGCCGACGATGGACGAGCCGGCGAGCCTGTCGCGCAGCCCGCCGAGAAGGACGGGTTCCAGCGCGCGCACGCGCTCGACGATGCCGTCCTCCTCGTAGATGCGGATCGCCTCGCGGGCGACCGCCGCGCCGACGGGGTGGCCCGAATAGGTCATGGTCAGGCCGAACAGCGCAAGCCGGTCGCTCTGCTCCAGCATCGCGCCGAAGACGCGCGCGTTGATCAGCACGGCCGACAGCGGGAAATAGGCGCTGGTGATGCCCTTGGCGCAGACGATCATGTCGGGAGCGAGCCCCATCGTCGTGGTGCCGAACATCTCGCCGGTGCGGCCGAAGGCGGTGACGACCTCGTCGGCCACCAAGAGGATGCCGTGCTTCTTCAGGAGCGCCTGCAAGCCGTCGAGATAGGCTTGCGGCGGGACGACCACACCGCCGCCGGCCATGATCGGCTCGGTGAAGAAGCCGGCGACCGTCTCCGGCCCTTCCGCCTCGATCAGCGCCTCCAGCGCGTCGAGGAGACGCCGCGAGAACGCCTCCTCGCTCTCGCCCTCAAGCGCGCCCGCGTACCAGTCGGGGCAGTCGACATGCAGGAAGCCCGGCAGCGGCAGGCCGAACGCCTCATGCGTATAGCCGAGGCCCGAGAGGCTGGCGGTGGCGATGGTGTTGCCGTGATAGGCGCGCCGGTGGGCGATGAACTTGCGCCGCTCCGGCAGGCCCTGCGCGTGCCAGTAGTACCAGCACAGCCGCGCCGCGCAGTCGTTCGCCTCCGAGCCGGTGCTGGCGAACCAGACATGCGACATCGGAACCGGCGCGATTTCGATCAGCTTCTCGGCGAGGTCGACGACCGGCTCGTGCGAGCGGTGGTTGGTGAGGTGGTAGTAGGCGAGCTTCTCCATCTGCGCCTTGCAGGCGTCGATCAGGCGCGTCTCGCCATAGCCGAGCGAGATGCACCACAGGCCGGACATGCCCTCGATATAGTCGTTGCCCGCCTTGTCGCGGACCCACACGCCCCTGCCGCTGTCGATCACCAGCGGGCCGCGCTCGAGATGGCTGCGCAGATTGGTCAGCCCGTGAACGACATGGGCCTTGTCGCGCGCTTCGGTGGAGTTGGGCTTCGCCGCGGCGGCCTCCATTGTCGGGTTCATCGAAGAAGACCTCTTTATCACAGCAGCATCAGCGAGAGCTGCGGGAAGATAACGAGCAGCGCCAGCACCACCACCATGATCAGCACGAAGGGGAAGACGCCGATGAAGACGTCGCCCAGCGAGATGTCCTTGCGCGCCAGCGTGTCGTGGACCACGAACACGGCGATGCCCACCGGTGGCGTGATGATGCCGATCTCCACCGCGACGATGATGACGATGCCCATCCAGATCGGGTCGGCGCCGAAGCTCATCAGGATCGGGAACATGATCGGCACGGTGATCAGCATGATCGACGTCGAATCGAGGATCGCGCCGAACAGCAGCAGCACGACGATGAAGATCATCAGCACGCCGTAGAAGCCGAACCCGGAATGGGCGATCCAGCTCGCGAAGTAGTTGGGCACGCCGGAGAAGGCGAGCATGCGCGAATAGAGGCTCGCCGCGATCAAAAGGAAGCAGATCGTCGAGGTGACGGTCGCGGTGTCGACCAGGAGCCGCCAGAAGGACGGCCAGGTGAGCCGCCGCATCGCCACCGCCAGCACCAGCGACAGGCCCGCGCCGACGCCCGCGGCCTCGGTGGCGGTGAAGTAGCCGCCATAGATGCCGCCCATCACCAGACCGACCATCACCACGACCGGGGCGATCTTCACCAGCGCCGTCAGGAGCCCCATCCGGTCGTCGGCCTCCTCGTCCGTCGGCCGGATCAGGTCGGGCTTCAGGTGGACGGCGAGCATGATGGCGAGGGCGAAGGCGATGGCCAGGATGATGCCCGGCACGATGCCGGCGATGAACAGCTTGCCGATCGAGACGTCGGTCAGGATGCCGTAGAGGATCATCAAGACGCTCGGCGGGATCAGCATGCCGAGCACGGAGCTGCCGGCGACGATGCCGACCGCGAGGCGGGGATTGTAGCCGAAGCGCAGCATCTCGGGCACGGCGATGCGGGTGAAGACCGAGGCCGAGGCGATGGAGACGCCGGTGATCGCGGCGAAGCCGGCATTGGCCGCGACGGTCGAGACGCCGAGCCCGCCCTTGATGCGCCGGAACATCCAGTTGGTGACGTCGAACAGGTCCCGCCCGTAATTGGCGGCGCTGACGACGAAGCCCATGAAGACGAAAAGCGGGATCACACCGAAATTGTAGTCGGCGATGCTGTCGGCGACGGAAAGCGCCAGCAAGTTGGAGGCGATGTCGAAATTGCCGCGCATGACCCAGACGCTGACGAAGGACAGGATCGTCAGCACGACGCCGACATGCATGCCGACATAGATCAGCGTGATCATCGCGAAGATGGAGACGAGTGCGACGGTGGCGCCGAGTGTCATCGCGATGCTCCCCCCTCGCGCGCCAGGCGCAGGTGCTTCCAAGTTCGCAGCAGGAACTGGATGCATATGGCGGTGCCGCCGATCAGCGTGATCAGCTTGACGGGCCAGACCGGCACGAAGAAGCCGGCGACGCCGCCGAAATACTGGTTGCTGGTCCAGGCGAACCGGAAATAGGGCGCGGTGGTGTAGACGATCATCGCGAAGGCGAGCGCGCCGGCGAGCGAGAAGGCCGCCTCCAGCCCGTGGCCGAGGACGGGCCGCGTCTCGCGCAGCTTCTCGATGAACGAGCCGTTGCGCGTCAGCCGCTCGGCGCGCAGCGCCGAGGAAAGCTGCAGGAAGACGATCGACACCATCGACATCGCCACGAGCTCGGGCACGCCGGGGATGGCGCGGCCGAGGATCTCGCGGCTGAGGACGTCGGCGATGATCAGCGCCGCCAGCACGAGGACGAGGCCGGTCCCCATCGCGCCGAGCACGAAGACGCCGCCGGCGAAGGCGCGCTCGAGCGGATGGAGGCGCGCGGGAGCCGGCGGCTGGTCGGGTTGGTGAGACATGGCTCCCTCCGGTCCCCTGCTCTCAGCGGAACGCCGCGTCCCAGTCGCGCGCTGGCGTCACGCCGCGCTTGCGCAGCTCGTCCATGTAGAAGAGAAGCAGCTCGCGGCCGGGCATGCCCTGGTCCTCCAGCCGCTTGACCCAGTCGCCGGCGAGGTCGGGCAGGCTTTCAGCCCACTTCTGGCGCTCTTCCTGCGGCAGGATGTGGACCTCGACGCCGGCCGCCTTCATCGCCTCGATCGCCTCGGCGGTCTCGGTCTCCTCCAGCGTGCTCAGCTCCTCCTCGTATTTCAGCGCAGCATCGAGGATGATCTGCTGCACGTAGTCCGGCAGGCTCTCCAGCTTGGCGGTGTTCATCGTCAGCGCCAGCACGTACTGGGTGCCGAAATTGACGATGTTGAGGTGCTTGGCGACCTCCTGAAGGTTGGCCTGGGCCATGCCGGCGACCGGGCCGGTCGCGCCCTGATAGACGCCGTTCTGGAGGTCGTTGTAGTAGGTGGTGAAGTTGCCGTTCACCCCGGTCGCGCCGGTGTCGGTGAAGAAGTTGCCGACGACGCCGGCCGCGCCGATCTTCCTGCCCTGCACGTCCTCGAACTTCTCGATCGGGAAGGTGCCGATGATGTTGTGGCTGGAATAGACGTAGTGGGCGATGGGCTGCTGGCCGAAGCGCGCCCATTGCTCCTTCACGGCCGGGAACCTGTCATAGATGGCGCGCACGATCTCGACCGTGTCCTTGACGTTGTCCGAGCCGAACGGCGCCATGTAGGTGAACATGTTGAGCGGCAGCTCGCTCGGGCGGATGACGTTGGGCGAGACGACGATGTCGACGAGCCCGGTCTGCGCGCCTTCGAGCAGGCTCTCGAACTTGACGATGGTGCCGCCGAAGCCGGTGGTCCAGTTGATGCTGTCGCCCTTGCCCGCCGCTTCCATCGCCCGGTCGACCTCGGGGATGAACACCGTCTCCAAGAGCTTGACGAAGGTCTGGGTGTTGGGGTGGCCGGCGCCGATGACGATGTCGAAGGTTTCGGCCGAGGCGACGCCGGTTCCGCCCAGCATGGTGGAAACGGCAAGGATGGCGGCAAGTCTTTTCGTCTTACGCATGTTCATGGCCTTTCTTTTCCCTCTGGAATTCGTTGCAGTTCTCGAACGCCCGCTCCCTGCTCAGCGGCTCGAACCCGAGCGCCTGCTCGGCGGCGAGCGCGGCGTCGAGCACCAGCGCATCGGCGAATTTCGGCCCGACGATCTGGAGCGCCACGGGCAGGCCGTCCGGGGCGACGCCGCAGGGCACGGTCGCCGCCGGCTGCTGGGTCAGGTTGAACGGATAGCAGAACGGCGCGAAATCGAACCAGTGCGAATAGGCGGGAGGATGCAGGCTCTCGTCGGCCGGGACGGCGGTCAGCCCCATCTGCGGGGTGATCAGGAGATCGTAGGTCTCGTGGAACGCGACCATGCGCGCGCACAGCGCGTCGCGCTTCATCTTGGCGATCGCCACGTACTCCGTGGCGCTGAAGCCCAGCCCCGAGGTCGCGAACGCGAGGTATTTCGGGTCCATCCGCGCGCGCGCCTCCTCCGGCATGGCATAGGCGGTGCAGGCGGCGCCGGCCTTGTAGATCATGTCGATCATGTCGCGCGTGTCCTCGAAGCCCGGATCGACCTCGTCGATCTCGGCGCCGAGGCCGGCGAGCTTGTCCACCGCGCGGCGGACGATGGCGGCGACGCCCGGCTCGACGGCGGCGAAGCCCAGCGTCGGGCTGAAGGCGATGCGCAGCCCCTTCATCCGCGGGGTGAGCGTGTCGAAGCAGCGGATCGAATGCGGCGGGCTGGTCCAGTCGCGCCCGTCGGGGCCGGACATCACCTGCGTCATCAGCGCGACGTCGGCGACACTGCGCGCCAGCGGGCCGGTATGGACGATGTCGCCCATATGCGTGGCGCGCGGATGCTGCGGAATGAGCCCATAGGTCGGCTTCAGCCCGGCAAGGCCGGTGAAGGCGGCAGGCAGGCGCACCGAGCCCGAGCCGTCGGTGCCGAGCGCCAGCGGGCCCATATAGGCCGCGACGCCGGCCGCCGCGCCGCCGCTGCTGCCGCCGGGCGTGCGCGCGAGGTTCCACGGGTTGCGGGTGATGCCGAAGCGCGGGCTGTCGGTCAGCCCCTTCCAGGCGAATTCGGGCTGCGTCGTCTTGCCGAGAAGCACCGCGCCCGCTTCGCGCAGCCGCGCCACCTGCGGCCCGTCGAACGTGTCCGGCGCGGGCTCGGCCGGCAGGGTGTTGGAACCGCTATAGCGCGGCCAGCCCTTGGCGACGGCGAGGTCCTTGACCGTCGTCGGCACGCCGTCGATCAGGCCCGCCGGCTCGCCGCGCATCCAGCGCGCTTCCGAGGCGCGCGCGGTCTCGATGGCGCTCTCAGGATCGAGCAGCGCGAAGGCGTTGAGCGCCGGGTTCAGCGCCGCGATGGTGTCAAGCGTCTGCGACAGGACCTCGACGGGCGAGAAGGCCCGCTTGCGATAGCCTTCGACCAGCCGGGTGGCCGAAAGGGTGGAAAGGTCCGACTGCATCGAGGCTCCTGATCGTTCCCGTTATCGTTCTTGTTTGCCTGCTCGTTGGGCATCCGCCCCGGCGGCATAATGTTTATGCAGCGACGTTAGGAGCGCGCGTTGAACTGAACAAGAAGATAAGTCATATTGCAGCCATGCTGAAATTCGATGGGTCTGCGCCATGGACGTCCGCCAGCTCGAATATTTTCGCGAGGTGGCCGAGACCGGCAGCTTCAGCCGGGCGGCGAACCGGATCCGCATCGCCCAGTCGGCCCTGAGCCGGCAAGTGATGCTGCTCGAGGCCGAGCTGCGGTGCGAGCTGTTCGAGCGCCACGCGCGCGGCGTCCACCTCACCGAGATCGGCAAGCTGCTCTACGAGCGCGTCGATTTCCTGCTGCGCCACATCGCCAATCTGCGCGAGGAGATCATCGACCACACCGGCCAGCCGACCGGCGCGCTGCATGTCGGCATCCCGCGCTCGATGCGGGCGCTGCTGAGCCGGCCGACCATCGAGCGCTTCATGGAGACCTATCCGGGCGTGTTCTTCCGCTTCGTCGAGGACACCTCGGCGCTCGTGCGCGACAAGCTGCTGCGCGGCGAGCTCGATCTCGGCCTCCTGTCGACCCACGAGCCGGCCTCGGCGCTCGACAGCCGGCCGCTGTTGCAGGAGCAGATGTTCCTCGTCGGCCCGGTCTCGGCCGGCCTGTCGCCCGACCGGGAGGTCGAGTTCGCGATACTCCGCGATCTGCCGCTCGTCGTCGTCTCGCGCCCCGCCAGCCTGCGCGTCGCGCTGGAAAAGGCGGCCGAGGCGCACGACGTTCCCCTGACCATCCGCGCCGAGATCAACGCCGCCGTCTCCCTCGATTTCGTCGGCACCGGGCTCGGCTACAGCGTCTATTCCTATTGCGGCGTGCACGAGCATCTCGAGGCGGGCAAGGTGTCGGCGGCGCCGATCAGGGATTTCCAGATCCAGTGGATGCTCGCCTCGTCCAAGGAACGGCCGCTGACGCAGGCGACCAAGACCTTCGAGAAAATGCTGCGCGAGCAGACGAAGGCCGCCATCGAATCGGGAAAGTGGCACTCCGCGACGCTGGTCTAACGCCGGCCAGCGCCGGGTGCCTCACCGCTCGTCGAGCATGGCGAGGGCCACCAGCATCAGCAGGATCGCCGGGCCGGTCTTGACCAGCGCGCCGAGCGGATCGAGCCACAGGGCCGGGGTGACGATGGCGGCGCTCGCCATATAGGCGAGCGACAGGCCGATGCCGGCGACGAGCCCGGCGCGGCAGGAGGCGCGCCTTGCGATGGCCAGGCCGACGGCGATGTCGGCAAGGCTGGTCGCCACCGTCACCGCCTGCGCCAGCCACGGCGGAAAGCCGTGCGCGGTCAGGATCGCCGTCGCCGCCGCGAAGGCGACGGTCAGGGCGATCAGGCCCGAAACGATCCAGAACAGCGCCAGCCCGCCGATGACCAGCGGCTTCATGAGATAGAGCTTCGCGAACCAGCGCTCCTGTACCGTCGAGGGCAGGCCGCGCAGCGCCTGCGCCAGCGAGCGCGGCGCGATGCCGGTGGCGGCGATCCATCCGGCGGGATCGCCGGCCACGCCGCGCCGCATCTCGGCAAGGGCGGTGCCGCGGATCGGCGGCGACCAGCCGAGCCTTGCCGCGCCGTCGCCTGCGGCCGCGCCGAGCCGCATCAGCCAGCCCGGCAGCCGCAGCCGGCGCGAAGGCCCGCCGAGATGGCGGCGGAACGCGTCGATCACCTCGCCGACGGTGCCGGCCTGCCGCTCCATCACGTCCCAGCGCGCCTGCCACGCCCGTTCCCCCTGCCCCCAGCGCCGGGCGATGACGGCGAGCGTGCGCCCGATATCCGCGGCATCGGTCGCGGCGAACGGGCGCGACGCTTCGCGTTCCGGCAGGTCGAAGGGCAGCGCCGCCAGCGCGCGGATGAGCGCGCTGCCGCCATAGGCCGCCGGCGCGACGACGAAGCCCGGCCGGAGGATGGCGTGCGGGACGCCGCTTGCCGTGACGATGCGCTCGGCCCCGCGCTTGGTGGCGCTGAAGGCGGTGGCGTCGTCCTCGTCGTCGCCGGGGATGGAGAGGTGGACGAGCAGGCGCTGCCGGTCGCCGGCGGCCAGCACCGTTGTCAGCTGGCCGACGAAGCCGGCATGGGCGTCGGCTGCGCTGCCGCGCCGGGCGCTGTCCTGCAAGACGCCGATGCAATTGACGACGATATCGGCCCCGGCGACGAGGCCGGCAAGAGCCGCCGCGTCGAGGCCGACGATCGCGCTTTCCCGCGCCTGCCCGCCCCATGCGGCCTTCTGCGCCGCGGTGAAGGCGCGCGCGATAGGCACGACGGCGAAACCCTCGGCGAGAAGGTGTGAGGCGACGGCCTGCCCGATCAGGCCGGAAGCGCCGAGCACGGCGATGACGGGCGGAGCGCTCGCCATCCCGTCACAGCGCCGGCTTGGCGATCATCAGCCAGACGATGGCGAGGACCGAGCCGAAGCCGGGAAAGCCGAAGGCGAACCACACCCTGAACAGGCGATGATAGCGCTCCGGCAGCGGCGCGCCCTTGGCGGCCGCCTCCTGCGCGAGGTCCCGCATGCGCGCCTGGATCCAGACGACCGGCAGCCAGAAGATTCCGGCCAGCGCATAGAGGCCGAGCGACAGGACGAGCCAGCCTTCGGTGAACGGGATGCCGAGCTCGCGCATCAGGAGGTAGCCGGTGACGGGCTGGACCGCCACGGCCGTGGCGGTGAACAGCATGTCGGCCTGCACCACGACGCCGGCGGTGCGGCCGATGAAGGCCGCATCGCGGCTCAGATGCGCCATCAGCATGAAGAAGGCGATGCCCGTGCCGGTGCCGAGGATGACGACCGCGCCGAGGACATGCAGGAACTTGAGCAGCAGGTAGGACATCGCCGCACCTAGCCATGCGGCGCGGGCCCGATCAAGCCGAAACCGGCACCGGAGACGACGCGCCGGCCGCCTCCGTCACAGCAGCCCGAGCGTCACCGCGGCGAGCACGCAGTAGCGGCCCGCCTTGGCGATCGTCACCAGGAGCAGGAAGCTCCAGAACGGCTCGCGCAGCACGCCGGCGGCCACGGTCAGCGCGTCGCCGCCGAGCGGCGCCCAGGAGAGCAGCAGGCTCCAGCGGCCCCACTTCCGATACCATCCGGTCGCCCGGTCGAGTGCCGGCTGGCCGACCGGGAACCAGCGACGGTCGCGGTAATGCTCGATCCAGCGGCCGAGCAGCCAGTTGGTGACGGAGCCGAGCACGTTGCCGGCCGTGGCGACGAGGACCAGCAGGAAGAGCGACTGCTTGCCGACGACCAGCAGCCCGACCAGCGCCGCCTCGGACTGGGCCGGCAGGATCGTCGCCGCGACGAAGGCGATCGCAAAAAGCCCGGCGAGCGAGAGGAGGTCCTCCACGGCCCGGTCAGCGCCCGCATCGCCTTTGTGCGCCGGGAAGGCGCGGGGCGCTCACCGGCGGCAGCGGCTCGCCGGTCAAGGCAGGTCCTGGACGCTGCTCGATGCAAGCAGGGAATCCACCGTCTTCAGGAGATGCTCCTTCATCAGCTCGGTGGACTTGTCGGCATCGCGGGCCAGCGCCGCCTCGATGATCGCGTTGTGCTCGGCATCGACGTCGCGCTCGCCGCCGTCGGCCGGCCCGGAAAGCCAGCGATAGCGCTCGGACTGGAAATAGAGCTGCTCACGGATCTGCCGCCACCACCGGTTCGGGCAGCGGGCCGCCAGCGCCGAATGAAGCTGCTCGTGCAGGGAGTGCCATTGATGGGCCTCCTCCGAGTGGATCTTCTGCCGCGCGCCCTTGAGGGTGGACAATTGATACCCCAGCGCGACGATCCGGCCCGCCCACTCCAGATCGGCATTGGCGATCGATTCCCGCAGGCACAGGCACTCGACCGTGACGCGTACGGCGGTGAGGTCGATCAGCTCCTGGCGCGAGATCGGCGCGACGGAAAAGCCCTTCTGCGCCTCGGCCATCACCAGACGCTCGGCGGTCAAACGGGCGAGCGCCTCCCTTATCGCGCTCGAATTGACGTCGAAGCGGGTGCAGAGCGCCTCGATCTTCAGCTTCTCCCCGGGCATGTACTCGCCCTCGATGAGGGCCCGGCGCAGCGCCCCGTAGACCTGGAGGGTCCGGCTCTTGCTCGCTTCGGTCGTCATGTTCCAGGCCCCAGACCGGATTCACGGCGACCGCGCGGACCGGTATCGGGCGCGCGCCGCGCGCGATGCGCCCGCGATCCGGGGATGCCTGACAAATCCGTTTCGTGACAGAAAACCATTAATTGCCCCATCGTGGATTTTATCCGGTGAGCCATACATCGCACGTGCCAGATGCACAAATTCATAGGCGCACCGCCATGTGGCAAGACCCCGCAGCATGCGCCCGAAAGGCCGATACCGGCTTCATAGCAGGCAATCTGCCCATGAAACAGGCATAAATCCATATTTATAGGAAATATCCATTATCTGCTTGACACGAACCCTGCCGCTCCACAGTCTAGGGCCGACGCTCAAGGAGTTCCTGCCCGATGAAATTCGTTCACTTCGTTGAAGATGGAAAGCGCGGCCTTGCCCTGGAGACGGCCGACGGGTCGTTGCGGGGCCTGGCGGAGGACGAGGCGGCCTATCCGGGCGGTCTAGACGCCCTCGTCCGCAGCGGCGCCTTCGCCGCGGCCGCAGCCGCCCTCTCCGAAGGCCGCGTGCTGGATCCTTCGCGGATTTCCTACGATCTCCCGTTCCGCCGGGCGGGGAAGATCCTCTGCGTCGGGCTGAACTACCGCGACCATGCCGAGGAGACGAAGTTCGAGGTCCCGGAGTTCCCCACGGTGTTCGTGCGCTTCAACAGCAACATCGTGCCGCACGGCTCGGCGATCGTGCGCCCCAGCGTTTCGAGCATGCTCGACTATGAGGGGGAGCTCGCCGCCGTCATCGGCAAGGCGGGGCGCGCCATCGCGCCGGAGCGGGCGCTGGAACACGTCGCCGGCTACTGCATCTTCAACGACGTGTCCGTGCGGGACTACCAGTTCAAGAGCCCGCAATGGACGATCGGCAAGAACTTCGACAACACCGGCAGCATGGGCCCCTCCTTCGTCACGGCGGACGAACTGCCGGCCGGCGCGCGCGGGCTCGTGATCGAGACCCGGCTCAACAACGAGGTCGTGCAGAAGGCCACCACCTCGGACCTGATCTTCACGGTCGAGAAGCTGGTCTCGCTGCTCAGCACCGGCATGACCCTCGAGCCCGGCGACATCATCGTCACCGGCACGCCCTCGGGCGTCGGCATGGCCATGGAACCGCAGCTCTTCATGAAGCCCGGCGATGTCTGCGAGGTCGAAGTGGAGCGAGTCGGCGTCCTGAGAAACCCCGTCGTGGCGGAAGCTGCCTGACGCCAACCGAATCCGGGAGAAGCTGGATGCCCCACCCGTCCGTACTGCCAGGGAAAATCGAGGCGCTGCCCCGCTCGCAGATCCGCCGCATCATGGCGCTGGCCGCGGAGATGGACGACGTCGTCCATCTCGAGGTCGGCGAGCCCGCCGAGGGCACGCGCGCCGAGATCATCCGCGACGCGATGGAGGCGGCGCTGAACGGGGCGACCAAATACGTCCCCAATGCCGGAAGCCCGGCGCTGAGAAAGCTGATCGCCGAGCGGATTTCCGACCGCAACCGCGTGGCGGTCGATCCCGGCCGCGTCGTCGCGACCACCGGCGCCGTCGGGGCGCTGTTCACCGCCATGTCGCTCGTCGTCGAGCCGGGGGAGGAGGTGCTGCTTCCCGATCCCGGCTGGACCAACTACCAGTCGATGGTGCTGTTCGCCGGCGCGACCTTCCGCACCTATCCGCTCTATCCCGAACGCGGCTTCGAGCCGGACCCGGAGGAGATCGAGGCGCTCATCGGCCCGAAGACCCGGGCCATCCTCGTCAACTCTCCCGGAAACCCGACCGGGGCCGTATGGCGCGCGCCGTGCATCGACAGGGTCGCCGAAATCGCCCGCGCCAGGAACCTTCACGTGATCTCCGACGAGATCTACGAGGAGATGACCTTCGACGCCGACCACGTCTCCTTCATGGGGCGCGACATCGACGACCGCCTGTGGGTGGTCTCGGGGTTCTCGAAATCGTTCGCCATGACGGGCTGGCGCATCGGATGGCTGGTCGCCCCCGCGCATTCGGTCGAATCCGCGATCGCCTTGCAGGAGCCGACGGTGTCGTGCATCTCGGCGGTGTCGCAGGCCGCCGCGATCGCGGCCCTTTCGAAATATCCGCAGACGCCGGGCGAGCTCGCCGCGATCTATCGCCGCCGCCGCGACATCCTCGTCGAGGAGCTCGCCGGCAGCGGCCTGATCGCTGCCCGCCCGGCGGGGGCCTTCTATTGCCTGATCGACATCACGCGCACCGGCATGTCGTCGATGGAGGCGGCGCTCGACCTCCTGGAGAAGAAGAAGGTCGCGGCCGTGCCCGGCGGCTCGTTCGGCCCGCGCTCCGACCGCTACCTGCGCCTCGCCTTCACCACCTCGGACGACCGGCTGAAGACCGGCTGCCGGCGCATCCTCGAATGGGTCTCGGAACGATGATGGGCCACAACCGCCGCGACGGCGTCGAAACCATGCGCGAGGATCTGGCGAGGCTGCGGCAGATCGGGGCGGTCGGCTCCGGCGTCACCAGGATCGCCGGCACCCCGAAGGACGTGGAAGGGCGCGCATGGCTGTCGCGCCGCTACGCCGGGATCGGCCTCGATCCGCTGGTCGACAAGGTCGGCAACGTGATGGGCGTCGACCGCAGGCACGATCGGGCGATCCTCGTCGGCTCCCATTCCGACACGGTGCCGAACGGCGGCTGGCTCGACGGGGCGCTGGGCGTCATCTACGGCCTTGCCGCGGCCGCCTCGATCGACGACGCGCCGCTCGGCATAGACGCCATCTCCTTCGCCGACGAGGAAGGAACCACCGCGCCGGTAATGGGCAGCCGCCATTTCTTCGGCGCGCCCTGCTCCGACGCCGAATATGACGCGACCATCACCGCCTTCGACGCCAGCAACGCGGCGCTGGGCCAACCGTTCGGGACCCTTTCGCGGCTGCCCGACCTCACCCGGTACCGCTGCTTCTTCGAGGCGCATATCGAGCAGGGACCCGTCCTCGAAACCCTCGGCAAGACCATCGGCGTCGTGACGGCGATCGCCGGCATCCGCCGCTTCCGCATCCGCCTCGGCGGGAGGGCCGATCACGCCGGGACCGCGCCGATGGACATGCGCCGGGATGCCGGGCGCGCCCTGCTGCATTTCCTGTGCGAGGCCGAAGAGATATTCGCGCGGCATCGCTCCGCAAACACGGTCTGGAACATCGGCCAGATCGCCTTCGCCCCCGGCGCGGCCAACGTGGTGCCGGACGCTGCGGAGGCGGTGATCGAGTTCCGCGACGTCGACGGCGCGCTTCTCGACACGATCGAGCATGCGCTGCGCGCGCTCCTCGACCGCACGCCGTGGCAGGACGTCGTCGGCTGCGCCGGGCTGGAGCGCGCCATCGAGCAAACCGCGTTCCTCGACCCGATCGCGATGGACCCGCGCATCGTCGAGACGATCGTCGAGGCCTGCGAGGCGCTCGGCATATCCTACCACCTGATGCCGAGCGGCGCGGGGCACGACGCGATGATCGCCGCGCGTTTCCTGCCGACAGGCATGATGTTCGTCCCCAGCATCGGCGGACGCAGCCATCACCCGGATGAGGACACAAGCCCGCAAGACCTCGAAGCCGGTTTCATGGTCTTCCGGGAGACCGTGCGCCGGCTGACCGAAAAAATGAAGTGAAGAAAACAACTCACCTCGAGAGGAACGAACATGCTCAAAAATCTGGCGAAAAGCGCAATCCTGACGACGGTTCTCGGCCTTGGCGCACCGGCCATAGCCTCGGCCGAAGAGCTGCCCGCGGTTAACTTCAAGGTCATCGGCATGGCGAGCTCCGCCGTCGCCTCGACGCGGGACGAAGGCCCGTTCTGGGGGAAGACCCTGCCCGAAGCGTCCGACGGCAAGGTGACGGCGCATTACATCCCCGTCGACCAGACCGGCGTGGCCAGCGGCTCGCTGCTGCGCCTGCTCAGCCTCGGCGGCGTCGACTTCATCGGCATCGAGATCAGCAAGCTCGCCGGCGACGATCCCCAGTTCGAGGGCTGCGACATCGCCGGCCTCACCCAGGACCTCGACAGCGCCGTCAAGGCCTGCTCGTCCTATCGCGAGACGCTCGACACCATCGTCCAGCGCGACTGGAACGCCAAGCTGCTCGCCATCGGCTATCAGCCGCCGCAGGTGCTTTGGTGCCGCACCGCCATCAGCGATCTCAAGGGCCTTTCCGGCAAGAAGGTGCGCGTGTTCAACTCGACCATGTCGCGGCTGATCGAATCCCTCGGCGGCACGCCGGTCGAGATCGCCTTCGCCGAGGTCGTGCCCGCGCTCGAAAGGGGCGTGGTCGACTGCGCGATCACCGGCACGCTGACCGGGAACACCGCGCGCTGGCCCGAGGTGGCCACCCACGTGATCGAGATGCCCATGGGCTGGGCGGTCTACGCGCAGCTCGTCAACCTCGACAAGTGGAACGCCCTGACGCCGGAGACGCGCGACTTCCTCACGGCACAGTTCGACGGCTTCGAAGGCACCATGCTGGCGACGACGCAGCACAGCCTCGACCAGGCCGCCATCTGCAACTACGGCCTCGAAGGCGAATGCACCATGGGCCACAAGGCGAACATGACCCAGGTGGCCTTCAACGACGAGGACAGGAAGGCCTATTTCGTCGCCCTCGAGGACGCCGTGCTCCCGGCATGGGCGAGCCGCTGCGGCGACGCGTGCGTCACCACCTGGAACGAGACCATCGGCACGGCGCTCGGCCTGACCATGCGGGCCTCCAAATGATCGACCGGCTCTACAGCACGCTCGACGCATTGCTGCGTCGGGCAAGCCTCCTGTGCGGCATCGCGCTGTTCATGACGACGCTGATCACCGTCGCGGATATCGCCTCGCGCTCGGTGTTGGGCGTCGTCATCCCCGGAGCGAGCGAGATGGCCAGCATCGTGCTGGCGATGATCACCGCCTGGGCCATCGCCGCCTGCACCCTGCAGCAATCGCACATCACGATCGACATCCTCCTCGAGCGCCTGCCGTTCGGGTTGCGGCGCGTGCTCAGGGCCGTCGCCTCGGCCGCCACCGGCTTCACGCTGGCGGTGATCGGATATTACGGGGTCATCATGACGCTGCAGAGCTTCAGGTCCGGCTCGCGCACCATCTCCGAGCTCGCCCTTCCGCTCGGACCGATGCAGACGGTCTGGACGGCGGGGCTGTGGGTCGGCGTCCTCGCCGCCATCGTCGCCATGCTGAAGGCGCTGGGCGAGACGCCCGGCGAGGAGCAGGCGCGGATCGACGCGCTGATGGAGAGCGAAACCGGCATAAATGCCCCGAACGAGGAGCAACGCCCGTGATCGGAGTCACCCTTGCCGTTCTCCTCGCCATCCTGGCGGTGGGCGTGCCCGTCGGCGCGACGATCATCCTCGTGGGGCTGATCACCGGGCACATCTATTCCTTCCTCCCCATCCACGTCGTGTCGGCCGAGATCGGCTGGTCGACATCGACCTCCTACGTCCTGACCGCGATTCCGCTGTTCGTCCTCATGGGCGAGCTCTTCATGCGTTCGGAAATCGCGAACCGGATGTATTCGTCGCTCAGCATGTGGATCGCGTGGCTTCCGGGCGGCCTTCTCCACGCCAACATCGCCGCCTCCGCGATGTTCTCCGCCACCTCGGGATCGAGCGTGGCGACGGCGGCGACCATCGGCACGGTCGCCCTGCCGCAGATGGAGCGCTACGACTACAACCGGCCGCTGTTCCTCGGCTCCATCGCCGCCGGCGGCACGCTGGGCATCCTCATCCCGCCGTCGATCAACCTCATCATCTACGGCGCGATCACGCAGTCCTCCATCCCCGACCTCTACATGGCCGCGATCATCCCCGGCATCTGCCTCGCCGGCCTGTTCTCGCTGATCGCGGTCGTGGCGAGCCTCATCGTCGAGCGCCGCCACAAGCGCGTCATCGAGCGGTTCAGCTGGAAGGAGAAGGTCTCCGCCCTGCGCAACCTCGTCCCGCCGCTCGTCATACTCGGGATCGTCATGGGGTCGATCTACGGCGGCATCGCCACGCCCACCGAATCGGCGGCGCTGGGCGTCGTCGCCGTCGCGCTCCTCGCGCTCCTCTACGGCACGCTGTCGTTCGACGTCCTGTTCGTGGCGATCACCAACACCGTCCGCATCACCGGGCAGCTCATGCTGATCGTCATCGGCGCCTACATCCTGAACTTCGCCCTGACCTCGATCGGCCTCATCAACGCCATCACCAGCGTCATCCATCAGGCGGGCCTCACGCCGATGGAGATCCTGCTCCTCGTGATCGCGATCTACCTCGTCGCGGGCATGTTCCTCGAGACGCTGTCCATGATGGTGGCGACCGTGCCGATCGTCGCCCCGATCATCCTCGGCGCGGGCTTCGACCTCGTCTGGTTCGGCGTCCTCCTGATGGTCCTCATGGAGACGGCGATGATCACGCCGCCGGTCGGGATCAATCTCTTCGTCGTCAAGGGCGTCTACCCCAAGGGGCGGATGATGGACATCATCGTCGGCGCCCAGCCCTTCGTCATCTCCATGCTGATGATGATCGCCATCCTGGTCGTCTGGCCGGACCTGGCGCTCTGGCTGCCCTCCGTTTTCAAGTAGTGAAAGGACTGGAACCATGACCATGCAGGTCGCGAACTACGATCTCATCCGCCAGAAATACGACTTCGACATCTCCGATCCCTACGAGTGCCGCAAGGCGGCGCGGGAGGGGCGCTGGACCGGCGTCACCACCAACATGGCGACCGGCCATGTGCAGGGCAATCTCGCCATCCTGCCGAAGGACTACGCCTACGACTTCCTCGGCTTCTGCCACCGCAACCCCAAGCCCTGCCCGCTGCTCGACTTCTCCGACGTCGGCAATCCGATGATGCCGCAGCTCGGGCGCGATCTCGACATCCGCACCGACCTTCCCTCCTACCGGGTCTATCGCGACGGCGTCCTCGACAAGGAGGTCAACGACATCACCGACCTGTGGCAGGACGACTTCGTCGCCTTCGTCATCGGCTGCTCGCTTTCCTTCGAGCAGGCCATCCTCGACGCGGGCGTGCCGATGCGGCATGTCGAGAGCGGCGTCGACTGCCCGATGTACATCACCAACATCGAGACCAAGGCCAGCGGCCCGTTCCGCGGCGGCATGGTCGTGTCGATGCGGCCGTTCTCCCCGGCCAACGTGGTCCGGGTGACGCAGGTCACGACCCGCTTCCCCTCCGTCCACGGCGCGCCGGTCCATATCGGCCGGCCCGACCTTCTCGGCATCGACATCGACGAGCACGATTTCGGCGTCGCCTCGGACATGCGCGACGACGAGATCCCGGTGTTCTGGGCCTGCGGCGTCACGCCCCAGAGCGCCATCCGCCAGGCGAAGCCGCGCATCTGCATCACCCACAATCCGAGCCACATGCTGGTGACGGATCATCTGTCCGCGACCCAGGCGATCATCTGAACCGGGCTCTCCTGGCATCCCGGCCGCTCCGCGGCGACCGGGATGCCTGCCCTGTCCCGCAGGCGCTCGGGCCGCCTGCACCGGAGGAAATCCATGACAACGCAATTCGACACGGTGATCCGCGGCGCGACGGTCGTCGGCAGGGACGGCGGGGAAAGGCTGGACATCGGCATCCGCGACGGCAGGATCGCGGCGCTGGGCGCGCTCTCGCCCGACGCGGCCGCGACCACCGTCGACGCGCAGGGGCTGCACGCCCTTCCCGGATGCGTCGACCTTCAGGTTCACTTCCGCGAACCCGGAATGACGCACAAGGAGGACATCGAAAGCGGCTCGCGCGCCGCGATCCTCGGCGGCGTCACCTGCGTCATGGAATCGGCCAACACCAGCCCGCCGGTGGCGGATGCGGCCGGGCTCGAAACGAAGATGGCGCTGGCCGAGGGCCGGCTTCATTGCGACGCCTCCTTCGCCTTCGCCGCGACCGCCGACAATCTCGACCTGCTCGCCGAGGCCGAAGCGACGCCCGGCTGCGCCGGCATCGAGATCTTCATGTCGACGACCACGGGGGGCATCGTCGTCGACGACGATGCCCTGATCGACGCGATCTTCCGGCGCGTCGCCCGGCGCGTCATGGTCCATGTCGGGGACGAAAGCCGCCTCAACGCCCGCGCCGCCGAGCACATCCGCCCCGGCGACGTGCGCTCGCACGGCGACTGGCGCGACCCGCGCATGGCCTGCATCGGTCTGGAGCGCGTGGTCGCCGCCGCGCGGCGTCACGGAAAGCGCGTCCATGTCATGGGCGTGTCTTCAGCCGAAGAATGCGCCCTGCTGGCGCAGAGCCGCGACGTCGCGACGGGCGACGTCACGATCAACCACCTCGCATTCGCGGCGCCCGCCGTCTACGACCGCTTCGACGTGCTGGCGCTGATGAACCCGCCCATTCGCGGCGAGGAGCATCGCAGCGCGCTGTGGGACGCGCTGAACGCCGGGATCATCGACGCCATCGGCACCGATCACGCGCCGCATCTGCGCGAGGAGAAGCAGGTGCCCTACCCCAGGGGCGCGGCGGGCATCCCCGGCGTCCAGACGTCCCTGCCGTTCATGCTGACGGCGGTCGCGCAGGGGCGCATCACGCTCGGGCGCGCCGTCGCGGCCCTCTCCTCCACGCCCGCCGCCATTCTCGGCCTCGAGGACAAGGGCGCGATCGCCTTCGGCAAGCATGCCGACATCGTCCTCGTCGATCTCGGCAGGACATGGCGCGTCGACGAAAAATGGCTCCGCAGCCGCTGCGGCTGGTCGCTCTTCGACGGCGAGGATTTCACCGGCTGGATCGAGGCGACGTTCCTGCGCGGCCAGCTCGTCGCCCGGGACGGCGAGACCGTCCTGCCTCCGGCGGGCCGCACCGTGGGGCGCTGAGAAGCGCGCGGCGGAAACGAGCCTTGCGCCTCAATCGTCAGGGCCCCAATCGTCAGGACTGGTCCTTGCGGGCGATCATCATGTCGCTGAAGCCGGTCTGGATCACCTCGTCCTGCGGATCGAGGAGGTCGAACCGGCGCTCGATGATCCCGGCCGCGCCCGACGAGACGAGGCGCTTGCCGGTTATCTCCATCTGCACGATCAGCGTGGTGCCGATCAGGATCGGCTTCCTGAACTGCCAGTCGCGGATGTTGAGCATGGCGAGCGCCGAGGTCTCGAAGATGCCCCACTGGTTCATCGCCCCGGTGATGAGGGAGAGGCCGAAGATGCCGGCGACAATGCGCTGGCCGAAGCGGGTCCGGCGCGCGTAGTCCTCGTTGCAATGGATCGGGTTCCAGTCGCCCGACAGCATCGAGAACATCGTGTTGTCGGCCTCGGTGACGGTGCGGCCGGCCGTGCGCCAGCGCGCGCCGGTCTCGACGTCCTCGTAATACAGCGTGTTCATGCCTGCAGCTCTCCGGACAGTTCCAGCTTTCCGCCTATGATCGTCTCGCCGCGCTGGTTGCGGATCCAGACGGCGTAACCGCCCTCGCCGTTCGACGGCTCGCCGCCGGCCGTGACCGTGTCGCCGGGACGGACCGGCGCCGCGAACCGCACGCGCAGCCGCGCGGGGCAGACATTGCCCGGGCACAGATCCTCGATCATGTTCCACAGCAGCCCGAGCGACATGGTGCCGTGCGCGATCGTGCCGCCCATCGCCGTCGACGCCGCGAAGTCCGGGTCGGTATGGATCGGATTGGCGTCATTGGTCAGCCGGGCGTAGAAGTCGATCTCCGTCTGCGTGATCGTCAGGCTTTGCGGCTTCATCGCATTCATCCTACCTCGCCCAGGCGATCTTCATGGTGCCCGTCGCATATTCCCGGCCGCTTTCGCCGTCATAGGTGCGGGTGCGGATATGTATCCAGCGGCGGCCGCTGCGCATCTCCTTGCCGGCGCACTCGACATCGGTGACGACGGTGTCGCCGATCCTCGGCAGGTCGCCGATGTCGTAGCTCTGCTCGCCGTGGATGTTGCCGGGGGGCCTGACCGGGCAGGCCTCCATATAGGCGCGCATCTTGATGATGGGCAGGAACCCGATCGGGATGCGCCCTCCCTCGCCGTCCTTCGACGGGCGGCCGTAAAGGGCGCGCCACTGGGCGACGAGGTCCGGGCGGATCTGGTAGCGGCTCTCGCCGAGCTTGCGGTTCTCGACGAAATCGTCAAACAGCATCGGGGGTCTCCACGGCGGCGAAGGGGGCCGGCTGGCCGTCCGGCGTGTCGGCGGCGAAGCCGACCTTGACCGCGGCGCCGATCGCCACCCGCCCCCTGCCCTGCATCATCAGCCGCGGCCCCTCGTCGAGATCGACAAGGCAGATCACGTAAGGCGTGCGCGCGGCGAAGAAGGCGTTCGAGCCGCGATGGACCTCCGTGAAGGAGGCGACCGTGCCGCGCCCCGACGCTATGGCCGGCGACAGGTTGCGGCCGCCGCAGGCGCGGCAGGTGAAGAAGGCCGGCAATTGCCAGCTCGCGCAATCGTCGCAGCGCGCCATGACGAGGCGCTGTTCGGCGCAGCCTTCGAGGTAGCTGCTGTAGGGTGGCGCGTAGGTGTCGGGCGCAGGCATGCTCAATCCCTCGCAAGAACAAGGCTGCAATGGGCGGAGAGGATCCCGCCGTCATTGTGCACAAAGCCGATTTTCTGCCCATCCGCCTGCCGCGCCCCGGCGGTGCCGCGCAACTGCTCGACCACCTCGACGACATGGAACATGCCGCCCGCCGCGCCGGAATGGCCGAAGGACAGGAGGCCGCCATGGAGGTTCAGCGGGTGCTTGCCGTGGCGCGAGAAGACGCCGGAGGCGACGGCGCGCCCGGTCTCGCCGGGCTGGACGAAGCCCATGGATTCGAGCTGCACCGCCAGCGTGATGGTGAAGCTGTCATAGATGCCCAGCACGCCGATATCGTCATGGCTGACCCCCGCCTCCGCCATCGCCCGGGCGGCGGCATCCTTGCAGGCGAACTCGGTCAGCGACCGGGCGGCGACGATGTGCTCGTGGGTGTGGGCCTGCCCCGCCCCGATGACGCGCACCGCCGGGCGGGCGGCGTCGGCGCGCGCGTCCTCGGCGCTGACCACCACCGCCGCCGCGCCGTCGGAGATGAGGCAGCAGTCGAGCATGTGCAAGGGGCTCGCGATCATGCGCGAGGACAGGACGTCGTCCCGGCCGATCGGCTCGCGCATGTGCGCCAGCGGATGCAGCGCGGCATGGCCGCGGTGCAGCACGGCGATGTCGGCGAGGTCCTCGGACGTGGTGCCGTAATCGGCCATGTAGCGCTGCGCCACCAGCGCATAGGCCGCCGGGACGCTGATGCCGAAGGGCTGCTCGAACACCGGATGGCCGATGCGCGACAGGAGCGCCACCGTCCCGTCGCGGCCCACCCCGGTCAGGCGGTTGTCGCCCAGCGCCACCAGCACGTTGCGGCAGCGCCCCGAGCGCACGAGATCGACGGCCTGCATCACCAGGATGGCCGCCGTCGCGCCGCCGGCCTGCACGGCGGCGCAGACCTTCGGCGCCAGCCCCAGCCCCTCGCTGAGCACGGACGCCAGCATCAGGTGCGGGTAGCTGATGGAATAGGCGGTGAGGAAGCCGTCGATGTCGGCCGGCCCGAGCGCGGCGTCGCGCAGCGCCTCCAGCGCGGCCGAGGAGATGAGGCCGGGCGCGTTGCTGCCCTCCAGCCGCCCGACCGGGGTGATGCCGACGCCCGAAACGAAGGGGGAGATCATCCGCGCGCCTCCCTGCTGTCAGGAAGCGCGGCGGGTCCGGCGCTCAGATTCTGTCTTCGTAGTCCGGCACCGCGCCGTTGCGGGTCAGCTCCGCGGCAAGCTCCCTGAGCCGGGTGCCGATCGCCGCGAGTTGCGCCTCGGAAAAGCGGTTGCCCACCCAGATGGTCGACAGGCCCATGGACGGCACGCCGCTGCGGCTGTCGATCATGACGCCGATGCCGTTGACGCCGATCTGGAAGTTCTCCCGGTCGATGCCGTAGCCCAGCCGCCGGGCGCTCTCCACGCCCTGCCAGTACTCCTCGAAGGTCGGGGTCGCCTGCCAGCGCAGCGTCCTGAACTGCTCCTGAAGCACAGACCGGTCCATGCCGATGCTGGCCGCGAAGCTGCGCCCGATGGCGCCGATGAGCGCCGGGAAGCGCTGGCCGATGACGAGCTGGACCCGGATCGCCGCGTCCATCGGCTCGGTCTTGTCCACCAGCGTCAGGCGATAGGCCGACGTCCGCTGCCACAGGAGCACGGTGACGCCGTAGGTCTGCGAGACCTGCTCCATATAGGGCCGGATCAGCGGGATGGCGCCCTGCCTGAGCAGGCTCGACGCAACTTCCAGAACGCCCAGCGCCAGCGAATAGTGCTTGGCGACGGGGTCGAAGCGCAGCCAGCCGAGATAGGTGAAGGTCTTGAGAATGTTGAAGCAGGTGCTGGGATTGAGCCCGAGCGACTGCGATATCTGCGCCACGCGCAGCGGCTCGTTGCTTTGGCTGATGAGACGCAGGATGGCGATGCCGCTGACCAGTGCGGGGACGAGTTTCGGGGGGTTCTGCATCATTCTGCATATAGAATACCGTTTCCGACCTCGTCAAGGCGACCGGGAGCGTTGTGCTGCGGCGGCTCATTTCCTTCATCCCCGGACTGTCTTCGCGCGGCGCGGACGGCCGAAGACGCGGTGGGCGTCCCACGCCTTGTCGTTCGGCAGGGCGCGCAGCTTGTGGCGCTCGACCTCGCGCTTGGTGGCGGAGCGGGGGAACTCCTCGACCTGCTCGATGAAGCGCGGCAGCTTGAACGTCGCCATGCGCGGCAGCGCCCAGCGATAGAGATCGGCGGGATCGACGACGCTCTCGCTGCGGACGAACACCTTGACGGATTCCTCGCCCAGCTCGGACGGCACGCCGATGGCGATGACCTCCTCGAGGCCGGGATAGAGGCTGAGCAGGTTCTCCACCTCGTAGGCCGAGATGCTCTCGCCGTTGACGCGCAGCCAGTGCGCGTGGCGGCCGACGAAGAACAGATATCCGTCCTCGTCCACATAGCCGAGATCGCCCGTGTGCAGCCACAGGTTGCGCCAGCATTCGAGCGTGCGCTCGGGGTGGTTCAGATAGCCCAGCATGAAGGTGTGGGCCTGCTTGGGCCGAAGGCAGATCTCGCCGATGGTGCGCGGCGGCACCGGGCGGTCGTTCGTGTCGAGGATGGCGATGTCGCAGCGCTCGCCGCCCCTGCCGTTGGATTCGGGCTTCGGCGAGCCGACCGGGTTGTGGACGATCAGCACGCCGCCGCTCTCGGAGAGGGAATAGACGTTGACGGTCTCGACGCCGAAGCGCTCGCGGAAGGTCTGGCCGACGCCTTCGGGCACCTGCGTCAGGACGCCGATGGCGACGCGCGCCCGGTGGTTGCGGTCCTGGTCGGACGGCGGCTGCTGGCACAGCAGCGTGACCATGGTGCCGATCGGGTCGAGGACCGTCGCGCCCGTGGCCCGCACGCGCTCCCAGAAGCGGCTGACGCTGAACCAGCGCTCCAGATGGGTCGGGATGCCGGCGACGTAGGGGCCGATCAGGCCGAGCATCAGCCCGGAATTGTGGAACAGCGGGCAGACGCTGTAGTGGCGGTCGCCGGGGCGCACGTCGAAGGCCTCGATATAGCGCTGGCCCGCGGCGATCCAGGCGAATTGCGGCAGCAGCACGCCCTTGGGCATGCCCGTCGTCCCGCCGGTATAGATCACCACCGCCGGATCGCCCGGCCCGAGCTCGACGTCCGGGCACGGGCCCGCGCCGTCGAGCAGCGCGGCGAAGGGTTCCGGCCCGTCAGCCGTGCCGTCGCCGTCGATCAGGACGACCGGAAAGGCCGGCGTCCGGTCGGACACGTCCTTCAGCTTGGGAAAGTTCTCCGCATCGACGACCATCAGCGACGGGGCGAGGTCGCGCAGGCAATAGGCGAGGTCCTCGCCGAGAAGGCCGACATTCAGCGGGGCCCACACCGCGCCGAGCTTCATGCAGCCGAACCAGGTCAGGACCTGCTCCGGGCAATTGTAGGCGAAGCTGACGACGCGGTCGCCTCTGGCGATGCCGCGCGCGGCGAGGCCGGCCGCCACGCGGTCCGAGGCCTCGTCGACCTCGCGGTAGCTCATCTCGCGGCCGGCGATCTCGAAGGCGAGGTCGTCGGGCCGTTCGCGGCCCCGCGCCCGGACGAGCGCGGCGATGGTGTCCCACTGGGCGGTCTTGGGCGCGATCATGGGCGCGGTCATGGCTGACGTCTCACCTCGGCAGGATCTTGCGGTTCTGGAGCTCGCCGAGCAGCTCGACGAACATCGCCTCGGTATCGACGCAGTCGGCAAAGCCGGCCTGCCGGATCTTGATCGTGCTCATATGGTGCGGGTTGGGGCGCTGGCCGTAGCCGAGCAGGAAGTCGGCGAACTGCCAGGACGGCACGATCTCCTTGTACTTGTAGGGCTGGAGGCCGTATTTCGCGACCATCGCGTCCCAGACCGGCTCGTTCTCGGGCATGACGCGCGCCAGCGAGAAGGGATGCGCGGGGGCGAGCTCCATGCCGAACAGCTCGGCGACCTTCGGCCAGACATTGTGCCAGACATAGACGTCGCCATTGGTGATGTTGAACACCTCGTTATGGCTGTTCGGGCTGGTGGCCGCCCATTCGATGGCCCTGGCGATCAGGCGCGCGTCCGTGGCCTCGCCGATGCGCTCGACGCCGCCGGGGAAGCGCAGCGGCATGCCGTATTCGCGCGAGATCGAGGCGAACACGCCGATGGCGGTGATGATGTTCAGCGGCGAGCCGATGGCGATGCCGCAGACGATCTGCGGGCGCAGGATCGACCACGTCCAGTCCTTGCCCTGCTGCTCCTCGGCGATCCAGTCCATCTGGTTGTAGTAGAAGTTCGGCGGCATGTAGCGCGCATCGCTCTCGCGGGCCGGCTGGCGGAACGGCCCGAGATGGCCGCCATAGGCCTTGGTGCCCTGAAGCAGGGTGATGTGGCGGAGGCCGGGATTGTTCTTCTCCACGTTGCGCACGAGGTTCTGGAGCATGGCGAGGTTGGTCGTCACATGGTCCATCTCGGACCAGCCGCGCGTCACGTCGCTCTTCTCGTAGACCGCGGTGTAGGCGATGTGGGTGATGCCGCGCAGCCCGGAGAGCTTCGCCGCCGAATCCGCCTCGTCCCGCAGGTCGACCTGCACCCAGTCGGCCCGGGTCGGGAAGTCCGGCGCGCGCCGCGCCGCGCCGACGATCTGCCAGTCCTGAAGCGTCTCGAAATGCTCCAGCACGCAGCGCCCGACAGCGCCGAGGGCGCCGACAATCAGAATCTTCTTCACGCAATGTCTCCTGTCGTCAGAAATATTCGATGAGGCGTCGGCGATCCGTCAGCGGCTCGGGCGCGCCGGCATAGACGACGCGGCCGGTGCGCAGGATCATCACGCTGTTGGCGATGGGCAGGCTCTTCTCCACGTTCTGCTCCACGAGGAGGATGGCCGTGCCGAGGGCGTCGCGGATCGCCGCGACGCTTTCCATCACCGAGCCGACCAGGCTGGGGGCGAGGCCGATGGAAGGCTCGTCGAGGATCAGCAGCCGCGGCGACAGGACCAGCGCCATGCCGATGGCCAGCATCTGCTGCTGGCCTCCCGAAAGCGTGCCGGCGCTCTGCCTGCGGCGCGCCGCGAGCACGGGAAACAGCGCATAGACCTTGTCCATCTCCGCCTGCACCCGCGCCTTGTCGTTCAGCACGAAGCCGCCGAGGCGAAGGTTCTCCTCGACCGTCAGCCGGCTGAAGACGGGATGGCCCTGCGGGACGAAGGCGAAGCCCTGCAGCACGTTCTCGCGCGGGTCGCGGCCGGCGATCTCCTCGCCGGCGAGGCGGACATGTCCCGCGCGCGGGCGGATCAGGCCGAACAGCGACTTGACCAGCGTCGACTTGCCCGCGCCGTTGTGGCCCAGCATCAGGAGGATGGCGCCGGCGTCGACGGAGAAGCTGACATCGGTGCAGACGGGGCGCTTGCCGTAGCCGACCGAGAGGTTGGAGACGGCGAAGAAACGGGGTGCCGTGGTCATTGGATATAGTTCTCCAACACGCGCGGATTGTTCATCAGCTCCTCGGCGCTGCCCTTGGCCGCGACCTCGCCGGATTCGAGATAGAGAACCTCGTTGCAGACCTCGCGGATGACTTCGAGATTGTGCTCGATCAGGCAGATCGTGCGCCCCCTGGCCGCCATCTCGCGCAGCACCGGCAGCACGCGCGCCAGCGTGTTCGGATCGAGGCCCGACAGCGGCTCGTCGAGCAGCGTCACCTCGGCTTCAGTGGCGATGACGCGGGCGATCACCAGCAGCTTCTCCTCGGCATAGGACAGGTTGTCGGCCAGCTCGTCGGCGCGGTGATCGAGGCCGATGAAGGCGAGGATCTGGCGCGCCCGCGCGGTCAGCCGCCGGTCCTCGGCGTCGACGCTCCACGGCGTGCAGATGCTGCGCACCAGATTGTCGCCCCTCTGGCGCGGGAAGGCGACCAGCACGTTCTCCAGCACGGTCATGCGGCGGAACAGGCGCAGGTCCTGAAAGGAGCGCGCGACTCCTTTGGTGACGATCTGCGACGGCGGCGTGTCGGTGATGTCCTCGCCGCGCAGCCGGATGCGCCCCGAGGACGGTTTGAGGAAGCCGGTCAGCATGTTGAACACCGTGGTCTTGCCCGCGCCGTTCGGCCCGATCAGCCCGGTGATGCGCCGCGCGGGCAGCGCGAGGTCGACGTTCCGGGCCGCGACCACGCCGCCGAAGGTCTTGTTGAGGCCCTCGCAGGACAGCGTCGTCTCGCCTTCCGGCGCGGCGAAGGCGGTGATGGCCATCGCCTCGGGCCGGCTTTCGCCGCCCCTGGCCGAGCGCTTGCCGAGATTGCTGGTCTCGGGCAGCAGGCCGCCGGGCCGGAAGCGCAGCATCAGGATGAGGATCAGCCCGTAGATGACGTTGCGCAGGAGGTCGGCCGTGCCGAGCGGCAGCGGCAGGAACTTCATCGCCTCCGGCAGCAGCACGAGGATGAGCGCGCCGAGCACCGAGCCGGTGAAGTTGCCGATGCCGCCGAGGATGATCATCGCCAGGATGAGGATCGTCTCCTCGGCGCGATAGGAATGCGGGCTGACGAACACGATGTAGTGGGCCATCAGGCTGCCGGCGAGGGCCGCGAAGCCGGCCGACAGGGCGAAGGCGGCGAGCTTGAGCCTGAGCGCGTTCTTGCCGATCGAGATCGCCGCGCTCTCGTTCTCGCGCATCGCCCGCATGGCGCGGCCGAAGGGCGAATGCCCGAGCCGCTGGCACACGAGGTAGACCGCGACGGCGACCGGCACGGCCAGGAACAGCATCTCGCGCGCGGTGTCGAAGACGATCGGGCCGACGACGATGCGCGGAATGCCGCTGATGCCGTCTGGCCCGCCGGTCAGGCCGGGGACGTTGCGCAGGAAATCGACGGAGATCACCTGGAGCGCGAGCGTGATGATGACGAGATAGTGCCCGCCGACGCGCAGGGCCGGCAAGGCGGTGGCCGAGCCGAGCAGCGCGGCGAACACGACGCCGAAGCCCGCGGCGGCGACGGGCGGCCAGCCGTACATCGTGGTCAGGATCGCCGAGCTGTAGGCCCCGGCGGCGTAGAACACCGCGTGGCACAGGGCGAACATGCCGGCCAGGCCGATGACGATGTTCATCGACGTGGCCAGGATCGAGTAGATGCAGATGACGACGAGGATGTGATAGAGGTAATCCATCGCTCACTGCCCCCTCAGCAGGCCGGTCGGACGCCACAGGATGACGACGAACAGGACGAGGAAGGCGATGGTGGACTGCCACTCGGACGGCAGCTTCCACATGCCGATGCTTTCGAGCAGGCCGAGGGCGAGGCCGCCGATGACCGCCCCCCAGATCGAGCCGACGCCGCCGACCACCACGGCGATGAAGGCATAGAACACCGACAGGAAGCCGACATGGGTGGAAGCGCCGTCGCGCAGGAGCAGGCAGGCGGAGGCGAGGCAGGCGATGCCGGAGCCGGCGGCGAAGACCATCAGCACCACCTTGCGGGTGTCGATGCCGACCACGCGCGCCATTTCCGGGTTGTTGGTCACGGCACGGATGGCCTGGCCCCAGCCGGTGTGCTTCAGGAACAGTTGCAGCAGCAGCGCCACCGCGCCGAGCAGGATCACCTGCGCGATCTGGATGCCGCTGACCACGGCATCGCCGATGAAGTAGATGCCGTAGCCGACATTGTTCAGCGTCTTGGCGTCGGTGCCGAAGACGATGCTGATCAGGTTGGTGATGATGATGAACAGGCCCAGCGACGACACGAGGATGACGAAGGCCGAGCTGTCCCGTTCAACCAGCGGCTGATAGACCAGAATGTAGCTCGCCATGCCCAGCACGGCGGAAACGGCGACCGCTATCAGGATGGCCGGCACGAAGGGGATGCCCATCATGACGAGCCACCAGATGATATAGGCCGAGGCCGCGAACAGGGGGCCGTACGCGAAATGGGCGATCCCCGTCGTTCCGAATATCAGGGCGAAACCGATGCCCAGCAGCGCGTACTGGCTGCCATTGGCGATCCCGTTCACCAGCAACTGGATGAAAAGGTCCATTGAACTGCTCCGAAAGGCGCTGGAAGACTGGCGTTATTCTTCCCGTACAGGCATGAACTTCACCAGTTCGAAGCCCTCGTCGAGCACCTTGAGGATCGCGACGCGCTTCATCGCGACGCCGTTCTCCTTGAAGCGCATCTTGCCGCCGTAGACGCTGTCGAATTCGGGATTCTCCAGCAGCGAGGCGGTCAGCTCGGCGCCCTTGGTCGTGTCGGCGCCGCGCGCCTCCGTGCGGCGCAGCAGCTCGGCGATGACATAGACCGCTTCATAGTAGTTGGCGGCGTAGAAATCCGGCTCCTCGCCATAGGCGGCCTTGTAGTCGTCGTAGAAGCGCTTGCCCATCGGGTTGTCGTCGGTGACGGCGAAGTAGTCGGTGACGATCTCGAGGTTCTCCAGCTTGTCGTTGCCGGCCACCTTGGTGTCCTCGGCCGTCCACTCCATCGCGAGGACGGGCTGGGTCATGCCGAGCTCGCGCACGCGCTTCACCACGAGGCCCGACTGGGGCGTCGTCGGCCAGGACAGGACGACGTCGGGCTTGGCGGCGCGCAGCTTGGCGACCTGCGTGTCGATGTTGGTGGCGTCGGTCGCGAACTGCTCGACGATGACGACCTCCATGCCGAGCTGCTTCGCTGCCTCGTTGGAAGAGGCGATCACCGCGTCGCCGAACTCGGACTTGCCGGCGATCTGCGCGATGCGGTTGTAGCCGAGCTCCTTGGCGCGGTGGACCGCCGCGACGCCGAGGTCAGCGGCGAGCGAGCGGTTGTGGAACATGTGCGGGGAAACGCCCACCATGCGCGGGCTGACGCCGCCGCCGTTGAGCACGAGGATGCCCTTCTCCTTCGAGATCGGCGCGATGGCGACGGTCGGGCCGGAGAAGGACGACAGCACCATCTCGGTGCCCTCGACCGTGATGAGGCGGTTCATGCCGGCGACGGCCGCCTGGGTGTCGCCGCTCTTGTGGTCCTCGATCACCAGCGCGAGCTTGCGCCCGTTGACGCCGCCGTCGGCGTTGATCTCGTCGATCGCGGTCAGCGCGCCACGGCTCATCACCGTGCCGTAATGCGGCGCCGCCCCGCTCATCGAAAGGATGGCGCCGATCTTGTACGGCGGCTCTTCCGCCGAAGCGGGAACGGCCTGCCCGGCAAGGGCAAGCGCGAACAGCGAGGCCGCGACGGTCTTCATTCCTCCAAAGAAACCCATTCATTCCTCCCAGAGACTGTGGTTCTTCTAAGAGAACGATAAGAGGGGTTTGTTCGCGCTGTCAACGGGATTCGTCGTACAAATCCTCAAGCCGGTGCATTTCGTCGGAAAATGTTCGAAACCTAAAATTGATTATTGACTCATAAATCATAATCAAGTAGGATTGCTGTTCAGGATCAATCTGCCCGGCCTGATTTCAGGGTGCCCCGCTGCGACGCGGGCCGCCGATCTGGGCTGCCGCGCCGGCTCCCGCCTTCTGCTCAGCATCATTCGTGACCGACCGGGAAACCGGGACGGGAAATAGTGCTGGATTCCGGGGAACGTGATCCCAAGCGCCGGCCCGCACCGTGGGACATCCGCCGGCCTGCATCGACCGCCATTCTCTATGAGCGTCTTGGGCCGCCCATGAAGTAGCAGGCGGCGAGGATGAACCGGGCGCGCTCGACGCGCCAGTGAAGCGGGATATGGAGGACGTTGCGGGTGACGGCGTCCAGCAAGAGGACACCGCCCACGGCGAAGACCAGATACATGGCGACGTAGCCGATCCAGTCGGAAACTGTGTCGATGAGCCAGACATAGGCCCCGATTGCCTTGCTGGCGTCCGAGCCGCTTCAGGAAGGTCCGTTCGCCAGCCGCCTTTCCCGGAATGTCGGCGCTAAGAGCAAGATCGCCCATCTGGCGGCCCAGCTCCTGAAACCGCGCGATTCCCTGTTCATCGACACGGGCACGACGACGCTTCATCTGGCCGACCAGCTCGTCGACCTGCCCGGCCTCGTCATCATCACCAATTCGCTCAAGATCGCCGCCCGGCTCGGCGGCAATCCCGAGCACCAGATCTTCCTCGCGGGCGGGCCTACAGCAGCGATGCCGGCGAATGCCTCGGCCACTTCGCGGTCGACCAGATCAGGCGGTTCCGGGCGAGGCACGCCTTCCTGACCGTCGGCGCGATCGACGAGAACTGCGTCATGGATTTCGATCCGCAGGAGGCGAAGGTCGCCCAGACGATGATCGAGCGCGCGGAATCGGTCACGGTCCTCGCCGACTCCTCCAGGTTCGACAAGACCGGCGTGTTCGAGGTCGCGCAATGGAGCGCCATCGACACGCTCGTGACGGACACCCTCCCTGCCCCCAGGCTCGCCGCCGCCATCCGCGCGGCCGGAACCCGGATCGTCACCGGAAAGGACGCCTGATCCCCGGACGCGTGGCTCGGTTCAGAACCGCACGCAAGGCGTCAGGAGGACATCTCCCCGGCGGGCAGCGGCTCGCGCTGCCCGCGTGAGGTGGGGCGGCATCGGAACCCCGGTTCCATGAACGAACCGGTCGGCCTGTCCGCCCCAACCGGGAGCGGCAGCCCGGCTCAGCGCGAGATGGCCTTGCTCCAGCGCTCGACCCATTCCGAGCGGTGCTCCTCGATGACCGTCGGCGGGAACCGCAACAGCGCCTGCACGGCTTCCTGCCCGTAGGCGAGATCGGCCGCGACTTCGGGCGCAAGCTCCGCGGTCGAATTGGTCGGCGAGTAGCGAAGCTCCTGGGCGAAGCACTCCTGCGCCGACTTCGACAAGGTCATGTCGATGAACTTGAGCGCAAGCTCCTGGTTCGAACGGCCGGCCACGAGGTTGGCGGTGAGATAGCTCGCGGGAACGCCCTCCTCGCCGAGGATCATGCCTGCGTCGAGGCCGGCATTCTTGAGCACGAAGGAGGCGTCGGAGGAATAGCCGGCGATCCACGCGTCGCCCTGCCCGAAGGCCTGGTAGATTTCCGGGGACGTGTTGACGACGGTGGCACCGGCGTCGAGCATTCCGGCAACGGCGTCGAGGCCGGGCTGGATGTCGTCGAGGCTTCCGCCGACCGCCTGATTGAGCATCAGGAAGGCCAGCATGCCGTAGCCGTTGGAGATATCCGCGATCACGACATGCTCGGCATAGGCCGGGTCGAGAAGGTCGGTCCACTTGGTCGGCGGCGTTTCCAGCTTTGCCCCGTCATAGACCAGGCCGATGGCCGCGATCGAATAGGCCGGGCCTTCGCCGCGGGCGATGCCCGCCTTGGCGAAATCGTAGAGTTCCGCGAGGTTGGGAATCTGGGCCGGATCGAGCGGAAGGGTCAGACCCTCGGCCGCGCCGAGGACCTCCTGGCCGCCGGAGAAGTGGATCACGTCATATTCGGGCGCCGCCTTCTGCGCGCGCAGCTGGGAGAACGCGTCGGCGGAGTAGGCCGTGATGATGTTCACCTCGGCCCCGGTCTCCTGCTTGAACGGATCTATGACGCACTTCAGATGAGCCTTCTCGTAGGCCCCGCCGAACGAATTGATGGTAATCGCCTTGTTCTGCGCCATCGCCTGGGAAACGCAGGCAAGAGCGACGACTCCCGTAGTCAATGCCGTAGTTACCTTCATCGCTGCAATCTCCTCTGAGGTCTGTTCTTGTTTACCGGCTCTTCCCATCGCGCCCGATTGAAACGTTCGCGATGATCTCAAGGTTGTTGCCCACCATGATGCTGTCCCCGGCCTCGACGACGACGGTCGTGGTGTCGGCCTGCAACACGGCAGGGCCGAGGATCCGGCGACCGGGCAGGAGGTCCTCGCTCCGGTAGGCCGGCAGTTCGGACCAGGTCTTGCCGATCGGGGAGTAGACCTTGCGGCTTGCCGTGGGCTCGGCGGCTTCGCCGGCGGCGGGCTTGCCGAGGGCCGCGGGGCCTGCCGATTGCTGCGTACGGCCGACCGCCGTCACCCGCCAGTGCAGGAACTCGACCGGCATCTCGGGGCGCGCCCAGGTGAACTCGCGCGTGTGCTGCGCGTGGAACGCGTTTTCGATGTCCTTCAGGTTGCCGGCGCTGAACGGCAGCGACACAGCGGCCGGAATGGTCAGCTCGTGCACCTGGCCGCCGTAGCGGGCGTCCACCATCCATTCCAGCGCGATGTCCTTCTCGGCAAATCCCTGGGCGAGGAGGCGGGCCGTGGCCGTTTTCCTGAGACCTGCGAGCACCTCGTCGAGCGCGGCGAGATCGAGCTTCGACGACAGGGCGTAGTGGACGGCCATCTCGTCGCAACGCACGTCCGTGACCGTCATGCCGAAGGCGCACAGCGTGCCCGCTTCCCGCGGGATCAGCACCGTGGATATGCCCAGTTCCCGGGCAAGCGCGACGCCGTGCAGGCCGCCGGCGCCGCCGCCCACCATCATCGTGAACTTGCGGATGTCGATGCCGCGCTGCACCGAGATCGCGCGGATGGCGTTGACCATGTTGGCGTTGACGATCCTGAGGATGCCGGCGGCCGCCTCCTCGACGCTCATGCCGAGCGGCCCGGCGACCCGCGATTCGATGGCGGCGCGGGATTTCTCGAGGTCGAGGCGACGACGGCCGCCGAGAAAGTGGTCGGGATGAAGATTGCCGAGCACGAGGTTGGCGTCCGTGACGGTCGGCTCGACGCCGCCCTGGCCGTAGGCGGCCGGACCGGGACGGGCGCCCGCGCTCTGCGGTCCGACGCGCAGCGCGCCGCCATTGTCGACCCAGGCGATGCTGCCGCCGCCGGCCCCGATGGACAGGACCTCGACGCCGGCGACGCCGACCGGCTGGTCCTCAACCCGGATGTCGCGCGACAGCTTCGTTTGGCCGCCATGGACGAGCGCGATGTCGAGGCTGGTGCCGCCCATGTCGATGCAGACGATATCCTCGATGTCGAGCCCTTGCGCATAGTAGCGCGCCGCGGCGGGCGCGGCGGCGGGACCCGAGGCGAGGATGTTCACCGGCCGGTGCAGGATTTCCGCCACCGAGGAGCAGCCGCCGTTGATCTGCATGATCAGCGGCTTGCGGGTCGCGCCGGAGTCCGTCAGGAACGTCTCGAGCTCGTTGAGATAGTTGCCGACCTTGGGCAGGATATAGGCGCTCAGCGTGGCGGCGGAAATGCGCTGCCACTCGCGGATCTGCGGGATGATGTCGGACGAGCAGACGACCGACACGCCCGGCATGAGGCTCTGCACCAGTTCGGCGGCGCGCTTCTCGTGGACGGGGTTGATGACGGACCACAGGAAGCCGATCGCCACGGCCTCGACGCCCGCCGCCTTGAACTTCTCCACGGCAGCCGCGACGCTCGCCTCGTCGAGCGGCGTGCGGATGTTCCCCGAGCGGTCGATCCGCTCGCGCACCGGAAGGCGCAGATAGCGCTCGATGAGCGGCTCGGGATGCTTCAGGTGGACGTTGAAGCGCTCGGGCTTGTAGCCGTCGCGAAAATAGAGAACGTCGCGGAAGCCCTCGGTCGTCAGCAGGCCGAGCCTGGGGCCGTTGCGCTGGATGAGGATGTTGGTGGCGATCGTGGTGCCGTGCACCAGGAGCTCGGTGCGCGAGAGGAACTCGGCCAGGCTCAGCCCCAACTGGGAGGCGACAGCCTCGAGGCCCGCCTTGATCGGCACGATCGGGGTGACGGGGTCGCTGTCCTCCTTCCACAGGCGTTCGCGATTCCCGGAGTCGACCACCACGAAATCGGTGAACGTGCCGCCGATATCGATGCCAATGCGATATGTCGCTGTCTTCGTCATCTATTACACCGCTTCAGGTCACATGGATGCTGCGACGTGCCCGCTTATGCGAGGACGCTGTCGCCATCCTTGAAATTCGTCTCGATCCAGCGACTGGTATTGGGCGAGCTGGGTTCGTAGGCCGGCCGCTTCCTGCCGGCCAGTTCCCTGCGCAGCACCGCCGTCCGCGCCTCGTCGATTTGCGGATCGTCGTCATCGGTGAAGGCGACGCCGAACACCGTGCGGGCGGCCTCGCGCGAGATGACCCCGTCCCGGACGTTCCTGCGCAAGGTTTCCAGATCCCGTTCGAGCGGGTTTCCGTGGCCGCCGCCGCCGGGCGAAACGCCGGCATAGCGCTCGCCTTCCGAGAAGGTCATCCGCGCGGCGCTCGGCGCGAAGGTGCGGGTGCCGTCCCGCGCCTCGATATAATGCCCGCCGCCGCTGGCGGCGGTTCCCCCGGCCACGCCGTGGGGCGGGTTGCGCGCGCCGTCGCCGAAGGTGATGCATTCGATCGTGCCATAGCAGGGCACGATCGACATGCGCACGCCGGCGCCGCCGATCTGCTTGCCGAACCCCATGGAATCGGGCGCGATCTCCATGTACTCGACCTCGAACGGATAGATCAGCTCGAGCTGCTCGATCGAATGCGACTTGAGGCCGCCGAAGGAGGCATGGCTGCCGAAGATCGGCCAGCCGTCGACATCGGCCGCCGCGCCCATGCCGCCACGGTTGTTGAAGACCATGACGCCCCAGGATTCGCCGTCCCAGCCCTTGTCGCCCGATAGTTGCGGCGTGTTCGAGGAGCGCGCGATGCCGGCAAGCACCTTTTCGGGCATCGCCTCGGCAAGCGCCATGTTGACGATGTCGGACATGAGGTTCGACGGCACCACCGTCGCGCAGGAGGTCGACGCCGGATAGCTGGCGTTGCAGATCGTGCCGGGCCTGGACTGGACCGTTATCTGGTCGATCGCACCCTGATTGTGCGGGATGTCGGCGCTTACATAATAGAGGAAGGGCATGGCGCCGGCCGCCCGGGTGGTCGCCACCGAGCCGTTGACGCCGCCGCGTGCCTGAGGCGCGCTGTCGCTGTAGTCGACGGTGACGTGACCGTCGCGGATGGTGATCTCGACGCGGATCGGAATGTCCCTGAGATCGTAGCTGTCGCTGTCGATCCAGCCCTCCGCCCGATAGGTGCCGTCCGGCATCCGGCGAATCTCGTCCACCATGCGCCGTCGGGCGTATTCGATCATCTGCCCGGTATAGTGGCGAAGATCGGCCACGCCATAGGCGTCGACCATCTCGAGCAGGCGCTGACGCCCCTTCTCGATGGAGCCGAGCTGGGCCAGAAGATCGGCGTGCAGCAGCTCCTTGTAGCGGACATTGGCGAGATAGAGCTCGATGACGTCGTTGCGCATGCGCCCGGCGTCGACGAGCTTGAGCGGAGGGATGCAGAGCCCCTCCTCCCACACATTCGTCGCGGCCGCGCTCATGCTGGCGGGAACGAAGGCGCCGACGTCGAGCTGGTGCCCGCGCGTCGCGGCCCAGAACAGCAGCTCCCCGTCGACGAAGACCGGAAGGGCGGTCACAAGATCGGCAATATGAGTATTGTAGCGCGAGGGGTCGTTGCACATGAAGACATCGCCGTCACGGATGTCACCTTCGAAAGCCTTGGAGATTTCAGCGATCAGGAGGTTGAAGGAATTGGTGTGAACGGGCAACGCATCGTGCATTGCAATCTGCCGGCAATCCTGATCGAAGATTGCGCAAGAAAAATCCCGGCTTACGGCAAGGATCGCGGTCCGGGCGCTTCGTTCCAGCGTCAGCGTCATTTCTTCGGTAATGCTGTCGAGCCGGTTCAGGATGAGGCTGAACTTGATCGGATCGTTCTCGACCATTTCCTCTTGCGTTGTAGATTGCGCCATTGGGCACCCTCGATAGCTGCTATTCTGGACCTGGACGCGCTGCGGCGCCCGAGCACCGTAACAGGAAGTCGAAAGGGTGCAAGCCGCTTTATGAAATTTTTGGCTCTAAAATTCATTTCTGTCGAAATTTCAAACTTGACCCTTATGGAGATGTGAAATCTGATATGAACGACAACGTGCAGGCTACGGTGCGCCGAACCTCCCGACGAAACCCGACAGAAGCACCGCAGCAACGGGATGCGGCGATAGAAGAAGAGGTAGACAGAGTGGCAATGACGGCTCACGAGAAGACCGAGCGCGATTCGACTGCCGCGATCGGCAAGAAGATCCGGCTTCGAAGGCGCATCCGCAACCGCTCCCTCGCGGACGTCGCGGAGGCGGCGGGCCTGTCGATCGGCCTTTTGAGCCAGATCGAGCGCGGCACCAGCGGCGCCTCCATCCGCTCGCTGCAACTGATCTGCCAGGCACTGAACATGCCCATCGGATGGGTGTTCGACGGCGACGAGACCGAGCACAGCGATGTCATCGTCACGCAGGCCAGCCGGCGTCGCCTCGATTTCAACGCCAACGGCATGATGAAGGAGCTTCTCTCACCCGACAGCGTGCCCGGCATCCAGCTCATGCGGATCGTCATCCAGCCCGGCGGGAATTCGGGGCCGGAGCCCTACAATGCGGAGAAGGGCGCCAAAAGCGGTCTCGTCCTGTCCGGCACGCTGGGCCTCGAGGTGGACAAGGTCGAGTATACGGCGATGACGGGGGATTCCTTCGCCTTCGACGCGACCAAGATGCACCGCTTCTGGTGCATAGGGACGGTGCCGACCGAGCTCATCTGGGCGGTCACCCCCGCCCTCTACTAGAGATCGCGATGCGTAGCGGCGCATCGGGTCTTCGCCATCCGGGCCAGGCATCAGGCTCCTGCCTTCGCCCGTTCCAGCATCCCGAACAGGTCGCGCGGATCGTCCGGGTCCGCGATCATGTCGATCGGGTCGAAGAAACCGGTGCCGGGAAGCCTGGCGTGCAGATAGCGCAGGGCCGAGAAATCCTCGACGGCGAAGCCGACGCTGTCGAACAGCGTGATCTGCTCCTCGTCCGTCCTGCCCGCGGCCTCCCCCGTGACCACGCGCCAGAGCTCGGTCGCCGGGTAGTCGGCAGCCATCTGCTGAATCTCTCCCTCGATCCGGGTCTGGGGGTCGTACTCGACGAAGGTGCTGGCCCGGAGCAGGATGTCGCGATGCAGCTCGGTCTTGCCCGGACAGTCGCCGCCGATCGCGTTGAGGTGCACGCCGGAGCCGACCATGTTGTCGGTCAGGATGGTGGCGAACTGCTTGTCGGCGGTGCAGGTGGTGATGATGCCGGCGCCTTCCACCGCCGCCTGCGGGGTGTCGCAGACCGTGATCGAGATTCCCGACGCCGCCAGGTTGCGGCGCACCTTCAGGCTGGCCGACCGGTCGATGTCGTAGAGCCGGACCGCGTCGAGGCCCAGCACCGCCTTCATGGCCAGAACCTGGAACTCCGCCTGCGCCCCGTTGCCGATCATGGCCATGACGCGTGCCCCGCGCGGCGCCAGCAGACGAGCGGCCATCGCCGACGTCGCGGCCGTGCGCAGGGCCGTCAGCAGCGTCATCTCGGTGAGCAGCAAGGGGTAGCCGGTCTCGACATCCGCCAGCAGGCCGAAAGCCGTGACCGTCTGGAAGCCGCGCGCGGCATTCGCCGGGTGACCGTTCACATATTTGAAGCCGTAGGTCTGCCCGTCCGAGGTCGGCATCAGCTCGATCACGCCGATGCGCGAATGGGACGCGACACGCGGTATCTTCTCGAACGACTCCCAGCGGCCGAAATCCTCCTCGATGCAATCGGCGAGCTCCGTCAGCAGCCTCTCGATCCCGATGGAGTGGATGAACCGCATCATGTTCTCGACGCTGACGAACGGGATGAGCGCTTTGTCGGATGGGGACGCCACGATGATTCCTCCAGTTTCGAAGCCCGGATGGTAGCGACATGGGCCGTCCTTCTAAATTCGCAAACCGTACCGAATTCAGCCCGGCGCCGCGCAAAATGACCAGTGCGAGCGATCATTCCGTCAAAGGCGCGACGGCGGACGGCGTGCGCTACCGGCCGGACGCGCTCGACCGGAAGCTGATCGCCCATCTGCGGGCCGACGGCCGCGCCTCGCTGTCGGCCCTGTGCGAAACGCTCGGGGTCGCAAGGGGGACCGTCAGGAACCGGCTCGACCGGCTGGTGGAAACCGGCATCCTTCAGGGCTTCACCGTCCAGCTCCGGGACGATGACGGCGAGGCGGTGCGCGCGATCATGATGATCGGCCTCGCCGCCCGTCCGACCAAGGCGGTGTTCAACAGGCTGCGCGGCATTCCGGAGATACGGCTGCTGCACACCACGAACGGGCGATGGGACCTGGTCGCGACCATCCGGGCCGACAGCCTTCAGGATTTCGACCGCGTCATCAGCGAGGTCCAGCTGATGGAGGGCGTGGCGACGACCGAAACGAACCTTCTTCTCAGCCGCGTCTGACGGTCAGCGAGCGCCGCCTCCGATGCGGGGCGTCGAGAATCCCCGCATCCATTGACAAGCCCGGCCGACATTGATTTATAAAAATAGGGCCAAATGTTCAGTATACGGATAATTTCATCCGGATTTTTTTAGGTCGCCGAGGCTGAAAAGTGGGGTTGAATGTCTGATCGGACGGAGAACCTGTTTCTGGCCCTGCCGGGGTTGCTGCTTCTGGCGCTGGCCTTCCTGCTGCCGATCGGCCAGATGCTCGTCCTGTCCGTGCAAGGCGATGACGGCCCGACTCTCCGGCATTTCTCCCGTTTCCTGCTCGATCCGTTCTATCTCGGAATCCTTTGGCGGACGGTGCGCCTGTCGCTCATCATCACGGTGATATGCGCGCTGATCGGCTTTCCCCTGGCCTACATCATGGCGCGCGTGAGCGCGCGCATGCGCCTGTGGCTCACCATCATGGTGATCCTGCCCCTGATGACGAGCGTGGTCATCCGCACCTTCGGCTGGATGGTGGTCCTGACGCGTTCCGGCCTCATACCCACCCTGCTGCGCGACATGGGGCTGGTCGAGCGGAACTTCGCGCTGATGCAGACGGAGACGGCGATCGTCATCGGCATGGTGCAGGTGCTCCTGCCCTTCATGACCCTTTCCGTCCTCGGCGTGTTGACGCGGATCGACGAGCGCCTGGAGGAAGCGGCGCGCACCATGGGCTGCTCCTTCCTCCAGACCATCCGCGCCGTCATCCTGCCCCTGTCGCTGCCCGGCATCGTCGCCGGGTCGCTGCTGTGCTTCACATTGTCGGCCAGCTCGTTCGTGACGCCCAACCTGCTCGGCGGCGCCCGCATCCAGGTCTTGGCGGCTTCCATCTACAAGTCGGTGACCCAGGTGCTCGACTGGCCGTTTGCCGCGGCTCAGGCGGTGATCCTCTTCGCGGGCATCCTGCTGGTGCTGGCCCCGTACATCAGGCTGACGAGACAACAACATGGTTAGGGCCGTACCGTTTCCGCTCCGCATCGCGGCGATCGTCTTCGTCGCCCTCACGGTCCTTCTGCTGCTGGCCCCGCTCATCGTGGTGGTGGGTGTCTCGGTGTCGGAGAACCAGTTCATCGCCTTCCCTCCGAGGGGCTTCAGCCTGCGCTGGTATCAGGAGGTCCTTTCCTCCAGCACCTATCTCGCCGCGGGCCTCGTCAGCCTCCAGATCGGCTTGCTGGTGACGGTAAGCGCGACGCTCATCGGCGGCGGCGCCGCCATCGCCATACACCGCCGTCAATTGCCGGCCTCCGAACTCATCGCAACGGCCTTCCTGTCGCCGCTCGTGCTGCCGACCATCATCTATGCCATCGGCATGCTGATGTTCTGGTCGTCGGTGTTCGGCTCCGTCTCGATGACGACGCTGTGGATCAGCCATACGGTGATCACGCTGCCCTATGTCGTGCGCACCACGCTGGCCGTCCTGGCGGAATCCGACCCGTTTCTCGAGGAGGCCGCGCGGACCATGGGCGCCGGGCGCCTGCGCTGCCTCTGGTTCGTCGTCGTGCCCCAGTGCCTGCCGGGGCTGGCGGCGGGCGCGTTCTTCGCCTTCAACATCTCCTTCGACGAGGCGGTCCTGTCCCTGTTCCTGCGCAAGCCGGGACTGACGACCCTGCCGGTGCAGGTCTACGGACAGCTCGAATTCTCGCCCGACCCGTCGGTGGCCGCCGTTTCCTCCATCATGATTGCCCTTACCATCCTGCTGATGATCGTCATCGATCGCATGCTGGGGTTGGGCAAGTTCGCGAGTTCCTGACCCATGGCCGACGTCCAGTTGACGAACATCAGAAAATCCTTCGGCCGGCTTGAGGTGCTGCACGGTGTCTCGCTCGCCGTCGCGTCGGGCGAGTTCGTGAGCCTGCTCGGTGCGTCGGGCTGCGGCAAGACCACGCTCCTGCGCATCCTCGCCGGGCTGGAAGGCGTCACCGCCGGAACGGTCGCGATCGGCGGAAAGGATGTGACGGAGCTGCCGCCGGAGAAGCGGGACATCGCCATGATGTTCCAGTCCTACGCGCTGCTGCCGCATCTGTCGGTCTACGAGAATGTGCGGTTTCCCCTGCGCATGCGCCGCATCGGCACCCGCGAGGAACAGGATGCCCGCGTCCGGTCGGCCCTCGAGACGGTCCAGCTCGGCCATCTCGGCGACCGTCGCCCCAGGCAGCTTTCCGGCGGCCAGCAGCAGCGCGTGGCTCTTGCCCGGGCGATCGTCTCGAACCCAAAGGTGCTGCTCCTCGACGAGCCGCTCTCGAACCTCGACGCACGCCTGCGGGAGGACATGCAGGTGGAGCTGATCGAGATCCACAAGCGGCTGAACCTCACGACCCTGTTCGTCACCCACGATCAGGAGGAGGCCCTCAGCCTCTCCGATCGGGTCGTCCTGCTGAACGCCGGCAGGATCGAGCAGGAAGGCGCCCCGGACGAAATCTACGCCCGGCCGCGCACGGGCTTCGCCAGCACCTTCCTCGGCTCGGCCAACATGGTCGGTGTCGACATCGTCGAGGAGGCCGGATCGCCGATGGCCCGTATCGCCCCGGGGATTGTGCTGCCTCTTTCAGCGGGAGAGCGGGCCCGCGGCCCGGCGACGGTGGCCCTGCGGCAGGAGGACATCACGCTTTCGGCCAGCCCCCCGGGAGTGGCGGCCACGGTGCGGACCCGCGTCTTCCTCGGCGCCCGCAACCGCTATGTCCTGACGCTCGCAGACCAGTCGATCCGGGTCCTCACTCCCCATGACGTGGTCTTCCCCGACGGCAAGACGGTGTTCCTGACGATCCCGCCCGAACGGGTGCGCGTGGTCGACGGCTGATCCCGCCCCTGCTGCCCCAACGCGATCAAAGCGCCGTCGACTGCCACGGCCTGCATCGTTATCGTGCGGCGGGGAGCGCGTGGGGCGTGGCCCGTGGCAGACGCTTCAGGTCATGATCGTCCTGCCGTCCTCGGCCGACGGCCTACAGCTTGGAGAATTTCGCCAGCGCGGCGCGGAAACTCAGCCCGGCCTTGATTTCCTCGATGGCCTTGCGGTCGTCCTCGTCGAGCCGCCTGGCGGCGGCGAGCACCTCGGCGGCGACGGCCGAGGGAACGCATACCACGCCCGTGCTGTCGCCGACGATGATGTCGCCGGGGCGCACCATGACGCCGTCGATCTTGACCACCGTGTTGATCTCGATGACCTTGACCCGGGTCTTGCCCGACAGCGGCACGGCGTGTCTGCTGAATGTCGGGAACTCGTAGTGACGGATCTCGTCGACGTCGCGGACGCCGCCGTCGACGAGCAGGCCGGCCACGCCGCGCCGGCTGGCGGCGAAGGCGGCGACCCCGCCCCAGGTGGAAACCTGCTGTCCGCCATTGTCGATGACGATGACGTCGCCGGCCTCCGCGCCGTCGACGACCGCGCCCAGACCGAACTCGGCCGCCGTGTAGCTGTGCTGGACGCCGGTGACTTCCTTGGCCGTGAAGGCGGTGCCGAGCAGATAGGAGCCGGGCGCGAGCGGTTTGATGTTGAGCATGATGCCCGCTATGCCGAGATCGTCGAGCACATTGCCGATGGTGCTCGTCGCCAGCCCGCGAAAGCCCTCGACCACCTCCTTCGGCGGACGCGCGATGGTCCCTTCGAGCGGTCCCCGACCGGATCTGGAATCTGTCATCGCCTCGGCTCCCTCCGTTTCATTTGCCGGCTATTCGTCCCACACCGGCGTCAGCCAGCCGCGCGTGTCGGGCGCGCGACCGCGCACGAGGTCGGCATAGCGGGCGTCGAGGCCCCGCGCCACCGGCCCGATCCCGCCGTCGCCGACGGCAAGGCCGTCGATCTCGATCACCGGCAGGATTTCCCAGGCCGTGCCGACGAAGAAAAGCTCGTCGGCGAGATAAAGCTCGCTGCGGTCGACCTGGCGCTCCACCACCTCCAGCGCCATGTCCTCGCGCGCGATGGTCAGCATCGTGTCGCGCGTGATGCTTTCGAGGATGCTGCTGGTCGTCGACGGCGTCACGATGCGGCCGTTGCGCACCATGACGAGGCACGATGCCGGCCCTTCCGAGACCTTGCCGTTGCCGTCGAGCATGATGGCGGAATCGTAGCCGCCGCGCTTCGCCTCCATCATCGCGAAACGTCCGTTGTGGTAGTTCGAGAACGCCTTGACGCGTGGCGGCGTGATGGTGTCGTCCAGCCTTCTCCACGAGCTGACCGCCGCCTTGCAGCCCTTCAGGCTGCGCAGGGACGTATCGAACGGCCAGCAGTCGATGACGGTCTCGGTGGCGACGTTCTCCGGCACCATGAGCTGGCGCACGATGCCGCGCGCGAAGCTGTAGGGCCGGACATAGATGTCGCGGCGGATCCCGTTGCGGCGCAGGAGCTCCACCACGGCCGCGCACAGCTCGTCACGCCCGTAGTCGAGGTGGAGCCGCGACAGGCGCGCCGATTCCACGTAGCGCTGCATGTGCTCGCGTAGGCGGAACAGGTAGAGCTGGTCGCTATCGTCGCCCTTGTAGGCCTTCAGCCCCTCGAAGACGCCGGCTACGGAGGCGTGCCCCACCGCGTTGATGTGAATGGTTGCCTGCTCCCATGCGACGAACTCCCCGTTCCGCCAGAGGAATTCGGGAGTCCAGTCGTCCGAGATCGTTACGACGTTGATGGCCATTGATCTGTCCTTTGCCTCGCTCCGGCTTTCCGGTTCTCACGCGCTTCTGGCGGCCCTGGTGCGGTCCTCGTCGACGGTCATCGCCACCGGGTCTATGTGCACGCCGTAGACGTCGCGCGCGACCTCCAGCGAAACATAGCCGCTGCTGACGTCTTCGAGCACGCGTTGCGGGTCGCGTTCCAGGGGCGACCCGACGCCGCCGCCGCCGGGCAGCTCCAGCACGATGCGGGTGCCGCCCTTGAGCATATTGGCCTTCTTCGCCTCGAACGCCTGCCCGAGATCGCAGGTCACGCGGCCGGTGGCGCCGGGAAGGCCGCCATTCATGCCGGGCGCGGGGTTGTTGAGGCGCTCATAGATGCCGGCGAAGGAGATCGGCTCTCTGGTCCGGATCTCGAGTTCGAGCACCTGGCTCAGCCCGCCGCGGAACTTGCCCGGCCCGCCGGAATCGCGGCGCAGCGAGCGCGAGACGACCCGCATGGGCGCGCGCGTCTCGATGACCTCCGCCGCCACGCTGGCGACGCCGCTGGGATAGGCCGTCGCGGAAAACCCGTCCTGGGTGGACAGCGCCCCGGTGCCGCCCGACGAGAACCATGTGAAAGCGTAGAGCTTGCCGGTCTCGTCGTCGTTGCCGACGATATGGCTTTCCCACAGCCCGTCATAGCCCGGCGCCATGTAGCGCTCGACTCCGGCCTTGGCGAGAGCGCCCATGACCAGCGACGGCAGGTAATGCCCGACGAGATGGCGTCCGCACACCGCCGCCGGATGCCGCGCATTGAGGATCGAGCCTTCGGGCGCGATGATCTCGATTGCCCGGAACGTCCCGTCATTGTTGGGGACGTCGGGGGAAAGGGCGCATTTCAGCCCGTAGATCGTATAGGCCTTGGTGTAGTTGAGGCAGACATTGATGCCGAGGGCAGACGGGCCGGACGAGCCGGCATAGTCGATGACCATCCTGTCGCCGCTGACGGTGACGTTTGCGGCAAGGTGAAGCTTGTCGTCGAACCCGTCGCCGTTGAGGGTGAAGGTATAGGAACCGTCGGGAATCCGCGCGATGCAGTCGCGCATCGCCTGTTCCGTCCGGTCGGTGATCTCGTCGGAGAGCGCCTCGATGTCCTCCAGCCCGAACTCATCGAGGAAATCGAGCAGTTGTCGTCCCCCGATCTGGTTGCCGACGATCTGCGAATGCAGGTCGCCGACCATCTCCTCCGGCGTGCGGACATTGGAGCGCATGAGATCGAACAGCACCTCGACCGGCCGGCCCGCCTCATAGAGCTTGGTGACCGGGATCAGGATGCCTTCCTCGTAGATCGACCGCGAATCGGCGGAAAGCCCGCGGCCGCCGATATCGAGCGTGTGGCAGCAGCTTCCGAAGAAGGCGACAAGGCGCTCGCCCCGGAAAATCGGCGTCACCACCGTCATGTCGTGAAGCTGCGAGGCGGTCTTCCACGGATCGTTGGTGATGAGGATATCGCCCGGGTTCAGCGTCTCGACCGGGTATTTCTCGAGGAAATGGCGCATGCCGGTCGCCATGGAGTTGATGTGCCCCGGCGTGCCGGTGACGGCCTGGGCCACCATGCGGCCCCTGCGGTCGAAGACGGCGGCCGAAAGGTCTCCCGCATCCCGGACCACCGAGGTGAAGGACGACCGCATCAGGGCCGCCGCCTGCTCGTTGGTGGCGGCGATCAGGCGATTCCACAGGATGTCGAACGTGATTTTGTCCATGACCGTCTCCCCCATCATTTCCGTCCGGCCAGCACTGCGACGAGGTTCCCCATCATATCGACGGAAATCTGCGCGGGACCGGCGATGACGGCCGTCGATTCCGTCTCCTCGACGATCGCCGGCCCGGCGAAGGAGGCGCCGAGCGGAAGAAGGTTGCGGTCGAAGACCGGCACGTCCCCGTAATCGTCGATATCGGGAAGATAGATGCGGCGCGTGCCCTTTCTCGCCTCCTCGAGGCTGCCCTGCCCGGTCAGAGAACCCGAGGACGAGACAGCGTCGGACGGCCCGTGGACGATGGCGCGCCACGAGACGCATTCGATGGTGGCGTCCTCGATCAGGTGACCGTAGATGCGCCGGTAGCTTTTCAGGAACTCGGCCTTGAGCACGGCTTCGAGCTCCGGTCCGAAGGGCAGGTCCGGAATCTCGATGCGGATGTCGGAACCCTGGTTGCGGTAGCGCATGTCGACGACCCGGCGATAGCGGACCTGCTGCGCCGGCACCACGCCCTCGATCAGGGCCTTGCCCTCGCCTTCCATATCGCCGAACAGGGCCGCGACGACGCTCCAGTCGATCTGGGCGAGCGGCATGGTCAGGGTGCGGACGAAATCGAACGTCACCGGCGCGACCAGAAGGCCGATGGCCGACATGACGCCCGCGCCGAGCGGGTAGATGATCGAGGGGCTGCGCAATATCCGCGCCACGCCGTAGGCATGGACCGGCCCGGCGCCGCCGAACGCGAAGATCGGGAAGTTCTCGACATTGGCCCCGCGCTCCACCGCATGGATGCGGGCGGCCGACGCCATGCTTTCATTGGCCATCTGGTGGATCGCCCAGGCCGCCCTGGCCACGCTCATGTCGAGCCTGTCGCCTATGCGCCCGGCGATCGCGGTTTCCGCGGCGGCGCGGTCCAGCTTCATCGAGCCGCCAAGGAAGAAGTCCGCGTCGAGATAGCCGAGGATGAGGTCCGAATCCGTGACCGTGGGTTCCTTGCCGCCGAGGCCGTAGCAGGCCGGGCCGGGCACCGAGCCGGCGCTGCGCGGCCCGACCGCCATGCGGCCCAGCAGCGGATCGAGCGAGGCGATGGAGCCGCCGCCCGTGCCGATCTCGATCAGCTCCACCACCGGAACCTTCACCGGCAGGCCGGAGCCCTTCTTGAACTTGTACTGCCTGTCGATCTCGAAGGTCGGGGCGATGAGCGGCTTGCCGTCGAGCACGATGCACGCCTTGGCCGTGGTTCCGCCCATGTCGAAGGACAGCAGCTTGTCATGACCGAGGACGCTTCCGTAATAGGCGGCGGCGATGGCGCCGGCCGCCGGACCGGATTCCACCAGCTTGATCGGGTGGCGCGCCGCCGAATCCGCCGTGCACAGGCCGCCGTTCGACTGCATGATGAGCAGCCGGCCGCCGATGCCCTTTTCCGTCAGCGCGCTTTCGAGCGTCTGCATGTAGCGTTCCGCGATCCGCTGGACGTAGACGTTGGCCAGCGCCGTGGAGGAGCGGTCGTACTCGCCGATCTCCGCGACCAGCTCGCTCGACGCCGTGATGGCGATGTCGGGAAGCGCGATCTGGAGAAGCTCCTTCAGCCGCGTCTCGTGCGTCTGGTTGACGTAGGAGTTGATGAGGCAGATCGCGACGGCCTCGACGCCCTCCTTGCGGATCGCTTCGGCGATCGCGGGGATCTGCGCCTCGTCGAGGGGTTCCAGCTCGCTGCCGTCGACGAGGATGCGGCCGTCGATCTCGAACCGCAGGCGACGCTCCGCCAGGGGGCGCGGCCGCTTCAGGTAGAGATCGTACATGTCGTAGCGGTGTTCCCGCCCTATCTCGATGGCGTCGCGAAACCCGGTCGTCGTTATCAGCGCCGTCCTGGAGCCCTTGCGCTCGATCAGCGCATTGGTGAAGAGCGTCGTGGCGTGGAGAAGCTGCTGCACGCTCCCGCCCGGCGCGCCGCTCTTGCCGAGCAGCTCGTCGACGCCCGCCAGCACCGCCCGCTCGGGGTTTTCGGGGGTGGTCAGCACCTTGGCCCGGTGCAGCAAGCGCCCTTCGCCGTCCGCGATCACCAGGTCGGTGAATGTTCCGCCGATATCAGATCCTATACGCACTGGCATGTTCCCGCCCTGTCTCGTTTTTCAAGTGCCGGTCTGTCGCGCCGGACATCTGCGCCGCGCGCAGTTGCGGCGACGTCTCCCTGTCGCCTCATCCGGCGGCCTGCCCGCTCTTCGCCCGCAGGCTGGTCACGGTTTCCGTCGGCGAGATGATCTCGGCGTCGACGACGATCTCGATCACGGTCGAACGATCCGATGCCACCGCCTGCCCGAAGGCGCGGACGAACTCGTCCTTCGTTGCGACGAGCGCGGCATCGGCGCCATAGGAACGGGCGAGAAGCTGGAAATCGGGGTTGAGCAGCGAGGTGGCGGTGACCCGGCCGGGATAGTGCTTTTCCTGGTGCATCCGGATCGTTCCGTACATTCCGTTATTCAGGAGGATCACGACGATCGGCACCGCCTCCTTGGCCGCCGTCGCCAGTTCCTGTCCCGTCATGAGGAAGGAGCCGTCCCCCTCGAACGCGACCACCGTCCTGCCCCGGTCCGCCAGCTTGGCCGCCACCGCCGCCGGCACGCCATAGCCCATCGAGCCGGATGTCGGCGCCAGCATGGTGCCGTGCCTGCGGTAGAAATGATACCGGTTCGGCCAGATGGCGAAATTGCCGGCTCCGTTGGTTATCACCGCGTCCTCGGGCAGGTGCTCGCGCAACCAGGCCATGATTTCGGCCATGCGGGGATCGGCCAGCTTGCCGGAAAGCTCCGTCCAGGCCAGATAGGACTTGTTCAGCCCTTCCCTCCAGCCGCGCGTGGCGCGCGCTTCCGGGGCCGCAAGATCGGCCAGCCGCGCCATCGTTTCGGCCATGCCGGCGTTGACGGCGAGCTCGGGCTGGTAGATGCGGCCCAGCTCGTCCGTATCGGGATGCACATGGATCAGGCTCTGCCTGGGTCGCGGAATGGCGAAAAGCGAATAGCCGACGGTGGTGATCTCGCCGAGCCGCGTTCCCAGCGCAAGGATGAGATCGGACTCGCCGACCGCCTTGACCAGTTCCGGATTGGCCCCCAGGCCGAGCGAGCCGGCATAGTTGGGATGGGCGTTGTCGAAATAGTCGTTGCGGCGGAAGGCGGTGCATACCGGCAGGTCCCATGCCGCCGCGAAGCGCGCCAGATCGGCGGCGATCCGCGCGTTCCAGCCGCCGCCCCCGACCAGCACGACCGGCCGCTCTGCGCGGGCCAGCCTTTCCCCGATGGCGGCGAGCGCACGATCCGAAAGGCCGGGCTGCACGACCGCGTAGGGCGCGGGCGAGGGAGGGGTCGCCGTTTCCTCGACCAGCATGTCCTCCGGCAGCGCGATCACGACCGGGCCGGGCCTTCCCGACACCGCCGTATGGAACGCGCGGCTCAACAGTTCCGGCAGGCGCGCCGGATCGTCGGCGCGCGCCACCCATTTGGCCATGGGCGCGAACATGCGGCCATAGTCGATCTCCTGGAACGCCTCGCGGTCGATGGCGCTGCGCTCGATATCGCCGATGAACAGGATGACGGGCGTCGAATCCTGCTTGGCGACATGGATGCCCGAGCTGCCATTGGTGGCGCCGGGGCCGCGCGTGACGAAGGCGACCGCCGGCCTGCCCGTCTGCTTGGCGTAGGCTTCCGCCATCATCGTGGCGCCGCCCTCGTGCCGGCACGTCGTCACCGCGATTTCCGGCGCGTCGACGAGAGCGTCGAGAACGGCGAGGAAACTCTCTCCCGGCACGCAGAAGATCCGGTCGACGCCGTGGATCCGCAACTGATCCACGAGGATCCGGGCGCCGTTCCTTGTGCTGTCGGTCTGTGTGGTCATGGCTGGGGACCCCGGGCTCCTGGCGTTCATGATGGCGCGCCGTCGGCGGCGGCGCGGGCGGCGGCCGTTTCCGTGTCGGACAGCCAGCGGGCCATCGTCTCCTCGCCGCCCTGTCCGAGGCGGGGCGGCGCCCAGCTCTCGGGGAGCGGCGTCGACAGCTTCACCGGATAGCGGACGAAACGCACCCTGGCGTCGCCCTCCCCCGCCTCGCCGATCAGGCCGCGCTCGCTGGTCTGCCGCGAATCGAGCGCTTCCTTGACCGTGCGGATGATGCCGGCAGGGATCGACTGGGCGGTCAGGTCCGCGATCCATTCGGCGCGCGTGCGCGCCGCGAACGCCTGCTGGAGAAAGGCACGCAGCTCCTGGCGATTGGCCGTACGCATCCTGTTGGTCGAGAATTTCGCGTCGCGCGCCACCTGCGGCGCGTCCAGCACCCTGTCGCACAGTTTCTCGAACTGCCTGTCGTTGCCGACCGCAAGCACCATCGGCCCGTCGCTCGCCTCGAAAACCTCGTAGGGGACCACGCTCGGGTGGGCGTTCCCGAACCGGGCCGGCACGCGCTCCGTGGCGAGCGCGTTGGAGGCGACGTTGGCCAGCGCCGCAAGCTGGCAGTCGAACAGGGATACGTCGATATGCCCGCCCTTCCCCGTCGCCTCGCGGCCGAGAAGCAAGGCGAGGATGGCCTGCGACGCGTAAAGTCCGGCGAACAGGTCCGAAACCGCCACGCCGACCTTCATCGGCGCGCCGTCCGGCTCGCCGGTGATCGACATCAGGCCGGTTTCGCCCTGGATGACGAAGTCGTATCCCGGCCGCGCCGCTTCCGGCCCCGACCGCCCGTAGCCGGAGATCGAGCAATAGACCACGGCGGGATTGCCGCGCGAAACCGTCGGATAGTCGAGGCCGTAGCGATCGAGCGTCCCGAGCTTGTAGTTCTCGATGATGACGTCGGCGACGGCGGCAAGCTCGACGACCTTGCGCAGATCCTCGTCCCGGGTGAAGTCCAGCGCCAGGCTGCGCTTGGAGCGGTTGGCGCAGACATAATAGGCCGCCATGCCGCCCATTTCGGGCGGCCCCCAGCCGCGCGTCTCGTCGCCGGTGCCTGGCTGCTCGATCTTCAGCACGTCCGCGCCGAGATCGGCAAGGCACTGCGAGCACCACGGGCCGGCGAGAACCCGCGACAGATCGAGCACGCGGATGCCCGCGAGCGGGCCGCCTTCGGCTTTCCCGTTCGTCATCGTATCCATGAAGGGCTTCGCGTCGTCGATCCTAGCCACGCTGGCTGACCCTGCGACCGAGCAGCGCCGAGGCGATGTTCACCTTCTGGATGTCAATGGCGCCGCCGGCTATGCCCCAGCCCCAGGAATCGCGCATGCGGCGCTCCATCCCGTACTCCCTGGCATAGCCGTAGCCGCCCATGAGCTGCATGGCCGAGCCGGTCACCTCGCGCGTCATCTCGTTGGCGAAGCATTTGGCGATGGCAACGCCGCGCGCCACCGGAAGCCCGCCCTCCAGGTCCGAGGCGGCGCGATGGATGAGAAGCCGCGCGGCTTCGACCTTGACCTCCATTTCCGCGAGCCGGAGCTGCACGGCCTGGAAGTCGGCCAGCGGCTTTCCGAACTGCTTGCGCTCCTGCACATAGGCCGCGACCTGCTCCAGCGCGCCGGCCGCGACGCCGAGGGCCATCGTGGCGTTGCCCAGCCGCTCGATGTTGAAGCTGCCCATCAGCTTCGGGAAGCCGCCCGCCTCGACGAGAAGGTTGTCGCGCGGCACTCTGACGGAATCGAAATTCATGTCGGCGGAGGGCACGCCCCGGAAGCCCATCAGCTTTTCCTGGGGGCCGAAGCTCAGCCCCGGCGTGTCCTTCTCGACCAGAACCGCGCCCACGCCCCGGGAGCCGGGGATGTCGTCGAAACGGCAGAACACCACATAGGCGCCCGAATGGCCCGCGCCGGAACACCAGCGCTTGGTTCCGTCGATGACGATGCTGTCGCCATCGACGCGGGCACGCGTGCGCAGATCGGTCAGCGCCGTGCCGGCATCCGGCTCGGACATGGAGATCGCCACCAGAAGATCGCCCGCCACGACGCGCCGCAAGAGGGCTTCGGCCAGCTTCGGCGCGCCGAAGCGCTCGACGATCCGGATCGGGCCGGTGCAGCACTCGAACACCGGGAAGGCCACCGCAACCGATATCTTGGCGAACTCCTCCAGCACGATCAGCGCATCGAGGAGCGGAAGGCCCATGCCGCCGACATCCGGGCTGGAATTGATCCCGAGCACGCCCAGCTCGGCATATTTCCTCATCCATTCATCGGGAACGGGCTCACCGTTTTCCTCGAGCCGGACCGCGAGGGAGGGAAGGTGGGTGGTGGCGAACTGGCGCGCAGATTGCTGCAAGGCCCGCTGGTCGTCGGTCAGCCTGAAATCCATGGAGTTTCTCCGCACGTCTCGCCGATCTTTGCCAACCAGCACTACAATTATTGAAATTTCATTTTCATATGCCATGTTTTTTATGTCAATAGATGACGCGTGGACTGATGGCGAAAATGTCGGGATGGAGCGGCGGCATTTGCCGGCAGGCGCCTTCCTCCGCCATCGCGGAGCCCGGCTTCGAAGCAGCCGCAATCGCGTCCCGGACGTATGGGACGCCGGGTTTGATCGGGTATCGGGCCGGATCGGGGATCGGCAGGGCCGGAGCGGATATCGGGGCGGCCGGGGATTTGCTATGAAGCGTCGCCGGCGTGCCGGACGACAATGACGACGGCGGGCAGTATGCGGTTGCCGCATCCGACGCCGCCATTTATATGCTGGCATTCGATTGTTGTAATGATCCTTTCGGTATCAGGAAGATTTGGGCCTTTTCGTGAGAAAGAAGAAAGATGACGATGCTGCGATCGCGTCGGGCAACGAAGCTCCCAACCCCATAGGAACACTGGCGCGAGGACTTACCGTCCTCAATGCGGTCATCGAATCCCCGCACCCGATGATGCTGGCCGAGATCGCCACGCTTTGCGGCCTCGACCAGAGCACCACGCTGCGCCTGCTGCGATCGCTCGAGGAATCCAGCTACGTCGTGCGCATGCGCGGCTCCAAGCGCTACCTTCCGTCGCCCCACGCGATGCGGCCGCTGTCGCTGATGCACCCGGTGGAGCAGTTCCGCCGCGACGCCTCCAGCATTCTTGCCGATCTCGCCGAGAAGACCGACCAGACCGCCATTCTCGCCCTGTTCATCGGAAACGAGCGCATGGTCATCGACATCGAGCAACGGCCGGGGTCGCTCAGCCCCTATTACGACAACTGGCTGAAGGGCCCCATGCACGCCACCGGCGTGGGCAAGGCCCTGCTCGCCAGCATGACGCCGGAAAGCCGCAAGGCCATTCTGGGGCCCGGCCCCTTCCCGGCCTTCACCGCGTACACGATAACCGATCCCGAGACGCTGGAAGCCAACCTGGCCATGGTCGACACGCTGGGCTACGTCTATTCGCGCGACGAGCACCATGTCGGCCTGACGGCGGTTTCGGCGCTCATCTCTTCATGGAGCCGCACGGCGATCGGTTGCCTCACCGTTACCGGCCACAGCAGCGTCCTTACCGACGAGAAGCTGGCCCAGGTCGGGGAAGAACTGGTGCGGTGCGCGCAGATCATCCGCTACCAGACAACCACGCTGCGCTTCCTCGAGCACTTCTCGGACAGGGTCGTGCGGGAATGAGGGCGGGCGCGGACAACGACCCCGAAGGCAAGGACCCCGAAGGCAGGGACCCCGGAGGCAAGGGCCCCGGAGTCCCGCCCGTCCGCCGCCCGGATCGCCGCTACCCGCTATAGGTGTAGCTCGTCTTGGTCTCGGTATAGAATTCCATCGAATAGCGGCCCTGCTCGCGCGGCCCATAGGACGACTTGCCGCGCCCCCCGAACGGGACGTGGTAGTCTATCCCGGCCGTCGGCATGTTGACCGAGACGGTCCCGGCGCGCGACGCCTTGCGGAACCGGGTGGCGTATTTGAGGGACGCCGTGCAGATGCCCGACGAAAGGCCGTAGTCGGTGTCGTTGGCGATCTCCTCGGCCTCCTCGTAGGAATTGACGCCGATTATCGCCGCCACCGGGCCGAAGATCTCCTCGCGGTTGATGCGCATCCGGTTGTCGGTGTCGGGGAAAAGCGCCGGCGCCAGGAAGTAGCCGTCGGTTTCCAGCTTGAGCCTTTCGCCGCCCACGACCTTGCCCGCTTCCTGCCGGCCGATCTCCAGATAGTCCGTGACCTTGCGCAACTGCCTGTCGTCGGCCACGGGGCCGATCTGGGTTTGCGGATCGAGCGCATGGCCGACGCGCATCTGTCGCATCCGCCCGACCATCTCCTCCTCGAAGCGCTTCCTGATGCCGGACTGGACGATGATCCGCGACGAGGCCGTGCAGCGCTGGCCGGCGGACAGGAACGATCCCTCGAGGGCGCTCCTGACCGCGATGTCGAGATCGGCGTCGTCGAGAACGACGAGCGCGTTCTTGCCGCCCATCTCGAGCTGCACCTTCTTTCCCGTCGCGAAGCAGAGCGTGCCGACGGCGTGCCCCGTCGCGGTCGAGCCGGTGAAGGTGACACCGGCGATCCGCCGGCTTTCGGCGATGGCCCTGCCGGTCTCGCCCGCGCCGACGACCAGGTTGACGACACCCTCGGGAAGCCCGGCCTCTTCGAGGATCCCGTGCAGGCGCGATGCGCATGCGAGCACCAGCTCCGAAGGCTTGAATATGACGGTGTTGCCATAGGCGAGCGCGGCCGCGATCTTGAACGCGGGGATCATCAGGGGAAAGTTCCACGGCGTGATGACGCCGACGACCCCGATCGGCTCCCGTGCCACATCGACCTGAACCCCCGGCCTGGTCGAGGCGATGTGATCGCCGGTCGTCCTCAGCGCCTCTCCGGCCATGAACTTGAAGATGTGGCCGGCGCGCATGGTCTCGCCCACGCCCTCGGCGAGAGTCTTGCCCTCCTCGCGGGAGAGGAGCGTTCCGATCTCCCGGCTCCGGTCGATCAGAAGGGTTCCGGCGCGGTCGAGCACATCGAAGCGCGCCTGCGGCGAGGCGTCGGCCCATGGGCGGAAGGCCTCCTCCGCGGCGCCGATCGCCGCCTCGACGCCGGCGGGTGTCGTTGCCCGGTAGCGGCCGACAATGTCCGAAATGTCCGACGGGTTGATGTTTACGATCATCTCATCGCCCGCCGCGCCCCGATGCGGCGCGTGCGGGTTCGCCCGCTGGTCGCTCATGTCCGCACTCCATCGATCGTGACGATCTCATGTCCTATCGCGCGAACATCTTGCTCGGAAGCCATGTCGCTATCTCCGGTATGTAGTACAATATAAATATAGACAGACAGAGTATCAGAAAGAAAGGAAACGCCGCTCGCGCTATATACAATATATCCCGCCCCGACTGAGCCTGGAGCACGAAGAGGTTGAACCCGATTGGCGGCGTTATCTGGCTCATCTCGACGACGATGACGAGATAGATGCCGAACCAGATGAGGTCTATTCCGGCCTGCTGGACCAGAGGCAGGACGATGGCGGTGGTCAGGACGATCAGCGAGATCCCGTCGAGGAAGCAGCCGACGACGATGAAGAAGGCCGTGAGGATCAGGATCAGCTCGCCCGGCGTGAGGCCGGACGTGGCGACCATGGACGCCAGATGGCGAGGAAGGCCGGTGAAAGCCATGGCGCTGGTGAGGACCGAGGACCCGGCCAGGATGAGGCAGATCATGCATGTCGTGATCAGCGAGGCCATGAGGCTGTCACGCATCGTCTGCAAGGTGAAGGTGCCGCTGGCGATGGACAGGATGACGGCGCCGACCACGCCGACCGCTGCCGCCTCGTTCGGCGTGGCCAGACCCGCGTAGATCGAGCCGATGACCGCCACGATCAGCATGACCGCCGGAAGCAGCTGCGTGCTGGCTTTCAGCTTCTCGAGGAAGGATTTTCCGAAATCGACCCGCGGCGCGGGCTTGCCGCTCAGGAGATAATAGAGGGCGATGAAAGAGGAGAACAGGACGAGCAGCATCACGCCCGGCAGAATGCCGGCGATGAACAGCCTGGCGATCGACGTCTGGGCGTTGACGCCGTAGATGATCATGATGATCGACGGCGGGATGAGAAACCCCAGCGTCGCCGAGCCGGCAAGCGAGCCGAGGATCATCCGGTCGTCATAGCCCCGGGAGCGCAGCTCGGGGATCGACATCCTGCCGACCGTGGCGGCGGTGGCCGCCGACGAGCCGGAGATGCAGGCGAAGATGCCGCTGCCCAGGACGTTGATATGAAGCAGCCCGCCAGGCACGCGGCCGAGCCAGGGCGCAAGCCCGGTGAAAAGCTGGCTGGATATTCTTGTCCTGATGAGGATGTCGCCCATCAGGATGAAGAGCGGCAGCGGAACCAGCGTCCAGTTGGCCAGCGAGCCCCATATCGCGCTGCCCGTGACGCGCATGATCGGCACGCTCGTGAACAGCTCCAGCATCACGAATGCCGTCACGAACAGGCTGATGCCGACCCAAAGCCCGCCCATCAGCAAGCCGAGCAGGACGACCACCAAAGTGAAAGCCATTAAGCTCATGAAGGATCACCCATACAGATCGTTGACATTCTCGGTGGTCGGCTCAGTGCCGGCTCAGTGGCCGGAAGGGGTATCCGCCTTCGGCAAGATGCTTTCCCCGCGCTTCACGACGTGGAAGGTCTCTTCGAGCAGCGCAATGGAGAAACAGCAGGCGCCGAAGGTCATCGCCGCCTGATAGGGCCAGACGGGTATCTGCAACAGGCCGATGATCGCCGTCCTGTACCTCCAGGAATTCCAGGTCAGCTCGATCAGGCTCGCGGTTATGAAAACCGCCACGGCGAGCGCGATGAGAAGACACAGGATATGCAGGATGCGCCGGGCGTTCGGCGAGACGCGCTCGAAGAAGATCGTCACCCGGACATGTCCCCCCGCCCTGAAGACGGGAGCCAGGGCGATAAAGGCGAGCGCGGCCAGCGTCAGCCCCGCTATTTCATCGGCCGAGGGGATCAGGATGCCGAACAGGCGGCCGACGATCTGGGCCGAGATGAGAACGACGATCCCGACCATCAACGCTGCGGCGACAAAGCCGCACAGGCGGAAAAGACTGTCCAGAACCAACTTCATGATGCGCTCCATGCTTTCCTGGCGCAGCCTGCCGGGAACAGGCGAAGGACACGACAGCCGAAGCGCGCCGGCCAGGACGGGGCCGGCAAGGCGCGCTTCGGGACCGGTTCTTGCGAACCCTTATCCGGGTGCCGGCCAATCGGCCTCGGAGGGCGGAAGCCTATTCCCGATAAGCGTCCAGGATATCCTGACCTTCCTGACCGACGCGCGCCAGCCAGTTTTCGGTCATCGTGCGCCCGATCTCCTGCATGGATGCGGAGAATTCGTCGTTCGGCAGCTCGACGGTCATCCCGTTCTTCTCGAGCGTCTCGGTCAGGCTCTGGTCGAGTTCCTGGGACATCGCCCATCCACGCTCCTCGGCGCGGGCGGCGGCCTCGAGCAGGCCCGTCTTGACATCGTCCGGCAGGCGCTCGAACACGTCGCGATTGACGACGACCGCGTTCTTGGGGAGCCAGGCGTTGACGACCGTATAGTGCTTCACGAAGTCCCATGCCTGCATGTCCACGCCCGTCGAGGGCGACGTGATCATCGCCCGGACCATGCCGGTCGCGAAGGCCTGCGCGAGATCCGCGCTCTGCACCTGCGTCGGGTGCGCGCCGAGAAGCCTGGCCAGCTCGGCCGTGGAATTGTCGTAGGCGCGGAATGCCACGCCGTTGAAATCGGAAACGCTCGAAATGGGATTGCTGGTGTAGAAATTCTGGGGCTGCCACGGCACGGAGTACAGGAGAACCAGCCCCTCCGCCTCGAGCTTGGCGCGAACGGTCTCGCGCGAAACCTCCCACAGGCGCCGGGCATCGTCATAGGATGTCGCCAGGAAGGGAATGGACTCCACCTCGAAGACCGGGCTGATGCTGCTCATCAGTCCGATCAGCGTCTCGCCCATGTCGACGGTTCCATCCTGGACCGACCGTGAAACGGCCTCCATCCGCACGAGGCTGGCGCCGGGATGCAGCTCGATCTTGAGCTTGCCGTCGGTGGCTTTGTCGACGTCCTCGATGAACGCCCGAATGTTCTTGGTATGGAAGACGCCGTCGGACCAGGGTGTCGCCATATTCCATGTCTGCGCCACGGCGGCATTGGAAAACAGCAGCGCCGCACCGATCGTCAGCAGGGCCAGTTTATCTTTTATCATTTCGTTCTCCCTCTAGATGGCCATCCAACGGGTTGTCGTTTCCCATCGTTACGGCAATGCCGGATTCAGTGCATAGCATGGTGGTAATTGCAAGGATTATTTCAATATCAAGTCTCTTAATGTCATTCAATGGGATAGACGAGGGTGGGAATGACACCGAGGGCGTCCTCCTTGGTCAGCGGCGGGCAGCGCGCGTGAACGCCCCGCGCACCACGCGCGAAGGCGGCCCGCAAGCGGATGCGGGCGATTGAGCTCAGGACGTGGGGTGTTCCGGCCAAGGAGGACTGTCGGTCCGCGTGGGTTTGAAAGCCAACCCGGCCGGCCGTGTCCGGGTGTTCCGCGACAAGGCTATCGGGCCGGAGTCCCGATTGCCGAACAGGATCAGGCAAAACCCTTCTTCACAAGCGGAAGCGGATCGATGCCGTCGGCATCGACCTTACCCTTGCTCTGCCCCGTCACCTGCGCGAAGCAAGGCGGGACGACGCAACCAAAGCTCGCCGCCTCCCGGCGGCAGGGCGTACATCAACCGGGAATCGACGACGCGGACCCGTGTTGCGCTTCGTGCGATGGTATCGCGCGTTCGAGCCGCTTTCGCTGAAGAATTTCCGCGGCGCGGGCTTCCCGGTCCGTTCCGGTTTCACCGGGCGGCGCTTCGCGGTTCAACCGCTCGCGCATCTGCTTGATTTCGCCGGGTGTAAAGACGCCAGGCGCTCTGGCAAAAAGCTTCATGACCGCCTCCTTTCCGCAAAGATCGGGGCATTCGCATGATGTGTGCGGACTGTCGCCAGCGCCCTTGCAAAATGCTGACGATGGCCGATTGTCGCTCCGAATGATGTCGAGAACGAGACGGTTCGCGGATTCCCGGCAGCGCCATGGCCCGGCTTGCGGCCGGCGTGTGGACCGGACATGCCGGCCGTCGGCGCGTTGCCTGGAACCCTGCCGGTCGGCGGGCTATTCTTCCATTTCGGCCGATGCCGCAGCCATGTCCATCCAGACAGCCTCGAACACATGGCCGTCAGGATCTTCGAAGGCCCGGTTGTACAGCCATCCCATGTCCATCCGCTCGCGGGGATCCGCCCTGCCGCCGGCAGCAGCCGCCGCCTCGGCGATGGCGTCGACCTCTTCGCGGCTGTCGCGGGACAGGGCAAGCAGCACCTCGCTCGTCGCATGGGCATCGGCGATCGTCTTCGGCGTGAAGGTCGCGAAATAGTCGTTGGCCAGCAACTGGAACGTGATGGCGTCGGACCAGACCATGCTCGACGCCTGATGGTCGCTGAACTGCTCGTTCTTCTCGCATCCGATCGCCTCGTAGAAGCGGGTCGCGGCCACGAGGTCCGCCACCGGCAGATTCACGAAGATCATCTTCGGCATTGTCGTTCTCCATTGGGTTGTGGGGACAGCTTTCCTGCGGTGCCTGCGTCGGTCATGGGCCGCTTCATCTCCAGCGATGAACCCGGCCCTGCCCGGGGTCGCGACCATGCCGGACTTCCTTCCCGTCGCGCCTGTCATTGCGAAAGTATCTTGATGAGAAGACATATCCTCCGTTTATCTTCGCGTCAAGATAAAATATCTTCTTGTCGAGATATTTCCGCCGTGGCACATGATGCATGCGGCCGATGGCCGGGCGACGGAGACGGAGACGGAGACGGAGACGGAGCATGGCGGCAGGAACCAGAGGACAGCAAGGGGCCGCGGCGGGCGACCATGTCGACCGCCTGCGCAGCCAATGGGCGCGCGAGCTGCCCGATCTCGATACGGAGCCGATGGGAATCCTCGGGCGGGCGTCCCGCCTGACGAACCTGTTCCGCCCCGGCATGGAGGCGACATTCGCCCGATTCGACCTCGACCGTGGCGAGTTCGACGTGATCGCCACGCTGCGTCGTTCGGGGCCGCCTTATCGCCTGACGCCGACGCAGATCTACACGTCCCTGATGATCTCCTCGGGCGGTCTCACCCACCGGCTGGACCGGCTCGAAAAGGCCGGGCTCATCCGCCGGGAGAAGTCGCAGCAGGACGGACGCAGCATGCTGGTGGCCCTGACCGACGCCGGCATCTCCCGCGTTGAGGAAGCCTGCCGGGCGCATGTGGCGAACGGAGCCGCGTTCCTTGAAACGCTGGATGCGAAGGAGCGCCGCCTGCTCGCCGATCTTCTGAGGAAACTGCTGGCCGGCATCGAGGGCAACCCGTGACGGAGAGGCGTCAGGCGTTGCGCGACATCCAGTCCGGCGAAAGCTGAAAGGTGGCGGCAAGGCCGTGCCGTCCCGCATTCGTGATCCTGAGCGCGCGGCTGCCGGGCGAGCGGGCGACCCATTCGAGTTCGAGCAGGCGGTCGAGAAGCGCGGCGCCGAGCCGGCCGGCAAGGTGCGGGCGGCGCTCGCTCCAGTCGAGGCACGTCCGGCAAAGAGGCCGTCCGGAGCGACGCTCCGGCGTCAGGTCTATCCCGAAGCCGGCAAGGAAGCGCGAGCCTTCGTCGGTGACGATGCCGACGCCGTCGGCGAGCGAAACATATCCCCGCTCGCACAGGAAGTCCGTAAGCGCCAGCGCGAGGCGCCCGGCGATGTGGTCGTAGCAGGTGCGGGCCGCGCGCAACGCCTCGTCGCGCGGGCCGACCGGATGGTGCCGTTTCGGCCCCGATGCGGCGAGCGCCATCAGCGATTGCATGGCCTGCGCCACCTCCGGCGAGGCAAGTCGGTAGTAGCGATGCCGGCCCTGTTTTTCCAGGGCGATCAGCTCGGCCTCGGCCAGCCTGGCGAGATGGCCGCTCGTCGTCTGGGCCGTGACCCCCGCATGGCGCGCCAGCTCGCCGGCCGTCAGCGCATGGCCGCCCATCAGCGCCGACAGGATGTTGGCGCGCGCCGCATCCCCGACGAGCGCGGCAACGCTAGCAATGGCGTTTCCCGAAGCGACATTCGACATGGGTCGAGCATACGGCACATCCGCATGGCCGTCAGCCTCCGACACTTCGGCCGATGCCGAAACATCCGCCGCGGGATTCACGATAGAAGGAGGATGTTCTCTCCATTGTGATCGCGGGCGGAGCATGACGACCGGAAAGCCGAATCCGACGCAGGAACTGGCGCTGCTGCTGGCGCTCTCGACCCTTTGGGGCGCCTCCTACAGCTTCATCAAGGTCGGGGTCGAGACCATCCCGCCCGTTACGCTGATCGCGGCCCGAACCCTCATCGCCGGATTGATCCTGGTCGCCATCATTCGCTGGCGCGGCCTGAGCCTGCCGGGGGATGCGATCACCTGGCGGCGGTTCCTGTTTCAGGCGTGCCTCAACAGCGTGGTTCCCTTCACGCTGATCGCGTGGGCGCAACAGACCACCGACGCCGCGCTGGCGACGATCCTCAACTCCACGTCGCCCATCTTCGCCTTCCTGCTGACCGCGCTCGTCACGCGCCACGAAGCCGTCACCGGCCGCAAGCTGTTCGGGGTCGGGGCCGGCCTCGTCGGCATTTGCCTGATCGTCGGCGTTCAGGCTCTCGGCGGTCTGGGGCGCGAGTTGTGGGCGCAGCTCGCCATCGTCGCCGCCACCGTCTGCTATGCCGGGGCCGCGATCTTCGGCAGGAGCTTCAAGGGGCTCGATCCCATGATGCCGGCGGCGGGGTCGATGATCTGCGGGGCGGCCATCCTCATTCCCGCCAGCCTCGTCGCCGAAAGGCCGTGGACCATGGCTCCCTCGATGGAGTCGATCCTGGCCTTGCTGGCGCTCTCCGTTTTCTCGACCGCGCTCGCCTTCGTGATCTATTTCCGGCTGGTCCAGACCCTCGGCTCGGTCGGCACGACCGCGCAAGCCTATCTGCGGGTGCCGATCGGGGTGGCGATCGGCGTGGTCTTCCTCGGGGAAAGCCTGTCCTCGACCGGATTGATCGGGTTGGTGTGCGTCATCGCGGGCGTGGCGGCGATGACGATCCCGGCCCGCAAGCCTGCCCCGGAGAGCTGACCCCATACCCCGCGCGCCTTGCCGGAGCGGCCAGCCGAACCGGATCGGGTCGCAGCTCCAGCATTATTTCCTTCTCCTCGCGGCGTTCTCCCGGACGGGCCGGTCGGGAAGCATCGCCTTGAACTGGGCCAGCACGCGCCCCGCTTCCGGCTCGTCCAGCGTGATCGCATAGCGGACCGCCGCTCCGATCAGCGTTATGGCGAGGCGGGAGAAGGCTTCGATCTCCTCCGGGCCTTCATCGACGAATGGCCGCATCGCTTCGCCGAGAAGGCCGGCCAGATACTCGCAGTCCTGCTTGTCGATGTCCTGCAGCGCGCGGTCCGCCAACGTCGCCTGCCAGATCGCGGCCAGGACCGGCTCCTTCCGGTACCACTCATAGTATCCGTCGGTCAGGCGGCAGAGAACGGGATGCAGGTCCTGCGCGCTGCGCATCCCCTCGAACACCTTGCCTGCGCCTTCATTGACGATGGCGTTGTAGCGCTCGGCAAGCGTCCCGATGATCGCCGTCTTGTCCGGGAAATACTGGTAGAGAGAGCCGAACGGAACGCCCGCGCGCTCGACGATGTCGCTCATGCGGAAAGCGTCGCTCCCCTTTTCGAGCAGCAGCTCCTCCGCGCAGCGCAGGATTTTCTCGAAGCGCTCCCGGCTGCGTTTCTGCGTCGGCGCCAGCCGCGCCACCCCGGCGGTGCCCTGCACCGTGTGAACCTGTTCCGCCCGCGCCCTTCGCATTCCCGAATCTTCCGCCCCGCCTCTTGACTCGCAAAATACGAGAGTTTATCGCTTTGTCAAATACGAGATATTCTCGTGTTTTATCGAAGGGAGAGAGACCATGTCACGGGACACCATCCTCATCATCGGGGCAGGCGGAAAGACGGGCGCCCGCGTCGACGCGCGGCTCAAGGCGCGCGGCGTCGCCACGCGGGCCGTCTCGCGCTCCACGCACGTGCCGTTCGACTGGGACCGGCCGGAGACCTGGGCGCCCGCGCTCGACGGCATCACGCGCGCCTATGTCACCTACCAGCCCGATATCGCCATGGAGGGCGGGGCAGAGGCGATTGCCCGCCTTGCCGCCATCGCGCATGAAGCCGGACTGGAGCAACTGGTCCTTCTGTCCGGCCGGGGCGAGCCGGCCGCGCAGTTCGCCGAGGCTGAATTGCAGGCGTCCGGCGTTCCGTGGACGATCGTGCGCGCAAGCTGGTTCAACCAGAACTTCTCCGAAGGCCATCTGCTGGACAGCGTTCTGGCCGGAGAGGTCGTGCTGCCGGCGGGGCCGGTGCCGGAGCCGTTCATCGACGTCGACGACATCGCCGACGTGGCGGTGGCGGCGCTGACGGACGAGCGGCACAGGAACAAGCTCTACGAAGTGACCGGACCGCGCGCGCTGACCTTCGCCGAAGCCGTCGGCGAAATCTCCGAGGCCGTCGGCCGGCCGATCCGCTATCGGCAGGTCTCGCCCGACGAGTTCGCTGCCACCATGGCTCCCTATCAGCCCCCCGAGATCGTCGCGTTTCTGATCGAGCTGTGCACGGTCGTGCTGGACGGCCGCAACACGCCGGTCAGGCATGGCGTGGAACAGGCGCTCGGCCGCCCGGCGCGCGACTTCTCCGACTATGTCCGCGACGCTGCCGCCACCGGCATCTGGGAGGCGCGGCGATGACACACGCGATCACCACCGCCCTGCTCTGGTTCGCGGCGATCGGCTGCGGCCTTCTCGCCGGCCTCTACTTTGCGTTCTCCGCCTTCATCAACGGCGCGCTCGGCCGGATCGAGGCACCGGCCGGCATCGCCGCGATGAACTCGATCAACGTCGTGATCGTGCGCTCGCCCTTCATGCCGCTGTTCCTGGGCAGCAGCCTTGCCGCCCTGATCCTTGCGGGCATCGCATTGTTCCAGTGGCATCAGCCCGGATCGGCCGCGGTCTTCGCCGGCGGCGTCATCTATGTCGTCGGCATGTTCCTCTGCACGATGGCGCTCAACGTCCCGCTCAACAACGCGCTCGCGGCCGTCGATCCCGCCAGCGCCGAGGGCGCGGAAGTCTGGGCGGGATTTCTCCGGGACTGGACGTTCTGGAACCACGTCCGCACCGTCGCCTCCACGCTGGCGATGATCCTGTTCGTCTACGCGCTCGCCGCGCGGTGATCGGAAAGCGGCGGACCGTGCGGCGATGCGGGGTCCCCGGCCCGGCTTCATCCTTTCCGGGATCAGAGCATGCCGGGACGGAAAAGCGTCCTGCGGCTGATGATCTTTCCCGAAACCATGAACACGCCGTCGCCGGTGTAGTGCAGGGTTTCGGGATGTTCGGGCGTCTTCGCGACATGCGCCTTCACCACCTCGAAGATGAAGAAATTGTACCGGTCGACGAGCGCATCATCGTGCAGGCGGCATTCGAAGCTGGCGTGACATTCCCGGATCAGCGGCGGCTTCACCGAAGAGGCCTGGTCGGGTGTCAGGCCGAACTCGGAGAACTTGTCGATATCGGCGCCGGACGTGTTGCCGATGCGGACGACGGTATCGGTCAGTTCCGTCGTCGGGAGATTGATGACGCACTCTCCCGTCTCGCGGATCATCCGGAAACTGTGATTGCCTGACGAGATCATCAGCCCCACCAGGGACGGCGAGAACTCGAGGACGGTGTGCCACCCCAATGTCATGACGTTGGTCCTGTCCCGCACCCGCGACGTGACGAGCACGATCGGCCCGGGCTCCAGGTAGCGGCGGACCTGATCGACCGGAAAGTCGTCCTTCTCCGGATAGGGCATCTTCCTGCTCCTTCACGCCGTCGGCTGCCGGGGCGATGCTCCCGAGCCGGCCGGCGCGCCTCTCCCGGATCATGCCGGGTGACGGCCGCCTCCGGGAGACCTATATGCCCTCTACCAGCCCATACAGGACCGCACCATGCAGCCAGTCATATCCGTCAGGAACCTGACGAAGACCTACCAGAACGGCTTCGACGCGCTGAAGGGCGTCGACCTCGACATCATGGAGGGCGAGATCCTCGCCCTTCTGGGGCCGAACGGCGCCGGCAAGACCACGCTGATCTCCATCGTGTGCGGCATCGTCAACGCCAGCGGCGGCTCCGTCACGGCCGGCGGGCACAATATCGTACATGATTACCGCGCCGCGCGCAGCCTGATCGGGCTGGTGCCGCAGGAGATGCATGTCGACGCCTTCGAGACCGTCTGGGCCTCGGTCTCCTTCTCGCGCGGCCTGTTCGGCAAGCCGCGCGACGACGCCCGGGTCGAGGAGGTGCTTGCCGACCTTTCCCTTCTCGACAAGCGCAAGGAGAAGATCATCAACCTGTCGGGCGGCATGAAGCGGCGCGTCATGATCGCCAAGGCGCTGGTGCACGACCCGCGCATCCTGTTCCTCGACGAGCCGACGGCCGGCGTCGACGTGGAGCTGCGCAAGTCGATGTGGGAGCTGATCCGGCGGCTCAACCGCTCCGGCGTCACCATCATCCTCACCACCCACTACATCGAGGAGGCGGAGGAGATCGCCGACCGCGTCGGCGTCATCAACCATGGCGAGCTGGTGCTGGTCGAGGCCAAGGACGCGCTGATGCGCAAGATGGGCGAGAAGGTGCTCACCGTCGAGCTGCGCGAGCCGCTTGCCGCCGTGCCGGCCGCGCTGGCGCGCTACGGCCTCTCGCTCGGCGAGGGCGGAACCACGCTCGCCTACAGCTACGACGTCAATGCGGAGCGCACCGGCATCTCCGCCCTGCTCTCCGACCTGCGCAGCGAGGGCATCGTCATGCGCGACATCTCCACCCGGCAGAACTCGCTCGAGGAGATCTTCGTCGACCTCGTGCGGCAGGATGCCCTGAAGGAGGCCGCGCAATGAACCTCCTCGCGATCCGCGCCATCTACAGGTTCGAGATGGCGCGCTGGTGGCGCACCTTCTGGCAGAGCATCGTCTCGCCGGTCCTGTCCACCTCGCTCTATTTCGTCGTCTTCGGCGGCGCCATCGGCAGTCGCATGGAGGACATCGGCGGCGTGTCCTACGGCGCCTTCATCGTGCCGGGCCTGATCATGATGACCATGATCACCCAGGCGATCGCCGTCGGATCCTTCGGCATCTACTTCCCGAAATTCGTCGGCACGATCTACGAGCTCCTGTCGGCGCCGGTCTCCTCCATGGAGCTGGTCGTCGGCTATGTCGGCGCGGCCGCAACCAAGGCCGTGGCGCTCGGCCTGCTGATCCTGGCCACGGCGGCGCTGTTCGTGCCGATCGAGATCGCGCATCCGCTGTTCATGCTCGCCTTCCTGGTGCTGACGGCGGTGACCTTTTCGCTGTTCGGCTTCATCATCGGCATCTGGGCCGACAATTTCGAGCGGCTCCAGCTCATCCCGATGCTGATCGTCATGCCGCTCGTCTTCCTCGGCGGCGCCTTCTACTCGATCGACATGCTGCCGCCCTTCTGGCAGGCGGTCAGCCACTTCAACCCGGTGCTCTATCTCGTCAGCGGCTTCCGCTGGTCGTTCTACGGGCAGGCCGACGTCGCCGTCGGCATCAGCCTCGCCGCGATCGGCGTCTTCCTGGCCGCATGCCTCGTCGCCATATGGGTCATCTTCCGCACCGGCTGGCGGATCAAGAAATGAGCGACTGCGCCGAGGGCGATCCTACGCGTCGCGGCCCAGAAGCGCGTTGAGGTCGGCCCGCAGGCGGTCTGCGCCGCCAGCGGCCAGCATGCCCTCGATCTCGCGATGCGTCGCCGTCCAGACCGGAACGGCGCGGAACAGGAGACCGCGCCCCCTTTCGGTCAACACGAGGCGGCGCGCGCGCCGGTCCTTCTCGTCGGGCCGCACCTCGATCAGCCCGTCGCGCTCCAGCGGCTTCAGATTCGCCGTGAGCGTGGTGCGATCCATGGCCAGAAGCTCCGCCACCGAGCCGAGCGTCGGCGGCAGCGGGCGGTTCAGCGACATCAGAAGCGAGAACTGGCCGCTCGTGAGGCCGAGCGGCCGCAGCGCCTCGTCGAAGCGGCGCGCGAGCATCCGCGCGGCGCGCTGCACGTGCAGGCACAGGCAATGATCGCGCACGTAATGCGTCGTTTCGAGCGGTACGATTTCGTGATTCGGCGTTCGGCCGGACATCGGCTAATTATGTTTATATCAACCTTATCGTCAAGCCGGCCCCACAAGCCGGCCAAAGTGGAGGAGGCCATGCTCAGGGACTGGAATTCCTCGGCCATCGTCGCCGTTTCCGACATCGCGCGGGCGCGGCGCTTCTATGCGGACGTGCTCGGTCTCGAACTCGTCGAAGAGGAGATGGACGGGGTGATGGTGTTCCGCACCGGCGCCACGCGGCTCGTCGTCTACCGCTCGGACGCGGCCGGCGCCAACCGCGCCAACGCCGTGGTCTGGGACGTCGGGGACGACATCGAGGCGATCGTCGCCGACCTCGCCGCCGGGGGCGTCGTCTTCGAGCACTATCCCGAGATCGGCGCGTTCCGCGACAACATCCATCATGCCGACGGCATGAAGCTCGTCTGGTTCAAAGACCCCGACGGCAACATCCTGCACCTCAACCGGATGCCGGATTCGCACTGACACCCGAAGGCGAAAGGACAAGCGATGACCATTGCAAGGAACACCGTCTGCATCTGGTACGACAAGGACGCCGAGGCCGCTGCCCGCTTCTACGCCGAGACCTTTCCCGACAGCGCGGTGAGCGCCGTCCACCATGCCCCCAGCGACTACCCGTCCGGCAAGGCGGGCGATGTCCTGACGGTCGATTTCACCGTCCTCGGCATTCCCTGCATCGGCCTCAATGGCGGCCCGGCCTTCAAGCACAGCGAGGCCTTCTCGTTCCAGATCGCCAC
>JBBCKE010000033.1:0-71839 GCA_037190985.1 Alphaproteobacteria bacterium
GCCGCTGCTGGAGAACATGGGCTTTCGCGTCATCAGCGAGCGGACGTTCGAGATTCCCGGCGACGAGGATGCCGCGCCGGTCTTCATCCACGACATGGAACTGGCGGGAGAGGCCGGCCGGGCCATCGACCTCGGCGACGGCGGCGCGCTGCTCGAGGCGGTGTTCCTGTCGATCTGGCGCGGCGAGACCGACAACGACGCCTATGCGGCGCTGGTGCAGAGCGCCGGCCTCAGGGCGCGGGAAATCCAGCTCCTGCGCGCCTATGGCCGCTATCTCCAGCAGGCCGGCATCCCGCAGAGCCAGGATTTCATCGCTGCGGCGCTGAACCGCTATCCCGACATCGCCCGCGCCCTGTTCTCGCTGTTCCGGGCCCGGTTCGACCCGGCCTTCGACGAGGACCGCGCGGTGGCGGCGAAGCATCTCAACGCCGCGATCGGCGACGCGTTGGAGGCGGTGCCGAGCCTTGACGACGACACCATCCTGCGCCGCTACCGAAACCTGATCGAATCGAGCCTGCGCACCAACTATTACGCGCCGGAAACGGAAGGGCCGCGCTCGCTGGCGATCAAGCTCGACTCGCGCGCCGTCACCGGCCTGCCCGACCCGCGACCGTGGCGGGAGATCTTCGTCTACGGGCCCGAGGTCGAGGGCGTCCACCTGCGCTATGGCCCGGTGGCGCGCGGCGGCCTGCGCTGGTCGGACCGGGCGCAGGACTACCGCACCGAGGTGCTCGGCCTCGTCAAGGCGCAGCAGGTCAAGAACGCGGTCATCGTGCCGGTGGGGGCCAAGGGCGGCTTCTACCCGCGGCTGCTGCCGACCGGTGGCAGCCGGGCGGAGGTGTTCGCCGCCGGGCGCGCGGCCTATGCCAACTTCATCTCCAGCCTGCTTTCCGTCACCGACGATCTCGACGGCGACGCGGTGACGACGCCGGCGGGCGTGGTGCGCCACGACGGCGACGATCCCTATTTCGTCGTCGCCGCCGACAAGGGCACGGCGACCTTCTCCGACACCGCGAACGGGATCAGCCAGGGCCACGGCTTCTGGCTCGACGACGCCTTTGCCTCGGGCGGCTCGGCCGGCTACGACCACAAGAAGATGGGCATCACCGCGCGCGGCGCGTGGGAGGCGGTCAAGCGCCACTTCCGCGAGATGAACCGCGACATCCAGAGCGAGCCGTTCACTGCGGTCGGCGTCGGCGACATGTCGGGCGACGTGTTCGGCAACGGCATGCTGCGCTCGCCCTGCACCCGGCTGATCGCCGCCTTCGACCATCGCGACATCTTCATCGACCCGACGCCGGACGCGGCCGCTTCCTTCGAGGAGCGCAAGCGGCTGTTCGAGAACCCGCAGCTTTCCTGGCAGGACTACGACCGGGCGAAGCTGTCCGAGGGCGGGATGGTGATCTCGCGCGCGGCCAAGTCGGTGACGCTGACGCCGCAGGCGGCCGAGGCCATCGGGCTTGCCAGGACCACGGCCTCGCCGGCCGAGATCATGAATGCCATCCTCAAGGCGCAGGTCGACCTCCTGTGGTTCGGCGGCATCGGCACCTATGTGCGCGGCTCCACCGAGAGCAACGCCGACGCCGGCGACCGCGCCAACGACGCCATCCGCATCACCGGGGCGGAGATCCGCGCCAGGGTGGTGGGCGAGGGGGCCAATCTCGGCATGACCCAGCGGGCCCGCATCGAATACGGCCTTGCCGGCGGGCGCGGCAATTCGGACGCCATCGACAATTCGGGCGGCGTCAACTCGTCCGACCTCGAGGTCAACATCAAGATCGCGCTGGCGGCGGCGATGCGCGCGGGCCGCCTCACCCGCCCGGCCCGCAACCGGCTGCTCGCCGAGATGACCGACGAGGTGGCGGCGCTGGTGCTCGCCAACAACTACGAGCAGACGCTGGCGCTGTCCCTCGCCCGCCGCCGCGGCCTTGCCGACCTCGCCCATCAGGAGCGGTTCATGCAGGCGCTGGAAGCGCGCGGCCTGCTCGACCGTGCGGTCGAGGCGCTGCCGGGAAGCGCGGCTGTCGCGGAGCGCCAGGCGCGCGGCGAGCCGCTGACCCGGCCCGAGCTCGGCGTGCTGCTCGCCTATGCCAAGCTGACGCTGTTCGACGACATCGTCGCGGCGCCGCTGACCGACGATCCCTATTTCGAGGCCGACCTCTTCGCCTATTTCCCGGCGAAGATGGCGAAGAAATATGCCGGCGAGATCAGGGGCCATCGCCTCAGGCGCGAGATCGTCGCCACCCAGCTCGCCAACGACGCGGTCAATCGCGGCGGGCCGTCCTTCATCGCCCGCATGCAGGACCTGACGGGCCATTCGGCGGCCGAGGCGGTGGCGGCCTACGCCGTGGTGCGCGACGGGTTCGACCTGCCGGCGCTCTATGCCGAGATCGACGCGCTCGACACGCGGATCGACGGCGACGTGCAGCTCGAGCTCTATCAGTCGGTCGGGCGGCTGGTGCATACGGCGACCGCGTGGCTGCTCAAGAACGACGACGGCTCCGCCCCGCTCGGCCGGCGCATCGCCGCGCTGCGCGAGGCGCGCAAGGCGCTGGAAGGCCGGCTGGAGCCGATGCTGTACGCCTTCGTTTCCGGCCGGCTGGAGGAGCGGACGCACGAGCTGTTCAAGGCGGGCGCGCCGGAGGTGCTGGCGCGCAAGGTCTCCTTCCTGTGGGTGACGGAATCGATCCCGGACATGATGCGCATCGCCGCGGAGACGGGCGGGGACCTCGTCAAGGCGGCGCGGGCCTTCTTCGCGGTCAGCGACGCTTTCCGCGTCGCGCGCATCAACGAGGCGGCGCGCGCCATCTCCACGGCCGACTACTATGACGGGCTGGCGCTGGCGCGGGCGCTGGAGACCATCGGCGCGGCGCGGCGCGGCATCGCGGTGGCGGCGCTCGCCGGTCATGGCGGGGCGGCCGATCCCGTCGCGGCATGGCTGGAGGCAGGCGGCACGCGGATCGCGCGCACCCGTGAGCGACTCCAGGCGCTGACCGAGGGGGGCGAGCTGACCGTCTCGCGCCTGACGGTCGCCGCCGGGCTGATGTCCGACCTCGGCTGACGGGGCGGGAATTTCACGACAGAAGGGGGAGGCCGCAGGCGATGGACGACGAGAAACATGGTCCGGCTCCCCAGCCGGCCCTCGATCCGGTCACGCGGCCGGTTCCCCGGCGTGGCATCTGGGGCTGGATGCTGTTCGACTGGGCGCAGCAGCCGTTCCACACGCTCATCATCACCTTCGTCTTCGCGCCCTATTTCGCCGCCGCCGTCGCGCCGGACGCGGCGCGCGGGCAGGAGCTGTGGGGCTACGCCACCGGCATAGGCGGGCTGCTCATCGCGCTGTCCTCGCCGGTGCTCGGCGCGATCGCCGACGCGTCCGGCCCACGCAAGCCGTGGGTGTTCGTGTTCTCGATCATCGGCGTCATCGGCTGCTGGCTCCTGTGGTACGCGACGCCCGGCATGAGCGACCTGACCTTCGTGCTCATCGCCATCGCCGTCGCCGTGTTCGGCATGGAGTTCGCCGCCGTCTTCAACAACGCGATGATGCCCGACCTCGTGCCGCGCTCCCAGCTCGGCCGGCTTTCCGGCTCGGCCTGGGGGCTCGGCTATGTCGGCGGGCTGATCTCGCTGGTGCTGGTGCTCGGCTTCATGTCGGCCTCGCCGGAGAGCGGGCGCACCATGCTCGGCTTCGAGCCGATCCTCGGCCTCGACCCACTATCACGCGAAGGCGACCGCGCCTCCGGGCCGCTGACCGCGCTGTGGTACGTCATCTTCGTGCTGCCGATGTTCCTGTTCACGCCGGACATCCCGCGCAAGGCGGCGCGCGCGGGCGCGATCCGGCGCGGGCTCGACAACCTCGTCGCCACGCTGCGCCGCCTGCCGGGCGAGAAGAGCTATTTCGGCTTCCTGATGTCGTCGATGTTCTACCGCGACGCGCTCAACGCGCTCTATGCCTTCGGCGGCATCTATGCGGCGGGCGTGCTCGGCTGGTCGATCATCCAGATCGGCGTGTTCGGCATCCTCGCCAATATCACCGGCGCGCTCGGCGCGTGGATCGGCGGCCGCGCCGACCAGCGCTACGGGCCCAAGGTGGTGGTGACGTGGTCGATCCTGATGCTGATCTTCTGCTGCGTGCTCGTCATCTCGACGACCCAGACGCAGGTGCTGTTCGTCACCGTGGCGGCGGAGGGCGGCGCGAGCAGCCTGCCCGACATCGTGTTCTATGCCGCCGGCGCGCTGATCGGCTCGGCCGGCGGCTCGATCCAGGCCGCCTCGCGCACGCTGCTGGTCGATCAGGTCGAGCGCGACCGGGTGACGGAGGCGTTCGGGCTCTACGCGCTGTCGGGCAAGGCGACGACCTTCATCGGCCCCCTGTCCATCGCCTTCGCCACCGCCTTCTTCGCCTCGGAGGTTTTCGGCTTCACGACGCAGGAAGCGCAGCGGCTCGGCGTGACGCCGATCATCGTCCTGTTCGTGATCGGGCTGGTGCTGCTGCCGCTGGTGAAGACGCGGTATTATGCGACGGAGGCTGCGGCGGGCTGAGGCGTATCGCTCGCTGCGCTCGCGCCCCTCACCGACGCGCTGCGCGCGCCACCTCTCCCCAGAGGGGAGAGGAAAATCGCTGCCGGAATGTCCAGCTTGGGCTTTCCTCTCCCCTCTGGGGAGAGGTGGCCCGAAGGGCCGGAGAGGGGTGGGCGCTGCCGCCCATTCAGTGGCGGAAGTGGCGCACCCCCGTGAAGACCATGGCGATGCCGTTCTCGTCGGCGGCGGCGATCACTTCGTCGTCACGCATCGAGCCGCCCGGCTGGATCACCGCCGTCGCGCCGGCCTCGACAGCCGCCAGCAACCCGTCGGCGAAGGGGAAGAAGGCGTCGGAGGCGACGACGGAGCCCCTGGTCAGCGGCTCCTTCAGCCCGGCCGCCTCGGCGGCGTCGAGCGCCTTGCGCGCGGCGATGCGCGAGGAATCGACCCGGCTCATCTGGCCGGCGCCGATGCCGACCGTGGTGCGGTCCTTCGCATAGACGATGGCGTTCGACTTCACATGCTTGGCGACGCGAAAGGCGAAGGCGAGATCCGCCATCTCGGCCTCGCTCGGCGCGCGCTTCGTCACCACCTTGAGGGCGAGATCGTCGACCACGGCGTTGTCCCTGCCCTGGACGAGCAGGCCGCCGGCAACCGACTTGACCGTCATGCCGGAAGCGCGCGGGTCGGGCAGGCCACCGGTGACGAGGAGGCGCAAATTCTTCTTCGCCGCGACGATGGCAGCCGCTTCCGGCGACGCCTCGGGCGCGATGATGACCTCGGTGAAGGTTTTCACGATCTCCTCGGCGGCTTCCGCGTCGAGCAGGCGGTTCAGCGCGACGATGCCGCCGAAGGCCGATACCGGGTCGCAGGCAAGCGCGGCAAGGTAGGCGTCTTTCAGGCTCGTCGCTTCCGCGACGCCGCACGGGTTGGCGTGCTTGATGATGGCGACGGCGGCGGTGCGGGCGGGGTCGAACTCGGCGACCAGCTCGAAGGCGGCGTCGGTGTCGTTGACGTTGTTGTAGGAGAGCTGCTTGCCCTGGAGCTGGCGCGCGCTGGCGACGCCGGGCCGCCTGTCGCCGTCGACGTAGAAGCCGGCCTTCTGGTGCGGGTTCTCGCCATAGCGCATCACCGTCTCCAGCCTGCCGCCGAAGGCGCGCCACGCCGGGTCGTCGAGGCCCAGCGCTCCGGCGAACCAGCCGGAGATGGCGGCGTCGTAGGCGGCGGTTCGGGCATAGGCCTTGGCCGCCAGCTCCTGCCGGAAGCGGTACGGCGTCGCGCCGTCGTTCTCAGCCAGCGTCCCGATCAGGCGGCCGTAATCGGCCGGGTCGGTGACGATGGTGACATAGGCGTGGTTCTTGGCCGAGGCGCGCACCATGGCCGGGCCGCCGATGTCGATGTTCTCGACGGTTGTCGCATAGTCGCCGCCGGCCGCGCGTACGTCCTCGAACGGGTAGAGGTTGATGACGGCGATGTCGATGGCGCCGATATTGTGCGCCTCCATCGCCTGCACATGCTCGAAATCGTCGCGGATGGCGAGCAGGCCGCCATGGACGGACGGGTGCAGCGTCTTGACGCGTCCGTCCATGATCTCGGGAAAGCCGGTGATGTCGGAGACATCCCTGACCGCGATGCCCTCGGCGGCGATGGTCTTTGCCGTTCCGCCGGTCGAGATGAGCTCGACGCCGGCTCCAACGAGCGCGCGGGCAAGCTCGATCAGCCCGGTCTTGTCGGAGACGGACAGGAGCGCGCGGCGCGCCTTGACGAGATCGGGGGCGGGAATGTTCTTCGAGGCGACGGCCATGGCGCAGGGCTCCGTGCGGGGATCGGCGGGAAGGATTTTCGCGGCCTAGCACAGCGGGGCGCGGATGCAAACGGCCTTGCCGGATGTTGGCGTGGCCGTCACAGGCGCAGGAAGCGCCAGTGGATTTCCGGGTGCTCGGAGGCGTGATAGGCGAAGACGATCTGCCGGCTGCGGCGCGGGCCGGCGATGCCGGCGAAGAACAGCGAATCCTCGACTTGCGGAGCGAGCTCCTCGCAGGAGAACTCCCATCTCTGGTCGTCCGGACCGGCGAGCACCAGCCCGTGGCGGCTGTTCTCGTAAAGGGTGATGTCGGGATGGAGATGGAAGCGGACGGCGACGAGGTCGCGGCCGGGGCGCGCCACCTCGCCGCCCTTGCGGAAGATGCGATCGACGCCTTCCAGCACCTCGCCGCCGGCCGACAGCGCCACCTCGCGCTCGTGATAGAGGCCGAAGCGGGCGGCGTAGCCGTCATGGCGGGCGACGAAGCCCTGGATGCCGTCCGAATCGAGCCGCTGGCAGGCGACGTGGCGCGGCCCGTCGATCAGCGGCGTGCCGATCAGGCCGCCGAAGCCGTGCGAGAGCGCGAAGCGCGCCGAGGAGGTGTCGTTGAGCGTCGCGGTGGAATGGGCAGCGGTCGAGCGCGCCAGCGGCCGGAAATCCTCCGCGCCATAGGCGTCGACGCCGCAATTTACGACGAAATGGCTGCGGCCGGACGACAGCTCGAACGACAGGCAGCCGGCCTGCGCCTGATGCGACAGCTCGGCCGGCGGCGGCGGGCCGGTATCGGCGATGACGGTGACGCCGCCCATCGACAGGCGCTGGTAGCCCGAATGCGACGCGTTCAGCAGCGGCGCGCCGCCGGTGTCGTCATGGTGCAGGATGGCGGCGATGCGGTCGTGGCTGGTCGCGCCCATGCCGTTGAAGCGGGCGAGCGTGCCGTCCTGATGGCGGAAGAAGCGCAGGGCCGGCAGCATGCGCTCGACCGCGCCGATCAGCGCCTCGGGCGGGGGCTCGGCCTGGTTGAAATAGGTATGGCGCAGCGGCAGGAGGTCGGCGAGCAATTCGAGCACGGCCTCCGGATTGCGCGAGACGTGGCCGCCGTCGGGCAGGATCTGCCGGTCGAGTTCGGCGGAAAGCTGGCGCGCCGCGTTGCGCCGCGCGGCCGGCGCGGAGGGCAGCGACAGCGCGGCGAAGGCGAGCGCGATGCGCGCGCGCAGGCGATCCTCGCCGTCGGCCATCTCCGGCGCGAGCGTGCGCAGGTAGCGGATCTGGATCGCCAGCGCGCGCAGGAACGCCCGGTAGAACGGATAGTCCGCGCCCTGAAGGACGATGCCGGAATGCTGGAGCCAGGCGATGATGCGCCGCGCGGTGATCCCGGCATCCCAGGCGATCCCGTCGATCCGGCGGCCGTGGAGCGCCATCCAGTCGGCGGCGAGCGCCCGGGCGTTGGCGGCGGCGAGGTCGGTGCCGGCCGCGTTCATGTGGCGCAGCCAGCCGAAGCCGTGCAGCGCCGCCTTCCATTGCCGGCTCGCGGCCTCGATCTCGAAGGGCGAGGCGCCGCGCGTGTCGACCAGCGAGCCGGCGAAGGGGAAGCGGCAATGATAGATCTCTTGGGCGATCTGGGGGTCGGCCAGCCTCAGGTCCGGCGGCGCGATCAGGATGCGCTCGGGCGTGCGGCCGGTGAAGCGCCAGCGATAGACCGGCCCCAGACGCAGACGCCCGCGCAGCTTTCGCCACGCGGCCGCGGCGACGAGCGCCCATAGTTCAAGCGAACCGGACCGTTCAAAGCCCAAGTCGATCTGCCTCCGAATCGCCCCCCGGCTGGCAACGGCAGGATTAACTTAGGCGAGTCAAGGCATTGTGGGAACGACGGAATGCGCCGGAGGCGCATTCCCGGGCAGCGGATGCGCGGAAGGCGTCAGTCCCGCCGGCGCAGCCGCGCGGCGAAGAAGCCGTCGAGGCCCGAAAGCGCCGGCGTCGCCAGCTTCAGCCCCGCCGGCGTGGTGCGGACCCAGCCGTCCCGGTCGAGGAACGGATCGAGGAACGGAAATTCACCCGGCGTGACCGGGTCGGCAACAATCTGTGGATTGTCGGCAAGGAAGGCGGAAAGAAGCGCCTCGCCCTCGGCCCGCTCCAGCGAGCAGTTGGAGAAGACGAGCCGCCCGCCCGGCCGCACAAGCGTCGCGGCATGGGCGAGCATGCGCGCCTGAAGCCCGGCGAGCTTCGCGACGTCGTCCACGCCCTTGGTCCACGGCACGTCGGGATGGCGCCGCACCGTGCCGGTGGAGGAGCAGGGCGCGTCGAGCAGCACCGCGTCGAACGGCGCGTCCGGCGCGAAGGCGAAGAGATCGCCCTGCACGATCCCGGCGTCTAGCTTCAGCCGGTCGAGATTGGCGCGCAGGCGCTTGATCCGGTTGGGGGAGATTTCGAGCGCGGTGACGCTTGCGCCGGCAAGGGCGAGCTGGGCGGTCTTGCCGCCGGGCGCGGCGCACAGATCGGCGACGCGAAGGCCGGCGATGTCACCGAGCAGGCGCGCCGGCAGCGCGGCGGCGGCGTCCTGCACCCACCATTCGCCCTCGGCGAAGCCGGGCAGCTCGGTCAGCGGGCCGGGCAGGCGCTCGAGCCGGACGCTGCCGGTGGGCAGCACGATGCCGCCGAGGCGCTCCGCCCAGCCTGCCGCGTCGGACTTGACGGTCAGGTCGATGGTCGGCTCCAGCCGGTGGGCGGCGAGGATCTCGCCCGCCAGCGCCTCGCCATAGGCGGTGTCGAGGCTCTGCGCGAACCAGTCGGGCGCGTCGACGGTTCTGGCCAAGGCGGCGGGCAGGGCGCGCTCCTTGCGCCGGGCGATCTCGCGCAGCACGCCGTTGACGAGGGCGGAAAAGCGCGCGGTGCGCGGGTCGTCCTTGGCGTGGGTGACGGCGAGGTCGACGGCGGCGCTGTCCGGCACGTCGAGGAAGAGGATCTGCGCCGCCGCGACATGGAGGATATGCGACAGCGCATGGGCGTTGGCCGGCAGCGGCCGTTCGAGCCGCGCGCCGATCAGCGCCTCGATGGTGCGGCGGAAGCGCAGCGCCGTGGTCAGGATGGCGCGCACCAGCGCCCGGTCGCGCGGCTCCAGCGCGCGGAACTGCGGGTGGCCGTGGTCGTGGTCGGTCAGGCCGTCGAGCGGGGTCCGGGCGTCGACGACCGCGGCGAGGAGCCTGGCCGCCGCCTTGCGCGCGGCAAGGCCGGGGGTCGCGAGGGTTGCCGCGGCGGGTATCGTTTTGGGGGTCACCGGCGGCCGCTTTTCGGGCCGGTGGGGCTGCGGCCCCACGGATTGCCGGCGTCAGGCTTCGGATCGGGCTCGCGCGGCGGCTCGGGCGTCCGCCCGCTCTCCCGTTCACCCCATGGGCCGGAGGCTTCGGGCGCGGCCGGGCGCTGCGGCCGGGCGGGCTCGCCGGGCTGCGGCGCGTTGCGAGGGGCAGCGCCGCCGCCATTGCCGCGGAACTCCTCTTCGATGCGCTGGAGCGCGGCGATGCGGTTTTCCGTGTTGGGGTGGGTCGAGAACAGATTGTCCATCCGCTCGCCCGACAGCGGGTTGATGATGAAGAGATGGGCGCTGGCCGGGTTGCGCTCGGCGTCGGGGTTGTGGACCGTCTGCGCGGTGCGGGCGATCTTGGAGAGCGCCGAGGCGAGCCAGAGCGGCTGGCCGCAGATTTCCGCGCCGCGCCGGTCGGCGGCGTATTCGCGGGTGCGGCTGATCGCCATCTGCACGATCATAGCGGCGAGCGGCGCGACGATGATCGCCACCAGAACACCGATGGCCCCGAGCGGATTGCCGTTGTTGCTGTCGCGGCTGCCGCCCATGAAGAAGGCGAAGTTGCCGAGCATCGAGATCGCGCCGGCCAGCGTCGCGGTGATGGTCATGGTCAGCGTGTCGCGGTTCTGCACATGGGCGAGCTCATGCGCCATCACGGCCGCGACCTCCTCGTGGCTCAGGCGCTGGAGCAGGCCGGTGGTGGCGGCGACGGCGGCGTTCTGCGGGTTGCGGCCGGTGGCGAAGGCGTTGGGCTGCGGCGTGTCGATGAGATAGACACGCGGCATCGGCAGGCCGGCGCGCCCGGCCAGCGCCTTGACGATGCCGAAGAATTCGGGGGCGCTGCGTTCGTCGACCTCGACGGCGCGATGCATGCGCAGCACCATCTTGTCGCCGTTCCAGTAGGAGAACAGGTTCATGGCCGCGGCGATGGCGAAGGCGATCAGCATGCCGCTTTCGCCGCCGATCAGGTAGCCGACGCCCATGAACAGCGCCGTCATCAGCGCCAGAAGCATTGCCGTGCGGATGACGTTCATCCGGAACTCCGTTTCCCAAGATGCCGCGCCGGGTCGATCCCGCCGGCAAACGCCTATATGATGGGGAGAGATCGCCGCAAATTCAACAATCCCCGCAAGAGCGGCCTCATGGAACGCCGATGACCGACACGACCGGAACCGACACCGCCAACGAAGCCCCCGAGGCCCCGCGCCGGGCGCTTTCCCCCGCCGCCGCGCGGGCACTCGCCGAGGCCGAGGCCCGGCGCGCCGAGGCGCTGGCCCGCGAGGCGGCGCTGCCGAAGGAGACGGGCGGGCGCGGCGGCAACGACCCGGCCCGCTACGGCGACTGGGAAGTGAAGGGCATCGCCTGCGACTTCTGAGCCGCCCGACCCGGCGCGGCGCATGCGCGAGCCGCCGCTTGCCCGCATCGTGAAAGAGGAATATATTCCTTGTCCATGATGCGACGGACGGCCTTCGTTCCTCTTCTCCTTCTCTGCGCGGCACTTCCTGCCGCCGCCGCCGGCACCGTCTCCGGACCGGTGGAAACGAAGGTGCTGCGCGTCGTCGACGGCGACACTTTCGTTGCCGAGGCGAGGGTCTGGCCGGGGCATGCGGTGACGGTGTCGGTGCGCATCCGCGGCATCGACGCGCCCGAGATCCGCAGCCGCTGCGCGGCGGAACGGGCGGCGGCGCGAAGGGCGCGGGCGGTGCTCGGCCGGCTGCTCGGCGACGGCCCGGTCACGGTCAGCAATATCGGCGGCGACAAGTATTACGGGCGGGTGCTCGCCGACGTGACGACCGCGGGCGGCGAGGATGTCGGGCCGGCGATGCTGCGCCTCGGCGCGGCGCGCGCCTATGGCGGCAAAACGAGACAGAAGATGTGCCGGCCATGATGTGCCGTTTTAAATCATCTGTTCAGCATCGATCGGGAAAGACCGTCCCGGTTCATCTTTCGACAACCATTCCCGCCGAGAAAATCCTGCAAATTCGGTGATGCCGTGTTCGGGGGGCGTGCCGGACCGTGGAACGGCTCGCGATCTGCATCTGCTCCATCAATGGGCCAACCATGTTGCATATGGAGACAGGCGATGGCGGTGAAATCGGTGCTTGGCAAGGCCGTGCGGCGCTTCGGGCGCGACCGGCGCGGCAATTACGGGATGATGATGGCGGTGCTGGCGCCGACGCTGCTGCTCGGGGCCGGCTTCGGCATCAACATCGCGCAGGTGTCCAACACGCGCTCGAACCTTCTGGCGGCGCTCGATTCGGCCGTCACCTCGACGGCGCGCGACCTGACCACCGGCGTCATCAAGGAACAGGACGCGCGCGCCAGCCTCGAGGCGTTCCTGTTCTCCAACGGCGTCCGCAGCTTCTCCAGGCGCGACAGGCTGACGCTCGACAGCGTGGTCCTCGACAAGCCCCGCAAGACGGTGGAGGCGAAGGCGAGCGTCGTCGTCGATGTCGCGTTCCCGCTGTTCGGCGCCGCCAATGTCCAGACCATCACCGCCGAATCGGCGGCACGGTACTCCGACCGCAGGATCGAGGTCGTCATGATGCTCGATGTGACGGGTTCGATGAAGAAGTCGGGCAAGACCGATAAGATCGGCGACCTGCAAGCGGCGGCCCGGCTGGCGGTGACGGCGTTGCTGGAGGGCAACAGGCACAGCCCCGACCGGATCCGCATTTCCATCGTGCCCTACGCCGAGGCGGTCAATGTCGGCGCGCTGGCCGACAGCGCGGTGTTCTTCGAGGTGAATGGCGGCCCGGACCTGCCGCCGCCCGACGACGACCCCTACTGGGCGTCAGCGCCGGCACGGACCGACAATTGCGCCACCGAGCGCCTGCTGCCCGGCAACACTGTCGACTATTCCGACGACGCGCCCGACGCGACGAACCTGAACGAGGAGAACAAGAGCTACCGCAAGCTCGTCAACCGCGACGACCGGCTCGTGGTCTGCCCGAGCGCCCGCATCGTGGCGCTGACCTCCGACGAGACCAGCCTGCTCGACACCATCGACGCCTTCAAGGCCGACGGCGTCACGGCAGGCGGCATCGCGGCGCAGTGGGGCTATTACATGCTGTCGCCGAAATGGCGCAGCGCGATCGCCGGCGCGGGGATGGGCGACGGCCCGGCCGACCACCACCCCGAAAGGGTCGGCAAGATCGCGATCCTGATGACCGACGGCGCGTTCAACACCGCCTTCGCCGCGGTGCCCGGGACGGAGAAGCCGCGGATGGACCAGGGCTCGCGCTCGGTCAACCGGGCCAAGAGCGTCTGCACCCGGATGAAGCAGGACGGCATCGAGGTCTTCACCATCGGCTTCGCGCTGCCGTCCGGCGAGAGCAGCTCGGCGCGCAAGGTGCTGAAGGACTGCGCCTCGCCCGACACGCCGCTGACCAGGCATTTCTACGACGCGGCGACCGGCGACGCGCTGAAGACGGCCTTCAGCGACATCGTCCGCAACATCGAGCGGCTGGCGCTGATCAAGTAGGGCCTGCGAGCCCGTTCAGCGGCTGCCGAAGATGGCGGAGCCGACGCGCACGCCGGTCGCGCCGAAGCGAACGGCCGTCTCGTAGTCGCCCGACATGCCCATGGAGAGTTTTTCCACGCCCGCCTCGCGCGCGAGCTTTTCCAGCAGCGCGAAATGCGGGCCGGGGTTCTCGTCCGCCGGCGGGATGCACATCAGACCCTCGATGGAAAGGCCGTGGACCTCGCGGCAGCGGGCGACGAAGGCCGCCGCCTCGCGCGGGTCGATGCCGGCTTTCTGCGGCTCCAGCCCGGTGTTGACCTGCACGTAGAGGCGCGGGGCCTTGCCCTGCCTCGCGCTCTCCTTCGCCAGCTCGGCGGCGATCTTCTCGCGGTCCACCGTCTCGACGACGTCGAACAGGGCGACGGCTTCCTTCGCCTTGTTGGATTGCAGCGGGCCGATCAGGCGCAGCTCGATGCCGGGTGTCTCCTCCTTCAGCGCCGGCCATTTGGCCATCGCCTCCTGCACCCGGTTCTCGCCGAAGACGCGCTGGCCGGCCGCAATCACCGGGCGGATGGCGTCGGCGTCGAAGGTCTTCGACACGGCGACGAGCGCCACCGCGCCGGCCGGCCGGCCCGCCTCCTTCTCCGCTCTCGCGATATTGGCCCGAACCTCGGCCAGCCGCGCCACCGCATCCGTCATTTGAACCCTCCGGAGTTGACGCCCCCGGCAAACCGTGGTGAAGGTCCGCCCGGCGAATTTCCCACCCGTTCTTAAGTGAAAAAGCGGTCATGGCAACCGAACGTTACGATCCCCGCGCATCCGAACCGAAATGGCAGAAGGCCTGGGAGGACGCGAAGCTCTTTTCGACCCGCAACGACGACCCGCGCCCGAAATACTACGTGCTCGAGATGTTCCCCTATCCGTCGGGCCGCATCCATATGGGCCATGTGCGCAACTACACGATGGGCGACGTGGTGGCGCGCTACAAGCGGGCCAAAGGGTTCAACGTGCTGCACCCGATGGGCTGGGACGCCTTCGGCCTGCCGGCCGAGAACGCGGCGCGCGACAACAAGGTGAACCCGCGCGACTGGACCTACGCCAACATCGCGACGATGAAGGGCCAGCTGAAGACGATGGGCCTGTCGCTCGACTGGGACCGCGAATTCGCCACCTGCGACCCGACCTACTATCGCCACCAGCAGAAGATGTTCCTCGATTTCTGGCAGGCGGGGCTGGTCGAGCGCAAGGCGGCCAAGGTCAACTGGGACCCGGAAGACATGACCGTGCTCGCCAACGAGCAGGTGATCGACGGGCGCGGCTGGCGCTCCGGCGCGCTCGTCGAGCAACGCGACCTGACACAGTGGTTCCTCAGGATCACGTCGCGGGCGCAGGACCTGCTCGACGGGCTGGAGCGGCTTCCTCGCTGGCCGGACAAGGTCAAGCTGATGCAGGCCAACTGGATCGGCCGCTCCGAAGGCTTGCAGATCCGCTGGAAGCTCGACCCGGCAACGGCCCCGGAAGGCGAGAGCGAGCTGGAAGTCTACACCACGCGGCCCGACACGCTGTTCGGCGCCTCGTTCATGGCCATCGCCGCCGACCATCCTCTGGCGAAGAAGGCGGCTGCCAATAATCCGGCGCTTTCCGCCTTCATCGAGGAGATCCGCCGGCGCGGCACCTCGGCGGCGGATCTCGAGACCGCCGAGAAGCAAGGCTTCGACACCGGCATCCGCGTCGTCCACCCGTTCGACGAGAGCTGGACGCTGCCGGTCTACGTCGCCAATTTCGTGCTGATGGAATACGGCACCGGCGCGATCTTCGGCTGCCCCTCGGGCGACCAGCGCGACCTCGACTTCGCCAACAAATACGCCCTGCCGGTCGTGCCGGTGGTGATGCCCGACGATGCCGATGCGGCGACGTTCAGGATCACGGACGAGGCCTACACCGACGACGGCGTGATGATCAATTCGCGCTTCCTCGACGGGATGCGGCCGAAGGCCGCCTTCGACGAGGTGGCGAAGCGGCTGGAGGCGACCGACCTTTCGGGGCGGCCGCAGGCGCAGCGCAAGGTGCAGTTCCGCCTGCGCGACTGGCTGATCTCGCGCCAGCGCTACTGGGGCTGCCCGATCCCGGTGATCCATTGCGATTCCTGCGGCGCAGTGCCGGTGCCGGCCGACCAGCTTCCGGTGCTGCTGCCCGCGGACGTGTCGTTCGACCGGCCCGGCAACCCGCTCGACCATCACCCGACATGGAAGCACGTCGCCTGCCCGCAATGCGGTGGGCAGGCGCGGCGCGACACCGACACGATGGACACCTTCGTCGATTCGTCGTGGTACTTCGCGCGCTTCACCGATCCGTGGAACGAGACGGCGCCGACGACGCTGAAGGATGTCGACGGGCCGAAGGGCTGGCTGCCGGTCAACCAGTATATCGGCGGCATCGAGCACGCGATCCTGCACCTGCTCTATTCGCGCTTCTTCGCCCGCGCCATGAAGGCGACGGGGCACCTCAACACGGTCGAGGAGCCGTTCGAGGGCCTGTTCACGCAAGGAATGGTGGTCCACGAGACCTACAAGGGCCCGCAAGGCTGGGTGACGCCGGCGGAAGTGACCATCGAGGACGCGGACGGCGCCCGCGTCGCCCGGCTGACCGCCGGCGGCGCGCCGGTCGAGATCGGCTCGATCGAGAAGATGTCGAAGTCGAAGAAGAACGTGGTCGACCCCGACGACATCATCGGCACCTACGGCGCCGACACCGCGCGCTGGTTCATGCTGTCGGATTCGCCGCCCGAGCGCGACTTCATCTGGACCGAGGCCGGCGTCGAGGGCGCGCACCGCTTCGTGCAGCGCGTCTGGCGCCTCGTCTCGGAGGCCGCGCCGCTGGTGGCGGGCGTCAAGGCCACGCCGGCCCGCGAGGGCGAGGCGGCGGCGCTGTCGCGCGCCGTCCACAAGGCGATCAAGGCGGTCGGCGAGGAGATCGAGCGCCTCGGCTTCAACAAGGCGCTCGCCCGCCTCTACGAGCTGGTCAACGCGCTGTCGCCCTTCGCGGGCAGCGCGGCCGGGATGGATGCGGCAGCCAAGGCGGCGCTGCGCGAGGGGCTGGAGGCCTTGGCGCGGATGATCGCGCCGATGATGCCGCATCTGGCCGAGGAGTGCTGGGCGGCGCTCGGCGGCGCGGGGCTGGCGGCGAATCAGCCATGGCCGGATTTCGACCCGGCGCTCACCGTCGACGACGAGATCGTGCTGCCGGTGCAGATCAACGGCAAGAAGCGCGGCGATTTGACAATCGCGCGCAACGCGGATCAATCTGCGGTCGAGGCGGCGGCGCTCGCGCTCGACGTCGTGCGCGCCGCGCTCGACGGCAAGCCGCCCCGCAAGGTGATCGTGGTGCCGCAAAGGATCGTCAATGTCGTCGTCTGACCGGGACAGTTGCCGCGCCCGCCCGTCCTTCCTCCGCTATGGGCTGGCGGCGGGCCTGATGCTGGCGCTCGGCGTCGCCGCGGGCTGCACCGCGCGCCCGCTCTACGGCGATCTCGCCCCGGCTTCCGGCCCGCAATCGGCTGAGCTCGCCTCCGTCGCCATCGCCCCGGTCACGACCCGGGTCGGGCAGGAGGTTCGCAACCATTTGATCTTCATGTTCGGCGGCGGGCAGGGGCAGCCGGCCGCGCCGGCGTGGAATCTCAAGCTCGACACCAGCGTGACGAATTCCGTCCCCTCGACCGTCACCGTCGGCCGCCGCAGCCTGGAGCCGACCGCCGGCATCCTCACTGTGCGGGCGGCCTATACGCTGAGCGAGGCGCAGACCGGCAAGGTCGTGGCCTCGGGGCGGCGCTCGGTGCAGTCGCCCTACGACATTCCCGCGCAGGACTTCGCCGCCGACCGCGCGGTCCGCGACGCGGAGAACCGCGCCGCGCGGGAGCTCGCCGAGCTTTTGCGCATCGTCGTCGCGCAGGATCTGGCGCGCTGAGCCGATCTCGCCTCAGCCGATCTTCTGGCCGGTCTTGGACCAGTCGGCGAGGAAGGCTTCCAGCCCCTTGTCGGTGAGCGGGTGCTTGACCAGCGCCCGCAGCGTCGCCGGCGGCGCGGTGACGACGTCGGCGCCGATCAGCGCCGCCTGCTTGACGTGGTTGACCGTGCGCACCGAGGCGGCGAGGATTTCGGTGTCGAAGCCGTAATTGTCGTAGATCTGGCGGATCTCGGCGATCAGCTCCATGCCGTCGAGGCCGATGTCGTCCACCCGGCCGATGAAGGGCGAGATGAAGCTCGCGCCCGCCTTGGCGGCGAGCAGCGCCTGGTTGGCCGAGAAGCACAGCGTGACGTTGACCTGCCGTCCCTGTCCCGTCAGCGCCCGGCACGCCTTCAGCCCGTCGAAGGTCAGCGGCACCTTGATGCAGACGTTCTCGGCGATGGCGGCGAGGATGTCGGCCTCGCGCATCATGCCGTCATAATCCGTCGCCACCACCTCGGCCGAGACCGGGCCGTCGACGATGGAGCAGATCTCCTTGGTGACGTCGATGATGCTGCCGCCCGATTTCAGGATCAGCGACGGGTTGGTGGTGACGCCGTCCACGAGGCCGAGCTCGGACAGCTCGCGGATTTCCTTGACGTCGGCGGTATCGACGAAGAATTTCATGGCTTTCTTCCCTGTGAATTCGGCGCGGCCGTTCGCGCGCCCTTTTCATTCCGACTTGCTCTAGCGCAGGAACAGGGCAAGGTCACGTCCGATGACAGAAGATTCGCCATCCCGCCGCATCGTCCCGGTCCTGGTGCCGACCCCGGCCGAGCGGCCCTATTCCTATGCGCTGCCCGCCGGCATGGTCGCGCCGCCGGGCGCGATCGTGCGCGTGCCGCTCGGCCCGCGCGAGGTGGCCGGCATTGTCGCGGAGGGCGAGAGCGAGGGCATCGACCCCCGCAAGCTGCGCCCCGTCAGCGAGGTGTTCGACTGCCCGCCGCTGACGCCGGACGCGCTGCGCTTCATCGACTGGGTGGCGAGCTGGACGCTGTCGCCGCCGGGCATGGTGGCGCGCATGTTCCTGCGCGCGCCGGCCGCATTCGACCCCGAGCCGATGCTGGAGGGGCTGCGACTGGCCGGCGGCGCGGCCGCCGGGGCGGACATCCGGATGACCGACGCCCGCCGCCGGGTGCTGGAGCTGGCCGGCGACGGCATGGCGTGGACGCGTTCGGGGCTCGCCCACGCGGCCGGCGTCTCGACCTCGGTGATCGAGGGGCTCGCCGCGCTGGGCGCGTTCGAGCCGGTAAAAATCCCGCCGCAGCCGGTGGCGGCGACGCCGGACCCGGCCTATGCACGGCCCGTGCTGTCGCCCGACCAGCAGGCGGCGGCGGACACGCTGCGGCGGCGCATCGGTGAGGGCTTTTCCGTCACGCTCATCGACGGCGTCACCGGCTCGGGCAAGACCGAGGTCTATCTGGAGGCAGTCGCGGCGGCGCTGGCGGCCGGGCGGCAGGTGCTGGTGCTGGTGCCGGAGATCGCGCTGACCGCCGCCTTCCTCGAACGGTTCCAGGACCGCTTCGGGGCCAAGCCCGCCGAATGGCATTCGGACCTGTCGCCGCGCATGCGCGAGCGCGTCTGGCGGCAGGTGGCAGAAGGGCGGGTGCGGGTGGTCGCGGGCGCGCGCTCGGCGCTGTTCCTGCCGTTTCGCGAGCTCGGGCTGATCGCCGTCGACGAGGAGCACGACCCCGCCTACAAGCAGGAGGACCGCGTCTTCTACAATGCGCGCGACATGGCGGTGGTGCGCGGCCGCATCGGCGATTTTCCCGTGGTGCTCGCCTCGGCGACGCCCTCGGTCGAGACGCGGGTCAACGCGCTTCAGGGCCGCTACGGCCGCGTCGTGCTGCCGGCGCGCTACGCCGAGGCGGCGATGCCCGATCTCCACGCCGTCGACATGCGCCGGCACCCGCCGGCGCGCGGCGGTTTTTTGTCTCCCGTTCTTCTCGGGCAGGTCGAGAAGACGGTGGCGCGCGGCGAGCAGGCGTTGCTGTTCCTCAACCGGCGCGGTTATGCGCCTCTGACGCTGTGCCGCGTGTGCGGCCACCGCTTCCAATGCCCGGACTGCTCCGGCTGGCTGGTCGAGCACCGCTTCCGCGGCAAGCTCGTCTGCCACCATTGCGGCCATAACGAACCGCGGCCGGAAGCCTGCCCGTCCTGCGGCACGCTCGACCATCTCGTCGCCTGCGGGCCGGGGGTCGAGCGCATCGCCGAGGAGGTGGCCGGGGCGTTCCCCGACGCGCGGGTGATCGTCCTCTCCTCGGACCTCCTCGGCGGGGTCAAGCGGCTGCGGCTCGAGCTGGAAGCCATCGCCAATGGCGAGGCCGACATCGTCGTCGGCACCCAGCTCGTCGCCAAGGGCCACAACTTCCCCAACATGACGCTGGTCGGCGTCGTCGACGCCGATCTCGGCCTCGCCAACGGCGACCCGCGCGCGGCCGAGCGCACCTTCCAGCTTCTCTCCCAGGTGACGGGCCGCGCCGGCCGGTCGGGCAAGAAGAGCCTCGGCCTGATCCAGACCTATCAGCCCGACCATCCGGTGATGCGGGCCATCGTCTCGGGCGACGCCGAGACCTTCTACGATGAGGAGATCGCCGCGCGCGAGCGGGCGATGCTGCCGCCCTTCGGCCGGCTCGCCGGCATCATCGTCAGCGCCTTGAGCCGCGCCGAGGCGGAAAGCCACGCCCGGGCCCTGCGCCGCGCCGCGCCCGATGCGCCCGGCATCGCCGTGCTCGGCCCGGCCGAGGCGCCGCTGGCGCTGCTCGCCGGACGGCACCGCATGCGCCTGCTCGTCCACGGCGGGAAGCGCGCCGACCTGCAATCCTTCCTGCGCGCCCTGCTTCAGGCCGGGCCGAAGCCGCGCGGCTCGGTCAAGGTGCAGGTCGACGTCGATCCGCAGAGCTTTCTCTAGCGGTGGGCCAAAATCCGCCGCAAACCGCGCGGTCTATCGTCGCATCGTCGATGATGGAGAGATGCCCATGAGGTCGCTGCCGGTCAACCAACGCATGCGTATCCGCGCGCTTCAGGCGGGCGGCGTCCTGCTCGCGGCCTTGATGCTGGTCGTCCACCCGGCGATCGGCGATGACGCGCATGAGGCGATCGAGATGGCGGGCGTCGGGCTGGTGCTCGCCTGCGTCGCCGGCCGGATATGGAGCATCCTTTACATCGGCGCGCGCAAGAACAGCGATCTGGTGACGGCCGGCCCCTATTCGATGACGCGCAACCCGCTCTATTTCTTTTCGACCGTCGGCGCGGCCGGCGTCGGCCTTATGCTCGGCTCGTTCGTCATGGCCGGCGCGCTGGCGCTCGGTGCCGCGCTCGCGCTCGGCCTCACCGCGCGCGGCGAGGCCGAATACCTGCGTGCCCGTTACGGCGCGGCCTATGACGACTATGCCCGCGCGACGCCGATGTTCTGGCCGAAGCCCTCCCTCTATCGCGAGCCGGCGGAAGCGAGTTTCTCACCGCTGGCGCTCAAGCGGACCTTCCTCGACGGGCTGTTCTTTCTCCTCCTCTTTCCGGCGATCGAGCTGATCGAGCACGCGCAGGAAGCGGGCCATCTGCCGGTGCTGCTGAACCTGCCCTGATCCGCGCGACAGCCGGGGCGGCATCGGTTATTCTCCGCCACCGATTCGTTTGGAGGGGATGTCATGGAGCTCGCCTTTCCGTGGCCGGTCAGCGAGGGCGAGTGGCTCGCCTGGTCGAGCGCGGCCGTGACCGCTTTGTTCGGGCTGGTCATGCTGCTCGCGCCGCGCCTCGCGCTGAAGGCGATGCGCCTGCAGCCGATGCCGGAGCATCCGGAGGCCGTCGGCGAGATCCGCGCCGCCTATGGCGGGTTCTATCTCGGCATCGGCCTGTCGGCGATCCTGTTCGCCCAGCCGCTGGTCTATCTGGCGCTCGGCCTGTGCTGGGCCGTGGCCGCTTTCGGCCGTTTCGTCTCCATGCTCTCCGACGGCGGCAACACGCCGTACAACTGGCTCCGGCTGATTCTCGAAGGGGGTCTCGGCGCGCTGGCGCTGGTTTTCGCGCTCGGCCTCGTCGCCTGAGCGCGTGGCGCGGCGACATCGTCGTCAAAACAGGCGATTCCCTTGCTCGCGCCGTGTTGCGAGTCGGGAAAGCCTGTGCTAGACGGCAATCGACTTTTGGCCGGGGGTGGGCTCAAGCCAGCTTTCCGGTTGGGGGAAAATCAACAAGGTCAAAGATTTAGCCAGAGTCAAAAGCTCCAGCCGAAAATCTTGCGGCCTATCAGGCAGAGAGAAAAGACGGTCCGTGGCACAGTCTGGCTCGATCATCTCCGCAGTGGCTGAACGCTATGCGGGCTCGCTCTACGAACTTGCAGCCGACTCCAAGGCCGTCGCCAAAGTCGAGGAAGACCTTTCCCGCTTCGAGCGGCTGCTCGCCGGCTCCGACGACCTGAAAAGGCTGATCGAAAGCCCGGTGTTCTCGGCCGAGGATCAGCTCAAGGCGATCTCCGCCGTCGCCGGTCAGGCCGGCATCACCGGCCTGACCGGCAATTTCCTGCGCGTGGTGGCGAAGAACCGCCGCCTGTTCGCCGTTCCCGGCATCATCCGCGCCTTCCGCCGCATCGCGGCGCAGGCGCGCGGCGAGGCCGAGGCGCAGGTCGTCTCCGCGCATGCGCTCACCGCGGCGCAGCAGACGGAACTGAAAGCCGCCCTCAAGGCCGTCGCCGGCAAGGACATCGCGATCAACCTGACGGTGGACCCCTCGCTTCTCGGCGGCCTCGTGGTGCGGATGGGTTCGCGCCAGATCGACACGTCGCTCAAGACTAAACTCGCTTCGCTCAAGCTCGCACTGAAAGAGGTCGGCTGATGGATATCCGCGCCGCGGAAATTTCCGCAATCCTGAAAGATCAGATCAAGAATTTCGGCAAGGAAGCCGAGGTTTCCGAGGTTGGTCAGGTCCTGTCCGTGGGTGACGGCATCGCCCGCGTCTACGGCCTCGACAACGTCCAGGCCGGCGAGATGGTCGAGTTCCCCGGCGGCATCCGCGGCATGGCGCTGAACCTCGAAGCCGACAATGTCGGCGTCGTCATCTTCGGCTCGGACCGCGACATCAAGGAAGGCGACACCGTCAAGCGCACCGGCGCCATCGTCGACGTCCCCGTCGGCCCGGGCCTGCTCGGCCGCGTCGTCGACGCGCTCGGCAACCCGATCGACGGCAAGGGCCCGATCAAGGCGGCCGAGCGCCGCCGCGTCGACGTCAAGGCCCCCGGCATCATCCCGCGCAAGTCGGTGCACGAGCCGATGTCGACGGGCCTCAAGGCCATCGACGCGCTGATCCCGATCGGCCGCGGCCAGCGCGAGCTGGTCATCGGCGACCGCCAGACCGGCAAGACCGCGATCATCCTCGACACCTTCCTGAACCAGAAGCCGCTGAACGAAGGCGACGACGAGAGCCAGAAGCTCTATTGCGTCTATGTCGCCGTCGGCCAGAAGCGCTCGACCGTCGCCCAGTTCGTCAAGGTGCTGGAAGAGCGCGGCGCGCTCGAATATTCGGTCGTCATCGCCGCCACCGCGTCGGACCCGGCGCCGCTGCAGTTCCTCGCCCCGTTCGCGGGCTGCGCCATCGGCGAATATTTCCGCGACAACGGCAAGCATGCGCTGATCGCCTATGACGATCTGTCCAAGCAGGCCGTGGCCTACCGCCAGATGTCGCTGCTGCTGCGTCGTCCGCCCGGCCGCGAAGCCTATCCGGGCGACGTCTTCTACCTGCACTCCCGCCTTCTGGAGCGCGCGGCCAAGCTCAACGACGACAACGGCAACGGTTCGCTGACCGCGCTGCCGGTCATCGAGACGCAGGCCAACGACGTCTCGGCCTACATCCCGACCAACGTGATCTCGATCACCGACGGCCAGATCTTCCTCGAGACCAACCTGTTCTTCCAGGGTATCCGCCCGGCGGTGAACGTCGGTCTTTCGGTGTCGCGCGTCGGCTCGGCCGCCCAGGTCAAGGCGATGAAGCAGGTTGCCGGCTCGATCAAGGGCGAGCTCGCCCAGTATCGCGAGATGGCGGCTTTCGCCCAGTTCGGCTCCGACCTCGACGCCTCGACGCAGCGCCTGCTCAACCGCGGCGCGCGCCTGACCGAGCTGCTGAAGCAGCCTCAGTTCTCGCCGCTGAAGACCGAGGAGCAGGTCGCCGTCATCTTCGCCGGCGTCAACGGCTATCTCGACGGGCTGGCGCTGAACCAGGTGCAGAAGTTCGAGCAGGGCCTGCTCGCCCACATGCGGGCGCAAGGCTCGGTGCTCGACGCCATCCGCAAGGAAAAGGCGCTGTCGGACGATCTTCGCGCCAGGCTCAAGGCCGAGATCGACGCCTTCGCCAAGAACTTCGCCTGAGGCGGGCCGAACAGGAATAGGGTAGCCGCATGGCTTCACTGAAAGACCTTCGCAACCGCATCGCCTCGGTCAAGGCGACGCAGAAGATCACCAAGGCGATGCAGATGGTCGCCGCGGCGAAGCTGCGCCGCGCCCAGGAGGCGGCGGAGGCCGCGCGCCCCTATTCGGCGCGCATGGCCGCGGTGATGGCCAATATCGGCTCGGCCGTTTCGGCGGCGGACGCTCCGCCGCTGATGGCCGGCACCGGAAAGTCCGACGTGCACCTGCTTGTCGTCGCGACCGCCGAGCGCGGCCTGTGCGGCGGCTTCAATACGCAGATCGCGCGCCTGGCGCGCGAGCATGCCCGCCGGCTGATCGCCGAGGGCAAGACGGTGAAGATCATCACCGTCGGCAAGAAGGGCTACGACATCCTGCGCCGCGACTTCGCCGACAAGATCGTCGACCGCGTCGAGCTGCGCGAGGCCAAGCAGGTCGGGTTCGTCCATGCCGACGGCATCGCCCGCAAGGTGATCGCGCTGTTCAACGAGGGCGGCTTCGACGTCGCCACGCTGTTCTATTCGCAGTTCAAGTCGGTCATCAGCCAGGTTCCGACCGCCCAGCAGCTCATCCCGGCCGCCGCGCCGGAAGGCGGGGCCGTGGATACCGGCGGCGCGGTCTACGAATACGAGCCGGAGGCGGGCGAGATCCTGTCCGACCTCATCCCGCGCAACATCGCCGTGCAGATCTTCCGGGCGCTGCTCGAGAACGCGGCCGGCGAGATGGGCGCCAAGATGTCGGCGATGGACAGCGCGACGCGCAATGCGGGCGACATGATCAACAAATTGTCGATCACCTACAACCGTCAGCGCCAGGCGCAGATCACCAAGGAACTGATCGAGATCATTTCGGGCGCGGAAGCGCTCTGACCGCGGATTCGCGCGGACAACAGGACCATTGAAGAGGGTATTGACGATGGCGAAAGCAGCGACCCCGAAGAAGGCCCCGGCGGCAGCCGCCAAGGCCGCAGCAGAGCCGAAGGCGGCGGCGCCGAAGGCTGCCGCGCCCAAGGCGGCGGCGAAGGCCGCAGCGCCCAAGGTTGCGGCACCTAAGGCCGCAGCCGCGAAGGCTCCGGCCGCGAAGGCGCCGGCAGCGGCCGCCAAGGCTCCGGCCGCGGCGAAGAAGACGGCGGCGCCCAAGGCCGCCGCGAAGGCGACCGGCGCGGTCGGCCGCGTGCGTCAGGTCATCGGCGCGGTGGTCGACGTCGCGTTCGACGACAACCTGCCGGCGATCCTCAACGCGCTGGAGACCGACAACCAGGGCAACCGCCTCGTGCTCGAGGTCGCGCAGCATCTGGGCGAGAACACGGTCCGCACCATCGCCATGGACTCGACCGAAGGTCTGGTCCGCGGCCAGGAAGTGCGCGACACCGGCGCGCCGATCCTGGTTCCGGTCGGCCCGCAGATGCTCGGCCGCATCGTCAACGTCATCGGCGAGCCGGTCGACGAGGAAGGCCCGGTCGTCGGCGTCGAGGAACGCCCGATCCACGCCCCGGCCCCCGAATATGTCGAGCAGTCGACCGAGGCCGAGATCCTCGTCACCGGCATCAAGGTGCTCGACCTGCTCGCGCCCTACGCCAAGGGCGGCAAGATCGGCCTGTTCGGCGGCGCCGGCGTCGGCAAGACCGTGCTGATCCAGGAGCTGATCAACAACGTCGCCAAGGCCCATGGCGGCTTCTCGGTGTTCGCCGGCGTCGGCGAGCGCACCCGCGAGGGCAACGACCTCTATCACGAGTTCATCGAATCGGGCGTCAACAAGAAGGGCGGCGGCGAGGGCTCCAAGGCCGCGCTCGTCTACGGCCAGATGAACGAGCCGCCCGGCGCGCGCGCCCGCGTCGCACTGACCGGCCTGACCGTCGCCGAATATTTCCGCGACCAGGGCCAGGACGTGCTGTTCTTCGTCGACAACATCTTCCGCTTCACCCAGGCGGGCTCGGAAGTGTCGGCGCTGCTCGGCCGCATCCCCTCGGCGGTGGGCTACCAGCCGACGCTCGCCACCGACATGGGCGCGCTGCAGGAGCGCATCACCACCACCACCAAGGGCTCGATCACCTCGGTGCAGGCCATCTACGTGCCGGCCGACGACCTGACCGACCCGGCGCCGGCGACCTCGTTCGCCCACCTCGACGCGACGACCGTGCTCAACCGCGCGATCTCGGAGAAGGGCATCTACCCGGCGGTGGACCCGCTCGACTCGACCTCGCGCATGCTCGACCCGCTGATCGTCGGCGAGGAGCACTACGCGGTGGCGCGCGATGTGCAGCAGACGCTGCAGCGCTACAAGTCGCTGCAGGACATCATCGCCATTCTCGGCATGGACGAGCTGAGCGAGGAAGACAAGCTGACGGTCGCCCGCGCGCGCAAGATCGAGCGCTTCCTGTCGCAGCCGTTCTTCGTCGCCGAGGTGTTCACCGGCTCGCCGGGCAAGCTGGTCGATCTCCAGGACACCATCAAGGGCTTCAAGGGCCTGGTGGCCGGCGAGTACGACCACCTGCCGGAGGCGGCCTTCTACATGGTAGGCACCATCGAGGATGCCATCGAGAAGGCGCAGAAGCTGGCGGCGGAAGCGGCGTAAAGAGAGGGAGTAGTGAGGTAGTGAGTGGAGAGTAGTGGGATGTTGAACCGGCATTGCCGTGAGTTCACTATTCCCTACTCACTATTCCCTACTCACTAAATTGACATGGCTGAAGCGTTCAAGTTCGAACTGGTTTCGCCCGAGCGGCTGCTCGTGTCCGAAGACGTCGAGTACGTCATCATCCCCGGCACCGACGGCGAGATGACGGTCATGGCACGGCACGCGCCGGTGATGACCACGGTCAAGCCGGGCGTCGTCACCGTCAAGGCGGCCTCGGGCGCCGAGTCGCGCTATGTCGTGTTCGGCGGTTTCGCCGACATCCTGCCGGAAGGCTGCACGCTGCTCGCCAAATCGGCGGTGGCGGTCAAGGACATCGACCGGGCCGATCTCACCCGCCGCATCGGCGAGGCGCGCGAGGACGTAGCCGACGCCAAGGACGAGATCGCCCGCACCAAGGCCGAGCAGTATCTGGCGCATCTGTCGACGCTGGAAAGCGCGCTCGCGGCCTGATCCGCGTCCGTCACCATCGAATCGAAAAGGCCGGCGCGATGCCGGCCTTTTCGTATCCGGGCAAGCGGATCGCGGGGACGCGCGCGGCGGGCGGAAACCAATCCGCCCGCCGGTCGTTGCCGTGATGGGGGCGCAATCGAGGAGGCCCCGATGAAACCCCTTGCCGCCGCGCTCGTCCCGTTCCTTCTGGCGCTGACGCTCTGCCTGCCTGCGCGGGCCGGGGAGGCGACGCTCGCGGCCGGGCGCGACTATACGGGCCGCTTCCAGTCCGGCGATATCGATCCGCTGTGGCAACGGATGACGCAGGAGATGCGGCAGGCGCTCGGCGTGCCGGACGCGCTGTCGCGCCTGCGCGAATCCGTCGAGGCCGGTTTCGGCCCGGAGGAGGCGGTGCTGTCGGAGACCGCGGAGCGGCAAGCCGGCTACCGCATCTACCTGCGCCTGGCGCGGCATGCGAACAACCCCGCGCCGCTCGTCACCCAGTGGACGCTCGACGAGGCGGGCGGGATCGCCGGCTTCTTCATCCGTCCGGCGCAGCAGCCCGCCGAATCGCGTTTCCTCAACTATGAGACGAAAACGCCGCTGCGCCTGCCCTTCGAGGGGGCATGGCAGGTCTTTTGGGGCGGGCGCATGCCCGAGCAGAACCATCACGCCGTCGACCGCGGCCAGCGCTTCGCGCTCGACCTTCTCGTCGTCGAGGACGGCTCCACCCATGCCGGCGACGGGTTGGCGCTGGAGGACTATCATTGCTGGGACCGGCCTATCCTCGCGCCGGCCGCCGGCGTGGCGGCGGCGGTGGTCGACGGCCTGCCCGACCAGCCGCCGGGCACGATGGACCCGGAGAACCCGGCCGGAAATCACGTCGTGCTCGACCTCGGCAACGACGAATACGCCTTCCTCGCCCATCTACGGCAAGGCAGCGTCACGGTGAAGCCCGGCGAGCGGGTGGAAAGCGGGCAGGAGATCGGCCGGTGTGGCAACAGCGGCAACACGTCGGAGCCGCATCTGCACATTCATCTCCAGACCACGCCGGTGCTGGGCGAGGGCGAAGGACTGCCGGTCTTCTTCAACGCCTATGTGGCCGATGGCGAGCCGGTCGCGCGCGGCGAGCCGGTCCGCGGCCAGACGATCGCGCCGCAGGCCGGGCGATAGGCGTGGGAGACAGTCGAGGCGTTGATGGAACCGATCGGCGCTACGCCGCCAGATGGCGGAAGGCGGCGACGACGTCCTCGTAGACCCGGCGCTTGAACGGCACGATCAGTTCGGGCAGCTCCGCCATCGGCTTCCACGCCCAGGCGTCGAACTCGGCCTCGTGGCCGCCGGGCGGCGGCTGGATGGCGATCTCGCTGTCGTCGCCCTCGAAGCGGAAGGCGAACCATTTCTGGGTCTGGCCGCGATACTTGCCCTTCAGCGCGATGCCGAGAAGGTGCGCCGGCAGGTCGTAGTCGATCCAGCCGGGCGCTTCGGCCAGCAGCGTGACGTTGCGCATGCCGGTCTCCTCGTAGAGCTCGCGCCTTGCCGCCGGAAACGGCTCCTCGCCCTTGTCGATGCCGCCCTGCGGCATCTGCCACAGCCGGTCGGTGCCGGCCATCTCGCTGTCGGCCAGCGCGATGCGGCGGCCGGCCCAGACGAGGCCGGCGCGGTTCAGCACCATGATGCCGACGCAGGGGCGATAGGGCAGGGTCAAGGGGTCTCTCGGAGGGTCCCGCAGGGGGTCCTTGTGCTTCGCCATCCGTTCAGCCTCTCTCGGGGTCGTCGGCGAGCGCGGAGACGGGCACGATCTCGATGCCGCGCCGTCTCGCCTCGCCGATCCATTGCCGGACGGCGTCGACGGTGACGTCGAACGCCGAGCCGATGGCGATGGCGCGGCCTTCGGCCCGCGCCGTGCGCTCGGCCTCGTCGAGCCGCTTGAGGATCGCGCCGCGCTCGCGCTCGCCGTCGATCACCAGGTCGGCGGCGGCGTAGGGAACGCCCTGGCTGCGCGCCATCCCGGGGCCGAGGCTGCGGGCGCTGGAGCCGTCGTCGAGGAACATCAGGCCACGCTGGGCGAGCTCGCCGAAAAACGGGCGCATCGCCTTCTCGTCGCCGACGAAACGCGCGCCCATATAGTTCATCACTCCGGCATAGTTGGTGATGCGCGACAAAGCCCAGTAGAGGCGGTCGCGGTTCTCCTCCGGCGCGGCGTCGACGGTCAGCGTGTTGCGGCCGGGATCGACCTCGGGGTAGTCGAACGGCTCCAGTGGCACCTGCATGACGATCTCGTGGCCCTCGCGCCGGGCGGTCTGCATCCAGCGGTCGAGGCTGTTGCCGCCGCTGGCGAAGGCGAGCGTCACCTCGGGCGGCAGGCCGGCGATGGCCCCTTGCGTGCCGGTCTGCGACACGCCGAGACCGCCGATGACGATGGCGACCTTGGCCCCGCGCGTGCCCGACCACGGCCGGGCGTAGACGTCGAAGGGGCGGCGGCCGTCCGCGCCGCGCTTCGGCAGCGGGCCGATCTCGCTGTCCTCGATCAGCGCCCGGTCCGGCAGATGCGCGGTGAGCGGGTTCTGCCCGAGCGTCGACGGATCGCGGATGACGATGACGCTGTCGCCGCCGCTCGCTGCGGGCGGGTTGACGCGGATGATCGACGGGCCTTCGCCTTCCGTCCCCTCGCGCGGATAGCCGGCGGGCGCGACGGTCTCCTCGGCGGCCGGCCGGCCGGCGTCGGCTATCTCCGGCGTCGAGACGACGACCTGCGCCGGCGTCCTGAACGGGCTGTCGCGCAGGGCGATCGTCGCCGAGGCGGCGACGACGCATCCGGCGGCGAGGATCGCCGCGATCCGGCCGCGCGGCAGCGGGTTGCGCGGCCCGTGGCGCACCTGCCGGCGGCCGTCGAGGCCGAGCGGCCGCTCGGTTTCCTTGTCGGGGATAGGGCCGGGGATGGAGCCAGTGCCGGAGCCGGGAACGGGATTCTTCAAGGGTGACACCGTGTCACGAAGGCAGGTGAGGGACGAGATCGCTACCGATACTCATGAACCACGGCGCGGGAGGCGAAGGCTCCCGCCGGTGGCGGGAGCCCTATAGTGTTCTAGCGGTTGAGCGCGGCCTTGTCGGCGCTCGGCGGGAAGGCCGGATCGGTCTTGACGCCGCGCAGCAAGTCGTATGCGTAGTTGAGCTGCACGTCGTCCTTGGGGTCCGCCGGCACGTAGGCGGCCGAACCGGAGCCGGCCTCGTCCTCCTCGCTGCCCTGGATGTGGCCCTTCAGCTCCGACTCGCCGCGCGAGACGTCGCGGCCGAGCATCTCGTCCGGCAGCGGCTGCTCGACCTTGATGTCGGGCGTGATGCCCTTGCCCTGGATCGAGGTGCCGGCCGGCGTGTAGTAGAGCGCCGTGGTCAGCCTCAGCGCCCCGCTTTCGGCCAGCGGGATGATGGTCTGCACCGATCCCTTGCCGAAGGACTGGGTGCCGAGCACCGTGGCGCGGCGGTGGTCCTGGAGCGCGCCGGCGACGATCTCCGAGGCGCTGGCCGAGCCGCCGTTGACGAGCACGATCATCGGCTTGCCGTCGACGCGGTCGCCGGCCCGGGCGTCGAAGCGGGTGATGTTCTTCGGGTCGCGGCCGCGGGTCGAGACGATCTCGCCGCGCTCGAGGAAGGTGTCGCTGACGCTCACCGCCTGATCGAGCAGGCCGCCGGGATTGAGCCTCAGATCCAGCACGTAGCCCTTGAGCCTGTCGTCCGGGATCTCCTTCTTGATCTCGTCGATGGCGGTCTGGAGATCGTCGAAGGTCTTCTCGGTGAAGGAGTTGATCTTGATGTAGCCGATGTCGTCCTCGACGCGGTGGCGCACCGCCCGGACCTTGATGACGTCGCGCACGATGGTCAGCTTGATCGGCTCGGCGGCGCCCTCGCGCAGGATGGTCAGCTCGATCGGGGTGTTGACCGCGCCGCGCATCTTGTCGACGGCCTCGGCCAGCGTCAGGCCGCGCACCTCCTCGCCGTCGATCTCGGCGATCAGGTCGCCGGCCAGCACGCCGGCGCGCTCGGCGGGCGTGCCCTCGATGGGCGCGATCACCTTGACCAGCTCGCTCTCCATCGTCACCTCGATGCCGAGGCCGCCGAACTCGCCGCGGGTCTGCACCCGCATGTCCTTGGCCGCTTCGGGGTTGAGGTAGGAGGAATGCGGGTCGAGCGAGGTGAGCATGCCGTTGATGGCGCTCTCCACCAGCTTCTTCTCTTCCGGCGGCGTCACGTACTGGGCGCGGACGCGCTCGAAGATGTCGCCGAAGATGGCGAGCTGGCGATAGGTCTCCGAGCCGGCGGCGTTGGCGGCCCCGCCGCCCGCCCCGTGCACGAAGCTCATGGCGGACGCGCCCATGACCGCACCGGCCAGCAGAAGCGACAATGACCTACGAATCATTTCTCGTCCTTCCAGTAGTCCGCTCCGCCCACCACGGGGCCGGATCGACAGGTTTTCCTTCCTTGCGGAACTCGACATAGAGCTCCGGCCCGGTGCTGGCCCCGGCAAGGGCTACAGCGCTGGCAACCCTCGATTCCCCCATCAGGCCGACAGGCTCTCCCGCCAGAACGGCCTGTCCCGGGGAAACGCTGATTCGACCCATTCCGGCCAGAACGACATGATAGCCTTCGCCGGCATTGAGTATCAAGAGTTGGCCATAGGAGCGGAACGGTCCGGCATAGAGGACCGATCCATCCACGGGCGCAGTCACGATTGCCGCCGAATGTGTCGCAAGCATGTCGCCCTGCAAGGTTCCGCCGCTGCCGTCGGCCTCGCCGAAACGGCGCTCGAGGCGGCCGGAGACGGGCAGGTCGACACGGCCCTTCATCGCCGAAAAGGCGAGCGAGGCGACGGTGAGCGGCGTGCGCGAGGCCGAAAGCGCGCGGTTTTCGGCCTCGGCGCGGCGTTCCTGCTCGATGGCGGCGATCTCGATCTCGCCTTCGAGCGCCTCGATCAGCTCGGCGAGCGAGCCGGCCTCGGCCGCGAGCTCGGCGGCGCGGGCCTGCTCGCCGGCCAGCCGGTCCTCGGATTCGGCCTGGAGGCGCTTCTTCTCATCAAGAAGAAGTGATAGCCGCCGCTGCTCCTCGGCCTGGTCGGCGACGGTCGAGGCGAGCCGCTCGCGCTCGGTGGCGATGCCGGCGGCCAGCCGCTGCAATTCGCGCAGGTCCGCGATCAGCACCTCGGTCTCGCCGCGCAGCTCCGGCACCACGGCGGCGAGCAGGAGGGACGAGCGCACCGAGGCCAGCGCGTCCTCGGGCCGCACCAGGATGGCCGGCGGCGGGTTGAGCCCCATGCGCTGCAACGCGCCCAGCACCTCGGCGAGGACGCCGCGCCGCTCGGCCAGCGAGGCGCGCAGGTCCTCCTGCTGGACGCCGAGCTCGGCCAGACGCTCCGAGATGACGGAAATCTCCTCGGAAAGCTTGCGCTCGGTCTTGGCCGCCTGCACCAGCGCGGCCGACAGGGAGGCGTTGTCCTTGCGGATCGCAGCGATCTCGGCCTCGATCGCGGCGGCGCTTTCTTCCGACAGGGTCAGCGCCTGAAGGATGCGCTCGCGCTCGGCCGCGCTCTCGGCCCGCTTCTCTTCCAGCTCGGCCGCCTTCCGGGCCTCGTCGGCCCTTGCCGTCCCGCCCTGCTGCGCCGGCGCGTAGACGATGGCGAGGCCGAGCGCGAGCGCGGCCCATGCGGGAACGAGAAGAAGGCGCTTTGCCGTGGCGGTCATCATCCCGCGTCGGTTGGGTGGTTCGGGAGCCCAAGGCTAGGGCCGGTTCGTTAACGAACCATCAACCATGCCCGCGCCCGGGGCGCAATTCACGGCGCAATTCACGCGCGATGATAGGGGTGGCCGGAGAGGATGGTGACGGCGCGGTAGAGCTGCTCGGCGAGCATGACGCGCACGAGCTGGTGCGGCCAGGTCTGCGCGCCGAAGGAGAGGAGGTAATCCGCCGTCCGGCGCGAGGCGTCGTCGTGGCCGTCGGGCCCGCCGATGGCGAGGACGAGGTGCTTGCGGCCCTCGTCGCGAAGGGCGGCGATGCGGGTCGCGAGGTCGTGCGAGGAAGGGTTCCTGCCGCGCTCGTCGAGCAGGAAAAGGGCGGCATCGGTGCGGTGGGCGGCAAGGGCGGCCGCTTCCTCGCGGCGGCGCTCGTCAACGTCGCGGGCGCGGCTTTCCGCGATCTCGGCGACGCCGGCGAAATCGAGCCCGATGGCGGAGCCGGCCTTGGCGAGGCGGCCGAAATAGCGGTCGGCAAGCTCCCGCTCGGGGCCGGCCTTCATCCGGCCCACGGCATGTACGCTCAGGCGCATCGCTCGCCTCCGCCCTCAGGCGCAACTGTCTTGGCGCAATTCCGGACGGAAAAGTGCTTCACACTTTTCCTGGAATTGCTCTAATGCACCGTCCCTTCGTCGAGGTCGGGGGTCTGCCACATCTTCTCGAGATTGTAGAATTCCCGGACCTCGGGGCGGAACACGTGGACGATGACGTCGCCGGCGTCGATCAGCACCCAGTCGGCGGCCGACAGGCCCTCGACACGCGGGAGGCCGAGGCCGGCATCCTTCAGCGCCGAGATGAGATGATCGGCCACCGCCGCGACATGACGGTTCGAGCGCCCCGAGGCGATCACCATATGGTCGCCGAGGCTCGATTTGCCGCGAATGTCGATGGAGACGATGTTTTCGGCCTTGGAGTCGTCCAGACTGACCAGAGCGACGTCGAGAGTGCGGGACGGGTCGGCTCCGCCGATTCCGACCGCCGAAGGCTGGATTTCCGCCTTCTTCCGTATTGCTGTTCCCAGTGTCTTCCCTTTCCGACAAGAACAAGCCAGCCATGCGCGCCCTTGCGCACGGCTCCTCATAGATAGGCAGAGTCGTGCGACCGTTTCAAGACGTGAGCCCCGCCGCCGCATCGCGCAGCGCGGTCGACGACAGCGACGAGCGTGGGCCATGGATGAAGGTCCAGGCCGGCGGGCGCATGCGCGCGAGCCGCGCCGCGTCGCGCTCGTCGATGCGGGCATGGTCGAAGGTCTTGGCGAAGACCGAGGAGAGGAAGGCGAGCGTCGAGCCCGGCCGGTCGATGACGGCGATGGGCATGGTCGTAGCGATCTCGCGCCAGCGCTGCCAGCGGTGGAACTCGGCGAGGTTGTCGGCGCCCATGATCCAGACGAAATCGATGCCCGGATTGCGCGCCCTGACCAGCGCCAGCGCGTCGGCCGTGTAGCGCACCCTCGCCGCCGCCTCGAAGGCGGTGACCTTGATCCGCGGGTCCTGGGCAACGCTCTCCGACAGCGCGACGCGCTCGGAGAGCGGGGCGAGCGCGCGGCCCGATTTCAGCGGGTTGCCGGGCGTCACCATCCACCAGATCTGGTCGAGCGCCAGCGCCCTGAGCGCGATCTCCGCGACCAGCGCGTGGCCGGCATGGGGCGGGTTGAACGAGCCGCCGAACAGGCCGACCTGCATCCGCCGCTCGACATGCGGCATGCGCAGGTAGCGGGCGGCGACGGCCTCGGGCACCTAGGGACGCGCCTGTCCGCTGCCGTGGACGCGGTACTTGAACGAGGTGAGCTGCTCGACGCCGACCGGGCCGCGCGCGTGCATGCGGCCCGTGGCGATGCCGATCTCCGCGCCCATGCCGAACTCGCCGCCGTCGGCGAACTGGGTCGAGGCGTTGTGGATCAGGATCGCGGAATCGATCTCGTTGAAGAACCGCTCCACCGCGCGCTCGTCCTCGGCGACGATGGCCTCGGTGTGGTGCGAGGAGTATGTCTCGATGTGGTCGATCGCCTCACCGATGCCGTCGACCAGCTTCACCGAGATGATCGCGTCGAGATATTCGGTCCGCCAGTCCTCTTCTTTAGCCGGCTTCGCGGCAGGAAACGCGGCGCGCACGTCCTCGCTGGCGCGGATCTCGCAGCCGGCGCTGTCGAGTGCGGCGAGGATCGGCACGAGATGGGTCGGGGCGGCGGCGCGATCGACCAGCAGGGTCTCGGTCGCGCCGCAGACGCCGGTGCGGCGCATCTTGCCGTTGAGCGCCAGCGCGACGGCCATCTCCCGGTCGGCCGAGCGGTCGACATAGAGGTGGCAGATGCCTTCGAGATGCGCGAAGACCGGCACCCGCGCCTCGGCCTGCACCCGCTCGACGAGGCTCCTGCCGCCGCGCGGCACGATGACGTCGACAGTGCCGGAAAGGCCCTTCAGCATCTCGCCGACGGCGGCGCGGTCGGCGGTCGGCACGAGCTGGATCGCGGTTTCCGGCAGGCCGGCGGCCTTCAGCCCTTGCGTCAGGCAGGCGTGGATCGCCGAGGATGAGTGGAAGGAATCGGAGCCGCCGCGCAGGATCACCGCGTTGCCGGCCTTGAGGCAGAGCGCGCCGGCGTCGGCCGTGACGTTGGGCCGGCTTTCATAGATGACGCCGACGACGCCGAGCGGCGTGCGGACGCGCTCGATCTCGAGGCCGTTGGGCTGGCGCCATGAAGCGATGACCTCGCCGACCGGGTCCTTCAGTTCGGCGATGGCGCGGATGCCGTCCTCGATGCCGCGCAGCCGGTCCTTCGTCAGCGTCAACCGGTCGATCATCGCCGGCGTCAGGCCGGCCTTTTCGCCATTGTCCAGGTCGACGGCGTTGGCGGCGAGGATCGCGTCCGCGTTGCGGCGCACGGCCTCGGCCATGGCGACGAGCGCCGCATGCTTGCGCTCGGCGCTGGCCAGCGCCAGCGGCCGGGCGGCGGCGCGGGCGTCCGCGCCGATCCGCGCCATCAGGGCGGCGACGTCCTCGCCGGTCTTGGTCTCAGGCCCGGTCATCGGCGGTCTCCGTTTCGAGCGCGCGCGACATCACCATGTCGTCGCGATGCACCATGGCCGCGCGCGCCTCGTGGCCGAGCACGGTCTCGATCTCGGCCGTCTTCAGCCCGGCGATGCGGACGGCGTCGGCGGCGTCGTAAGACGCGAGGCCGCGGGCGATCTCGGTGCCGGCCGGGTCGAGGATGGCGACGGTGTCGCCGCGCGAGAAGCGGCCGGAAACCAGCGTCACGCCGGCGGGCAGCAGCGATTTGCCCTGGCGCAGCGCGCGCGCAGCGCCCGCATCGACGGTGACGCGGCCGGCCGGTTCGAGATTGCCGGCGATCCATGTCTTGTAGCCGCGCACCGGGTTCGGGCTCGCCGCGAACCATGTCGCGCGCTCGCCGCGGTCGATGGCGGAAAGCGGGCTCATGCGCGTGCCGGCGGTGATGACCATCGCCGTGCCGGCGGTGGTGGCGATCTTGCCGGCGTCGAGCTTGGTCTTCATGCCGCCGCGCGACAGCTCCGACGCGGCCGCGCCGGCCATCGCCTCGATCTGCGGCGTGATGCGCTCGACGAAGGGGATGAACCGCGCATCGGGATCGAGCGCCGGCGGGGCGGTGTAAAGCCCGTCAATGTCGGAGAGCAGCACCAGAAGGTCCGCGCCCATCATGGTGGCGACGCGAGCGGCCAGCCGGTCGTTGTCGCCGTAGCGGATTTCGGAGGTGGCGACGGTGTCGTTCTCGTTGATGACCGGCACGGCCTTGAGCTTCAGCAGCGTCGAGATGGTGGCGCGGGCGTTGAGGTAGCGCCGGCGCTCCTCGGTGTCGCCCAAAGTCACCAGCACCTGGCCGGATTTCAGACCGTGCCGCGCCAGCTCGCCCGCCCACGCGCCGGCGAGCTCGATCTGGCCGACGGCCGCGGCCGCCTGGCTTTCCTCCAGCGGCAGGGAACGGGCGGTGAGGCCGAGGACGGTGCGGCCGAGGGCGATGGCGCCCGAGGAGACGACGAGCACGTCTGCCCCGCCGCGGGCGAGCGCGGCGATGTCCTCGACCAGCGAGGCGAGCCAGTCGCGCTTCAGCCCGCTCCTGCGGTCGACCAGCAGCGCCGAGCCGATCTTGACGGTGATGCGGCGATAGTCCTTGAGCGCGCGCCCCGTCGTTGCACCCATCGTCATTTCACCCACCGCGTGTCCTCGATCGTGCTCTCGGCGGCGCGCGCCTCCTCGACGATCCCCATCAGCGCCCGCAGCGCCTCCTCGACGCCCTCGCCGGAGACGGCGGAGAGGACGAGCGGCGGCCGGCCGGCGGCGCGCTTCAGCGAGGCGAGCTTCTTCTTGCGCGTCTCGGCGTCCAGCGTGTCGGCCTGGCTGAGCGCGACGATCTCGGGCTTGTCGGCGAGGCCGCCGCCATAGGCTTCGAGCTCGCGGCGCACGGTCTTGTAGGCCCTGGCCGGCCTTTCCTCCTGCGCCGAGACGAGGTGGAGCAGGACGCGGGTGCGCTCGACATGGCCGAGGAAGCGGTCGCCGATGCCGATGCCCTCATGCGCGCCCTCGATCAGGCCGGGAATGTCGGCGAGCACGAATTCGCGGCCGTCGATGCGCGCGACGCCGAGGCCGGGATGGAGCGTGGTGAAGGGATAGTCGGCGATCTTCGGCTTCGCGGCGGTGACGGCGGCGAGGAAGGTCGACTTGCCGGCATTGGGCAGCCCGACGAGGCCGGCGTCGGCGATCAGCTTCAGCCGCAGCCAGATGGTGCGCTCCTCGCCGGGCAAGCCGGGATTGGCCCGGCGCGGGGCCTGGTTGGTCGAGGTCTTGAAATGCTGGTTGCCGAAGCCGCCGTTTCCGCCCTTGGCGAGGAGGAAGCGCTGGCCCACCTCGGTGAGGTCGCAGATCGGCGTCTCGTTGTCCTCCTCGAAGATCTGGGTACCGGCCGGCACGCGCAGCACCACGTCGGCACCCTTGGCGCCGGTGCGGTTGCGGCCCATGCCGTGGATGCCGGTCTTGGCGCGGAAATGCTGCTGGTAGCGATAGTCGATCAGCGTGTTCAGCCCGTCGACCACCTCGGCCCATACGTCGCCGCCGCGGCCGCCGTCGCCGCCGTCCGGCCCGCCGAACTCGATGAACTTCTCGCGGCGGAACGACAGCGCGCCCGCGCCCCCGTCGCCGGAGCGGATATAGACCTTGGCCTGATCGAGAAACTTCATCGGATTGACAATCGCGTGTTTAATCTGGTCATGAAGCGCCTCATCTAGCGTATGCGCGGGGCGGAATCACGCGCGAAAAGGCGGGGCGGGGACGAAACGGCATGAAATGCGTCAGCTATAACATCCAGTTCGGCTTCGGCGACGACGCCGCGTTCGATCTCGACCGCGTCGTCGACGCCGTGCGCGGGGCCGACGTGATCGCCTTGCAGGAGGTGACGCGCAACAGCCCGATGAACGGGGGCCGCGACCTCGTCGCCGACATCCGCGCCATGCTGCCGGACTATTTCGCCGCCTACGGGCCGAACCTCGAGGCCGATGTCGGCAGCCATGTGAAGGACGGCAAGGCCGTCGACGTCAGGCTCCAGTTCGGCAACATGATCCTGTCGCGGACGCCGATCCTGACCTCGCGCAACCTCCTCCTGCCGCGCACGCGCAGCTACGACAAGGTCAACCTCCAGCGCGGCGCGCTGGAAGCGATGATCGACACGCCTTTCGGCCCGGTGCGGTTCTACTCGGTCCATCTCGACCATCGCGGGCCGGACGAGCGCCTTGCCCAGATCGCCTTCCTGATGGAGCGGGTTGTCAGTCACGCGCTCGAAGGCGGGGCGGTGACGGGGATTTCCGAGATGGGCTTTCCCGAGCCGCCGGTGCCGGAGGCCTATGTCGTGATGGGCGACTTCAATATGCTGCCCGGCTCGCCCGAATACCACGCCGTCACCGGCACGCCGGACCACGAGTTCGGCACGCCGCGCGTCGCGCGCCATGCGGTCGATGCCGGCGTGCTGCCGGGCGGCGACGAGACGCCGACCTGCGTCAACCTCGAAGACCCGGCCGACACCGCGCGCCACAAGCGCCTCGATTACTGCTTCGTCCACCCGCTTCTCGCCTCCAGGGTGAAGTCGGTCCGAGTCGACGCCGCCGCGCGCGGGTCCGACCACAAGCCGGTGTGGCTGGAGCTGGGTTGAAGCGACCGCCGCCCCCGGGCGCGGTCATGGGTTGAGCGATCATGGGTTCGGTTCCTGTCCTTCTCGACTACGCGACGCGGCTCGCGCCGGGGCTGGCGCTGTTCGCCGCCTGCCTCGTCCTCCTGCCGATGCGGGCGACGGGCGCGCGCATCGCGCTCTATATCGGCCTCTTCGTCCTCATGCGCGACGCCATGACGCCGGCGGGCCTGTGGCATATCGGCGAGGATCTCCGGCTCGGCTTCCATCGCGACCCCGCCGTCCTCGCGGCGCTGGGGCTCGCCTCGCTCGCCGGCGTCGCCTTCCTGCTGCGCGTCGAGCGCGGCCTGCGCCCGCTCGTCGTCTGGCGGCGCGCGCAGCTTCCGGCCGGCATCGCCGCGGGGCTGGCGACGGGCGCGGTGCTGGCGCTGCCGTTGCAGGCGGCCTGGGGCTTCCCCTTCGCGCAGTTCCGGGCCGGTCCCGGGTTCCTCGTCGGCCTCGTCCTCCTCGCCTATTGCGGCAACCTCCTCGAAGAGGTGCTATTCCGCGGCTATCTCCAGTCGTGGCTCGCCGGGCGGGTGACGCCGCTGCGGGCGGCGCTGCTCGGCGGCCTCGCCTTCGCGGCGTGCCATTCCTTTCTCGCCATCACCGTCACCGATGCCGGCTGGCCGATCCTCGCCTTCACGCTGGCGGAAGGCGTCGCCTGCGGCCTCCTCGCCATGCGCTACGGCGTCGCGGCCGCGGCCGTCGCCCACGGCACGGCGATCCTGCTGATCGCCGTGCCGATGGCGTGAAGGCGAGGCCGGTTCACACCTGCCCCCAGCTTCGCAGGCTCGCCCAGGTGCGGCGGTCGAGCGCGTAGCGTTCGACCGGCACGCGGCCGGCGGCGAGCGATTCCAGCATGCCCTGCCCGGCATACTGGAAGCCGCATTTGTGGATGACCCGGCGCGAGGCCGCATTGATGACGCGGCAGGAGACGTGCAGCCGGTCGATCGCGGTGGCGCGGAAGGCGAGATCGACCAGCGCGTGCGCCGCCTCGGTGGCGTAGCCGCGGCCCCAGTAGGGCTCGCCGATCCAGTAGCCGAGTTCGAGGCCGCGCGGGCGCGGATGCAGCCCGGCGCAGCCGACGAAGGCGCCGTTGTCGGCCAGCGACACGGCATAGGTGCAGCCGGCGCGCGCCGGCCCGCGCGTGCTCTCGACGAAGGCGCGCGCCTCGCGCTCGCCATAGGGATGCGGCATGCGGCCGAGCATCTCGGCGAGCTTGCGGTTGTCGGCCAGCTCCGCCAGCTCGGGGATGTCGTCCTCGTGCGGCGGGCGCAGCACCAGCCGCTCCGTGACCAGCACGGGGCAGTCTATGACCGGACTTTCGTCCTCGTCGTCCTCGCGTTCGGCAACCATCGTTCAGTCCTCCAGAAACGAAAAAGGGGAGATGGCGGCCCATCTCCCCTGATCCTTTTCCGGACTGTCCGGACACCGGTTCCCGAGATGGGGCGCCGGTGTTTGGTGTCGCGGTTCCGGCTTATTCCGCAGCGTCCCGAATCGGGTTCACCGATACGTAGGTTCGGCCGTTGGCTTTGCGGGCAAACGACACCGCACCGGCCTCGGTCGCGAAAAGGGTATGGTCCTTGCCCATGCCGACATTCACGCCCGGATGCCACTTGGTGCCGCGTTGACGGATGATGATGTTGCCCGGAATCACGGCTTCGCCGCCGAACTTCTTGACGCCGAGGCGCTTGGATTCGGAATCGCGGCCGTTGCGCGAGGAACCGCCAGCTTTCTTGTGTGCCATGGGTTTTCTCCTTCAGTTCCTGAATTTACTCGGCCGAGGTGTCCTGGGCGGCCTGGGCTTCCTGGTCGACCTTGGCGCGCGGGGGCTTGCCGGCCAGAAGCTCCTTGGCCTGGGCGACCCACTCGTCGCGCTCGATGCGGCCGCCGAGCGAAAGGTCCTCGTCCAGCTTGGCGACGTCCTTCTTCTTCAGCGTCGCGATCTGCTTCAGCGAGGTGATGCCGGCCTCGGCCAGCTTGTCCTTGAGCACCGGGCCGACGCCCGAGATCAGCGAGACGTCGTCGGCGACGGCTTCCGCCTTGGGGGCGGCCTTCTTCGACGGCTTGGCGCCGGCGACGAGAATCTCCGAGATGCGCACGGTGGTCAGCAACTGGCGATGGCCGCGCTTGCGGCGCGAATTCTGGCGGCGGCGCTTCTTGAACGCGATGACGGTCTTGGCCTTGCCCTGATCGACGACCTCGACGGCGACGGACGCGCCGTCGACGAAGGGCGCGCCGATGGTGACGTTCTCGCCTTCGCCATAGGCGAGGACCTCGCCGAGGGTGACGATCTCGCCGACGTCGCCGGCGACCTTCTCGATCCTGATGACGTCTTCGGCGGCGACGCGGTACTGCTTACCACCGGTCTTGATGACTGCGAACATGTCTTGCCTTTCGCTGTTCGGTCCGGCCTCTTCGAGGACCGCTCGCGCGGTCGGGCCGTCTTCTTGTCAGTCGGTTGCGGGTGAACGTCCCGGGGATGCCCGCCTCGGCGGAAATCACGCATGAAACGACCGGCGCGGAGAGACTCCACGCCGGATTTGCGCTGCCGATACAGGAGGGGCGGGTCCGAGTCAAGCAAATGCCGGCATTCCGCCGCCGGAGCGGGGCCGGATCAAGGGTCGCCGGGCGACGAGCCTCGTCCCGCGCCCAGCCCCATTCCCATCCCCATGCCGCCGCCACCCGCTCCACCTCCGCCGCCGCCACCCGCGCCCGGCCGGCCGCCGCCTTCCCTGCCGCCCGCGCCGCCGCCTTCACGTCCGCCGCGCCCGCTGCCCGGTCGGGCCGGGCCCTGCGCCGGAATCGCGACGTCGGCGGGAAGCGCCTCCAGCCCGAGCGCCTTGCGGATATAGGCGCGCAGCGAAACGACGAGTTCGGCCGTCCGGATCGGATGGCCGGCGGCGAGCTGGGCCGCCGCCTCGCCGGCGAGGCGCACATGCTCCTCGGTACCGAGGAGGAGCACGTCCGACAGCGCCGCCTCGACCGCATCGCGCCTCTGGATGCGCCGCTCGATCACCGCTGCGGGCAGGACGCCTGCGCCCTGCGGCGAAAGGCCGGACGTCTCCACCGTCACCTCCTCGCCATCCGTTTCGCCATTCGCCTCGCTTGGCGCGGCGTCGCCTTCCGGCGCGGCCATTTCCTGCGGCGTCGCCTCGGAAAGATAGCTGCGTCGCGAGCGCGGATCGACCCGGAGCGTGCCGGTGAACGACCCGCCCAGCACCTTGTAGGCGGCGATCAGGGTGCGCAGGCGCTCATTGATCTGGCGGTTCATCCGCTGCTGGCGCTGCTGCACCGTCATGAGCATCAGCACGCGCATCCCCATGCCCATCAGCATGAACAGCGCGAGGCCGAGCACGGTCGTCATGACGCCGTGCCACGAACTGAAATCGAGAAAGCGCATGGCGTTTTCGTCTCCTATCGCCGGAGACGCACAGTAGTGAGATCGGGCCGCCCGCCGCAAGCCGCAAGCGCCGGCCGGTTTGCGGCCCGGCGCGCGAGGGTATAGGAACCTCGCGCAAACGGATATCACGGGCGAGAGGGCGATGGCTGACGACGACTATATCTATGACGAGGCTTCCGGCGAGTGGCTGCCGGCGTCCGAGGTCGCGGCGCGCGCTGCCGCCGGCACTGAGGTCCGGGACGCGTCGGGCAATATCCTCGCCGACGGCGACTCGGTCGTCCTCGTTAAGGACCTGAAGGTCAAGGGCGCGGGCCAGACGCTGAAGCAGGGAACGGTGATCCGCTCGATCCGGCTGACCGACAACCCGGAAGAGATCGACTGCCGCCACGAGGCGATCAAGGGGCTGGTGCTGCGCACGGAGTTCGTGCGCAAGCGCTAGACGTAAACCCTACACCGCCGCCGAATGCCGCGCGGTGCCCTTGGCGAGGTAGCCGTCGAAGCGGGCGGCGACGAGCCGCACCAGCGGCTTCTTGGCCTCGGGAACGACGAAGAGGTCGCCTTGCCTGACGAGCGCGGCTTCCGGCTTCTCCTCGGCGATCAGCGCGGCCTCGGCGAGGACCGGCGTCGCCGCCTGCCCGAAGCGGGATGACGCCTCGGCGGCCGAGAAGGCGAAATCGCACATCAGCCGCTCGATGACCCAGGCGCGCAGCCGGTCGTCGTCGGAAAGGGCGATGCCGCGGGCGATGGCGAGGCGGCCCTCGTCGGCGCGGCGCTGGTATTCGGCGGTCGCGGTGATGTTCTGGGCGTAGCCCTGGCGATAGCGGCTGACGGAGGACGGGCCGAGGCCGATCAGCGTCTCGCAGCCGTCGTCGGTGTAGCCCTGGAAGTTGCGCTTCAGCGCGCCGGACGCGGCGGCGCGGGCGAGCGAATCTCCCGGCAGCGCGAAATGGTCGAGGCCGATCGCGTCGTAGCCGGCCCTGCCGATCACCTCGGCGGCGGCGAGCGACTGCGCCAGCCGCTCCTCGGTGCCCGGCAGCGCCGCCTCGTCGATCATGGTCTGGTGCTTCTTGAACCACGGCACATGGGCATAGCCGAACAGGGCGATGCGCTCGGGACGCAGCGACAGCACCTTCTCCACCGTGGCGACGACGCTTCGCTGCGTCTGGTGCGGCAGGCCGTAGAGGATGTCGAGATTGACCGAGGCGACGCCGCGCGCGCGCAGGCCGTCGATCACCTCCTTGGTGTCCTCGAAGCTCTGGTCGCGGTTGATCGCCTTCTGCACCTTCTCCTCGAAATCCTGGATGCCGAGGCTGGCGCGGGTCATGCCGATGTCGGCGAAGGCGTCGAGCCGGCTCTCGTCCATGTCGTTGGGGTCGATCTCGACCGAGATCGAGGCATCGGGCAGGAAGGTGAAATTTTCCCGCAGCGCCGCCATCAGCTCGCGCATGTCGTCGGGCGCGACCAGCGTCGGCGAGCCGCCGCCGAAATGCAGCGCGGCGACCTCGGCCCGACCGCCAACTTGTCCCGCCACGGTGCGGATCTCGCGGTGCAGGCTCTCGAGGAACGTCGCCACCGGCTTGTAGTGCCGCGTCTGCTTGGTGTGGCAGGCGCAGAACCAGCACAGCCGGTCGCAGAACGGGACATGGATATAGAGAGACAGCCGCTCGCCGGCGGGAATCGCCGAAATCCAGCCTTCGACCGTCGCGGCGTCGACGCCCGGATGGAAGTGCGGCGCGGTGGGATAGCTGGTGTAGCGCGGGGCGGTGTCGGCCTGGAGCGGCGCGTTCATGGGGCATGATCCTTCGTCAACCCGTCCCTTCTCGCCCGGGGAGGGGGTGGCGTCCTTGACTTTTGTCAAGTATCCTCCCCGGGCAGACAATGTGACGCGGGACGTGCGGCATCGAAGATGCTAGGAGAGGCGGGCCGTTCCCTGACGAGGCGATCGTGCGTAGCGACACCCAGACCGACGACATTCCCGTTCTCTGCGCCTCCTGCGAAGCGCGCCACCGCGGCATCTGCGCCGCGCTCGACGCCGCGCAGCTCATCGCGCTGGCGCGTTCCTCGCACAAGCATCGCGCCGGCGAGGGCGAGGAGCTGGTCGGCGAGGCGGAGCACATCGAGAGCTATTCCAACGTCCTTTCGGGCGTGGTCAAGCTGACCAAGACGCTGTCGGACGGCCGCCAGCAGATCGTCGGCCTGCGCTTCCCGTCCGATTTCCTCGGCCGCCCGTTCCGGGTCGAGAGCAAGCTCAACGCGGAGGCCGCGACCAAGGTGTCGCTGTGCTCGTTCCCGCGCGGCGCCATCGAGCGGATGATGAAGGAGCAGCCCGATCTCGAGCACCGGCTGCTGCAGCAGACGCTGAAGGAGCTCGACGAGGCGCGCGAGTGGATGGTGACGCTCGGCCGCAAGACCGCGGCCGAGAAGGTCGCCAGCTTCCTCCTCCTGATCGCGCGCAACATCGAGCCGACCGTCGCCGAGAGCAGGCAGTCGGTGGTGTTCGAGCTGCCGCTGACCCGCGCCGACATCGCCGATTTCCTCGGCCTGACGATCGAGACGGTCAGCCGCCAGTTCACCCGGCTGCGCGCCGACGGCGTCATCTCCATCGAGAACAATCGTCACGTCACCGTGCCGAACCTGGCGCGGCTGGAGGCCCGCTCCGGCGGGTGAGCAGCGCGGCGGTGGAGTGCGGAGCCCGCGGCGCGGAGATGCGCGCGTCAGCCCGGCATGCCGCGCGCAAGCACAGGAATGACGTGCTCGCGCTCGAAGGCGATGTGCCGGCGCATCGCCTCGAAGAAGGCGCGCAGCATGAAGCCCAAGGCCTCGGGATTGTCGATGCGCGAACCGTGGCCGATGGCGAACAGGATGTCGGCGAGGTCCTGCGCCGCGCATTCGTCCTCGACATGCTCGGCCTTGAGCCGGCGGATCGAGGCGTCGCCGACCGAGGGCGGCACGGTGGCCGCGGCGAAGGCCGGGAAGACGAACTCCTCCTCGTAGGCGTGGCTCTCCTGCAGCATCGGCACGATGCGCTCGGCGATCGCCAGGCACAGCGCGCGCTCGACCTTGTGCGGCAGCCCGTCGGCGATCTTCTCGAGGTCGTCGCACAGATGCAGCTTCTCGTCATGGGCGCGGCCGAGATCGAGGCAGGGAATGCTGCGGCCGGGAAGGCAGACGGCGGAGACCGGGCAGGTGTCCGGAACGTCGCAAAGGAAGCCCCCGCCGTCCTTTCCCGCCGTCACAGTCATGCCTCCGCATCGTTTTCGCCGCTACCGTGCTGCAATGACAGACAATTGGCTGAAAAACCTTGATCCAGGTCAAGGCACGACGACCGCGGGAGGAGGAAAGGCTTCCATAGGGGAAGTCGGCCTCGTATCCACCACGGCTTCGCCCACCATGGCTTGGCCAAGCCGCAACGCCGCCGATCAGGGGACGGGACTATGAAATTTGCAGCTGAGATATTCGGCGTAGGGCTGTTCGCCTTCGTCGCGCTCATGGGAGCCGCGTTCGCAGCGGACGACCTGTTCCAGCAGCACATGTGGGTGCTGTTTTTCACGCTCGTGGTCTTCGCGGTGCTTCTGATGCGCCGCACCAGCTTCGCGCCGGCGGCCCCGGCGGCCGACGACCCGTCCGCCTACATGGACGGGCCGATCCGCTACGGCGCCATCGCCACCACCTTCTGGGGCGTAGTCGGCTTCCTGGTCGGCGTCGTCGTGGCGCTCCAGCTCGCCTTCCCCGAGCTCAATCTCGAGCCGTGGTTCACCTTCGGCCGGATGCGGCCGCTGCACACCTCGGCGGTGATCTTCGCCTTCGGCGGCAACGCCCTGATCGCCACCTCCTTCTACGTGGTGCAGCGCACGAGCCGCGCGCGGCTGTTCGGCGGCAACCTCGCCTGGTTCGTGTTCTGGGGCTACCAGCTCTTCATCATCATGGCGGCGACCGGCTATCTCCTCGGCATCACCCAGAGCCGCGAATATGCCGAGCCGGAATGGTATGTCGATATCTGGCTGACCATCGTCTGGGTCGCGTATCTGCTGGTGTTCCTCGGCACGATCCTGAAGCGCAAGGAACCGCACATCTACGTCGCCAACTGGTTCTACCTGTCGTTCATCGTCACCATCGCGATGCTGCACGTGGTCAACAACCTCGCGGTGCCGGTCTCCATCGTCGGGATCAAGAGCTATTCGGCGTTCTCGGGCGTGCAGGACGCGCTGACCCAGTGGTGGTACGGCCACAACGCGGTCGGCTTCTTCCTCACCGCCGGCTTCCTCGGCATGATGTACTATTTCGTGCCCAAGCAGGCCGAGCGCCCGGTCTATTCCTACCGGCTGTCGATCATCCATTTCTGGGCGCTGATCTTCCTCTACATCTGGGCCGGCCCGCACCACCTGCACTACACCGCGCTGCCCGACTGGGCGCAGACGCTCGGCATGGTGTTCTCGGTGATGCTGTGGATGCCCTCCTGGGGCGGCATGATCAACGGCCTGATGACGCTGTCGGGCGCGTGGGACAAGGTGCGTACCGACCCGATCATCCGCATGATGGTGGCGGCCATCGCCTTCTACGGCATGGCCACCTTCGAGGGGCCGATGATGTCGATCAAGGCGGTGAACTCGCTCTCCCACTACACCGACTGGACCATCGGCCACGTCCATTCCGGCGCGCTGGGCTGGAACGGCCTCATCACCTTCGCCGCGCTCTACTACATGGTGCCGAGGCTGTGGGGCCGCCAGCGGCTCTACTCGCTCCGGCTCGTCTCCTGGCACTTCTGGCTCGCCATGCTCGGCATCGTCGTCTACGCGGCGGTGATGTGGGTGTCGGGCATCATGCAGGGCCTGATGTGGCGCGAATACGACGAGCAGGGCTTCCTGGTCTACTCGTTCGCCGAGACGGTTTCGGCGATGTTCCCCTACTACGTCGCGCGGGCGGCGGGCGGGGCGCTGTTCCTCGCCGGGGCGCTGGTCATGGCCTACAACCTGACCATGACCATCCTCGGCCACGAGCGCGAGGAAGAGCCGATCGGCGGCGCTGCCGCGAAGCCCGTCCTCCAGCCCGCCGAATAGGAGCAGAAAATGGCACTCATAGACAAACACAAGCTCATCGAGCGCAATGCCACGCTGCTCCTGGCCGGCTCGCTCTTCGTCGTCACCATCGGCGGCATCGTCGAGATCGTGCCGCTGTTCTACCTCGAGAACACGATCGAGAAGGTGGAGGGCATGCGGCCCTACTCGCCGCTGGAGCTGGCCGGGCGCAACATCTATATCCGCGAGGGCTGCTACACCTGCCACTCGCAGATGATCCGCCCGTTCCGCGACGAGGTCGAGCGCTACGGCCATTACAGCCTCGCCGCGGAATCGATGTACGACCATCCGTTCCAGTGGGGATCGAAGCGGACGGGGCCGGACCTCGCCCGCGTCGGCGACCGCTACTCCAACGAGTGGCATGTCCAGCACCTGATCGACCCGCGCTCCGTGGTGCCGGAATCGGTCATGCCGACCTACGCCTTCCTGAAGGACACGCCGCTGTCGGTCAGGAACTTCTCGACCCATCTCGTGGCCAACGCCCGCGTCGGCGTGCCTTACACCGAGGAGATGATCGACAACGCCGAGGCCGACCTTCGCGCCCAGGCCGACCCGAACGCCGACACCAGCGGGCTCGAGGCGCGCTATCCGAAGGCCAAGCTCGGCGATTTCGACGGCGACCCGACGCAACTGACCGAGATGGACGCGCTGGTCGCCTACCTTCAGATGCTCGGCACGCTGGTCGATTTCTCGACCTACGACGAAGCCGCCGGCTACCGATAGGAGGGACGGATGGAAACCTACACCGCATTGCGACAGTTCGCCGATTCCTGGGCCCTGCTCGCCATGACGATCTTCTTCGTCGGCGTGGTCGTCTTCACCTTCCGCCCCGGCAGCCGAAAGCAGGCCGAAGAGGCCGCGCGCATTCCCCTCAAGGACGACTGACATGAGCGAGAAACATATCGACGAGATCTCCGGCGTCGAGACAACCGGCCATGAGTGGGACGGCATCCGCGAGCTGGACAACCCGATGCCGCGCTGGTGGCTGTGGACCTTCTACGCCACCATCGTCTGGGGGCTCGCCTACACGATCGCCTATCCGGCCTGGCCGCTGATCTCGTCGGCGACGACGGGCGTGCTGGAATGGTCGAGCCGCGGCGACCTGCGCACCGAGCTCGACGTCGCCGAGGCGACCCGCGCCGAATATGCCGCCCGCGTCGCCGAGCTGCCGATCGAGGAGATCCTGGCCGACGACACGCTGCGCCAGTTCGCGACGTCGGCGGGCGCGGCGGCCTTCCGCGTCAACTGCGTCCAGTGCCACGGCTCGGGCGCGTCGGGCTCGCCCGGCTACCCCAACCTCAACGACGACGAGTGGCTGTGGGGCGGCACGGCGGAGGACATCCGCCTGACCATCGCCCATGGCGTGCGCTTCGCCGGCGACGACGACACGCGCTACTCGGAGATGACGGCCTTCGCCGACATCCTCGACCGCGACGAGACGATGACGGTGGCGACCTATGTCAAGTCGCTGTCGGAAGGCGGCGACCTCGCCGGCCCCGGCGCCGAGCTCTACGCCGACAATTGCGCCTCCTGCCACGGCGAGACCGGCAAGGGCGAGCCCGCTCTCGGCGCGCCGGACCTGACCGACGCGATCTGGCTCTACGGCTCGGACCTCGCCGAGATCGCGGCGCAGATCCGCGCGCCCAAGCACGGCGTCATGCCGGCGTGGCAGGCGCGGCTCGGCGAGACCACGGTCAAGGAGCTCGCCGTCTACGTCCATTCGCTCGGCGGCGGGCAGTAGGACAACCCGGGGCCGATCCCGGAAAACGGGGCGGCCGAGAAGAGGGGGGAGGAGGCCGGTGCGGCTTTTTGGCCGCGCCGGCCTTCATGGCTTCCGGGCGGATGCCGGTCTTGATATGGATCAAGGCCCGTGGAGGAGATCGGGAGCATCTGCATAGAAGGCGGACTGCCCCGTCCGCAGGAGAATGCCATGACAACCACGTCCGCCGAGGTTGAACGGCACGACGCAGAGGCCGTCAACTCGGCCAAGGTGCGCCAGCCGCTCTACGCAGCCCGCAAGAAGATCTTTCCCAGGCGCGCCTCGGGCCAGTTCCGCCGCTTCAAGTGGCTGGTCATGTTCGTCACCCTCGGCATCTACTACCTGACGCCGTGGCTGCGCTGGGATCGCGGGCCGCACGCGCCGGACCAGGCGGTGCTGGTCGATCTCGCCAACCGCCGCTTCTACTTCTTCTTCATCGAGATCTGGCCGCAGGAGTTCTTCCTCGTCGCCGGCCTGCTCGTCATGGCGGGGCTGGGGCTCTTCCTCGTCACCTCGACGGTCGGCCGCGCCTGGTGCGGCTACACCTGCCCGCAGACGGTGTGGGTCGACCTCTTCCTCGTCGTCGAGCGCGCGGTCGAGGGCGACCGCAACGCCCGCATGAAGCTCGACAAGGAACCGTGGAGCCCGCGCAAGGTGTCGCTGCGGGTGGCCAAGCACGCGATCTGGGTGCTGATCGCGGTGGCGACCGGCGGCGCGTGGATCTTCTACTTCGCCGACGCGCCGACGCTGCTTGTCGATTTCGTCACCGGCCATGCCGCGCCGGTCGCCTACATGACCGTCGCGCTGCTCACCGCCACCACCTACACGTTCGGCGGGCTGATGCGCGAGCAGGTCTGCACCTATATGTGCCCGTGGCCGCGCATCCAGGCGGCGATGCTCGACGAGAACTCGCTGACCGTCACCTACAACGACTGGCGCGGCGAGCCGCGCACGCGCGGAACCAAGAAAGCGCTGGCCTCCGGCCGCGCCGCCGGCGACTGCGTCGACTGCAACGCCTGCGTCGTCGTCTGCCCGATGGGCATCGACATCCGCGACGGACAGCAGCTCGAATGCATCACCTGCGCGCTGTGCATCGACGCCTGCGACGCGGTGATGGACAAGCTCGGCCGCGCGCGCGGCCTGATCTCCTACGCGACGCTCGCCGACTACAACGCCAACATGGCGGTGGTGACCGGCGGCGGCAGCCACGCCATCGATCCGACGCTCGTCCACAAGCCGGACGGCTCGCTCGCCGACGGCATCGTGCCGTTCCACCTGAAGCGCATCTTCCAGCCGCGCGTCTTCGTCTACCTCATCGGCTGGGCGCTGATCGGCGTCGCGCTGATCTACGCGCTGATGGTGCGCGACAAGCTCGAGGTCAACGTCCTGCACGACCGCAACCCGCAATATGTCGTCCTCTCGGACGGCGCGATCCGCAACGGCTACACGGTCAAGCTGCTCAACAAGATCGCCCAGCCGCGCGCGGTCACCGTCTCGCTCGACGGCCTGCCGGGCGGCGAGATGAGCGTCGTCGGCATCGACCATGGCGAGGGCCGGGCCGTCGCCGTCGCGCTGGAGCCGGACAGGCTGAAGACGCTGAAGATCTATGTGCGCCAGCCGCGCGACCTCGTCGACGGCCGGGTCCAGAACTTCCGTTTCCTTGTCGTCGACGCGGAAAATGGCGAGAATGCCGTCTATACCGCGAACTTCGACGCCCCGGAGTGACGACGATGACTGACCGCCCGGCAAAGGCCCGCGAGTTCACCGGCAAGCACATGCTGGCCATCATGTTCGCCTTCTTCGGCGTCATCATCGCCGTCAACCTGACGATGGCGACCTTCGCCCGCACGAGCTGGTCGGGCCTCGTGGTCAAGAACTCCTATGTCGCCGGCCAGGAGTTCAACCGCAAGGCCGAGGAAGGGCGCGAGCAGGCCGCGCTCGGCTGGACGCCGGCCTTCACTATTCAGGACGGCGTGCTGCGCTTTTCGCTGGCCGACACCGAAGGCCGCCCGGTGCGGCTCGAAGGCGGGATCGCCGAGCTGCGCCGGCCGGTCGGCGACGCCGACGACGCGGAGATCGCGCTCGCCGCTTCCGGCGACGGGCTCGAGGCGGAACTCGGCGTCGAGGACGGCGCGTGGATCGTCGAGATCCATGCGACGGCCGGGGCCGAGGCCGGGCTTGAGCGGCCGTGGCGCGAGACGCGGCGCGTCCAGCTTCGCGGAGGAAACGCGCGATGAGCTGCTGCGCGCCGGGGGCGGAGGGTTTCGCCGGCGGCGTCATGGCGCTGCCGTCCGACGACGAGGTCCGCTTCTCGGCGCGCGATCTCGGCGAAGGAGTCTACCAGGCCGAGTTCTCGGTGCCGGCGGTGCATTGCGGCGCCTGCATCCAGACCATCGAATCGAACCTTTCGAAGCTGGCCGGCGTCGAGGCCGCGCGCGTCAACCTCTCGACGCGGCGGGTCTCCGTGCGCTGGCGCGGCGAGGCGCTGCCGCCGGTGGTGGCGACGCTGGCGCGGCTCGGCTATGCGCCGACCGTCTTCGACGAGCCGGAAGGGCGCAAGGACCGGACGCTGTCCGAGCTCCTGGTCGCCGTCGCCGTCGCCGGCTTCGCCGCCGGCAACATCATGCTGCTCTCCGTCTCGGTCTGGTCAGGCGCGGAAGGCGCGACGCGCGACCTCTTCCACTGGGTCTCGGCGCTGATCGCGCTGCCGGCGATGATCTTCGCCGGCCGCATCTACTATCGCTCGGCCTGGGGCGCGTTGCGGCACGGCCGCATGAACATGGACGTGCCGATCGCCATCGGCATCACCATGGCCTACGCCTTAAGCCTCTACGAGACGATCCATTCGGGCCGGCACGCTTATTTCGACGCCTCGGTGACGCTGCTGTTCTTCCTCCTGATCGGGCGCACGCTCGACCACGTGATGCGCGAGCGGGCGCGCACCGCCGTGCGCGGGCTGGCGCGGCTCGCCCCGCGCGGCGCGCTGGTGGTCGCCGCCGACGGCAGCCGCGACTATCGCCCGCTCGGTGAGATCGAGCCGGGCATGCGCATCCTTGTCGCCGCCGGCGAGCGCATCCCGGTCGACGCAGCGATCGAGCGCGGCGCCTCCGATATCGACCGCTCGCTGGTGACGGGCGAGAGCGCGCCGCAGCAGGTGGCCGAAGGCGACTCGATCCAGGCCGGCACGCTCAACCTCACCGGGCCGCTGACGCTGATCGCCGCGGCCAAGGCCGAGGATTCGTTCCTCGCCGAGATGCTGCGGATGATGGAGGCGGCCGAGGGCGGCCGCGCCCGCTACCGCCGCATCGCCGACCGGGTTTCCGCCGCCTACGCGCCGGTGGTGCATCTGACGGCGCTTCTCACCTTCCTCGGCTGGATGGTCTATACCGGCGGAAACTGGCACCAGGCGATCACCGTCGCCATCGCGGTCCTGATTATCACCTGCCCGTGCGCGCTCGGCCTCGCCGTGCCCATCGTGCAGGTCGTGGCCGCGCGCCGGCTGTTCGAGCACGGCATCATGGTGCGCGACGGCGGGGCGATGGAGCGGCTGGCCGAGGCCGACGCCGCCGTCTTCGACAAGACCGGCACGCTGACGCTCGGCCACCCGCGCCTCCAGAACGCGCGGGAGATCGCGCCCGAGGCGCTGGCGGCGGCGGCCGCGCTCGGCGCGCATTCGCGCCACCCGCTGTCGCAGGCCGTCGCGCTCTACGACGAGGGCGCCGGGCCGCAATTCGACGCGATCTCCGAGCTGCCGGGCCTCGGCATCGAGGGTCGGGCCGGCGGCGCGCTGTGGCGGCTCGGCCGCGCAAGCTGGGCGGCCGGCGAGGAAGCCCGGGAAGGCACGGTGCTGGCGCGCGACGGCGCTGTGCTCGCGCGCTTCGAGTTCGAGGACACGATCCGCGCCGACGCCAGGGAAACCGTCGCCGAGATCGAGGATCGGCTCGGCCCGGTCGAGATGCTGTCGGGCGATACGGAAGCCGCCTGCCGCCGCGTCGCCGACCGGCTCTCCATCGCCCATGTCGAGGCGGGCCTGATGCCGGCGGGCAAGGTGGCGCGCATCGAGGCGCTGGCGGGAGAGGGGCGCAAGGTGCTGATGGTCGGCGACGGGCTGAACGACGCGCCGGCGCTCGGCGCGGCGCACGTCTCCATCGCCCCGGCGACCGCGGCGGACATCGGCCGCAACGCCGCCGATTTCGTCTTCCTGCGCGAGAGCCTGTCGGCCATTCCCGTCGCGCTCGACGTGTCGCGCCGCGCCGGCCGGCTGATCCGGCAGAACCTCGTCCTCGCCATCGTCTACAACCTCTTCGCCGTGCCGATCGCCATTTTCGGTTATGTCACGCCGCTGGTCGCGGCGGTCGCCATGTCGACCTCCTCGATCATCGTCATCGCCAATGCCCTAAGGTTGGGGGGGAAGCGCGCATGAGCATGCTCATCTACCTGATCCCGGTGGCGCTGTTCCTCGGCGGGCTGGCGCTCGTCTCCTTTCTGTGGGCGGTGCGGAGCGGCCAGTACGAGGACCTCGACGGCGCGGCCGAGCGGGTGCTGTTCGACGACAAGGACGACGGCGAGCCGGCCTCGAAGCCCTGACGGCGAATCCTTTTGCGCCGGCCGCTCGCCGCGCGGTGCGATCTTCCGTTCCCGGGGCCGGGCGCGCCATGCCGTTCCTTGTTCGCGCGCCTGCCCTCGTCGGATAGTGGGCGTGGACCTAGCGCGCCCCGCGCGGCGGGTTCATGGTCGCAACCTTCCATATCCGTGATAGCGAGCACGAGGATGATCCCGTTCCGGTTTTCGCGCCGCGCGGCCCTTCGGGGAACCGCGCTTCTTCTCGCCTCGACGGCGATGCCCTCGCTCCTGTTAGCTCAAGGCAGCGGCGGGGGCGGCCGGCTGGTGGTCGCCGCCGATTCCGAGCCGCGCAACCTGAACCCGGCCATCGTCGCTTCCAACGGCGTGTTCTTCATCGCCTCGAAGGTGATCGAGCCGCTGGCCGAAGCCTCGTTCGAGGGTGAGGACGGGCTTGCGCCGCGCCTCGCCGTGGCGTGGGAGGGGTCGGATGACGGGCTGTCGGCGACGTTCCGCCTGCGGGAGGGAGTGCGCTGGCATGACGGCGCGCCCTTCACTTCGGCCGACGTCGCCTTCTCGGCGCTCAAGGTGTGGAAGCCGTTGCAGAATCTCGGCCGCCTCGTCTTCGCCAATCTCGAAGCCGTCGACACGCCCGACGACCTGACCGCGATTTTCCGCTTCTCGAAGCCGACGCCGTTCCAGCTTATCCGCAACGCGCTGCCGGTGGTGTCGAGCGTGGTGGCGAAGCACGTCTTCGAGAACGAGGCCGACATCGCCGCGAGCCCGCTGAACAACAAGCTCGTCGGCACCGGTCCGTTCCGCTTCATCGAGCACCGGCCGGGCGAGTATTATCTGCTGGAGCGCAACCCCGACTACTGGGGCGCGGGCGAGCCGAAGCTCGATTCCATCGTCTTCCGCGTCCTGCCCGACCGCGCCGCCGCCGCCGGCGCGCTGGAGGCGGGGGAGATCCAGCTCGCCGCCTTCAGCCAGGTGCCGCTGACCGATCTCGACCGCATCGGGAAGGTTCCGGGGCTGACGGTTCATACCAAGGGCTATGAGGGGCTGACCTACCAGCTCGGCATCGAGATCAACCATCGCCGCAAGGAGCTGGCGGACATCGCGGTGCGGCGGGCTATCGCTCACGCCGTCGACCGCGATTTCGTCGTGCGCACCATCTTCCTCGGCCATGCCGAGGCGTCGACCGGCATCGTGCCGAAGAACGCGCCGGAATTCTACGAGCCGGATGTCGAGACCTGGCCGTTCGACGTCGACAGGGTGAACGCGCTGCTCGACGAGGCCGGCTATCCGCGCGGCGCGAACGGGACGCGCTTTGCTTTGCGTCTTTTGCCGGCTCCCTATTTCACCGAGACGCGCCAGTTCGGCGATTATCTGCGGCAGGCGCTCGCGGCCGTCGGCATCGACGCCACGGTCGTCAACAACGACCCCGCCGCGCATCAGAAGGCGGTCTATACCGACCACGAGTTCGACCTTGCCGTGATGCCGAGCGTGTTCCGCGGCGACCCGGCGATCTCGACCACCATCCTCGTCAGGAGCGGAACGCCGGCCGGCGTGCCGTTCTCCAACCAGGGCGGCTACGCCAACGCGGCACTCGACGCGCTGATCGACGAGGCGGCGGAAACGGTCGACACGGCGGCGCGGACCGGGCTCTACCGCGCGTTCCAGCGGCTGGTGGCGGAGGATTTGCCCCTCATCAGCGTCGCCGAATGGGGCTTCACCACCGTGGCGAGCGAGACGGTGCGGAACGTGTCGAACAATCCGCGCTGGGCCGTCTCCAACTGGGCGGATACGGAACTGGAATCGTGATAGGCTGGCGGCGTCCGCCTCGAGCCTCCAGCCGCGCATGATTGAGACGCTTTTCGAAACCGACCCGCAGCGCATGACCTGCGCGCGTTTGCGCCGCCCCTCATCCGCCCTTCGGGCACCGCCCTCCGCTATGGCTCCGGGCGTTCGTCGCCCGAAAAGGCGCTTCGGTCCGCGGGCGTCCGCGCTGCCCCTCACCTGCCTGCCGGGACCTTCTCCCCGCAAGCGGGGAGAGGAAGGCTGGCGGCAGCATCACCACCTCTCCTTCTCCCCGCTTGCGGGGAGAAGGTCCCGGCAGGGGGATGAGGGGCGGAGCCGGCGCTGCCGGAAAACCACCCGCCACCGCCCGGAACGGCCGGCATGAACCGGGCTTTCCGCCTTGTGAAACGCCGCATCCTCACCGCCGTCCCGGTGCTGGCGCTCGTCGTCGCCGGCGCGTTCCTGCTCACCGAGGCGGCGCCGGGCGACGCCGCCGACGCCTATCTCCTCTCCATCGGCGGCGGCGATCCCGCCTTCGTCGCGGCGTTGCGCGAAAGCTGGGGGCTGGACGGCTCGGTCATGGCGCGCCTTGCGCTCTACCTTTCGTCGCTGGCGCGGCTCGATCTCGGCTGGTCGCTCGCCTTCGGCCGGCCGGTGCTCGACCTCGTGCTCGAGCGCCTGCCGGCGACGCTGTGGCTGATGGGATCGGCGGTGGCGCTGTCCTTCACGCTCGGCTCCGGTCTCGGCATCCTCGCCGGCATGCGGCCGGGAAGCGCGCTCGACCGGGCGCTCTCGACCGGCTCGCTGGCGCTCTACGCCGTGCCCGGCTTCTGGCTCGGGCTGGTGCTGATCGTCGTCTTCGCCGTGCAGTTGCGCTGGTTCCCGACATCGGGGCTGGAGACCATCGCCTCCGGCAAGGCGGGCCTTGCCCGCGCCCGCGACATCGCCTGGCACCTCGCCCTGCCGGTCGCCGCGCTCGCCATGATCTATCTCGCGCTCTTCCTGCGCATGATGCGCGCCGGCATGGCCGAGGCGTGGCGACACGACTACGCGCTGGCGGCGCGCGCGCGGGGGCTCGGGCGGCTGCGCATCGCGCTTTTCCATGTCGCGCGCAACGCGCTTTTGCCGCTGGTCACCATGCTCGGGCTTCAGGCGGCCTCGATGCTCGGCGGCAGCGTCATCATCGAGAGCGTGTTCGCGATTCCCGGCTTCGGCCGGCTGGCGCAGGAGGCGGTGGCCGCGCGCGACGCAGCCCTGCTCGCCGGCATCATCCTCGTCAGCGCCGTCATGGTCGTTCTCGTCAATCTCGCGGTCGACCTCGCCTATGCGGCGCTCGACCCGCGCGTCGGCACGGGCGAGGCGGCGTCGTGAGCGTCCTTGCCCGCCTCCTTCGCAGCCGCGAGGGCGTCGCCGGCCTTGCCCTTCTGGCGTTGCCGGTGCTGGCGGCGTTTCTTGCGCCGTTCCTCTTTCCCGGCGATCCGCTGGCCATCCGGGGGCCGGCGCTGACGCCGCCGCTTGCCGATCCCGCCTTCCCGCTCGGCACCGACCGGCTGGGGCGCGACGTGCTCGCCGGCCTCCTCCACGGCGCGCGCGCCTCGCTGGTCGTCGGGCTGGCGACGGCGCTGGTCGCGGCCGTCGCCGGCGCGCTCGTCGGCACCGTCGCCGGCTTTGCCGGCGGCCTCGTCGACGAGGCGCTGATGCGGCTGACCGAGGCGTTCCAGACCGTGCCGGGCTTCCTGCTCGCGCTCGCCTTCGTCAGCGTCGCTGGCGCGTCGCTGCCGGTCGTCGTATTCGCGATCGCGCTCGGCGCGTGGACCGGGCCGGCACGGCTGGCGCGGGCCGAGGTGCTGTCGATCCGCGAGCGCGACTACGTCGCGGCCGCCCGCGTCATCGGCATGCGCCCGGTCGAGATCGCGCTGCGCGAGGTGCTGCCCAACGCGCTGCCGCCGGTGCTGGCGCTCGCCTCGGTCATCGTCGCCAACGCCATCCTCGTCGAGGCGGCGCTGTCGTTCCTCGGCCTCGGCGATCCCAATATCGTCACCTGGGGGTCGATGATCGCCGAAGGGCGCAACGTGCTGCGCTCCGCGCCCGTCCTCTCCATCGTGCCGGGGCTCGGCCTCATCGTCACCGTGCTCGGCGTCTATCTCGTCTCCGAAGGGCTGGCCGAGGCGCTGGCGGTGCGAAAGGTCAGGGCATGAGCGCGCCGCTCGTGACCTTGCGCGGGCTCACCGTCGCCTATGCCGGGTCGGTGCAGCCGGCGCTCGCCGGGGTCGACCTCGACATCGGCCGGGGCGAGACGCTGGCGGTGATCGGCGAGAGCGGGTCGGGCAAGTCGACGCTGGTGCTGGCGCTGGCCGGCCTGCTGCCGGACGACGCCACCGTCACCGGGCGGATCGACTGGCCGGGCCTCGAGCGGCCGCCGCGTCCGGGGCGCGACATCGGCTTCGTGTTCCAGGACGCGGGCGCCAGCCTCAACCCGGTGCGCCGCGTCGGCGCGCAGGTGGCCGAGGTGGCGCGGGCGCATCTCGGCCTTTCGCGGCAGGCGGCGCGGAGCCATGCGCTCGACCTCTTCCAACGGGTGCGCCTGCCCGACCCGCACGTCGCCGCGCGCGCCTTTCCGCACCAGCTTTCCGGCGGCCAGCGCCAGCGCGTCGCCATCGCGGCGGCGATCGCGGCCGGGCCGACGCTGCTGGTCGCCGACGAGCCGACCAGCGCGCTCGACACCATCGTGCAGGCGGAAGTCGTTGCGCTGCTGAACGAGTTGGTGGCGGAGGCGGGGATGACGCTCGTCTTCATCACCCACGACATCGCGCTGGCCTCCGGCTTCGCCGGCCGGGTCGGCGTGCTCGATCAAGGGCGGCTGGTTGAGGCGGGGCCAGTGGCCGCGGTGCTCGCCGCGCCGCGCGATGCCTATACGCGGATGCTGCTCGGCTGCCATATCGGCTTCGACACGCCGCCGCTGGTCGGGCCGCGCAACGGTGAGGCGGCATCATGACCGCGCCGTTTCTTGCCGCCGCCGGATTGTCGAAGACCTTCGTTCCTGCCGGCCATGGCCTCACTGGGCTCGATGACGTGTCGCTTGCGCCGGGCCGGGTGCCCGGGCGCGCCGCGCGGCTGGTCGGGCCGCCCCTCCGGAAGGCAGCACCGTGACCGCGCCGCTGCTTGCCGCTCACGGCCTGACGAAGACCTTCGTCTCGGCCGGCCGCCGCGTCACCGCGCTCGACGATGTGTCGCTGTCGCTGGCGCCGGGCGAGACGCTCGGCCTCGTCGGGCCGTCCGGCTGCGGCAAGTCGACTCTGGCTCGCGTTCTCCTGCGGCTGATCGAGCCGGATGCCGGGCGGATCGCCTTTGCGGGGGAGGATTTCACGGCGCTGAACGGCGAGCGGCTGCGGCGCATGCGCGGGCGCATCCAGATGGTGTTCCAGGACCCGCTCGCCGCCTTCAACCCGCGCGCCACGGTGGCACGGGCGCTCGACGATCCGCTGCGAATCCAGGGGCTCGCGCCGCGCGGCGCGCGGCCGGCGGCGGTCGCGGCGCTGCTCGAACGGGTCGGGCTTTCCGCCGACCTCGCCACGCGCCCGGTCCACGCCATCTCCGGCGGCCAGCGCCAGCGGCTGGCCATCGCCCGCGCGCTTGCCAGCCGGCCGGACGTTATCGTGTTCGACGAGGCGGTGTCGGCGCTCGACGTCGCGGTGCGCGGCCGCATCCTCGACCTGATCGTCGCGCTCCAGCGCGAGCGCGGCCTCGCCTGCCTGTTCATCTCGCACGACCTCGCCGTGGTGCGGGCGGTGTCGCATCGCATCGCGGTGATGGAGGCGGGGCGGATCGTCGAGGAAGGTCCGGCGGGCGACATCGTCGCCGCCCCTCGCTCGGCGGTCGGGCAGGCGCTGGTCGCGGCCGCGCCGCGCTTTGCATTTCCCGCTGCCGGGGCATAGAGTGACGAGGCCGGCCAGAATCGGCCGGCATCAAGCCATCATGACCTTCATCGCCGATCTCCACGTCCATTCGAAGCATTCCCGCGCCACCAGCCGGGACCTCGACCTCGAGCACCTTTACCTCTGGGCGGCGCGCAAGGGCATCAGCGTCGTCGGCACCGGCGATTGCGTCCATCCCGTGTGGCTCGCCGAGATCCGCGACAAGCTGGTGCCCGACAATGGCGGGCTGTTCCGCCTGCGCCCCGACATCGAGGATGCGCTCGTCGCCATGCTGCCGCCCGCCTGCCGGCGGCCGGTGCGCTTCATGCTGTCGACCGAGATTTCGACCATCTACAAGAAGGGCGACAAGGTGCGGAAGGTGCATCACCTGATCTACGCGCCCGACCTCGCCAGCGCCGACCGTCTCGCGGCCAAGCTCGCGTGCATCGGCAACATCGCCTCGGACGGGCGGCCGATCCTCGGGCTCGATTCGCGCGACCTGCTCGAGATCGCTCTGGAATCGGGGCCGGACTCCTATCTGGTGCCGGCGCATATCTGGACGCCGTGGTTCGCCGCGCTCGGCTCGAAATCCGGCTTCGATACCATCGACGACTGCTATGGCGACCTGGCGGGGCATATCTTCGCGGTCGAGACGGGCCTGTCCTCCGACCCGGAGATGAACCGGCGCCTCTCGTTCCTCGACCGCTACCGGTTGGTCTCCAATTCCGACGCCCATTCGCCGGGCAAGCTCGGGCGCGAGGCGACGCGCTTTTCCTGCGAGCCCGACTATTTCTCGATCCGCCGGGCGCTTGAGACGGGCGAGGGTTATACAGGCACGGTCGAGTTCTTCCCCGAGGAGGGCAAGTACCACATGGACGGGCACCGCGCCTGCCATGTCCGGCTGACCCCGAACGAGACGCTGGCGCTCGGCGGTCGCTGCCCGGTCTGCGGCCGGCCCGTCACGGTCGGCGTCGCCCACCGCATCGAGGCGCTGGCCGACCGCGACGCGCCGGCAATTCCTGCAACCGCCGGCACGACGGAAAGCCTCGTACCGCTGCCGGAGATTCTTTCCGAGATCGCCGGCGTCGGCGTCGGCTCGAAGGCGGTCGCCGCCGTTTACGGGAAGACGCTGGCCGCGCTCGGGCCGGAGCTCGACCTGCTCGGCGCGGTGCCGGCCGAGGACGTGGCGCGCTGCGATCCGCTGCTCGGCGAGGCTGTGGCGCGGCTCAGGGCCGGCAGCGTGATCCGCGATCCCGGCTATGACGGCGAATACGGCACGATCCGGCTGTTCGCCGAGGGCGAGCTGCCGGGAAGGCCGGTCCGCCGCTCCCGTGTGCCGCCCGCGACGGCGGGTGATTGACCGTTCTATCGGGAAGGATACAATGACCCCGTGCCGCCCCCGTCCGGAGGAGACGAAAAGGCGGCCGGACAGACCCCCGCAGAGACGTCGCCGCGCATTCCGGGAGGAGCGAATGAGCGCAACTGTGGCAGTCGGGCATGCCGACAGGGTGCATGCCGCAATCGAAACCGACGAGGCCGCGCGTTCGGCGCTCGTCGCGTCATGGCGGCGCTCGGCGGCGCTGCATCATCTCGACCCGGCCGAGCGCCAGCCGCCCCGGCGGCTGACCGAGGGCGAATTGAAGCTGGCGCGCCAGCGCATCGAGCCGCTGATCCATGCTGCGCAGGCCAGCCTCGACCGGCTCTATCTCGCCGTCGGCGGGGTCGGCTGCTGCGTGCTGCTCGCCGACCGCGACGGCGTGCCGGTGGAGCGGCGCGGCGCCGTCGGCGACGACCGCACCTTCAGCGAATGGGGGCTGTGGACCGGCTCGGTGTGGAGCGAGGAGAGCGAGGGCACCAACGGCATCGGCACCTGCCTCGTCGAGGGGCGGATGCTGACCATCCATCGCGACCAGCATTTCTTCTCGCGCAACACGCTGATGTCCTGCACCACCGCGCCGATCCACGACCACGAGGGCAATCTCGCCGCCGCGCTCGACGTCTCCTCCTGCCGCGCCGACCTGACGGAAGGGTTCGTGCACCTGATCTCGGTCGCGGTGGGCGACGCCGTGCGCCGGATCGAGGCGGAGAATTTCCGCCTCGCTTTCCCGCATGCGCGCGTCGTTCTGGCGCCGACGCCGGACAATTCGCCGGCCGCGCTGCTGGCGGTCGACGGCGACGACCTCGTGATCGGCGCGACGCGCTCGGCACGGCTGGCGCTCGGGCTTACGCCCGAGAGCTTCGCCCGGCCGCTGCCGGCCTCCGACCTCCTCGGCGGGGCGCGCGGCGAGGGCTTCGACGGGGCCGAGCGCGCCGTCCTGCAACGGGCGCTCGCCCGCGCGCAGGGCAACGTCTCGGCCGCGGCCGAGGCGCTCGGCGTCTCGCGGGCGACGCTTCACCGCAAGCTGGCCCGCCTCGGCATCCGCCGCATGCATTGAGCGGCGAAGGACTGTCTCATTCCTGCGACAGATCGCGAAAGGTCCGTCGCGGGCGCGCCGTGACGGCGCCACACGCTTGGGCAACACTTCATCCATTCCGCGCTGCCTCAGGGCAGTCGCGGCCCGAGCGCAATTCCGGACCAGGGAGGCCGGATTTCCGGGCGGGATCGCGCTCAATCGCGCAAATCTGGAGAAAGTGGAGGAAACCATGAACAAGGTCGAATTTTCCCGCACCGCCAAGATGCCGTTCGCCAAGCGTTACGACAACTTCATCGGCGGCCAGTGGGCCGCGCCCAAATCGGGCAAGTATTTCGAGAACACCTCGCCGGTGAACGGGCGCGTCCTGTGCGAGATCGCCCGCTCCGACGCCGCCGACGTCGAGGCCGCGCTCGACGCCGCCCACAAGGCGAAGGACGCCTGGGGCAAGACCAGCGCCGCCGAGCGGGCGCTGATCCTCAACCGCATCGCCGACCGCATCGAGGAGAATCTCGACCTGCTGGCGCTGGCCGAGACATGGGACAACGGCAAGCCGATCCGCGAGACCACCGCCGCCGACCTGCCGCTCGCCGTCGACCATTTCCGCTATTTCGCCGGGGCGATCCGGGCGCAGGAGGGCGGCATCTCCGAGGTCGACCACGACACGGTCGCCTATCATTTCCACGAACCGCTCGGCGTCGTCGGCCAGATCATCCCGTGGAACTTCCCGCTGCTGATGGCGGTGTGGAAGCTCGCCCCGGCGCTCGCGGCCGGCAATTGCGTGGTGCTGAAGCCGGCCGAGCAGACGCCGGCCTCGATCATGCTGCTCGCCGACCTGATCGGCGATCTTCTGCCCGCCGGCGTGCTCAACATCGTCAACGGCTTCGGGCTGGAGGCCGGCAAGCCGCTCGCATCGTCCAACCGCATCGCCAAGATCGCCTTCACCGGCGAGACGACGACGGGGCGGCTCATCATGCAATACGCCAGCCAAAACCTCATTCCCGTGACGCTGGAGCTGGGCGGCAAGAGCCCCAACATCTTCTTCGAGGACGTGGCGGCCGCGGACGACGATTTCCTCGACAAGGCCATCGAGGGCTTCGTCATGTTCGCGCTCAACCAGGGCGAGGTCTGCACCTGCCCGAGCCGGGCGCTGATCCATGAGAAGATCTACGACCGCTTCATGGAAAAGGCGCTGAAGCGCGTCGAGGCCATCGTCCAGGGCGATCCGCTCGACCCGGCGACGATGATCGGCGCGCAGGCCTCGTCCGAGCAGCTCGAAAAGATCCTGTCCTATCTCGACATCGGCAAGCAGGAAGGCGCCGAGGTGCTGACCGGCGGCGAGCGCAACATGCTGCCGGGCGACCTCGCCGGCGGCTACTACGTCAAGCCGACGGTGTTCAAGGGCACCAACAGGATGCGCGTCTTCCAGGAGGAGATCTTCGGCCCGGTCGTCTCGGTGACGACGTTCAAGGACGATGCCGAGGCGCTTTCCATCGCCAACGATACGCTCTACGGCCTCGGCGCCGGCGTGTGGACGCGCGACGGCAACCGCGCCTACCGCTTCGGCCGCGCCATCCAGGCCGGCCGGGTGTGGACCAACTGCTACCACGCCTATCCGGCGCATGCCGCCTTCGGCGGCTACAAGCAGTCGGGCGTCGGCCGCGAGAACCACAAGATGATGCTCGACCACTACCAGCAGACCAAGAACATGCTGGTCTCCTACAGCCCGAAGAAGCTGGGCTTCTTCTGATCCTCCCGGCGCGGGGCGGCGGGGCGGCGGGGCGGCGTCGTTGCCGCGCCGCCCCGTGTTCCTTTCCGCGAAGGAGGCTCGTATGGCCGAGGAAAAAATCTCGATGGGCAAGGTCTCGGCAACGCCCGAGGCGGTGCAACTGCTCGACGAGATCATCGCCGACCACGGCCCGGTGCTGATCCACCAGTCGGGTGGCTGCTGCGATGGCTCCTCGCCGATGTGCTATCCGCGTGACGACTTCATCGTCGGCGACCGCGATGTGCTGCTCGGCACCATCGGCGACACGCCGGTCTATATCGGCGCGGAGCAGTACGAGGCGTGGAAGCACACGGACCTGACCATCGACGTGGTGCCGGGGCGCGGCGGCATGTTCTCGCTCGACAACGGCCGCGAGAAGCGCTTCCTGACCCGCTCGACCGTCTGCGCCGTGCCGGGGACATAGAGCAATTCCGGACGGAAAAGTGTGCAGCACTTTTCCGTCCGGAATTGCGTAGAAGCAAGCAGTCCAGGAAAGAAAGCCGGCTCAGGAAACGGAAAACGGCCCGCCATCGCTGCCGATGGCGGGCCGCTTGCGTTTGCGCGCCCGGCGAGCCCGCCGGACGCGCTTCCCCTCTCGTTGCTTCAGAACTTCATGCGCAGCGACACCTCGACGCTGCGGCCGACGCCGGGAATCTCCTCGAACGAGGACCGGTATTCCTTGTTGAGGATGTTGCTGAAATTGACCGCGTAGCGGAAGCGGTCGTCGTCCTCGCCGCCGAACGCGCCGCCGAAGGCGAAGTTGAGCGTGCCGTAGCCGGGAAGCGTGTCGGTTTCGAGGAGATTGGTCGTGCTGTTGCGGGCGGTCAGCTTCACGCCGGATGCCGCGCGCACGTAGAGATCGGCCCATGCATTGTGGTTCGCCACCTCGCCTTCCCAGCGCACGCCGAGCCGGCCCGACAGCGCCGGCGTGTTACTGTTGTAGGTCGACCATGTGTCGATTGCGTCGACGAACTCCAGTTTGCGCCGCATCCATGCGCCGGTCACGTAGGGCGTGAGCGACGTTCCCGGTATGGCGTATTCGGCGGCGAGCTCGAAGCCATAGGTCGTGGCCTGGTTGGCATTGATGTAGATATAGTCCCCCGCGCCGGCCGTTGCCGGGCAACCTGTGGCCGAGGCACAGGGAACGCTGGTGATGTAGTCATCCGCAACGGTGTAGAAGGCGGCGGCGTCCAAGACGACGCCACCGGCGTTATACCTGGCGCCGATCTCGATATTGCGGGAGGTTTCCGCCTCCAGGTCGGGATTGCCGTATGTCAGCGCGCCGCGTCCCGCCGTGGTGTCGGTGAAGAGTTGCAGCAGCGTCGGGGTGATGTAGCCTTCCGAGAACAACGCCCTGAGCGTCGTGTCCTCGATGCCGGTATAGGTCAGGCCGGCGGAGGTGACGAGCCGGCCGTCGCTGCCGGACGGATGGGTGCCGACGGCGACCGAATCCTTCTCCGCATAGTCGTGCTCGGTGCGCGTGTAATAGTAGCGCGCGCCGGTCGTCAGCTTGAAGTCCTCGGCGAAGGACCATTCGTTCTGGGCGAAAGCCGAGACGGTATGGATCGAGGCGTCGTCGTAGCCGGAGGACGGCGTTACCGTGACGATCGGCGACCCGAACGGAGGACGGATGGTGGAGGTCTGCGTGCTTGTCTTCGCCGTCCTGAGATTGTCGGTCAGGTATTGCAGGCCGACAATGGTGTAGTGGTCGGGGTGGAACTGGAGATCGACCTGAGCCGTGCCGCCGTAATTGATGTTGCGGTCGTCGGAGGTCGACTCGACCCCCACGGTGATCATCGAGGTCGGCTGCATCACCACCTCGTTGCGGAACAGCCGGTCGACGGTCTGGTAAAAGGCGTCGACATGGACCTTGCGGATGGTGTCGCTGATGTCGGTGCCGTCATAGTAGACGCCGACCTTGCGCAGGTCGCGCTGCGGCAGATCGATGTTGAAATCGACGACCGGATATTCCAGCGTCGAGCGGTCGATCCAGTTCTCCGTCGCAAGCCGGTGCTGCGTCGCCTTGAGCGCGATATAGTGGTTGCCGGCCTCGCCGAAGGTGTAGCCGAGATGCGCCGACAGGTTGTCGTTGCTGAACGAGGTGCCGTCGAGCCTGCCGGTCGAGGTGTACTGGCCGCGCGGCACGTAGCGATCGTCGTGGTCGTCGAGGCTGCCCGAGAAGCGGTAGTCGAAATTGCCGACCGTGCCGGACACTGCGGCCCAGCCCTGCCAGCCGGCCGTGCCGGAATAGTAGGTGCCGCCGGTCTCGAACTGCACCGGCTTGTCGGCGCCGCGCTTGGTGATGATGTTGACCACGCCGCCGATCGCCTTGGCCCCATGCAGCACGGAGGCCGGGCCGCGCACCACCTCGATGCGCTCGACGCCCGAGGGATCGACCAGGATCGGCGTGCCGTAGGTCGAGTGGTCGGTGATCTCCTGCCCGTCGACGAGGATGGTGACGCGGCGCGAGGATTCGCCGCGGATCGACAGACGCTTCATGCCCGGCGCGGACGCATCCATGACCTCGACGCCCGGAACGTCCCGCAGCATCTCGGCGATGCTCTCCGGCGCCTTGCGCTCGAGTTGTTCCTGATCGACCACCGTCACCGAGGCGGGGTTGTCCTGCACCGAGGTCTCGGTGCGGGTGCCGACGACGGCGATGGTGTCGAGCCAGGTGACGCCGTCCTGCGCGTGGGCCGGCGTGCGCGCGGCGTCGATGGCGATGGTCGCGGACGAGACCAGCAGCGCGAGCGCGGCGGCCTTCATGATTGTCTGGCTGGAAGGGCTTTGCCCCTTCTGGCTGATGGTTGCGGTTGTGTCTTTCATGATCCCAACTCTCCAGACATGATGTGCTTTGGGGGGCAAAGGCGGGGGCCCCGCCCCGCCGGTCGTTTCCCGCCGGCGCGCTATTGCGCTTCGGAGGCGAATTTCTGCATCGAGGTGACGCACCAGCTTCCCGGCGCGGGGGGTGCCCCGTCGCAGGACGCGGCCTTCTCGACCGTCGCGCGCTCGTCGTCGAAGGAGACGATGTAGCTCTGGGGCTCGGCGTAGGCCTCCATGCCGTGGACGAAGGGCTCGAACTCGGCATCGGAGGCGCGGCACACCATCTGCTCGATGGGCATGTCGCCCTGCTCGAGAATGCCGCGCACCACTGCGGCGCGCTGCTCGCACTCCTCAAGCGTGGCGGTGTTGACGAAGGCGCCGGAAAGCTGGCCGCCCTCGGCCAGGGTGAAGATGATCATCAGGAAGCCGAGCTTCATTTCGTTGTCCCTTGTGCTGCATGGGTGGTCTCATCTGGCTAGGGGAAATGGCTCGATGGGATGGATGGAACGCGCCTGATCGGCGTCGACCGCGGCGAAGGCGCGGCCTTCGGTCGCCGGGTCGCGCAAGGCGCGCGCGACGAGGTCCGCGACGTCCTCGCGGTGGATGAAGCCGTGGATCTGGACGTCGTCGGACAGGATGCCGCGGCCGGTGGCCGGCTCGGAGCGCAGGCCGCCCGGCCGGATGAAGGTCGCGGAAGGGATGATGCGCCTTGCATGATTCTCGGCGCGGGTCTTGGCGTCGACGGATGCGCCGAAGGCGGCGATGGCCCGCTCGGAGCGATAGCGCGCCATCTCGCCGCAGCCGATGGAGGTGACGAGGACGAAGCGGCCGAGACTATCCCGCGCCGCCGCCCGCTCGGCGATGTTGACGTTGCCGTCCTCGTCGGCGAAGCGGCCGTCCTCGCGCCGGCCGCCGATGGTGGAGACGACGTCGAACTCGCCGCCGGCTTCCTGCCTTGCGGCAAGGTCGAGCGCGGCGTCGATGTCGTCACGCGAGAAGGCGTCGCCGCGGGCGACGCGCACGCCGAGCGCCTCGAGTTCGCCCGCCCCGGTGCCGGGGCGCAGCATGGCGACGACAGGCTCCCGCCGCTCGCGCATCAGCCGCGCGAGGTGGAAGCCGACGCCCGTGCGCGCCCCGAAGATCACCGTCACCGTCATGTCAGGCGGCTTCCGCCTTCTGCGTCAGCCGGGCCTTGAGCTGCTCGAAGCGCTCGACCTGCTCGGGCTTCAGCGCCCGGTTCTCGTCGCGGCCGACGAAGACCTTGAACATCGAGCCGCCCTCCTCGTTGAAGAACTGGATCGACACCGATTCCTTGCCCATGAACGGGCGGCGCAGGAAGTGGATGGCCTTGCAGTTGCCGGCGCGCAGGTGGCCGCCTATGGGGGAGTCGCCGTGCAGGTTGTAGAAGCCGTGGCCGAGCTTGCCGGGCGGCACCTCGCCCTCGACCTCGAGGATGATGTCGCGCGTGTGGGCGATGACCGTGACCTTGCCCCAGGTGGTCAGGTCCTCCATCACCTCGACGAAGAGGTCGCCGGAAACGCTTGCCCACATCTCCTGCGGCAGCAGCTCGACCACCGCCTGCAAGGACAGGCCGTTCTGGGCGGCCGTGGATTCGAGGACGCCGCCGGGGTTCTCGGCAAGCTCGCGGCGGATGGCGTCGAGATCGGGGGAAGTGCTCATGAAAGCTCTCTCTTTTTATGCGGGTTTTGCAGGAAGGGCGGTCCGCCGGCGGCAGGGGCCGTCGCGCCCGGACACAGGACGGCGTCGAAGGCGAAGATCAGGTTCGAATACCAGAAGCGTCCGGCCGTGGTCAGCGTCATGACGTCGCCGGCGAGCTCGACGAGGCCGGCCGTGCGCCACTGGGCAAGCAGCGGCGCGAGGCGGCCGGCCATGTCCTCGCCGGGTGCCAGCGCGGCGATGTCGCCGATGTGGAGGCGGCCCTTCTCGATGCCGGAGGTGATGGCGTTGCGCAGCGGCTGGAGGGAATCGCTGACGCGCATGCCCTCGATGGGCTTGCCTCCGGCGCGCACGCCGTCGGCATAGGTCTGGAGATCGGGCGCGACGGCATAGCTGTAGCGGCCGAGATTGCCGCCGCCGCCGGAGCCGTAGGCGAGGCAGTCCACCCCTTCCTTGATACGCAGATTGTAGATGTTGCGCTCGCGCGGGGTGCGCCGCCAGTGGCTGTTGCTGATCTGCTCCCAGCCCTGACGCCCGAGGAAATCCGCGCCCATGCGGTAGAAGCCGCCGAGATCGGCCAGCGTCGGCGCGTCGGGGAATTTGCCGGCGCTGGCGGCGCGATGCAGCGGCGTGCCGGGAATGAGGTTCAGGCCGTAGAGATCGACGCCGTCGGGAGCGATGGCGGCGGCGATGGCCAGATCCTCGCGCCAGACCTCCTCCGTCTGGCCCGGCAGGCCGAACAGGAGGTCGATGACGATGGCGGCCCTGTCACGGTCGCGCAACGCCTCGATGAAGGCGATGGCCTCCTCCCTGCCGGCGCGGCGGCCCTGGCGGCGGCGCACCTTGGTGTCGAAGCTCTGGACGCCGATGGAGATGCGGTTGGCGCCGGCCTCGAGGCAGGCGTCGACCTTCTCGGCGTCGAAATGGATGATGCGGCCCTCGATGGTGATCTCGCAGCCGGGGGCCAGCGGCAGCGTGCGGCGAATGGTCGTGATGAGCCGCGAAAGCTCGTCGGCCGACAGCGCGCTCGGCGTGCCGCCGCCGAGATAGACGGCGTCGATGGGTTGCGCCTGCATCGCCGGCGCGTCGGCCTCGCGCCCGATCTCGGCGACGAGGAGGTCGGTGTAAGCGGTCGCCGCCTGCGGCGTGTAGGCGTTGCGGTAGAAGCCGCAGAACAGGCAGTGATTGGCGCAGAAGGGTACATGCACATAGGCGAGGCGCGGCGCATCGGGGCCAGCGGGCCTGTGGTCGCGCACGAGGCGCGCCCATGTCGCCTCGACCTGCTCGGCCGGCAGCGGCCGGCGGGTGCGCCACGGCATCACGGCGCGCCGCGCGGTGAACGCGTCGCGAACCGGATCGCCGCCCAGACGGGCGAAATGCGGCGCCAGGTCTTCCGCTGCCATCACCTTCCCCTCGATTACCCGCACTGCCACCGGGCCACCCCCGCCCGGCGCGCGCCGACACAACGCCCATCCAGCGGCCCGGATGCGAGCCCGGCCGGCAACGCGGCTAATCAAGACGCTCTGGCAGGCCGTTTCTTTGCGCTATGTCAAATAGTGGATAAGAACAGTCCACTTTTTTATCAAGAGCATTGTCGAAGGAAAATGAAGGCCGTCGCGGAATCGGGATATTGAAGGGATTCCGTGGCATGCGCGCAACATGTCGGGGAGACGGCGCGGGAGGGGAAATGCGGTTCCGTCACGGCGCAAGCCTCCTCACGCCGCAGCTGCGACGCCGGGAAAGGTGAGGGCGAGCCCGGTTTCAGCCGGGACCGTCGGGGACGCGCCGCCATGCCGGCAGGCGCGGGATCGCCGTCACACCGCGATGGCGACCACGATCATGCCCACGGTGATCAGCACGAGGCCGCCGACGAGCATCGGCAAGAGGGTGTTCGCCTCGCGCCGTTCCGGCGGGGAGGACGGCGTCGGCTTGCGGTCGTCGGTCATCATCGGTTCTCCTTGCTGGCCTGCCTTCATCTACCGGGCAGGCGGGCTGCGTTCGTCATGCGGAGGATCGGGGCGGCGGGGCAGGTTCCGGCGCGCGGGCGCTCCAGCGATGCAGGAGCGCGTTGAACCGCTTCCATGTCCGGATGTCGGTGCCCCGGGTGGCGGCGCAGGCGAGGCCGGCAAGGCTGCACGCGGCATGGACGCGGCCGGCCGCGACGAGCTCCTCCAGGCTGCGCGCCAGTATGTCGCCGAGCACGGCCGTGTCCGGCGCGACTGCGTCCGGCGCCGCAGTCGTCGCGGGCGCGGCGCTCACCAGCCGCCCCCGTCGGTCATGCCGAGATGGTCCTTGGCGGCGTCGGTCATCATGCCGGGGTGCCATGGCGGCTCGTAGGTGAGCCGGACGTCGACGAACTCGACGCCCGGCACGCTCCAGGCGGCGTCGCGCGCGCCTTCCTTGAGATAGGAGGTTGCCGGGCATCCCTTGGTCGTCGTGGTCATGACGATGGTGACGATGCCGCCCTCCTCGGCCACGACCTCGTAGATCAGGCCGAGATCGACGATGTTGTAGCCGAGCTCGGGATCGATCACGAGGCGCAGGGCGCCAGCGATCTGGTCATCCAGCTTCGATGCGGCCGCGAGATCCATCGTCCTTGCTCCCTTCGTTCCGGAAAGGCGCTGCCGGCCGGCTCAGGCGGCAGCGTCGGCGACGCGGCCGATCTCGACGCGCCAGGCCTCCGGCCCGCGCTCGAGATAGGTCCAGGAGAAGGCACCCGGATGCTCGGCCTCGAGCTGGTAATAGAGCGGTTTGGGGTCGTGATCGTTGATGAGGACGAAGGAGTTGCCCGGTTCCAGCCGGCCGACGAGGTCGAAGATGGTGGCGTGGCGCTGCATCGGCACGAGGCTGCGGACGTCGATTTCGTTCGGCACGAAAACGCTGGCGGTCTGGGTCATGGCGTGTCTCTCCTGATGGTCGCGCCCTGGCGCCGTCGCGGCTGCCCCGGGCGACGCTGCAAGGTTTCATCTAAAAGATAGATTGTCAATGAATATTATAGCGAGCCGAGGCCGGGTTGCCGGCGGGGGCGGTCGCGGCGTGCCGCCTGTCCCGGCCGGACAAGGATGCCGGTCGCTCCGGGTGCGGCAAAATGGCATGGTTTCCGGCGCATTCGCGGCGGCAAACGGCCGGAAGCCACGGCGGGGTTCCCGTATTTCGCGGTTGCGCCGACAGGCTCATCTTAATAAGATAGATTGAGAATCCACCTTATGACGCGCGGCAGGGCGCGGGGGCAGCGGCGATGGCGTATGTGGTCACGGACAATTGCATCAAGTGCAAGTACATGGACTGCGTCGAGGTCTGTCCGGTGGACTGCTTCTACGAGGGCGAGAACATGCTCGTCATCCACCCCGACGAGTGCATCGACTGCGGCGTGTGCGAGCCCGAATGCCCGGCCGAGGCGATCTTCCCCGACACCGAGCCGGCGGCGACGCCGGAATGGCTGGCGCTGAACCTGAAATACGCCAGCCGATGGCCGAACATCATCGAGAAGAAGGAACCTCCGGCCGACGCAAAGGATTGGGATGGCGTGCCGGGCAAGTTCGAGAAATACTTCAGCGAGGCTCCCGGCGGGGATTGATGCCCGCCGCCGACCCTTGATCCCCGTCCCCGGCGGAATTTCCGCCCGACCCCCGGCGGATCGCCGCCCGAACCCAAGGAGAAGACCATGACGACCAAGATCATCTACACCGCCGAGGCGACCGCGAAGGGCGGGCGCGAGGGTCATGTGCGCAGCGCCGACGGCAGCGTCGACCTGAAGCTGGCGCTGCCGAAGGAGATGGGCGGGCCCGGCGGCAACCTCGCCAATCCGGAAATCCTGTTCGCGGCCGGCTACGCCGCCTGCTTCGAGGGCGCGGTGCGGCTGGTGGCGCGCGAGGCCGGCGTCAAGCTCGGCCCCGATACCAGCGTGACGGCGCGTGTCGGCATCGGCCCGCGCGAGGCCGGCGGCTTCGGGCTGAAGGTCGACATGAAGGTCCATCTCGACGGGGTGGACGACGACAAGGCGCTGGAGCTCGCCAACACGGCGCACGAGAACATCTGCCCCTATTCCCACGCCACGCGCGGCAATGTCGACGTCGACATAAGCGTCGGCTGAGGGCACTTTACCCGAGACGGTCGCGGGGGGGGGGGGGGGGGGGGGG
>JBBCKE010000034.1:0-46120 GCA_037190985.1 Alphaproteobacteria bacterium
TACATGACGCTGGAAAGCGTCGGCCAGTTGAGCGATGATCCCCTCATCAGCCTGCCCGCCGTGGCGCGCTGATCAACCCGGCCATGCCGGACAGCACGGCGACCAACGCCGCCAGCTACACCACGTCGCGGGACATCATCCTTCTCGCTGAAATGAATCCAGCGGAACAACAAAGTTGACGCCGGGAATTTGAGCGCTCGGAGAAATCTCCTGTTCAGCCATTGTGCCCTCCCCAAGAATATTGTTCGTCTCACATATAACTGCCGATATGAACATGCGTCTATTGACTCTCGAAGCGCCACCGGACGGTTATGTTGATCACTACGCTCGTTAGGAGCGGCTGCTGTCAGCAAGCCGCTAGTGACCTAGGAACGTCCGCAACGGGGTAGAAAACGGACTTATGCTCGGCACAACGAGATTTAGCTGCTATTGCTGACAGACCAGACGTTGAGCGCATGGCCAGATTGCGGCAGATTGCAACCGAGTATCTTGAACCTGCTGGAATCTCGAATGAACGGAATAGGCTACACTATGGTCGGCACGACCGACCTGCCGCGCGCATTAGCGTTCTATGATCCGATCTTTGCAACAATGGGCTTAGATAAATGCTGGCGTGACGAGCGCTCTGCCTCTTGGGGCAAGTCCGATGACGAGAAGTTCCCCCGTTTCTTTACAGGCTATCCATACAATGGCGACGAGGCCAGCGTTGGAAATGGAACTATGACGGCGTTCCTGTGTGCACCGGTACTCATCGACCAACTTCATGAGCTGGCTCTAAAGAATGGTGGAGTTTGCGAAGGTGCGCCGGGACGCCGCCCACAGTATGGTGATGGCTTCTACGGGGCGTATGTCCGCGATCCAGACGGAAACAAGCTGGCCTTCGTCTGTTACGATGCTCCATAGGGTCTCCAATGGTCGCGACGAACTCAACCGGCAGCTTTCTAACTCGAAGCAGTCGTTGCGGAAGCCGAGCGTGAACGGCTGAATAGGGGGCGAAAACGGACTTATGCTCGGCACGACGAGATTCAGCGTCTCGCCGCTTCACGCTCTTCACCTTCTGCCGTCTGAATAATTTCATGCGGGTCTGCACCAATGGCCCTACTGACCGCCACGAACTCCGCAACATCGAGTCGGCGTTCGCCAAGCTCGAATTTTGAGACGAACGTCTGGCGTCGCCCAAGCCGCTTCCCCAACTCGACCTGCGTAATACCGGCGTCCTTACGAGCCTGCACGAGCAGTTCGATTATTCGCAGGTAGAACTCGGACCGGAGTGAAGACAAGGGAAGCGCCAGTGCTAAGACCAGCGCTTCAATAGAACCCGATTTTCGGATACCCCAAATTAGGGTATTTATCGTACCCTCGCCCTCGATACAGCTTGGAGGGCGCGATGAAGCATCAATACGTCGGGGACATCAACGACTATCGGAAATATGCGCTGCTGCGGGCGCTGTCGGCGGGTGGCGCAAACCGCATCGGCGTTTGCTGGATGCTGACGCTCGCCATCACGGATCTCCTTACCTTGGGGGCAGCCGGTTGAGCCAGCATGATCGAGAGTTCCGCCTGCCGCCGGAAGTGCGGCCGCTGTCCGAGGCGAGGATCGCGGTTCGGGACCACTATCGCCGCAAGGGGCTCGATCTTGAGTTCTCGTTCGATGGCAATCTCGTCGGTGACTTCGGCGAGGCCTGTGCCGTCGAAGAATATGGGATGAGGCTCGTCGAGGCCCGTTCGAACGCAGGTTTCGACGGCTACTCGCCGGACGGAAAGAAGACCATTCAGGTCAAGGCCAAAGGCCCTTCCACGAACAGGATCGCTTTCAGCTACTCAGAGATACAGGCAGACCACCTGCTCGTTCTGGAACTGGATTTCGACGAGGGTACCGGCCGCGCGATTTACAACGGACCGGAACACTACGTGCGTGAATTCCTGCCCAAGGAGCCTTGGAAGGGGCAAAAGCCAGTTTCCATATCGACGCTGCGCAAGGCCGCAACCCGCATTGTCGAGGTGGAACGCCTTCCGATGATCCGGACATTGCCGGCAGAGGATGGCGAATGACAAAAGCGCTGGCCATGGTCGCCGCTATGCCGGCCGCGTCAGAACGAACGGACGCGCCGACATCGGATCCGGGAGGAACCGGCTACGTCTACGGCAAGCGCCGAGCGGAAGCCGGGCTGGGTTGTGACGCTACAGGAACGACCGCAGCGTCATCTCCACGCCCAGAAGCAGCAGGCAGACGAGAAACACAAGCCGGAAGGTCGCAGGACTGATCAGGTTTCGCAGCCGCTGTCCCGCCCACATCCCCACCAACGCGGGAGCAAGGGCGAAAAGCGAAAGCCCCATCGTCTCCGATGCGAACGCGCCGTGAGCGCCGAGCCCGACGGCGAGCGCGATCGTCGAGACGGTGAAAGACAGGCCGAGCGCCTGGACCAGCTCGTCCCTCGAAAGGCCGAGCGCCTGTAGGTAGGGCACCGCCGGGATGACGAAGACGCCGGTGCCGCCGGCCACGATCCCTGTGATCGCGCCGATCAGGAGTGAAAGCCATGGTTCCGCCCGGACCGGAACGTGAAGCTGCCTCGCAAACAGGGTGTAGCCGGCATAGACCGCCAGCGCCGCGCCGAGCGCCGTGGTCGTCGTTCCTACATCGCCATCGGCGAGCCATGCGGTGCCCAGCATCGTGCCGGCGCAGATGGCGGCCATCATCGGCCACAGCCTGCGCACCAGCGCCCCGAAGGCCGGCCCGGCCAGCAACTGCCATACATTGGTGACGAACGACGGCACGATCAGCAGGCTCGCGGCCGCGAGCGGCGAGATCAGCGCTCCAAGGACCGCCATCGCCACGGTGGGCAGGCCCATGCCGGTCACGCCCTTGACCACGCCGGCGGTGAAGAATGTGGCGGTCACCGCGAGAAGGAAGGTCAGGGAAAGATCGCTCATGCGATCTGTGATAGCCTCTCGCGGCAGTTCGAGAATGCGGCAGTTTCCAACCTTGCCTGGGGCCAGGCCGAATTCTCGATCATAGCTACAAGGGGCTCCCGCAGCTTGATCCGGAACGATCGCGGTCGCCCGCAGGTGAAGTAGGATTTTCGACGGCTGCCTCCAGCGCAGGCAGGTCGGCATCGACGAGGACGAGAAAATTCTCGCTGCCCGCCTCGATGTCGCGCCCGGCACAGTCGATCACCCGCCGGTGGTGCTGGTGGCGCTGGTGTAGCTGCTCGAACACCCCGTGCGGGCTGTGGGGAACCCGCTCCCACGTTGCCGCAGCCCCCGCTATATCCCCAAAGGGGTGCAAAAGAGCGCCACCAGCACCACCGGCACCGGCATGGGCCTCAACCAGAGCCGCCTCACCATCCCGTCAGGGCTCGGCCGTGCAGGCCAACATGGAAACGGCGATCCTGCTCCGGCCGCACGCATCGTTCGGCTACAAGCCGCCGGCACCGGAGGCCATCATCTGGCCTGCGCCGCCGCCTGGATTAGCACCGTCATCTGCCCAGGCGATGGCCGAAAAGCCGATCATGCATTAAGACTGAAACCGGACCACCTTATGGGGTCAGGCCAATCGAAGTGCCGGCCTTTGAACATGAAATGCGCTCCGAAAATCCGAGCCCGATCTCATCCCATCCCCGTATTGACAAAAAGTTTGCAAAGGAACCCTCCCGACGATGCGAGGGATTTTCACGAACTGCTCAGCCGCTCCGATACCGCGCTTTAATAAGGCGAAGGCGCTGGGCGAAACAGGGTGTCCAACACCTCGGCGGCATCCACGATACCGGGCAAACCGGTTAAATCACCGTCGTAAGGACGAATGCGGCGGGGATTCTTCGACGAGATTCGCCTGCATTTCCGGACGCCCGGCAGCTAGAGGCGTCAGCTTTTCAGCAGCGCCTCCAGCCGATCCATGGCGGCGGCGAAGCCCTTGAGCGAGGCGCTGAAGACGACGTCCTGGCCGGTGTCGCTGGCTTTCCCGGTGATCGTGAGGACGGCGCCGGCGCGCATGCCGCGCATGATCGCGGCGTCGAGAGTCAGCGGGACGATGCAGCCGCCCGGCAGGCAGGTGCGGAACCGTGCCGGCGGCGGCGCGGAGGCGTCATCGATCCGAAGGGCGACGCCGGCGTCGAGCAGCAGACCGAAGGGCAGGATCAGGCTGCCCCTGCCGCCACCATCGGGACCGGCCTGCAACTCGATGGCCAGAACCCTCTGGCCGTTCTGTTGCATCTGCTGCTGGGAGATGGCGCAGAGCTTCTTCGCCTCGACGACCTGACAGGCGACGCGCCAGTCCTGGAAGGTTTCCTGCAACGAGGAGGCCCCGCCCGGAAGGGGCGAAACATCCTGCGCCTTTGCCACGATCGTGCCCGGCGCAAGGCAGGCGGCGAGCAACATCGCCGCGCGGACCATCCTGCCCGACGTCATCGTTGCGTGGCGCCGCTTCATGATCAGAACCTTACACTGAGACTGGCCTTGACGCCATGATCCTGCGCCGCGCCGGAGAGCTGGCCGACATAGGACAGGCCGAAGGTGGCATCGGGAGTGAAATCGAGGTCGAAGCCGGCCTCGACCACCGCGCTGTCGCGGGCGATGGGCGTGCCGGCAATAGTGAAGGCGCTGCCGGCAGGGAAGGCAAGCGCGCTTTGCGGCGTCGTGTCGCCGAAGGCGTGCCGCCAGCCGGCCATGGCGCGCAGCGTGGCATCGACCCCGCCCAGCGCGACGGTATGCTCGGCGCGCAGGCCGAGCGTGGCGAAGGTGACGCCGGTGGTCGCACCTGCGCCGCTGACGGCCGCCGCGCCACCCGTTTCAGCGAAGCCGCCATTGCGAAGGCTGACATGAGCGAGGCTGGCGAATGGTTCGAAGCGGGCATTGCCCCTGTCGATGCCATAGCCGAGTTCGCCGAAGGCCTGGAAGGTCGCGGCGCGATAATCCGCGCTCAGGTTGCCAGCAACGCCGGGCACGGCGACGGCGCGGCTGGTGGAAAGATCGTGCCATGTGTAGGCCGCGCCGGTGCGCAAGGCGACATCGCCTCCGGCGACACTCCAGTTCGTGCCGGCGTAGAGGCCGAGATGATAGTTGTCGCTTCTGCCTGAGGACGCGCGGTCCTTGGCCTCGAAGCGCGAATGGCCGTAGCCCGCCAGCAGGCCAATGCGCCAGTCGCCGACCGATCCGTCCGCGCCGACCAGCAAGCCACCGCCGGAGCGGTCGAGGCCCGCGGCATTGCCGTCGCTGTCGGATGTTCCCCAACTGCCGAAGCCCTGCGACCAGAACGCCGGCCCCTCATCATCGGCGGCGACCGGCAGCAGCGCACCACCCGGCCCATAGGCCAGCACCGGAGCATAGGACGCGCCCGCTCCGTCGAAGGCGGCGCGGATGCGGTCATTGGCGGCGTTGCGGACGAAGCGGCTGTCTTCGACCAGCGCCCCTCTGGCCGAGGCATGGACCTCGCCCGACAGCGCATCGAAACTCGCACGGATCAGGTCGGGATCGTTGGCCGACGCGATGGCGTTCCAGAGGGCACCGGCTTTGTCGAGAAGATCGATCGCGGTGCCCGTGGCGATCTGGTTGCGGGTCTGGCCGACGCTGGCGAAAGCGATGTCGTTGCGGGTGAACCGCACGGTGACGTCGTTGCCGTCGCTGCCGCCGTTGTAGTCGACCAAGGTGTCGAGGAAGAGCAAACTCTGCGTATAGGGCTCGAGGAAGACCCCGGTCACGTCGCCCGCGCTCACCTTGTCGATGATGGTGAAAGGGCCGCTCAGCAGATTCCAGCCTGCATTGCCGGTCGGCGTCAGGTCGAGATGGAGCGTCGCGCCGGTGATGTCGACATTGCCGGCGACGATGATCTTCCCGGCTCCGGTCGGGGTCGCGGCAATGCGCAGCGTGCCGTGATTGACGTAGTCGCCGAGAACCTTCTGCTCAGCGGCGGCGGCGTCAAGCAAATGGATGCCGCCATCCTCGATGGCGACAGTGGCGCCGGCCGAGCCAATGTCGCCGGTGCCGCCGAGAATGCCTCCCGCCCTGACAGTCAACGGTCCGCCGAGCGTGCCGCTGCCGGAATATCCGACCAACAGCGTCCCGGCATTGACCGTCGTTCCGCCCGTGAAGCTGTTGTCGCCAGCGAGGATCAGCGTCCCAACGCCGTTCTTCACGAGCGAGCCGGTGCCGCTGACATCGATATCGAACAAGGCGGCATCGGTGAAATCGGCGACGATCCTGCCATCATTGCCGATCGATGGCGCGGCGATCGATCCCGCCAGCCCGCCAGCGCCGATGTTGAGGACGCCCATCGCCCCTATCTTCACACTATCCGTCGCCGTCACCACGCCGCCTTCGGCGACGGTCAGTTCCCCGGGCAGGTCGCCGCAGGCGCAGGCGTAGGTGCCGATCTCAAGGCCGGCGGTGGCGAGCGACGAGCCTTGCCCGCTCACCAGCGCCGACGACGGCCCAAGCCCGGTCAAGGCGGTGTCCGCGCTGATCACCGTGTCGCCGGTGACATTAACCGTGCCGCCCTGCAAGACGGCCAGCGTGCCGGTGCCTCCTGCAATGAAATTACCGATGACGAGGTCGTACCCGATGTTCCACGTCGAGCCGCCGCCCGTGACCACAGCGCCGGCCGGAGCAGCAAAGCTCTCGATGATGGCGAAGTCCTCACTCTCCATCACGCCTCCCCCGCTTATGGTCAGCATGGCAGGTATGTTGTTAAGCCCGATGAACGTTGGACCACCGACGACCGTCGCGGTGGTGTTGGTTCCGTCCACGATCATTTCGCCTGCTACGAACAGCAGGTCGGTTTCGAAATCGGCGCCGCCTGTGATGTCCAGCTTGCCCAGCACGGTTGCGCTGGAAGCGCGCAAAGCGCCTGTGGCAAAGGACGCTCCCGCCCCGGCAATCTCAAGTTCTGCGCCCTCATCCACGATCAGATCGCCGCCGATCGCGCTGGCGCCGGTAAGCGTCAGCGAGCCATCGAGTATATCGAGCGAGCCGGCTCCGCCGATCTGGCCGCTGAAAACGGTTGCCGCACCCGTCCCTCCGATAAAAAGCGAGGTCGTCTCGCTCGCAGACCCGATGATGACGCTGCCACCACCATCCGGCCCGTCGGCAAGCGAGCCGATGGTTGCGACGACATCATCGGCAATTTCGAGCGCAGCGCCCATATTGACCGAATAGTCGGAATTCTCCGATCCAGCCCCATCACCGGCAATCTCGATCACCCCCGCAGAGATGGTCGTCGCGCCGGAATAGGTATTGTCGCCCGACAATGTCAGCAGGCCCGCGCCGACCTTGGTCAGTCCGAGCGCATTGGTCGCGCCATCCTGCAACATGCCGCTGAACACGGTCGAGCTATTGTCGCCGCCGGCCGTCAGGACAGCGTCCGCGCCGCCGGAATTGGTGACGATGCCGGCACCGGCCAGCGAGCCGATGGTCTGGTCGAAGCCGCCGAGGTCCAGCCCCGCCCCGTTCGAAATCGTGAATGCGCTTGCCGCCGAAAAGCTGTTGGAAGCGCCGGCGGCCAGAGTTCCCTCGTCAACAATCGTCACGCCGGAATAGGTATTGTCGCCCGACAATGTCAGCCTGCCCGCGCCGACCTTGGTCAGTCCGAGCGTATTGGTCGCGCCATCTTCCAGAAGGCCGCTGAACACGGTCGAGCTATTGTCGCCGCCGGCCGTCAGGACAGCGTCCGCGCCGCCGGAATTGGTGACGGCCCCGGCACCGGCCAGTGAGCCGATGGTCTGGTCGAAGCCGCCAAGGTCCAGCCCCGCCCCGTTCGAAACCGTGAATGCGCTTGCCGCCGAGAAGCTATTGAAAGCGCCGGCGGCCAGAGTTCCATCGTAAACAGTCGTCGCGCCGGAATAGGTATTGTCGCCCATCAGCGTGATGGTGCCGCTTCCCGTTTTCCTCACGTCTCCTGCACCGACGATCGCGCTTCCGACGACCGTATCGCCGGCCGCTTGTATGAGGGTGAGCACACCGCTGCCTGCAATGCTGATATCGCCGTGGATATCCGCAAACGGCGATTCGAAGTTGAGGTAGTTTTGCCCGCCGGTGAAGGCAATGGCATCGGCGCGCGCACCGGCACCGCCATTGCCGTAACCGCCCTCGATCCGACCCGTCACCCCAAGCAAGATGCTCAGGTCCGAACCGACAATGCCGGCACCGCCAGCCCCGGCGATTCCGTCGATATAGGCAGCCCCGGCGATCCCGCCATTGCCGCCGATGATGGCGGCATCGATCCAGAGCACGGCACCGCCGACGACATGGATTCCTGCGCCCCCGTTTCCGCCATCGCCACCTCTGGGAGTGGGACTGTTGAGCAGGGCTCCGCCATTGCCCCCCGCGCCGCCTCTGCCGCCCGTGATGGCACTGCCGATCACGACAACGCCGTCGGCGCTTCCGAGATAAAGTCCCGTGCCGCCGCTGCCGCCTTCGCCGCCGCTAAAGAGCACGCTGTCGCCCCCTGCCCCGCCGGCACCGCCGGCCACGCTTGTCGCAAGCTGATTGAAGCCTCCCGTCAACCCCACGATGGCCGCCCCCCAGCCGCCGGCACCGCCACCACCACCGTCACCGCTGGAAATTCCGGCACCGCCGGCACCGCCCGCCCCCCCGACGACAGCGGAAAAGGGAAGGGTACTTCCGGAATGTCCATGGGCACCGCCGCCGCCGCCGCCACCGCCACCGCTGGCCAGATCCGGGTCTGTCTGTCCATCGCCTCCTGCCTGGCCGGGAAGCACGCCTCCTGTTCCTCCCGCTCCTCCTGCTCCTATGAAAAGGGGATGCTTGCTCGACCCACCGTTTCCGCCGGTCGCTCCGGAACCACCGCCGCCGCCGCCCAGAAACTGTCCTGCATTGCCGCCATTGCCGCCGGCGCCTGTCGCCGCATCGGCGCCGCCGGTTGCACCTGAGCCGCCGCCGCCATCCGCCAGAGCGGGCGCCGACATTGTGGCCAGCATGATAGCCAGCGCCGTGGACGCATAAAGCGACAGCCGGTGGCGGTCGGCCATGCCTGAGCTACGGAAAGCACCAGCTTGCGGTTCGTTCGCCATGCACCTGTCCCCCAATGCAAATCCGCACTGCCGGAGCATGCCTCCGAAAGTGACGTAAAGTCATTCGGAGAATCAATAACATGGATAAAAACGTCTGTATTGTCCGCCATTGCTGCGCATCGAATTAGAGTGCATTCTCACGCACGATAGCGCGCACCGCCGCCTCAGGATGCTTTACAGGAATGACAATGCCCGCAATGCACGACCACCGCATCAGCCACGCCATGCGCATGCTCGAACAGGCGATGGGTGACGATATCGACTATCAGCAGGTAGCCATTGGGGTCGGCCTGTCGCTCTATCGCTTCCACCATCTGTTTGCGGAAGAGGCAGGGGAAACGCCGGGCGAGTATCTGCGCCGCATCCGCCTCGATGCCGCCGCGACCCGGTTGCGCTGGACCGACGAGCGTGTGGGTACGATCGCCGGCAATGTCGGCTATTCCAGCCAGTCATCCTTCATCAGGGCATTCGAGCGCCGCTATGGCATGTCGCCCATGCGGTTCCGCAAGGCGCGCGAACAATGGCCAGACGGCGCAGAGGACAAGGCGGCTAACACGCGGGTGAAAATGCGCAGCAGCACCGGCTTCCGCCTGTTCGGCCGCCGCTATACCGGCTTGCCCTGCTACGTTCCGGAATACTGGCAGGACTTCATCGGCCGCCTGCCCGAAGGTCTTGGCCAGGCCGGACAGCACCTGTTCGTCGGCATCCTGCGCGACGACATGCGCTTCGTCCCGCCGGACCAGGTGCGCTACGATTGCTGCGTCACCGTCGGCGAGGCGTTCGGAGACGAGGAAGCCGCCTCGATCTGGCCCGGGTTCTTTTCCCTGACGCTGCCTCCGGCGAACTATGCCAGCCTCGACTATCGCGGCTATTATCTCGCCGCATCCTCGCCCGACGGCACCCAGCATATCGGCGACACCTATTTCTGGCTGCTCGATACGTGGCTGGCGCAAAGCCGCTATCGTCTGGGAGGCGACCATGTCGCCGAAATCCATGCCGCGCCGCCCGTTCCGGGTGAGGAGGCGGCGTGCACCATCCTGCTTCCGGTCGTAGTGGCGTGAACGGATCGGAGCGAAGCATTCAGCGACGCGGCAGGATCAGCCAGATCATGCCGCAGGCGATGCTGGCTAGCCCCAACCACAGCGGCACGGGAACGCCGAGCACGGTCGGGCCATATTCCATCAGGCCCGGCGCGATGCCGAGCGCGAGGCGGCGGTAACGATGGCGACCGCAACGCGGCGTGCCGCCCAGCGAATGTCGGCGCCGATGCCGTCCAGCCCCTTCAACTCGATATCGGCGGACAGCCGCCCCTGACGCAGCCGCAGGGCCACCACGCGGATGAGATCGGGCAGGTCGCCGGCCAGATCTGCAAGATCGAGCGCCAGCGCCCTTCCCTTGCGGGCCAGTTGCGCCGGGTCGAAGCGGCGGGTCGCCAACCGACCGACCTTGCGATAACAGAACGTCGACCTGGCGCAGCTTCGCGACGATCTCTTCGGGTTTGTGCTTCTTCTGAGGCATTCCTACGTCCTCTCAAAGGCTCAATAGCCTACTTCAGGGAGGACCACTTAGCATAATCGCAGGTGGTGCCTCTCGCCGAAGTCGGAGCGGTCCCCCAAGCTGGTTATCCAGCAACGATCGGCTCGGCCGACAAGTGACGGAGACCCACCCGCAAGTGGTGCCGGTGGTGCTAGTGTAGCTGCTCGGACGGCTCGTGCGGGCTGTCGGGAACCCGTTCCACGCTGCCACCACCCCCCCATACCCCCAAAGGGGTGCAAAGGAGCGCCACCAGCACCACCGGCGCCACCGGCATGGGGACGTCATCGGGGCCGCCTCCCCATATCTTCACGGGACCGTCGAAGATCGTGCCCGTCACGGCGAGCATGCTCGTCATGGAAAGTTTCTGCACAATATATAGCCGCTGCTATATAGATTTAGGTCTGGTTTTCCTTGCTCCAGATACAGTTGATCCGGCGCAGACGTTCGATCTCCTGCTCGGATACTCCGATCTGGGTCAGGATATCGACCGTGTGCTGCCCGCATGCCGGCGGAGGGATGTCCGTTCCCGGGCCATCCTTCGGTGATTTGAACGGCGCATTAAGCACGCGTAGCGGTTTGTCGAACCCTTCTGCCCCGTCGATGGAAAGCACGAGGCCGCGATGGCGTATCTGTTCGCTTTCGATCACGTCGGCGATTGACGCGACGCGCGATGCCGCGATCCCCGCGGCACGCAACTGCCGTTCCCAGGTTGCCGCATCCTGCGCCAGCAACGCGCCCTCTATCAGGGCCTTCAGTTCGGTGGAATGAGAATGGCGCGCGGTCCAATCGGCGAAGCGGGGGTCCTCGTGAAGGTCGCCGAGCCCGATCTCCCTTGCGAAGATACGAAAGTGCACCTCGGAATTCACGACAAGCATGAGGAAGTCGTCGCTGGTGCGGAACATGTCCGATGTCGGCCGCCGGCTCCAGGCGAGATTGCCGATCTGGTGGGGAAGCCCTCCTCCGATCAGCCAGAACCCGACCACGGGCGACATCATCGACAGGCTCGCGTCGATCATGGCGAGGTCGATATACTGTCCTTTGCCTGTCGAAAGGCGCCGGTAGAGCGCGGATGCGATGGCGTAAGCCGCAGCCGACCCGGTCGCGACGTCGGAGAACGGGAAGCCCACCCGCGTGGCGCCGTTTTCGGGAAATCCCGTGATCGACATGATGCCAGATGCGGCCTGCACGGCGCCGTCATAGGCGGGCGAGTTCGCTTCCGGCCCGTCCTGTCCGTATCCCGATATCGAGCAGTAGATGATGTCGGGGCGCACGCGCGAGATCGCTTCATAGTCCAGCCCCAGCCGCGCCATCACGCCGGGGCGGAAATTCTCCACGACGACGTCGGCGTCGGCGACCATGCGCAATACGATCTCGCGGGCCTCCGGGAACTTGAGGTCGAGCGCCATCGAACGCTTCCCCGCATTGAGGCTCAGATACGCCGATCCCGCCCCGCGCGCGATCAGTTCCGGGTCGAGACAGAAGGTGCGGGATTCGTCGCCGAACGGCGGTCGCTCGAACTTGACGACGTCGGCGCCCTGCAGCGCCAGCAATTCGGTCGCATACGGCCCGGAAATGACCTGCGAGAAGTCGAGTACCCTGATGCCGTCGAATGGTCTGGTCATGTCAACCTGTCTTGAATAGCCGGTCGGCTTCTGTGAGGTAGGATGCCACCGAAAGCGCCGCGCTGCCGCCGTCTATGGATAGTTCTGCCGCAGTGATATGGCTGGATTCATCCGAGGCCAGAAACAGGACGGCATCGGCGATTTCCCAGACCGTCGCGTTGCGCTTCTGTGGAACGACGCCGGCCCTAATTTCCATGACGCGATCGAGGTTCCCGGCTCCGTAGCGTTCCTCGATGCGACGGCGGATCTCGGGGGTGTCGACGTGCCCGAGGGCGAGATAGTTCGACCTGATGCCGCTGGCGGCGAATTCGAGAGCGATCATGCGGCTGAGCTGCAAAAGCCCTGCCTTGGCAACCGAATAGGCGAGAGTGGCCGTGCCAGGATACCGGATGCCGGCCATGCTGCCGATATGGACGATGGAGCCGCGACCCGCCTCGACCATCGCCGGAAGGACCGACTTGGTGGCGAAGAACGCGGTGGTCAGGTTGAGGTCGAGGCTCGCGCGCCAGGCCGCTTCCGACGTCGATATGCCTCCCCCCGGCCCGCCGCCGCCGACCCCGTTCACGAGGATGTCGATCCTGCCGTGACGCTCCATGCAGCGAGCGGTAACCTGCTCCATATTCTCGGCTTGCAGCAGGTCAGCGGCAATGCTCTCGCTCTGGCCGCCATTGGCGCGGATGAGACCGGCGGTGAATTCCGCTGCCGGGCCGTCGCGGTCGACGGCCACGACGGTCGCGCCTTCCCTCCCGAGGAGTACGGAAATAGCCCTGCCGATGCCCCAAGTCTCGCTGATCGCTCCCGCTCCGGTGACGATCGCCACCTTCCCGGCAAGCCGGCCGTCGCGAGGCCGGGGCGGAATCTCGCCCACCATTTGGTTCATTTTCGTCATAAGGATGGTCCCGGAAATGTCCTATTCGAGCCGGATGCCGGCGCGCTCGATGATCGCGCCCCATTTCTGACGCTCCTGCTCGACATAGGCGACGAGTTCCTCGGGCGTGCCGCCGGTCGCCGTCAGTCCCAGGCTGCGCATCCGTCCCAGAACCGCCTCGTCCGCCAGGGTGCCGTTGATGACCTCGTTCATCCGCGCGATGATCTCCTGCGGCACGCCCGACGCGGTGGCGAGGTAAAGCAGCGTCGACGCTTCGTAGCCCGACAGCGTTTCGGCGATGGTCGGCACGTCCGGGTCGGTCGCCTCCCGCTCGGAGGTCGACATTCCGAGGATCACGAGCTTCCCCTCGCGAACGTGAGGCATCATCGCGGTGTAGGAATCGATTGTCGCGTCCACGCGTCCCGCGATCAGATCGATGGCCGCAGGCCCCGAGCCGGGATAAGCGACAGGCGTCACGTCGATCTCGGCCAGCGATGCGAAGAGCTCGGCGGCGAGCCTGCTGGATGAGCCAGGCCCAGTAGTGGAGAATTTGAGAGCCTTGCCCGACGCCTTCGCGTATTCGATCAGCTCGGGCACGGTCGACACGCCGAGCGAAGGGTGGACGACGAGGATGTTGGGAATCCGGGCCATGTGAATCACCGGCGCTATGTCGGCTATGGGATCATAGGGGAGATCGGCATAGAGAAACGGATTGGTGATTTGGGCGCCGGGAGTGCAAAGCACATAGGTGTAGCCGTCGGCCGGAGCCTTGACGGCGTAGTCCACGCCGAGCGAGCCGGCCATGCCCGGCTTATTCTCGACGACGACGCTGGTGCCCAGAACCTTCGACACTTCCTCCGCGAGGATTCGGGCGAAGGTGTCGGTGCCGCCACCTGCCGCGAACGGCACCACGAACCGGATCGGCTTGCTGGGCCATGCCTGCGCCAGCGAAAGCGTCGGAACCGAAAGAGCGGCCGCGGCCGCCACGCCCGACATCAACAGAGTACGACGATCAATCATGCTTTTCCTCCACTTCCTGCGTATTTTTGCGCTCAGCTTATGAGTATCGGGCGCGGCTGGTAAGCGTTCGAAGTGAGAAGCAAGTTTGCAGAAACTGCAGGATTGACCGATTATCCGCGCCAGCGTGTCCACCCATCGCTTCCCGGTGAAAGGTGCCGCGCCAAACGTGTATGGAGCCTGCAAACAGTGGATTTGTTCCGTTCAATCAGGGTCTTTGTTGCAGTCGTACAAAACGGGAATCTGTCCGCCGCCGGCAGGCAGCTCGGCATGTCCCCGGCGTCCGTGTCGCGTTGCGTCAGCGCGCTCGAGGAAAACCTCGGCGTGCATCTTATCAATCGAACCAGCCGGACGATGGCGCTGACCGAGCCGGGCAGGATCTATTTCGAGCAGACCGAACAGATCCTCCGGCAGCTGTCGGACGCGAACGAGAGCGTGAACCAGTTCGACGCGCTGCCGAGGGGAACCCTGACGGTTCATTCCCGCACATCCATCGGGGCGCAGTTCCTAGTCCCGATCATGCCGCAGTTCATGCGCATGTATCCCGACATCAAGATCATGATGTATTTCTCGAACGAGGAAGTCGATCTCGTCGAGCACAACATCGACATCGATCTGCGTTTGGGGCGGTCGCGGGATTCCGCCATGCTCCAGCGCAAGCTTGCCGAGAGTGAAAGGATGCTCTGCGCATCGCCATCCTATGTGGAATGTTCGTCACCGCTTACCGATCCGGGCGACCTCGCCAACCACAACTGCATCATCTACCGCGTCCGGCCCGGTCCGGTCCGCTGGATATTCGAGGACGCCAGCGGCGAGCGCCAGGATATACAGGTGAACGGAAGCTATGCCACGAACTTCGGGCCGTCGCTGTTCTCCATCACAGCCGCCGGGATGGGGATCGCGCTGCTGCCGGAATGGTCGATCCGTGAGGCGTTGCGGGATGGCCGCCTCGTAAGGCTGCTTGAAAACTACAAGATCACGCACGCGAATTCCGACAATGGCGTCTATGCGGTCTATCAGCCCGGCCGGCAGAAATCCGCCAAGGTCCGCGTCTTTCTCGATTTCGTCAGCGGGGCTTTCAGAGCCGGCGTCAAGCCGACGCAGGACCTCGAGGAAAAGTAACCCGGCAGTTCCCTACTCCACGAAAATATCCTCGCGACTGCGGCGCAAGGCGGGAAAGATCACCGAGACGAACCCGATCGCGGCAATGACCAGCAGGGTCGCGCTGATCGGCTCGGTAACGAATATGGAGAAGTCGCCGTCGGACAGGATCAGCGCGCGCTGAAAGTACTCCTCCATCATCGGCCCGAGAATGAACCCCAGGATGAGGGGCGCCGGCTCGCAATCCAGTTTCGCGAGAATGACGCCGAGCACTCCGAACACCGTCATCACGCGGACATCGAACTCCGAGTTGGCGATGCTGTAGACGCCGATGCAGGTGATCACCATGATGACCGGAAAAAGCATGCGATAGGGGACATGCAGGAGGCGTGTCCATAGCCCGACCAATGGCAGGTTGAGGATCAGCAGCATGACGTTGCCGAGCCACATCGACACGATGAGGCCCCAGAACAGGCTGGGTTGCTCCCTGATGACGCTGGGCCCGGGCTGGATTCCCTGCATGATCAGGGCGCCGATCATCAGCGCCATCACCGGGTTGGAAGGAATACCGAGCGTGAGCATCGGGATGAACGCGGTCTGCGCCGCGGCGTTGTTGGCGGATTCGGGCGCCGCGACGCCTTCGATCGCGCCGGTACCGAATTTCGCGCCGTTGCGGGACACCTTCTTTTCCAGGCTGTAGGACGCGAACGATGCCAAGGTGGCGCCGCCGCCCGGCAGGATGCCGAGGACGGAGCCGAGCAGCGAGCCGCGCGCCACGGGCGCGGCCGAGCGGCGGATGTCTTCACGCTTCAGCCAGAGCGACCCGATCGCGTGCGAGCGCGTGGAGCCGCTCGACTCCGCCTCGAGGTTTCTTACGATCTCGCCGAGCGCGAAGAGTCCCATGGCAACGGCCAGGATGCTGAGCCCGGAGCTCAATTCGTAGAAGCCGAAGGTGAAGCGTTGCGCGCCCGTGTTGAGTTCGCTGCCGACCAGCCCGAGCAGGAGCCCGAGAAGCACCATGCCCACGGCCTTGAGAAGCGAGCCGCTCGCGAGCACGATGGACGCCACGAGGCCAAGCACCATCAGGGCGAAGTAGTCCGCAGGTCCGAACCGTATTGCGAGTTCCGCCAATGGCGGGGCGAAAATGGCGATCAGCCCGGTTGCGAAAGTGCCCGCGCAGAAGGAGCCAATCGCCGCGATGGCCAGCGCCGCTCCGGCGCGGCCGTCCTGGGCCATCTTGTAGCCGTCGAGCGCGGTAATGACCGTGGACGATTCTCCCGGCAGGTTGATCAGGATCGCCGTGATCGAGCCGCCATATTGCGCGCCGTAGTAGATCCCCGCGAGCATAACCAGCGCGGTTACCGGCGGGAGCGTGAATGTGATCGGCAGGAGCATCGCGATCGTCGCCATGGGGCCGAGGCCGGGGAGCACGCCCACGAGTGTTCCGAGCAGTGCGCCGACGAAGCAGTAGAGAATGTTGACGGGCGAGAAAGCGACTTCGAACCCCAATCCCAGATGTTGCAGAAGTTCCATCGTCAGCCTCCGAACACCGGGCCGAACGCCGCCAGCGGCAGCGAAAGTATCTTCACGAAAAGGAAATGGCAGAACAGGGCGAGGCCTATGGCGAGCAGCCCGTGTCCCGTCACACTGAACTGCCGGCTCGCCAGCGCGCTGATCATCACCAGCAGGACGGTGGCTGGAACGAGGCCGAGGGGCGCGAGCGTGAAGGAAAACAACAGCGCCGCGCCAGCGATGAGGAGCAGAGGCCGCCAGTGGATACGATCGAGCGCAGGGCCGCTCGCCAGCAACCCCCGTCCGATCAGCGCGAGCGCGACCATGAAAAGCAGGCTCGCGATGATCAGCGGAAAATAGCCGGGGCCCATCTCCGCGGCACGCCCCAGCCGATAGTCCTTGATCATGAACAGCGCGCTGCCGCTGATCGCGGCCAGTATCAGCCCGGCCACCCCGTCTCTGGGCCCGCGCATCACGTCGGGCTTCGTTCCTGGGACGCTGCAGCAGGCGAGAAGCTGGCGTTCGATCGCCCCTTGATGTCGGTCACAGACCCCTCCCGATATTCGTCGTTTTGCGCAGCCTAGCTTGCGCGGAAGGATATTGGGAACCGGCAATGACGCAAAACCAGCTTTGCATCTTGCGGAAACTGGACGTGTTCGACGCCTGCAAAGCTGCTTTGCCGACAGCGCGTGTTGTCGCCGTGGAGCTTCCCGCTAGCCTTGCCCGGATCGCGTATCGATCGCCCTCGTTCGGACAGTGATCGCATGGGAGGACACATGGAACTGCAATTGTTCAAGTTCGACGTGAACGCCGACGGCATAGCCACCATCGTTTTCGACCGGCCGCCGGTCAATGCCCAGAACAGGCGCTCGCGCGAGGAACTCACCTGGATTTTCGACACGGTTTCCGACCGCGACGATATCCGTGTGGCGATTCTGACCGGGGCGGGGGACATATTCTCCGCGGGGGCCGACATCAAGGAACGCGTCGGCCTCGTCAAGGAACACGGCGACTACATCCGGCATAACCGCGTTACCCGCGAAAGCTTCTACGCGCTGGCGGACTGCACCAAGCCCGTCATAGCTGCGGTCAACGGTCCGGCCATCGGCGCGGGTTTTGCTTTCATGGCCCATTGCGATATCTTCGTGTGCTCCGAAAATGCCTATGTTCAGGTTCCGGAAATAGATGTCGGCCTGGCTGGCGGAGCGAAGCTGCTGGAAACGTTCTTCTCGCATTCGAAGGCGAGATGGATGTTCTACACGGGAAAGAAAGTCGACGCGAAGGAGCTTTATCGCCTCGGTCTGATCGAGGCTTGCGTTCCGAGAGATCGCTTGATGGACGCGGCTATGGAAATCGCCCAAGACATCGCGGCGAAGAGTCCTCTGGCGATGAAGAAGGCGAAGTACTCCTTCGGGGTCGTTGCCGAGATGCCGTACAGGGACGCCTATCGCTTTGAACAGGGCGTTACGGTCGAGCTTTCCCATACATCCGACGCGAAGGAAGCGCAGCGCGCATTCGTCGAGAAGCGCAAGCCTCGCTTCCTGGGCCGCTAATCGCCGTCAATCGCGAAGCGGATGGCCCGGTGGGTGGCGATGGGGCGGGCGGAGCCGTGGTCGTCCCCGCCGGGGAGGTCGAAGCGGAAGTCGAGTTGTGTTCCGCGGTGAGATTCGATCAGCGTCGCGAGGTCGCACGCCTCCCCCTCCCATAGTGTGTGTCCGTCTGGGTCTTTGAGGTGGCAGTGGCGGTGGCGGCGGTTGTATATGCCGTAGGGACTTCCGGCATGCAGCGGATAGGCCGCAGCCTGCCTGAGCGTGGCTCCGGGACCATGCGTGTGGCATGCCACCGCCGCGCCGCGTAGCCGGTTCCGCCTACCATTCTTGCTCGAGCGCGATGTAGTCCCCTGCTTCGATCTCGCCGAACTCTTCGAGCGCCCATTCGATCTCGTCGGCCGTGACGCCTAGCAGCTCCGCCGCCTTCTCGAGCGGCATCCATTCCTCCGCGCCGGTGCGTTTATGCCTCACCATGATGTGCATGGGGCGATCTCCTGTATCGAACAGAACAGGAAACCACGGCGAGAGGTCGTGCATAATTATTGGCGTGGCAGCTTCGGTTCGCAGGCACCGGCATGGTGCTCGGCGGCCACATGCCTCTTCTCGGGCCGGAGAGGTACTACCGAGCGGCGCTGTACGTGGGCGGGCATGTGGGCCGGGCAGCGCGCCAGCGCCCACGAAGATATAGTCGGAGGGGCAGGACGTCATATGGTAGCCGCCCTGCCCCTTTTTCATTATCGCGCGTAGGCCCGATCCAACGCCTCGATGGCGGCAGACCCATCCCTAACAGCTTGGGTGTAGTGCCCGAGCGTCACGGTTGGGTTCGCGTGGCCAGCGATCTGCGCGACCAAGCCCACCTCGATGCCTTGTGCCTGCAAGGTTGATATCCAGGAGTGCCGGGCGCTGTGGGGAGTGACGTAGCCGATACCGAGACGCTTTAAGGCCGGCACCCAGTAGCGCCTGCGGAAGTTCTGATAAAGGAGAGGACCTCCACCGCCGAGCCTCGGCTTCGGCCAGGGCTGCAATCGTCCGGGACCGGGGAATGCGCGGTGCAGTTCCTTCCCCTTTCGCGGGCAGCGGACGCGCCACGCCAGCAGCATTTCGCGTAGCACGGCGCTCATGGGGATGTCGCGGGTGCCGGCCTCTGTCTTCGTCATCTCGGTCAGCGACCCGTCGCGCTCCTGAATGCGGCAGATGCGGATCACGTTGCGGTCGAAGTCCACCTCTGACCAGAGCAGGCCCAACTGCTCGGACGGGCGGGTGCCGACGAGAAATGGGAAAGCGTAGTAGATGCCGTGTTCAGGATCGTCCTTGGCGGCGGCGATCAGCTTGGCAATGTGCTCGGGCGTCAGAATAGCCTTTTTGGCTTTATGCCGGGTGCGCGGCAGGCCGGTCGGCATTGCAGGCGATCTTGTTCCATAGTCCTCTTCGGCAAGGGCTAGGATCGACTTCAGGTGCTGCTTCGCCCGGTTCGCCGAGTAGGCCCCACATTGGTCCGTCACCGTCCTATGCCACTGGCGGATCATGGCGGTGTTCAGGTCGGTCAGCTTGACGTGGCCCAAGAGCTTCACGAACCGCGCGCCCTTCGGCGCGATGCCGCTTTCCGTGAAAATCGCGCGTTCGAGCTTCGTCCCGATCAGCAATGGCCCACGGATCGCGCCGAAGGCTACAACACGATAACCTTTCAGCGTGGAGAGCTTCACGCTGCCCTCCTTGGTCGTCAGCCAGTGGTCGATCGCCTGCGCGACCGTCGGGGCTTTGCGTTCGTCCACGTAAGCGCCTTCGGCCACCTTCAGGAGCAGGGCATTGCGGAACGCCTCCGCGTCCTTCTTCCGATTGAAGGCGCGGCGGCGGCGCTGCCGCGTCTGCGGATCCCGGAACTCGGCATAAAATTGCGGATAGGAAGCGATGGTGCCGTCGCGCAGCTTGCGGCGGCGCGTGGTGCTGGTGATCGAAACGCGGAACTCGTTACTCATATCTACTCTCCACGAGAAAAAGCGGCGAGGGAAACACGGCGCGGTGACCTGCACAATAAATCGCGAATTGTGCCTGAGAGCCGCCAAGACGGTCAAAATTGTAACCACGCGCGTAACCTCAGCCTGTTGTTGAAGGGCGAGGCCGCGAGATGACGCGGCCTCGAATGTGTCGGAACCTATGCTGGTGAAGGGTGAAATCGCGCTTCCATGTCACGCGTCACGTCACGTCACGGGTATGACGCGGGCAGCGGCACCGCAGCGGCGCACCCGTCACCCCGAACTGTTTTTCCAATTACTCCCGCATGAGGGTCTGATTGGTTTGGGTTCTCGGGCCACCGTCTACGCTGCTGCTCACGGTGAGCCCGCGCAGGCGGCGTGACGTGACGTGACATCGTGACGGCTAGAACTCGGGCTCAGGCTCGACCCTTTCCGGAATCAGCTCCTGCGGGATGAATGTGCCAAGGGAACGGGTATCCTCGGAGAAGCGCTTTTGCTTGGTGCTGGTCGCGCCGGGGAGCCGGCGCAGGGATTCGCCCCAGTTACCCGCTTCCCATTGCGTCCCCCGGAATATCTCCTTCAGGGCGCGGTGCGAGTTGGCCACGATGAGCCCGTCATTCTCCCATTTCATGCCGAGGCGTTCGATCCGCGTCATCTGGCTTTGCATAATGTGGCCATCGGGGCGGCGGCCGCGATCCGGGTTCGACATGTCTCGAAGCTGTCCCAGCACCTCGCCCAGTAAACGCCGATCGTCAGGCTCGGGCAGAGGGTATTCGAGCAGGGCGTTCCAGCATTCTGAGGCGTCGTCCTGTTCATGGGCCTCGGCAAGCTCGGTGATGAACGGCAGGTGTTCCTGAATGAGCGCATCGGCGCTCTGTTCATCGATTTCATGGCCGTTCAACATGGTCCACGCTGCGCCCAGCAAGGTGGACATGTTAAGGGCATGGCGGCTGTCGCAGGGCGGAAACACGCGCTGCAGCGTCTTTATACTGGCCAGGATCTCCACCGTCAGGTCCATGGCTCCGAGGCACCAGCTTGCGCTCGTCCCCTCGAACTGCTGGCTGAGTTCGGCGATCTGCCGCGCCCGCGCCTTGTCGTTCTCGTGCTTGTTGAGGGCGAGATTCACGATGCGAGACCGATCGGCGGCCGTGACCGCCATCGCGTTGATCGCGGCCAGCAGGAAGCTCGCGCGGATGGTGAACTCCAGCGCCTTCCCCTCAGGCGTGCCCCGCGCGATCGCCAGATTGCCCGACGATGAACTGCGGATCAGCTTGATGACCTGCCGCATCCTGCCGAGGTTCTGGTCGCTCTCGAACTCGTCGAGCATTACCGGGCGGCTGTCAGGGCCGAGCTTCTGGCGGATGCCGGCTTCGGTGCTCTGGCCGTCCAGCGCGACGACGATCTTGTCGATGAGATTGCGCAGCGCGTTCACAAGCGTTGTCTTTCCCGTATTCTTCGCCCCGGTAATGAAGACATGGGTCCGCCATTCAAGGGCGCCGCAGATGACGGCGGACACGAGCCAGCCGAACAGGAGATATGCAGCGCTGGGCGATGCGAAGTTGAACAACTCCAGGAGCTTCAGCACCGCAGGAGGATCAATCTGCTTCCCGTCAGGGTCGATCTTCAGCGGGATCGGGCAGACATAGGCATAGGTGGCGCTGCTCGGAATCTCGTCGCCGAAGTTGCGGACCACCTGCCCGTTCTCGACATAGACGCCGCGCCCGCGAACACTGCCCTCATCGAAACCGCCTTTGGCGCGGCCCGCCGACATCAACGCGATTCCGGCATTCTTCGCGTTGACGCCATTATCGGTCGAGTAGTTCTCCGTCCAGAACTCGATGTGGGCCAGATTGAGCAGCGTCCCGAGATTGACGAGCCTCGTACTGGTTTCGACAATCAGGAGATGACGGGTTTGCTCGAAGAACACGAAACGCCCGTCCGAAAGGTAGCCCAAGGGTATCGGCCCGAGCTTCCCTGGCTCATAATCGGTGCGGGTGACCGTATGCTGGCCGAGCTTCTTCGCGCGGGCGCTCTCCAGCATTCCAAGCGTTTCGGCGGCGGTATTTCCATTATAGCCCGGCGGCAGCAGGCCGTTCAGGCAATGCGCCATCCACTCGAGATCGAGATCGAGCATGGCGATGCCTGACGAGGTCAGCGCCAGCATCAAGTCATGCGCCTTCAGGTCCGGACCGCCCTCAGCCATGGTGAGAGCGGAGGGGTTGGAGCAGACCTTTGTCAGGAACTCAATGCACTGTTCGTCCAGCAGCGGCAGCGTGCACGGGTCGGCCTCGTGGAGAGGCTGGCCGTGCCAGCGGTAGCGCACGCCGGACGGGTGTGGGGACGGCGGGACCACCGTCATGCCGGACGACACCATCAACTCGGCCACGGGAGCCGTCGAGCCCTTCTGGCGGACCTTCTTGCTCTTGGTGCCGGGCGCAAACTGGCAGAAGATGGTGATGCCCTTTTGGCCGATCTTGGCCGACACGGGATTGACCAGGCGGCAGAAGAACTCCGTGAAACCCGGATGGTCGCCGTCGAGGAAGCCGAACAGATTGCCGTTCGGCAGCGTGGTTCCGGCCAGCAAGCCGATACTGGCATTCGGATATTTCTGCCGAAGTTGCAGGCGCTCATCCGGCGTCAGGCTGCGGTGCTTGGTCCAGCCGGCAACCAACGGCTTCTTGCCGCCAAACTCGACCGGCGTGGCGGCCAGCCCGATTTTCTCATAAAGCTCGTCGTTATGCTCGAAGATGTTTTCGCTGTCGGCAGCGGGTTCAATCTTGGACATGGTGTTACCTCGAATTTTGACAAGCCGATCTCGTTCCGTGCCGAAGAACGGCAAGGCTGAGAGGCTTGAATTGTGGGAGAGTCGACGCGGCCCTCAGTAGGGACGCGTCGTGTAGAAGGCAGGTTTAAGAGATGTGACCCGCCCTGGTTAGGACGACAAAGTCGTACAGCACTGACCGGGTCAACTCGTCATCCACCGACCCGTGGCTGTGGGCAGTAAGGTTTTCTCCAGTTCGCTGGAACCCTCTCGGCAGCAAGAACTCAATATGTGCGGACGCTCGATGTTCATCGAAATCCGGATACTCATTTCGCCAAACTAGATCCTTGACCCTGAACACCTTGGCACGGCCGAAAAGCGCATTCTCGATACTCCTGTCCACCTTGACGACCCCGATAAAATCATTGCTGATCCACAAGGGCGCAGTGAACTGCTGCCAGTCTTCTCCCGCGCAGATAACGCTATTGTTGTCGAGCGTGCGCAGGAGCTCACGGTTTTCCATGGCTTCGACCGTCAGTTCAGCAATCAGCGCCCCGACCAGGTCTTTACTTTCACAGAATTTCATTTTCTTTTTCCAAAATTGTGCAAGCCGATCCCGTTCCGTGACAAGGGCACGGCTGGACGGCTCAGATTGTTGAGGATGGTTGTTAGGCGGCGGACATCAGGTCGAGGATGTCGCGCAGCTTTACGTATCGGCGGTTATTCAGCAGCGAATAGGTCGGGATGATCCCGGCCCGCGCCGCACGTTGCACCTTGAAGTAGGGAATGCGCAGAGCTGCTGCGGCATCCTTGAAGGTGCGAAGCTGGTCGAGGTCATCGAACAGCGATGGCGATGTGTTGACGTTCATTTTTCATCTCCTTTCTCCGGACTTCCGTGGCCCGGCGGAGACAAACAAGTACTCACATAAACGCGCGGCGCTACAAGGCAGATTCCTACAGGCTAAGCCCCTAGGAAAAAATTAGGGCTGGGCGGTCGGCACCACGAGCTCAATTGGCGGCAGTCCGTCGATCTTCATCGCGGCAAGTTCACGCAACGCCGCCTCTTTCATGTTCTTCTGGTTCATCGTGGAAACGATCAAGTCGCGATCTTTGCATTCGCGGACGAGGACTCTGAACCAGCCAATATCAAAATCGTGTGAAATTCGCTCGATGGTTCCGGCATCGGCGTCAATAAGACCCCAGATTGCTTTAGCCGCATTCGCTTCAGCCTGTTTGCGGGTCTGCTTCTGCTCGTCCATGAACCAGAGCAAAAGCCGCGCCAAGAACACACGCTGCGGCGCGCGATCCGAGGCTAAAGCGCCATTCCGGCGATTTCGGTCCGCAAGTAGGTCGTCGCTGTCATCAAACACATGGGAAGCGATATAGCCGTGGCAGAACATGATCTTTCCCCACTGCTGGACGAATGCAGGAGTGAGTTTCTTTTGATCGAGCATGAAATGAACCTCGGGAAGGAGTTCGCGTCCGAGATTGAGGAAATATCCACGCTGATCTAACTCTTCTCCAATTTCTCTGTATCGAATGGCTCGAAGTCCGTCTCGCTGAGCTTTCCCGCGAAAATCGCGGTGAAACTTGTTGCTGAGCGCGTCCTCCTTGGCCTCCAGCGGCAATTCCCATATAATGTGGCGGACATGCATGAAATGTTCTCGGAGCAACATCCACATTTCATCTTCGTCGACAGGAGGACGCAATAGATTTTCATCATACATGATCGATTATATCTCCTGCCCTAATCTTCCGTCTGAACTTCGGGAAACCCCGCTTCGTCGCCGTGTGCCGTCACCGCCGCTCCTCCGCGAAACTGGCCATCCTGAGTGGAGATAGTGGAGCAAGAATAGCAATGCTTCCGCCTTCAGCCCCGTCGCACCGCGCCCTGTGCTATAATGTGGCAGATGCTCCACTATCTTGCTCCACCCCCTGCCCCGGCTCCACCCCTGAGATGGAGACAAAAGACCCGGGAGCGCGGCGACGCGATGACAGCGATGACAGCGATATTGTACCTATGAGGCCCCGAGGACATGATAGGGGAAGGCCAGATCATTATGTGGAGGGGGAGATGGTCAAAGCGGTCACATGCGAAGTCTGGCGCGGCGATCAGTGGGAGGAAATCGACATCGCCGAAGCGCTGCCTATTAGATCAGAGTTCCTGATGCGCTGCTGCGAGTGTCACGGTCGCGTTCGTGCGCACAAGAAAGCAAACAACGGCATGCAGGCGCATTTTGAACACCGAAGAGCACACAAGGGCTGCCGCCGCTCGACAAAATACACCGGCATGGACTCGCTGCATCCCGATGCAATCCCCGACAAGCCCACTCTTCCCCGCTACAGGCTTCGTCGCGCCAAGCGCGCGTCGGTGTAGCTGCAGAAGAGCGCTCAAAGCCAGAGGCTATTTGATTCCTTCACCTTGCCGCAACCGGTCCTGCGCTTGATCGTCCCCGTCAATCAGTCTGCAGATAGTGCAGCTGTGCGGGAAAGGGCGCTGCTAAAGCCGCGCAGCGAGACGGAAAAGCTGATGGGCTGGCCTGAATCGGCGGCGAAGGCGGCTACCGTAAGCGTTGTGCCGGCCTTCAGCCTGTTCACCATCGCCTCGTCAAAATTGACGGGCACGAGGCAGCCGACCACTAGGCAGGTGCTGAAGGATAAGGTGCCGTCGACGGCCTCGTCGTCGATGGACAGAGCGATGCCGTTTGACAGCGCGAGTCCGAAAGGCAGCGCCACAGTGCCGTCCGCCGTCGTCTCGGAGCGAGCATTGAGCTCCACCGCGAGCAGGCGCTGGTTCGAGTTGGAACGATCGAACTGCTGATGCGAGAAGCGGCAGATCTTGGCGGTTTCAATCACCTGGCAGTTTACCGCCCAATCGCCATGGGTTTCCGTGATGGCAGATGCACCGCCCGCAAGCACTGGCGAGGGAACCGGCGGCTGCGCCGTTTGTGCGTTCGCGGGGCTAGTTTTTGCCAGCGCGACCAACAGCAATCCGGCGAACGTATAACGGCAGAGACCTTCAAGGTTCATTTGGGATTTGTCCTTTAAAATTTGACCTTGAGGTTCGCGCTGACGGATTGGAACTCGACCGCTTTGCCGAACGCGCCATTGTAGTTGAGGGTGAAGTTTACCCCTTCGGCAGCCTTGAGTTCCAGTCCCGCGCCAAGACGATAAAGCGGTGAGTCGACGCTTTGCGTCAGCCTAAGCGGCGGCGCACCGAGCCCTTGGGCCGCAGTGAACTGGCCTTCCATCTTCCATTCGGCATTGGAGAATTCAACCCCGCCCTTGGCGAAGAGGCGCACGCTGACATCGTCAGCAACCGGAAGGTTGGCACCGAATTCCAACCCGGGCGTGGCTGAGTAGTAGTAGTTGTCCGACCCGTCGAAGGCGAAGGCCGCGACAGACCCTTGCTCCTCTCCGCTGGCGGTCAGCCAGCGCGCGTCAAACCTGACCTGCGGATTGAGATAGAAATTTCCTACCTGGTAGTTGTATCCGAAGCGGGCCGAACCGCCGAACTGGGCCGTCTTCTGCCTGTAGGTGACGCTGTTGCCAATCCCCTCATGCAGCGCATCCGGCAGGTAGACGCCGCCGAGCGTCTCGCCCGGTGTGTAGGCGAACTGCGCCACCGTGGTGTCGCGCTCTCCCTTGAAACGGCCCGTTCCGCCGCCGAGCGAGAAGTCGGCGAAATAGTTGCCGTTGTTGTATTTGGCCAGGCCATGGAACTGCCAGCCGTCGCCGGTGGTCGTCGACAGGATCTCGTCCCTGAAACCGATCTCCGAGAAGAATTCGGTGCGGCCGAACGTGGCGCCGAGCGACCAGCGGTCGTTCACCTGTCCCATCACCCCGAGCGAGAAGCTGGAATACTCGTCGCTGCGCGTGGAGGCGCCGGCCCCGATGTCGCGCCCATAGGACGAATCCGGCATCAGCGTGAACCAGGCGCAGCGACCCAGCGCATCGAAGCGGGACGGCGCATCGATGCACGTCCCAGCCGCATCGAGCATGATGTCGGTCTGGCGATTGGTCATCTCGAAGGCGTGGACGGCATAGTGCGGCGTCAGCCGCATCATCGTCTCGCCGAATTCCTCATAGGTTTCGATCCCGCGCAGCATGTTGATGAGGCGCGCCAGTTCGCTGGGATCGTCGTAAAGCGCCTGAACCTGCTCCAGCCCGTCGAAATACTGCGCCATCTGCACCGCGCCGGGATCGGTCACGCCGGTCTGTGGATCGTTGATCAAATCCTCGAAGGTCGGATTGTCGGCGTAGAGGATGAGGTCGCCGCCTTCGGCGCGCGTCAGGAAGTTGAACCCGATGGCCGGACGCATCAGGCGCGCTTCCATCGTGGTTGCCATCGTGCCGCCGCTCGTCCTCGCGATGACGTTCTCGTCGAGCAGCCTGTCGATCGACAGGAAGTTGATCGGCGCCAGGCCGGCGAAATCGCCGTTGCCGGTCATCGCCAGAAGGTCGTTGGTGTCGGGCGTCAGGTCAATGTCGACGACATACTGGCCGTCTGCGCTCTGCGTGAATACGCCGTCGAGCGTCACCGGCACCGTGTTGAGGAAGCCGACGCCGTTCATCGTGAACAGTCCGCGATTGCCGAACGTGCCCCCGCCCAGGTCGATCGAGTCGAGGGCGACCATCGAGGAATTCTCGAAATTGTTGAAGGCGTTGGCTCCGACGCCGAGATCGATGTTGCCGATCACGCGGCCCAGCCCCGTGGCCGAGCGCTGGTTGTTGACGATGTCGTTGCCGGACGTGCCGGTGATCGACACCGGGCTGAAATCGTCCAGCAGCGTCTCGAGGATGGCGTTGAGCGGCACCGGCCCGGTCGGCGCGTCGCCGATATAGGCGAAGTCGAAATCGTGGCCCATCGCGTAGAGAAGGCTGTTGTTGTTCAGCGCGTTGTCCGCGCCGCCGACGAACATCGCTGCCACGCCCGTGCCGCTGCCGCCGATGGCATAATCCCCTTCGAGGTTGATGACGATGTCGCCCTTCGTGCCCGCTGCGGTGCTTTCGCCATAGGCGGCGACCGAATCCGCGCCCTGTGCGAACAGGCTGGACCGCGCGGTCAGCGTGACCGCATTGGCGTTGCCCTGTCCGGTCGCGCTTTGGCCGAACAGCGCGTAGCTCTGCGCGCCGTGGACCGCGACCTGGCTGTTCGCCGTGGCACTCGCCGCGTTGGCGTCGCCGATGCCGCCGGCCGAGCCCGCGCCCTTGTTCCGGCCGCCGGCAATGCCGCCGCCGCCGCCGACCGCCTGCGCTACGATGCCGTGCGAGCGGATGCCGAGCGTGACGATCTCGCCGGTCTGGATGACGGTGACCTCGCCACCGACGCCGGTCGAGCCGGCCGGCATCTCGAGCGCCAGTTCGTCCGGGCCGTCGCCATTATCGCTTGTCGTGAACCGGCCGAAGCTAGTTCCGCCGATGCCGCCGCCGCCGCCCACGGATTGCGCGACGATGGCGATCGAATCCTCGTTTTCGGTCATGATCGTGCCGGTGCGCTCGACATAGACGTCGCGGCCGTTGCCGCCAGCGCCGCCCAGCCCGCCGACGCCCAGCGCCACGTCGGCCTTGCCGGAAACGTCCGCCGCCATGCCGCCGCCGCCGCCGACCGACTGGGCGACCACGCCGTGCGCCAGGCGTCCCGTGGTGTGGATGTCGCCGGCGACCCGCACCTCGACATTGCCGCCATCGCCACCGCCGCCGCCGGAGACGCCGACCTGGAGCGAATAGGCCCCGTCGCCGGCGAGTTCGCTGGTCATCGAACCGCCGAAGCCGCCGCTGCCGCCGACCGATTGGGCGAAGATGCCGAACGCGCCGTCGCCGGACGTGCTGATCGTGCCCGAAAGGTGGTTGACATAGACGTCGCCACCGTCCGCGCCCTCCCTGACCACCCCGCCGGCAATGTCCGCCGGCGTGAGCTGGATGCCGATGCTGGTCTTGCCGTCGGAAGCCTGCGTCAGGGCACTCGACGCGCCGCCGCCGCCGCCGATCGATTGCGCGAAGATGCCGTGCGACAGGACACCGAGCGTGGAGATCTCGCCGTAATTGGTGACGCGGACGATGCCGCCGCCTGCACCGCCAGCTCCGGTGCCGCCCAGTTGCAGGTTCACGGTCACCTCGCCACCCTCGGCCTGGCTGTTGCCCGCGCCGGCCGCGCCGCCGCCGCCGCCGACCGATTGCGCGAAGATACCGTGGGCGTTGTCGCCCGCCGTCGCTATCCGTCCTGACGCCAGGTTGACCACGGTGACGTCGCCGCCCTCGCCGCCCTTGCCGCCCGAGCCGCTCAGCGATGCGCTGATCTGGTACTCGGCCTCCTCGCTCGTCGTGCCTGCCGCTCCGCCGAGCCCGCCACCGCCGCCAATCGACTGCGCCAGAATGCCGTGCGAGCCGTGCCCGGTGCGCGCCCCCGTCACCTCGTTCAACGTGCCGGTCGTGATGATACCGGCGTTCTCCACCGTCACCGTGCCGCCGACGCCGCCGCTTTCGGCGAAGCCGCCGACAGAGAGGTCGACGGTCAGCGTGGCAGCCGTGCCGCTGCTTTCGCCGCCGCCGCCCGCGCCGCCGCCTCCACCGATCGACTGGGCGAAGATGCCGATGGAGCGGTTGCCGAGCGTTCTGATCTGCGCCGTCGCGCTGTTGGTGACGCCCACGAACCCGCCGTCGCCTGCCGCGCCGCCAAACCCACCGATGGCGCCGCCGATCGCATATTCGGCATCCTGCCCGGAAGACGCCGCACCGCCGATGCCGCCGCCTCCGCCCACCGAGCTTGCGGTGATGCCGTTGGCGTCGTCGCGGCGGGTCAGGATCAGGGCGCTGTTGGTCACTTCGACCTCGCCGCCATTGCCGGCATCGCCGCCGGCCAGGCCGATACCGGCGCCGACCGAAACCAGCGCCCCGCCATTGTTCCTGCCTTCGCTGCCCGCAGCAGCAGCCCCCGCAAGCCCGCCGCCGCCGCCGATCGACTGCGCGACAATGCCCGCCGAACCATAGCCGCGCGTGTGGATGTCGCCGGAATTGGTGACCGTCACCTTGCGGCCGTCGCTGCTGCCGATGAGCCCGAACGCCGCCCACTCGTCGCTGTTCGAAGTACCGTCCCCGTCCCGGTCGCCGCCGGCGTCGCCACCGCCGCCGCCGATGGCCAGCGTGGCGTTGATCGTCGTGCCGTCGCTGCTGCCGTAGTTGAGCGCCTTCGCGTCGGCCGAGCCGCCCGCGCCGCCGCCGCCGCCGATCGACTGCGCGAGGATGCCGGCGGAGAAATCGCCAAACGTGTCGAGCGCGCCACTATTGGCGACTGTGACGGCACCGCCGTGATTGCCGTTGCCGCCCTGGCCGCCGATCGCCACATTGGCGTTGACGTTGACGTTGGAGCCGGTGTCCATCGAAGCGGTCGTGCCACTTGACGACCCACCCGAGCCGCCGCCTCCGCCAATGGACTGCGCGAGGATGGCATTGCTGTTGTGGCCGCCGGTGGCGATCACCGCGCCGTTGTTGACGATGACGGTGCCGCCGACATTGCCGGCGCCGCCCCAGCCGCCCACCGTCACCGTGGCGTTGACGGTCACGCTGCCGCCGAGGCCGCCCGCGCCGGCGAGGGAATCGCCGCCATTGCCGCCGCCGCCGCCGATCGACTGGGCGAGGATGCCGTGGGAATTGTTGCCCGTCGTAACGATCTCGCTGTCGGGATCGTCGAGACCGAAATTCACGGTCACGGTGTTGCCGATGCCGCCGCCGCCGCCCTTGCCGCCTATGGATGCGCCCAGATTGATGCTGACGGTGGGGCTGAAGCTGCCGGAATAGGTGCGGCTGCGCCCGCCATCGCCGCCGCTGCCGCCGATCGACTGCGCCAGGATGCCGCCGCCATTGTCGGGATTGATCGGCTCGCCGTCCTCGCCCAGCACGGCCAGGTTAGGTATCGAACCGATGCGGCCGTTGCCGGTGACCGCGACCGTGCCGGCGTTGCCGCCCGCACCGCCCGAGCCGCCGACGGACACCGAAAGCGCGCCGGCTGGATAGGGATAGATGTTGGCCGCTGCGGCGAGCGCGAACGCATCGCCGCCGCTGCCGCCATTGCCGCCGACCGACTGCGCGAAGATGCCCTTGGCCCCGCCGCCGCGCACGAAGATGTCGCCGGTATGGTTGACGGTCACGTTGCCGCCCGCGCCACCGCCGCCGCCGCCGCCGCCCACCGAGACCGAGACCGCCGCGAAGCCGGCGGAAACGGTGTTCGCCGCGCCGCCATTGCCGCCGCCGCCGCCCACCGACTGGGCAAGGATGCCATGCGAGAGGCCGCCCCACGTCGAGATGTTGGCGTTGTTGGTCACTTCGACCAGCCTGCCGTCGCCGCCCAGCGCGCCGCCGCCGCCGATCGCGATGGCCGTCGTCGTGCCGATGCCGTAGCTGAAGCCGCCGTCACCGCCGCCGCCGCCCACCGACTGCGCGAACAGGCCGATAGAGCCGTAATGCAATGTCGTGATGTCGCCGGTGTTGGTGGCACGGACCTCGCCGCCATTACCGCCACCGTCGCCGCTGCCTGCCACGGACACTGTCGGGCCGAGGCCGGCTGTGATCGAGAACCCGCCCGAGCCGCCGCCGCCGCCCACAGACTGCACCAGGAAGCCGTGGGCGAAGAGCCCGTCGGTCCGCAGCATGGCCCCGTTCGATGCCGTGACGTTGCGGCCCTCGCCGCCGACATTGCCCTCGCCGCCGACACCGACATTGACGCCGAGGCCCGCCGCGATCGTGGAGCCGCCGGCCCCGCCGCCGCCGCCCACAGACTGCGCGATATAGGCATGGGCATATTCGCCCGAGGTCGTGATGGAGCCGGCACGAACGGTGGCGTAGACCTCGCCACCATCGCCGCCGCCGCCGCCCTTGCCGCCGACGCCGACGGAAACCGCGCCGGATCCCGCGAGCGTGAAGCCGCCGGAACCGCCGCCGCCGCCCACAGACTGAGCAAGGATGCCGAACGAGCGGTCGCCGCCCGTTACGATGGTGGCGCTGTTGATGTCGACATCGACGCGCTCGCCATTGCTGCCCGTGGCGGCGTTGCCGCCGACGCCGACCGCGACCGCGGCCGAGACGTTGACCGAGAAGCCGCCATTGCCGCCGCCACCGCCCACAGACTGCACGATGAGGCCGGCCGAATCGTGTCCGCGCGTCGTGATCGTGGTCGTGTTCGAGGTATATCGCGCCGTGCCCGTGGATCCGCCAATGGCGCCCTCCGCGCCCACGCCGACCGAAACGGTGAAGCTGCCCGTGAAGGCGCCGCCGCCATTGCCGCCGCCGCCGCCGACAGACTGCACGATGATGCCGGCCGACCGGTGTCCCCAGGTGTCGACCACGCCATTGAAATCGGCGCTCGCCGCCTGCGCGCTGCCACCGCCGCTTTGGCCGATCCCGGTCGCCTTGCCGCCGACCGAGACTGCCGCTGCGACGCCGAACGCGCCGGCGAAGCCGCCATTGCCGCCGCCGCCGCCGATCGACTGCACGATCAGGCCGGCGGATTCCACGCCATGGGTCTCGATCTCCTGGAGCCCGGCCGTGCGGAACGTCACCGTGCCAGCGTCGCCGCCCGCGTTCCCGTTGCCGCCGACGCCAACCGTCGCGCCGAGGCTACCGCCGACGCTGAACCCGCCATTGCCGCCGCCGCCGCCGATCGACTGCGCGATGAAGCCGGCCGAGCGGGCGCCGAACGTCTCGATCGAGCCGCCGGAGGTGACATCGACCAGCCCGGCATTGCCGCCGGTCCCGCCGCTGCCGCCGACGCCGACGGCCACCCCGAGAGCGGCGCCGACCGAGAACCCTCCATTGCCGCCGCCGCCGCCGATCGACTGGACGATCACGCCCGCCGAATCCGTGCCGTTCGTGGTGACGTCAGCATTGCCGATGTTGTAGCGCACCTCGCCGGCGTTGCCGCCGCGCGACCCCGAGCCGCCGATGGCGACCGAGGCGATTGCGCCGCCGGCGATCGCGCCGCCGCCATTGCCGCCGCCGCCGCCGACGGACTGTATGAGCATGCCGGTTGCGGAGCTGCCCTTCGTGCTGACGACGACGCCGCTTCCGGCCTGGTTTGCCGTGACGTTCCTGCCGGCCCCACCGGTCGCGCCGCTGCCGCCGACGGCGACGGACGCCGGCCCACCGACGGCGACGGCATATCCGCCGTTGCCGCCGCCGCCGCCGATCGATTGCGCCAGCACGCCGATCGCGCCGTCACCGCCGTCGGCATCGACGCCGGTTCTGATTTCGCCGCCTATATTGGCGGTCACGGTCCCGCCATCGCCGCCGCCGTCGCCTCTGCCGCCGGTGGAGACGAACAGGCTTCCGGCACCGCCGCCATTGCCGCCGCCGCCGCCGATCGATTCGATCAACATGCCAACGGCGTTGGCGCCCTGGGTGGTGATCGTGCCGGTATTGGTCGCCGTTACGTTCCCGCCGTCATTCCCGTCCGTGGCGGAGCCGCCGCCGGCAAAGGCCAGGGAGAAGCCGCCGCCGCCGTCGCCGCCCGCGCCGCCTATCGACTGGACGACCATGCCGCTCGCCGATGCACCATGCGTGATGATGGAGCCGGAGTTCGCACCCGTCGCGGCGCCGCCTCGGGTCGCGGCGCCGCCATTGCTGCCGGTGCCCGCGAAAATCGACGTGCTCGTGTTCCCGTCGCCGCCGCGGCCGCCCGCGGAGCGAACGAGCATGCCGTAGGAGAAATCCCCCGAGGTCGTGACTGAACCGGCATTGCTGCCGCTCGCACTGCCGGCATGTCCGCCATTACCGCCCTCGCCGGCATTCGCGTAGCCGGCGGTTACGGCATTGCCACCTTCGCCGCCGTTGCCGCCGCTCGCATTGACATAGATGCCGTAGGAGATCGGGCCGGTCGTCGCGATGACGCTGGAGGCAGAGGCCGTCGCGCTGGCGTTGCCGCCATTGCCGCCATGTCCGCCGTCACCCTCGTCGGCGAAGAAGAGGCCGCCGCTGCCGCCACCGTCGCCGCCATTGCCTCCCGTGGCGGTGGCCGCCAGGCCGTGATGGAAGATGCCGGCCGCCGTCAGCCGGGCGTTGTTGACGGCCGTGGCGTTGGCGCCACTGCCGCCATTGCCGCCTTCGCCGCCATTGCCGCCGATGATGATGGTTCCGTAGCCGCCGTGACCGCCATTGCCGCCATTGGTCCTCACCTCGAAGGCGCTGACGCCGAAGGAGGCGCCCGTGGGCACATCCTGGTCGTCGTCATTTACATGCGATCGGTTGCCGCCATTGCCGCCATTGCCGCCGTCGCCGTCGTATCCCGAGCCATTGCCACCATTGCCACCACTGCCGTTTATCAACAGCTGCGCCGAGGCTGGCAGTGTCCAAACCAGCAGCGAGACGCCGACCAGCGCGTTTAGAATCGCGTGAGTGAGGATGCCGCGCCGGGGCCGTCTTGTTGCTGACGTCATCCCTTCATTGGCGACGATTTCGCCCGAAGGTGCAAGATCCGCACTGATCCGACCCAGCATCGTAGTTGCCTCTGCTATTTTGTCCGTCGACGTTAGGAATGGAGCAGATGATACTCAACTCCGCTTCCCCGGCTCCGGGCTACTCGCCTGTCACAATGAATGAACTGGGGGCAGGGGATCTGTACTCTCGGGACCTGCATACCATAACAGTCTCCCATCATGCGCCGCCCCTTGCCGCTTCCTCCATCTCTAATCCTAATTGCAGGACAAGGCGAGAGACTGTTTTGCAGGACAATGCGAGACTGTCGTCCCCCGTTTGGGTGACGACAGAAATTCATCACTCGATGGCAGGCCAATGGCGTCAAGACCAAGTCCTGCACGTCAAAATGGTGGTGCCCGGCCGTCGTCGTCGAGGGGCGGGGTCACCTTGGCCGCCAATCCGATGAGCTCGCCTTGCTTGCGGGTGCCGGTTTTTCCGAAAATGCGCTTCAGGTGCGTGCGCGCCGTCTCATAGCTGATCCCCAACCGTGCGGCACTCTGCTTCAGTCCCGCCCCGCTTAACAGCACCGCTAGCATACGTTCTTCGGACGGGGTCAGGCCGAAAAGCAGGCCAACCTGTCTAGCCGCGGCCAGATGGTTATCTCCCTCCGGGCCACGGACAACGACGAGGCATGCCGGCAGACCCTCGGTTATTAGGCTCGAGACCCTGCCCTGTGGTATGGAAAGTACAGTTGCGGCAAGCGGTGATGCAGTTCTTGACGCGAGGCGGACTTCCGTCCCCGGCAGCACGCCCGAAACGATACCGCGCAACGCCGACTGTAAATCTGCATTGGATCGTCCCTCTATTGCTGAGAGCTTGCGATTTCTGTCAATATCGATGACCGTGCGAGAATGTATCAGACGCTCCGCGGCGGCATTCGCGAATACTACCCGCCCGTACTCATCAAGAACAAGTACTGCCACACTGAGGTATGAAAGTGCGGCGGCAAGCGAACCAGATCGTGCGTCCAGATTTAGCAACCGGTTGCTCATGCTGAAGGAACGCATCAAATGCGGAGCAAGACGGGCGAGCAGCGCGCGGTGTCCATCCTCCACGTCGCCGGTTCCATCTGGCCGGACCAAGGTCAGCGGCACATATGCCGTGCCGCTACGGTGCAGCACCACCGTGACCGGGCAACAAAGACCTTGCGGCCGGGCCCATCCCGCATAGAACTCGGTACATAGAAAGGAGTCCAGAGACACGGCCATGCCGTTGGTGACAACGGCGCCAGGCTGCATCCGTTCGTGTATCGCGTGAAGCGGATTCTGGGGCAGGAAGTAGTCGAAAGTCTTTCCTACGTGATCAGGATCGAACCCGAAAAAAGTGAGCGGAACGCCGCTTCCGGTCTCAGGATTCTCGATCGTCAGCCCGCCTGCGACACATCCGGTCAGGCTCGCAAGTGCGCGCAGAACATGCTCCCAAACCTCGGGAACGAGAGCTGCTTCATAGATCAAGCCGAGGAGTTCTTCATAAGACTCTTGCGAGACCCGCTCCAATGCCTGCCTCCGATGTTACATGACGATTCCCGGTCCAATTACCCCTTCCGTGGTCCGATCCATTCATTGGATCGCCAGAAGATGGAGTTTCCCGCCCCTTTCGTGATAGCGAACTGGTAGCGCGATCAGGATTAATCAACAAGATTGAGGGCTTGTGGCCGATCGCTGCATGTAGATGAACCTCGTTGTCACATTCACATCATCTTCCATCTCTTCGGTAGGATCGGCAAGTTCAGAAACGAGCGAGTGTTCAGACATTCCGCCCGGAAGCAGCGTTGAAGGCGCCGAAAAAGGCGTCATCGGTATGCTTTCCCGCTCCCGATAAGTCGAGAATAACTCCGTCGACGCAGGCCCACAGATAGAGGTCATGCGAGACGAATTCCGAGCCTTGGCCGATGCGGATCGTCTTCGGGTAGCCGATCATCGGGCAGACTTGCTCCAAGGTTCTTACACGTCCTCAGCTCGATAGCCATCCGCGGGACCTGATCGCTTCCCATGGGAGGGTCCATTTTGATTGTTAGTGTAATGACGGTCGCAGCGTCAGCGCAGGCGGCGTCGCTGCTCCAGAAGGATCGGCTGATCCGCAGAATGTTTCATCCTGCCTTTCCGATCTGTTTCGACGGCCATTTGAAAATCAGCAGGAGGCAGATCAATAGCATGTCGTTAATGACATCATCGAATTGTCTGCGACCAACTCCTTGGAGATGGAGCCTTTCGGCCACATCTTTGTTAGTCGTCAAAGGTGGAGAGGACATCCTATATGGAGGAGTTTCTGAAGCGGGCCGCCCGGGCTGACGGCTTTAGCCAGCAGGATCTACACATTATCCTGGACGCGCTCCCAATTGCGCTGTCGTGGGCAGCATATCCGGAGGGCCAGATTAGATTCGTCAATCGCGCTTTCAGGATGATCTTCGGTTACGGCGAGGAGCAACTTTCCAGCGTCGATGAATGGATCGAGAGTGCGTATCCGCGCGAGGTTGATCGCGAAGAGGCGCGCAGGCGCTGGCGAGATCATTGGGACGCAAATTCACCTGGCATCACCGAGATCGATCCCTTCGAGATCGAGGTTCGGGCCGCAGATGGAACCATCAAAGCAATCCAACACCGCGGCATACTGCTTCGTGAGATCGGCGTCGGCATCGCCGTGTTCGACGATGTGTCCGACAGGCGGAACGCCGAGAAAACACTGCGGCGCTTCGCACTGGAGGATCCGCTTACCGGCCTCGCCAACCGAAGGATGCTACAGGAAAAATGGGCTGAACTCTCTTCTACCGACGCTGATCCGAAACGCATGATGGCGGTGCTGCTGGTGGACCTCGACGGGTTCAAGGCGATCAATGATCGGTTCGGTCATGATGCCGGGGACCAAACGCTGATCTCGGTCGCCAACCGTCTGCGCGATAGTGTTCGGGCCAATGATCTCTGCTGCCGGATAGGCGGGGACGAGTTCGCTATTCTTTTGCCTGATATTCATACGCCCGAGACGGTGGAGCAAATCTGCTGGCGTATAGGCGCCAGCCTGACGCTCCCGATCAAGCTGCACGATCGACCCGTAACGGTCGGGGCAAGCATCGGTGCCAGCCTTTATCCGCAGGATGGTCGCGACTTGCAGATACTCCTGCGGAAAGCCGACGAAGCGCTCTATCGCCGCAAGGCCGAGCGAACGGGAGGATGGGAATGGTTTACCACACCGAAAGTTGCTCAAGCTAGATAAATCAACCAGGGCGTGCATTGGGCGCGGATGCATGTAGAATAACTACCAGGAGGTACGGGAATTGCCTGCCTATGCGTCTCAGGATCTCGTGGCGTTTCTGAAGCGGGTCGAGCCGCTGATCGTGGGAGGATACGGCGCCTATGCGGTCCTGTCCGTCGATATAGACCATTTTCGACAGTTGAGCGTATCGCTCGATTCTCAGGAGGCAGAGCAGCTGTTTCGGCAACTGGTCGAACGTCTGAAACATGAAATCCGCGCCGATGACGTAATCGAACGCACGGGACGCGATGGCTTTGCCATATTCGTGAATGGCATCGTTTCAGACAGGCGCGTAGCTGGGCTGTGTCAACGCTTGCTGGCAGCCGCTCACGAGCCATTTCAGATCAGCGGCCGGTCGGTTCTCATCAAACTCAGCATCGGCATAGCGCGACAGGATGCGGTGCCTGCGCCTCTTCCCGAGCTGATACGTCGTGCCGATGTCGCACTTCAGTTCCAGAAGGCTTCGGGCGGTTCGGGGTTCAGTACATTCACGCCGTCGCTTGATGAGGAGTTGCTGAGGCAACAAACGATTGTGGGTGATCTCGCCGCCGCGCTCGATACCGACAGACAGATCATTGTCCATTACCAGCCGCTGTTTTCCCGCGACAAGCTTGCCGTCGTCGGACATGAAGCGCTTGTTCGCTGGAAGCACCCGACCGGCGGATGGCTGAACCCGGCGGATTTCCTGCCACAAGCCGAAGCCACCGGGCTCATTCATCCTCTGGGGCAGTATGTACTGGACAGCGCTGCCCGGGTAGCACTTGCGCATCCCGATGAATTCGTGGCGGTCAACATCTCGCCCCTCCAATGCCGATCGGTCGCGTTTGCCGATCAGGCGGAAAGCAGCGTTCGGGCGCTTGGATGCCGTCCCGAACAGTTCGAGCTGGAGATAACCGAGCATGTCCTGCTCGATGATGAGCAGAGTTCTCAGACCGTTCAGGACTTGCGCAGCCGCGGTTTCCGGATCGTGCTGGATGATTTCGGATCGGGGTACAGCAGCCTTGCCTATTTGCGTCGCTTTCCCGTCGACAAGATCAAGATCGACCGTCAGTTCATCACAGGGCTGGGCGAGGACGAGAAGTCGATCAAGATCGTTACGGCTGTCGTAGACCTTGCTCATGCACTTGGCCTCAAGGTGACCGCCGAGGGCGTCGAGACCGAGCGGCAGCTACAGCTTCTGCAGCAAACTGATTGTGATGAGCTGCAGGGATTTCTTTTGGGAAGGCCGGCGCCAACGCTGGAGCATGCCGGCTGGAACTTCAGATCTGTGAACTGAAGCCGTTTTGGAAGCTTAACGCGTTCTCCATGAGGCCGTTATTCGTTTAGATGATCAGTCGGCCTGAAAGCCGGGAGCCATTCATGCAGGTAGCGGAGGAGCGAGTTGCAGGCGATGCCAGTCAGATGGCGAACGTCCTCCTATTTGGATTCGTGCTATTCCTGCTTTGCGTATTCGGGATTCTGACGCGGCCGGGCGCGGATCTGGCGAGTTTCTGGCCAGCTAATGCCTTTATGTTCGGAATGTTGATCCGCTTCCCGGCGCTAAGAACGCCTTTATCCTGGATAGCGTGCGCGGCGGGCTTCGCCCTTGCAGACCTTTTGACCGGCGGGACCGTTCTGAAGACGGTTGTGCTCAATCTTGGAAACCTGGCAGCGATCACCGTCGGCTACCTCGTCTTCTCCCGCTTCGACCGCGCGGATCAACGGCTTTCCCGACCCACCTCGGTGCTGTTCATGCTGGTGGCAATCACCTCGGCGTCATTGACCGCAGGCCTGATCGGAACAGTTGCTGATCCCCTCCTCTTCGGCGGTGCGCCGCTTGATGCGCTCCTTTACTGGTCGGCGACGGAACTGGTGAACTACGTCGCGTTCCTTCCGATGATCCTGACGTTTCCCGACGATGCAACGCGGCGCCTACGTCGCATCGTCGAGACGCCTCCGAAGGTGGTCCGGCTGCTGCCGTTGATAGCGCTTGTCGGCACCGCTCTAGCGGGAGCGGCGATCGGGGGGCCAGGCGCGGTAGCCTTTCCGATCCTCGCCCTTCTATGGTGTGCGGTGAGCTATAGCCTGTTCGTGACCTCATGCTTGGCTTTTGCATTCGTTTCGTGGACGTTGCTCGCCATATCGACAGGATATCTACCGGTCGCCGACAACTTCACCGATCGGGGCACTTTGCTGTCGATCCGCTTCGCGGTTTCGCTTATGGGATTGGCGCCCATTGTCGTCGCGAGCGTCATGGCCGCTCGAGAGGAATTGATGCAACGGCTGTTGTTCCTTTCGAGCCATGACCAGATGACTGGCCTGCTGAACCGGTCGGCCTTTCTGGCCGACACGTCAAACAGGCTGGATGGCACAGCCGCGAAGAGCGTTGCCGTACTGATGCTCGATATCGACCACTTCAAATCGATCAATGACCAGTACGGGCATGCGGCCGGGGATCGTGTGCTGATTGCGTTCGCGGAGATACTGAAGAACAGCATACGCAAAGGCGATGTAGCTGGCCGTTTGGGTGGCGAGGAGTTCGCGGTGCTTCTCGACGATTGTTCCAGTACCGAAGCGCAGGAAGTAGCTTCGCGGATCAACGCAGCGTTTGCAGCTACGCCCGTCAGGCTTGATGATGGGCGCGTTTTGGTGGCTACCGTCAGTGTCGGTCTGGCTATGTCCGCCTTACCGTCCGAAATCGGGCAACTACTGGCCCATGCTGATGAAGCGCTGTATGAAGCCAAGCGACAAGGTAGGAACATTGTTCGGACGAAACCAGCTGTGGAAACACCGACTCATATCGATCCGGCTGAACGAACCGGGCATTGATCAGATAAGCCAGAAGCCTTGAAAGCTCCCCGTGGGTCACCATGCGGTCACCATTTCTCCATTTCGCGGTGGTTCGCACCAGTTCATCAGAGTATCGCCTCGTTCATATTTCCCCGACCCAACGAATACCCGAAGAGCGCACCCTCTTGCGCATTGGAACGAAATCTGTGATATTCTGTTCGAATACATTGACAATGTAATTTATTGCTTGCCAAGGTTGGGGTCGAGGGTTCGAATCTCTTCGCCCGCTCCAAAAATCTTCAAGAGAATCAATGATTTATCGCAAGCCCTTCGGGGCTTTTTGTGCTTCCATGCGCGTGAGAGCTTGGCCTTGGAAGCAGTTCGGAAGCATCTGAGCGGAAATCACTGGATAGCGCTGCGGGGTGTAATCTATTGCCTGACGGCTCCCGCGCACGGAAAGGGACGGGTGGCAGCCTCGCGCCGAAGTCGGTCGTTGGCTTTATATTGAGCGGATACCAAAACCGGACACACTTGGTCACTAAATTCGTGACCACTACGGCGATCCATGCACATTGCTGCGACGCGCCGATCTCCCCACGCCGTAATCGTCTTGTCGAGCGGTCGAGATTCTCGTCATCGCGAACGACAGCGCGGTGGAGATGCCAGTAGCTGTCGCCATGGCGACGCATGTGTAGCTCCAGCGCTTCCTGAAGGGATTTCACGCCTCGCCAGATTGAACGAATCGGTTATGAACCGCGTCCTTCCTCAACCGACGTAATCTACCTTCCAGCCTTCGAGTCATGCCTGCAATTCCGCATACCAGATTGTTTTCGCGTAAAATTTCCGACTTCTGCCGCCTCCGTGTCGACCCGGTACTTCCGCCGCAAGAAAGCGAGCGGATCCGAAATTTCCTCGTCGGTCTGATTTCCCGATCCCAGATACCGCCCCGCAAGCTGCAAGGATACGACTGGGAGGAAATCGCCTACCAATGCGATCTCGACAAGGAGTCGCTACGAATTGCCAGGGCCACGATCAAACCGGCGCTGGATGCGATTGTGCGCAATACGGCAAGCTCGCCGATGGACACTCCCGCGACCATCTACCGTGGTTCCGCTTCAGAGACGGGGCGTCTGAGGGGGCGCCCACCACGGAAGCCAGCTGAGAAAGCGCCTCCAGCGAGCCGTAATGCGACCTCCAACCGGACGGAGCAGGTGCGTGAGCAGCGCCGACAGACGCCCGGCACAAAACCTCGCCTCATCGAGGAATTCCCCACGCCCCTCTATGACGAATGGCTCGATCCGCCAACCTTTCCAAAGCCACAACCACGGCTTTTGTCGTTTCAGGGCGGTTGAAATCGCAGAGCGCGGAAGCGGCGTAAACGGCCATGGTCACCGCGCGGTTACCAGTTTGCGAGATCGACGGAATATGAAATCGTCACGGCGCGGGTGCGCACTGGGGTGCGCGCCGGTGCGGCAGAGTTCTGGAAAACTAGCCGAGATCGGCTCATCCATTCACTGCCAGACGTCCACAATTGGTGGATTTCTGCCCGACCGCTTCTGGGCAACGGAGTTGGGAAAGCGGCCATTTGAATGGACGCCGCACTTCGACAGCAACGCGCGCCCAATGCATCCGCCGAGACCCTTCTGGCGGGACGCGGATTGGGCGCGCAGACATAGCGCCGTCTGACCTGACGATCAGCGGACTTCTCACCCTTGGATGCAAGGCTACTTCAAACTGACCGTAGCCACGCTCTCCTTGTAGTCCTCCTTTGGATCGCCCATTCCGAGGAAGAGTTTGATGCCGGCGACGAAGCTGGAGGCGTCCTTCCAGATTTCGGCTTGGCCTGGCTCGAAGCGCAAGAGGCAAACCTTCGGGTCCTCTTTGCCTTCCTCGAACCACGCTGCCACGAACCGATTCCAGAGCCGATCGATGAGCACAGGGTCGTTGTCGACTTCCAGTTGCCCGTGAACGGTCGCGAAAAGATCGTGACCCTTCGAGGAGTATACCAGCGTCGCTTCTGTCGGCGATGACGCACTGTCGGCCAGTTCCGTGCCCTTCGCGGTGAAGAAGAAGATGGTCCGTTCATCGCCGTCGAACTGGGCTGTCAGCGGCTTCGGATGAACGTCCCTCGTGCCGACCATGACGGTCATGTCGGAGCGGATCGAACTCCAGAACTTGTCGGCGAATTCGTGGTCGTTGCTCATGTCGAACTCCTTTGGACGATTGATCGAAATGCTTCGGGCCAGCGGGGACGGTAACGGGCTTCGGATTGCCCCAACACCCGAATGAGCGCATCTGTTCCAGACGAAAGGCAGAACGATACCCGTTACGGGATACCGAGGTCCGGAAAGGACAGGGCAAGCCCGTTCACGAAACGCCAGAACGGTTTTGAAGCGGCTTTCGAGCGCATCTCCCGGTTCTATCCTGAAACCGACGCTTGCCCTTCGGCTTGTGTGGCAATCGGCGGCGGCGCGTCATCCGTCTGCAGCCACCGGTGCGCCGCCATGAGGTCGTCACGGAAGCGCCGCGTCTCCTCCTCCGCACGTTGCTGGTCGGGAATGCGCAGCAGATAGGCGGGATGGACGGTGACGAGCAGAGCCCGCCCGGGCTCCAGTTCCGCAATACGGCCGCGCGAGTCAGCCAGCCGTGCCTTTCTGCCCGTCAGCGCCAGCATCGCTGTCGCGCCCATCGCCACCACCAGCCTCGGCCTGACCAGGTCGAGTTCCTTGCCGAGCCACCAGCGGCAGTGTGCGATCTCGCCCGCATTCGGTGGCCGATGCAGGCGCCTCTTCCCCCGCGGCTCGAACTTGAAGTGCTTCACCGCGTTGGTCAGATAGACCTTGCGCCTGTCGATGCCGGCCTCGCCCAGCACACGGTCGAGAAGTTTTCCCGCAGGGCCGACGAACGGGCGGCCGGCGAGATCCTCATGGTCGCCGGGCTGCTCGCCGACGATCATCAGTGTCGCATTCCGCGGCCCTTCGCCGAACACGGTCTGCGTCGCATCGCAGTGGAGCGGGCAGCGCGCGCATGTCTGCGCTTCCTCGCGAAGGGCGGCGAGCATGTCTGCCGGGGGCGTATCCCTCTCCTCCCGCTGCAGCGCCTGGAGGCGCTCGTGAAAGGCCGGCGGCTGCCGCTGCTTCTGCCGCGCCATCGCGGCGACGCGTTCCCGTGCGCCGGCGACGAGGCCCGGAATGAGCGCCGTTTCAGGCAGGTTCTTCCAGTATTTCTTCGGCATCTCCGCCTGCATCGCCTTCAGCTTCAGCCGTGCCGGGTTGAAGATCGAGGCGTAGTAGGTGGCCCACAGCGCATCGGTGGCGTCGGCGAGGCCGGGCCTTTCCGCCGGCTCGTCCGACACCGTCAGGACGCCGTCTTCGAACGCAGCCGTGCCCTTCGGGGTCATGATGATCCAGTCCATGTCGGCGAACCGGCCTGCGAAGAAAGGCGCGGTGCGGCCGACGATGAAGTGGTCGGGCTCGAACCAGGCTACGAAGCGGCGACGTCCCGCCGTCCACGCGTCGCCGGGCACCTCGCGGAAACGTACGAAGGCGGTCATCTTGTGGCAGTCGCGCCGGATGGCCTTCTCCATGCGTCGCACGGCGGCCACATCCGGATCGGAAGCGACGGCCAGCAATTGCCGCTCGTCCTGAAGCCGCGCGAGCAGCCGGTAGAGTAGCGCGAAGCGGTCCGGATCGGAATGGCAGACCACCGTCTCGACAAGATCGAGAAAAGCGCGCGGAACGCGCGGGGCGGCGATATCGGGGCGCGCATGAAGCGCCGGATCGGGTTCTGCCGCGAACAGGCTTTCCTCCCGCCCGACGTGCCAGGCCACCTCATGCGGCGCGACCCCGTCACACAACAGCGCGCGGGCAGCCTCCCGCCATTCGCCCGCATCGGCGCACCTGTCCAGAAATATCGCCCGCATCTATATCAGGGCCAACTGCTCCGGCCGGGGGGAAAACAGGCCGCGCAGATCGTGCCTGTCGATCAGCCGCAACGGCGTCCAGCCCTGTGCGACCACGAAGGGCTTAACCTTGCGCAGGGAAATGCGCAGGCGCGCCAGATCGTCGAGCGCAAGACGCCGGTGCCGTCGCGCGGCGAGGATCGCTTCGACGGATCTGACGCCGAGACCCGGCACGCGCAGCAGCATCTCCCGCGGCGCGCGGTTGACGTCGACGGGGAAGCGGCCGCGATTGGCCAGCGACCAGGCAAGCTTGGGGTCGAGATCAAGGTCGAGCATGCCGTCCGGCCGCGCCGCCGTCACCTCCTCGATCGTGAATCCATAGAAACGGTACAGCCAGTCGGCCTGATAGAGCCGGTGCTCGCGCATCAGCGGCGGCCGTGCCGGCGGCAGCCGCGACGAAGCGTCCGGGATCGGGCTGAAGGCCGAGTAGTAGACCCTGCGCAGACCGTAGCTGCCGTATAGCCGGGCGCTGGTGGAAAGGATCGTGGCATCGTCCGCACCGTCCGCGCCGACGATCATCTGGGTGGATTGGCCGGCCGGCGCAAATCTCCTCCGCGACTTCGTACGCAGGGTAGGTTCGCTCGATTCCTCGATCCTCAGCCGCACGCCGGCCATGGCGCGGCGGATGCCTGCCGGCCGCTTCTGTGGAGCGAGATCGGCGATGGCCGCGTCCGTGGGCAGTTCGATGTTGATCGACAGCCGGTCGGCATAGCGCCCCGCCTCGTCGATCAGCGCTTCCGCCGCCTCGGGAATGGTCTTGAGGTGAATATAGCCGTTGAATCCGTGCCTGACGCGCAGGTCGCGTGCGATCTTCACCATCTGCTCCATCGTATGATCGGACGAGCGCACGATGCCCGACGACAGGAACAGGCCCTCGATATAGTTGCGGCGGTAGAACTCCAGCGTCAGCCAGATCACCTCATCCGGCGTGAAACGAGCGCGCTCTACGTTGCTGGAGGAGCGGTTGATGCAATATGCGCAGTCATAGATGCAGAAATTGGTCAGCAATATTTTCAGCAGGGAGATGCAGCGGCCATCCGGCGTATAGGCATGGCAGATGCCGCTGCCCTCGGTGGAACCCAGCCCTCCGGATTTGAGGGAGTCGCGTTTCACGGTGCCGCTCGATGCGCAAGAGGCATCGTATTTGGCGGCATCGGACAGAATGGACAGGCGCTGTTTGAGTGACTTCCGCATACATGTTCATGATATGTTCTTTTGCGAAAATGTCAAATCCAGGCGGATAGGCCGTGGGCCTGAACCGCGTGCAGCGAGGCTGGTGCTGGTGAGAATAGTGAAAGGGGCTGTCAGGAGCAGGGCATGAAACTGCCCTGCAAGGTTCCTCCGCGCTATTTGGGTGCGCCGAAATCGAGCGTTGGCATCTCGATCTGTGGAATGTCGATCTTGATGTTGGTGGTGTCTATCACCACCTTGTCGAGCCAATAGGTGACCAGCTCTGGCCACATGATGACGATACCGACCAGCAGCAACTGCATGGCCAGCCAAGGGATCGCGCCCCAGTAGATATCCGATGTCTTCACTTCCGGAGGCGCTATGCCGCGTAAGTAAAATAGCGCGAAGCCGAACGGTGGATGCATGAAGGCTGTCTGCATGTTGATACAGAGCAGCACGCCGAACCAGACCAGATCGATGCCCATCTTTTCCGCGACGGGAGCGAGCAGCGGAATGATGATGAAGGCGATCTCGAAGAAATCGAG
>JBBCKE010000035.1:0-68912 GCA_037190985.1 Alphaproteobacteria bacterium
CGGCATCGCGATCGCCCATAACGGCAATTTCACCAACGGGCTGACGCTGCGCCGGCAGATCATAGCCACCGGCGCGATCTGCCAGTCGACCTCCGACACCGAAGTCGTGCTGCACCTGATCGCACGCTCGCGCCATTCATCGACCAGCGATCGCTTCATCGACGCCATCCGCCAGATGGAAGGCGGCTACTCGATGGTGGCGATGACGCGCACCAAGCTCATCGCGGCGCGCGACCCGATCGGCATCCGCCCTCTGGTGATGGGCGAACTCGACGGCAAGCCGATCTTCTGCTCCGAAACATGCGCGCTGGACATCATCGGCGCGAAATACATCCGGGACGTCGAAAACGGCGAGGTGATCATCTGCGAGATGCAGGCTGACGGCTCGATCAGCATCGATGCGCGGCGTCCCGCAAAGCAGCGGCCGGAGCGGCTGTGCCTGTTCGAATATGTGTATTTCGCCCGGCCTGATTCCGTCGTCGGCGGCCGCAGCGTCTACGTGACGCGCAAGAACATGGGCATCAACCTCGCGGGCGAAGCGCCCGTGGAGGCCGACGTCGTCGTGCCGGTTCCGGACGGCGGCACGCCGGCCGCACTCGGCTACGCGCAGGCGAGCGGCATCCCGTTCGAATACGGCATCATCCGCAACCATTATGTCGGCCGCACCTTCATCGAGCCGACGCAGCAGATCAGGGCGCTCGGCGTCAAGCTGAAGCATTCCGCCAACCGCGCCATGATCGAGGGCAAGCGCGTGGTGCTGGTGGACGATTCCATCGTGCGCGGCACGACCTCGGTCAAGATCGTGCAGATGATCCGCGACGCGGGCGCGACGGAGGTGCATCTGCGCGTCGCGAGCCCGATGATCTACCACCCGGATTTCTACGGCATCGACACGCCGCATGCCGACAAGCTGCTCGCCAACCAGCATGACAGCCTCGATTCCATGTGCCGCTATATCGGCGCGGATTCGCTGGCTTTCCTCACCATCGACGGGCTTTACAGGGCGGTCGGCGGCGAGCCCCGCGATCCCAGGGCCCCCGCCTTCACCGATCATTATTTCACCGGCGACTATCCGACCCGCCTCGTCGATCAAGACGGCGACAGCAACGTGCATACGCTGTCGCTGCTGGCCAGCAACGGGTGAGCGTTTCCCAGTTTATGGCGAAACCAGCTTCAGGCCGATGATGCCGGCGGCGATCATGCCGATGCAGGCGAGCCTGAGCGCCGCGGCCGGCTCGGCAAACAGCACGATGCCGAGGATGGCGGTGCCGATGGTGCCGATGCCGGTCCAGATCGCGTAGGCGGTGCCGAGCGGCAGCGTGCGCAGGGCGAGGCCGAGCAGGAACAGGCTGATCGTCATCGCGCCCACGGTGAGCAGGCTCGGCATCAGCCGGGTGAAGCCATGGGTGTATTTGAGGCCGACGGCCCAGCCGATCTCGAACAGGCCGGCAAAGAACAGATAAATCCAGGACATAGCCCTTCTCCTTCAAATCGAGGAGATGGGGCCGTCCCCATCGGTCGCGTCGGTGTGCGGACGCACGCCGGCCGGGCCGTCCCGGCTGCGTCGATATGGGACGCTTGCCGCGCCGGGTCAAGGGTTTCCCTTCGCCCTGCATTGGGCTAATCCGGCACTGGAACGCCAGCGACGCCAGCCAGGAGCAGCCATGTCAGACGCATTGCCCGAGACGCCCGATCTTTCCGGCCGCGTCGCCCTCGTCACCGGCGCGTCGCGCGGCATCGGCTATTTCGTCGCCAGGGAGCTGGCGGCGGCCGGCGCGCATGTGATCGCCGTCGCCCGCACGGTCGGCGGGCTGGAGGAGCTCGACGACGAGATCCGCGAAGCCGGCGGGCAGGCGACGCTGGTGCCGCTCGACCTGACCGACATGGCCGGCATCGACCGGCTGGGCGGCGCGATCCACGAACGCTGGGGCAAGCTCGACGTGCTGGTGGCCAACGCCGCCATCCTCGGCGTCATCGCGCCGATCGGCCATGTCGAGGCCAAGGTGTTCGAGAAGGTGATGACCGTCAACGTCACCGCCACATGGCGGACGATCCGCTCGGTCGATCCGCTGCTCAGGGCTTCCGACGCCGGCCGCGCCATCGTCATGTCGTCGGGCGCGGCGCATTCGGCGCGCGCCTATTGGGGGCCCTACGCGGCCTCGAAGGCGGCGGTCGAGGCGCTGTCGCGCTCATGGGCCGACGAGACGAAGAACACGGCGCTCAAGGTCAATTGCGTCAATCCCGGCGCGACGCGCACGGCGATGCGCGCGCAGGCGATGCCGGGCGAGAACCCCGAGACGCTGCCCCACCCGTCCGAGATCGCCCGCAAGATCCTGCCGCTGGCCAGCCCGGCGTTGACGCAGACCGGCGCGATCTTCGAGGCGCGCGAAGGCCGCTTCGTCCACTACCGCCTACCCGAATAGGACCGCTGTCCTTCCTGTCTGGCCGCCCGGCTATCGACCGGGCTTGCGGGGTATGCTAGACAGGCCCATATAAATCTTGCGCCCTCTCACGCGGGATATGGATCATGGTTCTTTCTCTTCGCCCGGCGCTTGCCGGTCTTTTCCTCGCGGGTGCCGTCCTCGGCGCGGCGCCGGCCTTGGCCGACGTGTTCAGCTCGCAGGACTTCTCCGGCGACACCGCGACGCTCGACCAGCTTCCCGGCGTCAATCTCGATGTCGCGCCGGGCTATGGCGGCGGCTTCGGCAATTGCGCCGAGGACGAGAGGCCGTCCTTCACCGGACGCAGCCTGACGCCGCACAAATCGACGACCTGCCGCGTGGGCAATTTCTCGATCACGTCGACCAGCCCCACTTCGTCGTCGCATCTCTACGACACCACCTATGGCGGCAATCCGCCGCCCTGGGTGCCGAGCTGGAAGCCCTGATTTCGCTGTCTTGACGCAACGCCAGTGCCCGGTCCGAAAGGCCGGGCATTTCGTTTCAGCCTGAAGCGGATGCCGGTTAGGGGTCCGGCGTGTCCTGCCGCGCCGCGGCGGCTTCCTCGCGCGCTTCGCGGCGGCGATAGGCGGCGGCGCTGAACGGCAGGAAAACGAGGCAGATTATCGCGGTCGCGGCCATGGCGTGCCACGTATAGCTGGCCAGCAGCGCGACATAGAGGACGATGCCGAGGATCATCGGCATCACCATGTCGCGGCGCACCCGCAGCCCGCTCTTGCCGGAATAGACCGGCACCTGGCTGACCATCAGGAAGGCGATCAGAACCGTGAACGCGCTCGCCCAGAAGGCGAAGGCGGTTCCGAGCGGCACGCCGAGAAAGCCGAGATAGACCGGCAGCAGCACCAGCATCGCGCCGGCCGGGGCCGGCACGCCGACGAAATAGTCGGCCTTCCATGCCGGTGCGTTCTCGTCCTCCAGCATGACGTTGAAGCGGGCGAGCCGCAGGCAACAGGCGATGGCGAACAGCAGGCCGGCGATCCAGCCGAACGCCCCTGCCCGGTCGAGCACGTAGGCATAAAGGACGAGCGCCGGGGCGACGCCGAAATTGACGATGTCGGCGAGCGAATCCATCTGCGCGCCGAATTTCGACGCGCCCTGCAACAGGCGGGCGATGCGCCCGTCGACGGCGTCGAGCAGCGCGGCGATCAGCACCATGGCCACGGCGAGCTCGAAACGGTGCTCGAAGGCGAGCCGGATGCCGGTCAGCCCGGCGCAGACGGCGAGCACGGTGATGAGATTGGGCACGACCATGCGCAGCGGAATCTCGCGCAGGCGCGCGGCGCGGCGCGTCCTGTCGGCCTTGTGGCGCGGTTCGCTCGCCATCGGTCCTCAGGAAACCCGCACGAGGGGCGACGCCGCCTCGACGCCGTATTCGGCGAGAACGGTCTCGCCGGCGACCGCGGTCTGGCCGGCGGCCACCTTCACCGCCGCGCCCCGCGGCAGATAGACGTCGACGCGCGAGCCGAAGCGGATCAGGCCGAAGCGCTCGCCGGCGGCGAGGTCTGCCCCCGGATCGGTCCAGCAGAGGATGCGCCGGGCGACGAGGCCCGCCACCTGCACCACGCCCATGCGCCCGTTGGGGCTTTCGATGACGAGGCCGTTGCGCTCGTTCTCGGTGCTCGCCTTGTCCATCTCGGCGTTGAGGAACTTACCGGGGCGATGCTCGACCACCGAGACGCGGCCGCGCGCCGGGGCGCGGTTCACATGGCAGGAGAACACGTTCATGAACACGCACACGCGCACCATCTCCTCGACGCCGAGGCCGAGCTCGCGCGGCGGCACCGCCGGCCCGACGGAGGAGACGACCCCGTCGGCGGGGCTGATGACGAGCCGGTCGTCGATCGGCGTCACGCGCTCGGGATCGCGGAAGAAATAGGCGCACCAGGCGGTCAGGATCAGGCCGATCCAGAACAGGCTGGTCGAGAACAGCCCGAGCAGGATGGTGGCGCCGGCGAAGGCGGCGATGAACGGCCAGCCCTCGCGGTGGACCGGCACGAATGTGTTCCTGATCGTATCGGCAAGGCTCATGCGGCTTAGCGCTCCCGCTTTTTTGAAGTCAGCCTGATACCCCATCGCCGGTTGAGCCGCAACGCGCGATTGGCCGTGACGTTCCCGCCGCGCGGGCACGAAGCCGTCATGGAGGAACGCGTGCGCCGCCCGCAGCCGGCAAGGACGGGCGATGACCCTGCGTTAAACCCCTTGTTATCGATCGCGTGCTATAGCCGGGCTGCCGGAGGAAATGGATGACTTCCCAGTTCGTCATAGCGATGCTCAATCCGACCATCGGAATGCTGTTCGCCTCGGCCTTCTTCCTGCTGTGGACCAACCAGCGCGGCCAGGACTACATCCTGATGATCGCGCTGAGCTACGTGGCGTCGTCCGTCGGCTTCCTGATCCAGGATGTCGGCCCGAATTTCGCCAATGAGTTCGAGCGCATTCCGGCGAACGTCTGCTTCCTCATCACCGGCTACCTCCTGATCGGCGGCGTGTTGAAGCGATACGGCCTGCGCATTCCCCACGCCCTGATGGCGGGCATCGTCGCCGCCGGCGCGGCCGGGCAGGTCTGGTTCGTCCTTTTCCAGCCCGACCTGACGGCGCGCGTCTTCATGGTCAACTTCCTGCTCGGATGCATCTCGCTCATCGCCGCGGTGAAGCTTTATCCGGTCCAGAAAGGGCATTTCGTCGACCGGCTCCTGTTCTGGGTGACGGTGCTGTGCACGCTGAACTTCTTCCTGCGGCCGGCGTCGATCATGCTGCTGGCCGGCGGCTTCACCGATTTCGGCAGCTTCCAGCAATCGTTCTACTGGACGACGGTGCAGTTCACGCAGGTGATGATCTCGGTGCTGTTCGCGCTGACGCTGATGGTCGCCATCGCGCTCGACCTGATCGCGGAGCTGCGGCGGGAAGCCAACACCGACAAGCTCTCCGGCCTGCTCAACCGCCGCGGCTTCGAGCAGGAGGCCGTCGCCGCGCTCGGCGCGTGCAGGGACCGGCGGCAGCCGGCATGCCTGATGATCGCCGACCTCGACCACTTCAAGGCGATCAACGATACGCACGGCCATGCGGTCGGCGACCGGGCGATCAGCCTGTTCGGCCAGCATCTGGCGGCCTCGTTGCAGGCCGGCATGATCGCCGGGCGGATCGGCGGCGAGGAATTCGCGGTGCTGGTCCCCGATGCCGAGCTCGGCACGGCAAGAGGCTTCGCCGAGGCGCTGCGGGCGGATTTTCCGGACAGATGCGCCAGCAGGCTGCCGCCGTCCCTCTCGCCCTCCGTCAGCATCGGCCTTTGCCTCGCCGGGCCGGGCGTCGAGCTCTATGACCTGATGCACAAGGCCGACGAGGCGCTCTACCACGCCAAGCGGCTCGGCCGGAACCAGGTGCAGGTGTTCACGCCGCGCGAATCCGGCGCGGCGGCGACGAGGCACACCCTCGCCGGCACCTGACGGCGGACGCTCCCGCCTATTCGCCCGCCGGCTCCATTCCGGCCGGCGTGCGGCGCTCGACGATGCCGAGCGCGTCTTCCTCGCGCACCTTGCGCAACCGCTCCTCGGCTTCCGTCGCCTCGCGCTGGCGTGCCCACATCTCGGCATAGAGGCCGCGCCTGGCCAGCAGCTCGGAATGGCGGCCGCGCTCGGCGATGCGTCCGTCCTGCAGCACGATGATCTCGTCGGCCGAGATCACGGTCGACAGCCGATGGGCGATGACCAGCGTGGTGCGGCCGCGGCTGACGAGGTCGAGCGCGGCCTGGATCTCCTGCTCGGTGCGGGTGTCGAGCGCCGAGGTCGCCTCGTCCAGCATCAGGATCGGCGGCGCCTTCAGGATGGTGCGGGCGATGGCGACGCGCTGCTTCTCGCCGCCCGACAGCTTCAGCCCGCGCTCGCCGACCATGGTGTCGTAGCCGTCCGGCAGGCGGGTGATGAAATCGCCGATCTGGGCGAGGTCGGCGGCGCGCCCGACGTCCTCGGCGCTCGCATCGGGCCGCCCATAGCGGATGTTGTAGCGGATCGTGTCGTTGAACAGCACCGTGTCCTGCGGCACCATGCCGATCGCCTTACGCAGGCTCTCCTGCGTCACGTCGCGGATGTCCTGCCCGTCGATGCGGATCGCGCCGGACTGGATGTCGTAGAAGCGGAACAGCAGCCGCGAGATGGTCGACTTGCCCGCGCCCGAGGGGCCGACGATGGCGACCGTGCTGCCGGCCGGCACCTCGAAGGACACGCCCTTGAGGATCGGCCGCGCCGGGTCGTAGGCGAAATGCACGTCCTCGAACGTGACGGTGCCCTCGCCGACGGCGAGCGGCTTCGCATCCGGCCTGTCGACGACCTCGGCCTCGACGTCGAGCAGGTCGAACATCTGCTCGATGTCGGTCAGCGCCTGCCGGATCTCGCGATAGATGAAGCCGATGAAGTTCAGCGGCACCGAAAGCTGCATCAGCATGGCGTTGACGAAGACGAAATCGCCGATCGTATGCGTGCCGCGCGTCACCTCCCACGCCGACAGCGCCATGACGGCGGCCATGCCGACACCGAAGATCACCCCTTGGCCAAAATTCAGCCAGCCGAGCGAGGTCCAGGTGCGGGTCGCGGCGTCCTCGTAGCGCGCCATCGAGCGGTCGTAGCGCGCGGCCTCCATCTTCTCGTTGCCGAAATACTTGACCGTCTCGTAGTTGAGCAGCGAGTCGACGGCCTTGGTGTTGGCGTCGGTGTCGCTGTCGTTCATGTCGCGGCGGATGGCGATGCGCCAGTCGCTCGCCCAGACCGTGAACCAGGTGTAGAGCCACACGGTCGCGGCGATGATGGCGACATAGACCCAGCCATAGACGACCCAGAAGATCACCGCCATCAGCGCGAATTCGAGGATCGTCGGCAGGGTGTTCAAGATGGTGAAACGCACGATGGTCTCGATGCCCTTCACCCCGCGCTCGATGACGCGCGACAGCCCGCCCGTGCGCCGCTCGAGATGGAAGCGGAGCGACAATTGATGCAGATGGACGAAGGTCCGGTAGCCGAGCTGGCGCACCGCATGCTGGCCGACGCGCGCGAACAGCGCGTCGCGGAGCTGGTTCAGGCCGACCTGGACGATGCGCACGCCGTTATAGGCGAGGACGAGCATCACCGGCGCGGCGAGGATGGCGGGGATGTAGTCGGGCGCGGCAAGCTCGCCGGTCAGCGCGTCGGTCGCCCATTTGAAGAAATAGGGCACCATGACCAGCACCAGCTTGGCGAGGACGAGGAACACCGTCGCCCAGACGACGCGCCATTTCAGATCGGTGCGGTCGGCCGGCCACATGAAGGGCCACAGATTGGCCAGCGTTCGCATGGTCGAGCCGGAATCGGCGGAAACGGTCTTTTCGGACAAGGCAAGGAATCCTGAAATGGGTGGGTCAGCCGCAACGCCCGGCGGGCGGCGGCGCACAGCAGAAATCGAGAAGATGATCGACGGCGCCGGCAAGCGCGGCCAGCGCCTCGCGGTCGACCTCGTAGCGCGAGCGGGGACGGCCCGGCGTCAGGCGGACCAGCCCGGCATCGACCAGCACCTTGAGATGCTGCGAGACCGTGGACTGGGCGAGGTCGAGCCGGGAGACGACGTCCTTGCAGCAGCAGGCCTCCACGCCGGCCAGATGCTGGAGGATCTCGATGCGGGCGGGATGGGCGAGCGCGGCAAGCCGCCCGGCGAGCGCGGCGCGCTCGCTGCAATCGTGCCTCGCGGGAATCGGGTCCTGCCGGGTATTCATCGTATATCGGCGATATACGATGAACAGGCTCCGCGCAACCCCGCGCCGGACGATCCCGGCCGCATGGCAGGGATGCGGAAAGGCCGCGCCGGCCGCCTCCCGGAAGCCCGGCAAAACGGAACGGACGAGGCGCGGGACCCGACCCCCCGCGCACTACCCCCCTCGCCGACCGCTGGCAGAAACCAGCCGGGCTCGACGCCAGCCACACGGTGCCGGCCGAAAGACGCGGCATCGGGGGGCGGTCGGTGCAGGACCCCTCACCGGCCCTTCGGGCCCCTCTCCCCAGAGGGGAGAGAAAAAGCCTGGACTGCGCCTGCTATTGCGCTGTCGTCGTCTCGCGCTCTTCCGGCTTCACGGCCTGCGCGCCGATGGCGTCGAGGTCGGCCTGCTCGCCTTCGGGCGTCTCGCCCGGCAGGGTGAAGACCTGACCCGGCCAGATGCGGTTCGGATTGTGGATCTGGTCCTGATTGGCGAGATAGATCGTCGAATAGCGGATGCCGTGGCCGTAGACGCGGCGCGAGATGCGCCACAGCGAGTCGCCCCGGCGGATGATGACCGCGCCGTCGACGCGCTGGAGCGGCGGGGCCGTGGCCTCGTCCTCCTCGCCCGCGGGCGCGGCCGGAGCGACGGCGACTTCCGCCTCCGCTTCGGGCTCGGCCGCGGCATCGGCCGGGGCGGCGGGCTGCGGCTCGTCCTCGGCGGCGGCCTCGTCCGGCTCGGCCTGCGCCGGCTCTTCGGCTGCGGGGGCGGCGGGCGCGACGGCGGCGATCGTCTCGCCCGGCTCGCGCTCGAACGGAACGCCGGCGCGCGCGACCACGGAACCGTCGTCGCCGAGAAGGTCGGCGCGGATGAGATAGTTGCCGACGTCGAGATGGCGCTTCGCCTCGACGAGGAAACGTCCGCCCTCGGAGGCCACGGCATCGCCGAGCAGCACGGTGCCGGCATAGACGCGCACGGTGCGGCCGGCATCGGCGCGGCCGGCGACGAAGATGGTGTCGCCCTCGATCTCGACCGCCTCGACCGAGACGGAATGGACCGCAGCCGGCTGCGGCGCGGCGGGAGCGGCCGGCTCGTCGGCGGGCGTTTCGGCCTCGGCCGCCGCTTCCGGCGCGGCTTCCGTTCCGGTTGCGGATCCGGTCGCGGGCGCGGCTTCTTCTTCCTCCGTCTCCGTGGCCGCGACATCGGCGGCCTCGGCCGGGGCCTCCTCCTGCGCGGCCGCTTCGGCCTGCCCGGCCTCCGGCGTCGCCTCGGCGGCGGCTTCCTCCGCAGGCTCCTCCCCGGCGGTCGCGGGCGCCTGCGGCACGGAGATCAGCTCCGCCGGCTGGCCCGGCTCCTCGACCATGGCGAGGACCTGGCCGTCCTTGGCTTCGGGGATGGAGACGATGGCCGTTCCCTCTGAAAGCACGGTTTCGCCCTCGGGCGAGGTGGCGCGCAGCGCGAGACGATAGTCGCCGGGCTTCAACGTCTCGTCGAGCAGGACGACGAAGTCGCCTTCCGGCCCGGCCGCCGCCTTGCCGAGGACGGCCTCGCCCGACAGCACCTCGACCTCGGCCTTCGCGCTCGCCTTGCCGGCGACCAGCACCGAGCCGTCAGGCTCGACGCGGAGCACATCGAACACGGGCGCGGTGAGCCGGTCGGTCTTGGGGGTGGTCGCGGGATCTTCGGCAGCGGCTTCAGGCGCCGCTTCCGCCTCGTCCTCGCCCTCATTCTCGACCGTGGCGGGCTCGTCCTGCGGGGCGGCCGCATCGGGCGTCTGGAGGAGGCCGGAAACCTCAGCCGGCTTCGGGGCGAGCCACGGATCGAGCGCCCCGGTGACATATGCGGTTCCCGCGGCTGCGCCGACCCCGCCGAACAGGAACAGAAGCGCCTTGACCCAACCCGCCATCGACTTTTTCCTTTGCCAGTTATCCCGCGTCTAGCCTGTTTTTCCCGCAGCTACAACAAAAAGGCCCCGCCTGCCGCTTGACCCTGCGGGCGGCTGAAGCGTCCAATCTGTCGCATGAACCCGATTCGATCCATCTGCGTCTATTGCGGCTCCTCTTCCGGCCGCAACGGAACCTATGTCGCGGCCGGCCATGCGCTGGGCCGGTCCATGGCGGAAGCCGGCGTCCAGCTCGTCTATGGCGGCGGCACCCGGGGCATCATGGGCGCGGTCGCCCGTGGCACGCTGGAAGCCGGCGGCAGGGTTACAGGCATCATCCCGCGCTTCCTGATCAACAAGGAAGCGTCACAAACAGCCCTCGGCACCCTCGATGACGTCATCGTCACCGAGGACATGCACACCCGCAAGCACACGATGTTCGAGAAATCGGACGCCTTTGTGGCGCTGCCCGGCGGCATCGGGACGCTGGAGGAGATAGTCGAGATCATGACCTGGGCCCAGCTCGGCCGTCATCGCAAGCCTATCGCCTTCGTCAACATAGACGGGTTCTGGAACCCGATGCTGGCGCTGCTCGACCACATGCGGGCCGAGGGGTTCGTCCATACCGGCCATCTGGTGAAGCCGCTGGTGGTGGATGCCGCCGAGGCCGTCGTGTCGGCGGTGATGACGCAGGCCGCCGCCTTCGCCGAGGCCGCCGCGGAAGGCGACACCCGCGTCATCGGCAGGCTCTGACCACCGGCGGCCGTCGCGTCACGCCGCATCGCGGCGCAACAGGCTCGACCAGGTGTAGAGCGCGAGTCCCAGCCAGATGAGGCCGAAGGCGATGAGGCGGTCGAGCCCGAAAGGCTCGTCGAACACGAAGACGGCGATGAGGGCGATCATCGTCGGGGAGATGTACTGCATCAGGCCGATGGTCGACAGCTTCAGCAGCTTGGCGCCGTTGGCGTAGAGGATCAGCGGGATCGCCGTGACGGCGCCGCAGCCGATCAGCAGCCACAGGTCGAGGGCGCCCGTCGTGCCGAAATGGCCGGCGCCGGTCGCCTGCAGCCACACGATATAGGCGAGCGCCGGCGGCGTCAGGATCAGGACTTCGAGGAAGAAGCCCTGCGCGGGGCCGATCGGCAGCGTCTTCTTGAAGAAGGCGTAGAAGCCCCAGGTCAGCGCCAGCCCCAGCGACACCCACGGCAGGCCGCCGCTGTCCCAGCTCAGCACGGCCACCGCGAGCAGCGCCAGCCCGATGGCGGCGACCTGCGCCCGGGAGAGCCTTTCGTGCAGGAGGACGGCAGCGAGGAAAACGCTGAACAGCGGGTTGATGTAGTAGCCGAGCGCCGATTCGACGGTCTGCCCCACGGCGATGGCCCAGATATAGATGCCCCAGTTGAGGGAGATGATCGCCGCCGTCAGCGCCGCCATGGCGAGGGTGCGCGGCGAACGCAGCGCGATCCTGAGGTCGGCGGTGCGGCCGAGCGCCAGAAGCACCGCCCCGGCGACCGGCACCGACCAGACGACCCGGTGCGCGACGACCTCGGCGGTGGGAATGTGGGCGACGGCCTTCAGGTAGAACGGCAGCACGCCCCACAGGAGATAGGCGGAGAGCGCGAACAGGAACCCGCGCCGCGCCGCCGCGTTGCGCTCGCCGGCGGCGATGTCGGGGGCGGCGCGACCGGGCGTGCGCCCGTCCTTGCCTGCCGGTGTCACCTGTTCATGCATGGGCCTGACCGTTTCCATCTTCGCGCCGCCCGGAACGCCGACCGGCCGGGGCCCGGGAGCGCCTTCGGCAGGTGCGGGCCGCCTCCGCGCCCTATGTCGCTGTTTTCCCGCATGTCCGGTGCAGTACCTGGGGAAGGCTCTAACTCTTTGTTTTCACGCTTTTCCTGAAGTCGCTCTAGCCCGGCGCGCCATGCGCGACCAGCGCAAAATACTGATGGAGACATGCAGCCGCGCTGATGGGTGACTGCGGCATGCCCTATTCGGCAGCATCCGCGCCCGCCTCGCGGTTCCTCACCAGCTTGAAGACGATGGCGTCCATCAGCGCCTGGAACGAGGCGTCGATGATGTTTTCCGACACGCCGACCGTCCACCAGCGCGCGCCGGTCGAATCGCGCGATTCGATGAGGACGCGGGTGATGGCCTCGGTGCCGCCGTTGAGGATGCGCACCTTGAAATCGACCAGCGCCATGTCTGCGATCTCGCCCTGGTAGCGGCCGAGGTCCTTGCGCAACGCGATGTCGAGCGCGTTGACCGGGCCGTCGCCCTCGGCCACCGACATGCGCTGCTCGCCGTCGATGGTCAGCTTGACGATGGCCTCCGACACCGTGCGCAGATGGCCGTTGGCGTCGTGGCGGCGCTCGACCATGCAGCGGAAGGAATCGACGTGGATGAAGCCCGGCACGGTGCCGAGCGTGCGCCGCGCCAGAAGCTCGAAGCTCGCATCCGCCCCCTCATAGGCATACCCTTGAGCCTCGCGCTCCTTGACCAGCGCGATCAGCGTGTCGAGGCGCGGATCGTCCCTGGCGACCGCGATGCCGCGCCGCTTCAATTCGGCGATGAAGTTCGACTTGCCGCCCTGGTCCGAGACCATGACCCTGCGGCTGTTGCCGACCGCCTCCGGCGGGACGTGCTCGTAGGTCTGCGGCTCTTTCAGCAGCGCCGAGGCGTGGATGCCGGCCTTGGTGGCGAAGGCCGAGGCGCCGACATAAGGCGCCTGCAGCTCCGGCGCGCGGTTGAGCAGCTCGTCGAAGGCGTGGGAAAGCCGGGAGATGTCCGCCAGCCGGTCGCGGGAGATGCCGGTGGCGAAGCGCGACGTGAAGGCCGGCTTCAGCATCAGCGTCGGCACGATGGAGATCAGGTTGGCGTTGCCGCAGCGCTCGCCGATGCCGTTCAGCGTGCCCTGCACCTGCCTGACGCCGGCCTCGACCGCCGCCAGCGAGTTGGCCACCGCCTGGCCGGTGTCGTCATGGGCATGGATGCCGAGACGGCTGCCGGGAATGCCGGCGGCGATGACCTCGCCGACGATCTCGCGCACCTCCGACGGCAGGGTGCCGCCATTGGTGTCGCACAGCACCACCCAGCGCGCGCCGGCCCCATAGGCCGCCTGCGCGCAGGCGAGCGCGTAGTCGGGATTGGCCTTGAACCCGTCGAAGAAGTGCTCGCAATCGATCATCGCCTCCTTGCCGGCGGCGCGGGCCGCCTCGACGGAGGCGGCGATGCAATCGAGGTTCTCCTCGTTGGTGCAGCCGAGCGCGACGCGCACATGATAGTCCCAGCTCTTGGCGACGAAGCAGATCACGTCGGCCGGCGTGGAGACGAGCGCGGCGAGGCCCGGATCGTTGGAAGCGGAGACGCCCGCGCGCTTGGTCATGCCGAAGGCGGCGAACTTCGCCCGCGCCGTCCGTTTCTCGCGGAAGAAAGCGGTGTCGGTCGGGTTCGCGCCCGGATAGCCACCCTCGACATAGTCGAAGCCGAACTCGTCCAGCATGCGGGCGATGACGATCTTGTCCTCGACCGAGAAATCGACGCCCGGCGTCTGCTGGCCGTCGCGCAAGGTCGTGTCGAACAGATAGATGCGTTCCTTCGCGCTCATGCCTTCCCCGCGAACCTGTCGGTGGCGTAGATCAGCCTGTCGAGGATGCCGGGCTCGGAATAGGCGTGACCCGCGCCCTCGACGAGGAAGAAATCGGCGTCCGTCCACGCCCTGGCGAGCTGCCAGGCATAGCGCGCCGGGCACGGCATGTCGTAGCGGCCATGGATGATGACGCCGGGAATGCCCGCCAGCCGGCTGGCGTCGCGCAGGAGCTGCCCCTCCTCCAGCCAGCCGCCATGGACGAAGAAATGGTTCTCGATGCGGGCGAAGGCCAAGGCGAACTCGTCCTCGCCGAAGCGGTCGCTGGTTTCCGGCTCGGGAAGCAGCGTGATCGTCTCGCCCTCCCACAGGCTCCACGCCTTGGCGGCCGCGATGCGCTCGGCGCGGTCCGGGCTCGTCAGCCGCCGGCGATAGGCAGCCATCATGTCGCCGCGCTCGGCCTCGGGGATCGGCGCGAGGAAGCGCTCCCACTTGTCGGGGAACATCTCGGAGACGCCGAACTGGTAGTACCAGTCAAGCTCGGCCTTGGTCAGCGTGTAGATGCCGCGCAGCACCAGCTCGCTGACATGGCCCGGATGCGTCTCGCCATAGGCGAGCGCCAGCGTCGAGCCCCACGAGCCGCCGAAGACCAGCCATTTGTCGACGCCCATCATCTGCCGCAGGCGCTCGATGTCGGCGACGAGGTGCCATGTCGTGTTGGCCTCGAGCCCGGCATGCGGCGTCGAGCGGCCGCAGCCGCGCTGGTCGAACAGCATCACGTCGTAGAGCGCGGGATCGAACAGGCGCCGATGCGCCGGCGAGATGCCGCCGCCCGGCCCGCCATGCAGGAAGATCGCGGGCTTGGCTCCCTTCGTCCCGACCCGCTCCCAGTAGATCGCGTGGCCATCGCCGACGTCGAGATGCCCGGTCTCGAACGGCTCGATCGGCGGATAGAGCGTGCGCAAGCCGGTCATGACCGCTTCTCCCGTGGCCAGTTTTCGGTGTCGTGGTCGGGGTGCTGGTAGCTTTCCACCGAGGCGAGGAAGGAAGCCGCTTCGATGTCGTCCTCGGTGACGCGCGCCGGCAAAGCGGGGATCGCGTCGACGTAAGGAAGCCTGCGCTCGACGCCGAACTGGATCGTCGGCGCGATTTCCTCCGGATGGTCGAAGGCGCCGATGGCGAGCGCCACCCCGTCCGGGGCCTCGTAGGTCAGCGGCGTGCCGCATTCGGCGCAGAAGCCGCGACTGACATGGTTCGACGAGCGGAAGCGCTTCGGCTCGCCGCGCGTCCACGACAGCCCGCCTTCCGGCGCGGTGGCGAGCGGCGCGTAGAAATTGCCGAACGCCTTCTGGCACATGCGGCAATGGCAGATCGAGGCGTTCAACAGCGCGCCCTCGATGCGGAAGCGCACCGCGCCGCACTGGCAACCGCCGGTATAGACGGGCTTGTTGTCGAGGCTCATGGCTTCGACCTCTTCGTCAAACGGCTGACGGGATGATTCCGGTTCATCGGGTAGCTCATTGATCTGGCTGCCTTTCTCGCGGCTATTCTGACCTGTGGCAGACCGCCTCGATATTGTTGCCGTCGGGATCGATCACGAACGCGCCATAGTAGTGCTCGTGATAGTGCGGGCGCGGGCCGGGCGCGCCATTGTCGCGGCCGCCGGCGGCGAGCGCGGCGGCGTGGAAGGCGTCGACCGCGGCGCGGTTCGCCGCGGTGAAGGCATAGTGGCGGCCGGGGCCCGGCTCTGCCCCCTCGTGCAGCCAGAAATCCGGCTTGTCGCGGCCGTAGCCGCCGACCTTCGCGCCGCCGGTGTACTCTTCCGGCACCATGTGAAGGAGCTTCGCGCCGAGCGGCGCCAGCGCCGCATCGTAGAAGGCCTTCGCCTTTTGCCAGTCCTTCACCGCGATTCCCGCATGGTCGATCATCGCTTCACCTCCCAGGTCGTCACCCGCTCGCCGGTCGCCGGGTCCTTGCCGTCCTTCAACTGGACGCCCTTCTCCAGCAGATCGTCGCGGATGCGGTCGGCCTCGGTCCAGTTCTTCTCGGCGATCAGGGCGAGCCGCTTCGCCACGAACGCGGCGACGTCGATGTCCGTCTCCAGTTCGGACAGGTCGATGCCGATCAGCTCCGCCGCGGCGACGAGCCCTGCCGGGTCGAGGTCGCCCGCGTTCATCAGGCGCAGATATTCCGCCATGTCGAGGTCGTCGCCAAGGGCCGCGACGAAGGCGGCATCGATCGGCCCGGCGCTCGCGCCCGCCGCCCTGCGCCGCCACTTGGCAAGGATCGAGGCCGCCTCCTCCAGCTTGCGCACGGAAAAGTCGATCGGTTCGCGATAATGCGTCATCAGCATGGCGAGGCGCAGCACCTCGCCCGGCCAGGCGCGGCCGCCGAACTTTTCCGTGTTCAGCAGCTCGTTGATGGTGACGAAATTGCCTTCCGACTTCGACATCTTCCGCCCCTCGACCTGAAGGAAGCCGTTGTGCATCCACACCCGCGCCATGCGCTCGGTGCCGAAGGCGCAGCAGGACTGGGCGATCTCGTTCTCGTGGTGCGGGAAGACGAGGTCGATGCCGCCGCCATGGATGTCGAAGACGTTCTTCTCGGGATCGTCGCAAGCGAGGCCGCCGCCGAACGGCTCCAGCAGCTTCGCCATCGACATGGCCGAGCATTCGATATGCCAGCCGGGACGGCCGAGCCCCCCGATGTCGGCCGGCGAGGGCCAGCCCGGCTCGCCCTCCTTCGACGGCTTCCACAGCACGAAATCCATCTCGTCGCGCTTGTAGGAGGCGACGTCGACGCGCGCGCCGGCCAGCATCTCGTCGAGCGGGCGGCGCGACAGCGCGCCGTAGCGCGGGCCGGAGCGCGCGTTCATCGCCGAGGGCGAGAACAGCACGTGGCCTTCCGCGACATAGGCGACGCCGAGCGAGATCAGCCTCTCGATCATCGCCTTCATGCCGTCGATGTGGGCGGTGGCGCGCGGCTGGTCGTTCGGCTCCAAGCAGCCCAGCGCCTTCACGTCGGCCTGGAACTGGGCATTGGTCGCCTCCGTCACCCTGGCGATGGCCTCGTTCAGCGAAAGGTCCGGATAGTCGCGCGCGGCGCGGGCGTTGATCTTGTCGTCGACGTCGGTGATGTTGCGGACATAGGTGACGTTGCCCGCGCCGTAGACGTGGCGCAGCAGGCGATAGAGCACGTCGAAGACGATGACCGGCCGGGCGTTGCCGATATGGGCGAAATCGTAGACCGTCGGCCCGCAGACATACATGCGCACATTTCCGGCGTCAATGGGAACGAACGGCTCCTTCGCGCGCGTCAGCGTGTTGTAGAGTCGAAGCTCGACATCGGGTGCAGGCATGGTCTCTCCCTGGCCGGCTGGCCGGGGCGTTTTGCCTATCGGGGGAGGAGAAGCGAAAACGGCCGGGCCAGCGGAGGCGCTAGCCGATAATGCAAATGCCGGTAATGGCGAAAGGCGTTCTCATCGCCTGCTTTATCGCTTTCCGGCCCTTCGCCGTCAAGGCTTCGGCAAATGAGTAGGATTTTATTAAACATGTCGGCAAAGAGTTGCCGGCAAGGCTCTGAAATACCCCGGTCCCGACACCATTCCGTCCCAATCCTGCGGGAGAAAAGGGTATGTTCAAACACGCGCCGGAAAGGGGCGCTCAGGGGATCCAAGATGCAACGCACAGCCGCCCATCCAGCAATCGAAGCCGAACGCGAACGCGCCCAGCGCGCGAAATACGCCAAGCTCACCGCGCACTATGGCAAGATCGGCTCGGGCGCGCTCAACGCCGCGCTGATCCACGTCCAGAAGAAGAAGCCGGCGAAGAAGCTAACCGCCAAGCCCGCCTAACAGGCTGAGGCCGATCGCGGTCATCACCAGCCCGATCAGGATATCGAGCACCCGCCAGGCTGAGGGCCTGGCGAAGACCGGCTGAAGCAGCCGCGCCCCGTAGCCGAGGCTGAAGAACCAGACGAAGGACGCGAGCATCGCGCCGACGCCGTAGGCCAGCCTCTCGCTCCCGACATAGTGCGCCGACAGCGACCCGACGAGCACCACCGTGTCGAGATAGACATGCGGGTTGAGGAAGGTGAAGGCGAGGCAGGCGGCGACCGCCGCCTTCAGATCGCCCGCGCCGGCGCTCGCCGCATGCAGCGCCTGCGGCCGCCACGCCCGGCGAAAGGCGATGAACGCATAGGAAAACAGGAACGCCGCCCCGCCGATCGTCACCACGGTGATGAGGGTGGGCGAGGACGAGACCAGCGTGCCGAGGCCGGCGACGCCGGCGGCGATCAGCAGCGCGTCGGACAGGGCGCAAATCAGGCACAGCACGAAGACGTGCCGGCGCAGCAGCCCCTGCCGCAGGATGAAGGCGTTCTGCGCGCCGATGGCAACGATCAGCGACAGGCCGAGGAAGAAGCCGGAGAGGAAGGGAGCCGCATTCTGCATCGCTCCTCCCCTGCCCGAAGCGCGGGCCGCGCGCAATGGGCCAGCGCGGCCGGCGGCTCAGAACAGGCTGAGCTGGTCGCCCTTCGGCTTTTCGGGCTCCGGCCGCTGGACGGCCGGCTCCGCGCGCTCCTGAAGCTCCGGGCCGGCATTCGCCACCTTGTTCACCCGGTCGGAAACGGGGATCGCCTCGAAGAAATCCTCGTCCACCGGCCGGACGATGTCGGCGACGTCGCGCGGCTCGTTGTTGACGCAGTCGAGCCAGCGGGAGAAATGCTCCGGCCGCACCACCACCGGCATGCGATGGTGGATATGGGAAATGGTGGCGTTGGCCTCGCAGGTCAGGATCGCGGCGGTGTCGATCTCGGAGCCGCCCGGCTCGGCCCAGGTCTCCATCAGCCCGCCGAAGGCGACGACGCTGCCATGGCGGGGCCGCACCCAGTAGGGCTGGGCGTCCTTGCGGCCGGTCCCCTTCCACTCGTAGAAGCCGGAGGCAGGCACCAGCACCCGGCGGTGGCGCATCGCCGCCTTGAACGAGGCCTTCACCGCCGCCGTCTCGGCACGAGCGTTGATGAGGAGCGGAAACTGCGCCGTGTCCTTCACCCATGACGGGATGAAGCCCCAGCGCGCCAGCGCCGCCTGCCGCTCGGGCCGGTTGGAGCCGGGCTCGCGCCGCACGCCCGCCGTGACGATCATGATCGGCTGGGTCGGCGCGATGTTGTAGCGCGGCGGGAACGGCTCGACCTCGGGAACGCCGAACACGTCCTCCAGCTCCTTCGGCCCCTGAACCAGCGCGAAACGTCCGCACATCCGATATTTCACCTTGCCCTTGGCTTCGCCTGCCAGCAATCTGGCCGCAGAACCTTGCAGCCGCAACCCGTATACGCGCCATGCACACAGAAGAAGCGCCCCCGACCATGCCCGCCCCGATCCGCGCCGTCTCGGCGGCGATCTTCCACGAAGGACGCTTCCTGCTCGTGCGGCGCGGCCGCGCGCCGGCGCTCGGCCTCTACGCCTTTCCCGGCGGCAGGGTCGAGGCGGGCGAGACGCTCACCGAGGCGGTGCGGCGCGAGGTGATGGAGGAAACCGGCGCGCACATCGCCGCCATCGCCCACCTCGTCGATCTGGAGCTGTCGGCGGAGCGGGACGAGGGGCGCGTCGAGTTCATCCTCTCCGTGCATTCGGCCGCCTTCGCCGGCGGGACCATCGTCGCCGGCGACGACGCGGACATGGCGCTGTGGCTGACGCTCGACGAGATGGCGTCGCTGCCGCTGGCGGGTTCCGTCTACGAAATCGCCCGGCGCATCGCCTCGGCGTGACAAGCGCCTTGCGCCGGCCACGATTCTTGGCGACAAGCCGGTCGATGATCCAGCGTCTCGCCTCTCGCGCGCTTATTGCGGCTTTCCTCCTCCTCGGCCACGGCCAAGGGGCGCAGGCGGTCGATTCGCCGTTCGAGGGCGACCTGATGCGGCTGTCCGAAATCCTCGGCTCGCTCCACTACCTGCGCAACCTGTGCGGCGAGAGCGGCCAGGACTGGCGCGGCCGGATGGAGGCGCTGATCGCGGCGGAGAACCCGGACGAGGAGCGCCGGGCCAAGCTGACCGCCAGCTTCAACCGCGGCTATCGCAGCTTCGAGACCACCTACACCACCTGCACGAGCTCGGCGCTGGCGGCGATCGCCCGCTACATGAAGGAAGGCGAGGCGCTGTCGCGCGACACCGCGACGCGCTACGGCAACTGAGGCCCCTTGCCGGCGAAAAGCCCCCCGCCGGCCGGCCTTTAGCAATCGGTTAACTTTTACACGATTGTGGCAGCCCGCGCCGCATTTCCTGTGCTACAAGCCTTAACGGGACATTAAGGGAACCGCTAAAGTCGAAGCATCGGCCCGCGGGGATTGGGTGGAACGGATGGATCACGGCATCAGCGACATCGACGTGCTGATTCGCGAGGAAAAGCGTCTGACCGCGGTCGAAAGCTATGAGGACGCGTGGGCGGAAGGCCGCGCCGCCGGCATCGAGCCGGACATCATGGCGGACGCGGCCATCGCCACCGCCCTCGAAGAGCTCGTGCGCGCCAATGGCGAGGCGGCGGCGCTGTCGCTGCTCGAGCGGATGCGCGACCGGCTCGTCGCCGGCGAGTTCGATCCGGCGACGCTCGTCCACTGAGCCCGGCCGCGCCGCGCGCCGGCACCAATCCACGGAAACCATTTTGTCACGCCAGCGGCGCGCGGCCTCGCGAAGGGCGGTTTTTCCGCTATAGTGCCCCGGCACGACTGATGGATGCGGAGCAGCGAGTGCCGATGGCGAGGAAAGACGCCGCCAGGTCCGGTTTCGAAGCATGGCTGAGGGCCGCGTTCGCCTGCGCGGCGCTGGCGCTTGCCGGCACGCTCGCTTTGCCGGGCGGGGCGCTGGCGCTGAGCGAGCTGCCGCGCGAGGACGTGCCGGTGCCCGAGGGGCAGGACGGCGCGGACACGATCGAGCGCCACGACCTGCCGCCCCCCGGCCAGACGCAGAATCCCGACGCGCAGCCGCCGCAGGCCGAGGACGGCGAGGACGCGGACGAGGACGCGCCGGAGGAAGAGACGCAGCCGGCCGGCGAGACGCCCCGGCCGCCGGCGGTGACCGTGCCCCTACCCGACCCCGTCGTCATCCCGCGCGATCCCGACGGGGAGGCCACGCAGGAGACCGAGGGCGCGGAGGCCGACGACGAGCCGGTTCCCGAGGTGCTTTACGACCTGTCGCTGCTGCCCGAGCCCGTCCGGCGCATGCGCGACCTCATCGTCGAGGCCTGCCTTTCCGGCGACATCGAGCGGCTGCGCCCGCTTCTCAGCACCGGCGAGGGCGCCACCCAGCTTTCCTTCGGCGCGATCTCGGGCGACCCCATCGCCTTCCTGCGCGAGCTTTCGGGCGACGAGGAAGGCCACGAAATCCTCGCCATCCTCTACGAGGTGCTGAGCGCCGGCTATGTGAAGCTCGGCCAGAGCGCCGAGGACGAGATGTATGTCTGGCCCTATTTCTTCGCCGTGCCGCTCGCCGACCTCAACCCACGCCAGCGGGTGGAGCTGTTCAAGATCGTCACCGCCGGCGACTACGAGGACATGAAGAACTACGGCGCCTACATCTTCTACCGCACCGGCATCTCACCGGAAGGGCGGTGGCTGTTCTTCGTGGCGGGAGATTGAAAGAGAGCGAATAGCGAATAGGGGAATAGGACCTTTTTTCTATTCGCTATTCCCTATTCGCTTCATACCGCCAACGCCTCGGAAAATTCCACCGGCTTCCCCTGCCCCGGCGTCGCGATCTCGCCTTCCCACATCACGCGCGTTCCGCGGACGATGGTGCCGACGGGCCAGCCGGTGACGGTCTTGCCGTGATAGGGCGTCCAGCCGGCGCGGGAGCCGGCCTGCGCGTTGGTGATCGTCTCGCTGCGCTTCATGTCGACGATCGTGAAGTCGGCGTCGTAGCCGGCGGCGATGCGGCCCTTGCGCGCCATGCCGAAGATGCGGTTGGGGCCGTGGCTCGTCAGGTCGACGAAGCGCTCCAGCGACAGCCGCCCGGCATTGACGTGGTCGAGCATGATCGGCACCAGCGTCTGCACGCCGGTCATGCCCGAGGGCGAGGCCGGATAGGGCTTCGCCTTCTCCTCCAGCGTGTGCGGCGCGTGATCGGAACCGAGCACGTCGACGACGCCGTTGCCGATGCCGCGCCAGACGCCGTCGCGATGGCGGGGCGCGCGCACCGGCGGGTTCATCTGGATCAGCGTGCCGAGCGTGGCGTAGTCGTCGGCCGACAGCGTCAGATGGTGCGGCGTCGCCTCGCAGGTGGCGACGTCCTTGTGGTGCTCGAGGAACTCGATCTCCTCGGCCGTCGAGATGTGCAGCACGTGGATGCGCGCGCGCGCCATGCGGGCGATGCGCACCAGCCTGTCGGTGCAGCGCAGCGCCGCTACCTCGTCGCGCCAGACCGGGTGCGAGGACGGGTCGTTCTCGACGCGCTCGCCAAGGCGTTCGCGCAGGCGGAACTCGTCCTCGGAATGGAAGGCGGCGCGACGGCGCGTGTGGCGCAGCACCTCGTAAACGCCCTCGTCGTCCTCGATCAGCAGCGAACCGGTCGAGGCCCCCATGAACACCTTGATGCCGGCCGCGCCGGGCAGGCGCTCGAGCTCGCCGGCATCGCGCGCGTTCTCGCGCGTGCCACCGACCCAGAAGGCGAAGTCGCAATGCATGCGGCCCGTCGCGCGCGCCACCTTGTCGGCAAGCGCGGCCTCGTCGGTGGTCAGCGGGTTGGTGTTGGGCATCTCGAACACGGCGGTGACGCCGCCGAGCACGGCCGCGCGCGAGCCGGTCTCGAGGTCTTCCTTGTGCGTGAGCCCCGGCTCGCGGAAATGGACCTGGCTGTCGACGACGCCGGGCAGGACGTGAAGGCCGGTGCAGTCGATCACCTCGCCGGCATCGGCCTGCGAAAGATCGCCGAGCGCGGCGATGCGCCCGGCGACGACGCCGACGTCGCGCCGGCCGACGCCGTCATGGTTGGCGACGGTGCCGCCCTTGAGGATCAGGTCGAAGCTCTTGGTCATGGGGCCGTCCTCGCTCGCCGTCTTCAGAGCCCATGCGCGGGGGAGCCATGCCGGCGCGCATGGCTCTTTCACTTGCCCACGCCGTCAGCGCGGCTTACGTAATGGCCACGTCAAAAGCAAGTTCGGATCAAGCCCCATGCCGACAGCACAGCCTGGCGACCGCGCCGCGATCCTGATCGAGGGGCCGGACGCCGAACATTTCCTCCAGAACGTGCTCACCGTCGATCTCGACGGCCTGCGCCCCGGCGAGGCGCGGCCCGGCGCGCTGCTGTCGCCGCAAGGCAAGATCCTGTTCGACTTTCTCATCTCCCGCCGCGGGGAGGACGGATTCCTCCTCGATTGCCGTGCCGAATCGGCCGGCGATTTCATGCGCCGGCTGACGCTCTACCGCCTCAGGGCCAAGGCGACGATTTCCCTTGCCGACCAGATGGTTGCGACCGCGCGCTGGCGAGACGATTCCGCTGCCTCGCGCGATGATTCAACCGCCTCGCAAACCGATTCAACGGCTTCACAAACCGATTCAGGATGGCTGGCGGACCTGCGGTTTCCGATAGGGTCCGGCGTGTCGCGCCGCTATGGCGATGCCGTCGCGACCGACGCTTCGCCGGACGATTACGACCGGCTGCGGATTGCCCACGGCGTAGCCGAAAGCGGTAAAGACTTCGCTGCCGGCGACGCCTTCCCGCACGACGTGCTGATGGACGGCAATGGCGGCGTCGGCTTCCGCAAGGGCTGCTATGTCGGGCAGGAGGTGGTGTCGCGCATGCAGCACCGCGGCACGGCGCGCCGGCGGGTGATGATCGTAAGGGGCGCGGGCGATCTCCCCGCAAGCGGCACGGAGGTGGAGGCCGGCGGGCGCGCCATCGGCGCGCTCGGCAGCGTTTGCGGCCCCGCGGGGCTCGCCATCGTGCGCATCGACCGGGTGAAGGCGGCGCAGGACAGCGGCGTGTCGATCACCGCCGGCGGGGTCGCGCTTTCGCTTTCCATCCCGCCCTCGGCGACCTACACCCTGCCGCAGGGCGACGGCGCGGACGCAAGCTGATGGCGGACAAGCCTACCCCCCGGCCTATCCCCAAGCCCGCCGCCCCGCCCCGCGCCTGGCAGAGGATGCTGTCGGGCCGGCGGCTCGACCTGCTCGACCCCTCGCCGCTCGACGTCGAGATCGCCGACATCGCCCATGGCCTCGCCCGCGTCGCGCGCTGGAACGGCCAGACGCACGGCGACCACGCCTTTTCGGTGGCGCAGCACTCGCTGGTGGTGGAGGCGGCGTTCCGCGCGGCAAGGCCGCAGGCCAGCGCCGACGAGCAGCTCGCCACGCTGCTGCACGACGCGCCCGAATACGTCATCGGCGACATGATCTCGCCGTTCAAGGCCGTGGTCGGCGGCGGCTACAAGCTGGTGGAGAAGCGGTTGCAGCGCGCCATCCACCTGCGTTTCTCGCTGCCGGCCGACCTGCCGGCGGCGCTCGTCCGCGAGATCAAGCGCGCCGATCAGGTCGCGGCGTGGTTCGAGGCGACGCGCCTTGCCGGCTTCTCCGACGCCGAGGCGCAGAAATTCTTCGGCCGGCCGCGCAACATCACCAGCGACGGCCTGGCGCTGGAGCCGCTGCCCACCCGGCAGGCGCAGGACGCCTTCCTCGCCCGCTTCGCCGAGATCGAGGCCCAGCGCGCCAAGGCCGTCGGCAGGAGGGCACGGGCATGAGACGCGCGCGCATCCCCGCCGGCTTCCTTTTCGCCATGCTCGCGGCGACCGGCCTGACGACCACAGCCGCCGAGGCGGCCTGCCCCGCGCGGCTCGGCGTCGACTTCGGCGACACGCTGACCTCCATCGCCCGCACCTGCGGCATCAGCGTCGAGACGCTGCGCGCCGCCAACCCGGGCCTCAGCGCCGCCACGCTTCGCGCCGGCATGGTCATCGCCGTCCCGCGCCCGGCGCTGCCCTCGCCGCAACAGCCCATCGGCCGCCCTTCGGTGCGCATCGCCCCGCCGCTGGTGCCGCCGGCAACCGCCGTCTCTCCGCCGACGCTAACGCTTCCCCCGCCTGCCATCCGGCACCCGCAGGAACCGCGCGGCTTCGACGTCCGGCCGAAGCACATGCAGCCGAGGACGCCGCACCCGCCGTTCGAGCCTTTCCCGCATCAACGGAATTGAACGATCGCCCCGTTCAATTCATTTCCCATCAAAGCAAAACTCGAATAGAGCATTTTGCTCCCGGCGCCGCTCCTTTCATGGAACCTTGCACATGGCCGCTTCGCCTTCCGCCCAGCCTTCCGCCGCGCGTCTTCCCTGGCTCATCATCGCCTGCGGCTGCGCCATCGCGCTGCTGACCTTCGGGCCGCGCTCGGCCATGGGTTTCTTCCAGTTGCCGATGCTGGCCGAGAAGGGCTGGGACCGCACCACCTTCGGGCTGGCGATGGCGATCCAGAACCTCGCCTGGGGCTTCGGCACGCCGGTCTTCGGCGCGCTGGCCGACAAATACGGCACATGGCGGGTGCTGGCGCTGTCGGGCGTCATGTACGCGGTCGGCCTCGTGCTGATGGCCAATGCCGACAGCACGACCATGCTCCACATCGGCGGCGGGCTGCTCGTTGGCCTCGGCGTCGCCGCCGGCTCGTTCGGCATCGTGCTGGCCGCCTTCGCCCGCAACGTCGCGCCCGAGCGGCGCAGCTTCGTCTTCGGCCTCGGCACGGCGGCGGGCTCGGCCGGCATGTTCCTGTTCGCGCCGCTGGGCCAGGGGCTGATCTCGGCCTATGGCTGGTACGACGCGCTCGTCGTCATGAGCGCGATGATGCTCGTCATCCCCGTGCTCGCCATCCCGCTGCGCGGCAATTCCTCGTCCGGCAACCAGCCGCAGGCGGCTTACCGGCAGACGGCGGCCGAGGCGCTGCGCGAGGCGCTCGGCCACCGCTCCTACCTCTTGCTGGTCTCCGGCTTCTTCGTCTGCGGCTTCCAGGTCGCCTTCATCACCGCGCATTTCCCCGCCTACATTTCGGATATCGGCATCGAGGCGCGCTACGCGGTGATCGCGCTGGCGCTGATCGGCTTCTTCAACATCATCGGCTCGCTGGCGGCGGGCATGATCGGCCAGCGCTATTCCAAGCCCTATTTCCTCGCCTTCATCTATCTGGCGCGCTCGGTCCTCGTGGCGGCCTTCCTCCTCCTGCCGCAGACGCCGGCGACGGTGATCGTCTTCGCCATCATCATGGGCCTTTTGTGGCTGTCCACCGTGCCGCCGACCAACGCGCTGGTCGCCATCATGTTCGGCACGGCGCATCTCGGCATGCTCGGCGGCGTCGTGTTCTTCTCGCACCAGATCGGCTCGTTCCTCGGCGTCTGGCTCGGCGGCTATCTCTACGACCGGTTCGGCACCTACGATCCGGTGTGGTGGCTCGGCGTGGCGCTCGGCGTGTTCGCCGCCGTCGTCCACTGGCCGATAGAGGAACGCGCGGTCGAGCGGCCGACCCTCCAGCCGGCCGAATGAGAACAAGGCGGCGTCAGGCCGCCTCCTCTTCCTCGTCGCGCGCGCGGGCGGCCGGCAGCATGCGCTGATAGAACATGCCGATGCCGATCAGCACCGCGCCGAGACCCATGAAGGACAGCGCGCGCAAGACGCCCTCAAGCTCGCGCATGTCGTAGAGGAACACCTTGGCGACGGCGAGCACGACCAGCGCCGCCGAGCCGAGACGCAAGGCGCGCGACCTGAACCGCATGCCCGCGACCAGAACCGCGACGCCGAGCGCCAGCCACACCGCCGAATAGGTGTAGGTCTCGACCGCGCCCATGCCCTTCCACGCGCCGATGAACTCGCCATGGAACAGGCGGCGGATCGAGAGGCTGACCCAGGCGAAGGCGAGCGCCACCGCGCCCGCCGCCAGCATCGCCACATACCAGTCCGGCCGCAGCCCGCGCGCCCGCCATGCCAGCCCGGCCAGCGCCAGCGCCGGCAGGAGATAGGCGAGCATGAGCAGGTTGAACACGGGGATCGTGCCGGTCGTGTCGTTGGTGAACAGCGGGTTGAGCGCCAGAAGATGCGCCGAGGCGATGGTCAGCACCGAGAGGACGCCGAGGCCGATCGAGCCCCAGCGGAACACCGGGCTCGGCGAACGCCGGTCGAGCGCCAGCAGGATCGCGCCGCCCCCGATCATGATCAGGCTGTAGATCGCCTGCTCGGCGAGCGAGGGCTCGCCCGGGCCGATGACGCCGCCATTCATGGCGTGGCGCACCAGCATGGCCGCGCCCAGCAGCACGAACAGCGCCGCGAACGCCTCCATCATCAGCCGCGCCCGCCCGCCGGTGGTGCGGGCAAGCTGCCACGCCGCATAGGCGAAGGCGGCGGCCGGCAGGACATAGCCCGGCGTCAGCGCGTTGAGGAACGGCGTCGCCGACAGCATATCAGCGCCGACGATGGTCGGGTCCGCACTGACGCGCCCCAGCGTGACGGCGGCGAAGCCGGCGGAAAGCCAGCCCAGCACCGGCCAGCGCCGCAGCCGGGTCATGGCGGCGGGAACGATTGCGGCGAGGCCGGTCAGCACCGTGGTCAGGAGCGGGCCGAACCCGGCGAGAAGCGCGAGGGTGAGCGCCACGGCCGACCCGGCGGCGAAGCAGGAGACGGCCCGCCCGCCGGCCTGCGCCGGCTCCTCGGCGCGGGCGGTGAGCTCGGCAGCAGCCGCGAGGATCGCGGCCAGCGCCAGCGCGGCGAGGGCGAAGCGCCAGTCGACATTCAGGTTGCCGAGCGTCAGCCAGGCGGTGAGGAGGGCCCAGAGCGGCACCAGCGCCGCCCAGAACGCCCACGCGGCGGCATTGCCGGGCCGGGCGGCGACCTTGAGCCGGGCGACGGCGACGCCGGCGGCGAGCATCGCGCCGGCAAGCATGAAGGACCAGGACTGGAAGGCATCCGCCCCCGGCTGCAGCCAGACGCCGTCGAACAGCAGGCGGCCATAGAGGATGTCGACGTCGACATTGCCGCCGAGGATCGCCCAGCCGGCGATGAACAGCATGGCGAGGCCGAAGGCGTGGAGAAGCGGCACGGCGCGGGCGCGCCATGAGGCGACGGCCAGCGCGGCGAGAAGCAGGCTCGCGGCCCAGTATCCCGCGCCGACCGGCGCCCCGTCCGCGCCGCGCGCCAGGAAGGTGGCGGTGACGAAGAGGAAGAAGGCGGCGACCAGCGAAACCGGGTCGAGACGGAGCGCGGCCGCCTCGCCCTCGCCCTCGGCTTCCGCTTCGGGGCGGGCGAGCCAGAGGCCGGCCAGCGCGGCAAGCCCGACGAGGCCGAGGAAGGCGAGCGGCGCGGCATCGACCGCGAAGGATTCGCTGATATAGACCGTGCTCCACAGCCCCGCGCCGAGATAGGCCGCTCCGGCGAGGAAGCGCCAGCGGCGCAGCGAGGCGATGGCGACGGCGGCGACGAGGACGATTGCGAGATAGCCGAACAGCGTCCACACCGCCGGCGAGTCGGACGAGACGAGGACCGGCGTGAGATAAGAGCCGAGAAGGCCGAGGCCGGCCAGCGCCTGCCCGTGCAGCAGCGCCAGCCCCATCGTGCCGAGCGCGATGACGGCGAGCAGGGTGAAGGCCGTCGCCGTGCCGATGAAGCCGTAAAGGGCGTGGGCGGCGAAGACGGTGGAGAACAGGGTAAAGGTGGCGGCGGCGGTGAGGATCGCCGGCACATAGGCGCCGTTGACGCCGCCGATGGGCGCGCGGAAGCCGCGCCGGCGCGCCAGCTCGCCGGCTGCGGCGAGAACGATGCCGAACAGCGCGGCGGCGGCGAGCCGCACACGCGGGCCGAAGATGCCGGCCTCGATGGAATAGCGCACGAGGAAGACGCCGCCGAGCGCCAGCGCCAGACCGCCGACCCACACCGCCCAACGGGTGCCGAGCGCGGTCTCTAAGTCGCGCCGCTGGGGCTTGGCTTGTTTCGGGGCCCGCTCCGGGGCAGGCGCTTCCTCGATCCGGTCGGGCTCGTCCGCGGCGGACATGGCGGCCTGCGCCCACGGTCCCGGCATGGCGGCCGGCTCCTCGGCCTCGACAGGGCCGGCGGGTTCATCCGCAGCTTCGTGGACCGGCATATCGAGCGGCTGATCGAGCGGACTATCCGTCGGGAGGGCGACGGGCTCGCCGCCCGCCAGCCGCATGCGGAACGACGCCAGTTCCTGTTCCAGCGCCCTCAGGCGCTGGCCCTGCTTGCGGATGGCGATACCGCCGGCGACAAGGGCGAGGAGGACGATCAGTTCCATGACGGCTCGATTTCTCCAGCGTGCAGAAAAGCGCCTCCCTCCCCCTCGGGTGGCGCCGATTCATCGAAATAGCAGGTCAGCCCTGCAAACGCGACATCGGAAAGATCGAGCAGGTCTCGGTGCCGAAGGCGAGCAGGCGGCCCTGGCCGTCGGTGAGCCGGGCCTCGGAGACGGCGAGCGTGCGCCCCTTGTGGACGACCTTGCCCTCGCAGGTGACGATGCCGGTCTGCGGCGTGATCGGGCGGGTGTAGTTGATCTTCATCTCGGCGGTGGAGTACGCCTCGCCGATGCCGAGCATGGCATGGATGCAGCAGCCGAGCGCCGAATCCATCACCGTCGCCGCCCAGCCGCCATGGACGCCGCCGAGGGGATTCAGGTGCCGCTCTCCCGGCAGGCCGCGAAACACGGCCCTGCCCTCCTCGACCTCGACGAGGGCGAAATTCATCCGCGCGGCAATCGACGGCGCGGGATAGTCGCCGGCGACGACGCGCTGGAGCAGCTGAAGCCCGGTGTAGTGCGCGAGGTCGGCAAGGGGGATGCTGCCCAGGCCAAGCCGCAGGACATGGCCCGGGAAGATCTCGATTTCGGTGCTCATGCCGCATTCTCTCCTTGGGGGGGCAAAAGGTGCTTGCGCAGGGCCGCGATCAGGCCGGCGCGCGCTTCGGGCGCTTCGAGGCCGCGCGGCTCGTAGACGTGCCGGGCGAAGAAGAAGGCGCTGAGGCGAAAGGCGTCCTCCATCGCGGCAAGGTCGGGCCTGATGCCCGCCCCGCGCCGCAGGAAGGCGGGCAGCGGCAGCATCCTGTCGGCCCATGGCCGGCCGGCCTCGCCGCTCACCGCGCGGCCGGATTTCGGCGAGACGAAGACGAGATCGTCGCGCCGGCCGGTGGCGGCGCATTGGGCGAGGTCGAGGCCGAAGCCGAGCTCGTCCAGCACCAGAAGCTCGAAGCGCACGATCAGCTCGCCGGCGGCGGCCGGGTCGTCGAGATGGCCGACCAGCAGCGCCAGCGTGTCGTAGAGCCCGGCATGCGGGTCGCGCTCGGGCAGGAGGCGAAGATGCGCGGCGATGGTTTGCAGGCCGTAGACGGCGCAGGCGCTGTCGAACAGGCGCGCGGCGCTGAGCTCGACCGGCTCGACCTGCCACAGGCCCAGATGCTCGTCGAGCCGCGCGCGCCAGACGAGATCGACCCTGTTGCCCGGCTGCAGGATCGGCTGCATGCGGCGCGAGCGCCCGCCGCGCACCAGCCCGAGATGCCGGCCATGGGCGCGCGTCATCACTTCGAGGATGGCGCTGGTCTCGCCGTGCTTCCTCGTGCCGAGAATGATTCCCTCGTCGCGCCATTCCATGGCCCAAGCCTTTCACCAACAGGGCCATGAATTCAAGGGTGGGGAGAATTCAAGGGCGGGAAACGCTTCGCCCTTGCCGCCGCCGAAAATATCTGACTTAAGTCAGAGAATGAACGACACGGATATCGAACAGCTTCGCCGCTTCAACCGGGCGCTGACCTTGCGCATCGGCGTCCTCGACGGCAGCTATCTCGGGCGCGGCCGGCCGCTCGGGCAGGCGCGCCTCCTGTTCGAGATCGGGCCGGAGGGCGGGGACCTGCGGCTCCTGCGCGAAAGGCTGGGCCTCGATTCCGGCTATGCGAGCCGGCTCCTGAAGTCGCTAGCGGCCGAGGGGCTCGTCACGGTCGAGGACGACCCGGACGACAAGCGGCGGCGACGCCTTGCCCTCACGCCCAAGGGGCGCGCCGAGCACGCGGCCTACGACGCGCTGTCCGACGATTTCGCACGCTCGGTCCTCGGCCCGCTGAGCGGGACGCAGCGGTCCCGCCTCGTCGCCGCGATGGGCGAGGTCGAGCGGCTGATGGCGGCGGCGGCGGTGACCATCGCCGTCGAGCCGGAGGACAGCGCCGACGCGCGGCAATGCGTCGATGCCTATTACCGGGAGCTCGACCAGCGTTTCGAGCAGGGGTTCGATCCGGGCAGCGGCGGCTATGCGAGCGGCGCGGCGGCGCAGAAGGGATGCTTCATGCTCGCCCGGCTCGACGGCCGGCCGGTCGGCTGCGGCGCCGTGCGGGCGCTCGACGCGGAAACGGGCGAGATCAAGCGCATGTGGGTCGCGCCGGAGGCGCGCGGGATCGGGCTGGCGCGGCGGCTCCTCGATGTGCTCGAGGAAGAGGCGCGCGGCCTCGGCATGCGCCGGGTAAGGCTCGACACCAACCGGACGCTCAAGGAGGCGCAGGCGCTCTACCGCAAGGCCGGCTATCGCGAGATCGGCCGCTACAACGACAACCTCTATGCCGATTTCTTCTTCGAGAAAACGCTGTAACTGCTTGTTTTGACGTAATTCCGGACGGAAAAGTGTCCCACTTTTCCTGGAATTGCCCTAGCCGGGGAAGTCGAGCCCCATCTCGCGGTAGCGCTCGGGGTCGTCGCCCCAGTTCTCGCGCACCTTGACGAACAGGAAGAGGTGCACCTTCTGTTCGAGGATCTCGCCGATCTCCTTGCGCGCGGCCTGGCCGATGGCGCGGATCGTCTCGCCCTTGTGGCCGAGCACGATGCTTTTCTGGCTGTCGCGCTCGACATAGATCACCTGCTCGATGCGCACCGATCCGTCCTTCTTCTCCTCCCATTTCTCGGTCTCGACATGGGAGGAATAGGGAAGCTCCTGATGGAGCCTGAGATACAGCTTCTCGCGGGTGATCTCGGCGGCGAGCTGGCGCATCGGCAGGTCGGAGATCTGGTCTTCCGGGTAGTACCACGGCCCCTCGGGCAGGCGCTGCGCCAGCCAGTCGAGGAGGTCGCCGCATCCGGAGCCGGTCATGGCCGACACCATGAAGGTGCGCTCGAACGCCGCCTTCTCGTTGGCGGCGGCCGTCAGTTTCAACAGGGATTCGGGCCGCACCCGGTCGACCTTGTTCAGCACCAGCGCCTTGGGCTGGCGCATGCCGGCGAGGCTGTCGAGGATGGCCTCGGCGTCGCCCTTGATGCCGCGCTCGGCGTCGATCAGCACCAGCACGAGGTCCGCGTCCCGCGCGCCGCCCCAGGCGGTCGTGACCATGGCGCGGTCGAGCCGGCGGCGCGGGCGGAAGATGCCCGGCGTGTCGAAGAACACGATCTGCGCCGGCCCGTGCGTGGCGATGCCGCGCACGATGGCGCGCGTCGTCTGCACCTTGTGGGTGACGATGGAGACCTTGGTGCCGACCAGCCGGTTGACCAGCGTCGACTTGCCGGCATTGGGCGCGCCGATCAGCGCGACGAAGCCGGAGCGGGTGTTCGGTGGCGTCTCGCCCTGCATCGGCTCGTTCATCCCTCAACCTCGCCGGCCCAGACGCCCTCGCGCAGCAATATGGCGGTCGCCGCGGCCTGCTCGGCCTCGCGCTTGGAGCGCCCCTTGGCCGTTTCCGGCCTGACGCCGGCAATGCGGACCGAGACCTCGAAAACGGGATCGTGATCCGGCCCTTCCCGGCTTTCGATGACATAGAGCGGCGAGGCCTTCGCCACCTGATGCGCCCATTCCTGCAATTCGGTCTTGGCGTCGCGGCGGGCGGCGGTCGGCGCTTTCGAGCGGCCCTCCCAGTAGCGGCCGATGAAGGCACGCGCCGCTTCCAGCCCGCCTTCGAGATAGACGGCGGCGATCAGCGCCTCCATCACGTCGGCGCGCAGGTTGACGCGCTTGCGCCCCGTGAGCGTGCGCAGCTCGCTGCCCGCCACGATCAGCCGCGACAGGCCGATCTCGTCGGCGATTTCGGCCAGCGTCTCGGCGTTGACGAGCGCGTTGAGGCGCAGAGACAATTCGCCCTCCGGCGCGCGGGGGTTGGCCTCGAACACCATCTGCGCCACGACGAGGCCGAGCACCCGGTCGCCGAGGAATTCCAGCCGCTGGTAGTCCTTGCCCTCGCCGGCGCTGGCATGGGTCAGCGCCCGGCGCAGCAAGCCTGCGTCGGTGAAGGCAAGGCCGGTGATCGCCTCGACCGAAGCGACGAGATCGGCGTCGGCGGAGGATTTCACGGCCATCGCGCCACGTCCGCCTACCTCACCCAGTCGAAGACGCGCGAGGGGCGCAGCTCGGAAGGCCAGCGCCAGACCTCGAGCGGGCTCGCGCCGCCGGCGATGGAGAAGAAGATGATGTTGGCGCGTCCGACCAGATGGTCCTCCGGCACGTAGCCGACGGAGAATCGGCTGTCGGTAGAGTTGTCGCGGTTGTCGCCCATCATGAAATAATGGCCGTCCGGCACGACGAACTCGCGCGTGTCGTCGCCGATGCCGTTCGGCGTCAGGTCGAGCGTGTCGTAGGAGACGCCGTTGGGCAGGGTCTCGCGCCAGACCTCGACCGGGCGGTTGACCTCGGTGATGTCGGGATTGTCGATCTCACCGACCTTCTCGCGCGCGACCGGCTCGCCATTGATGAAGAGCTGGCCGCCGCGCATCTGCACCCGGTCGCCCGGCAGGCCGATGACGCGCTTGATGTAGTCGAGCGAGGGGTTGGGCGGGAACTTGAAGACGGCGACGTCGCCGCGCTCGGGCTGGCTGCCCCAGATGCGGCCCTCGAACAGGTTGGGCGAGAAGGGCAGCGAGTGCTTCGAATAGCCGTAGGCCCATTTGGTGACGAAGAGATAATCGCCTTCGAGCAGCGTCGGGCGCATCGAGCCGGAGGGAATCGAGAATGGCTGGAACAGGAAGGTGCGGATGACGAGCGCGAGCAGCAGCGCCTGCACGATGACGCTGACGGTCTCGCCCAGCCCGCCGGATTTCTTCTGCGATTTGTCGGCCACGCTCATCTCGTCCCTTGCTGAAAGTGCGCTCCGTCTTAGCGGCTCGGGCCGCGCGGGGCAACGCAATAGGTTCGCCGCAAAGCCGGTGTCAACCGGCGGCCGGGCGCGCCTCGATGATGACGAAAGCCTGCGCCAGCGGGTAGTCGTCGGTGATCGTCAGGTGGATGAACGCCTCCTGCCCTTCAGGCACGATCGCGGCGAGCCGCGCCGCCGCGCCGCCGGTCAGGCGCATGGTCGGCTTGCCGCCCGGCAGGTTGACCACGCCCATGTCGCGCCAGAAGACGCCGCGCGAAATGCCGGTGCCGAGCGCCTTGGCGCAGGCCTCCTTGGCGGCGAAGCGCTTGGCGTAGGAGGCGGCGCGCTCGCGCCGGCGCTCCGACTTCTCCTTCTCGATTTCGGTGAAGACGCGGGCGATGAAGCGCGGGCCATGGCGCTCCAGCGTCTTCTCCACCCGCCTGATGTCGATCAGGTCGCTGCCGATTCCGATGATCATAGGTTGCGGCTACCGGGCTTTATGGCTGGAATTGCGGCAAGCTCCGGCGGCAGGGCGTCGGCGGGGTATGCCGGCACCGCATATTGCGCCAACGCCACCAATGGCACGCCGACATCGACCTTGCCGGCGGAGCGGTCGATGATGCAGCAGGCGGCCGCGACCTCGGCGCCGAGCTTTCGCATGCACTCCACCGTCTCGCGGATCGAAAGGCCGGTGGTGACGATGTCCTCGACGATGACGACGCGCGCGCCCGGCTCGATCTCGAAGCGGCGCAGGCGGAACTCGCCCGCCTCGCGCTCGACCCAGATGGCGGGCACGCCGAGATGGCGCGAGGTCTCGTAGGCCGGGATCAGCCCGCCGACGGCGGGGCCGACGACGTAGTCGATGCGGCCCGGCACCTCCTCGCGCACCTTCCGCGCGAGAGCACGGCACAGCCGCTCCGTCTTGTCGGCATGCATGAAGACGCGCGCCTTCTGGAGGAAGACCGGGCTGCGCAGCCCGGAGGTCAGGATGAAATGGCCTTCGAGAATCGCGCCCGCCTCGCGGAAGACCGCCAGCACCTCGTCCGTGTTCATGTCGTTTCCCTGTATTCGATTCAGCCGTTGACGCGCCGTGCGGCGCTGACGCTGGAATTGTCCTTGAGCTGCGAAAGCAGCCGGTTCAGATGCTTCAGGTCCCAGACTTCGAGATCGAAGATCATCTCGGTGAAATCAGGCGCGGTGCGCGCCATGGTCAGCGTGTGGATGTTGGCGTCGTTGGCGGCGATGGTCTGGGCGATGGAGGCGAGCGAGCCCGGCTCGTTGATCGCGGTGACCGAGATGCGGGCCGGGAACCGCTCCTTGCGGTCCTCGTCGATGTCCCAGCGCACGTCGACCCAGCGCTCGGGCTGGTCGTCGAAGGCGGTGAGCGACGGCGACTGGATCGGATAGATGGTGATGCCCTTGCCGATCTCGACGATGCCGACGATGCGGTCGCCCGGCACCGCGCCTTCCGGGGCGAAGAAGACCGGCAGGTCGCCATGCGCGCCGCGGATCGGGACGGAACCGCCGCCCTGCCCCTCGGACCCCGCCTTGCGGCTGCCGCGCAGGCCGGGAATCTGGAACAGCATGCCGGCGGCGTTGCGCAGGTTGAACCAGCCTTCCTCGCGCACCTTGGGCGAGGTCGCCACCCGGTCCTCCTTGTGGTCCGGGAAGACGGCCTTCAGCACGTCCGGCGAGGACAATTCGCCCCGGCCGACATCGGCCAGCACGTCCTCGACGTCCTTGCGGGCCAGGCGATGCAGCACCGGCTTGATCGCCTCGCGCGAGAACGTCTTGCCGGCGCGGGAAAAGGCGCGTTCGAGGATGCGCGCGCCGAGGCCGGAATACTGCTTGCGCATCGCCATGCGCGTGGCGCGGCGGATGGCCGAGCGCGCCTTGCCGGTGACGACGATCGACTCCCACGCCGCCGGCGGCACCTGCGCCTTGGAGCGGATGATCTCGACCTCGTCGCCGTTCTTCAGCTCGGTCATCAGCGGCATGACGCGGCCGTTGACCTTGGCGCCGACGCAGGTGTCGCCGACATCGGTGTGGACGGCATAGGCGAAGTCGATCGGCGTCGCGCCGCGCGGCAGCGCGATCAGCCTGCCCTTCGGGGTGAAGGCGAAGACCTGATCCTGGAACAGCTCCAGCTTGGTGTTCTCGAGGAAGTCTTCGGGGTTGTCGCCTTCGGACAGCGCCTCGATGGTCTGGCGCAGCCACGCATAGGCTTTCGTGTCCTTGGAGACGGCGTGGCTGGCGCCGGCCTTGTCGCCGCGGTCCTTGTAGATCGAATGCGCGGCGACGCCATATTCGGCGATGGTGTCCATGGCCTGGGTGCGGATCTGCAACTCGACGCGCTGGCGCGAGGGGCCGACGACCGTCGTATGGATCGAGCGGTAGTCGTTCTGCTTCGGCGTCGAGATGTAGTCCTTGAAGCGGCCCGGCACCATCGACCAGCGGGTGTGGATCGCGCCGAGCGCGCGGTAGCAGTCCTCGATATTGGCGACGATGACGCGAAAGCCGATCAGGTCGGACAGTTGCTCGAAGGAGATCGCCCGCGTCTCCATCTTGCGGAACACCGACCACGGCTTCTTCAGCCGGCTCTTCACCTCGGCATAGAGCGCATGCTCGACGAAGAGGTCGGAGAGCGCGTGCTCGACCTCCTCGACCACGCCCCTGTTGCGCGCCGCGAAATCGGCGAGCCGCTCGGTGACGGCCTTGTAGGCTTCCGGGTTGATGTACCTGAAGGAAAGCTCCTCCAGCTCCTCGCGCATGTCCTGCATGCCCATGCGCCCGGCGAGCGGGGCATAGATCTCCATCGTCTCCTCGGCGATGCGCAGGCGCTTGTCGGGGCGCATGTGCTCCAGCGTGCGCATGTTGTGCAGCCGGTCGGCAAGCTTGACGAGGAGGACGCGCACGTCGTCGGAGATGGCGAGGAGAAGCTTGCGCAGGTTCTCGGCCTGCTCGGCCTTCCTGGAGACGAGATCGAGCTTCTTGAGCTTGGTCAGCCCCTCGACCAGCTTGCCCATGTCGGCGCCGAACAGCGCGTCGATCTCGGCGCGGGTGGCGGAGGTGTCCTCGATGGTGTCGTGGAGCAGCGCGACCGCGATGGTCGCCTCGTCCATGCGCATCTCGGTGAGGATCGCGGCGACTTCGAGCGGGTGCGAGAAGTAGGGATCGCCCGATGCCCGCTTCTGGTGGCCATGCTTCTGCATGGCATAGACATAAGCCTTGTTGAGCAGCGCCTCGTTGACATCGGGCTTGTAGCGCTGGACGCGCTCGACAAGCTCGTATTGCCGCATCATGGACGCTTTTCCCCCGCTCAAGACAAGACATGCGCCCGGCGCGACCGCCGGGCGCATGTTCTCAATAGACGCGATTTTCCCGCCGATAAAGTGGCAGTCGCTGTACCAGCGTCAGAAGTCGTCGCTCTTCTCCGGCGGGACCAGCCCCTCGATGCCGGCGAGCAGGTCTTCCTCGGTCATGCGGTCGAAGGCGATGGTGTCGTCCTCCGCCTCGGCCTCGACTGCTGCGACGCCGGCGGCGGTGTCGGCGATCTCCGGCAGGTCGGCCTCGGGCTCGTCGACCTCGACGTGCTTCTGCAGCGAATGGATCAGGTCTTCCTTGAGATCGTCGGGCGACAGCGTCTCGTCGGCGATCTCGCGCAGCGCGACGACCGGGTTCTTGTCGTTGTCGCGGTCGATGGTGATCGGCGCGCCCTGGCTGATGAGCCGCGCGCGATGGCCGGCCAGGAGCACCAGCTCGAAGCGGTTCTCGACCTTGTCGATGCAATCCTCAACGGTAACGCGGGCCATACGGCGCCCCTTTCATTCGTGGAATTGTCGGAAAGACTGCGGTCCTTATCGCGAACGGGCCACAAATACAAGCGTCACGATCCGCGGCCAGCGGATGGCCGAAACGGGCTCAGCGCCCGTTCTTGGCCAGCCATGCGCGCAGGAAGGCGATCTCGCTTTCCTGGGCCGCGACGATCTCCTGCGACAGCTTGGTCAGCTCGGGATCGTTCTCGCCGCTGTCGAGATAGGCCCTGGCCATGTCGATGGCGCTCTGGTGATGGGGAATCATCATCAGGGCGAAGTCGATGCCGGCCTCGCCGGTCATCTCCATCTTCTCCATGTCCTCGTTCATCGCCGTCATCGCGTCCATATAGGCCTGCGAGGCGCCGCCGCCATGGGAATGCGCGCCGTGCCCGTCCTGCGCCAGCGCGGCCGGGGCGGCGGCAAGGCATGCGGCAAGCGCGATTGCGGAAAAGGGAAGAAGTCGACCGGGCATTGGAACCTCCTGAAACGATGGTGTCGAGGCTTCGACGCTGCACCTTCCAGTTGCAGGAAGGTCAACAGGCGAAGCGCCGAATCTCGTTCGCAATATCGTGATCGCGTCTTTTTCCGCGAACGCGAAATGCAGCTGTGCATCGGCCGCGCCACCTCTGGAAATGGGGCGAAGGGACAGCTATCTCAACAGGATTGGGAATAAGGAATTTTCATCATGTTCGATCCACGCGAGAAGATCGCCCTCTTCATCGACGGGGCCAACCTTTACGCCACGTCGCGGTCGCTCGGCTTCGACATCGATTACCGCAAGTTGCTCGCGAGCTTCCAGAAGCGCGGCTACCTGCTCAGGGCCTATTACTACACCGCGCTGGTCGAGGATCAGGAATACTCCTCGATCCGGCCGCTGATCGACTGGCTCGACTATAACGGCTACAAGGTGGTGACGAAGCCGGCCAAGGAGTTCACCGACTCGGCCGGGCGGCGCAAGGTCAAGGGCAACATGGACATCGAGCTGACGGTCGATGCGCTGCAACTGGCCGACACGGTCGATCATTACGTCATCTTCTCCGGCGACGGCGATTTCCGCACGCTGGTCGAGGCGCTCCAGCGCAAGGGCCGCAAGGTCTCGGTCGTCTCCACCATGGCCTCGCAGCCGCCGATGATCTCCGACGATCTGCGCCGGCAGGCCGACCATTTCATCGACCTCGCCTCGCTGAAGGGCGAGGTCGGCCGCGAGCCGGGCGAGCGCCCCGTCCGCCGCGCCGAGCCGGAGCCCGAAGCCGACTACGACGAAGACGACCTGTGAGCACCGCGCTCGCGCTATCTTCCGCTGGGGCGGAGCCGCACCCCGACTGCCCGCTCTGCCCGCGCCTGCACGATTTCATCGCCGAATGGCGGCTGCGCGAGCCCATCTGGTTCAACGCGCCGGTGCCGACCTTCTCGGCGGCGGCGGGCGACGGCACGGTCGAGCTGCTGATCGTCGGCCTCGCGCCGGGCCTGCGCGGCGCGAACCGCACCGGCCGCCCCTTCACCGGCGACTATGCGGGGGACCTCCTCTATTCGACGCTTGACCGCTTCGGCTTCTCGCGCGGCACGTTTCGGGCGCGGCCGGACGACGGCGTCGAGCTGACGGGCGCGGCGCTGACCAACGCGGTGCGCTGCGTGCCGCCGGAGAACAAGCCGGTGGGCGCGGAGATCTCCACCTGCCGCCAGTTCCTCACGGCCACCATCGCCCGCTATCCGAACCTGCGCGCCATCGTCACGCTCGGCACCATCGCCCACCAGTCGACCGTGCGGGCGCTGGGGCTGCGGGTCGCGCAATTCCCCTTCGCCCACGGAGCGCGACGCGACGCGGGCGGCATCGCCCTGTTCTCCAGCTACCATTGCTCGCGCTACAACACGAATACCGGGCGGCTGACGGAGGAGATGTTCGTTTCCGTCTTCCGCAACGTGGCGCTGCATCTGGGAAAGAAAGAGGCGGCCTGACGTGACGCGCTCCGGCTCGCCCCAATTCGAGCCGTCCTATTTCGACATGGCGACGGGCGGCGAAATGCCGGCGGCGGACGCATGCTCCGCCATCATCGGTGCGATGGCTGCGACGGCGGGATCCTTTCCCGAATGGGTGCTGGAAAGCGCAGGCGAGGCGAGCGTCGCGCTCGGGCCTATCCAATCCGCCGGCAACCGGGCGACGATAGGCTTCGCGGCGCTGGGATACCCCGGCGAGATCGCGCTGGCGCCCGATCCTTCCGGCTGGATTCTCGTCACCTGCCACATGGACGGGCAGGAGCGATTCCGTGCCTATCTCGACCGGGTGTGGGAGGAGTACGAGTTTCATCCGCCCGAGGCGGCAGGCCGCCCGGGGGGCGACGCCGATGCGCCGGGGCGGATCGGCAAGCGGCGAAACTGGATCAATATCGACGTGCGCCTGTGGCCGGCACTCGAGCCGCTCGCCAATCGTTTCGGCTATGTGGTGCTGAGCATCCGCGAATGAGGACGCGGGCGGAAGGAGCCGGCCGCTTCAGCCGCGCTCCTTCAGAAGCCGGCCCTTCTCCCTCGCCCAGTCGCGCCGCTTTTCGGTCTCGCGCTTGTCGTGCAGCTTCTTGCCGCGGGCGATGGCGAGCAGCAGCTTGGCCCGGCCGCGCTCGTTGAAGTAGATTTTCAAGGGCACCATGGTCATGCCCTCGCGCTCCACGGCCTGCGCGAGCTTCGCCATCTCCTTCTTCTTCAGGAGGAGTTTGCGCCGCCGGCGCGGCTCGTGGTTGAAGCGGTTGCCCTGGAGATATTCCGGCAAATACGAGTTGATGAGCCAGATCTCGCCGCCTTCGGCCGAGGCATAGCTTTCCTGGATGTTGGCGTGGCCCTCGCGCAGCGACTTGACCTCGGTGCCGGTCAGCGCGAGGCCCGCCTCGTAGGTGTCCATCACCTCGTAGGAGTAGCGGGCCTTGCGGTTTTCCGCGACGGTCTTGCCGTTGGTGTCGGGTTTTTTGTCCTTGGCCATGATTTCCGCAACGCGCGACGCGCGCGTCAGTTCACCAGTCCGACATGCTGCATCGCCGCGTCGATCTTCGCCGCCGTTTCCGGCTCGACGGTGACGAGCGGCGAGCGCACGGCGTTCTCGACCCGGCCGAGGCGCGACAGCGCGTATTTCGCGCCGGCAACGCCCGGCTCGATGAAGATCGCCTTGTGCAGCGGCACCAGCCGGTCCTGAAGCTCCAGCGCGCGCTCCTTGTCGTTGGCGAGCGTCGCCGCCTGGAACTCGGCGCACAGGCGCGGCGCGACATTGGCCGTGACCGAGATGCAGCCGACGCCGCCATGGGCGTTGAAGCCGAGCGCGCTCGCATCCTCGCCCGAAAGCTGGACGAAGTCCTTTCCGCAGGTCAGCCGCTGCTCGGAGACGCGCTCGATCTTGCCGGTGGCGTCCTTGACGCCGACGATGTTGCTGAAGTCGTTGGCGAGGCGGCCCATCGTCTCCGGCGTCATGTCGATCACCGAGCGCGGCGGGATGTTGTAGATGATGATCGGCAGCGTGATCGCCTTCGCCACCTCGGCGAAATGGAGATAGAGGCCCTTCTGCGTCGGCTTGTTGTAATAGGGCGTGACGACGAGCACCGCGTCCGCCCCGACCTTCTCGGCATGCTGGGCAAGCGAGATCGCCTCGGCGGTGTTGTTGGAGCCGGCACCGGCGATTACCGGCACGCGGCCGGCCGCGGTCTTGACGGCGAGCTCGACCACCTCGCGATGCTCGCCATGCGACAGCGTCGGCGACTCGCCCGTGGTGCCGACCGGAACGAGGCCGGTCGTGCCCTCTTCTATCTGCCATTCGACCAGCGCGCGGAAAGCGTCTTTGTCGAGGGCACCATCGCGCGTGAACGGCGTGACGAGCGCGGTCATTGACCCTCTGAACATGATGCTTGCTCCCGGATGATGCCTGGCTGGCATGATGGCGTTGCCCTTCGCCGGCTTCTAGCCCAGACGAAGGCGGCGCACCATAGTCTTGCCGCTTCCGCCGGGCAAGAGAAGCGGAAATCGTGGCTCGGTAAAATCCGGGCCGCTGCGCTAACCTTTCGTTTACGCCATCTTCACCGCCCACGGATAGGGTCGTGGCAAACCCGTCCATCGTGTATCTTGTCCGGAACAGGGATCGACACTCAATGCAAGCCAGCCCCCTCGCCGTCCCGCTCGCCAACCCCTTCGCCCGGGCGACGATCACGAGCCTGACGCTGCTGATGGCGACTTCGTTCGCGGCGCCAGGCCTCGCGCGTGCCGACACCGTCCTGCCGTCTGTCGGGCCGCTGCCCTTCGAGCGCCCCTATGCGAGCGCCAGCGCAGCCGCCATCGACGCCACCATCGCCACCGGCGCGATAGCCGGCCAGGCCGCGGTCAAGGCCGGGCAGCTCGCCACCGGCGGCGCCGTCACCCAGTTGAAGAACGGCCTCGACGCGCTGGCCTCGGGCAACCTCGCCCGCGCCCGCGTCGTGCGTGACAACCTGCCGGCCAACTCGCTCGACCGCGCCATCCTGATGTGGGCCATCGCCACCTCGGGGGCCGACGCCGTGGCCAGCGGCGAGATCGCCGAAGCGGCTTACGCGCTGTCGGGCTGGCCGGGCATGGCGCGGCTGCGCGCCAGCTCGGAAAAGGCGATGTATCGCGAGAACCCCGGCCCGCGCACCGTGCTTTCCGCCTTCGGCAACTCGCAGCCGCAGACGATCGAGGGCGCGATCCTGCTGGCGCGCGCGCATCTCGCCACGGGCAACACGGCGCAGGCGCGCGCCGTGCTCGCCCGCTTCTGGCGCACCGAGAAGCTCGACGCCAAGGAAGAGCAGGCGATCATCCGCGAGTTCGGCAAGGTCATCCCCGCCGCCGACCATCGCTTCCGCATGGAGCGCATGCTCTACGCCGACCGCATCTCCTCGGCCGAGCGGGTCGCGGGGCTCGCCGGGGGCGGCGGATCTCTGGTCAAGGCCTTCGCCGCCGTCACCCGCAACGAGAAGAACGCCAGGAGCCTGATGGACGCGGTGCCGAAAGCGCAGCGCGGGGCGGCGTGGATCTTCGCGGAATCGCGCCGGCTGCGCCGCGCCGAGAAGCACCGCGAGGCCGCCGCCGTCATGCTGAAGGCGCCGAAGGACGCCGCCTCGCTGGTCGATCCTGACGCGTGGTGGGTCGAGCGGCGGGTGCTGTCGCGCGAGCTGCTCGACCTCGGCGACGCGAAGACGGCCTATCAGCTCGCCGCGGCGCATGCGGCCGAAAGCCCCTCGCTCGCGGTCGACGCCGAGTTCCACGCCGGCTGGTATGCGTTCCGCGGCGCGGGCGACGCCAGGACCGGCGCGCGCCACTTCGCCCGCATCGCCGAGATCGCCGACGGGCCGATCTCGCTGTCGCGGGCCTATTACTGGCTCGGCCGCGCGGCGGAGGCCGGCGGGCCGGGCAATGCGCGCCAGTATTACGAGCGCGCGGCCCAGTACGGCACGGCGTTCTACGGCCAGCTCGCGGCGGCCAAGCTCGGCCGCAGCGCGATCTCGGCCGCCTATCCCTCGCCGTCGGACGCCGACCGGCGCAATTTCGAGAACCGGCAGGCGGTGCAGGCGATCCGCCGGCTGGAACAGGCCGGCCACGGCCGCCGCGCCGAAGGGCTTTATCGCGGGCTGGCGCAGGAGCTGACGAGCGTCGGCGAGCTGGCGCTGCTCGCCGTCTCGGCCGAGCGGCAGGGCAACCATTTCCTCGCGCTGCGCGTCGGCAAGTGGGCGGCGGCGCGCGGCCTGCCCGTCGGCGCGCTGTCGCACCCGACGGGCGCGATCCCCGCCAATGCCAACATCTCCGGCTCGGGCAAGGCGCTCGCCTACGCCATCGCGCGGCAGGAAAGCGAGTTCAACACCACCGCCCGGTCGGGTGCGGGCGCGCTCGGCCTGCTCCAGCTCATGCCCGGCACGGCGAAGGAAGTGGCGAGGAAGGCCGGCCTTTCCTATTCGCAAGGGCGGCTCACCAGCGACCCCGGCTACAACGCCACGCTCGGCGCGCATTATCTCAGCGAGCAGCTCGGCCGCTTCAACGGCTCCTACGTGCTGACCTTCGCCGGCTACAATGCCGGCCCGCGCCGTGCCCAGCAATGGGCCGAGCGCTACGGCGACCCGCGCGGCAAGCCGGTGGAGCATGTCGTCGACTGGATCGAGCGCATCCCGTTCACGGAGACGCGCAGCTACGTGCAGCGGGTGATGGAGAACTATCAGGTCTACAAGATGCGGCTGACCGGCCGCATGGACATCGCCGCCGACCTCGTCAACGGCCGCTAGACCTTGAGGCCGGCGATTCCGTGCGGCGGCGAAATGCTCTATTGGCTGGATGACGATTCCCGCCGGAGCGAACCATGAACAGAACCCTCGCCGCCTTCCTGCTCGTCGCCGTTCTCAGCGGGCTGCTGGCGGCGCTGAGCATCGCGCTGACGCTCAAGGGCTACGCCTTCGGCAATCTCGGCCTTGCCCGGCTCGACGGGATCGCCAATGCGGCGACCTTCGTGCCGCTGGCCGCGCTCTATGCGTTCACCGGCCTCCTGATGATGATCCTGCCGCTCAGGGCCGCCGGCTTCGTCCACGCCAACGGCGCGACGCCGGTCTATTCGGCCGCGCTCGTCCTCTTCGCCACCATCGTCGGCGTGCAGGCGGCGCGCTTCGGCTTCGGCAACCGCGCGGCGCTGTGGGTCCTCGTCGACTGGCAGTTCGTGTTCGCGGCAGGAATCGTCGCGGCCCATCTCGCCATGAACGAATTGCGGCGCAACGTCCTCCTGCGCACGGTCTTCTTCGTCGTCTTCGTCGCGGCGACCCTCGCCTGCCTCTACTGGACGTTCCGGCTCTGAGCCTCCCCTTTCGGGGGGGGCTTCCCGGCCTCCTGCAATAAGACGGCTGTGTAACCGATCGTGATGGATCGGAAGGCCCATCGCGCCGTTGAAGGCGTCTGTCCGATCCGATATTGCTAGTGCGGCTCTCCGAAGGAGGGCTGGGGCGTCAGAACCCCTCTGACAGCGGCTGAGTGCAGCCGTGAGTGCACTCTCCGATTAGCGTCGGGGAGGCCCGCGCGTATGTCCAGGGAGCGATCCTAAAGGCGCGGGCGCTCTCCTGTCAGAGAGTTCTGAACTCCCCGACTCTAAAACCGGTGAGTTTTCAGATGAGCGATTCTCATATCTCCCATCCCCCGGACGACACGCTCGTCAGGGCCGGCGGCTGGCCGTCGTCCCTGCTGCTCACGAGGTGTTGAGGCGCAAGGGGCGCGCCGCACCAGCCGGCTGGTGCTCATAGCGGGGGAATGAATTCATGATACTGACCATCGAACTGATGACCGACGAAGCGGTCGCGTTGCACCGTCTCGGCGCCGAACTGAGTCCGCTGTCGATAGAGGAAGCGGCGGCGTTCGCCATTCGCGAATTCCTGATCGCGCAAGGCTATCTCGACCTGCCCGGCGAGATGGAGACGGCGGGAGAGGCGTGAGGAGCGGGCCGTTCGTTTACGAAAGGCATGCGCCGGCCCGCGTCAGAGGAGGGCCGCGACCTTCTTCGCCGTCGCCTTGGCCGAGAACGGGTTCTGGCCGGTCACCAGCCGCCCGTCGGCGACGACATGGGAGACGAAGGGCAGGAAGGCCTTCTCGTAGCGCGCGCCGCGCCGCTTCATCTCGTCCTCGGCGTTGTAGGGCATCTTCTTCGCGACCCCGGCCAGAATTTCCTCGGTCCACGAAAAGCCGGTGACGCGCCTGCCGGCGACGAGCAGCGTCCCGTCCGGGAGCTTTACGTTCAGCAGGCCGCAATAGCCGTGGCAGACCGAGGAGACGATGCCGCCGCGCTCCCAGATGGCGCGCGTGATCCGCTGGACCCCGTCGTCGTCGGGAAAGTCCCACATGACCGCGTGGCCGCCGGTGAAATAGATCGCGTCGAAATCCGTCGGATCGACCTCGTCGGGCCGCGCGGTCGATTCCAGCAGCGCCATGCGCTCCTTATCGGCAAGCCACGCCCTGGCGGAAGCGTCCAGCAGCGGCCATTTGAGGGCGCGCGGCTCCAGCGGCGACACGCCGCCCTTCGGGCTGACGATGCGTTGCTCAAAACCCTTCGCGGCGAAGACGTCCCAGGCATGCGTCAGCTCCGACAGCCACAGGCCGGTGGGCTCGGACGGATCGGCATAATGGGCGACATTGCTGACGACATGCAGAACCCGCTTGCTCATCCTTCGATCCTTCCCGGTCCCGGCTTTTTCTCCGAACGGATCATAACCTTGAAGCGAAGTTGAGGGTCAAGGCGGGTGTGCCCGCGATTTGCGCGGGAGCGCTTCCGCCGCCGCGAGCGCGGCTATACGCTGTGCCCATGGAAACACGGTCCGATTCAGAGCCGATGGCGGGCCTCGATGCCGATCCGCGGCGTCAGGCGAGGTCTGCCCACCGCGGCTACGACTACCAGATCGCGCGCAGCATCCGCGCCTGGCTCGACCTCGGCGACGGCGAGAGGCTGGTTCTGGAGGGAGCGGAGGATTTCGACCGGCTCACAGGCGAGGACGCGGTGGTCGGCCAGGCCCGCCACACCGCCGGATCGGGCAACGTCACGCTTCGCACGAAAGGCGTGATTGCGGCGATCAACGATTTCTGGACGCATCGCGAGCGGAACCGCCAATTCCGCATCCGCTACCATTACTGGACGACCTCCGGCATCGGCCTCGAGCGCGGCCGGCCGTTCGGCAAGGCGCGCGCCGGGCTTCGGCTCTGGTCGGCGATCCGCGCCGCGCCGCAGGCGGACACCTCGCTCGCCGACGCCGGGCTGATCGCGGCCTTCCTGCGCGAGCAGCCCAACATCCGGCCCGAGGTCAGATCGTACCTCGACACGGCGACGCCGGCCGAGGTGATCGCGCGGCTGATCCTGCCGATCGAATGGAACACGAAGGAAAACCGCGAAGACCTGCGCGCGCAGATCGACGACGAGCTGGCCTCGCACGGCAAGACGTTCGGTGTATACCCCGAGGACGCGCAGAAGGCGTATCACGCGCTTTACTGCGCCGCGGTCGAGGCGGCCCGCACCGACAGCGCCCCTCCCCTGACCAGGGCGGATTTTTTGCGCGTTTTCCAGGACGCGACGTCGAGCCGGGTGCCGTTCCGGGAACAAAGGGCTGCCGGGCGCATCGGCGCGGGGCCGCAGGACGAGGCGCTTCGCCGGGAGGCCGAGGCGCGGCTGCGGCGGCATGTCGTCGCCGCCAACCGGTCCTTCTCGATCTTCGGCGTGACGCGGCTTCTTTCGATGGATACGGCGTGGGTCGACCTGCCGATCATCATGCCGACGAGCGCGGAGACGGGCGAGCCGGCGACGATCGAGGAGATACGGGAGTTCCACAGGGACGGCGGATACGCGGCGGTCAACATGCTGATCCCGTGCATCGCCAACATATCGATCGGCTGGTTCTACAGGCATTGCGTCGTCGTCGGCGGCCCCGGCCTCGGCAAGAGCATGCTGACCCGCAAGCTGGCGCTGGCCTATGCGCGGGACGGCTTTCCGGTCGTCAGGGTGGACGTGAAGGCGCTGGCGCCGTCCCTGCGGCGCGGCGCGACGTTCCTCGAAAGCATCCTGACGCTCGGCCTTCACGATTCCGGCGTCTCCCCCGAAGCGGTCATGCCGGCCTTCCTCGCATCCGGCGTGCTGCTGTGCGACGGCCTCGACGAAGCCGGCGACGCGCAGGACCTTATCGCCCGCCACCTCGCCGCGTTCTGCGAGAGCCATCCGGGCTGCCGCGCGGTCGTCACCACGCGGCCGATCGGCTACGAGACGCCGCACCTCGCCGGCTGGCGCCACTACGAGATACTGGCGCTCGACCCCGATCGCGCGGGGCAGCATGTCGAGCGCCTTCTCGCCGGCATCCATCCCGATGCCTCCACCGAGCGGCACGCGACCCTCGCCTTGGTCGAGCAGCAGCTCAAGCGCAACCGCGACAGCGAGCTCCTGACCCACAGCCCGCTGCTCCTCGGCTTCGCCGTGCTGCTCGGCCTGCATCGGGTGGCGTTCGGGGACGGCCGGACCGACCTCTACACGCGCGTGTTCGAGCGGATCGAGCAGGTGCCCAATGCGCGCGTCGACGCCCGGCCGCTCGGAAGCCTCGCGATCCGCTGCGCCGAGGTGCTAGGCTGGGTGCTGACCACCGATCCCGGCGCGAGGCTGAGCCGGGTGCGCGCGCAATGCGCCGACATTCTCGCCGACGAGCTCGGCGCGTCGCGGCTCAAGGCCGAGACGACGTTCGAGGAGTGTCTCGCATTCTGGCAGCAGACCGGGCTGGTCGAGCGGGTGCGCCATGCCGGCGAGGAGATGCTGCTGTTCGTCCACAAGACGCTGGGCGAATATGCGGGCGCGCGCTATCTGGCGAGCCTTCCGGACGAGGCGCGCGAGGCCGCGATCCTCTCCCGATCGCGCCACGCCGCGTCCATCGAGCTGCTCAAATTCGCGGGCGGCCTCGGCCTCGCCGCGTCCGTCGCCCGCGCCTTGCTTGCGCCCGGCGGCGACGGCGTGCCGCACGCCGCCCGGATCGGCCATTGCCTCGCCCTCGTCGCCGACAATGGCGGCGGGCTGCCGGCAGGGCTCGTGGCGGAGATACTGGACGCCGCTTTCGCCCTTGCCCGCTCGACGCCGGCGGCGGCCGGCCTCATCTGCCCGCCGCTGCTGCGCGCCGCGAAAGCCTTTCCGGACGAGGTGGCGCAACGGGCGCACGCCTTGCGCGACGACCCGCGGAACTGGGTCCGGCTTGCCGCCTGGGCCTGTCTCGCGACGGCGGGGGCGCGGCACTACGACCTCGACGCCCTCGTCGCCCTGTTCCTCGATCTGCCTGCCCTCGGGATGCACCCCGAGGATTTCGGCCCGCCGCCCGGCTCGACGGCGCGCGACGACGTGCAGGACCTCGCCATCGCCTGCGCATCGGCCGCGTTCGGGGAGATCATCAGGGAACTCCCTGCCGAAAGGAGCAACGCGCTTCTCGCGGCCCTCACGTCGAAAATCAGCAAGGGGACGACTCCCCCGCCTGTCAGGTTCACCCGGAATATCGTGACGCTGTTCCGTTCCGCCGGCCGCGACGAGGATGCCGACCGGGTGCTCGGCCGCTGGGGCCTCTTTACGCCGGAGGGTATGGCGCGCCGGGCCAGGCAGCAGGAGCAGATGCTGGAGACGGTCCTCGACCTGCTCCCAGACGGGGCGGGAGAAGCCGCCGCCCTCGAGGACGTGACAGACGCCCATGCCCCCTTCCTGCATCTCGGCGCGTTCCTCGAGGCGAGCGGCTACCGGTCTACCCGAAGCAGCAGCCTCGAGGATTGGCAGAAGCCCTACGACCGCGAGGCGGCGCGCGCCGTCATCGGGGCGCTCGTCACGCTCGGCGGCATAGATCCCGCCGGGCTCGGCATGGACGCGCAAAGGCTGCGGGCCGAGATCGCGGCGCAGCCCGAGGCCGCCCTGCCGCGCGCATTGAGAGTGGCGGGCTACATCGACATCGCCGGAGCCGACTACGGCCGCGCCCGCACGCTCGACCTGTCGCCCGCCCTCATCGAGAAGGCGACGCGGCATCCCTCGTCCTGGATTGCAACGGCGGCAGAGAAAATCCTCAAGGAACTTCGAGACCTATTCTCTCAGCCGGTAGCGTCGAGATAACGGGAATTGGCAAGAGTGAGGACAGTTCGAGCAAGCAGCTCGCACCCCAGAGCGACATGATCAGGCTCGGACCACTCGCTCGGGTTGTGACTTATGCCCCCGCGCGACTGGACGAAGATCATGGCTGACGGAGTACACAGCGCGATGCTGCTGGCATCGTGCATCGCGCCACTCGATAAGATCTTCGTGGGAATGTTCAGATCGTCGGCCGCGGCGGACAGCGCTGCGAGCACCTCGGCATCAAACCGTACAGGTGGCACATCCATCGTGCGTCGCATCGTTGCCGTGCAGCGAGAGGCGGCGGCAATCGAGGATACGGCCTCGGCGGCGGCAGATTCAAAGGCGTCCAGTACTTCGCTATCCTGATGTCGAAGGTCCACCCCGAGGCGTGTCCGCCCAGGAATGGTATTTTGTGAGTTGGGCACAACCTCGACCCGTCCGAATGTAAGCCTGATGTCGGGACTCAGTCGTAACGCAATCTGCTTGAGGACGATAACGAGCTCGGCAGCGGCCATGAAACTATCGCGACGGGTCTGCATGGGCGTCGTGCCCGCGTGAGCGTCGAACCCGTGAATATCGATCTCGAACCACCGCACACCCTGGATACCCGAAACGATTCCAACGGGAAGACCCGCTGACTCCAGAACCGTTCCCTGCTCGATGTGAAGCTCGATGTAGGACAGGATTCCGGGCGGCACGTCGGTGCCTGCATATCCAATCCGTGACAACTCGGCGAAATAGTTTGCGCCATCGAGTCCCGAAATGGTCTCGTCGCCGACCGTGAGTTCACCGATAAACCCCTTAGATCCCGTGAGGCCGGGCTTGAAGCGCACGCCTTCCTCATTGGTCCAGTTCGCCACAGCGACGGAGTGTTCGGTTTGAATGCCGGAATCGTTGAGGGATCGAATGACTTCAAGACCAGCGAGCACACCCAGGACGCCATCAAATCGACCGCCGTGCGGCTGGGTGTCGAGGTGACTGCCCATCAGGACCACGGGCAGATCCGGGCGCGTTCCCGGTCGAACGGCAAGCATGTTGCCAAAAGGATCGATGCGGAGCTCACACCCTGCCTCGTGGACCCACCGCGCAAACAGATCGCGCGCTTCCCGATCCTCGTTGCTGAGCGACAAACGGCAGGAGCCGTCGCCTTCGATCGCGCCAATCCGGGCCATTTCCATCAGGCTGTCCCAAAGCCGCGTGTCCCGGATAAAATTGCCTTCATTCATGGCAAGCCAAGGAAAATCCCATTGATTTCCCCTTTCAGTTGTAACGATCAAACAATCCGGCGAGTGACAATCGCGATCGTCACCAAGCATCTTTAATGCACTTGAGGCGTGTTCACCCAGAGAATGCGCGCCAAACCGGGACCGGGATTGCGGTAACTGCTGGTAAGATGATTCCGGAAGAAAAAGGAATCTCCCGTCGAAAGATTATAAACGGTGGAATCTATGGTCAGTTCGATCTGACCTTCTATTACATACCCCACCGTTTCTCCCTGATGCGTGATCGGGTCTTCTTTTACGCTGTTCGGTTGCAGGTTATGAATATTGCATTCAAGCAGATTACCCGCTGCGAAAGGAACCAGGCGCTCATAGGTGATGCCGGAGCCTTCGCGCAAAGGATCGGTCAGAAGCAGAGGCCGTTCGCCGTTCTTCAGCACGATCCCAGGCGATTCCATGTCGGTGCCGAAAAAAGACGACATGTCCCGGCCGAGCGCCTCGACCAGCCGATACAACATCGCGACGGAAGGCTGGACACGCCCGCTTTCGATCTTGGAGATCAAGCTTTCCGTGCATCCCACTTTCTCGGCGAGGTCGCGCATGCGCTGCCCGGCCATCTGGCGCGCATGCTTGACGCGCGCGCCGAGTTGAAGATCGTCCCGTTCTGCTCGTTTGTTCTTGTTCGTCATGTCTGGATCTGTTTCGCAAATCTACCGAGAGTACGGCAATGTCAACGCGGCGGGCGGAGTCTGTCGTCCAACCAAGCCTGCAACTGCTAACAGGGCCATAACGTAAGGCAGCATGATCAGCAACGCATTTGGTACATTGATGCCCATCGCCGGCAGTTGAAACTGCAACGCCGTGGCCGCGCCGAAGAATAAACAGGCGAACACGGTTCGCCAAACCTTCCAGTTTCCGAATATGACAGCTACGAGAGTGAGATAACCGACACCACTGGTCATTCCTTCGGTGAACGTCTGGATGTCGGACAGCGACAGGAAGGCGCCCCCGAGCGCGGCCATGAAACCCGTGAACAGAACGGCTCCATACCGTATCCCAGTCACCGAGCCACCGGATTTGTCCAGGGCGCGCGGCTCCGCACCGGCGGAGTGGAGCATCAACCCCAGGGCAGTGTGCCGAAATACGAACCACACCGCAACGGCCAACACGAACGCAAGATAGACCATCCAGCTTTGCGCAAAGACTGCCTGGCCGATCACGGGAATATCGCCGAGAAGCGGGGGGCTCCATTTGTCAAAGCCGGGAATCTGTACACGAGATCCACTCCCCAGGATCTCGCGATAGGCGACGGTCGTGCCTCCGAGAACGAGAATGTTGATGCCGATCCCACTGACAATCTGATTGGCATGCAGCGTTATGCTGAGCACCCCCTGGAGCAGGGCAACGGGAATTACCGCCACGATGGCACAAGCCAGCCCTACCAACGGCATGCCGGTGGCAAGGGACCCCATTGCGCCGGCAAATGCACCGAGCAGCATCATCCCTTCGATGCTCAGGTTAAGTACGCCTGCCCGTTCGCTGACGAGCTCGCCGAGCGAGCCGAGCATCATCGCTATGGCGAGCCGGATGCTTGAGCCGACAAACAGAGCGAGCAGACCGTAAAACGGAACGTCCATGTTTACACCCGCTTGAGCTTCGATAGCCAGAAAGTGGCGCCGGCAAGGGTCACGATGATGATCCCTTGAATGACAAGGACAATGGCGCTGGGGACCCCTGCGGTCAGTTCCATGTTGATCCCCCCCGATCGGAGGAAACCGAACAGGAGCGCGCTGGCGATCACTCCCTTGACCGTACCTCGCGCCAACAGGCCGACGACCAGCCCGTCGAAGCCGTAACCGGACGAGAACCGGGCCTTCAGGACAAGCTGGTCGGCCTGAAGCATGAAGGCCCCTGCCAGCCCGCCAAACGCACCGGCAAGAAACATCGCCAGCATCACATAGCCACCGATAGGCATCCCCGCCCGCTGGGCGGCGATCGTGTTGAACCCGACAGCCTTGAGCTTCAGGCCGAAAGTGCTTCTGTTCAGGACGACGGCAACGACGATCGCAAGGAGTACACCTATTGCCAGGCCAAGATGCAGCGAAAGCCCCGTCGAGGTGACGAATGCGGGAATTTGCGTGACGGCAGCGATCTCGAGGGATTCAGGCAGCGTCGCGCTATCCGTCATGGGCTGGCGAAGAAGCGCTTCGGACTGCACGCAGCCGTAGAGCACCCAGATCCCTATGAAGGACAGCAACAGCGTGCTGATCACTTCATTGGTTCCGACCTTGACCTTGAGATAGCCCGCAATGCCGCCCCACAGGCCGCCTGCGAAAGCGGCCAGCAGCATGGGCATCAGATAAGAGAACGGTGCGACCCAATCGGCCGTGCCGTAAAGGCACACCGCAGTTGCGGTGATCCCGCCGATCGCGATCTGCCCTTCGCCTCCCACATTGGTGAGATTTGCGCGGTTTGCCAGAATGAAGCCAAGGCCCACAAGGCCCAGCGCGGCAGCGCGATTGAGCGAAGCGCCGATGGCGTATCCCGACCCCCAGGCACCATCCGCGAATGCCGATACGGCCATTGGCAAAGACACGCCAACCGCGGCGATAAGGGCAAGACCGATAAGAAGCGCAAACACCACCGCGGCAAGGGGCAGCAGCACGTCGCTATGCGCGACACGGCGCGAGCCGGCAAAGATCGTCATTGTACATGCCCCGCCATCATCGCACCAATGCGCTTCCGTTGATCGGGCTCCGCCGGGCATTCACCCATGATCCTTCCGCGGTACATGACGACGATACGGTCAGCGACGGACAGCAGCTCGTCCAGCTCCGACGAAATGAGCAAGATACCAACGTCGTTTCGGGCAGCCTCCCTGATCTGTCCGTAAATTGCGTCGATCGCGCCGATATCGAGGCCGCGCGTCGGCTGCGCGGCCACAAGCAGCCGAAGGTCTGGCAAGCTGATCTCGCGTGCGAGCACGGCCTTCTGCTGATTGCCCCCTGACAAGCTGGAGAACGCAACGTCCGGGCCGGCGGCGCGGATGTCGAATGCATCCATCTGGCCGACCGCCGATCGGCGCAGCGACGAACGTTGCAGCATTCCGAATCTCGTGAAGCGATGAAGTTGATTGAGGAAAAGGTTCTCTGCCAGGCTGAGATCGAGGATGCATCCCACGCGGTGCCGATCCTCCGGCACAATGCCGACACCCGCCTCCGTGATGCTGCCCGCAGAACAGTGGGCGACGTCCTTACCGGCAACCGTGTACCGGCCGGAGGTCGCGGTGAGCATGCCGCCGAGAATGGCCCCCAGTTCGGATTGCCCATTCCCCTCGACGCCCGCCACGCCGACGATCTCGCCGCGATAGACCGTGAGGTCGATATTTGAAAGCCGCTCCACGCCGTCCGGACCCGTATAGCTCAGGGATTGGATCGTCAGGGGCGCATCTCCGGCCGACGCCCGGTCCGGCTCTGTTGGTCGGGAGCGCCGGCTGTTCGCACCGCTCGCGAAGTCGCGGTCCCTGCCGATCATCGCGCGGACAAGGTCCTCGATTTGCTCGTTGGGCCGATCGGATCTGGCAACCGTGCGTCCGCGCCGCAGCACCGTCACGCGATTGGCCGCGCGCTTGATTTCCGCCAGCTTGTGGGTCACCAGCACCACGCTGCACCCCTCCGCGGCGACATGGCCGCAGATCTCCATCAGCCGGTCGATCTCCTCGGGAAGCAACACCGCGGTGGGCTCGTCCAGAATGAGCAGGCGAGGCTGGCGCATCAGGCATTTCACGATTTCCACGCGCTGACGCTCTCCGACGGACAGGTCCTGGATGACGGCTTGCGGCCGGACCGCGAGACCATAATGCCTGGAGACGTCCTCCAGCTTCTCGGAGAACCTCTTCCGATGGAGTATCCCTCGCGATTGCCCCAGCAGGAGATTGTCGAGCACCGTCAGGTCCGGCACCAGGCTGAAATGCTGGTGGACCATCGCAACGCCGCAGTTCAGCGCATCGCCCGGCCCGCTCGGCAGATGGAGCGCGCCATCGAGCTTCATGGTTCCGGAATCGGCGCGGTAGACGCCGAAGATGAGGTTGCACAGGGTTGATTTCCCGGCGCCGTTCTCGCCAAGCAGACAATGCACCTCGCCCGCGGCGATCTCGAGAGAAACATCGTCGAGAGCCTTGAAGGCTCCGAAGCTTTTGCTGATGCCGTCTATCGACAGCAGGGGCGACAATCCGGCGCCGTATGGGGAGGCTTCCACCTCCCCATCAACCATCCCCGAGGCCGACATTTCCTAGCCTTCCAAGGTCTTGATCTTGCCTTCGCGGATTGCCTGTTCGACTTCCTCGATCTTCTGCTTCACCTCCGGCGAGGCATTGCACACGACCATCCTCGAGGCTTCCGGTCCCATGGCCAATCCGAATGCCTTGTAGCCGGACTGCCACGTTCCATTCAGGGCTTCCGCTATCGCATATTGAAGCATGTAGCCGATGCCGGTGACGCTGTATCCGATATAAAGGTCGTCGGTCCCGCAACGGTCGGTGTAGCTGCCGATGATTTTGGTGCCGTTCTCCCGCGCCGCCTGCTCGATCCCGCGCAGCCCCAGATTCATGATATGGTAGTGGATGTCGGCGCCATGAGCGATGGCCGCCATGGTGGCTTCCTTGGCCTTGGCGACGTCATCGAAATCGCCCGTGAAGTTCGCGAAGAACTTGATGTCGGGATTGACCGATGCCGCCCCCTTTTGGAACTCGGTGCCGGCGTTCACGATCGGCGGGATCTCGAGGCCGCCGACGTAGCTGATGGCGCCATTTTTCGAGAGCATGCCCGCCACCACGCCCGCGACGTAGGCAATTTCGGCCTGCTTGACATCGTAGCCGGCGAAATTGGCCAGTTCCTCGCTGTTCTTGTTTCCCCCGATAAGTGAAAACTTCACGTTGGGAAATCGCTTGGCGATCTTCATCAGCGATGTCTGGACCTGTCCCGCAGCACCAATCACCAGCGCATTCTTCTGGGCAAGCACGGTGAGCGCCTGATCCCAATCGGCGTTGCTGACATTCTCGATCAGTTGAACCTTGATCTTGTCACCGTGCGTTTCCTGCGCGGCGAGCATGCCGTTATAGGCCGACTCCATCCATCCCTGATCGCTCCGCGAGCCTGGAAGAAGAATTCCAACCGTCAACGGCTCCTGCGCTGTTGCGGCAATCGGATTCAATGCCGCAAACCCCAATGCGAGGGCGTAGCCGGCCTTCAACAAACTCCGGCGCCCCAAGACAAACCGCGTCATGCACTCCTCCCTTGTTCCTCTCTCCCGGCACCTATTAGCGCGCCAGTTGCATGCATATGCTGACAGACTAATTCTCACTGGTCAAGTTACTTGAAAAACTCTTGCCGCTGTGCAGAATGATTCCGGCAAGTGCTTATCGGTGGCTGCGGCGGGAGGATTCTGGGCATGAATTTGATAAAAGAGGTGCAGGCTACAACCCGCGCCGGCCTCATCGCCCCTATCGCGCAGGCAGTCGCCGCACGGGACGTTTCGGCAACCGAACTGGTGACCAGCGCCTTCGAACGCATCGGAGAGATCGACGGGAGCCTCCATGCGTTCTGCACGCTCGACGAACGCGGCGCCCTCGAGGCTGCCGCCCGGGTCGACCAGCGCATCACACGTGGCGATGAGGTGGGGCCGCTGGCGGGAGTGCCGGTAGCAATCAAGGACCTCATATCGACCCGGGGTTTGGCGACCAGCTACGGATCCCGCCTTTATGAGGATTTCGTGCCGGACGAGGACGACGTCGTGGTGGAGCGACTGAAAGCTTCGGGCGCGATCGTGGTGGGGAAAACCAATACGTCAGAGTTCGGCTACGGAGCCGTGGGGCACAACGACCTGTTCCCGACGACCCGAAATCCCTGGGACGTACGGCTCACCTCCGGCGGATCGAGCGCCGGTTCGGCGGTTGCCGTGGCGGCGGGGATGGTTCCCGTTGCCATTGGCAGCGACGGCGGCGGATCAATCCGCATACCGGCTTCACTTTGCGGTGTGTTCGGGATCAAGCCTTCCTGGGGGCGCGTACCGGTCTATCCAGGATGTCGTGACGAGCGATTTCCCGGCATTTCGAGTTGGGAATCTCTTGAGCACATTGGGCCGCTTACCCGCTATGTCGCCGATGCCGCAGCAATTCTGTCGGCAGTCGTAGGCCCTACCCCGAACGATCGGGCCTCGCTTCCACGAGATATCGAAAGCTGGGACATCCCCGGCCATGAATCGCTTCGTGGCGCGCGTATCGCATTGAGTATCGATATGGGATTCGCGCCCGTCGATCCGGAGGTGGCGGTCGCCGTGCAGACAGCCGGCGAGAACCTGCAACGTGCGGTCGGCTGTCGGATCGACAGGGCCCAGCCTGAAGTCGGGGATATGCACGAGACGTTCGACGCGCTTGTCGCGCTCGACACCGATCGCACCGGGTTACTGCGCATGGCGCAGGAGAAGAATATCGCATTCCGCGGTTGGCTGGATCGGCTGCTCAAACATCGTTGGACAGCACAAGAGTTCACGGATGCCCAATTGCAGCGGAAACGCATCGTGAACTCGACGGCGCGTTTCATGCGAAACTACGACTTCCTGCTTACGCCGACCGTCGGATGTCCCGCATTCGAGATCGATCGGGAGGGGCCAAGCCATATTGGCGGCACAGAGGTCCCGAGCCACGCCTGGCTGCCCTTTTCGCCGCTCGGGAACTTCACGGGGTTGCCGACTGCGTCCATCCCCATAGGGTTGACGCAAGCGGGCTTGCCGATCGCAATTCAGGTCATGGGGCGTCATCTCGACGATATCGGAGTTTTGGGTCTCTCGGCCGTCCTGGAAGCCCTGCATCCGATGAGTTCGCCCCCCGTCTCCGTCCGGAAGAACTGGATCGCCGGTTCTGCCACCGCATAAAGCAACTGATCGAATCCATTCCGGAGCCACGTCACCGAGATGAAAATCTACGCTGCCATCCGCAATCGCTTCGCACAGGTCTGAACGCTCACAAGCGTGCGCGCATCGTCATGCAAGAGGCAGGTCTCGCGAAGGCTAACGTCTGGATAGCGCGCGAACGAGATACGCTCCAGGTGGATTTCGCTTGAACGAAGGACGCTGATTTCCCTTTCGGGTTAACGCTCCTTGGAACATCAGAGACGTCTAAAGAACGTTATCTGGAGCGGGCGAAGGGAATCGAACCCTCGTCTGGAGCTTGGGAAGCTCTCGCTCTACCATTGAGCTACGCCCGCGCGCCGCACATAGATCGCGGGCGCGGGGCTTTCTGTCAAGCGGCAACTTGATCCGTCCCATGCGGCACCCCGGAGCGGCGGGCATTTCCGGCGAATGCCGTTTCGTTGCTCCATTTGTCTGCTTCAGCCGCATTTGTGCGACGCCGGACGATTCCGTCCGGCGGCAAAATGCTCTAGGAATCCGCGACACCCGATCCACCCCTGCCCTGCCGGAGAAATCGCCCCGTGGATGCGCTCAAAACGCTCATCGAATCGCGCCGCTTCGAGGCGACGATCATCGCCCTCATCATCGTCAACGCGATCACGCTCGGGCTGGAGACCTCGCCGGCGGCGGTCGCCCGGTTCGGCCCGCTGCTCTCCTTCCTCGACACGGCGATCCTCTCCGTCTTCGTCGCCGAGCTCGCCGCCCGCATCCTCGTCTATCGCGGCGCGTTCCTGCGCGATCCGTGGCGGGTGTTCGACCTCTTCGTCGTCGCCATCGCGCTGGTGCCGGCGACGGGGAACCTGTCAGTGCTGCGGGCGCTGCGCATCCTGCGCGTGCTGCGCCTCGTCAGCGTCGTGCCGTCGCTGCGCCGGGTGGTCAGCGGGCTGGTGCGGGCGCTGCCGGGGATGGGGTCGATCGTGCTTCTGCTCGGCCTCGTCTACTACGTGTTCGCCGTGATGGCGACGACGCTCTATTCCGCCACCTTCCCCGGGACCTTCGGCTCGATCGGCGCGTCGGCCTACACGCTGTTCGAGATCATGACCATGGATTCGTGGTCGACCGGCACGGTGCGGCCGATGCTGGAGACCCACCCCTATGCGTGGCTGTTCTTCCTGCCCTTCATCATCGTCACCAGCTTCGCCGTGCTCAACCTGTTCATCGGCATCATCGTCTCAGCGATGGAGGAGGAGCACGAGAACGCGGCCGCGCAGGACCGCTCGGCGCTTCAGCAGGAGCAGGAGGCGATCCTCGCCGAGATCAGGGCGCTGCGCGAGGAGGTGCGGACGCTACGGGTAAAAGGCGGAAGCTAGACGCGAAAATGCTTCGACAGCTTCAGGCCTTGCGCCTGATAGTTGGACTTCATGTCCGCACCGTAGAGCCGGTCGGGCCGGGCGAGCATGTGCTCGTAGACGAGGCGGCCGACGACCTGACCGTCTTCGAGGATGAACGGCACTTCGTGGCTGCGCACCTCGAGCACGGCGCGCGCGCCGGTGCCGCCGGCGGCCGAATGGCCGAAGCCGGGATCGAAGAAGCCGGCATAATGGACGCGGAACTCGCCGACCAGCGGATCGAACGGCGTCATCTCGGCGGCGTGGAGCGGCGGGACGTGCACGGCCTCGCGGCTGACGAGGATGTAGAACTCGTCCGGGTCGAGGATCAGCTCGGGGCGGCCGCGCGCATGGAGCGGCTCCCAGAAATCGTAGACGTCCTGCGCCGCGCGCTTGTCGACGTCGACGACCGCGGTGTGATGCTTGGCGCGGTAGCCGATCAGCCCGTCGGCGTTGCCGGTCAAGTCGATGGACAGCGCGATGCCGCCGCCCGAGATGTTCGGCGCTTCCGAGGCGACCAGCGTCTCGGCGGCGTGGAGGCCGTGCAGCTCGTCCTCGGACAAGAGGGCGTGGCCCTTGCGGAACCGCACCTGCGACAGGCGCGAGCCCTCCCTGACGACGATGGGGAAGGTGCGCGGGCTGACCTCCATGAACAGCGGGCCGGCATAGCCGGCCGGGATCTTGTCGAACTCCTGCGCATGGTCGGCCATGACGCGGGTGAAGATGTCGAGCCGGCCGGTCGAGCTCTTCGGGTTGGCGGAGGCGGAAATGTCGGCGGGCAGCGCCAACCGCTCCTGAAGCGGCACGACATAGACGCAGCCCGTCTCCAGCACCGCGCCGTCCGTCAGGTCGATCTCGTGCAGCTTCAGCCGCTCGAGCTTGCCGGCGACGTCGCTCGCCGGCCCCGGCAGGAAGCTGGCGCGCACGCGATAGGCCTTCGGCCCAAGTCGCAGGTCGAGGCTCGCCGGCTGGATCTGGTCGGCGTCGAGCGGACGGGCGGCCATCAACGCGCCGGCCGAAAACAGGCCGGCGATGTCGCGATCCGGCAGGATGCCTGTGGTGCGCACGCGCGTTTCTCCCCTCAAGGTCACCGTGGGCCGCGCCAAACAGCGGGCAATGAGGTTTAGCGCGGATGGCGATTGACGCAAGCCGGAGGCGGGCGTAAAGGACCTTTATCCCGTGGTGATTTGCCGGTCGGCTTGCAGCCACGTTAAACAAGTCGCTAAAGGGACCGAGAGGAAACCGGCGCGCGACTTGCGGCCGGTTTTTTTGTGTCTGGAGAGGGCGATGACGAACGAGACGAAGCGCAACTGGAAACCCGCAACCGCGATGGTCCATGCCGGCACGATGCGCTCGCCCTACGGCGAAACCTCTGAGGCGCTCTACCTGACGCAGGGCTATGTCTACGACACGGCGGAAGGAGCGGAGGCCCGTTTCAAGGGCGAGGAACCGGGCTTCATCTATTCGCGCTACGCCAACCCGACCGTCGACATGTTCGAGAAGCGCATGTGTGCGCTGGAGGGCGCGGAGGACGCGCGCGCCACCGCGTCGGGCATGGCGGCGGTGGCGGCGGCGCTGCTGTGCAGCGCCAAGGCGGGCGACCACATCGTGTCGGCACGGGCGCTGTTCGGCTCCTGCCGCTGGGTGGTCGAGACGCTGATGCCGCGCTACGGCATCGAGGCGACGCTGGTCGACGGGCGCAACCTCGACGAGTGGAAGGCCGCCGTGCGGCCGAACACGAAGCAGTTCTTCCTCGAAAGCCCGACCAACCCGACGCTCGAGGTGGTGGACATCGCTGCCGTCGCAGAGATCGCCAACGAGGCGGGGGGGCGGCTGGTGGTCGACAACGTCTTCGCCACGCCCTTGCAGCAGAAGCCGCTGGAGCTCGGCGCGCATGCCGTCGTCTACTCGGCGACCAAGCACATAGACGGCCAGGGCCGCTGCCTCGGCGGCATCATCCTGTCCGACAAGGCATGGATCGAGGAGGAGCTTCACGACTATTTCCGCCACACCGGGCCGTCGCTGTCGCCGTTCAACGCGTGGACGCTGCTGAAGGGGCTGGAGACGCTGCCGTTGCGCGTCGCCCACCAGACGCAGGCCGCCGCGCGCATCGCCGACCATCTCGCCCGGCACAAGGCGGTGTCGCGCATCATCTATCCCGGCCGCGACGACCACCCGCAGGCCGACATCGTGGCGAAGCAGATGACCGGCGGCTCGACGCTCATCTGCTTCGACGTCAAGGGCGGCAAGGACAACGCCTTCGCGCTGCTGAACGGGCTCGACATCATCAAGCTCTCCAACAATCTCGGCGACGCCAAGAGCCTGATCACCCACCCGGCGACGACGACGCACAAGAACCTGACCGACGAGGCGCGCGAGACGGTCGGCATCCTCGGCGGCACGCTGCGCCTGTCGATCGGGCTGGAGGACGTCGACGACCTGATCGAGGACCTCGACCGGGCGCTCGCCAGAGCAGGATAAGGCGCCGGGCCGGCGTGGCAGCCACAGTTTCGCCATGCCGGCTTGTCCAATTCCAGGGAGGGCGGCATGCCAGCCGCCGGCCGTGGATCGGGAAAATGTACCGCAGCGTGACGCGCAATATCGAGGTGGCCGTCGAGCCGTTCTATCTGGAGGCGAAGTCCGATCCGGAGGAGTCGCGCTATGTCTGGGGCTATCGCGTCACCATCGCCAACCATTCGGACGACCCGATCCAGGTGCTGGCGCGCCACTGGCGCATCACCGACGGGCTCGGCCGCACCGAGGAGGTGCGCGGCCCCGGCGTCGTCGGCGAGCAGCCCGAGCTCGATCCCGGCGACAGCTTCCAGTACACGTCGGGATGCCCGCTGCGCACGCCGTCGGGCTTCATGGCCGGCAGCTACACGGTGAGGAACGGCGCGGGCGATTTCTTCGAGATCGAGATTCCGGCCTTCTCGCTCGACCTGCCGGACAGCGGCCGGCTGGTGAACTGACGCGCGATCAGCGGTCCTCGTCCTCGGCGAAGGCCGGCCCCTCCTCCCCCTCGGGGAACAGCTCCGTGTTCATCAGCGCGCGGCCGAAACGGTAGAGGATGTCGGCGGCCAGCGGCCGGCGCTCGGCGAGCAGCCGGTTGTAGGCCTTGCCGGCATTGAAGTTCATGCGGCGATGCGCCTGCGGATCGATCTCGTGAATCGCCTGGGCGAGGCAGATCGCGATCTCGCAGACGGCTTCCGCCGTCTCCTCGCGCATCTCGGCGCGCGTTGCATATGTTTCCGCCATCGCTCGGCCCGCAAACCCGGTTTCCTTACCGGCTCCCTCGGGTCGATGATGCACATCAGGCGTTGACCATTGATTAAGGCTGTCAGCGGAGGAAGGCGCGCGCGCAGCCGCCGGCGGTTTCCTGGCAGGCCACCTTCGCGCCCTCGGGCCGGATCACCCTGTCCGACTGCTTCACCAGCGCCGAGAACAGCAAGGCGAAAGCCGCGGCCGCGGCAACTATCGAGATCATCCTGTATGTCATGGCGCACCGCTGGATCGCTCCAGCTTCTTGTTTCCCGCAATCCCGGGCGGAAAAGTGCTTCACACTTTTCCCGGAATTGCTCCATGCGCCCCCGCGCCACCTTTTGACAAGGCGACAGCATGCCGCCTCAGGCGTTCACGAATGCTTTCCGCGCCGGTTAACCATGATGGCGCGGCAGCCTGTCGCGGGCATGTCCCCGCTCCTGCCCGCCGCCCCATGGTGCACGGTCGGGCGGAGCGGCGCAAGGACCGGTTCTATCGCGCGGCGGAAAACTCGGCCGGGTCGAACTCGTAATGCTGGGAGCAGAACTCGCACGACACCCGGATCGTGCCGTTCTCGGTGCTCTCAGTGATCTCCTCGGCGGTGAAGCCGTCGAGGATGGCGCGGATCTTCTCGCGCGAGCAGGAGCAGTCGTCCTCGATCGCGACGCCGTCGAAGACGCGCACGCCATGCTCGTGGAACAGGCGGTAGAGCAGCCGCTCGGAGCCGACCGTCGGGTCGAACAGCTCGTCCGGCGAGATAGTGGCGAGGAGCGAGCGCACCTCGGCCCAGGCGTCGTCCGCCCCGTCCCCGGCATCGCCGTCCTCATCACCATCGGGGTCGCCGTTCGGATCGTCGCCGCCGGGCAGGTCGGCCGCGCGCATGCGCTCAGGCGACTCGGGCAGGAACTGGGCGAGCAGCCCGCCGGCGCGCCAGTGGGCGACGGGACCATCCGCGCCCGGCACGATCTGGCGGGCGACGGAGAGGCGCACGTCGGTCGGGATCTGCTCGGACTGGCGAAAGTAGGTGCGCGCGACCTCCTCCAGCGACGCGCCGTCGAGCTCGACGATGCCCTGATAGCGCTGCATGAAGGCGCCCTGGTCGACGGTCAGCGCCAGCACGCCCTTGCCGAGCAGCTCCTCGGGCGCGGTGCGGCCGGCGGCCACGGCCGCCTCCAGCCGGGCAGCGTCGAAGCGGGCATAGGCGCGCAGCGAATGCGGCGTCGAGAAATCGGCGACGAGAAGGTCGACCGGCCCGTCGGTGCGGGTCTGGACGATGAACTTGCCCTCGAACTTCAGCGTCGTTCCGAGAAGCACCGTCAGCACCATCGCCTCGGCGAGCAGGTTGGCGACCGGCTCGGGATAGCCGTGGCGCGGCAGGATCGCGTCGAGCACCGGGCCGAGCTGCACGGCGCGGCCGCGCAGGTCGAGCGCGTCCACCTCGAACGGAACCACATGGTCGTCGCCGGCGAAGCCGAACTCGCCGAGCCTGATCTCGCTGTCACTCACCTGAATTTTCCTGTCCCGGCATGGGCAGGCGGCCGCCATCGCGGGACGATGGCCCGGCCGTCATGCGCCATGGATTGAAGGCTGAACCCGGAAGATAGGGCCCGGCCCCGCCGCATTCAAGCGCCGAGGCACCAGGCGATGACCGCCTTCTGCGCGTGCAGCCGGTTCTCGGCCTCGTCGAACACCACCGAATGCGGGCCGTCGATCACGGCGTCGGTGACTTCCTCGCCGCGATGGGCCGGCAGGCAGTGCATGAACAGCGCGTCGGGCTTCGCATGCGCCATCAGCCGCTCGTTGACCTGATAGGGCATGAAGACGTTGTTGCCGCGCGCGCGGTGCTCCTGCCCCATCGAGACCCAGGTGTCGGTGACGATGCAGTCGGCGTCCTTGACCGCCTCCTCGGGCGAGCGCATCACCGCGACCCGGCCGCCATTGGCGAGCGCCCAGTCGAGCATGGGTTGCGACGGCTCGCTGCCTTCCGGCACCGCGATGTTCAGCCGGAAATCCAGCCGGGCGGACGCCTGCATCAGCGAATGGAGCACGTTGTTGCCGTCGCCGGTCCAGGCGAAGAGCCGGTCCTTGACGGGGCCGCGATGCTCCTCATAGGTCATCACGTCGGCCATGATCTGGCAGGGATGGGTGTCGTCCGTCAGGCCGTTGATGACGGGAACGGTGGCGTGCTCGGCCAGCTCGATCAGGCGCGCGTGCTCGGTCGTACGGATCATGATCGCGTCGACATAGCGCGACAGCACCTTGGCGGTGTCGGCTATGGTCTCGGAGCGGCCGAGCTGCATTTCCGCGCCGGTGAGCATCACCGTCTCGCCGCCGAGCTGGCGCATGCCGACGTCGAAGGACACGCGCGTGCGCGTCGACGGCTTCTCGAAGATCATCGCCAGCACCTTGCCGGCCAGCGGCTTCTCGCCCGCCGCCGCGCCCGACTTCAGGCGATGCTTGCGCGCGCGCGCGTCGTCGAGGATGGTGCGGATGTCGGCGGCGGAGACGGCTGACAAGTCGAGGAAATGCCTGAACGCCCCGCTCATCACGCAACCTTTTCCGTCGTGCGCGCGGCAAGGCTTGCGGCGGCGGCGCGGATGCGCTCGCCGGCCTCGCGGATCTCCTCGTCGCTGACGATCAATGACGGCAGGAGGCGCAGGACGTTGTCGCCCGCCGTCACGGCCAGCAGCTTCGCGTCGATGACCGCGGCGAGAACCGCGGTGTTGGCCATGCGGCACTTCAGGCCGAGGAGCAGGCCGTTGCCACGCACGTCCTCGAACACCTGCGGAAATTCGTCGACGAGCGAGGCCAGCATCTGGCGCGCGTTGAGCGCCCGCGCCTGCACGGATTCGAGGAAGCCCTCCTCCAGCACCACGTCGAGCACGGCGTTGCCGACCGCCATGGCGAGCGGGTTGCCGCCGAAGGTGGTGCCGTGGACGCCGGGGGTCATGCCGGACGCCGCCCTCTCGGTGGCGAGGCACGCGCCGACGGGGAAGCCGCCGCCGATGCCCTTGGCGATGGCCATGATGTCCGGCTCGATCGACGACCACTGATAGGCGAACAGCTTGCCGGTGCGGCCGATGCCCGTCTGGACCTCGTCGAGGATGAGCAGGAGGTCGTGCCGGTCGGCCAGCGCGCGCAGCTTTTCAAGGAACGGCGCGGAGAAGGCGCGGATGCCGCCCTCGCCCTGCACCGGTTCCAGCAGGATCGCGGCGGTCTCCGGCCCGATGGCCTTCTCGACCGCCTCGATGTCGCCGAACGGGACCTGGTCGAAGCCGTCCGCCTTCGGCCCGAAGCCGTCGAGATATTTCTGCTGGCCGCCGGCGGCGATGGTCGCCAGCGTGCGGCCATGGAACGCGCCCTCGAAGGTAATGGTGCGGAAGCGCTCGGGCCGGCCGTTGATGTAATGATAGCGGCGCGCGGTCTTGATGGCGCATTCGAGCGCCTCGGCGCCGGAATTGGTGAAGAAGACGCGGTCGGCGAAGCTCGCCTCGACCAGCCGCTCGCCCAGCCGCGACTGGCCCGGAATCTGGTAGAGGTTGGAGACATGCCAGAGCTTTTGCGCCTGTTCGGTGAGCGCCGCGACGAGATGCGGATGGCAATGGCCGAGCGAATTGACGGCGATGCCGGCGGCGAAATCGAGATAGCGCTCGCCGCTCTCGGTTATCAGCCAGCTCCCTTCGCCGCGTTCGAACGCCAGGGGCGCACGGGCAAAGGTCTCGTAAAGCGCCGAACCGCTCATTATATGCCTCTCCAGAACGGACAATCAAAAAAGCCGCCCAAAGGGCGGCGGAAGGCCAATCTATATCGGCTTTCAAGCCAGTCGAGTCAAATGAAACGTCACCCGCGCAAGGTTGCGCCGCCGGGTTTCCCGGCTCCACCGCCCGCACCTGCGGCATTCGTGCACCCAAGTTGGGGAAAACCGAAAAATCCGATTCCCCACGCCCGGCCGACTCTTGTCACGGAGTCAGCAGATACTGTACCTTGAGGCCAAGAAATATCTAGATTTCGTGCGGCGAAACCAATCACCCCTGTATATGTGGTGCCGTGCCAGCGCTGGCTGGCCGGGGAAGGATTCGGATTCGGCGCATGCGATAGCAGGAGCATGTGCTCATGAACTGGACCGACGAACGCGTTGAACTGCTCAAGAAGCTGTGGGCCGAAGGGCTGAGCGCCAGCCAGATCGCCAACCAGCTCGGCGGCGTCAGCCGCAACGCGGTGATCGGCAAGGTGCACCGGCTGAAGCTGTCGGGGCGCGGGCGCGCCTCGGCCGCCCAGCCGCGCGCCAAGAAGGCCCCGGCCGCCAGCCCGGCCAAGAGCGGAGGCAGCCGGCCGATGCGCACGGTGACGGCCAGCGTCGGCGCGACCGCGCTCGCCGTGCAGTTCGACGCCGAGCCGGTGGCGCGGCAGGTGCTGCGCCCGGCCGCGGACGTGGTGGTGCCGATGTCGCGCAACCTGAGCCTGATCCAGTTGACCGAGCGGACCTGCAAATGGCCGAACGGCGACCCGCTGTCGGAAGATTTCAGCTTCTGCGGCAACGAGGCCGGAGAGAGCGGGCCCTATTGCGGCTACCACTCCCGCGTCGCCTACCAGCCCGCCTCGGAGCGACGCCGGACCCGCTGATCCAGCGCCTCCGCCCGCGAGGACGGGGAAACGCCCTCGCGGATCGCAGTTCCCTGTCCTCTACCCCTCCTCGCGGAAGCGGACCAGAACGGCCCCGTCCGTCACCTGCGCGCCCTCGGGCACGATCTCCTCGATCACGCCGTCATGCGGGGCGGCGATGGTGTGCTCCATCTTCATCGCCTCGAGGACGAGCAGCGGCTGGCCCTTGACCACGCTGTCGCCGGCGGCCGCCCGGGCCAGCTTGACCAGCCCCGGCATCGGCGCGCGCAGCGCGTCGCCCCCGGCGGCCGCGGCTTCCGCGTCGGCGAACGGGTCGTGGACCGCGAAAGTGTGGCTCGCCGCCCCGGAAAACACGGTGACGTGGCCGGGCCAGCGCGCGGTGGCGAAGCGGCCGCCGGAGGCCGGAACCGCGACGCTCGCGCCCTCCACCTCCACTTGGGCATTGCCGTTGGCGGCAACGGTCAGCCGCGCCTTGATCTCCTCGCCGTCATGGGCGAGCGAAACCGTCTTCGCCAGCGGCTGGAAGTGGGCGTAGCCGGCGAGCGCAGCCCATGGATCGGCGGCATCGGGCCGAACGCCAAGCCCGGAGGCGGCGACGGCCGCCGCCGCGATGTGCTGCGCCGTCACTGGCTTCGCCGCGGTCAGCTCGTCCTGCCGCCGGCCGATCATGCCGGTGTCGACATTGCCGGCGGCGAAATCCGGGTCAGTGGCGAGCGCGGCGAGGAAGGCGGTGTTGACGACCGAGCCGGCAATTTCGGTGCGCGAAAGCGCCTCGGACAGCGCGGCGAGCGCGGCCGCGCGCGTCGGCGCATACGTCACCAGCTTGGCGATCATCGGGTCGTAGAAGGGCGAGATCGCATCGCCCTCGCGCACGCCGGTCTCGATGCGCAGCGACGCCTCGCCGGCCGCCGCATCGGGAAAGCGCAGGCGGTGCAGCGTCCCGATGGCCGGCAGGAAGCCCTTCGCCGCATCCTCGGCGTAAAGCCGCGCCTCGAAGGCGTGGCCGGAGAGCGAAATCTCCTCTTGCGTCCTCGGCAGCTTCTCGCCGGACGCGACGCGCAACTGCCATTCGACCAGATCGACGCCGGTGATCATCTCCGTCACCGGATGCTCGACCTGAAGGCGCGTGTTCATCTCCATGAACCAGAAGCGGTCGGGGCGCAGGCCTTCGGAAGCGTCGACGATGAACTCGATGGTGCCGGCGCCGGAATAGTCGATGGCCTTGGCCGCCTTGACGGCGGCATCCGTCATCGCCTCGCGCATCGCCGCCGTCATGCCGGGGGCCGGCGCTTCCTCGATCACCTTCTGGGAGCGCCGCTGCACGGAGCAGTCCCGCTCGCCCAGGTGGATGCCCTGGCCGTGGCCGTCCACCAGGACCTGCACCTCGATGTGGCGCGGGCGTTCGACCACGCGCTCCAGAATCACCTGATCGTTCCCGAAGGCGTTCTTGGCCTCCGACTTGGCCGAGGCGAGCGCGGCGTCGAAGGCTTCGGGCGCGGTCACGATGCGCATGCCGCGCCCGCCGCCACCCGCCGTCGCCTTGATCATGAGCGGATAGCCCAGCGCCTGCGCCCTGGCCTTGAGGGCGGCGGGATCCTGGTCCGGGCCGCTGTAGCCCGGAATGCAGGGCAGGCCGAGTTCGCCCATCAGGATCTTGGCCCGCGCCTTGTCACCCATCGCCCGTATCGCTGCCTCTGAAGGCCCGACGAAGCACAGGCCGGCCTCGCGGCATGCCTGGGCGAATTCCGCATTCTCGGAAAGAAAGCCATAGCCGGGATGGACGGCATCCGCCCCGGTGAGCCGGGCCGCCTCCAGCAGGGCGGCCATGTTCAGATAGGATTCCCGCGGGGGAGCCTCCCCGATGCAGACCGCCTCGTGGGCGTACTCGACATGGGGCGAGCCGGCATCCGCCCTGGAATACACCGCCACCGTGGGGATGCCCAGTTCGTGCGCGCTGCGCATGATGCGCAGGGCGATCTCGCCGCGATTGGCCACCAGGAGTTTGTTGATGTGTATTTTCATCGCCGGACCTTCAGGGACGGCTCACGCCGAACTGCATGGGATGCACCGGCCTGCGCTCGGCATCGCGGCAGATCTCCAGCACGGTCGCCAGCACGGCGCGCGTATCCCGCGGGTCGATGACGCCGTCGTCCAGGACCAGCGCGCTGGTGGTGAACACATCCATCTGGCGGACGAAGTTTTCCGTGACCTTGCCGTGCAGCGCGCTCAGCTGCGCCTCGTCCACCTGGCCGGACCTGCGCAGCATGGCCGCCCGATGCACGCTGGTCATGGTCGAGGCCGCCTGCTCGGGTCCCATGACCGCCGTGCGGGCATTCGGCCAGGAGAAGCAGAACCGCGGCTTGAAGCCGCGCCCGCACATGGCATAGTTGCCCGCCCCGAACGAGGCGCC
>JBBCKE010000036.1:0-268095 GCA_037190985.1 Alphaproteobacteria bacterium
TCCACGAGCGCACGCAGGTTCATCATGTCGTCGGTCATCGGTGGTCTCTCCAGAAAGGTTGGCTTCGACAACCAGACCCTACCGGAAAGCGCCGATGACCACCGCGCTACCCAGCTACACCACGTCCAGGGACGTCACCCCTGCAACGGCATCGCCGCTCTCAAGATTTTATAGGGCTGTAGCGTAGAATCGGCGGTCTTACATACCGATTGGTGTATGTGCGGTGATCGGCGGCAATATCGCACTATAGAGGGCAATCGGCGGGCTATGGCGGGAGGGAAACGAAGAAGGCGAGAACTACACCTACGCTATAGCCCTCCTTAATACCGATTCCGATGGGTAGTGGGCTTGAGGCGCTGCCGCAGGCGTGGCCCCGATTTTACGCGGATGCCCGGCAATGCGCTGCCCAATGATGCTGGAGTGCTTGTCGAGAAACTTGGGAATAATCCGCCTGATCAATGTATTAGCGGCATAGGAATATTCCCATTGCCTGCCATTCCAGCGATACGCTGTGAATGTCAAAACCTCCGCGTAAATCCCGATCCGTCTCGTCCACGAACCCTAGCCAAGCAGCTTCAAGCCCAAAGCGCCGCCGCCCGAAGCACGACGTAACGAGTTTCGTCCGCTGTGGACGGCAATGCACCAAGAGCGGTCAGTCTGCTAGCGGCCCCAACACGGTCGGCGGCGAATAAAGTGGTCCGCTGACTTGGCAGGCAGTGTCCGACTTTGGCGTGTAAACGGCGGTGATCGGCGGTTTGCTATGCCAGTTGGTGGCGATGCGGCAATCGGCGGCAATATCGCACCATGGAGGGCAATCGGCGGTGTTTGGCGGGCGGGAAACGAAGAAGGCGAGAACTACACCTACGCTATAGCCCTCCAAAATTGAGGAACCAGCTACGGTCGTTATGGGTGGAGGAGGACTGGCGGCCTTTTTGAGGTCGTATTATCGCAATCAGACATTAATGGACTGAGTGGATGATTGAAGGTGGTGTTGACCTCGCGCCTGACTCGGTGGAAGTGTGGAGCACTTTAACCAATTGGAGGGGCAACATTGGCTAGTCATCCGTATATCTCAGGTCCAGGCAACATCACGCAGATGATTGGCTACCTGAAGAAGAATTTTCCGGCGACCGTTACCTCTGAAACGGTCAAGAAGTACGGTTTGGCCTCCAATAACGAGAGTTACGTGATTAACGCCCTCCAGTTCATAGGGCTGATCGATGAGGCGGGCAAACGGCAGGAAAATGCTCACGAGGTGCTGACAACGCATGACGAGGAGGAATTTCGGTCAAAGTTCGCTGGACTGATAAAGATTGCTTATTCCGAGCTGTTTGAGATGTACGGAGATGAAGCTTGGACGCTGCCGAAAGCGAAGCTCATTGGCTATTTTCGACAATCTGATAAGACAAGCGAGATTATTGGGGGCCGTCAGGCCGCTGTGTTCCAAGCCTTTCGCTCGATTGCGGGATACGAGGTATTAGCCGAGCCGAAGGGTGCGGCAGCAGCAGGAGGGAAGAGACCCAAAGCCGCTACCGCCAAAGTCCCGAAAGCTAAAATTGAAGATGCTCCTTTGGACGTCGCCAAGCCTGAGCATCCGGGTGTTAAATTTTCCCCAAAGTCGGAAATGGCTCTTACGGTCCGCATAGAGATCAATCTCCCAGCAGGGGAGACTCAGGAGACATATGACGCGATCTTCAAGAGCATCAAGGCTAACCTCTACCCATGAAGTCGCTATCTGTCTTTGAGGCGATTGTCAGGGCGACCAAGAATGTTGGTGAGGCGCATTCAAGCGAGGCGCAGGTTAGTGTTCATCCGTTCGACGAGCGCAACATCCATCCCGACATCTCGAAGGTTTCATTGAAGCTGTTCGACAACGGCCATTACTCCCACGCAACCTTCGAAGCCTTCAAGCTCATCGACAATCGGGTGAAAAAAATATCCGGCGTCAAAGACACCGGATTCAGTTTGATGATGACCGCCTTCGATCCAAAAACCCCACGGATTCAGCTTAATGAACTTCAGAGCATGAGCGACACCGATGAGCAGTTGGGTTTCAGGCACGTGTTCGCAGGATCAATGTCTGGAATCCGAAATCCCCGGGGGCACGACAACGAAATTGATAGGCCCGACACTATTGACCTCTGCTTAGACCATCTCTCCATGGCGTCAGTCCTTCTCCGCACGCTTGAGAACCGTAAACTTCCACTTCCACAATCACAGGCCGCCGGGACATAACGCGGCCTTCAGTCTTATCGTAAGATAGATTGGTGAGTTGATGCTCGAAATTTCGCCCCGTATATCGGGTGTAAGAAGCTGGTTAAGAACAAGAGGGTGGCTGTGCCGGTATTTGGGATACGTATCGACACAAAGCGATCAGCGAGCAAAGCACTGCTTTCAACAGATCTGGCTTTGAGTGCTCAAATTCTCGAAGTCATCCACGCGCTGGCACTGAATGAGCAGCAACGGTGGAAGTCAGAGTACGAGATTATGGTGGAGGTCGATAGCGGCGAAGCCGATGTTAAGTCGTCTCACCCGAAGTTACCGGAACCGCTGACAATCAAGGTTGTTCGCTTCAGCAATCCGTTTGACGTAGTCGCCGTTGTCAAGGGCGTCACCAAGCCTATGGTCGATGCGGTCCTTAATCGGATCTTGTTTTACAAACAGGAAGTGCAGCGTCGTGACCTTGAGAACTCGCAAACAGCGCGATCATTCATAATTGGCGACCAGCAGGTCGCTCTGAAAAAGCAGGACGTCGCGATGCGCCGCCAAGAGGTTGCGCTTAAAAGACAAGAAGTGGCTCTGAGACGGCAGGAAGTGATCGAGAAAAAGATCGAGAATGCTGGCAAGGTCATGTCGCTCTTAGAGGAAGCTAAACGGCACGATGCTCGCCAAGGCGATGAGCATATCATGCGTGCACTAGCTGAGATAATCGCGGATCAAGGTGCCACGCTCGGCAGTGGCAACGTGCAGGTCTACTTTCCTCCGCCACCGAAGCCGAAGGTCCGGAAGCGAAAGCGTCCATAGGCGCGAAGTTTACATCGCCGTGCGGATGTGAATGGCAGCTTTTGGGAATCTGTTGGTTATACTTGAACGACCGCAATGAGGCCGGAAGCCGCAGTCCCGGCTCTCAAGATATATCGGGCAGTGGCGTAGAATCGGCGGCTTTACTATCTCATCCGGTGGGATGCGGCAATCGGCGGCAATATCGCGCCATGGAGGGCAATCGGCGGTGATGGCGGGCCGAAGCCGATGAAACCGAGAACTACGTCTACGCTATAGCCCTCTAAATTGAGCCACGAGTGAATGGCTCCAATGGGTGGCACTCGACAAACCGCCTTCTGGCGCGACAGCGCAAGTGTAGCGATTTGACCTCAGCGAAAGACACGGTACCCAACTATGGATCGGATTTGTCTCGTCTTACCAGAACACCGCACCAATACTGGGCGATGGCTTCCCGCAGTTCAGACGAGAACCGAGGTAAATCCACGCCAGTTTCTTCAGATTGACCTTCGTCCGCATCGCATGCCTGCCAAAGGCCACGCGCAAACGCCTGGCTTCGCACGATAAGGCGAAAACCACCGCCTTTTTCGAGACCCAGCGTGTGCTCGATCATTTTGCCCACACGATTCATATGCGAAGCGAGGGTCTGGCTGAAGTTCTGACGCGATTCCTCCGACATTCCCTTTCGTAACTGCGGCAGCATGGCGTCCAGCAACATCAGCGCTGGCTTGCTCTCGATCAACGTGACGAAGGCTTCCAGCGCCGTTTCAGCGGCGCTGGCTCCAGTGGCTTCTGAGAGGCTCTCTTCAAGTTCAACCAGAGATTGGGTCCAACGCGCCAGAAGCAGTGCGGCATAGACGGCCTCGCGACTTTCGAAATAGAGATAGAGCGTTCCCTTCGCCAGACCGGCCTCCTCGGCCAGACGTGCGGCTGTGGGGAGTGATGGCTCGGCCGCGAACAGCCGCTCAGCAGCCTCCATGATTGAAACTCGGCGTAAGTCCTTGGCCGATTGATCATATGCGCGCTGAGTAGCCATGCGGTAAGCCGTTTCTTCTACACTGTGGCCACAAACATCTTTGCCGCCGTATGTCGGGGAACAAGACGGTTGATAAACGCGCCAAGCTTGTTCAGTCCACCGGGAATAATACCGGACTTACCGGCAAACATGGCATCGAGGCCAGCTTTTGCAACGTCTTCGGTCGTCAACACTGCACGTCGTGCAGTCGCTGACAGCTTCAACCCGGAGACCTTGTTGAAGCCAGTTTCCATCGGGCCCGGCGAGACAACGGTTACGCCGACATGCGGTCCAAGCTCGACGTGAAGCGCTTCTCCCAGCGATTGCACGAACGCTTTGGAGGCACCATAGGCCGCCATGGTTGGAGCTGCCTGAAAGGCAGCGCCACTCGATACCATTAGAATGTTCCCGCGACCGGCCATCTTCATTCGTCCGCCCAGCAGAAAAGTCAGTTCCGCAAGCGACGTGACGTTAAGCTGAATCAGCGACGAAAGCTGGCCGGGCTCCATAGCAAGGAAATCGCAGTGCAGCCCGAAAGCGGCGTTATTCACTAAAACACTAGGAGCAATACCCCGCTCATCCAGTATCTGGACCAGTTTCGCGGCGCTCCCTTGCAGGGACATGTCCAGCGGGATAACCGTGACGTCGACTTTGTGCATTTCCTTGATGGCCTCGGCGATGACTTGCATCTGGACTGCCGACCGCGCCGTCAGAACGATGTCATAGCCACGCGACGCCAAGTCGCGCGCCAGGCTTTCGCCCAATCCTCCAGAGGCCCCGGTGACGAGAGCAACACCCTTTTGCATAATAGCTCCTATAAATGACTATTGGTCATTTATGATGACCGCGGGTCATTTGCAAGGCTCGGGCTGTGATTTTTGGTTGAGACGCCTGGGGCGATGGTCGTCCTGTTTGATGGCCGGTTAGCCGCACGCGATATGGCATCAACGCCAGGCTGCTGAACCCGGAGCTCCTGAAGCAGCTGCGCGTGCGTCATAAGGACGGCGCGGGGTCTGGAAAGCTCCTTGGATTAGTGCCCCATGTCATCGATGAAGGGCAGCTTTTGGTATATGGTATGATGGTGCCAAACGACCGTAATGGGGTGGTGGGTTCAACCTGTCACTGCAACACCTTTAGTCTGAGAGGATTAGGAGGTGTGGCATGATCACGTCACGGGTATGGTTTACCGCCGAGCAGAAGGCTGAGCTGTGGGAGCGATGGAAGCAAGGTCAGAGCATTTCATCGATCTCGCGATCGCTGGAGCGTAGGACCAAGGGTGGCGTTCAGCGGATCGTGGTTCTCCATGGTGGCATTGCTCCATCAGCACAACGGAGAGCTGCATGGACGCTCGGGTTGGAACGCGAAGAGATCTCTCGCGGGATTGCGGCGGGTCTCGCCATCCGCGCGATTGCTCGAAGTCTGGGGCGGTCGCCGTCAACGATAAGTCGCGAGATAGCCCGCAATGGCGGCAAACAGACGTATCGTGCAACTCGTGCTGACAAGCGGGCTTGGGAGCTAGCCCTGCGGCCAAAGCGATGTCGCCTGGCATGCTCTGAACGGCTACGATGGCTGGTGGCCCAAAAGCTGGCGCTGCAGTGGTCGCCCCAGCAGATAGCAGGCTGGTTGAGGCGAGAATACCCAGGCAATCCAGGCATGCGGATATCTCATGAAGCGATCTATCGCAGCCTGTTCATCCAGTCCCGCGGTGTGCTCAAGAAGGAACTGACAGCCCATCTGCGCACCAGACGGCAAATGCGCCTTCCCAAAGGAGCGCAGAGCCGGACGGGGCAAGGACAAATCCTCGATATGGTCTCGATCCGCGAGCGACCCGCCGAGGCTGAGGATCGCGCTGTGCCAGGACACTGGGAGGGGGATCTGCTTGCGGGTGCCCACGACACCAGTATCGTCACCCTCGTTGAGCGACACAGCCGGTTTACGATGCTTGTGAAACTGGCGAGACGGGACTCGGCGACAGTGGTGGCCGCTCTCGCCGAGAGGATCGCCACGTTGCCCGAGGAGTTGAGGCGCTCGCTAACCTGGGATCAGGGGAAGGAGATGGCCCGCCATAGAAGCTTCACCGTCGCAACCGATCTTCAGGTCTACTTCTGCGATCCGCGCAGCCCGTGGCAGCGCGGCAGCAACGAAAACACCAACGGCCTGCTTAGGCAGTACTTCCCAAGAGCAACAAACTTCTCCCAGGTCTCGCAGGCCCAACTCGATGACATCGCTCTGCGGCTCAACCAGAGACCCCGAAAAACTCTGGACTTCGAAACGCCGGCCGATAGGTTGCACAGGGTGTTGCAGTGATCAGTTGAACCCACCGGTCGAAAACTGCCATTGCGGCGCTCACAGTGTGTCGGGCTGTAGCGTAGAATCGGCAGCTTTTATCTCACCCGGTGAAAAGCGGTGATCGGCGGCAATATCGCACGATAGAGGGCAATCGGCGGGGTATGGCGGGCCATGCGAGATACCGATGGGCACGATCCCTACTCTATAGCCCTATCAATTGAATAGTGAATTCTAGCGCAAGTTATTGAAATAGGTGATACATTATTTAGAATTGTGAATTCGCGGGTTCCACCGCCTTAAGGTCGGGGTAGAGACATGCCGATTCCGCAGTCGGTCATTGAGTAAAACGCGCCAATCGGCGCCGCACCTCGTTCGCCGGCAATCTACATCGAGGATGGGCAAATAGGCTGCTAAGCCCCCCATGCAAGCGATCAAAGGCCACATGATTGCCGTCCGCCAACTGATCGAACAGCCAGAGAACGCCGTGCATATCGATCTGTTCGGCGATTGCCAGTTCGCGTAGTGTGCCGTCTCCGGTTAGAAGCCCCCAACCCCGAGCCTCGGCGATGGCGAACGCGAAGGTATCCGGAACCGAGAGTCGGCTATGCTGACGATTGACGGCGGTCGCACGTCGCAACTCGACAGGCGTTAGTTCTTCTATTCGTAATCCAAACTGCATCAGCCTGTCGCCGAGTTCGCCGGCCAACTCCCTGCCGTAGAGCAGATCGGGCACGGCAAACTCGAACGGCAGAAGGAACATCTCCTCAAGCAGGTTGGCCCTTTCCAGATCAATCAGGACCGATGTGTCGGAAACGAGTACTGGCACGGGTCAAACCGCCACCTGATCAAGCCGCTTGTCGAGTTCACGCACGGAAATCCCGAGAAGCTCTGCCGCGCGAGATTCTCCTATGACGCCCTCCGCAAGAGCGCGGAAGCATAGACGCTCAAAACGACGTGGCTCCTCAACTTCAGGAGCCAGGCTCTCAGGTTCCTCGTACGGAGCTGCCCGCCAACCTCGCTCGGCGAAGACTTTGAACAGCCGCGCGCAGGCAGGTTGGCTAATGATGCCGAGATCCTTACAGCGATAAGCGAGCGCCTGGATACTAACCCCGAACCGTTTTTTCAGAGCGACCAACTCGCCGATACTAATCGATGAACGGTGGGCGCCAACTTCCGCCCGGAGAACATCGGCCGGCATCAGGAAGGCTCCAGCGAACCGATGCGCCGCCTTCTCCTCATCGACTCCATCCGATGGGGCGATAACCATGTGACCAAGTTCGTGCGCCAGATTGAACCTTTTACGTTCGGACCAAGTGCTCCGCTTGACCACGATCACGCGCGCAGCGTCCCGCTCCTTGCGGCGCACCTTGGCGGCAAGGCCATCGACATTGTCGAGATCGAGCGAAAGCACCTTGATACCGCGCTCTTCCAGAAGCTCGGCAAGCTGTGGAATCGGATCATTGCCAAGGCCCCAATCCTCGCGAACCGACCGGGCAGCGTCTTCCGCATCGCGTATCTCCGCAACCGGGTGCGGTGCGCTCCGCGGCTGCTCCCATTCAACGCTTCGCATATGAAGCATGTCTTCCACTGCGAGGTAACGCTCCAGCATATGGATGGCGCGCGCTTCTAGAGCAGCCTCTTCCTTCGAGGACGTCCCGACCTTTTTGCGAAAATCCACGCCCTCAAGCGAAAGCTCGTCCTCACTCAAGAGATATTCTTCCGAGACGCGGAGCGCCTTGGCGAGTGCGATCAGAACCCGAGAACTCGGCATGTCCTCATTGCGCTCGTACTTGCCTATCGCCTGTGCGGACACAAGCCCATCCATCGCATCGGCAAGCGCACGCAGAGAGAGGCCCGACGCGGATCGCGCGACCTTTAGCTTGTTTCCGATCATGGCGGCCTCCTTACGGCGTTCGGTTTCCATATCTACGATATAGGTTCATTTTTGTAAACCGAAACCTCTTGAAGCAGGGTTAATTTGCCCCCATATTGATGATCATGGTCGGGCATCCGCCGATTTTGTAAACCAAATGCGTCGATACGGGAGCGGCCTGTTTCCGATCGCTTCGATCAGCAACAGGCCCACAGGAACCATCATGGCTCTCACCAATACCGAGCTACGCTACTACGACAGCAACGTGCTCCGCCTTCCGGCGGACAAGCGTAAGGAATATCACGCGCAGGTCGATCGGCTGATCGAAGAGTTGCGCAAGAGCGTAAAGGGCAAGACCGAGATCAAGATCACCAAGGTCGTGAAGGCCGGCTCGTTCGCAAAGTTCACGATCCTGCGCAAGACGACGTATGACCCCGTCGACGTCGATGTGGTGTTTTACATTTCCGGTCGCGACGCAAGCAAAGAAACTCTCGATAGTCTGAGCGCCACGATCTACGAGTTGCTCATCAAGATCTACCCGAACAAGTCGGTCGAGGATTTCGAGATTCAGCGCAAGGCGGCAACCGTGACGTTCGTGGGTACGGGATTGAGCGTCGACATCGTGCCGGTGATCGAGGACGAGAGCCGTCCGGGCTATGGCTGGCAGTTCGATATCCACGACGGCTCGAAAATCCAGACCTGCGCGCCGTGCCAAATCCAGTTCGTGCGCGACCGCAAGAACCAGGACGGCGATTTCCGCACGCTGGTCCGGATGGCAAAGAAATGGCGCAACTACGCAGAGATCAAGCCGCTCAAGTCCTTCGCCATCGAGCTGATCATGGCGCATGTACTCGCCACCCAGGGCAAGGAAGGCAGCATCGAACAGCGTTTCCGCAACTTCCTACTCTACATCGCTCAATCCGGGCTCAAAGATCAGATCAGCTTCCCCGAGAACACGCTTCCTCTCGGCTCGTTCTCCGACCCGGTCGTGATCCTCGATCCGGTTTACAGCTTCAACAACGTCACCAGCCGGATTTCCGAAGCTGAGCTGCAGGAGATCGTCACGGCGGCACAGGAGGCATGGGAGACGGTGAACTTCGCATCGGTCGAGGATGACGATTCGGTCTGGAAAGAGGTCTTCGGGCCGGGTTTCAAGGTGGAGGACTGACATGAGCCAGACCAGAACGGCTTCGGCTACCTATACGACAACCGATATCGAAAACGTCGTTCGGCGCGTGAAGGCAGATTTGGCCATGATCGCCGACAGCACCGGCGGATGGACGCCTCAGAAGGCCGCCGATTACGCCCATGATGTCGAGGTGCTGGCCAAGGCGGGCTACCTCGCGTGGGTGGACGTGACCCTGCTGCAATATGGCGTCGAGCTGAAGGCCGTTCGCTTCGATGTTGATACCGACGCGGGAACGCTGAGCACCAGCCGTCCCGGCGGTGTTCTGTGGCCGCGTGTCACCGGCGCCGAACTGCGGATCGTGATCAGCTACACCGACGCCTACACGAGCGCGGCCCGCGAGGCGACGCGGAGCAAGCTCAAGATCGGCTGGGCCACCTCCCATGCGGACACCAGCCACTCCAGCCTCAGCTCGTCTGGTGGCCGTAATTATGTCAGCAGCACCTACGGGATGCAGAGAAGGGATTGGGCCGCATGAGCCAGCCGAGCATTTTTGACAGCGAAATGGCGCTTCCGAACGATACGTTGGCCAAGCGTGAAAAGGGCCTGCTCGGCTTCGATCAGCGCTATGTCCGCGTCCACGACCAGCTTCGGCTCTTGCTGAATGTCGGCGCACTCGGCGACTGGAACAGAAAACATCATGGCGGCGAGCTCGCGCTGTGCGATCTGGTTGCCGAGCAATATCCTCTGGTAATTTTCCACGGCGACGTCGGAACCGGCAAGACGGCCATGGCCGAATGCATCGCCAACCGTCTGGTCGCCGAGGCGCGCAGTTCGGATTCGATGCTTTTCAAGCTGTCGAACCGGGTGCGCGGCAACGGCATGGTCGGCGAAATGGGCACCCTGATCGCCGAGGCGTTCCGCAAGGTCACGCAGTCGGCCGGCAAAAACCGGCGCGCGATCCTGATCATCGACGAAGGCGACAGCCTGGCCGCGTCGCGCGCGCAGGATCACAGCCACCATGAGGACAAGGTCGCCGTAAACACCTTGATACAGGGGATCGACGATCTCAGGCAATATGGTGGACGGATCGTCGTGATCCTCTGCACCAACCGCCTGTCGGTCCTCGACCCGGCGCTGCGCCGTCGCGCCGCCATCACCGAGACGTTCAGCCGTCCCAGCGATGCCGAGCGCCAGCAGCTTTTCCAGATGGACCTTGCGGGTCTTGGACTTGCGCAACCCCAACTCGCCGAGTTGACGCGGCTGACCGGCGCGCGGGATCTCCATCCGGCCTGGACATACTCCGATATCCGAACCCGGCTATATCCCGCCGCACTCGCAAAGGCCTATCCCGACCGCGCATTGAGCTTCGCTGATCTGACCTCGATCGCGTCCACACTTCATGCGTCTCCAGTCATGGAGGACAAGTAATGGCCCGATCTCCCCTGTTCGGACGCCGCATCCATATCTCCGGCAGCGTGATCAATGATCTTGCTATCGCCCCGACCGCTGACGCCGAAGCGGCTCGTGAATTGGTCGCGCTGCTAGTCAAAGAACTGGTGAAGCGCGGCGCGAACTTCGTCATACCCGTCGACGCCGAACCGCCGCGAAAGGTGGACGGGCTGCCGGTCTGTTTCGACTGGCTGGTCTGGAAGACCGTCCGGGACAGTCTCGCGCTTCGCCCGCAAACTGCGCCAGGACCGTTTGTGGTTGCCGTGCAGCACCACAAGACCGAGGAGCAGATCCCGGAGACCTATCTCGACCTGTGGGACGAGTTGCGCGCGTCGCAGTTGGTCAAGATCGAGAGCGCCGCACATTGGAATATGAACAGCAAGCGCATGGAGGCTCAGGCCCGCTTCGGAGATGTTCTCATAACCCTGGGTGGCGATGAAGGGGTTCTCTATCTGGCCAACCTCTATCACGACGCCGGCAAGCCGATCGTCCCGTTGAACCTCCCCCTCTGCCCAGAAAGCAAGGGTTCGCGCCGACTGTATGCTTTTGGTCTTTCGAGCGCGCAGACCCGCCGCCTGTTCCAGATCGCCGATGATGGCGATGCGCATGACTGGATCAACCGCATCGGCTTTCCGAAACGGCAGGGCAACACCGATCGCGTCGCGGCCCTGATCGACCTGCTGGAAGCGCTAGAACGGCCCAAGGCCTTTGCCGTGCGCCTCCTTAATCCCGACCACGCGGATTATGCGAGCGTCCAGGACTTTTTCGATGTCGTCGCCAAGCCCGTGCTCGAAGACGAACTCGGTTATCGCCTGATCGTCATCGACGGCCGGCAGGCCTATGACCACGCGCGGATCGATCAGGAGATCTTCGCCAAACTGCATCGCAGTAGCGTCGTGCTGGCCGATATCACCGGCGCGCGGCCGAACTGCTTTCTGGAGCTCGGCTATGCGCTCGGCCGGGGCCTGCCCACCATGGTCACGGCGCGGGAGGGGGCTTCCCTGCCGTTCGATATAACCACATTCGCTGGTCATCATTGGAAGGCGAGCGGCAGCGCCGACGAGCGGCGGCGCGCGTTCAAAGAACACTGGCAGGCGATCCGCAATCGCCCGACGCTCGTGCCCACGGAGCCATTGATCTCATGACTAACGCTCGCGAAATATTCATCTCGGTCGATGTCGAGACGTCAGGCCCAATTCCCGGCGAGTATAGCCTGCTGTCGATCGGTGCCTGCTCCGCGTTTGATCCGGACAACGGCTTCACCGTGGAGGTCAAACCCATCAACGACAAGTTCGACGCGAAGGCGTTGGAGGTTACTGGGCTTTCGATGAAAGACCTCAGCCAGCGGGGGCTCGATCCCGCAGCAGCGATGAAGGCTTTCTCAGACTGGCTGGCGACATTGGCTGATTCGGGGGAAACGCTGGTCTTCGTCGGCTTCAATGCGCCGTTCGATTGGTCTTTCGTGAACTATTACTTCCATCGCTTCATTGGTGAAAACCCGTTCGGCTTCACAGCTTTGGACATCAAGGCGCTTTACATGGGAGCAACGCGCTGTTCTTGGCGCGATACACGCTCCAGCAAGATTGCGGAGCATCTCAAGCCCGGTCTATCTGGTACACACGAAGCTTTGCGAGATGCTCAATATCAAGCAGAGATATTTCGTTTGATATGGCGTGACCTCATGATCTTATCTTAATCTATAGATTGCCGAGTTCCTCTCGCATTGCTTTTGCTGAAACGATCGAGTGTAAACTTCTTATGGATTTTGCTCATATTGCCATTTCGGCGCGTGTTGCCCACGGCGATCTCGTGGCAGCCGACGCTGCACTCGAAGCCGGCCCCTCCGATCACGGCGTTCGACTCATTTTGGTTAAACATCTTCTGGTGTCCTGCGCGAACGTCACTGATCTCGAGCTAATTTGTCGCGCTCTCTACAAGGACCATCCAGCCATTTCGGAGATTATTACGCCGCATCGGCGCAACTTCGAATTTGCGAAGTACATCCGGAACATCGCGGTTGGTCACGTCAACCCGGCGCTCAGCCAGAAGACCCTCGAATGGCGCCCCGAGCTCAACGCCGTTTTGACGAAACCTGGCGCGCCAGCCGAGGCGTTTCTGGGCTACGCGGTGCTGGAGACCGCGATCAACACCTTCGTAGATGGCGAACGGCACCGCATCTTTGACAGCGATACCGACCTGGCTTACCCGCCAGACCTGACCCGATTCCTCAATTTTCTGGGGTCGACCGTGCATGTTGGGATCGCTTACTGCGCTGCGGTGGCCACCGCAGCGCTCGATCACGCTAACCTGCCCGACTTCAATGAGAGCTGGCGGGAATTGTCCACGAAAGCAGGCGCCACAGACTTCGCTTTCATTACGCGCAGGGGATAGGGATGGCTGACGATCTGGGCCATTTCGACGACCTGCCGAAGCGTGACGCTAATCATGTCGCGGAAGAGAAGGCGGAAGCGGCCTTCCAGGCACGCCTAGCGGCGAGCGGTCGCTTCATCCTCCAACGCTCTGACCGCAAGGACTATGGAACGGACTGTGAGATCGAAGTTGTCGATCAGGAGCAGGCTACCAACGTCAGAGTCCACGTGCAGCTCAAAGGGACCGAACGCCCGCTCAACGCAGATGCCTCGCTCAGCATTGAGGTCAGCCGCTCGAATCTGAATTACCTGCTGATGCACCCGCACAGCTTCTACGCCGCTTATCATATCCCGACGTCGTCGCTGCGCATCTGCCCAGCGGAGACTGTTCTCCACCAATACGAGCACGCCGGAAAAAATTGGACCCAACAGCAATCGCTAACCGTCAATTTCACTGACGAGCTGACGAACGCGCGACTGGATCGGCTGGCGACTCTGTCTAGATCCGCGGTTCGGGCGGCGCGCGATCGTCGGCTCGAGCAGACCCGGGCGGCACCTAGCGACGTTGCTGGTCTCGTTCGGCGCGGTATTCCGGACATCCATGTTCCGGACGATCCGACCGTGGCGAGCCGACTCCTTGCGCATCTCTACGATCAGGACGCCGACACAGTGATCAGCACGGCCTTCGATCGGTTTGCGGCAGTTCTCGGAGCGGGCAACGAACCCATGGGGCCCGCTTACATGGCTGAGGTCAACCTAGGGATGGCGGGGTTAAGTCGGTCGCGCACCCGGATCGAAGATGCTGTGATATTTTTCAGGAATCAGCTCGACTTGGGCCGCTACGAGCGGGGCAGCCTTCACTATACGATCGGCAACGCCTTTTCGGCGCTCGGCCAGGAGGAAGACGCCAAGGCCGCCTATAAAGCGGCTCTCGCTGATCCCGCGTTCGCCCATACGCCGGACCTAGCATCCCAAGGCCATAAGAATCTCGGAACGAGTTTTGAGCGGCTCGGAAATGAGAAGCTAGCAGTCGAACACTATCGCGAAGCCTTACGGCTGAACCCGCACCTTCCTGAAGCCCACAATGCCTTGGCCCAATTCTACGTGCGCCAAGGCGAGTGGAAGCACGCCCTCGTGCATCTGGATGAAGCCGTCTTCACCGACCATACGCGCGCCAAGACGGCCGGTGTCGCGGGGTGGAGAGCCAACGTCCTTTTCAACATGGGAGAGGGAAGCGCGGCATTCCGCGAGATCAACAACCTCCTTATCCAGGCTGACTGCGAGCCATGGATCTGGCCGTTTTTCGCAAGGCTGGTGGCAAGCTTCGGTCGGACAACGACGCAGAACGCGCGCCAAGCGCTAGGCTTCTGGCACCGCTATGTCGGCGCCCACCCCGAGACCTCCGGAGGCCGCCGCGAGCTACTGTTGGCGACCTTGTACCTGCGAGCGGAGGGACAGGATGTTCGCCGGACCTACGCGGAGTTCCGCGCCGAGTTCGATCGCCAAATCGAGCACATCGACGACAAGGATGAAGTCGCCTTCTTATGGGATCGCCTTGGGCACTGGGCGCAAGATGAAGCGGACTGGGCCGAGGCCGAGTTCTGTTTTCGTAAGGCCTACGATCTGGCGGGCGGTCACTACGGCTACTGTCTCGGGACCGCCCTCAACTTTCTTGGTCGGTTTGAAGAGAGCCTGCCAATCTTGCGCGAACAGGCCGAGCGCATCCAGCCTGACGCCATGAGCTGGTTTCAGCTCGGCGCGGCCTACGGCGATCTTGGCCAGTCCGCGCAGGCCATCGACGCATATGAGAAGGCCCTCGCGCTAGATCCCGATTACGACTTGGCGATGTTCAATCTCGGCGGCGCTCACTGGAACAGGGGGGAGAAAATCGAGGCTTTGGCAATTTGGATGACGGCCATCGACCGCTTCCCAGATCACGAGCTCGCTGCGAAACTCCGAAGTGATATGCCGGCCTTCTTCGCACCCCACCAAGATTAAATAAGTCTACATACATAAAGTGATAGTTTCGCCCAACGTACGGCATGAGTTGAAAGCGAAGCGTCGGTGTTGATGGGTAATCTACTTGCTGAACGGACTTCGGCAGCAACGCGCCTACAATTTATCCGGCCCTTCGGAGTTTATCGGCTAGCATCTCTGCACTAGAGCAGTCCGACAAGCTCATTCATCTTCGAGGCGCTCCTCGACTTCTGTCACGAAGCGCGACGGATTGTGCTGTCCATGCACGAGATGGATCTCATGCCTCGCGCGTGTGAAGCCGACATAGAAGAGGCGTCGAGCCTCACGGACGTCGTTCTCCGTGGCATTGCTACGCGGCAATCGGCCTTCCTCCGCGCCGAACAGGATCACCACATCGAATTCGCGCCCCTTGGCGCTGTGCAGCGTCGACAGATTGAGACGATCGAGGCCGCTCCCGATTCCCGCGAACTCACCTAACGGAAAATCATCGACATCGCCGGCTGGACCGATACGCGCGAGAAAGTCGTTTAGTGTCCCATATTCATCAGCGAGTGATCGGGTGAGATCGGCCCGGGGTCGAATGATATTTTCGCGCAGAGCGGCCAGCCAATCAGAGAGACTGAGGGTCTCGTCCCGCCGATCCCATAACGCTGCGGTGAGGTCGTGTTGGAAGGTGAGCCGCTCATCCTCATCGGTTATGGTTTCGTAGAACAGCCTGGTGCCTTCGCTTACCACACGAGACAGCCGAGGCGTGCCTGATCGCCACCCCCCACAGCACCACATTGCGCATTGCTCTAACCATCGCATCAACCTGCTGCCGCGCGGATACAGTGCGTTGCCGTCGGTCCGTATCACGGAATAGCCATGTTCTGCAGCCGCATTGGCAACCTCATCGCCAAGGAATGCCGCAGGATACAGCACCGCGATCTCTCCGAGATTGATGTCAGATCGACGCTCGCAAATCTCCGGGATCAGCTCCTCGACGAGATATCGTGCCTGCCCGGCATAACCGCCTGCACAGGGGTGAAAATAGATCGTTCCTTCATGGGCACCGTCTGGCGCCTTGTAGCCTCGGTTCTCTCCGAGCGCATATTCGGACGCACTGACGATTCGCGAGCCGCAGCGATAGTTGAGACCTAGTCGAACCGTCTCGACGTCATCGCGCTCGGACAGTCGTCGCAGCAGCTCCGGCGTTGCGCCAGTAAAGCCATAGATCGACTGGTCGACATCACCGACCGCGAACAACCGCATGCCCGCGCTGAAGCAGAGGCCCATCACCATACCGTGCAGCGCACGGCCCAAGTCCTGATATTCGTCTACGGCTAGGATCGGATATTTCGCCACCATCGCCGTTCGAAGCCATTTGTTGGCAGCAAGAGCACGGACCGCGAGGAGCGGCATATCGTCAAAATCTATCAGTCCGAGAGCGCGCAGTTCAGCTTCATACGCCTCGACGAGTGCGGTAAGCTGCGGGTCGAGCGTTCTCCACTCCGGCCGCTCGCGATTGAGGAACCGCCGCCGATGACGGCCGACCCGAATGTCCCAGTTTTGCGGGTTCTCCGGCCCACCTATAACTTTCGCATGAGCGGCAGCCAATGCAGATCGAGTCTGCTGCCGGGTCGCCACCGTGAATTCCTCAGGCAGGCCCAGCTTGGCCACCCTGGCGTAGGGCAGCAGAATTTGTGTGAGTGAAAATGAGTGAACAGTTCCGATAAAGACGCGTCCGCCCGGTGCGATGCCGAGCGCTTCCAATCGGTTTTCGAGTTCGCGTGCACATTCATTATTATAGGTGATACAGGCAATACCGCGTGGCTCGTCCACATCCTCGCTGAGCATTCTGGCGAGTTTGAGCGTCAACGTCTTGGTCTTGCCGCTACCTGGCCCAGCCAGCAGTACGCAATGCCCGGTCGATTCATAGGCCTGCCACTGCCTCTCGTTGGGACGCAGATCTTCTGCCCCCTTGAGATAGAGAGCCCGGTTAAACGAGATCGACGACATGATTGATCGCATCCGCAATATAGTCGGGTACGAGCTTGCCGGGCGCACGCGTCGCTAATCTTTGCGCGAACCGGCCCTTGCCCATCTGTTCGATCATCTTGAGCAGTTCATCAGCGTCGAAAGCCTTCGGCTTCGCTTCCCATCCGTCGAGGATCGCCTTGCGCTCGGCGCTGAAGTTATGTTCCCGGAGGGTGTCGATCATCTCCTGAGCATAGTCTCCCTCGAACAGCTCGGTCTCGAGTGTGCTCCAGTTCACGAAGATGCCGAACTTCTGTATTTCGGCAAATGTCTCACCCCAAGTCTTTTTGTCCTTGATGGCTTTGACCACTGCATCGGTGTCCGCACTGCCAGCGGCCTCGTCGATGATACGAACGAGCTTGAGCGCCCGATTGTAAGCGCGGGGTTTCTCGTCCACTTCGTCATAATCGGTGATGATAGAGAATGGGATGCCCAAGGCGCAGAGTAGCTTCACATAGGGCTGGAAGTGGGTCCCAGCAACCGAGCAGACCGACACGCCATGCTCGTCCAGGGAGATGTCCATATCCTCGGCAAATGCCGGGATCAGAAACCGCTCCGCGTCACCTTCGACGAGGATGACGCCGCGCGCGAAGACCATCTCCGCGCGGGTGACATCAAGATATCGTTCGAGATCTTCGGTGTCGGCTTTGGTGAAGTCGGCTTCGGCGGTCGAGTATCCTCTCGTTCCCTCGTTCAAGTGCGATCGAAGAAGCAGGAGAGACCCTAGCGGTGCGACGCTTGCGATATGCGGCGAGTGGGTGGTCAGAATGACCGAAAGCGGCCCGGCAGCCTCCCCGTCATCGTTGTCATCGACACCGTGTTCGCCATCGACGATGGTCTCAAACAGATGCTTATAGACCAAGCGCTGGAGGTGTGGATGGAGATGCGCCTCCGGCTCCTCGATCGCGAGCAATGACTGGTCGCGCTTGTTGGCAGCGATCAAGCGCTGAAGGTCGAGCAGTTTGAGCGTGAGAAAGATGAGATTTGCCGAACCCAGGCTGGCGTCGGCGACGCCGCGCCGCGCCTCATCTATTAGCAGCCGGATCTGACGATTGATGCGCGTGGCGTCGGTCGCGCTGAATCCAAGTGATGGATGCACATCCTGCTTCGATCCCGCCATTGCCAGAAACAGCTCTGCGATGCTGGCTTCGAGCGCCTTCACCTCGTCGAAATCAATCGCCGCCGCGCTTGCCTCCGCGATCTTGTCCCCGATTTCTTTGAGCGCGTCCTTGTCGATGCCGATGAACGCATCCTCTACGAGAGGACGAAGGGGCGACCGGCGCCAAGCGACAAGATCCCCTTCGGCGTCCCGAAGCGCCGGCAAAAGGTCCATCGTGATGCGGCGCCGAAGATCATGGCCAAAGCGCTTAGCTTCATCCTCACCGCCGAAGCAGACGAATGAGAAATCGTCGTCACTAGCGGGGGCGTTGTCGAGCTCAGGCTGAGCACGCAATTGATAGGTAAGGCGGACTGTCTCCGGGTCGTCATCGAGGCGGTAGTCGGTCAGCACCGCCAGGACATCGAGGTCTTCCTCGAAATCCTTGATCTCCACCGAGATGGTGATGGTCGTCTCGGCGGTAATCTCATCCAACCCATCCCAGAAGTCGGCGAGACCGAGTTGTCGGCTGCTATCGGGCAGTGAGGGGTCGAAGATCAGGCGCAGCCCAAAGAGCAGATTGCTCTTTCCGACGCGGTTTTCGCCGACAATGACAATGTTACCGCCAAGCGCGACATCAAGGTCGCGGAAGTTGCGGAAATTCTCAATCCTGATTCGCGACAGATACATAATGCCCCCCTCCTACCAACCCATATCATAAATGATCGCATTTCAGCACGACCAAGACTGTCAAGATCGCCCCCGATCTTGTCGTCCTCAATCGCTGTACGAAGGGCAACTTTCGGGAATGCAAACGGCCGTCGAATGTCCGATCTGGGTCGCTAGCACCATCTCGGCTGGCAAGATATATCGGCCTATAGCGTAGAATCGGCGGCTTCTATCTCACTCGGTGAGATGCGGTAATCGGCGGCAATATCGCGCTATAGAGGGCAATCGGCGGGGCTGGCGGAGAGAGAGGGATTCGAACCCTCGATACGGTTTCCCGTATACACGCGTTCCAGGCGTGCGCCTTCAACCACTCGGCCACCTCTCCCGGTGCGCGCAGCCCGGAGGCGGCGCGGACACCGCATCCGTTTAGTCGATCCGTAACGCCGTGCCAAGCCATCAGATGCGGCTTTCCGACAAACATTTCAGGCCGGTCTAAAGGCGATCGCGGAGCGGCTGGCCCGATCGCGAGAGCCTAGGGAAGCGCAGGAAATGCCGGGCGGAAAGGAGCCCTGCCGTCCGTTCAGGGCCCTTCTCCGAACGGCAGCTCCACGGTCAGGCCGTCATAGGCCGGCTCGACGTGGTCCGGGGTCTCGGCCATCACCGTGGCGTAGTCGAGCGGGATGTGCATGTGGGTGAGGATCGCGCGCTTCGGGTCGAGATCGGCGATCTGCCCGAGCGCCTGCGCCAGCGAGAAATGGCTGGGATGGGGGCGGTATTGCAGCGCATCGATGACGAGGAGGTCGAGGCCTCTCAGGCGCGCGGCGGTTTCGGCGGGAAAGTCGCTGACATCCGGGCAATAGGCCACCCCGCCTATGCGGAAGCCGAGGGTGATGGTGTCGCCGTGGATCTGGGGCAGCGGCTCGAAAATGATCGGACCGCCCTCCCCGTCGACCGCGAACGGCGCGTGATGGGCGATCTCGTGCGCCTCGACGATGGGCGGATAGGCGCTGCCCGGCGGCGTCTCGAAGCAATAGCCGAACCCCTCGCGCAGCCGCATCAGCGTCGTCTCGTCGGCATAGACGTCGATGCGGCGGCGCTGGGTGAGGAAGTAGCCGCGCAGATCGTCGATGCCGTGGATGTGGTCGGCATGGGCGTGGGTGTAGACGACGCCGTCGAGATGCGCCACGCGCGCGTCGAGCATCTGGTCGCGGAAATCCGGCCCGGTGTCGATCGCCACCCGCGTCACCCCGCCCCCGGCAGCGACGCGCTCGACGATGGCGGCGGCGCGGCGGCGGCGGTTTTTCGGATTCTCGGGATCGCAGGCGCCCCAGTCGCCGTTGATGCGCGGCGTGCCGGGCGACGAGCCGCAGCCGGTGATGATGAGGCGCAGCCGGTCAGCCATCGCGCGGCACTTTGGCGAACAGGCGGAAGAAATTGTCGGTCGTCAGCCGCGCGATCTCGTCCGGCGAGACGCCGGCGCACTCGGCCAGCACCCGTGCCGTCTCCACCACATAGGACGGCTCGTTGCGCTTGCCCCGCCATGGCTGGGGCGCGAGATAGGGCGCGTCGGTCTCGACCAGCAGCCGCTCGCGCGGCAGGTCACGGGCGATGTCGCGTAGTTCCTGCGAACGCTTGAAGGTCAGGATGCCGGAGAAGGAGACGTAGCCGCCGAGCGCGATGCCGGTCTCGGCCAGCGCGCGGCCGGAGGAGAAGCAGTGCAAGAGGAAGGGAAAGGCGCCTTTTTCCGTCTCCTCGGTGAGGATCGCCGCCATGTCGGCGTCGGCATCGCGGGCATGGATGACGAGCGGCAGGCCGGTGATGCGTGCCGCGGCGATATGGGTGCGCAGGCCGGCCGCCTGCGCTTCGCGCGGCGCGTTGTCGTAGAAATAGTCGAGGCCGGCCTCGCCGATCGCCACCACCTTCGGGTGTTCGGCAAGGCGCACGAGGTCGTCCGCGGTGACGTCGAGCTCCTCGTCGGCATTGTGCGGATGGGTGCCGACCGAGCAATAGACCTCGTCATACGCCTCGGCGATGGCGAGGATGTCGGGGAAGCGGCGCACCCGGGTCGAGATCGTCACCATGCGCCCGACGCCGGCGGCGAGCGCGCGCGCCACGACGGCGTCGCGCTCCTCCGCGAAATCGGGAAAGTCGAGGTGGCAGTGGCTGTCGACCAGCATGACCCTGTCCGTCAGCCCGCCGCTTCCTGCTCGACATAGCGCGGGAAGACGCCCTGCGGCGCGGGCAGCGGCGCGCCGGGGGCCAGCGCGTGCGCGTCGCTGACATGGGCGAAGCTGCGCGCGTCCTGCGGCACGGCCAGAAGGTCGAGCAGCTTGCCGGCCGATTGCGGCATGTAGGGCTGGACGAGGATGCCGACGCGGCGCACCGCCTCGGCCGTCACCCACAGCACGGTCTCCATGCGCGCCGGGTCGGTCTTCTTCAGCGCCCACGGTTCTTGGCCTGCGAAGTAGCGGTTGGCCTCGGCGACCACGGCGAAGATGGCGGCGAGGCCGGTGTGGATCGCCTGCACCTTCATCGCCTCGCGGGCGGTGGCCAGCGCCTCCTCGGCCTGGGCGAGGATGGCGAGGTCGGCCGCCTGCAATTCGCCCTTCTGCGGCACGACGCCGCCGCAGTTCTTGGCGATCATCGACAGCGAGCGTTGGGCGAGATTGCCGAGATCGTTGGCGAGGTCGGCATTGGTGCGGTTGACGATGGCCTCGTGGCTGTAGTTGCCGTCCTGGCCGAACGGCACCTCGCGCAGCAGGAAATAGCGCACCTGGTCGAGCCCGTAATGCGCGACCAGCGCGAACGGGTCGATGACGTTGCCGACCGACTTCGACATCTTCTCGCCGCGGTTGAAGACGAAGCCGTGGCCGAACACACGCTTCGGCAGGGCGATGCCCGCCGACATCAGGAAGGCCGGCCAGTAGATGGCGTGGAAGCGGGTGATGTCCTTGCCGATAACGTGAAGATCGGCCGGCCAGAACGGCCAGAGCGGATCGTTCTCGTCGGGATAGCCGACGCCGGTGATGTAGTTGGTGAGCGCATCGACCCAGACATACATCACGTGCTTCTCGTCGCCGGGGACGGGGATGCCCCAGTCGAAGGTGGTGCGCGAGACGGACAGGTCCTTGAGGCCCGACCTGACGAAGCTGACGATCTCGTTGCGGCGCTCGGCCGGGCCGATGAAGGCGGGGTTCTCGTCATAGAGCTTCAGAAGCTTGTCGCCATAGGCGGACAGGCGGAAGAAATAGCTCTCCTCCTCCACCCATTCGACCGGGGTTCCCTGCGGGCCGTAGCGCACGCCGTCGTCGCGGACTTCCGTCTCCTCCTCGCCGTAATAGGCTTCGTCGCGCACCGAGTACCAGCCGGCATAGCCGCCCTTGTAGATATCGCCATTGGCGGCCATCGCCTTCCAGATCGCCTGGCTGGAGCGGTAATGCCGCTCCTCGGTCGTGCGGATGAAATCATCGTTCGAGGCGTTCAGCGCCTCGGCCATGCGCTGGAACTCGGCGGCGTTGCGGTCGGCCAGCTCGCGCGGGGTGACGCCTTCCTTGCGCGCCGTCTGGTGCATCTTGATGCCGTGCTCGTCGGTGCCGGTCAGGAAATAGACCTCTTTGCCGTCAAGCCGCTGGAAGCGGGCCAGCGCGTCGGTGGCGATCAGTTCGTAGGCATGGCCGATATGCGGCTTGCCGTTCGGATAGGAAATGGCGGTGGTGATGTAATAGCGTTCGGCGGACATGGGAGACGTTTTCCGGCGGTTGTCGAGTATCGGGCTTGAAATATGGCGGGTGGAATACCGTATCGGGGCGGCGATGGCTAGGTGACTGCGAAAAGCTCGGCGTTTCCGCCATTCCTGCGCCTAGGCCTTCGCCGCCTGCCACATTCGCCTGAGCAGGCCCATGGCGTGCTGGCGCTTGTCGAGATTGTAGGTCTCGGTCTCGACGGTCAGCCGCTCCATCTCGCGCCACAGCTCGGACAGGCGCGCGGCACCGGCAAGATCACCGGTCTCGCCGGCATGGCGGGCCCAGCCGGAAACGCTGTCCAGCGCCGACTGGTTGAAGATGGAGAACTGGACAGTCGCGTCGCGCCCGCCGACGGCCTCCGCCACCCGCCACGCCTCGGCGACGGGAAAGGCGCGCTCGCCGAGGATGCGCGAGATCGCCTCGGCGATGTCGAGGCCACCATAGCGCGTCAGGAGCAGCGCCTCGCGCACGCTGCCGCCCGCGCGCGCGGCGAGAGCCGCACGCCCTGCCTCGGTTTCCGGCACGTCGGCCTCCAGCCGCTCCAGCACGGATATGAGCGCCGGCGTCTCCAGCGGCTTCAGCCGCACCAGATGGCAGCGCGAGCGGATCGTCGGCAACAGCCCGCCCGGCGAATGGGCGATCAGCACGAACTGGGTGCGCGACGGCGGCTCCTCGAGGTTCTTCAACAGCGCGTTGGCGGCGTTGGCGTTCATGTCGTCGGCCGGATCGACGATGACGACGCGCCAGCTTCCGTCATGCGAGGTCATCGACAGGAAGCGGCCGATGCGCCGGATCTCGTCGACGGTGACGGCCGACTTGAAAGCCTTGGTCTTCTCGTTGAGCGGGCGCGTCAGGTGGAGCACCGACGGATGCGCGCCCTGCGCGATCTGGCGGAACAGCGGCGAGTCCGGATCGCGCGCGGAAAGGCCCTCCGGCGCTCCTCCCGCCTGCGGGTGGCGCAAAAGGTGCTCGGCGAGATGAAACGCGAAGGTCGCCTTGCCGATGCCCGACGGGCCGGCGAGGAGCAGCGCGTGGTGCAGCCGCCCGGCGCGGTAGGCGGCGGCGACATGCCCGCCCGCCTCGTCATGGCCGGCGAGAAACGGGTTCTCGGCCGGCTCGGCGATGTCCGGGATGGTGTCGAACTGCTCGGGGGCGAGACGGGTGAAGCTCATGCCGGCTTGCCCTCCCCGCTGCCGGCCTGCCCCTGCCCGTTCCGCTCCGGCCGTTCCCGCGCCCGCGCGCCCTTTTCCAGCCGCCGCTCGATCAGCGCATGCACCGCCTTGACGATGGCGGTGGCCACCTTCGCCGGGGCGCGGGCCGCGTCGATCACCACGCAGCGGCCGGGCTCGGCGCGGGCGATCTCAAGGAACGCCTCGCGGCGGCGGCGATGGACGTCGAGCGCCTCCTTCTCGTAGCGGTCGGCGGCCTCGTCGCCGCGCCGCCGGGCGGCGCGCCTCATCCCCTCCTCGGGGTCGAGGTCGAGCACCACGGTCAGGTCGGGCATCATGCCGGCGACCGTCACCTTCTCCAGCGCCTGCATGAAGGCGGGCTCGAGATTGCCGGTGACGCCCTGATAGACGCGGCTCGAATCGACGAAGCGGTCGCACAGCACGATGGCCCCGCGCGCGACGGCGGGGCGGATGACCTGGTCGATATGGTCGGCGCGGGCGGCGGCGAACAGGATCGCCTCCATCGCCGGGCCGAACGGCTCGGCCGCGCCGGAGAGGATGACGTGGCGCACCGCCTCGGCCCCGGGCGAGCCGCCCGGCTCACGGGTGACGACGACCTCGTGCCCCATCTCGCGCAGGCTCTCAGCCAGCCGCGCAATCTGGGTCGATTTGCCGGCGCCCTCGCCGCCCTCGAAGGTGATGAAGATGCCGCGCGCCACGCCAGCCTTTCGCCAAGCCTGATTCCAATGGGTCCGATGCCTTCAAATAGGCGAGGCAGGTCGAAAAAGCCACGGCCGGCCGCGTCGGCATCAGCGTAGCCAGCCGATCAGCAGCTCCTCGACCGCGTCGAGCGCGCGCTGGTGGATCTTGCCGGTGCCGACGCTCTCGGCGGCGTAGAGCGGCGTTTCCTGGCTCATCGTGTCGCCGATCCAGACCTTGAGCGCGCCGATGGGGGTGCCCTCCTCGACCGGAGCGACCACCGGCCCCTCGTAGACGATGCGGGCGATCATCCTGTCGCGGTTGGCGACGGGGATGAAGATCGCCACCGGCCCGGCGGCGCGCAGCGCGACGCCGGACTTCGCCCCGCCATAGGTCTTGGCCTCGCCCACCACCTCGCCGGCGGCGTAGATTTCCAGCCGGTCGAAGGCGCGCATGCCCCACTCGATCAGCCGGCGTGCTTCCTCGGCGCGCTGGGCATCGCTCTCCATGCCGCTCATGGCGATGAAGACGCGCCGGCCGTCGCGCGCGGCCGAGCCGACGATGGCGAAGCCCGAGGCTTCGGTGAAGCCGGTCTTCAGCCCGTCCGCGCCGATGTTGAGCGCCAGCAGCGGGTTGCGGTTGCGCTGGAATATCTTGTTCCAGGTGAAGTCGGGCTGCGAATAATATTTGTAGAACTCGGGATATTCGCGCCACAGATGGGTGGCGAGCGCGACCAGCTCGCGCGCGGTGACGGCCTGGCCCTCGGCCGGCAGGCCGGTCGAGTTCTGGAACACCGATTTCGTCAGGCCGAGCTCGCGGGCGCGCTCGTTCATCAACTGGGCGAAGTTCGCCTCCGAGCCGGCCATGCCCTCGGCGAGGATGATGCAGCCGTCATTGGCCGACTGGACGATGACGCCCTGGATCAGGTCCTCGACGCGGATGGAGGAGTTGAGCGCCGCGAACATGGTCGAGGTGCGCGACGGCGCGCCGCCGGTGCGCCAGGCATATTCGGAGACGGGGAACTCGGTGTCGAGCGATAGCTTGCCGGTCTTGATCGCGTTGAACACCACCTCCATCGTCATCAGCTTGGCGAGCGAGGCGGGCGGAAACGGCGCGTCGGGGTCCTTCGAATAGAGCACGGTGCCGGTTTCGGCATCGATCATGAAGGCCTGCTTCGCCTTGGTCTCGAAAAGCTGCGCCTGCGCCCACGCGGCAGGCGCGGCGAGCACGGCCACGAGCATGATGAATACCGCAAATGCCCGGCCCGGAAGCGATGGAAACAGCATGCGCGACGACCCCGGAAGTCCCTGCCCCTCTTTAAACCAAGGGTAGCAGCGCGGCAGCGCCGCGTTCAACCCCGTGAGGGAGGGAAAGGCTTATTCGCGCACGGGCATGGCGTCGGCCGCGCCTGCCGCCCACGCCGCCTGGAGCGCGTCGTCCAGCGAGCGCCCCGCGGCGGGATGGAGATTGAGCGTGAAGGCGTCGCCGCGCCAGTCGGTCTCGATCTCGACCCGCCCGGCTTCGCCAAGGCGCGCGGCCAGCGTCTGGGCTTCGGCCTCGTCGGCATAGGTGCCGACGGCGACATAACCGGCGGATGCAGCCTGCGCAGCCTTCGCCGCATCGGCGTAGCGCCGGTTCAGCGCCGCGACCAGCGCATCCGTGCCCGGATCGGCGAAATCGGTGACGGCCTGCGCCGCCTGCTGCACGCGCGCATCGGCATAGGAAAGCGCCGGCGAGGATACCCGGCCGCCGCGCGACGCGAGGCTGACGGGGCGCTCCGGCACGTAGGGGCCGAAATCGGGCAGGACGAGATCGACGCTCGCCACCTCGAAGGGAATTGCGGTGCGCGGCTGGTTGGGGAACGGAATGCCGGCCCCGGCCGCGACGGCTTGCGTCGGCGTCGGCCCGTTCATGGCGATCATCACGCCGGAGGGCATGCCGTCGGACGGATCGGGCGCGCGGCCGCCCGGGCGATAGGACGCCACCAGGAACTCGTCGTCGCGGCCGTGCAGCGGCGCGCGGCCGACATACTCGACCTCGACCTTGGCGACACCGCTATGGGTGTAGTCGAGAAGCTCGGCGGCGCGGCGCGACAGGTCGATGACCCGGCCATGCGCGAACGGACCGCGATCGTTGACACGCACGATGACCGAATTGCCGTTCTTGGTGTTGGTGACGCGGGCGTAGCTCGGCAGCGGCATCGTCGGATGCGCCGCGGTCAGGTGCGTCATGTCGTAGATTTCGCCGTTGGCGGTCAGCCGGCCATGGAAGGCGTCGCCATACCAGGAGGCGACGCCGGTCTTGCGGTAGCCCGGCTCCTCCTTGGGGTGATACCACTTGCCCTTGACCATGTAGGGCTTGCCGACCTGCTCGCGGCCGCCGCCGCGCGGCAGGCGCGTGCGCTGGTTGGTGACGCGCGGGCTCGCCTTCACGCCATACTCGCGCTCGGAGAAATATTCCTTGCTGCGGGTCTTGCCGCCGGCAACCTTGGGCGACGGCGTCGAGCAGGCCGCGAGGGCCAGCGCCGAAATCGACATAATGAGAAGGCCCGTGCCGCGGCCGGTCAGCCTGAAAGGCGCAATCCTCATGCGTCCCCTGTCCCCACTACCGTTTCCCGCATCGAAACGCGACGCCGCGGAAACCACTCGAAACACGCTACTCACACGCTGCCGGCATCCTGATGCGCTAATCGCCGGCACGACACCAACTGCGCAGGAAATCGTTGTAACTATGTTAAGCAATTGCGGCAGGATGCGGGCATGATTGTGTCGGGCCGCGCGGAGCCGACGACCATGGCAAACACAAGCCGGACGGCGGCCTGCTGAAACGGATCGGGAAAGAGGGAAACGGCCCGTCGCGGGCGACGGAAGCTGCCTTCATGCTCGCTTGGCTCTAGCAGTGGTGGAGGAGGTTGGATTCGAACCAACGTAGGCTGAGCCAACGGATTTACAGTCCGTCCCCTTTAACCACTCGGGCACTCCTCCGTACTGCCGGAGCCATGCTGCGAGGCTGGCTGCGCGCCTGCCGCCCGAAGGCAGCCGGCGAACCGCGTGGGCCTTATGGCGGGCCGGCCTTTTCCTGTCAACCGGGGTCCGGGCCGATTTTCAGCGATTATCGACGATGCCGGCAAGGCCGTATCCAGCGGCCTTTATCGCGGCTATATCAGCGACATGAGCGACGACAGAAAAACCGGCACCCCGAAAGACAGCCACTATGCGCGCCTGCGCCGCGCGCACCGACGCACCGAGGGCGGAATGGACCAGGGCGAGCGTCCGGCTGCGAAGCCGCGCCCGCGCCCCGGCCAGCACCAACCCGTCCCCACGCCCGAGGGACAAGTGCGGCTCTACGGGCTGCACACGGTGCGCGCCGCGCTCGACAACCCGGCCCGCAGGATCGGGCGCATGCTGGCGACGCGCAACGCGCTTTCCCGTCTCGGCATCGAGGAGCCGTCGACGCTCCCCTTCCCGGTCGAGATCGTCGAGCCGCGCGACATCGACCGCATCCTCGGGCCGGAGGCCGTGCATCAGGGCGCGATGATCGAGGCGGCGCCGTTGAAGCCGAAGCGGCTTTCGGCGCTCACCGGGACGCCGCTCATCCTCATCCTCGACCAGGTCACCGACCCGCACAATGTCGGCGCGATCCTGCGCTCGGGCGTCGCCTTCGGCGCGGGCGCGCTCGTCACCACCTCGCGCCACAGCCCGGCCGAGACCGGCGTGCTGGCCAAGGCCGCCTCCGGCGCGCTGGAGCACATCGACCTGATCGAGGTGCGCAACCTCGCCGAGGCGCTGGAAGAGCTGCACGCGGCCGGCTTCGAGACGATCGGCCTCGATTCGGAAGGGCCGGCGGAGCTGGAGGCGACGTTCGCCGGCGGCCGGATCGCGCTCGTCCTCGGCGCGGAAGGCAAGGGCCTGCGCCAGAAGACGCGCGCCACCGTCACCGCGCTCGCCCGGCTCGACATGCCCGGCGCGATCCGCTCGCTCAACGTGTCGAACGCCGCGGCGATCGCCCTTTACGCCGCGCGGCGCCACCTCGCCGCCGCAGGCGGGAAGTTTTAGCCCAGGCCGCCGATCTCGGTCGCGTGGCGAAGATAGAAGGCGAGCGCGACGAAGCCGGCGGCGAAGGCGACGCCGCGCCAGTCCGCGTCCGCCCGCCCGATCTCGCGCACGAGCCGCAAGGCCAGCCACGCGGCGGCCAAAACCATCAGCACGACAAGAACGACACGGATCATTCGCGCCTCCCGATCCCGAACCAACTTCGCCATGGATATGGGGGCGAACGATGGCGAATTGAAGAACGGCGCGCGCGGCCGTCGCAAGGCGGCCGCGCGCGCTCGGGCGGGAGAGACGCCCGTCAAAGCCTGATTTCGTCGAGGAAGGCGTCCCATTGCGCCTTCAGCAGCCCTTCCACGGCGAGTGCCTCCTCCTCGGCGACGATCCGCCCGACGCCGATATCCGCGTGTTCGAGCTGGAATCGCACCCCCCCTGTCTGCGCCGGGTCGGACACCGCCTCGGCGATCCCGGCCACCGCCCGCTCGGCCTCGGGCGACAGGTCGTAGCGGGCCGCCGCCTCCAGCTGGTCGTGGATGACATCCCTGAACGCCACGGTGAGGACGCTCCACAGCGCATTGTCGACCTGCCGCGACACCTCGACATCCTCCAGCCGGACGATCTTGCCGTCGCCCTCGACGACGGGCCTCGCCGTCACCCAGACCATCCCCCTAGCGTCGAAGATGCGCCAGGGAATGTCGGTCGAGAAGGCGACGCCGACGGCGAGCCGGTCGCCGCTCGGATAGATGTCGAGATCGTGGATCTCGAAGCGGGCATCGCCGCTCGTCAGCGTCTTGCCGGCCAGTGCCTTCATCGCCTCGGCTTTCAGCAGGCGGTAGGGAACCTTCAGCGGCACGGCCAGCGAAAGCTCGCCCCGGTCGGCGGAAACCGTCTCGTGAACGGGAAGCTCGCCCATGGCCTCCTCGCTCCCCTTTTCGGCGGCGACGACGGCCCTCGCCGCCATGCGGGCCACCAGCCGCACCCCGGCATCCTCGGCCAGCAAGCCCGACGTGCCGAGCCCGGTCGGCTCGACATTGACGAAGAGCGGCGGCATGTCGTCGATGGCGAGCGGGAACGCATAGTGCCGCCACGCCTTCGCCAGCTCCTGCCGAACCGGATCGCACGGGATCGCGCTGCCCGCATTGGCCAGCGCCTTGCGCAGCGCCTCCCTTATCGGCCCGTTGGCGTGACGCCCGACCTCGAGGTTCCACGGCCCGACGCTGAAGCCGATACCGAAGATCTTGAAGCTTGTGCGCCCCACCAGCTGGATACGGCCCTCGTTCGTCCAGTGGAACGAGACCTCGCCGGGCGTGAGGACAGGGCAGAAACGCTCGTCGAGGCTCAGCGCCGCGGAAGCGGACACCTCGAACGCGCCATCGAAATTCTTCTCATCCGCGCCCACGAACCGCGCGAGGTCGCCGCCGACGCCTCCCTTGCCGGCAAACTTGCCGGGCACGGCCACCTTGAGCATGGATCCGTCGCGCCCGACGGAAACGTCGCCGTTGCGGCCATACTCGACCGACCAGTTTACCGTCAGGCATTCCTTGAACTTCGGAAAGCTGTTGCTGACGCATTTGATCTCTTCCGAGCCATTCTGCGCGCCCGAGACGTCGTCGATCGCCTGGTTGAGCGCTTGCGCGATCACCGGATAGCCGACGGTGAGGTTGGCGAGAATGACGCTTTCCTGCGCCTCCAGCGGCGCGGAACCCGCCTGATGCGGCGGTTTCTGCGACATGGCCGTCTCGGCGGAGCGATACCAGTCGACGGCCAGCCAGCCGCCGCCCAGCAGAGTGACCGCCGCCACGGCGGTCAGGATGTGCCTTTTCATGCCACCAGCCCTCCCTACTTATGGTTGCTTGATCTTATAATACAACTTTTAGTATATTAAAGAGGCAATCCGATGCCGGCGGTTGAGGTATACTGGCCGCTCCCGGCCGCACTGACGACCGCGTCGGCGCGACCGGCGAAGCGACCGCGGACGAAAACGGCGAATGGCGCGCCTTTCCGGCGCGCTCACCGAGAAGCGGGAGGAAAAGGAAGGGCGCGCGCCCGGCAGGCGCGACGCGAACCGGATCGCGCTAGATTTATGCGGCGCCAGACGATTCCGTCTGGCTGCAAAATGCTCTAGCGAACGGTTACGGTGATGCAGCCTGCCAGCGTGCCCTTGACCTTCGGGGAGGTGTTCTTCGTGCAGAACGTGTCACTTCCCTTGAAGCCGCCGTTCGGCGTGTAGACCAGGCCCTTGCCGGTCACCTGCACCTTGCCCGATCTGGGGGCGCGCGTGACCGTCACCTGGGTGGCGGGCACCTGCGTCTTCTTCTTGTCGTTGATGAAGCTGGTGAAGCCGATGCGGCAGGACTTGTCCGACGCGCTCATCGCGAACTTGCCTGCGCCCTGCCCGCTGCCCCAGCCCCGGCCGTTGGACCCCGTACATGCGGCGTGGACGACGGAAGCGGACAGGATGCCGACGAGAAATGCGATCGTTGCGCTCGCGCCAACCCTCATGGTTTGCCCTCCCTTGATGCGACAAGTTGCCGCGTCATAGTGCCACCCTCGCGCGAGTTTGCAACCTGAAATATAGGGCGCGTTCGTCCCGCCAGCCCGATGGAAGCCGGACGTCACCGTATGGCGGCGACCTCTAACGAACCCGAAGGGTTCGCAAGGGCGACCGCCCGTCGCCGGCAATCCGGCGCGCCCTCCGCAGCGACGCGGCCGCAGGCCGCGACAGCGTGAGGAGAAAAAGAATGGTGCCCCCGGCAGGATTCGAACCCGCGACCCCCTGATTACAAATCTCTGTGTATTTCTTGAGCTTTCAATGAATTGACAGCAAGTCAGTTGTAAAATCGGCCTCAGAAATGCCTAAAGGATTCAGTGGTGAGCAGTGTGCGATGTAAAATGACGACGCAGGGTTTCGTCTACTTCTTTCGAGCGGGGAATGCTGTCAAGATTGGTCACACCGTCGACCTCAAAGGAAGACAGCACAACCTACTCACAGCATGCCCAGAATCAGGGTTCATCGCCAGATACGTCAAAGGCAGCAGGCGAGACGAGCGGAAGATGCACGAAAGATTTTCAGAATACCACCTGCGCGGGGAGTGGTTTGACCTTCGTGGACGGCTCGCAAAATATCTGGAAATGCATATTCGCCCTATCGATCTGCCCGGCAGGGTGGAGATCGCTCGCATCGAAGTTGATGAGCCAGAATTCTATCTGTAGGCCACTACGGTGCGAACCCGCCCTTGATCATGAAGCCAACTATGCCGGCTACGATGCCGCCGATGATCAGCCAGTTGATCCGGGATAGCGACGATTGAATGTCATGGACGGATTTCTCCAGACCCGAGAATCGCGTGTCGATCCTCGTCTCCATGGCATTCCATTTCTCGTCATGCCGGGCCGAATCGATGTCTCTCTGCCTTTGCCATGCTTCCATGGCAGCCAGCCTCTGCCCGTGGCTTTGCGTCTGGTGCTCGACAGAGACCATGCGCGATCGCAGATCGCCTTCTCCATCAGGTGGCGTCAATGCCTTGCCTCCCTTCCATGCCGCGCGCACTCGCTGCGCGTCCAGACGCCGCCACCGCAAAGGCCGGCGACCGTCTCGTCGATCTTGCCTTGATCTGCTGAGGTCGCGCCGCGCGCGCCGATCAGCGACGTTCCGACGACCGTCCGCAGCCCATCACTGGTGACAGGAGCCGGTTTCGAAGTCGAACAGCCCACCAGCATCAACGCAGCGACGATACTGAGCGCGCCAGTCTTCAGCGGAGTTGCCAGCATCTTCGTTCTCCTTGTTGATGCGGTCGAGGAAAGCTGCCTGCTCGACCTGTCGGCCGGCCTGATAGGCAAAGCGGTGGGAGAAGGTCAGGAGGCCAAGGGCAACGACAATGCCGCCCACGGCCGCGCCGGCGCGAGAGAACAGAAAGGCCAGCATCACGCCAACCCTTCCCTGATCTCCTTCACCGCCCCGACGATCTGCCGGCGCAGCAGGAGAATGATCACCAGCATCACGACGAGAACTGCGCCGCCGGCAAGAACCGCCTGCCAGTCCATGCCCGCCAGCCAGCCCAGCCCAAGGCCGCCGGAGCCGATCAGGCCAGTGAGCCACTGCCAGCGGGAGGACTTCTGCTCGACCTCCTGCTCGACGGCGGCCGGAACGACAGGCTTCTCGACCGGGACAGGAACCTCGACCTTCGGCTGCCCTTCCGAATGCCGGCGACGAACATGCGCCAACACCGCCCGCACCTGATCGGGCTTCACCGCCGCATGCTGGCCGCCGTAGTAGCCCTTCCCGGCCGGCGTCGGCAGGCTCGCCCATTCCTGCGACAGATTGAGCAGCAGCGTGTCCTCGCTCATTCGACCGGCGAGATACTTGTCGATGCCGCGCTGGCCGAGCAGGAAGCAGGCCATCTCGTCCTGACAATCGGCATTGAACAGGCGCGTGCCGGGGTATCGGTCTGGCAATGTCTTGCGGATCGAGCGCAGCGTCGTGCGGACGATCTGATAGCGACCGAGTGCGGACGAGTTCCAGACGTTCTCCTTGTGCTGGAGCATGCGCGTCTGGAGGGCGTCGATCTGTGTCAGCGTCATCGAGACGAGATCGACATTGCCGCCCGTGAGGCGGCCGTAGGCGAGCGTCTCGTTGTAGCCCCGTGCAGCGCCGCCGCCCCGTCTCTTGTCCGTGCCTTCGGTCAGGCCGATTAGATCTAGAAGCGGGCGGTACACATAGTAGCGGTCGCCCGCGCTGGCTTGCGCGTTCGTCATGGCTGGTCTCCAGTTCTGGTGATGTGTGAGAGCGCGACTATCGGGTTGCCGCGCGGGAGGCTCAATGAGATTTGGTGCAGGGCTGAGCTGCGTGTTTGGTTGCACGCAAATTGGGGAAGCGGCTCTATCAAGAATCGACTTCTGCGATCCTGCATGGTTCTATGGCCACTAGAAATTTTGTTCCTTTAGGAGGTTCCGTGCGCGGCTTCACAAGTATTAGGAAAAGGGCAATGGGACCTAAAACTAAGACCCCCGCGAGATTTGCAGAGCCCATGTCGTTGCAGAGGGGCATCGATGGGATGCTACTTGAGCAGAGTGCTGCAATCTGGTGCCATTTGCTTGATGCGCAGGAAAGCACATGGCCATGGTCTGGCGTAGAACACGGTGCCTATCTTGAGATAGGAACATACAAGGGTAAGTCTGCCAGCATTCTTGCCTATTTTGCGGCGCGCAATGGCGCTCGGGTCACAATAGTTGACCCCGAGGTAACCGGGGAGGCCCGCAATGTGCTGAACGCTTCCGGCGCGAAGTTCGATCTTATCGAAGACCGATCCGAGTACCTGCGCGTGACGCCGTTCTTCTCATCAAGCTTCCGCCGGATTTCATGGGCTCATATAGACGGGATGCATTCTTATGCAGCGGTTCTTTCCGACCTAGCGGTTTGCGAAGACCTGATCGGCGATTTTGGCGTCATCTGCATTGATGATTTTCACACAGACCTCTACCCGCAAATTCCGGCAGCCGTCTATGCGCATCTGAGCAGCAATACCGATCTGAGCCTGTTTCTGGTCGGGTTCAACAAGGCGTATCTGTGCCGCAACGGTGCGAAGCCGTATTTCCACCAGTATGTCAGGGATAGCCTCATCTGGGGTCTGGAAGACATGGGTTACGATCTGAGCCTAGTGAAGACCGATCGGCACGACCGGTTCGATGCCTATTCCATAACGCCCCTTTTCAACGGAGAGCGCCGATACGGGCCGTTCGTCAAAGATCAGCCAGAGAAATGACTCTGTGCCTAAGGAAACGGGCGGCGGCGCCTGTGCTGCTTCCGCGCCTTTGCAGTATCAGATTGTTGCTGCCGTTGTAGAACAGAGACCAACCGGAAAAGCCGGACGAGCCGGAACTGTCAAGCATGCCTGCCGTGCCCGCGATCTTTGTCGTGCTGCCACGAATGAAGGCAGCGATGAGGCTTTCGCTGCCGTCTTCGAAGTCGATGACGACATAGCCTGCCGTGACCTGTGACGCTGCTTTAAGTGTCAGGAAGCCGTACTGGGTCTCAGGGACGGTTGCAGCGCGGATGGTTTCGTCTGTGAGATAGCCGAGGTTCGCCGTGTAAGACGCGTCAGCGAACGCCGGGCTTGCCGAGGAGAACCCAGGGAGGGAAATATGGTTGCGGGCAATCACTGTCGAGCGGCCCCCAGACGACCCACTCCACCTGTATGCCGCCGTCGCTACCGCCGAAATCTGGTTGTCCACGAACTTGCTGTTCGATATCTGGACACCGCCACGCATGGCGATACCGCCCCCGACGTACTGAATGGTGTTGTCGGCGACCGTGATTTCGGAAACCGGAGTGCTGGTCTCTCCTATGCGAATGCCATCGGCAACATAGGTGACTTTGTTGCCCTGGATGCTCACGTCGACAGTCGTGCTCACCGCGCGTATGCCGGCCCCGATCAGACCAGCACCAGTCGACATGTCCACGCCGTCGCGGTTTCCTTCGATCAGGTTGCCCTCGACAAGAACATGTAGCGCCTGTTGGAGGCTGATGCCCGCACGACGCAGGTTGCCATACACGTGGTTGTTCGAGATCACCGAAAGATACTCATCCTCCGCGCCGACTTGGTTGAGCAGGCTGATGCCATCGTAGTTGCTTCCGGCGCCAGGCCCGGCCTTGACGATATTGCCGTCCACGACGATATGCGCCGCGTCACGCAGCAGAATGCCGGGATTTACGGAGTTCTCGCAGTAGTTGTCTGCGATGATAGTGCCTCGCGTCTGAATGCCGCTCTCAATATTTGTGTCGCCGCTATTGAGGCACGTATTGCCTATTACTCGATTTCTAAAGCATTCATCCTCTGTCGGAGTGGACGCGGGACTTGCTGTAACAAATATATTGTTTTGCCGTACAGTACCGTCGCAGTGATTTCCTAATATCAGATTGTCATTAGTATTTGCGCCACCGACCATGATGCTGTTATCATATACGTTCATGATCTTGTTGAACGCGACAACGTTCCTTGACGCGCCAACGTTGAGCGTGATCCCACCGCCGTATGACCCGTTGATCGTATTGTTGATGATCTTATTGTCGTCGCCGTGGCATCTCAGGATGTTGTTGATCCAGTAGGTGTTCGGCTGCGGCTGCGATCCGTCGAAAGTGACGCCGCTCACCTCGCAGCTATCAGCAAAAATCTCAAGAAGAATGCCGTCAACATTCTCCCTCTTCCGCAGCGTGCCTGGTCCGACGAGACTTCGGCCGTCCTGCGTGATGGTGAGGCCGACAACGTCGAAAACCATACCGTACGGAATTCGCACGGCCTTTCCCGCCGTCAGGGCCTTCTGAACAGGGGCGCTGTCATCGGACCCGTCGCCGCGCGCGCCGAATGCACGGACATCGTAGATGTCATCGACGGGCGCTACATAGACCTTCACGCCACCGTCTGTCTCGACATGATAGTCAGTTGCGTCCGATTCCGCCACTTCATAACGAAAGCCATCCGCTTCGATAATGTCGCCGGCAATTACTTCAAAAACAGCACCCGAGCCAACGTATCCAATTTCGACATTGTCATCATCGATGAGATCGGCAACCTCCCTGAACGTCGCTCTCTGCAACGCCGTATCGGCCTTCCCGAGGCTCTCGATAGACCCGGTGGAAAGCGATATGGTTCTGTCTGCGGAAAGATCGCCGCCGCCGGTCGTTCCAGTTCCTGCGATGATTTGGCGTGTAGGCTGTACGGCGCTATCCGCCTTTACGCCCTGTGCTGCCGTTGCAAATGCCTCGACCGGCTGTTGTGCGGCAGTGCCAAGGTTGAGGTCGTTGACTGCGGCGGAGATAAGCGCGGGAACCTGAGCGCCGATAGCCTGCTTAGTCGTCAACGGCGTCATTGCCTTGGAAGCATTAGCTCCCGCCTCCGCTTCCGATTGATTGGCTAGGGGCCGACCGGCATTTACGCCGGCCGCCCACGTAACCCCACCGACAACCGATCCATTGTCCGAAGGGATAAGTTCAGATGCGACCGGGCTCGCACGCGGCGGAAGCTCCGAGGGACGGACAATTTCGTTTGCCATGTCTTATGCCTTGATGATGACCGGGTAAGCGATGTTTTTGGGGCGCGTTTCCGTGCCGCCATGCGCTTCAACAGTGATGGCATGCACGTGTTCACCGTCCTGGCTTGTAGGGAGGACGCCTTGTCCACCACTGCCGGATGGCCGTAGGCCGCCCGACGTGGAATTTGTCGCCGGCCCAGGATAGGTGTGGGAATGCACCCCATCCGGGCTCATGGACGCGTCGTGATCGTGGCTTTTGATCTCGTCCTGCTGGACGGTTCCGATCCCGCGACCTGAAGAAATGGGGCGGATGAAGTAGCCGCCGTCCGCTTCAAGGTTGGGGACGGTGAAGGTTGTCGTGCCGTTGCCCGGCCCGTACTGGCCTGCCGTCTTGGTTTCCTCGGATGCCGCGAGATTCCCCGATGCCTGCGCGAACGCCCACAAGTTGGCATCAGTCGATCTCGATCGAGTCTGTCCGTTAGCCTGAACCCAGCTCGTGGGGATGACCGTACCGCTCAGCGGGACCGTGATGCCGGTCGGGACCTGCGACAATGACGCCAATAGAGACTGCAACTGGCCGAAGGTCACATAGTCCTGCGGATCAACCGCATTTGCGGCCCCAACGGCGCGATAGCCGTTCATCGGGATATTGCCACGAAGCGATTTCCGGCCGTCGAGGAACACGAGCAGGTTCAGGATGCTGTAGATGTCATCGACGGGGGCGTTGACCTGTGGTGCATCTGCATCCTGACCGGAAACAGGAATAGGCGACGGTGGACGCGTGGCGTTGCCGGCTGAATCGACAGGCATTGTTCACCTCATAGAAAAAGCCGCCCAAGAGGACGGCTTGCGGGAGAGTTCTGATTTCGGGTATTGGCTATGTGATGAGCAGAGAAGCCACGATCTTCGGAACCGTAGTTGCCATCATTGTCACGTCAGCCATGGTCAAGGCTCTGGTTTGGGTGCGAGACGCATACCCGCACCACGTTCTTTTCATTATCTGCGGGACCATCATTGCATTTGCTGTTGGCCTAGGATTCCTGCTGGATAGGCTGTCTGCGGGCCGGTCAGGGCGCGGATAATCCGCTCTCGCATCAGGGCCGTGGAAGCATCTGTCTGCCCTATCTTGCCGATAGCATCGTAGACCTGCTGCCCTGCGCCACCGCGGCGGGTAAGGAGACGCGCCAACTCCAGATACAGTTGATCCTCACGCGCCGCTTGCTTGGCGGGCGTTTCGCCGGTGATCATCTGGATCATGCGCTTAGCTGCGCCAACCGGCTCACCCCGCATGGCGGTCCTAACTGGACCATCCGCCCCCGACATGTCGCGGACGCGCTCATTGATGGCCGTCCGGCCAAAGGTGCGCGAGTTCGTCGTGACGGCTGCGCGCATCTCGAACGACGAAGCCACACGGTCCAGTTCGTCAAACAGGCGCTTGGCCTGCTGCTCTCCGAGAACAAGCGCCGTTTTCTGGCGATTGGCCGGGCTGGACAGGCGCTTTAGGCCATCGAGCGCCGCGCGCGCATTGATGTTGGGGTCTGTGGCGGTCCGCTGAACATTCGCCATTGCCTCATCGATCTGAGATCGGATGCCCTGCGCCACCGCCTGCTTCTCCGGCCCGGTCATTCCCTTGACGGCCATGGCCGCTTCGTCACGCGCCATGCCGCGAGAGAGAAGCTTTGAGCCCAATTCAACGGCTTTGGAGCGGCGGATAGGGTCGGCTGCGGTTTCCAGCGCCTGTCCGTACTCGGGAACAAGATTGCGGAGATTATCGCGGATGTCGCGCGAGAGGTTCTGATAGGCTCGGCCGAGAGCGTTTTGCCCGCCCATCGCTCCGGCCCCCTCACCCGCTTCCGCGAGATCATTCAGTGCGCGCGTGATGTAATCGAGTTGACGCACATCCGGCAGTCGTTCGAACGCCACGGAGCCATCATCGGCCAAACGTGCAAGTATCTGCTGCGATTGATGACCCTCGGCCCGCATCAGCTCGTTGGCTCGACGGATCGCGCTCGCAGGCACGCGGCCCTTTACTATCTCCTCAACCTGCATGGCTCGAGGATCGGCATAATTGATCGGCTGCACGTAGGCTGCGTCATAGGCCGAGCGGCGAGCGGCGCTCGTTCCGGTTCGGATACCTTCGCGGGTCGTCGCAACGCCTTGCGGAGCGCCAAGCGCGTCGTCAAGCGCGCGAGATAGAGAGGCGCTATCACGGCCAACTCTCGCGTCGATCGCTTCCCGTGCCACCCGCGCTCCGGGGCCGCCGCGCTGGATTGTCGTATCGAGAACACCTTGTGCGGTCGGCCCAGCATCGACAAGCATGCGCTCGCGCCCCGCACGGCTCATCGCTGCCTGCCCTTGAGGGCCTAGAGCGCCATCTGCATCAAGGATGCCCCCGAGCGCCCGCGCCGTCTCAGGCGCAATGCCCGCTTGTCGAGCGATAGGGTCAACCGCGCGAGCGTTGCGGAAAGCCTCATACGCCCGGCCCGCACCGGCAGCAATAAGAGGGAAGGCTACGCCCGCAGCGCCGCCGATAGCGCCGCCGGTGGCCGCGCCCGCGAGACGGCTATTCTCGTCGGCTGCGCCAGCGCCATACAAGCCGCCAAGGCCCATACCTTCCGCTGCACCCGCGAGAACACGCATCCCCAGCCCCTGGCCCTGCGCCATGGCGGAAGGACCGATGCGGCCAAGGGGCCCAGCAAGTGCAAGACCGCCACCGATGGCTCCTACTGTGCTGGCGATCGGGTTGCTCTCGGCAAGAGCGTCCTGTCGTTGGCGGATGATTTCAGTATCCATGCCCACAAGGCCGGCGGCTTCATCGCCCCAACCAAGCGTTAGCGCATCTCCTGACGCGGTTGTCGCGGCATCGAGCGAGCGGGCAACCGCGCCGAGCGGATTATATGCACCGGCGAAGATGCCAGACGAATAGTAGTCGTCAACCGCCTGCGATCCGGGCGACTGCACTGGCGTAGCATCACCAACCATCTGCTGGATCGCCGCAAGCGCACCCTCCGCGTTTTCGCCTTGAACGCGGTACGTCTTTCCGTCTGGCCCGGTGATCTTGAAGGTAGCCATCAATCCACCTGTTCGATCACATAACCGCCGATAGACCTTTTGGAGCCTCTCGAAGCGGGAAGACCCCATGCCTGTTGCGTCCAATCATCATCGCTGATCCCATCGGGAGCGGGACCGTGGACGATCTCCGTGTAGATGTTCTGTAGACGCCTCAGATTGCGCGCGAACTGTTCCGGCGACTGCGACTGCTCAAGAGCGCCGAGTGTCGCTTGCAGCATCTTGTTCTCGCTATCCGAGACCGCGCCAAGAGCGCCACCGGTGGGAGATGAGGCGCGCATCGCCTGCAAGCGATCAAACCCGACATTCGCACGGATCGTTCCGAGCATCGAGGAAACGTCGTGCGCTCCCGTTCCCGGAAGCTGAGAAAGCATCGACCCGATAGGACCGGCAACGAGGTTCGGGTTCTTTTCGACAGCATCAAGAACGCGGCCAATATCCTCGCCGACAATGCGCCCGTAACGCTGCCCCTGCCCTGCCCGCTCCTGCGACATACGCTCTGTTTCGGCAATCTCGCGTGCGGCCGGCGAGCCAGGAACTGGAGCGGCTTGTGGCAGCCCCGTGGCAGGATCAATCACGGGCTGGCGCGTCTCCGGGTCGAGGACGTATCCATAATCTGCGCTGAGCTTGCCGAGGCCCGGCGCACCATCGCCGCCAACAGTGATGTTGGTCTGCTGCCGCTGCGCCTCGGCAAGAGCGCGCTTATAGTCCATGAATGATCCCTGATATCCCTGCTGTACGGCCATCTGATATTCGCGCTGCCCTGTCGTGAGATCAGGCTGAGGATTACGAAGTGCCGCGTTCTCAAGTTGCGCGCGCTCAAGCTGCAACTGCCGCATCGGGTCTTGTCCCTGCATATGCTGCTGCAACTGCGCCTGCGCGAAAGCTTTTGTGCCTTCGTCCATGAAGGGATTTGCCATCACCTGCATGAGCATGCCGAGGTCCATGGGCGGGCGCTGGGAAGGGTTGTTGCCAGCCATCTCAGGGAAGCCGCCGGCCTGTGCAACTTGTGTGGGCTGCTGAGGCATTGCCTGCTGCGGCGCAAAGGCCATCGGGTCTTGCCCAGCCATGGACTGCTCTTGCGCCAGAATATCGGCCTCAGTTTCGGCCACCGGCACAGGCTGGGCCGATCCGAGTGCGCTCAGAGCATCGCCCGACCCGCCTTCTGCCGGAGCGCCCTGATATGCCGCATAGCGCGAGGCGCGGCTCTGCCGGTGCTCGGGAGACGGACGGAGGAAGTCGTTGACGATAGCCTGCGCTGCCGTTCCCGTGTCGGGAGCGGATAGGATGGACTGCGCCGCTCTTGCTTCCGGCCCCTGCAATTCGCTGACGAGAAAGTCGAGCTGCGCATCCACGTCAGACGGATCAGCGCCACGCTGACCGGCGAACGCCTCATAGGCGCGACGGCGAGGGCCGGTAAGCTGGTAAAGACCAAAGCCGCCACGAGACCCCGGCACGACGGGATTACGTTCGTTGATGCCGGGATTCAGTCCGCTTTCATCCTGCATGTTGAGCACGAAAGCATCGGCAACATGAGGCGGGAGGCCGCGCTGGACAAGGCCATCCCTGATGGTGGCTGCTTCTACCGTCTGCGGGAGAGACGCAGGGGAGATATCGCCGGTCGGCGCGGCGGGGAACGAGCCCTGCCCCGTGATCGAGTTGATAAGATTCCGCCGGAGGTCGCCAGCGGACGCCTGCCCAGCTTCCTCGCCAGCTGTCGCTCGACGGTTCATGACGTTTGCCGTGATGCCCTGCCCGAGCGAAGCAAAGGCATTGCCAATCCCCTCCCCGACATTCCGGGCCGAACGGTTGCCGAAACCGCCCATGATCTGCGCGGCAAGGGCGCGCTTCTGTGCGATGGACTGCGGGGTCTCACCCTTGCTCGTGTCGAAGATGAAGGACGGGAACACGGCCATCAGCGCTTCCTCCTGATCTTCGGGACGCTCTTGCCTTTCGGCTTGAGGGCAGCGCCGTAATCCACGTACATCAGGCCGCCGCCGCCTTTCTGGACCGCTTCCGGCTTAACCTCGGCCACTTCCTGCGCCATGAGGCCGGTGTGTTTGGGCGATCCTTCGCCTTCGCCCTTGTAGCGGAAGTCGTAGATGCCCATGCCGTCGATCTCGCCGCGCTTTTCTACGTCCTTCTTGGCCCGCTCGTCGGAGAGGCCGATAAGCGCGCCGCCAAAGCTACCGAGGCCCGAGATCAAGCCACCAAGGCCCGCCTGTCTCTGCTGGTATGCGCCGAGGCGGTTCTGGTAGTCCTGATTGATGATACCAGCCACATCGGTGGTCGGGATGGTCGGCATGTTCGCGCCCATAAAATTCGGCTGCGAGACCTGCCCGCCAGACAAGAGAGCGGAAATCTGGTTGATGCGCTGGTTGTCCTCGGTAAGCTGCTCCTGAACCGCCTGCCCGCGACCGGAAAGCATAAGCTGGTTGTAGGCGTCATTCCGGCCCTGTTGCAGGCGCTCCATTTCGGAGTTCCACGCTGCGGTGCCCTCGCGGATACCCTTGTTTGCGAGGACTGTGCGAAGATCCTGCTCCTGTCGCGCGAAGGCCGGGTCAAGCCGTTTCGACCCGAGATCAAACAGGCGTTGCTCAACAGCCTCGTTGCCGATGGTGAAGTTGTCGGTGAGATGGCTTCCGAGCTGGCCGGATAGATCGGCGCCAAGTGTGGATAGATTGAGGCCAGCGCGGTCCTGCTGCTCCTTGATTGCCTGCTGCTCGGGCGAAAGCTCGGTGTAGCGCGAGAATGTCGGGATTTCATACGTCCGCCCGGTATAGGGATCGGTCCACGAATGCATGCCCGTTTGATCTACGCGCGTAGACCCATCAGGACCGTATTCGCTGACATTGCCCATCCAGGCATTGGCAATTGCTGTGCCGATGTTTGTTGACGTAGACGCAGCCGCGGTCTGCTTGGGGTCGGGCGCGGCGGGAGCCTTCGGTTTGCCCATTAGTCATGCCCTCGATTAAAGCGATTTGCCCGCCAGACTTCTTCCGTCAGGACAAAGATGTTTTCCGCCTGATCGCGACCTCGAAGTCGCGGGATGCGATAATGCTCCGCACCATGAGCCTTGTGCATCCGATGCTGCGCCGTATCTGCGTCCGCGACGCGGCAAACGACTGCCTGACAGCCACAATCGATGAACGGGAAGCCGTACATAACCTTGAGTACGGATCGCGTGAGCCAGCCCTTCATCCATGCGGCCGCCGAAATCTCGAGAACGCCGGCATCCTCGTCGTAGTTGTGGTAGATCAGCCCGGCGGCGAGATGTTCTCCCCGAATAACTGCTATCGCCCGACACGGCCCAAAATCGAAGCCTCTACCCGGCCAAATTCGGTCAGCAACCATCCGCGCCAGACGCTCGGTCTCGACGCCGGGGGTCGCCAATCCGCACTCAAACATCAGACGACGATGTCCGCCTTCGTGAACAGCACATCCGTTCGGACAAATTCGACATCCAACGGCACGACATTGCCACTCGTCACCTGCACGCCGACAGAGACGACCTCTCCGGCTCCGAACTGATTTCTCCAGAACTGCTGGACATTACGAGCGAGCGACGAACCCCACTTGAACGAGCCCCATTTGACGGCACCCCACTTGCTCGATGGTGTCGGCAGGCTGCTATCAGGGGCGGTCGGCGTCTTGACCACGTAATCGGTGTGGACCGACATTCGCTCCCTAAGCCGATGGGCGCTTCGCATGACGGCCCTGACCATATGAACGGTCTTGTTGCCGATCTCGCCCATTTGGTCGAAGGTCGGGATGTAGGTCGCGGTGTACGGAATGCCGTCATCCATGCCGGTGACGTTCAGCTCATAGACACGGCCCAGCGTATCGCCGCAAAACAGACGATTGTTGAACACATGCAGGCATGTCGCGTTCCAGTTGGTGAACACGCCCCACTTGCCCGTCTCAGCGTTCATCGCCAACATGCGCGGCGGTCGAGTGTCGATGGTCGGGAGCGCGACGACAACCATCTGCTTGGCCGACCAGAACACGCAATCCCATTCCTCCGCCCGCCGCAGTTCAACCTCCTGCGGCCAAAGAGCCTTGATCGGGGCTGAGAGACTGTTGTTGCCAAGCTGGCTGTAATCGCGCCTCAGCGCCTCGGAGAGCGGCACAAAGGCGATGTCAGATGCCATGACGACATCGCCGCCAAAGCGAATATGCGCCTTCGGCCCCATGGGCTTCCCGGTCTGGTAGACGCCGACGCTCCCCCAATCCGACGCGTTTCCGGGGTTCGAACCTTGATAGACGGCCGCCTCGCCCTCGGACGAGATGAATGCGCACAAGGCGTTGAGGCCGTCGCCAACGTCCTGCGACCATGTGGTTCCGAACGTCAATTGGCCGCCGAGACCGAAGACTCCGCCTAGGGGAAATTCGGTGAGTTCGCCGCCGATTTGATCGACCGGCAAATACCATGCACTGAGGCTGTCCTTCTGGATGAACCACAGGCGGTTTTTGTAGATCCACACATAGGAAAGATCGGCGGTTGTCAGGTCCACGCCGGAGGGAAAGGTGATAGTGGCGTCATCAAACTCAATGCCGTCATAGAGAAACGCGGGATCAGAACCGTTCACGCCGATCAAGAACGCCCCTCCAGCCGTGGCGAACTGGACGACAACCCACTTCCCACCAGCCAGATCGGTCATGACCTCTCGACCATCCGTCGAGCGCCACCCGAGCATGTCTTCGTCCTCTGTCCCGAGAATATCGTCGTCTTCCGTTCCAAGGACGACATTGCGCGAGTCGGTGATAGTCGTGATGTTGTAGATCGCATCCTCGGTAGCGCCGAAGAACTCGCGCCGCGCGCCCAACGCATAGGAAAAAAGCGCTGTCACATCCTTGTTTCCATTGCCGAGCGTTGCGTAGAGCAGTTTTCCCCTCCGCATGATCCCGCCTTCCGGCGTCGGGAAGATGTTCTCCAACACCGTAGCGGACCCAGGCATAGACACTGCCAGGTTGTTCATCGCTACGAGACCAAGCGACGGCCCCGGAAAGGAATAGCTCAGGTAGCTTTTCGGCTTTACGGCAGTCTGCCGAGCCGGTACGCGCGCCTCACGGACAATCATGGGATGCGCTGCCAGTCATCGAAGCCTGCTAGATCGAGGATCGCCGCTTCGTATTCGCCGAGATAGTCGCTATAGTCCGCCCCGATATGACGTTTTGCCCGCCAGACGCCGCCCATCTCTAGCAGTCTTTCCGGGACCTTCACTGTATCCGCATCGGCGCTCAGAGCGGCCTTGTTCGGGTTTGCCCAGTTCTTGCTTTGATAAGTGACGGAAATGTTCATGTCTTCAGGGGGGTAGGGATAGAATACGATCTGGCCGGCGATGATTTGATAATACCGCGGTGTGCCCTGAACCGGAGCCAGCGCGTTCCATTCGTCGGCAGTCAGGCCGCCGCGCACAGGGAAGCCATTGACCTTGACCGCATAACCCTGAATCGGCCGCGAGTAGTCAGGCGGCAGATTGAATGGCGCGCTGAACCCCGTTCCGGTGAGAGTTGCCGTCTTTCGCAGCGTGGACCAATCTACGCGGCGCGCAAGCTCGTCGCCGGTCTCGTTTATGAACTGGCGCAGCTTTACGGCGTCGGGGTCGTCGCCTTGAACCGTGTCGGGCACTTCAATTCCGGTGTTCTTGGCAACCGCCTGCGCTATCGACAAAAGGCTCATGGATTGCACCCCTGAACCCGGACAGAGCGGTGCGAATAGCGCGCTCGGTCGTCCTCGATCTTGATGGCGAGGATTTCGTCATCGAGAAGCGCCTGTGTGGCGAGGCCAATTTCTGCGAGGCGGAGGTGCTTTGCAGCCTCGACGCCGGTCGCGTAGACGTAAGCCATGGGAAACTGGTCAAGTAGCCAGTTGGTGCCGTCTGGGCCGGTCGTGACGGTCGGCAAAACGGCGTAATACTCGATTTCGCTCGGGCGCGTGTAATAAGGCTTGCGGTAAATCGTCCCCGCGCGCACCCACAGCCGATTGTCGGGGTGCACGAGTTGGAGGAAGTCTGGCGGCAGCGGCGCTTCGTGGTTCGTCCAGACGGGCGCGAAGTCCTGAATTTGCCACATCGTCCGCAGGCGACGGTTCAGGACCGTTTCTGCCTGCAACGTCAGAAACGACAGCGCATCCGAGATCGAGCGATTGCCGACGAGATCGGAAACGCGAAGGCGAAGGTCGAGGAAGTCCATCAGACGGCCCCTTCCTTGACGCGCCATGCCCGATTGTCCGCGTCATTCAGCCAGCGGGACACATGCTTGTCGTCGCCCTGCGTAACGGCTTCCAGAAGGCCGGTATTCTCGTCATGCAGCAGGTTTAGCGGCACGCTGGCGATATGATGCCAATCGCCTTTCCATGACTTGTCGGCCATGTTCCGCTGCTGCGCGTTGGCGTCGATGAGAGAGGCGACAGGATAGTCCGTGCGGACATGCGTCTTGTCGCCTTCCTCCATGATCCACACGGTGCGGCCGGTCGCTGGATCGTAGCTGAACAGCATCCAGTCGCCGTCCATGATCTTGCGGCCGACTGCTCCGGCGTACATCATCCCTTGACGCGCTCCATCGCGCCGGACTCGACGCCGCTGAGCGCCGTATCGACATCGACGTCGACAATCGTGCCCTTGCGGTGCCGGTTGCCATCGCCGTCCCAGATGTCGCGGACGATGCGCACAGTGATGAGGCGTTCCGGAGCGATAGAAGGCGCATACTCGGGGTTGGGGCCGCCATCCGTGTCGGGGCCGATCCCATGCGCGTTTGAGCCATCAATGGCCCCTGCTTCACCATCACCGCCAAGAGCGGCATCGATGCGCTTCTGAAGTTCCTCAGCGCCCCAGCCGTTGAATGCGTTCTTGCCAGTCATTTCCTTGTAGTCGGCACGCAGCTTTGTGATGTCGTCAGACATTTCCTGTCTCCAATGAAAAAGGCCCCGCACGAATGCGAGGCCCTGTTGATGTTTGATGCCTGGATTGGCTTACGGACGAAGGCCGATCAGATCGGCAACGACTCCGAGGCCGGCTTCGTTCTTCGGCGCCAGCGTGCCCTCTCCGATGATGACCGTCTTCTTGCCGTCGCCGGTCTTCGCCACGTCCTTGTCTTCCGCGATCCGGCGCAGCCACTTGAACGACAGTTTCGACTTGTCGATGAGGTGAGCATTGCGCGCCAGCGTGGCGTTCGCCGCCTGCACGCGGTTCGGCTTGATCAGCACCTTGCCGAACGGGCCTTCGTACCAGTCCGCGTTGGAGATGATGCTGTTCTCGTTGCCGTTGTTGACCGCATAGCGGAAGTTGGCGACGTTGCTGTCCGACATGAACGTGACGAACACGCTCTTGACGTAGGGCGACACCGACACGATCGAGAAGTTCGCGCCGGCATTGTAGCCCTGCTCCATCACGTCATCGAGCAGGGTCTTCGTGAACGCGCGCTGCGTGCCGTCGGTCGGAGCGACCGTCAGGCCGGTGTTCACGTCGAAGCCTCCATTCGCGCCACCCGCGCCGCGGGACACGTTCGTCTCGTACCACGTCGGCAGGCCGCCGAACTGGCGGTTTGCGCCGGCAATGGACGGCTGGGGCGACAGGATGCCGAATTCCACGTCCTTGCGGATTTCGATGCCCTTGACCAGCTTCTGGTGCTTGGTCTTCTGAACTGGGCCGGCTTCGTCCACGGTCTCCTGAGTGTTGGAGATCAGGAACGACTTACGCATGATCTGCGTGTAGTTGCCGTACCGGTCGGGCGGGTTGATCGCGTCGAACGTGTATTCGTCGCCCTCAGTGTGGCGGTTCGCGGCCGGCGGGGAGAGTTCTTCCACTTCCCATTCCGGGTGAACCGACTTCGCCGACTCCTTGGCGATGAGGGTGTAGATTGGCGTATCCTCCGGTGTGATGCGATCGACCACGTTGGAGAGTTCTTCGCGGTTGCCCACCGACATGGTGGTCAACTGCGTATTTGCAAGAGCGGCCATTTCGGCCTCCTATGAAGTGTGGTGACTAGTCGAAGTCCACTTTGAGACCATCCTCAAAGGAACCGGTTCGGTCCAGCCTCTTCATCGCTTCCTGATTCTTGCGGGCCTTCGACGCGGCCAGCGCGCCGTTCTTCTGAGCCTTCGGTGCGGCAACGGGGGGCGCGTTCTGCACCTTTGCCTTTGCCTTCTCTCTGGCTTTTTCGGCCTGCATCCCCATGGCTGCGTAATGCGCAAGGGCGAACATGCGGTGATCCGCAACCTCGCCTATCTCGGCATCCGTGTAGCCCAAGGTCTTCACTGCGGCAGCGGCCGTCTGGAAGAACTTGTCCCGCCCTTCCTTGGTCGCAGTGACGGGGAAGCGCTCGGCAAGCTTGGCGTTCTCCTGCATCAGGAGTTCTCGCTTCTGCTCGTTGGTAAGCGTATTCGCTACCTGCTTGACCTGTCCTGCCTGTTCCAGCAATGCGGAAATCTGCGCAGAGGCAGCCTCGTGCATCGCTTTCATCTGGACGAACCTGTTCGGGTCCGTCATGGCAAGCTGCGGGTCAGGTGCCGGGGGGATTTGCTTGATCAGGAAATCAGCGACGGCCTCAACCGTTTGGTTGACGCGGGCTGAGAGAGCTTCCAGACCCTTGCGCTTTTCAGCGACTTCCGCGGTCTTTCGGCTGTAATCCGCCTGGCGCTGGTATCCGGCTTTAAGTTCGCTCAGGGCGACCTTCTCGCCGTTGACAGTGACATGCACGTCATCTGTCGGCTCGGGCGCGGGTTCGTCGTCGGCGTCGTCGCCTTCGTCCGTTTCTCCCTCGTCCTCGCCTTCCGCGTCGGCTTCAATCTCGTCGTCGGCCTCTTGGTCTTCATCGACCTCACCGGGCTTGTCGTTCGACTGCTCTGCATTCTCGGTTTCTTCGTTGTCCTCGGAAGGGTCGTAGAAATCGAGCGCCATCGCGTCATCAAGCGACAAGGGTTCAGCTTCGCCGGTCCCGCCCGAAGGCAGGTTATCGTGTCCGCTCATGTTTTCTCCGTGGGAGTTGTCGCCGGGCCTTATGCCGGCGCTTTCCGTCTCGTCGTGTCCGTTTGCCCGCTGGTCGCAACGGATCGGATGCGCGAGAGGATTTCTCGATAAGCGCGGGCCTGCATTGCTGCGCCCTGCCGCTTCTCGTGATCTGCGTAATCTGCGTAGATGGCCGCGTTCACCGCTGCCGCTTCAAGCTCGGCCCACAGGTCGAGGAAGAAAGGAAATTCGAGGATGGCCTGCGCGGCGCGCTTGCGGTCGTCGTCGGTCATGACTTGATCCACCCACGAAAACGCAGGCGCGCAGGGTTGCCAAATGTCGCTGCTAGCAACTCGCGCCATCCGAAAATCGGCTGGAAAGAGAACTTTGCCAAGTCGCAGGGGGAGAGGCGATGGGCAAAGGCATGCACCTCATCCATGGTATGGAATATGCGTTCGCCTTCCTTCATCGACCGCTCCTGCCCTGACGATTGCCGTCCGGCTGCCTCTGCCGATCCAGCGCCTTGCCAGCCTCGGCCATCTGCGTGCGCTGCACGTCGGCCATGATGCGCTTGTCGGAAATGCGCTCCTGAGTAGCCATCCAGTCGTACTCAGTCTGCTGCTTCATCGCCTCGCGCTCAAGGTCAACGGCCTGTGCCTCGCGCTCCGTCTGTGAGCGCAACACAGCCTCTTCCATCCGCGCCACGGCCTCGGCCTCGATCTCCTGAAGCTTCGTCGCAAGGTCTGCATCCATCTGCGCCGCTTCCTTGCTGGCGTCGGCCTGCGCCTTGATGGCGTATTCCTCACGCTTGGCCTGCAATTTGGCCTGTTCAACCTGCATTTTCGCCTGTGCGCGAACCTGCTCAAGCTCCATCGCGGCCTTGGCCTTGATTTCCTCAGGGCTGGGCTGCTGGCTCTGCTGCTGCATGGCCTGCTGGATCGCCTGAGGATCGGGCTTCGACAGGTACAGATTGACGCTGCGAAGACCGCTGGCCTCGATCAGCTTCGCCATCGCGTTGTAGAGGTTGTCCGGCGAAACGTACTGCATGCCGACGCCCGGCCCCATGGATGCAAGGATGCGCTCCTGAAGCGCAATCACCTGCTGCATGGCGAGCATGTCGCGCTCGCGAGTACCAGCACCAAGGCCGACATTCACAATCGCATCCATGCTGGCGTTCCAAGAACGCGGATCGAACGTCACCCATTCATCACGCAACCGCACCGTGCGCGGCTTGTCCTGATGCTGGATAATCAGCTTCAGAAGGCCACGAAACACCGGTTTGAGGCTGTTCGCGATGGTGCGGACCATCATCTCTGTCTGGCCGATGCCGGCCTGCTCCACCATGGCAGACGCCTTGGCGGTCATGTTCTGGAGCGCATCAGGTGCAAGACCGCTGGACGCATCGGAAATGCCGGTGCGATCGGTCATTTCCTCATCCATATAGGCGAGCATGGCATAGGACTTGTCGGCAACCATCGGCACAGTGTTGTAGCCAACGGCCGCACGCACATCGATGCCCTGAGATACGCGGATCGGCTTGCCGAATTCCGGCTGCGTCACAGCCGACATATCGACAATCTGGCCCTCCTGCACGATGGGCTGCAAATTGTTCTGCCAGTACAGGTTGTCCATCGTCTGCCGGAGCAAAACCGTCTTGACGCGCTGGATTTCGATCACATCGTCGGGGATCGAGTTGCCTTCCCACTGATGCGGACGGCGCTCGCTCACGATGTCGGCGTAGTTGACCTCATCCCACTCCGTATCTTCAAGCAGGTATTTCTCGTTGATGCCGCCAGCAAAGACCATGCGGCGCAGCTCGGCAATGCCGTCTCCGTCCTTGTCCACGCGAACGAGAAGGTCGTAATAGTCGATCTCATCGAGCGCCTTCTGGGGCGCGTCGTCCTCTTGCTCGATGTCGCGACGGCGCGCGTCTTCTTCTTCCTCTTGATCGCTGTCAGAACCAGCAACAGGCGCAAGCCAGATGGCATCCTTGTCCCAGCCCATTTTGACCAGATCGGAGCGCCGTTCCTTTGTGTGCTCTCCAAGAATGGGGCTATCTTCGAGCCGGATCGCGTCGGGGTGGATCAGCCAGGATTCGAGCGGGATGGCCGCAATGCGCGGCTTCGACGTGGTGACGCGCCGCTTGATCTTCACGTCATGGGCGGGGATTTCGACCGCCTGCGGCATTCCGTCCTCGCCTGCGACCTCGACCGTCTCCATTCGCTCGCTGTGTTCCAGCACCTCAACGTCGTCGCTTTCGAGCAACTGAGCCAGCGCCATCTCATCGAGTCCCGTGTGCAGGCTGACCTTTACGTCGGTGATTTCCTCCTGCCACCACTTCAGGATGCCATTGCGCAGGCGCACAGCATCGTTGATTGCATCCTCTATCGCCTGCCGGCCGTCACACTCGGGCAGCGCGACATAGTTGATGTAGTCGGTTGCCTGTTCGGCGCTGGCCTCGTCGCCCTCGCCTACAGGCTGGTATTCAACGATCTGGTCATTGCCGAGGATCGTGCGATAGAGCGACGGCAGCACCTTCTTGACCGCGCTGCGCACGTCCCGCGACACGACACGGCTGCGGCCATCGTCGGCCGGGATGTACTTTTGCAGCTTGTCGGCATCGCCGTCGAAAAACGCCATCGCCTTGATGCGATCATCCGCGCGGTCGTCGCGATAGTCCTTCGCGTCCTTGACCAGCGCAGAGACAATGTTGCAAAGGGCGGCGTTGTCGAGTTCAGCCATCAGATAACTTTCCGTCGAACGAACACCGCATTGCTCTCCCTCGGCTTGGTCTTGGCGAAGCGCAGCATCATCAGCGCATACCGAGAGGCCGAAATCGCATCGTCGCGCTCTTTCACGACCTTGCCGTCTACCCGATGATAAAGCCGCCGTTCCTCAAGCCATGAGCCGCATGTGCGGAAGACCTTGAACCGGCCGGTCAGCATCCGGTCGAGCATTTCCATTAGGCCAGCCTCAACGCCGTTCGTCCCATCGAGAAACGTGGCGCGCTCGGGAAGCATGTTCAGGCCCTGATCCTTGTATTGCTGCGCTAGCTGATCGCCCGACCCTTTGTCGTGCTGCAACCCATCGTGAGGCCATGCCCACGGCAACCATGCGCCCCAGCCCTTCAATGCAGCAGCATGGAAGATCGGAGTTTGCTCGCGCTGGCGGTAATCCTTGACGAGATAGGCCACATCGGCATCACGATCCCACGCAAGATGCGCCGCCGCTGTCGGGTGATCCCATCCGAAGTCAAGGCCGCCGATCTGCACCCAATGCGCAGGGATTTCGAACGGCTCGACACATATGTCTTCCTCCATAACCGGGAAGATCAGACCCGACCCCATCGTCGGGATGCCCTTGGTTCGCGCCTCTCGTTCGTGCGCCGGATAGGAAGCAATGATCTTCGCCCGCTCCTCGGGCGTGAAATGCTCTGCGTCCTCGATTGTCATCGTGACGCTGGTGCGGTCGGGGCTATCCTCTAGGAGATAGCGGGCCACGACCGCCGACATGCCCTTGAGAGGCGTGAACGTCACCATCACCGACCCTTTGGTCGCGTTGGTGCGCGTTATGCCCTCGAAATATACATCCTCCGGCGGTTCCTCATCGAACCAGACAAAATCAACAGTGTTCGCCTGCCACTTCGACCGGCCCTGATCGTAGCTCTTGAGGTAGAGCGTAGATTGGCCGCCCGAGACGTGCCGAACCGTGACCGTATCGAGCGCGTTGGAGACGCCCATGCGCCGCGTGCGGGCCATGATGGCGCGCTGCGGGATGAAGCCTGTTCCCCAATCTTCTTCACGGTCAGGAGGGCCGACAAGTAGGCGCTGAACGCCATCGCGCGTCAGCTCCGCTGATTCCGACCCCGCAATGACGATGACGGGCTTGTCGAAGCGTTTACCCTGCCACCAGTCAGGGTATTCCCCCGTGAGGTGCATCGCCACCTCGGCCGCGCCCGAAAGCGTCTTGCCGAGCTGGTTTCCCGCCATGAACAGGCGTTCGCGGAACAGATGCCCCGCTGCGTGAAATTCCTTCTGCTTGGCGTAAGGCCGATAGTGACGGAGACGGTTAGTGCGCAGTCGCCGGTCCAGCGCCGCCGCCAGTTCTGCCCGCTCCCTCAGCATCAAGGAAAGGTCGAATGGCGGCGTCGAGGGACCGGATGCGCTCGACAAGCTGCTCATCCGTCATGTGATCCGTCTGGTTGATGTTGACGTTCAGATCCTTCGGCAGGATCGAGGCGACAACCTTGAGGTATGCATCAGGCTTCGTCTCGCGGACCTCGCGGATAGCGGCAGGGCCGTTTGCCTCCCAATCGGCAAGCATGTCCTCAAGGAATGCCTCGCCCAGCTTGTTGCGCGACCCTTTCGGACGGCCCCCGCCGATATTGCCGGTTAGGAATCGGCCCGTCTTATCGTCCTTCTCCGGCCTACGGTCTTCGGGCATGACTTAGCCAGCCGACGCTACCGTGAGCGTGAAGCTCGGGAGTTGGCTTTCCTCACTGTCCGCATCCGTTACCTTGACCGACAGATTGGCGAACGTGCCTGCGGCTGTAGGCGTACCGGACACAACGCCAGAAGAACTGTTGATGCTGATGCCTGCGGGCCATGTGCCGACAAGGGCATAGACATACGGGGTAGTGCCACCGTTCGCGGTGACAGTGAACCCCGCATATGCAACGTCTTCCGTTGCGGTGAGGACCGGCGTTCCGCTGATCTCGGGGCCGACGATGCGGCCACCCATGCGCGCGAGGTCGGCCGGAAAGCTCGGGCCTGAACCCTTGAGCATGTCTTGCGTCATGTTGCCGACGACATCTCCACCCATGCGGGCCAGATCGCCAATGAAGGAAGGGCCGCTGCCCTTGAGAGCATCGTTGTCCATGTCGGTGTCCTTGTGTTGAAACAAAAATGGCCCGCGTGATGCGGGCCCGCTTGAAAACGCGAGATGTGATTTGGGCTAGCGCGACAGCTTGACTACGCCATACCCCTTCTTCTGAAGCTCCTTTAGGAGCTGAAGACCACCGTCGATGTAGTCGCCACCGGGCTTTTTGGCCGCCTCGGCGCACGCTTCACCGAGCCGCCACGCATCGACATTGTCGCAGGGCTGGTCCGTGTAAGTGAAGATTCTATCTATCGCGGCCATAGGCGCCAGTCATGTAGCAAATCCCCGCCGCAGGATGCAAGGCGGGCAACATAATCATTGGCGTCAGAAATTAACTGATTTGGGGCTAATGTCAAACCCTGAAAAATCGGGCTAGAGCATTCGTCAACAGCCTTAGGTCGCCGATCATGTGGTGCATGTGCTGGTCCTGATGGATACACAGATCGAGAGCGGCCCACAGGTTCGCACCTCGGTTCTCGTTCTGCGCTGCCTGAATCGCTTTTCGACAATCGCCGTAGACCTTTACGGTATCGGTTGCCCATTCCTCATAGACTTCGGTCACGTCCGAGGTCGGGATTCCGGCCTCGCTGTCGATCATACGACCCGGCGCAGCGATAGCTCTGAGGTGCGCCTGCCGCAGGTTGAGGTAGTTCGTTGCCGCCTCATACTGGTCATCCGACAGCCCGTCACGCGGCCCGATCAGGTTGAGATAGCCGATGAAGCTCCCCGCCTTCTGGTCCTTCGCCTGATCGTGTGTCAGACCTAGGTGACGACGGCGCGCGTCCAGCGCAACCACATCGGCCGGCGCGGCTCTGGATATACGCCCGTTCGGCTCGCGCGCTATGCCTTCCATCTTCGGTCGCCCTCTTTTCGCTTTTAGTTTCGCCGCTTTGGTGCGAGCCTTTGTCATGGATGCATCACCTGACCGCTATGTTGTATCGAAGCGCAGGAATTTCGCCGCGAATAACGACGACCTTCTCCATCGCCCATGGGTCAATACTGGCGTCGAAGCGAATTGGCGGCTCGTCTCTACGAGAAGCCATGATCTTTTCAGCAGCTTCCCTGAGCGCCGGAGGATATGCGCGGGCCAACTCTACGCCTATCTGTTTCAGGGCGTGTTCAATGTGCTCCCGCTTGCCCGCAATATCTCGAATTGCACGAGAATATGCTTCTGCCTCCTTCGCTTCTGCGAAGCGCAGCCTCCTTTCGACGTTAGCCTTCGCCATCTCAAGGTTTGCAATCTGCTCTCGATGAGCGCGCCGCTGGTTCCTACCGTACCGCTTTGCCATGTGTTCCTCGTCAGTTGCCGCCTACCGGAATTTCGGATGAGTGAGCGCGGTCAAGATCATGTCTTCCGCGATCATCTTATTGATGTGCTGGGATCGACCGATATTAACGATGGCGACAACGCCGGAAGGCTCGTGAGTAGCGCGAACGCCGACATGCGTTCCGACCATCTGGCCGCCAACCCGGTTTCGACCACCATCCGGCCAAGCCTCAAACTTGATGCCGTCTTCGCTCATCCCCGTTCCTCGCTGAGAGCGGCGTCGATGGCGACGGTCAGGACGCGCTCGATCAGGTCGCGGTCTTCCTCTCGCATCAGCATCTTGCCGGAAAACACTTCGTAGGCGGCGCTGATCATCGCGTCGTTCGGACGCATCGCCTCTATGGCTGCGCGGGCATGGGGTAGAAATGCCTTGAACGTCCCATCATCGCCGTTTGCAGATGCAATCGCCCGCGCCACCTTCTCTACCATCTCCGACATGCTGGTCTCCCTATCTCGACTGGCCCGGTTGGCCGGCTTTTCGAACCACATGGATGATTGACGTATGGTCGCGTCGAAACAGATGTCCGACCTTCGGAAAGCTGAGAGCCGGGAAGGCTTCGATCACGGCGAGGACCGCAGCATGCCGCACCTGAACGAGCGGATGTCGGCGGCTGTCCGAGATGATCTCATCCCATAGAAAGCCATGCTGAGCTGCGAACCGCACCGCGAAGTCCTTTGGGGTGATGACTTCCATGGAAGCCAGCCGCGTCAACTTCCTGTCGCGTTCGCTGACGAGTACGGTGATCGCTTCATTGGCTTCCGCCTTTGCAAGCGAGCGATCGTTCTTCTCACGATCGAGGTTGGCGCTATAGGTGCGCCGTTCGTGTTTCGGGCATTCCTGCTCCTGAACCTGAGGCGAAGCCATCTGCCGTGCTTGCCTTCGCTTCTCCCAAACCCGGCGTACGAATGCTGGGTTATAGCCGCGGTAGGCTCTATCCATTTCTTCATTGTTTACGAACATGGTGGAACTCCTACGCTGCGGCCTGATAGCGCGATGGGCGCGGGCCGTAGATGATGGCAAGGCAGGCAACCCACGACGAACCGGCGGGCAGTTCTCCTGCCTTGCTCATTCGCTTGAACTCATCGAAGGAAGCATTCTCGAGAATGACCGGTCGATCGGCATTATCGCTTAGCGCTCGCTGCCGCTTCATCTCGAAGGGCGAGAGCGGACCCGAGCGATAGACGACCGGCGGGGAAGAAAGGCGCGGCCTTGACCGCATGTCGATGAACTCTTGTCGCCGGCGCGCCTCTGCCACGAACTCGGGCGCCGCCGGCGCGAATTTTGGCGACTGGTCCTGCACATCTCCTGCGGCGAACCGCTGTGCCGCCTCAATGATGGCCTGATCCGTCAGGCCAGCGCAGAGTGCCCCCAAGGTGGCCAACAAAAGCCTGTAGTCTTGGTTCGTCTGGGGGAAGCAGTTCAGCATCGCTGCAATCGCTTCTTCGGTTTTCGGGTTCATGGCGGTTCTCGGCTCTCATGGCTCGGAGGGCATCTGCGGCATTCTCGCGACGGCCGGGCGGCGAGGTGGCGCGCTGAGCGGATGGCTGTGATGGCCCCGCGTTCTGCCGGCGATCCAGCCACGAGACGACGAACTTGCGCATGCCGCGTTTCGTCTTTCGCCGCGTCGAGTTGGCAAGGAGCCACTGGCGCATCGCTGCGAGCTGCTGGCGCACGTCAACAGATGGGAAAGCGGTTGACCATTCGGCGATGTCAGCCTCGAAGACCGAGAAATCTCCATCCGAGACAGTCGGGAGACCGATCACCGCGACCGGAGCGGGCTTGCCCGGCTCCGGACTAGTGGTTTCGTCAGAAACCACATCTTCTTTCTGGTATCTGGCATCTGGCTTCTGGGCTTTATCCGGGGGGTTAACCCCCCTCTTGATGTCGGGGTTGCCCCCCTTGCGCCCATTCGCCTTATCTCTCGAAGCCTTCTCCGCGTCGCGCTGCATGCGGCGGCTGTAGATAGTTCCGTCTTCCTCGCGACTGAACACGCCCGCTTCTTCAAGCTCTACCAACAGTGCATCGATCTCCCCCCCAGCAAGGGCAGCAAGTTGCCGGTCGGTTACGGGACGACCGTTGACGCGCATGGAGCCGTATGGAGACGCCTCGTGCATGATGCACAGCATTTCCATCCATAGGCCGCGCGCGGCGAGCGAGCACATGCGTAGGGATGGATCGGCGCGCCAATCGGTCGGGTAGAATTTCATCCATGGAGCGCTCACGCCGCCATCTCCTCGGCGGCTTCGTGCACGATGGCCACGACGGCATAACCGCCAAGATCGTCAGCCCACTTCGCGCTGACTTGCTCGGCCAGGCTGTCGTCCTTGATGACACCTGCCTCGACAAGGGCGTCACTGACCGGCTTGATGATGTTGTCAATGTCGCGAGCGCGCTTCGACCGCCAATCCCGCTGTACGGCGATGGAAAGGCGATAGGGGCCAACAATGCGACCCGGCCTCGCCGCGGCGATCTCCCACACGGAGACCTTGCGCCAATCGGCATAGCGCTTGGTCTTGGCGCTCCGCATCTTTCCAGCAGCATCAACGAAATGCGTCCGCAGCCCGTTCGTGGACGGCGGCATGTCGCTGAGCCGGATCGTGATCGAGGCGCGTATCGCTGCTGTCTGTGTGGAGGTCATGATGCCTCCGAGAACAGATCATCCGTTCGTGATCGATGCAGTTCGGCGATATTCTTGACCGCCTGAGCGAAGTAGGACGGCTTCAACTCGAAGCCGATGCCCTTGCGCCCTGCCGCCACCGCGCCATAGACCTCGCTGCCGATGCCCAGGAACGGTGTCAGGACCGTTTCGCCGGGATTGCTCCACAGGTCGATGCATCGCTCGATCACGTCGAGTTGGAGCGGCGAGATATGAACCTCGTCCTTCTCGTCGCGGGCGCTGCGATATTGCAGGGTGCGCGTCTGGTTGATGTCCATCCAGACCGGCGAGGCGTAGCGCTGCCAGACCTCGATCGAATACCAGTTCCGGCCATCGGTCGGCGTTGTGTATTTCGACCGATCCGGCCCAACACCATCGCCGACATAACGATTGAAACAGCCGGCGACTGGTGCCGGGTTGTCTCCCGGCTTGCGGAACGTCACGATGTAATCGGCAAGCCCCTGCCCGCTGATCGTGCTGTCCTTGACGATCTGCTTGTGGAGAAGCCGGATGGACTTCGTCCGCTGCTGCGCCACAACCGGGTCTTTCCAGATGCAGACCTCGCTATGGAAGATCCATCCTGCATCCTCGTATGCGCGGATCACTTCGCCCCGGAAATCCCGCATGCCGATAAAGCCATGCCGGATTTTCGACGTGGGAAGCTGCATGACGTGTACGGCGTGAATCCGCCCCGGCATGGTGACGCGGAGCAACTCCTGGATCAGGAAGGCATAGTGCTGCCAGAACCCATCGCCCTCGTTGTTCGATATGTCGCGGTCGAAGTTGCTGAACTTGTATAGGCCCTCGAAGGGCGGGCTATGGATGCCGAAATGGATACTGCCGCCAGGGACGGCGCGGATCAGATCGCACGCATCGCCCTGATAGATAGCGTAGTCAGGCGTCACAACCTGATCGACCGCCATGATGTTCTCGTGTTGGTTCATGCCGCCCTCAGAAAGTCTGGTAGGATGATACGCTGCGTCGGGTTGTAGTCGGCCACGGTGCGGACCATGCCGCGAACCGCGGCAGACGAAAGATCGGCCATGTGCTTGACCATGGCAGCAGCCATGCGTTCGGCGTCAGCCTCTTTGCGGCGAAGATTGGCGACGACAGCGCCTTCGGTCTCGGCCGCGATAAAATGGACGCTGACCGGCTTCGTCTGACCGAACCGCCAGAATCGTCGGATTGCCTGGAATACCTGCTCGAAGCTGTCGGAAAGACCGACAAAGCCGGTATCGGCGCAGTGCTGCCAATTCATGCCGAAACCGGCGAGAGATGCCTTGGTGACGAGAACGCGGATGCGCCCTTCGGTGAAGTCGATCAGGATGCGTTCTTTATCCGCGTCTTTCAGGCCGCCATGCAGGTTGACCGCACCGGGGATCGCCTTCGCAAGCGCATCAGCCTCCGCATTGAGGTTGCACCACCATACAAACGGCTTATCCGATGGCGTGATTGACGCCCCCAGAGCAACACGTTCCTCGACGGTATCTCGACGCGCCGCAATGCGTTCTTGAAGGCTGGACGCCTCCATAGGAAACAGAAGTCCGGTATCGAGCGAAGGGGCGTAATCGACAGCTACGTGATGTTGCGTCTGCCTCAGCGGAGGCAGGTCATATCCATCATTCGGATAGCCAAGGTCGGCAGGCTGGCGAAGCATCACGGCCCATGACGCCATCCACTTCCAGAAGTCGTTCTCCGCATGGCCTTTCAACCGCCATTTCTGCGTCTCGCCGCCATCGTGAGAGAAGAAAGTCGCCAGCATGTCGGTGTATGACATGACACCGAGAAACTCGGCATGATTGCCAAGCTCCATGAAGTCGTTCGGGGCGGGCGTGGCAGTCGCGGCAAGCCGGAACGGGATCGACGCGCATTCCTCGATCATCCGCGTCCGATAGTGTCCATCCGTGCTTTTGAGGATGCTGCTTTCGTCCAGAACGATGCCGCCAAAGGCAGTCAGGTCGAAATGTTCGATCTTCTGATAGTTCGTCACATTGACGCCCGGCCCGCAGTCGTCCTGCGCCTTGACGATGCGTGCGGAAAGACCGAACTTGTTCGCCTCCCGAATGTGCTGCTGCGAGACGGCGAGTGGGGCAAAGATCAGGGCCGGCTTGCCGGTATGATTGGCGACGGCATCGGACCAGACCAATTCCATCGCGGTCTTGCCGAGACCTGTGCCGGCGAAGATCGCTGCCCGCCCCCGACGAAGCGCCCACGAAACAATGTCGCGCTGGTGCGGGAATAGGAAGGCCGGCAGATCGGGAACGGATGGCATCCCCGTCATCGGGTCTACCATGCGCTTGCGTTCGAGAAATTCGGCGTAGCTCGTCATGCCAGCGCCCACCACAAGAACGCGCCTATCAGTGCCAGTTGCAGAGCAAACAGGCTGATGATGAGACGCCATGAGAAAGGATGGGAAGCCGGTTCAAGGTCTTCCTCGGGGTAGTCTGTCCAGTCGGGGCGGTGCGTCATTCGTCACGCTCCGCCCTGAAGATCAGCATCGCTCCCCAGGCCGACAGACGGCCCCCGCAAGCGATCAATTTCCGGCCCGTAAAAATCAGCGTCGATTTCCATAAGTCGCGCAGCAAGGATTTCTGCCCGCTTCTGCGCGAGGAAGGCTTCGTGTTTGGCACGGCTCAGACTTTCCGAATTGTGGCGCTCGACGGCTTCGCGGATCGCGTCAGCTATATCGGCCGGAGGGCGCTTGATCTTCCGCCAGCGAAGGCGCTCGATGACTGTGATCGGCAGGCGCGCCGCTCGCGCTGCCACGTTGTTCTGCTGCTTTGCCGGCCCCTCTCCGCCAAGAAGGCGGACGGCCGACGCCATCTCATCGACAATGAACTCAGTACGCATTTCCCTGTCGCGCCGTGAGATTTCTCGGTCGCGTCCCTGATTTGGCGTCATGTGGAATCCTTTCCGTGATGTTCTGCTGTTCAGACGCAGAAGCATCACGGAAGGAGATTTGGTCGTGGAAACGGTAGGACGCGCAGCGCAGAGACTTTTGGCGAAGCTGGAAGCGCGCGCGGCCAAGGAAAAGATTGCGGGCGGATTTAGTGTCATGGTTGAGGATTCTGCCCATGGTGTGAACCGCCATGGTGGACGCCCTGACCGCCCGCCTCACCGGGACGACTTGTCGAGCGAAGATCGGGCCGAAGCCCTCCCGGTGAGAAATGGAATTGCAGATAGCGCTAGCCGCAGCGCTGGGGGCGGCGAGGCAGGTTCCTCGTCTCGCTTCGCCGTCCCGCTCAGGCCCGCCTGCAACGACAATAGGCGCGGTCATACCGAAACCCGCGCATGTTCAGCCATTTCGGCGAGGTCAATCGACTTCTGGCAGGTGTAGCAGTGCTTGAGGCCGCTCGCGCCGCACGCTTCGGGCTTCTGGCAATAGGGTCTGTAGTCAGCCGCGCTCTTTCGCAGGAACGACAGCCTCGATGGCTCAAAGTCGTCGTCGGAATGGGTGGTCGGGGAAGCTGGGGAGGACGGGACTTCCCCGGCGCTATCCGACTGCGCGGAGGGGACGGCAGTCGAATTGGAATGGGCGGGGCCGCCGGCCGGGAACGAACCCCGACCCTTATCCCCTTTATCTGCCGCCAGATCGCCAGCGGGCTTATGAGCGGAATAGGTGGACGACGCAGTGGCCCCTACGTCGTCCTGTGCTGCGGTTGCGGCGACATGCTGATCCGCCGGTACTGGCTGCGACTGGCTATCAACTCCCCTGCCCTTTTCCTCGGCATAAGACAGGCCGGATTGGGAGTAGGAGAGGTTGACATCGGGCGCATGCGTGTGCGTAGCAACCGGCGTGCCAGATGCCTCAAAGGCGTTGATGTAGACAGCCGCCAGCGCCTCGCGCTTGTCAAAGGCGTTCTTGTCTTTCGCCCGCTTGCGAATGTACGAGATGGCTGCGCCCATGGCGGTCTTGTCGCCGCCATCAGCCTTTTCCTCCGCATAGATGTCGCGGATGTCAGCCTTGATCTCATCGATCTGCTCTTGCAGGCGCAGGATGCGTTCCATGCGCGATTTTGCGGAGGGGGTAGCCATCTACGCTGTCCTCTCTGTTTCGAGGGGAGGCGTGGGGCGCGGACGCCAGTGGGTAGCTACGCCATCCACGAACCACGTCAGCTTGTCGTCATCGACGCAAAGACCATTGGTTCGCGCACGATTAGGCCGCGACGGGGCGGTTTTGATCGGCATCCAGCCTACCCACACGACGCCGGTTGCCCCACACGTCGGGCAATCGCAATCGTAGCCGTGCATGAGCTTCTGGCCGTCGCAGGCAGGGCAAACGGTGGTGTCCTGCCACCGTCCCCGCTTCATGCCTTCCTCGAAGCCTTCACGGTGGGCGGTGGAGAGGGCGGCGGCGATGATTTCGACTGCCTCAGGCACCGTTTCCGTGAGGTCAGCGTCTGCAAAGACTTGAGTTGCTACTTTTCGGTATTTGTCGGTCGCGGTCATGCTTCGGCCTCCGATTCCTGGATGCCCCGAAGGTCAATCGCATGACCGTCAGCAGTCACCTTCAAGCGTCGATTGTTCAGGTAGCGCTCAACGAGCCCTACACGCTCCAGCCTCGTCCATGTCGATCTCATGACGGGCGCCCGCTCACCAGCGGCGGCAGGACCTGATGCCTATCGAAGACGCCATCAGCGTTTCGGTTGATAAGCCACTTGAGCGCGGCCTTCTGCGCACCCGTGATGCTTTGCGGCGCGCTCATCTCGGCCTCCACATCATCAGCGCCATGAAGGCCATGCCAAGAAGGAAAGAGATTGCTTCGGAGGTGGTGATGGGGTCGTTCACGATGAGCCCTCACGCGTCTCTGAACTGGTCGATCGCAAAGCAGAGGCCATCCATTCGGCGTGGTGTGCGCCAGCCGACTTGATCTCGATTATGTGGCCGCCGATCAGGAGCGCATCGCCATGGAAGGTAGAAACGACCTTCGCAAAGGAGCAGTCCTCGATGAACTGCTCACGTTCCTTGCGCGTTTGCTCTACCCAATCCCCGGCGAGAGAATTCAAATCCTGCTGCTGCATCATGCTTTCTCCTTGGATGGGGAGAAGAACGCTGACGCAGGAACTTCTCCGCCCGTCGCCGCGCTCACCTGCTCAAGAAGGGACATGCGCGCGTTCTGTTCGCCGCGAACCAGCCTATAAAGCGTCATGCGGCTGACGCCGGCAGACCTGGCGATGTCGGTGAAGCTTCTGCCCGTTCGGGCCGCGTATTCGGTGAGTGGATGCTGCTCCATACCCACTATGTAACATGGGATGTAACTGTCATGCAAGCAAAATCGTCACACGGGTTGTGACCACCTGTCACGCGGGGTGTGATATTTCTTGAGGATGGAACGCAAGTATGGAAAGACTTTCATTCGGGAGTGGCGGTTGCATCGCGGGCTGTCGCTGCGCCGCCTTGCCGACCGTCTTGAGTTGAACGGCCCCGATGAGACCTTTTCCCACGCGAGCATTGGCCGAATTGAAAAAGGGCAGCAACCTTATTCACAGCCTGTTCTAGAGGCGATAGCCGATGCGCTGAATGTCGAAGTCCATCACCTTCTATCCGTCGACCCGACAAAGGAGGGTGAGGTCGTCGACCTTCTGGCGCTTTTGAGGGAGAAGGATCCCGATACGGTTAGGGCGATCTTGCAGGGGCTCCCGTCGAACCATGACAAGAAAGCAGGCTAGCCACGGGAGGGGCTGAATATGGCGCGCAAACCGAAACCGCCCCGAGAACTCGCCGCCCGCGCATTGTGCTCCTATTGGGAAGTGCCGGAGAACATCGTCCGCGACGGCAAGCCCATGTGGACGCAATACCTCGATCAGGCTGACGTGGTGCTGAAAGCGGCCCTGACGCCGGAGGATTGGGAGCGGGTGAAGGAAGAAGGGCCGTAGCCGAGGGTAAAATGGATATTCCCGTTCATCTGATAAAGCGGCCAGGGACCTTTCCCAACGACTTGGCGCACTCGGCTCCATGCGTCGAAATGCAAATCAGAAATTCTCCGGGCAGCGATCCTGTTACCGTGATGGCGCTCATTGATACGGGCGCAGATGGAATCTATGTAGATGAGGGGATCGTCGCGGAATTGAGTGCTCCAACCTTGGCCGTTGAGCCAGTTCATAGCGCCAACCACATTGGATCAGGCACCAAGCACGCAGGTATTTTTCTGGTCCTTCCCTCTCTGCATTTTCAAAGTCTCTATCTATCATCACCGCTCCGCGCTAGCGGGCGAAATTACGATGCCGTCCTTGGCCGATCCATTTTTACGATGGTCGATCTGCTGGTAAAGGATGAGGTTTTCCATCTTCGGCACCGCCAAGCCTTTTGACTTCGCACCGCAGATTGTAGTTTTCCATCCGGAGGCGATCGCTCTCATTGAGCAGGATATCAATCATCCGCTCATATCGCCTCGCCTCATGATCCCGCGTCGATAGCGCGTCCCATCCGCCCATCGTGACCTCCATCAGCCCCGGTTCGCGCCGGGGCTTTTTTCGGCTGGGGCGGCCCTTCGACAAACCGCCCCAGCCCCCAGCGCTTCACGAACACGAAACCCTTACGGGCACCCTCACCATGCCACCTGATTCGGCGGGTGGCAAGAAAATTGTCACATGGAGTGCAACATTCCTCTTGACTATCTGTCACATCCCATGCGACATTCCATCGTGTCGAAACGGAAACACCCGACCCCAACCAAGGAGGCGGCCATGTGACCAGAACGGGCGATCAGGCGGCGCAAATGCCGCCAGCCCCTCGACGGAAACCCCAGCACGACGCGCCTCGGCCGATCTGCTGGAAACACCGGGGAGAATGACGATGGGCTACAGCCCAGCCACGCAAGCCGCCATCGCTGAGATCGAAGCGATTGGCAGTCGAGATATCGACCTGATCCGCGCGGCCACCTTCCGCCTCAAGCAGCGCACCAACCGCCGCAAGATCGTCAATGGCTTCATGCCGGCCGGGTGCTACGGAGCTCTGATGCGATGGCTGTCCGAGGACTCGCCCTATGTCGGCGGCTTCATGACGACGGCCGAGGCCCGCAACTGGCTGCGCAAGGAAATCGTCCGCATCCTGAAAATGCGCAGGCTTCGTGGTGCGGACTACTTCGGCTTTCGCGACAACGCGCATCGCCTTCCCGGCCTGCGGGATCGGCTGATTGTCGCCATCTACTTCGACCGCTTCGGTGCGCGGCTTTGGGTTCGCGAAGCCGCCTGACGCCCTTACCAACAAGGATCACCCACCATGGCAATCGCCCTGTCCTATGACGATGTGAAAGCCCTAAACCCGTGCAGCGGCAGTTTCGGTCGCGTCTCTCGTCTTCTAGGCGGTGAGAAGGGTTGGAATGGCACCAAGATCGATGCTTCCGCCGCGAAGGCTGCCGGCTGCACTTTCGATGACGTCGTGTGGGCGGCTTCGGCTCTCGCTCGAAACGATACCGATGTCGAGCGCCGCCTTCGTCTCTGGATGGCAGACTGCGCCGCGCGGGTTCTTCACGTCTATGAGAAACACGAAACGTCCGACGCTCCGCGCAACGCGATCACTGCATCGCGTCAGTTCGCTCGCGGAGAAATCGATGATGCCGCGTGGGATGCCGCGAGGGCTGCCGCGAGGGCTGCCGCGTGGGCTGCCGCGTGGGATGCCGCGAGGGATGCCGCGTGGGATGCCGCGTGGGATGCCGAAGAAGCTTGGCAGTTTGACAGGCTCATTGCCTGGCTTTCCGACGACGAGCCCGCCGACTGGCCGCTTCCCGAGCGCGCCACAGTCACGGCCGAGGCAGCGGAGTAGCGCCATGCAATCCGCCGATACAGTGAAGCATACGCCGGGTCCTTGGAACCTGATCTGGTGGGGCAACGAGAAGTACCCTTACCCGCTCACGATCCTTGCCGACAACGACGGCGCTTGGGTTGCGCGTGATGGAACCATCAGCAATCCAGCGGACGGCAGACTGATCGCTGCTGCTCCTGCAATGTTCAACGCTCTCCTTGCCGCTCGTGCGATTATCCAAGAGGACCGCGACGAGATTTTCGACAGCGTGACGGTGGCTGGCTTGGAGGCCACCATGGATGAGATCGATCGTCCTTCGGTGGATCGCATGGATGCGGTCCTGCGTGAAATCGACGCCGCTATCGCCAAAGCGGAGGGCCGGTCATGAGCGCCGCAGACATTTACGAGGCTTTCGTGTCTGGATGGAAGAAGCACGCCAGCAGGACGCATGAGGTATCGGAGAAAGACGGGACCGAAGCTGCATCTGCGTACATAACTTCAAAGGAAGTGATCGCCCGGACTGGTGGTGGGTCCAAGCCGATTAACCTCGGCATACCGCCCGAAATGCGCGAGCCATCCCCGTTCCTTGCAGCGGAAGACGGCGAGTTCAACGGAAACGCTCCGGTGGACGACAACATGCCTATCGCCGCCACCGATGATCGCGACGTTGATTGGATCGATGTCACCGGCTGGGGTGTATTCAAGGGCCACGCGGTCCCGGTCGATGTTGCTCGGCATATCGCAGAGAAGATCAATCTTTACGCCAGCGCCCGCCGCGCTCCTGATCCTGTCCGCGAGAAGCTGGTGGAGGCGCTGCGGGAATGGCTCGACGCAGAGGACACATGGGACGGCGACTTTGCGGACGATGACCGCATCGCTCGCGCGAAGGAAGCTGCCCGCGCCGCTCTAGCCGAAACGGAGGGCAGGTCGTGAGTGGTGTAGTAAAGCATACGCCTTCGGCCCATGTCGAATTCGGCTGGGGCGCTCCATCCATGAAAGAGCAGCACCCTATCCTGCCCGATTTTGAGGCCGACCAGTTCGACAAGGACAATGCTGCGCTCATTCGCCTATCTGTTCGCGGATACCTGACTGGCGCTCAGAAGCTTGGCGCGATGAAGAAAATAACCGCGTCCATCGGCAAGGAAATTCGATCCGCTCTCCTAGCTAAAGGGGGGAAGGACCATGCTTAGGCTGATCGTTCGCATCGATGACGCGGCAATGGCTGCGAATGTCGGCGGCTCTCCGCAGACGACCTATCGCACATTCGATATCGACCACCCGGAAATCGAAGCGTTGCTTCGCGGTGGCGGTAGCAATTCGCGAAATGACTTCTCCTACCGGACGCTGGTTGGCGGTGAACTGATCGACGGAGGCTCCAATGCGTAGCCTCAACGCCGCTCCCTACCACGTCATGTGCTGGTTCGCTGCCAGACCCAAGCTCACAGCAATTGCAATCACCGCCCTGATCATAGGGGCGCATGGAATGGAAGGGCCGATGTGATGGAAATCCAAGTCAGAAAGCTTGAATGGCCTCCCAACTGCCCGCGCGGACGGCGTGTCCATAGTAGGGCAAACGCGCTCATCCGCTACTGCATCGCTCACTACGGAGGAGATGTTGGCGACGACACGATATACCGATGGGCGTCGGAAGGTGAGAAGTGGAGCGAGCCTTTTGCCTCGTACGAATCCGCTCAAGTCGCTGCGCAAGGCGACTATGATGATCGGGTTCGCACCGAAATCATACTGATGGGCTGGAAGCCAATCGAGACTGCGCCGAAGGAAAATCCAGAATGGGTGTTCCTATTCGTTCCCGGTCACGGTCCTGCGCGCGCAATTTGGCGTCGAAAGCGCAAATGGTGGGAGAGCCATACCAGCGGCAAGGAGATTACGGCTGCGACCCACTGGATGCAGCTTCCCACGCCACCCCTCGCCTCCCGGAGCGCGTCATGACCATGCGCGCGAACAGCCTGCCCTGTCCTTGCCTTGCCGTCGATGCCTTGCGCGTCTTGCCTTGGTCCGACCGCATCCGGGCCTACGCCGATTACGATGATGCGATCACGAACTGGCAACTCGCCCGCATCAATCGCCATGTCGGTGACTACTGCTGGCGTCTGGATATGCGCCGCGCCCGTCGCTTCTGGAGCCATTACAAGCGCGCCGTTCGGGCTGCGCAGAACATGAGGATCGCAGCATGAACGTCATTGCGAAGATCGGCCATAATCAGCCGCCTGCAACCCCGTTCGATCTCGTCTCGGAGAAGATCAACGATCTGTACGGCGAGGCCAAGAACTGGTGCGACGGCGAGGAAATCGCCAGTCAGGAGCAGGCCGACGAGGTGCAGAAGCTCAAGCGCCTTATCCAGTCCGCCGAGAAAGAGGCGGATGCCGCGCGCGTCGAGGAAAACAAGCCCTTCGATGAGGGGAAGGCGGCGGTGCAGGCCAAGTATGCGCCGCTGATCGCCAATACCAAGTCCGCGAAGGGTCTGACGGTTCTTGCCATCGAAGCCTGCAAGAAGGCGCTCGCGCCGTGGCTTCTCAAGGTCGATGCCGAAAACCGCCGCAAGGCCGAGGAAGCCCGCAAGGAAGCCGAAGCGAAGGCAGAAGCAGCCCGCGCCGCCATGGCGCAGCGTCAGTCATTGGAAGACGCCGAACGCGCCGAGACTCTGGTTCGTGAAGCCAAGCAGGCAGAAGCTGATGCTCGCCGTGCCACGAACGCCAAGGCGGGAGCAAAGGGCGAGGGCCGCGCCGTCACACTGCGGGACAAGTACACGCCGGAAGTCACCGATTACACCGCGTTTGCTCGCCACGTCTGGACCGTGCATCGGTCGGACATGGAGGATTTCCTGAACGCGCAGGCCTCGAAGCTGGTGGCGTCTGGCGTGAAGTCCGGCATTCCCGGCATCACGATACATCATGAGCGGGTGCCGGTATGACCGAGAACCCGAAGAACGTTCACCAGCGCCTTGCTGCCGCCATGGCGGAAGTGGACTACATTCAGAAAGAGCGCAAGCAGGGCATGAATTACACCATCGTCTCGCACGATGCTGTGACGGCGAAGGTGCGCCCGGTCCTCCTGAAAAACGGCATCGTCTATTACCCGGTCAGGTGCGAGCACCTGCACAATGGCAATCGGGCCGAATGCTCATTGACGGTTCGTTTCGTCAACATCGACGCTCCGACTGATTTCTTCGATGTGCCGACATTCGGTTACGGCATCGACACGCAGGACAAGGGGCCGGGCAAGGCCATGTCCTACGCCGTGAAGTATGCGCTCTTGAAGGCTCTCGGCCTTGAGACGGGCGACGACCCCGACACCGACGCCGGCACGGACTATTCGCCGGCCGATGCGCACCAGCCGCCGCCGAAGAGGACAAGCGCCGCCGAGATGAAGCGCGGGCTTGAGGAAATCGAGCGCGAGCTTCTGGACTGCGACAGCATCGTTGCCGTCGAGAAGTGTGCCGCTGCATGGCGTCACATCATCAAGCGAGACGGTTGGTCGAAAGACTACATCACCGCCGCCGGCGACAAGTTCGCGGCCCGCAAGGCCACGCTCGCCAAATCCGAGGCCGAGGACACGTTCCCCGGCGATCTTCCAAGCCACACCAATCTCAACAACAGCCACCAGCGCCCGCTGGACATGCAATAGGAGGCTTCATTGGCCGACCGATACGACGCGGTTGCAGTCCGCAAATACGAAGACCGGGACGGAAACGAGAAATCGTCCTTCACCAACATCGGCGTGGCTTTTCCGATGCGCGACCGTGACGGATACAGCCTGCGTCTTCACTGCCTGCCCGCTCCCGAGGATGGCGAATACACCATCCTGCTTTTCCCGCCCAAGCCTCGTGAGGATCAGCAGCAGGGACGGCGAGACAGCAGACCGGCACAGCGCCAGCAATCCTATGACGAGGCGTCCGGCGGATCGTATTCGCGCGATCTGGACGACGAAATCCCGTTCTAGGCTGACGAGGAACACGATGGCACAGCGGATCGTAGAAACCGAGTTCGAGCGCCGGCAGTTGGTCAAGTTCATCGAAGGCTACAAGCTGCCGATGACGGCCCGCGTCGAGGCAGTCGGCAAACGGTCCGCTCGACAGAACCGTCTCAACAGGCAGTGGATGCTCGACATCGCGCAGCAGCTCGACGGATGGGACGCGGAATACGCTCGCGGCTACTGCAAGCTGCATTTCGGCATCCCGATCCTGCGGGCCGAGGATGAGGCGTTCTGCGCGGAATACGACGCGCTGATCCGTCCTCTGCCATACGAACATAAGCTCAAGCTGATGATGGTGCCGTTCGACTTCGGCGTCACGCGGCTCATGGGCGTGAAGCAGCAGACGGCATATCTCGATGCTGTTCACCGCCATTTCTCCGAACAGGGCGTCGTCCTGACTGATCCGGGTGACCTTCTCCACCAGTCGAGGGAAGCAGCATGACCGCACTTTCCCATCTCCGGCGTTATCCCAACGCCCGTCCATCAACGCTTCGCCAGAAAGCCAAGCAGGACGAGACGCACGCCGCCCTGCGCGATGACGTGCGCCGTATCCGCCAGCAGAAGCGCATCGAGGCGATCAAGCGCGCGTTCTGGCCTGTGTGGAGGCGGTGATGGCGCGCTACTATCACGGCGGTTTCGGCGGCTTACGCACTGGCCAATCAGTTCTGCCACCGGCTTCAACGGGAGCGCCTTCCACAGCAAGCTTTGGTGCGGCGGGCATCTGCCGGACTGATCGCGTCTACGTCACAACCAGTTTCGATGCTGCTTATGCCGTCGCTTGCCTGCATTGGACTGGCACGGGGAAGGTCTACGAGGTCGAGCCGCAAGGCGCTCTTGAGCCTGATCCTGACGCCAGGCGGGACGGTTATTCTTTCCAGTGCGAATCCGCTCGCGTTGTCCGCATCCATCGTGTGAAAGGCAAAGACATCAAGAACGCTCGCAAATATGCGGGGGTAGCGTGATGGCCATGCAACTCCGCAAGCTTTCCACCGCGTTCAGTCAGCAGCCGACCGGCAAAAGCTCAAAGCGAGTCGAGAAGCCCGCGTACCTAGACTTCATCCGCTCCCTACCCTGCATCGTCACGCGCCGGGAAGGCGTAGAAGCTGCCCATGTGTCCTACGCAGACCCGCGCGCCGGGAAGCTTGGTCGCGGCAAGGCATCGAAGGAAAGCGATTGCTGGGCTGTCCCGCTGCATCCTGACGAGCATCGTCGGCAGCACGGCATGGACGAGCGCGAATATTGGGCTTCGGTCGGCATCGACCCGGTTCCCATCGCTGCCTTCCTCCATGCTGCCTATCCGAACCGTGAGCGGGCGCTTCTCATCATAAACAACATCGTTCGCGGCACGGCATTCACGCCGAAAGCAGATGCGAACGCAGGAGAAATCGTCTGATGACCCTCGATAGCAATGCGCTGGAAGCCGCCGCCAGAACTGCCGCTCCCGGCAGCCAGCTCGCCGAAGCTGTTGAATTCGCCGAGCCGATAATCGCCGCCTATCTCTCTGCTCTCCCTGCTGGAGAGGTGGATGGGCTGGCCCGTGAACTGATCATCCTCGGCAGCGAAATCGCGCCGCATCATGGAGAGCAAGCACAGGCTGTTTGCGATGGAGCAGCTTCCACTCTCACCTCCCTGTCCGCCCGTATAGAGGCGCTAGAAGCGGAAAACGAGCGAGCTCATAAGATGCTGGCCCGGCTCTATCAAGGCTACGTCAACACGCTCGAAACCGGCCGCGACCGCATCATCTTCCTCGGAGGCTCGTGCGACCCCGTCGATGTGATGGAGGCTGGCGACCCTGTTTTGATTGCCGCCCGCGCCGCCCTCTCCCGCCGCGCAACTACAGGGGTTGGGGAGCATGGTTGACGTTCTCGAAATCCTCAACAAGTCGCGTGACGAAATGATCGCGGCCGATGTCAATGGCTGGCCGAATGCAGTCCTTCTTGGCATCGAGGAAATCACCCGCCTCCGCGCCCGTCTTGCAGAGAAGGACAAGGCGCTGGAGCCGTTGGCTCGGGCTGGAGCTCGCGTGATTGAGGAGCGACCAGATGCGCCGGATGGTGTTCCGTTCCATGTGATGGTCGATGAACACGACAACGGCGTCATAACATTGACGTGGGGCGACCTCCGCCGCGCCCGTGAAGCATGGGGAGGCAAGGATGCGTAACATGCCGGATCAAATCCACGCCGACCCAAAATCCGGACAATGGTTCGCGCACCGGTCGGACTGCAACTACGTCCGCGCCGATCTGCACGCCACCCTCGCTGCCGAGGTCGAGCAGCTTCGGAAGGAGCGGGATGAGATCGCACAGCGTTGCCGTATCGCGGTGGCCGACCGTATCGGTCACAAACTGCGCGCCGAGAAGGCAGAGGCCGAGGTCGAGCGGCTTCGGCAATCTCTTTCCGACAGCGCAGCCCGCGAGAATTACCTTCGCCGTGAAAAGGCGCATCTGGAAGCCTGCAACGAAGACTTGATCGAACAGCAGCTTACCACCCGCGCCGAAGCCAGCGCAGCGGTGAAGGTGAAGGCGCTGCTCGAAGAGATCGGCACGAAGTCTCTTGCCCTACGAAAGGGCGGACCTGACCCGATGGACTTGCACGAGTTGTCGGACGCGCTTGAAGAAGCGATCGATCTGGCGATGCAAGCTCATGACATCCTCACCACAGAGCCAGCCGCACCGTCGCTGCCCGTAGACCGTGACACGCTCGGTCGTATGGTCCGTGAAGCGTGGGTCCGGTGGGCGCTGACGCAGCCAAACCCAAAACCGTCATGGCTGTTGCCGTATAGTGAACTCTCTGAGCCCGACAAGGAAGCAGACCGCCAGATTGGCGAGGCCATTGCAAAGTGGACATTGATCCATTCTGACGCGGCGCGTTTCTCACCAGCCGCACCGCAGGAAGCCGAGGCGGTGGCGTATTGCGAACCCGAAGTGCTGGCGAAACTCCGTGCAGGCAAAGCCGCCAATCACGTCGATCTCTCAAGGCGGCGCGGAAACGTCTTTACGGAACCACTCTACACCTCCCCTCCCGCACAGGCGGTAACGGAGGCACAGGTAGAGGCGGCCTATGCAGAACTGTGCCGAAGGCTGTCTTTTCATCCGTCACGAGATCAGGTTCGCGCTGCCCTCGCCGCTGCACAGGAGGCCAGCCATGACGCCGCGTGAGGCAATCCTTCAGGCGCTTGCTGGCTTCGATACTAGGCGCGAGAACATAGCCGAGGACTTCGTTTCAGCCGTTCTCGACGCGCTCCAAGCCGCCGGCTACGGCATACTTCCCGCCACAGAGGCCAAGCCAGCAGCATGGCTAGACGACGGCACACTTCGGGCAGGCAGCGAGAGGACGGCGCATCGCGTCGTCACCGACGAGCAGAAGCGAGACATGCCGAACGCGGTCCGGTCATCGTTTGATGTCCCACTCTATCGTGGAATGCCTGCCGCAGAGGTGGAAGGCATCCAGGATACGGCGCTGGAGGCTGCGGCAAGGATTGCTGATGACCGCGGATCGCGAGCAAAGACGATAGACGGTCAGCGTACTGGCGCCGCCATAGCCGCAGCTATCCGCTCGCTGAAAGGAGCAAAGTCGTGACCACCATCGTGACGGTTTGCCATAAATGCGGTGCTGCGAGAATGGGAAATGCCCTATTGGTCCACCCTGCCTATGGGTGCGACGGCTCGCCCGCCGCGGTTCGCTTCGATACTTGGGAGAAAACTGCCAATCGTGATCAATTGACCGACGCCGGCCGAGCCGCAATTTCGGAAGGAGCAAAGCCGTGAAGCTGACGCAGATGCGCCGAAGGGTGCTCGCACTCGTAGAAGACGAGGCGCAGAGCTTTCGCATCGCGAGGAAGTCCGGTCTTGCGCGCAGCACCGTATCCGGCGCGCTTCAATGGGCAAGAACGGCAGGTTTTGTTGAATGGGGAAGTCGTTGGCGTCTGACAACCGCAGGCCGCGCAGCCTTAGAGGAGCGGGGCGATGGGTGAGATCGTAGCAAGTTCGGCTATTGTCTATCGCGGCGCTAGCAGGCGATATCTCTCAGTGAAAGCCGCCGCGCGCTCTTTGGCGTGGGGGACACTTAAATCTGGATATGCCGCGCGTGCATGGTGCGTCGAGGACGATTTAGATCGCGCCCGGGCAACTGTCGAGCGCCTTGCTCGCGCGTACGAAAGCCGGTTCCGCCGCCAGTCCTCGGAGAACGGGAGATGACAGACCGCACATTTCCTCGCCCGTGGCACATCGAGGAGTATAACGATTCCTGCTTCATCGTGAAGGACGCGAGCGGGTTCTCTGTCGCCTACGTCTATTTCGATGACGTGCCATCGCGTCGTTCTGCGACCAACCGCATGAGCAAAGATAATGCCCGTCGCATTGCGAACAGGATTGCGAAGATCGGGGCGCTCGATGAGTAGGGCGCGTCGGTTCTCGAAAGCCGAAATCATGGACGCCGCTCGGGCGGCGGCTGAATGCGGGCTTGACGCCGAGCTGCGACCAACCGGGGAAATCATCTTTACCCGGAACGCAAGAAACGACAATCTACCATCCTTAACACCAGAGGACGCTTTGGAAGGTTGGCTTCGTGGACGCAAAGCTCGTGGGCCTGCACACAGTTAGGGCAACCCTGAAAGATGGCACAAAGGCCGTCTATTATTATGCGTGGCGCGGGGGTCCTCGAATGAAGACGAAACCCGGCACGAACGCCTTCATTCAAGAGTTCGCGCGTCTGACCAAAGGGCGGGAGAAAGAGGCATCTTCGGAAACAATCGGGTGGCTTGCAGACCAGTATCATTCCAGCGCCGATTTCCAGAAGCTTCGCCCAAGTACCCGTGGCGACTATGAGCGAATCATCCGTGTCATCAAGGTAAAGTGGGGCGACATGCCCTTGCGCGCGTTAGAAGCACGAGGTGCACGTACCCTCTTTATCGATTGGCGTGACGAGATGCGCTCGACGCCCCGCTCTGCCGATCTGCATATAGCTGTTCTGGCGCGGATTATCTCATGGGGAAAGGACCGCGAGCACATCATGCGGAATCCACTTGAGCGCGTCGGCAGGCTGCACAACGAGACACGGAAGGATGATATCTGGCTGCCATCCCAGATAGAGAAAATGCTGTCCGAGGGTGCGCCGCATATCGCAAACGTGGTGAAGGTTGCCCTATGGACGATGCAGCGCCAGTCTGACGTGCTGGTACTGACCACCATTGCATATGACGGCGGCATGCTTTGGATTACGCAAGGGAAGACGCGCGCACGAGTCAGGATCAGGCCTGCAGACGAGATCATACCGCTGCTTGACGACGCCAAGAAGGCGAAACGTCAACGCGTCCTTGTCAACAGTCGGGGGGATAACTGGACAGCTAGCGGGTTTCGGGCATCTCTCCGAAAAGAGATGGCGAGGCTGAAAATCAGCGGGGTTCGCTTCCACGACTTGCGCGGGACAGCGATCACCTATGCGTATGCGAAAGGCGTTGAGATCGAGAGAATCGCAGAGATTTCAGGGCACTCGAAAAGCGAATGCGAGGCGATTATTCGACGCAATTATCTCGCCGGCGAGGGGGTCGTGGAGGCGATACGCGCCGGAACGAAGGGGCAATGAAGTGTAAAATGCACGGCCTTCTGTAAAACGAGAGGGATTGAAAATCGGATAACCCATTGATTTTGGTGCCCTCGCACGGACTCGAACCGTGGACCCCCTGATTACAAATCAGGTGCTCTACCAACTGAGCTACAAGGGCATGGCGCAAGCCGTTAGCATAATTCGACCCGCAGTAAAACGGGCAGTAAAATGGAATGCAGGCCAAGGGCGGGCCGGCTGCCTGCCCGTGGCGCTACCCATGGCGCGCGCCGCGTGCTAGGTCGGGCAACGCTGACAACGGCCTCCTTCGCGGCAGACGATGACCCTGGACCCCCCCGCCCTCGCCTTCATCTCGGCAGACAACCCGGACGCGCGCGAGGCCGCGGCGCGGCTCGCCGCGCTTTACGGCCAGTCCTCGCTCGCCGAGGCGGACGTCGTCGTGGCGCTGGGCGGCGACGGCTTCATGCTCCAGGCCATCCACGAGAACATGGATTCCGGCCGCGCGATCTACGGCATGAACCGCGGCACCGTCGGCTTCCTGATGAACGAATATTCCGAGGTCGGCCTGCGCGAGCGCATCGGTGCCGCCAGCGCCGAGACCATCCGGCCGCTGGTGATGGAGGCGCGGACGGCGGACGGCGGGTCGGTCTCGGCCCGCGCCATCAACGAGGTCTCGCTGTTCCGCCAGTCGGCGCAGGCGGCGAAGGTGCGCATCTCCATCGACGACAAGATGCGGCTCGACGAGCTGGTCTGCGACGGGGTGATGGTGGCGACCCCGGCCGGCTCCACCGCCTACAACCTCTCCGCCCACGGCCCGATCCTGCCGCTCGACGCGCCGCTGCTGGCGCTCACCCCGGTCAGCCCGTTCCGCCCGCGCCGGTGGCGCGGCGCGCTGATCCCCAACCGCTCCGTCGTGCGCTTCGACATCGTCGAGGGCGACAAGCGCCCGGTCAACGCGGTCGCCGACCACGCCGAGGTCAAGTCCGTCACCTCGGTCAGCGTGCGCGAGTCGCGCAATTCGACCGTCACGCTGCTGTTCGACGCCAGCCATTCGTGGAACGAGCGCATCCTCGCCGAGCAGTTCCGCTATTGAATCGCGTCTTGAATCCGGGGCGATCTTTACGATATGCGGCGGAAATTCGCGCAAATGCCGGCTTTTGGCGGCTATCCCGTTGACATTGCGGCATCCGCGCCTTAACGGCGGCGAGAGGCTTCCATGCATCAAGGCTGGAGCCCGGACGCAGCGTCGCGCCATCGCAGACCCAGCGAAACAGCAAAGACATCCAGAACGTGTCATCATCCGAGCAGACTGAAATCGAGACCGCCGCCCCGGCGGACACGCCGGCCGCCCCGTTGGCGGAAACGCCGACCACCACCTTCGCGGAGCTTGGGCTGTCGCCGAAGGTGCTGTCTGCCGTGACCGACGCGGGCTACACCGTGCCGACGCCGATCCAGGCCGGCGCGATCCCGCACGCGCTCGCCGGCAAGGACATCCTCGGCATCGCCCAGACCGGCACCGGCAAGACCGCCGCCTTCGTGCTGCCGATGATCACCCGGCTGGAGAAGGGCCGCGCCCGCGCCCGCATGCCGCGCACCCTGATCCTCGAACCGACGCGCGAGCTCGCGGCGCAGGTCGAGGAGAACTTCATCAAGTACGGCAAGAACCACCGGCTGACCGTGGCGCTGCTGATCGGCGGCGTCTCGTTCGACGAGCAGGAAAAGAAGCTGGAGCGCGGCGCCGACGTGCTGATCGCCACGCCCGGCCGCCTGCTCGACCATTTCGAGCGCGGCAAGCTGCTGCTCACCGGCGTCGAGATCCTCGTCATCGACGAGGCCGACCGCATGCTCGACATGGGCTTCATCCCCGACATCGAGCGCATCGCCAAGCTCATCCCCTTCACCCGGCAGACGCTGTTCTTCTCGGCCACCATGCCGCCTGAGATCACCAAGCTGACCGAGCAGTTCCTGCAGGCGCCGGTGCGCATCGAGGTCTCGAAGGCCGCCTCCACCGGCGTCAACATCGAGCAGTATCTCGTCAAGTCGAAGTCGCGCGGCTGGGACAAGCGCGACGTGCTGCGCCGCCTGATCCAGGCCGAGGAAGGCGAACTGAAGAACGCCATCATCTTCTGCAACCGCAAGGTCGAGGTGTCCGAGCTCTACCGCTCGCTGGTCCGCCACGAGTTCGATGCGGGCGCGCTGCACGGCGACATGGACCAGCGCGCGCGCATGGCCATGCTGGCCGCGTTCCGCGACGGCAAGCTCAAGCTGCTGGTGGCGTCGGACGTCGCGGCGCGCGGCCTCGACATCCCCGATGTCAGCCACGTCTTCAATTTCGACGTGCCCATCCATGCCGAGGACTACGTCCACCGCATCGGCCGCACCGGCCGCGCCGGGCGCTCGGGCAAGTCGTTCACCATCGTCACCCGCTCCGACACCAAGTATCTCGACGCCATCCAGAAGCTGATCGGCAAGGAGATCGACTGGCTCGACGGCGACCTCTCGACGCTCGGCCAGGACGACGCCGAGGACGAGGCCCCCCGCCGCGGCCGCGCCAAGGGCCGCGAGCGCGGACGCAGCGAAAGCGGGCGCGAGCGCGGCAGAGCGTCTTCCGGCGACAGGCGGCCACGCGACGACCGTCGCGCGCCGAAGGCCGCGGTGGAAGCCGATGAGGCGGCAGACGAGGCCTCCGTTCAGGACGCCCCCGCCCCCGACGTCGAGGAGAAGCCGTCGCGCCGGGATGCCATCAGGGCCTCCAACGCCAACCGGGCCGGACAACCCCAGCCGCGCGACGAGCAGCGCGAGCGCGGCGGCAGCCGTGGCGACGCCCGCCGCGAGCGCGGCGGCCGCGACCGACGCAACGACGATGACGGCCCCGCGCCGGTCGGCTTCGGCGACGACATCCCCGCCTTCATGAAGATCACCTTGAAGGCGTAAGCGGGTTTCCATTCGAGAAAACCGATAAAAAAAAGCGGCCCGTGGAGGCCGCTTTTGTTTTTTCGGGTTCCCGTGACGGATGGCGCGTCAGTCGTCGCGATAGACCTTCTCGCGGCGCTCGTGGCGCTCCTGCGCCTCGATCGACAGGGTGGCGATCGGCCTCGCGTCGAGGCGCTTCAGCGCGATCGGCTCGCCCGTCTCCTCGCAATAGCCGTAGGTGCCCTCGTCGATGCGCTGGAGCGCGGCGTCGATCTTGGAGATCAGCTTGCGCTGCCGGTCGCGCGCGCGCAGCTCGATGGCGCGGTCGGTCTCCGAGGACGCCCTGTCGGCGAGATCGGGAAGATTGGCGTTTTCCTGTTGAAGTATTTCGAGGGTCTCGCGCGCTTCGCGCAGGATTTCGCTCTTCCAGGAAACGAGCTTCGTGCGGAAGTAAGCTTTCTGCCGCTCGTTCATGAAGGGCTCGTCTTCACTGGGAACGTAATCGGTTTCGACACTTGCGGACATTCGACTCAATCCCAAGGCAGATTTCCGGGCGCTCTATATATTCGCGCCATTCTGGCTGCACAAGCATCAAGGCGGACCGACTCACGCTTTTGTTAAATCGCTTCGCATGCCCCCGCGCGCCGCCGTTCCGGTCCGTTTTTCCCTGCCGCATTTAATGCGGCCCGGCGTTTCCGTCCGGCGGCAAAATGCTCTACGGTCGCCCTTCCCCGACGCCTGCCCTCAGGAGAGGATGCAACACCATGACGAAGCTCTATCTCCTGCGGCATGCGAAAGCCCAATGGGCCGAGCCCGGCTCGCGCGACTACGACCGCGCGCTCGATCCGTCCGGGCGCGACGACGCCGAGCGGCTGGGCGCCATCATGGCCAAGGCCGGATATGCGCCGGACACGGTGCTGTGCTCGGGCGCGCGCCGGGCGCGCGAGACCTGGGCGTCGGTGTCGAAACGCCTGCCGGTCGCCGATGTCCGCTTCATCGACGGGCTCTATTCCTCCGATGCCGGCGGCTATCTCGATCTGGTGCGCGAGGCGGGCGTCGACCACGCCGTCCTCGTCGTCGGGCACAACCCGATGATGGAGGACCTGGCGAGCGCGCTGTCTCGCGCCGGCGACGACGATGCGCTCGCGGCCGTGGCCAGCGGCTTCCCGACCTGCGGGCTGGCGGTGCTGCGCTTCTCGACCCCGCTTGCCGCCATCGAGCCGGAAGGCGGGTATCTGGAGGCGTTCGTGATTCCATGAGTGAGTAGGGAATAGTGAGTAGTGAGTAGTGAGTAGTGAGTAGTGAGTAGAAATTGCACTCCAGCTCACGTTCTTCACTACTCACCACTCACTATTCCCTACTCACTTCCCATTGCCTATATCCACGACACGATGAGCGCGGGACCCTTTCCTTGGCAGGCCTGACCACTTTCGGCGACGAGGCGCGGATCGCGCTCGACACGCTGGCCGGGCGCGCGGCGGGGCTCGTCTCGACGCCGGCGCTGCGGCTCGGCGTCACCGGCCTGTCGCGCGCCGGCAAGACGGTGTTCATCACCGCGCTCGTCCACAACCTCGTCCATGGCGGACGGCTGCCTCTGTTCGAGGCGATGAAGAGCGGCCGCATCGCCGGCGCCCGGCTCGAGCACCAGCCCGACGACACCGTTCCGCGCTTCCAGTACGAAGACCATGTCGCCGCGCTCGTCGGCGAGCGCATCTGGCCGGAGTCGACCCGCGCCATCTCCGAGCTTCGCCTGATCGTCGAGTATGAATCGGCCTCCGCCTGGGGGCGCATGTTCTCGCGCGGCCGGCTGGCGCTCGACATCGTCGACTATCCGGGCGAATGGCTGCTCGACCTGCCTCTGCTCGGCAAGGACTTCGCCGCCTTCTCGCGCGAGGCGGTGGAGCTGGCGCGGCTTCCCGTCCGGGCCGACCTTTCGGCCAAATGGCTGGCGCAGGCCGGCGCCGCCGATCCCGACGCGCCCGCCGACGAGATGACCGCGAGAGGACTGGCCGAGAGCTTCGCCGCCTATCTCAAGACCTGCAAGCAGGACAGCCGCGCGCTGTCCACCCTGCCGCCCGGCCGCTTCCTGATGCCGGGCGACCTCGATGGCTCGCCGGCGCTGACCTTCTCGCCGCTGATCCTCGCCAGCGACGGCAAGGCGCGGCCCGGTTCGCTGCGCGCGATGATGGAGCGCCGCTACGAGGCCTACAAGAGCCATGTGGTGAAGCCGTTCTTCCGCGACCACATCGCCCGGCTCGACCGGCAGATCGTGCTGATCGACGCGATGCAGGCGCTGAACGCCGGGCCGGAGGCGGTGGCGGACCTCGAGCGGGCGCTGACCGAGATTCTCGCCTGCTTCCGCGCCGGGCGCGGCTTCTTCCTCACCGATCTCGTCTCGCGCCGCATCGACCGCATCCTGATCGCCGCCACCAAGGCCGACCACATCCACCATGAGAGCCACGACCGGCTGCAGGCCATCGTGCGCCGGCTGACCGAGCGCGCGGCCGAGAGGGCGCGCTTCTCCGGCGCGGAGGTCGACGCGCTCGCCATGGCCGCCGTGCGGGCGACCCGCGAGGGCACGGTCAAGCAGGGCCGCGAGACGCTGCCCGTCATCATCGGCACGCCGCTGAAGGGCGAGACCATCGGCGGCGAGACCTTCGACGGCGAGGCGGAAACCGCCATATTTCCCGGCGACTTGCCGCAAAATCCCGACACGGCGATTCAAGGCGCCGCCGACCCCGTCCGCTTCGTGCGCTTCCGCCCGCCGCGGCTGGAGCGCACGGCCGAAGGCGCGACGCTCTCGCTGCCGCACATCCGCCTCGACCGGGCGCTGCAATTCCTGATCGGGGACCAACTGGCATGAAGGAACCGCGACAGCCGGCCGCTTTCCGCATCGAGCCCGCGCGGCCGCCGGAACCGGCGCCGGAAGCGAAGCGCCCCGCCCCGCGCCAGCCGCGCGCGGCGAAGCCGGAGGCCGCGGTCGTCGTGCCGGCCGAGATCGACGTGTTCGACGAGGCGGACGCCGCGCTGGCCGAGCCGCCTGCGGTCGCCCCGCGCCGGCGCTCGGCTATAGGCCGAATCTTCCTCGCCGCGTTCGGCCTTCTCGTCTCGCTGGCGCTTGGCCTGTGGGTAGACGGGCTGATCCGCGACCTCTTCGCGCGCTCCGACTGGCTCGGCTGGCTGGCGGCCGGCGTCGCTGCGGTTGCCGCGCTGGCGCTCGTCACCATCATCGCGCGCGAGCTCGTCGGCCTCGCCCGCCTCGCCTCGGTCGAGACGCTGCGCGAGGCCGGGCGCGATGCCTTGGCGCGCAACGACCCGCGCACTGCCCGCAAGGTGGTGAACGATCTCGCCGCGCACGTCTCGCGCCGGCCGGAGACGGCCGCCGGCAGGCGGGCGCTGAAGGAGATGCGGGACGACGTCATCGACGGCGCCGATCTCGTGCGCCTCGCCGAGGCGGAGCTTCTCGGCCCGCTCGACGCCCGCGCGCAGACGCTGATCCTCGACGCAGCCAAGCGCGTGTCGCTCGTCACCGCCGTCAGCCCGCGCGCGCTGGTCGACATCGCCTATGTCCTCTACGAGGCCGCGAAGCTGATCCGGCGGCTGGCCGAGCTCTACGGCGCGCGGCCCGGGACGCTGGGGATGATCCGGCTTGCCCGCGACGTGCTCGCCCATCTCGCCGTCACCGGCGCGGTGGCGGCCGGCGACGAGTTCGTCCACCAGATCGTCGGCCAGGGCCTTGCGGCGCGCCTGTCGGCCAAGCTGGGCGAAGGCGTGGTCAACGGCATGATGACGGCGCGAATCGGCGTCGCCGCGATGGAGACGGTGCGGCCCCTGCCCTTTGCCGCCGTGAAGCGGCCGGGAATGAGCGATTTCCTCTCCGCGCTCGCCGCATTCACGCGCGGAAAGGCCAGGGAAGGCCGGGATTGACGAGTTCGGGCTTGCGTCTCGGGCGCGGCTGGATCATGGTTCCGCAAACGGGCGAATAGACGAAGCATTAACCAAAATCGGTCAAGCTCCGGCCCATGTCCCCCGTGTCCGTAGCCAGGTGTCCCATGATCGCACGCGCATTCCTTTCCGCAGCCCTGCCCCTTGGCGTCGCGATCGCCGCAGTGGCGGCAACATCGGGCGATGCGGCGGCTTCGGAGAAGGACAAGCGGTTCTTCAGCACCGTCGAGGGCGAATGGTCCGGCCCCGGCGAGATCGTCGCCGGCAAGTACAAGGGCACCCGCTTCACCTGCAATTTCAAGGGCGCGACGCCGAACGGCAAGCTCGGCATGTCGCTTGACGGCGGCTGCCGCGTCGGCCTGTTCACGCAGAAGATGTCGGCCAAGGTCGAGCACAGCGGCCGCAAGGGCTATCGCGGCAGCTTCATGGACGGCTCGAAGGGCGAGGGCCTCGACGTGATCGGCGGCAACGTCAACGGCCGCAAGGTGACGCTGACGCTGAACCGCAACCAGCTCAACGGCGCGATGCTGGCCAACCTGCCCGACGACAACACGATGCACGTCACCGTCTCGGTCAAGGTGGCCTCGCAGATGGTGCCGGTGATCGGTATGAACCTGAAGCGCGTCGACACGCGCACCGTCGGCGCGATCAGCAGGGACTGAACCAGAGCAGCGGGCGTTCTGACGAACGCAGCTTCCGCTGCTCCAGTTTCTTTTCTTTAGCCGCATTTATGCGACGTCAGACGATTCCGTCTGACTGCAAAATGCTCTAGGCCCCTTCCGCCCGCCACCAATCCCCGCCGCCGGCAAGGCGGACGATCCCCGAACGGTCGAGCGACGGCAGCCATTCGGCCGCCGTCTTTCCTTTGATAAGCGCCTGCGGCGCGATCTCGGCCAGCGGCACCATGACGAAGGCGCGCTCCGCCATGCGCGGATGCGGCACCTGAAGGCCCGCCTCGTCGACCGCGCCGCCGCCGTGGATGAGGATGTCGATATCGATGACGCGCGGCCCCCAGCGGATGTCGCGCACGCGCTTCAGGCCCTTCTCGATGTCGAGGCACAGATCGAGCAACTGCCGGGCGGGCAGCGCCGTGTCGACCGCCGCCACGGCGTTGAGGAAGTCGGGCTGGTCCGCCAGGCCCCATGGCGGCGTGCGGTAGAGCGAGGAAACGGCGGCGACCGAGACGCCGGGATGCGCGTCGAGCGCCCGCAGCGCGGCGGCCATCGCCGCCGCCGGATCGCCGAGATTTCCGCCGAGGCCTAAAAAGGCTCGCGTGCTCCCCTCGCCCGTCATCCCCGTTGCGGCCCCTATTGCGGCCACGAAACCGTGACCTCGACATGGTCGAGCACGCCGGGAACCGGCGCGTGCGGCTTGCGCACGGTGATCGTCGCGCGAGCGATGCGCGGGAACTTGCCGCACAGGGCGCGGGCGACGTCGAACGCCAGCGCCTCGATCAGGAACCGGCGCTTGCCGGTGATGATCTTCTCGATCTCGATGAAGACGGTGCCGTAGTCGACGGTCGAATCCATGACGTCCTCCTCCAGCCCGGGACCGGGATCGACCAGAAGCTCGGCGTCGACATAGAAGCGCTGGCCGAGCCGCTCCTCCTCGTCGAACAGGCCGTGGCGGGCGAAGAACGCGCAATTCTTCATGCGGATCGTGTATCTCATCGGTCGTTCCCTCGCCCCTGCGCGGCCAGGCCGCGCGCGATCATAGCATCGGCAACCGCGAGCGCGTCGGCATTCATTGCGACATCGTGGACGCGAAACGCGGCGGCGCCCTGAAGCCGCAGGATGACGCTGGTCGCCGCCGTGCCGGCGTCGCGGGCGTCGGGCGCCTCGCGGCCCGTCACCGCGCCGACGAAACGCTTTCGCGACGTGCCGACGAGCAGCGGCCGCCCGAGCGCGAAAAGCTCGGCAAAGCGCGCCATCAAAGCGAGGTTCTCCTCGGCCGTTTCCTTGGCGAAGCCGAAGCCGGGATCGAGCACGATCCGATCCTCCTCGACGCCGGCGGCGCGGGCGATGGCGAGCGAGGCCGACAGGAACGCGTTCTGGTCCGCGACCGGGTCGGCCAGCTTCTCGCGCCCGCGGCCGGTGTGCATGATGACGAGCCCCGCTCCCGTCCCGGCCGCGACCCTCGCTATTTCCGGCTCACGCTGAACGCCCCAGACGTCGTTGACGATGTGCGCGCCGGCGGCGACGGCGAGCCGCGCCGTCTCTGCGCGATAGGTGTCGACCGAGATCAGCACGGCATTCTCGGCGGCCAGCGCCTCGATCACCGGCAGGATGCGGCGTTGCTCTTCCGCTGCGTCGATGCCCGCGCCGCCCGGCCGGGTCGATTCGCCGCCGATATCGATGATGGCCGCCCCCTCGCCCGCCATCCGCCGCGCCTGGGCGAGCGCCGCCTCGACATGCGCATAGCGGCCGCCGTCGGAAAAGCTGTCCGGCGTGACGTTGAGCACGCCCATGATGACGGCTCGCGGCCCGAGCTCGAGGAAACGGCCATGGGCGAGCGGCCAGACGACGGGATCGAACATCGGTTTCATGCCCCTGCGCTGCGAAGAGCGGCGTTGTGGGCCGTATAACCAACAAAATCAACGGCGAACTTTCGGGCTCCACCCGACGATTTTCGTTGCCTGCGGCGTGCGCCCGGCCCACACTGCCGGCAGTCGCCATGAGGACCATGATGATAAGGCCGATCCTTGCCGCCTCCCTCGTCCTTCTCGCCTGCCAGAGCGCGCAGGCGGCGAGCGTCGCCAAGACCTACAGCTATTTCACCGTCGGCGGCGTCACCGTCGAGGAGATCGAGACGGAGCTGAAGCGGCGCGGCCCGCAGGTGAAGTCCACCGGGTTGCGCCATCCCGGCGCGACGCGGATGGAGTTCACCAGCCGCGTCGGCTACGGCGAGCGCGGCGGGCGCTGCGGCGTCGTCTCGGCCGACGTCACGGTCAAGGCGCACATGATCCTGCCGCGCTGGAACCGGCGCAAGGCCGCCTCGTCCGAGACGCGGCTGATCTGGGACACGCTGTCCGCCGACATCAAGCGCCACGAGGAAAGCCACGTCGTCATCGCCAAGAACCACGCGCGCGAGCTTGAGGAGGCGCTGAGAAACGTGCCGCGGCAGCGCGACTGCGCGGCAGCGCAGGCGAAGGCGAAGGAAGTGACGGCGCGCATCCTCGCTAAGCACGACCACGAGCAGGACCGCTTCGACATGATCGAGGGGAAGAACTTCGAAAGCCGGCTGATGCGGCTCCTGCAATACCGCATAGAGCGGATCGAGTCGGGCCAGCTCGCCTACCCTTGAGGGTTTTAGCCCTGGCGTTCGGGCACGCGCACGACGAGGCCATCGAGCTCGTCGCGCACGACGATCTGGCAGGACAGGCGCGAATTGATCTGCGGCTCCCAGGCGAAGTCGAGCATGTCCTCCTCCATCGCCTCGGGCGGGCCGACGCGGTCGGTCCACGCCTCGTCGACATAGACATGACAGGTGGCGCAGGCGCAGGCGCCGCCGCACTCGGCCTCGATGCCCGGCACCGAATTGCGGATCGCGTTCTCCATCACGGTCGAGCCGTTCTGGGCGTCCACCTCGTAGCGTGTGCCGTCGAAGCCGATATAGGTGATCTTCGTCATGGGATTGCCGTCGATTGCCACTGATTGCCGTGGGGGATGCTGCCTGGGCGGGCCTGGCGCGACAGATACAGGCTCGACCTGCCAAGTCAACAGCGGCAAGCCGACACGGCGGGCGGGACGCAGCTCAGCGGCTGACGGCGGCGATGAAATCGCGCGCCTCGCCGATCAGCGCGATCAGGCGGGCGATCCGCGACGGGTCGTCGGGCATGTCCTCGATGCAGGCGGCGCAGTCGGCGAGGGCGAAGGCGCCGACGCCGCGCGCCGATCCCTTGAGCGCATGGGCGAGCCGCGCGCGCTCCGTGGGGGCGGCGTTGACGATGCTGTCGCGGATGGTGCCGATCTGGCGCGCGAACATCGCCAGCACCTCCTGCTCCAGCGCCCGGTCACCCATGGTCTGGCGGGCGAGATGGTCGAGGTCGAGCGGCCGCTTGCCCGCCCGGCGGGCGATCTCGCCGCCCGGCCGCGAAAAGGCCATCGTCGCATGGTTGGTGGGTGCGGCCTGCCCGGCGCGCGCTGTCGCGGTTTTCCGTCTCATGCGCGAAAGTCTGGCGCAGCATGGTGGAAAAGCGGTTAACGGCGGTATTTTCCCGGCTTGCGGCACAGGTCGGGCGTGGGGCGCGAAAACGCCTTCGGTTTCCTGCCGTTAACCCTATATTTAAAGTTTTACACATGGGGCGAAAACGCGGTTTCCTTTGCCCGACCGTCCCATTACGATACGCGACGGCCCGCAGAAGGCCTTCAAATGCGTGGATACGAGGTGTCGCAAGACAGTCCGCGCGAGTGAGTACAGGGTGAGCGGCATGGCGCGTAAAGCAACGACGACGGGCAATCTCGACAAGGAGGTTGCCAAGGAACTCGAGGAAGCTCTCGACATCGACCTGTTCGCCGCCGATCCATCCGGCGATCTCGACGTGGCGGGTGCGATAGCCGATTTCGAGGCGCAGATATCGAAAGCGGCCGAGGATCTGGCGCGCGATTCCCGCGCCGCCGCCGAAGCTGGCAAGGCAGAGCCGCAGGCCAAGGCGAACGCGCCGAAGCCGGCCGCGGCCGCCAAGTCCGCCGCAGCCCCTGCCCCCAATCCGCCCGCCTCCAACGCCCCGGCCCCGAAGGCCCCGACCCCGAAGGCCGCCGCGCGCAAGGAAGCGCCGGCCGCCAACGATTTGCGCCCCATCGAGCCGGCGCAGTCGGCGACGCCGTCGGCCTTCGCCCACGCCAATGACGACCGCCAGCGCGACTATCGCGCGCTCCAGCAGCAGATCCGCCGCGCCAGCCCGCGCACGATCTACTGGCTGGTCAGCCTGCTGTCGCTCGCCTGGATCGCCGGCGGCGTCGCGCTCGGACACCTCCTGTTCCAGCCGCCGCTGTGGGAAATCCGCTCCGTCGGCCAGTTGATGGCCGCGCCGCATCTCATCGGCCTCCTCGTCGCCATCCTCGTCCCGGTCATGCTGTTCTGGGGCTTCGCGGTGATGATCCGCCGCGCGCAGGAAATGCGCCTCGCCGCCCAGTCGATGGCGGAAGTGGCCATGCGGCTCGCCGAGCCGGAGCATCTGGCGACCGACCGCGTGATGATGGTCGGACAGGCCGTGCGCCGCGAGGTGCAGGCCATGGGCGAAGGCATCGAGCGCACGCTGGCGCGCGCCGTCGAGCTGGAGACCCTCGTCCATACCGAGGTCAACGAGCTGGAGCGCGCCTATTCCGACAATGAAAGCCGCATCCGCGGCCTGATCGACGGGCTCGGCAGCGAGCGCGACGCCGTCGTGACCCATGCCGAGCGCGTGCGCGCCTCGATCTCCGGCGCGCACGAGACGCTGAAAGAAGAGCTGGACATGGCCAGCGACGTGATCCGCCAGAACATTCTCGGCGTTTCCTCGCGCCTGTCCTCCACCATCTCCGAATCCGGCACGCAGCTCGTCGACCGCATCAACGAAAGCGGCATGTCGCTCTACGACGCCGTCGACCAGCGCCTCGACACCATCACCGAGCGCATCAGCACCTCCGGCGAGGGCTTCGCCGAGCTTCTCGACACCCGCATCGCGCGGCTGACGCAGACCTCGGACGAGGCGACGCGAACCCTGTCGCAGATGCTGGACGAGCGCACCACCGGCATGGTCTCGCTGCTCACCGGCGCGACCTCCTCGCTCAATTCCGAGCTCAACGACCGGCTGGCCGGCATCGAGACCACGCTGCGCGAGCGCGGCCAGGCGCTGATCAACGAGTTCCAGACCCGCGCCGAGGCGCTGGACACCGGGACGCAGAAGCTCAACGCCGCGCTCGAGGCGCGCGCGCGCCAGATCAACGAGACGCTGATCGAGCGTTCGCGCGAGATCGCCCAGACCTTCACCGACGGCAAGCAGAGCCTCGGCGGCCTGATCGAGGAGAGCAAGAAGGAAATTTCCGGCCTGTTCGGCGACAACAGGCAAGGGCTTGCCGGCCTCATCGAGGAGGGCAAGAAGGACATTGCCGACCTCTTCGGCGAGAACAGGCAGGGGTTTGCCGGCCTCATCGAGGAGGGCAAGAAGGATATTGCCGACCTCCTTGGCGAGAACAGGCAGGAGCTTGCCGGTCTCATCGATGGGGGCAAGAGGGATATTGCCGGCCTGTTCGGCGACAACACGCAAGGGCTTGCGAGCCTCATCGACGACAGCAAGACGCGCATCGGCTCCGAGCTCGCCTCGCTGGTGACGTCGACCTCGACCATGCTGGAAGAGCGCGCCGGCGACTTCGCCGCGCGCCTCGCCAGCGGCCGCGACCTGATCGCGGAGGCGCTCAACGCCGACCTCCAGCGCGTGGCCGACGAGCGCAAGCAGTTCGACACCACGATGACCAGCCATGTCGAGCGCATCGTCAAGGGCCGCGAGCTGATGACGCGCGCGCTCAACGAGGACCTCGAAAAGCTGGCCGAGGCACGCGCCGGCATCGATTCCGCCGTCACCGGCCATGTCGAGAAGTTCGCCGAGGGCCGCCGCGAGATCGCGGCGATGCTCGATACCGACATCGAGCGCATCGCCCGCGCCCGCGACGCCCTCGACAGCACCGTCTCGCAGCAGATCGAGGCGCTGGCCCTGCGCCAGAACGACCTCACCACCGCGATCTCCGTCGACGTCGCCAAGGTCGAGGACGCCTTCGACCGCCAGACCAACGCCATCGGCGAGCGCACGCTCGAGCTGCGCTCGACCCTCGCCCGTGGCGTCGAGGAGGTCCGGAACGCGCTCGGCGACGAAGTCGCCCGCATCGACCAGGCCGTCTCCGGCCAGGCCGGCCTGATCGAGGAGCGCGCCAAGGCCATCGAGACGTCGCTTCTGGCCAATTCCGAGCAGCTTCGCGGCGTGATCGACCAGGACATCGCCCGCATCGACGAGGCGCTGGCCCGCCAGCAGGGCGTGATCGAGGCCCGCACCCAGACCATCGAAAGCACGCTCCATGCCGGCGCGGACACGATCCGCAACGCGCTGGGCGAGGACATGGGCAAGCTCGAGGACGCCTTCGCCCGCCACGGCGACGTGATAAGCGAGCGCACCAAAGCGCTTGAAGGCACGCTGCATGCCGGCGCCGAAGGCGTGCGCGCGGCGATCACCGACGACATGGCGGTGATCGAGGGCAGCCTCACCCGCCACGCGGACGGGTTCAGGGAGCAGGTCAAGGCGCTGGCCGGCACGCTCCATTCCGGAGCCAACGCGGTCAAGACCATCGTCGAGAAGGACATCGCCCGCATCGAGGACGTGTTCCAGAAGCAGGACGGCGTCATCGAGCAGCGCGTCGGCATGCTGGCGGACGCCCTGCGCACCGGCGCGAACGAGGTCCGCAACGCGCTCGGCGAGGACCTGTCGCGCATCGAGAACGCCTTCACCGGCCATTCCGAGGCCATCGCCGCCCATACGCAGACGCTGGAGACCACCCTCTCCCTCGGCGTCGAGGGCGTGCGCGATGCGCTTGCCCAGGACGTCGCCCGCATCGAGAACGTCGTCGCCGAGCAGAGCGGCATCATCGCCTCGCACACGCGGACGCTGGAGACCACCCTCGCCGCCCGCACTGACGACGTGCGCAACGCGCTGGGCGAGGACGTCGCCCGGATCGAGGATGCGTTCACCCGTCAGGCCGGGGTCATCGAGGAGCGCACCCGCACCATGGAAAGCGCGCTCGGCATCGGCGTCGAGCGGGTCCGCGGCGCGCTGGAGAACAGCGCCGTCGCGCTCGCCGGCTCGCTGCGCGAGAAGGTCCTCGAAGTCACGGCGACGCTCGGCGAAGAGGCAGGCAAGGTCGCGGCTGACGCGGACGCGCGCCTTCTCGCCCGCACCGGCGAGATCGCCCGCACCCTCGGCGAGCGCACGGACGCCATGGTCGACGCCCTCGGCGCCCGCGCCGGGGAAGCTGCCGAGGTGCTCGGCGCGCGCACGGCCGAGATGGAGCAGGTGCTCGGCGCCCGCACCGCCGAGATGGAACAGGCGCTCGGCGCCCGCACCGCCGAGATCGAGCAGACGCTCGGTGCCCGCACCGCCGAGATCGAGCAGGCGCTCGGTGTCCGCACCGCACAGATCGCGCAGACCCTCGGCGCGCGCACGGACGCCATCGTCCACGCGCTCGATTCGCGCTCGGCCGATATGGAAGAGAAGCTCGGCAACCGCCTCGGCGCGTTTGAGCAGATGTTCGACGCCGCCGGCCGCCGCATCGCCGAGAACACGCTCGCCGCCGGCGAGCAGCTTCGCAACCATGCCGACAACGCGGCCGGCCTTTTCGCGGCGCGCGCCGCCGACATCACCGCCACCATCGACGCCGCAGACGGGCGCATGGCCGGCCGGGCCGAGGAGTTCGCCGAGGCCTTCGCCAGGGCCGACGAGTCCATCGCCGCCCGCACCCAACTCACCGCGGCACGGCTCGACGAGCAGGCCAACGCCATCGCCGCGCGCATCGACGGCGCCATCACCGGCGCGCAGCAGCGCCTCGGCATCGGCGCGGTCGAGCTTGGCGAAGCGCTGTCGAGCCACGTCGCGGCCGCCGAGGCCAACCTTGCCGCCCGCGCCGAGACGCTGGCCGGCACGTTCGACGCGGTCAACGACCGGATCGACCAGTCGGCCTCGCAGGTCGCCGCGACCATCGACGACAGGACGCGCGAGCTGAACTCGCTTCTCGCCGCCCGCTCGAGCGAGCTGTCGCGCATTCTCGACGAGAACGCCGCGCCGCTGGTCGACCGGCTGGCCGAAAGCGGCGGCGAGCTGCAGCGCAGCCTCGAGATCGCCACCGAACAGGCGGCGGAGCGCCTGCGCCAGCAGAACGCGGCGCTGGTCAACGCGCTCGCCACCCGCACGGCCGAGACGCTCACCGCGGTCGATTCCGCATCGAGCAGCCTCGCCGGCAGCGTCAACGCCCTGCTCGACCGCCTCACCGCCTCGAACGAGAGGCTGGGCCAGCTCGTCGACATGGCGGCGGGCAACCTCTCCGAGCTCGACGACAAGATCGTCGGCACGGCCGAGCGCTTCGCCACCAACACGGAGAAGGCGGCGCAGTCCTTCGCCTCCTCCGCCCGCCTGATCGACGCCAATGCCGGCCGCCTGACCGAGCTGTCCTCCTCGACTCTCAAGGACGTCGCCGGCATCGCCGCGCGCTTCGACGAGCATGCGCGCGTCCTGCAATCGGCCAACGACCTGCTCGGCTCGGCGCAGAACGACCTCGCCGCCACCTTCGACGGCCGCCAGCAGGCGCTCGAAAGCCTCGCCTCGGGCCTCGTCGGCAAGTCGCGCGAGATCGAAGGGGTCATGCGCTCCTTCGAGGACCTGGTCGGCAGGGCGCTGGAGAAGGCGGAAGGCCGCACCCGCACCTCGACCGAGCAGATCCGCGCCGCGATCGCCGAGGCCGTCGAAAGCGCCACCACGCGCTTCGCCGAAGCGACCGAGGAAATCCGCCGCACCGCCGGCACGATCCGCGGCGAGCTGGAGCAGACCCGCGCCGAGGTCAAGAAGGGCGTGATGGAGCTGCCGGAGGAGACCAAGCAGTCCACCACAGCCATGCGCCGCGCCGTCAGCGAGCAGATCAACGCGCTGAAGGAGCTGGCCGAGATCGTCGCCAAGTCCGGCCGCGCCTTCGACGCCTCGGAGCGCAAGCCGGCGCGCGGCCCCGGCCTCGGCCCCTCCGCGCCCGCGCCGACGCTGGCTCCCCCGCCCCCGCTGTCGCCGCCGGCACCCGCGCCGTTCGCCGACACGCCGCTGCGCGGCAGCCATGGCGGGACGGCCGTGCAGGAGCGCGCGCCGCAGGCGCAGGCCCCGGCCCCGCAGGGCGGTGGCTGGGTCAAGGACCTCCTGCGCGGGGCCGAGCGCGACGAGGCGCACGCGGAGCCGGCTCCCAAGCCGGCCGCGCCGGAACGCTCGCCGCTCCACGTCGTCGAATCGCTCAACTCGCTGTCGGTGGACATCGCCCGCGCCATCGACCACGAGGCGTCCATCGAGTTGTGGAACCGCTACCGCAACGGCGAGCGCAACGTGTTCACGCGCCGGCTCTACACGCTGAAGGGCCAGCAGACTTTTGAGGAAATCCGCCGCAAATACGCCGCGGACTCGGAATTCCGCGCCGCCGTGGACCGCTACTGCCGCGATTTCGAGAAGCTGCTGCAGGATGTCGGCCGCAACGACCGCGACAACATCATGACCCAGACCTACCTGACCTCCGACACCGGCAAGGTCTACACCATGCTGGCCCACGCCAGCGGCCGGCTGAAATAAGCGGGCGGATCGACGCATGAAGAGGCGGGCTGCGAGGCCCGCCTTTTTCGTTGGGAAGCAGGTGGACGGCCGCGCGGGCTCGCCTGTGGAACGAACGGAGGTGGCCTGAACGGCCCCCTGCGCCGGTCATCAGAGCACCCGTTTTCGGCCGGGCGGGACCGGCCCCGCCGCGTTTCCGGCTGCAGCGATCATCAGGCAGTTTCGAGCGTCCGGCACGGTCTGCGTCGACCCCTCACCGGCCCTTCGGGCCACCTCTCCCCGGAGGGGAGAGGAAAGAAGCAGCGTTTATCGAGCTTGGACTTTTCCTCTCCCTCCGGGGAGAGGTGGCGAGCGCAGCGAGCCGGTGAGGGGTCAGCGCCGGCTTCGCCGTGCTGTTCTCCCACTTCCGTCATTTCGTCTCATCAACGCTGTGCAGCAGCATGCGGACGCCGGCGCCGCCCCTCATCCGCCCTTCGGGCACCTTCTCCCCGTAAACGGGGAGAAGGGATAGGCGGCAGCGTCGCGGCAGTATCTCCTCTCCCCGTTAACGGGGAGAGGATGCCGGCAGGCAGGTGAGGGGCAGCGCGGACGAATCCGGGTCGAATGCGGCGGCCATCGCCTAGCCGTTGGAGAAGGACCAGAGCCGGGACCCTCCCCCTCATCCCCTCCCGCCGCGCTTTTCCCGCGACATGAGGGCGGTGATGGCGCTGGCGGGCAAGGCCTCAGCGGCGTAGTCGAAGGTGCCGGCGGTCCGGACCTCCTGCGCGGCCCGCATCAGCGCGCCGAGCGCTGCGCGGGCGAAGGAGCCGCCGACGCTGATGCGGCGCACGCCGGCGTCGGAGAGCTCGTCGACGGAAAAGCGCGGGCCCTTCAGGCCCATGACCACGTTGACCGGCTTGTCGACGGCGGCGCAGACCGTGCGGATGGCGTCGAGATCGGGCAGGCCCGGCGCGTAGAGCACGTCCGCGCCGGCGGCCGAGAAGGCTTGCAGCCTTTGGATCGTGTTGTCGAGGTCGGGCCGGCCCCACAAAAAATTCTCGGCGCGCGCGGTCAGGAGGAAAGGCAGGTCGCGCGCGGCTTCGGCGGCCGCCCGGACGCGCTCGACCGCCTGCGGCAGATCGTGGATCGGCGCGGCCGGATCGCCCGTCGCATCCTCGATCGAGCCGCCGACGAGCCCGATGCCGCAGGCGAGAGCGACGGTCTCGGCGCAGGTTTCGGGGGCGGCCCCGAACCCGTCCTCGAGATCGGCGGAGACAGGCAGGTCGGTCGCGCCGATGATCTCGGCCGCATTGGCGAGGATCTCGTCGCGCTCGAGGCCGGCGAAGGAATCGAGCTTGCCCTTCGAGAAGGCATAGCCGGCGCTGGTGGTGGCAAGGGCCTCGAAACCGAGGCTCGCCAGCAGGCGGGCTGAACCGGCGTCCCACGGATTGGGAATGACGAAGGCGCGCGCGCCCTGGTGCAGCGCCCTGAACCGCTCGAATTTTTCCTTCTGGTCCGGCATGTCCCTCTCCCTTCGGCGGTTTCCGGGCGAGAGAGTATCAGATCGGAACAAAAAGTGAACTTTTATATTGATCCAGCGCCGGCGGCGGATCAGACCGCGCCGAGCACCCACGGGACCAGCTCGCGCACCACCTGCGCGAAGGCGCGGTCGAGGGCGGCGACGTAAGCGTCGTTGCCGGCGCCGGGCCCAAGCGGGGCGGAGGCGGAGAAGCCGCGGGCGGCGCGCACCACGCCGTTGCGGTCGTTGAGCAGCTTGACGTAGAGCGCGACCTCGGCGCGCGGCGCGCCGTCGAGCCGCACCTCGAAGGCGCGGATTTCGGTGACGATCTGATAGTCGATGGCCAGCCCCTCGCCCGGCTTGCCGACGCCGCCGAGCCGGCCCGTCGCCTGCAACGCCTCGACCAGCCGCGCCTGCACCACGCGCGGCAGCCTGTCGGCCCATTGCGCGCCCTTCAGGAACTCGACGGAGCCGGCGGACGGGCGCACGACGACGTTCTCGCCGTCGAGCGCCTTGAGCGCGCCGGGCTCGGCCACCAAGATCTGCATCCGGCCGCGCTTCGGCCCGGCCGCTTCCGCCGAGATCGAGGTCAGGTCGTAGGTGTCGAGCGGCGCGGGGCCGCCGCCGGGCAGCGCCGCGCAGCCGGCAAGGGCCACGGCGGCAAGCAGGAATGTAGCGAGTTTTACTCGAACCATAGTGCCGACCGCTGCCGAACCCGTACCTTTACCCGTCCCGCCGCACCCCTCATGCGGCGAAAGCCAAGGCTTCGTTGTGGAGGGGCGCCGCGCCGATGTCAACGCCGCGACCGTCCGTCATGTTCCCGAACCCCGCCGGCGCCGCCGCTCAGGATGCGCTGCGGGTTGCGCTCCAGATCGGTGATCGCCTGCTCGATGCGGGTGATCGAGCGGCGCGAATCGCGCACCAGCGCCTCGACATCGCGCAAGCCCTGGCCGGAGAAGCGCGCCAGCCCGTCGGTGATGGTGCCCATGCGGGCGTTCAGCGTGGCGGCCACCTCGCGGAACGCCTTCAGCGTCTCGGAAGCCTCCGCCATCAGGCCGCCGGCGTCGTCGGAGCCGAGCAGGTTGTCGACCTTGACGAGGATGCCGTCGATCCGCTCCGACGCCTGGGCGAGGCGCGCGGAGAGCTGGCGGGCGTCGGTGACGATGGCGTCGATGTCCTCGGCGCGATTGCCGACCTTCTCGGCCACCTTGCCGATGTCGTTGACGGCAGCGTTGACCGTGGTGCTCGCCTGCTCGAAATTGGTCAGCGCCGTGCGCACGGCAGCCGGATCGACGCTGTCGATGATGGTGTCGACCTTCGACAGCGTCTCGTTGGCGGACGAGGTGAAGGTCGAGATCGAGGCCACGCCCTCCTCGACGCCCTTCATGATGCGATCGATGTTGCCGGTGGCGTCGTTGAGGCGCTGGGTGAACGCTTCGATATTGGCGACGGTCGTCTTGACCTGCTCGCGGTCCACCGAGTTGATCAGGTCCTCGGCGGCAGTGAGCGTCGAATCGAGACGCCCCGACACGGCGGTCAGCGATTCCGACAGGGTGCCGACGCTGGCGAGGAACTCGTCGATGGACTCGGCATTGTCGCCGAGCGCGGCGGTGAACTTCTCGGCGTTTCTCAGCGTCTCGGTCAGCGGCCCGCGCGCGTCGGTCGCGAAGCCTTCCAGCTGGGACAGCACCGCGTCGGCGCGCACGAACAGGCTTTGCGCGCTTTCCAGGAGGTTGGCGACGGCCGAGGGGTTGGCGGTCAGCTCGGCGATGGTGTCCTCGGCCTCGGCGAGGTCGAGCAGGTTCGGCTCGGCCGGGTTGCCGCCGCGCATCTCGATATTGGCCTGCCCGGTCAGGCCGGCGAGGCCGACATCGGCCTGCGTCGAGCGCGTCACCGGTGTCAGCCGGTCGACCTGGGCGTCGGCGATCGCCACCGACGGATTCGACACGTCGATATAGACGCGGGTGACGTCGCCCACCTTGACGCCGTTGAATAGCACCACCGAGCCGCGCACGAGGCCTGAGGCCGAGCCGTGGATGCGGAAGCGCAGCGTCGACACCTCGCCCCGGTCGCCGAGGCCGGCCGTCCAGTAGACGAAGCCGAACGCCGCCAGCACCGTAACCAGCGTGAAGATGCCGACCATGACGTAGTTGGCGCGTGTCTCCATCCGTCGCTACCCTAGCCTTCCAGCCCGACGGACGGAGGAACGATCCGTCGCGCCCGCTTGCCGCGAAAGTAAGATTTCACCCACGGTTCCTCCACCTCCATCATGTCCTCGATCGAGCCCTCGACCAGCACCTTCCTGCCCCCGAGGACCGCGATGCGGTCGCAGACGGAGAACAGGCTGTCGAGATCGTGCGTCACCATGTAGACGGTCAGCCCCATCGTGTCGCGCAGCTTCGCCACCAGCTCGTCGAATTCGGCCGCGCCGATGGGGTCGAGGCCCGAGGTCGGCTCGTCGAGGAAGACGATGTCGGGGTCGAGCGCCAGCGCCCGCGCCAGCCCCGCCCGCTTGATCATGCCGCCGGAAAGCTGCCACGGCAGCTTGTCGGCGGCGTCGAACGGCAGGCCGACCAGCTCGAGCTTGAGCAGGGCGAGCTCGTCCATCAGCGCCTGCGGCAGGTCGAGATATTCGCGCATCGGCACCTGGATGTTCTCCTTAACCGTCAGGGCAGAGAACAGCGCGCCGTGCTGGAACAGGACGCCGAGCCGCATGTCGATCAGCATCCGGTCGCCGTCGTCGAGGCGCTCGACATCGTGGCCGAAGATGCGGATCGTGCCGCCCCGCTTCGGCGTCAGGCCGAGAACCGTGCGCAAGAGCACAGACTTGCCCGTGCCGGACGCGCCGACGAAGCCGAGGATCTCGCCGCGATAGACGTCGAGCGACAGATGGTCGAGCACCACCTTCTCGCCGAAGGCGACGGTGACGTCGCGCACCGAGAGCACGATCTCGTCGCCGCTCGCCCCGTTGCCGGAGGCCGCATCGGGAGAGGCCCGTTCCATGGTTGCGCCGTTGCCCGTCATGCCCGCCCTAGAAATCGATCGCCACGTAGAACATGGCAAACAGCCCGTCGAGCACGATGACGACGAAGATGGACTTCACCACCGAAGCGGTGACGTGGCGACCGAGCGATTCGGCGCTGCCTTCCACCTTCATGCCTTCCACCGAGGCGACGATGCCGATGACGATAGCCATGAAAGGGGCCTTGATAAGGCCGGCGAAGATGGTGGAAAGGTCGATGCCGGCATGCAGGCGGTCGATGAAGGTTTCCGGCGCAATGCCCGAATAGGCCCAACTCACCAGGAGCCCGCCGCCGAGCGAGGCGGCGTTGGCGATGACGGTGAGGCAGGGAACGGCGACCACCAGCGCGACGAGGCGCGGGAACACCAGGACGCCGATCGGGTTCAGCCCGATCACCTTCAGCGCGTCGATCTCCTCGCGCATCTTCATCGAGCCGATCTCGGCGGTGATGGCGCTGCCGGAGCGGCCGGCGACCATGATCGCGGTGAGCAGCACGCCGAGCTCGCGCAGCGACAGGATGCCGACGAGGTCGACGATGAAGATTTCCGCCCCGAACCAGCGGAGCTGGTAGGCGCCCTGCTGGGCGACGATGGCCCCGACGATGGCGGAGATGAGGACGACGACGGGAATCGCGCCGATGCCCATGCGGTCGATCTGGTGGAAGATGGCGGCCGGGTTGACCGCGTGGCCGCGCCCTAGCTTCATCTGCGCGCCGCGGATCGCCGCGCCGAGGATGTCCATCGCGTAGAGGAAATCCTTCCAGGCGTTCTCGGTCGAGCGCCCCAACGATTCGAGCCAGCGGGTGAGGAAGAAGCCGGGCTTCTCCTTCTCCTGCGGCTCCTTTTCGAGCGCGGGGCGCACGGCGGGCAGCAGGATCTGCGCGGCGGGCGAGGCGCCGCGGATCTCGACGGACGCGCCCGCGGCGCGCAGCGACGCGGCAAGGCGCTCGATCAGCCAGGCCCCGGCGGTGTCGATGCGCGTCACCGCCGAAATGTCGATGATGGCCGCGCCCTTGCCCGCATCCGCCTCGAGCGCGCGCATGCCGGCGTCGACGAGATGGACCGAGCGCGTGATCCAGACGCCGGAAAGCGCCACGACCCGGCCGCCGTCCCGTTCCTCGACGGCGACGGCGGGCGCGCGGTCGTGCCCGGCTTTCGCCGTTCCCCTTGCTTCCGTGCGTTCTTTGCTCAACATCGGACGATTAATAGCGACTCGGACAGTCACTGTCGAACGCGGCGCGCCTTTCGCGAGGCGCGGAGGCCGGCAACACGGGAATCCTTCATGGGGCGCACCCTTTCCATAGACGAGGAGCGGTTTCCGCTCGCGGCCGCCTTCACGATCTCGCGCGGCTCGAAGACCGAGGCCGCGGTGCTGACCTGCACGGTTCGCGAGGGCGAGAACGCGGGGCGCGGCGAATGCGTTCCCTATGCGCGCTACGGCGAGACGCTCGACAGCGTGCGCGGCGAGATCGAGGCGATGCGCGCGGCGATCGGGCGCGGGATGACGCGCGAGGCGCTTCTCGGGGCGATGGAGCCCGGCGCGGCGCGCAACGCGCTCGATTGCGCGCTGTGGGACCTGGAAGCCAGGAGCGGCGCGGGCCCGGTCGCGCAGCGCGTCTCATCTCTGCCGCCGCGGCCGCTGGAGACGGCCTACACGATCCCGCTCGGCACGCCGGAGGCGATGGCGGCGCAGGCGCGCGCCGAGGCGTCGCGGCCGCTGCTCAAGGTCAAGGTCGGGACGCAGGACGACGAGAGCCGCATCCGGGCGGTTGCGGAGGCCGCGCCGCTGAGCCGCATCATCCTCGACGCCAACGAGGGCTGGAGCGGCGAGACCCTCACCCGCCATCTCGATATCGCCGCGCGCTGCCGGGTGGCGCTGGTCGAGCAGCCGCTGCCGGCCGGGCAGGACGAGGCGCTGCGCGGCATCGCCCGCGCGGTTCCGGTCTGTGCCGACGAGAGCGTCCACACGGCGCGGGACCTCGACCGGCTCGCCGGCCTCTACGACGCGGTCAACATCAAGCTCGACAAGGCCGGCGGGCTGACGGCGGCGCTTGCGCTCCGCGAGCGCGCCCGCGCGCTCGGCTTCAAGGTCATGGTCGGCTGCATGGTCGGCACCTCGCTCGCCATGGCGCCGGCGGTGCTGCTGGCGCAGGACGCCGATTTCGTCGATCTCGACGGACCGCTGCTGCTGGCGCGCGACCGCCAGCCCTCGCTGCGCTACGAGGGATCGACGGTCCATCCTCCCGAAAGCGCCCTGTGGGGCTGACGGGAAATAACGATCGGGGCGGGCCATTCGCCCCGCATGCGAAGGAGAGTAACCGTGAAGCTTGTTCGATACGGCAAGGCAGGCGAGGAAAGACCGGGCGTGATCGACGGGGACGGGACGGTCCGCGACGTGTCGTCCCTCGTCAGTGATTTCGCGCCCGAGACGCTGACGCCGGACCTGCTGGCGGCGATCCGGGACGCGGACCTTGCCGCCCTGCCCGCCGCGCCGCGCAATGCGCGCCTCGGCCCGCCGCTCAGGCGCGTCGGCCACTTCGTCGCCATCGGCCTCAACTATGCCGAGCACGCGGCCGAGACCGGCGCCAAGGTTCCCGACGAGCCGGTGGTGTTCTCCAAGGCCCCGAGCTCGATCTGCGGCCCGACCGACGACATCCTGCTGCCGCGCGGCTCGCAGAGGCTCGACTGGGAGGTCGAGCTCGCGGTGGTGATCGGCAAGCGCTGCGACTATGTCGAGGAAGCCGAGGCGCTTTCGCATGTGCTCGGCTACACGCTGTGCAACGACGTCTCCGAGCGCGAATACCAGAAGGAGCGCGGTGGCCAGTGGATCAAGGGCAAGAGCGCGCCGACCTTCGGGCCGCTCGGCCCGTTCATCGCCACGACCGACGAAATCCCCGATCCGCAGGCGCTGTCGATGTTCCTCGACGTCAACGGCGCGCGCCGCCAGACCGGCAGCACCTCGACGATGATCTTCCCCGTCGCCTTCCTCGTCTCCTACCTGTCGCGCTTCATGGTGCTGGAGCCGGGGGACGTGATCGCCACCGGGACGCCCCCAGGCGTCGGCCTCGGCATGTCGCCGCCGCAATTCCTGCGGGCGGGCGACGAGGTGCGGCTCGGCATCGACGGGCTGGGAGAGCAGAGGCACACGGTGGCGGCGCGCTGAGGACGAACGCCCCGGCGGCTTTACGCGCTCATGCGCCCGCTTCGGGCTCGCGCAGGATGTTGCCGTAGCGGCCGCCGGGCGCGAGCCACATCAAGAGGCCGAGATAGACGCCGAAATGCAGCGTGGTCGAGGCGTGGCCGTAGAAGGTCTGCGTCAGCCCGTAGATCGCATAGGAGCCACCGACCCACAGGATCGCGAGGCCCCACACGCGCCGCTCCGGATCGAGCGCGAACCGCAGCCCGACGACGAGCGCCACGCCGAGCGGCGCGAAGAACAGGACCGCGCCCACGAGGCCCATCTTCATCGCCATGTCGAGATACTGGTTGTGGACGTTGCTGTACAGGAACAGGACCGAATCGGGAGGTATCCCCAGCTCCGGCCGGCGGAGCACCTCATGATAAGAGTCGATCCCCTGCCCGAGGAGCGGCGCGTCCCGGATCATGTCGAGGGCGATGACCCACATTTGCAGCCGGATGCCGACGGAATCGACCCTGTAGGCGTCGAGGCCGGCGCCATCGAAGAAATCGCTCACCATCGACACCATCTCGGGATCGCGCTGGAACAGGATGCTGCCGGCCAGCAGCATCGAGGCGAGCGCGAGGACGGTGAAGGCCGTGGCCGGCCACGGCGCGATCCGCCCGGCCAGCGCGACCATCATCAGCGGGAACAGCAGGAGGAAGGCGAGCAGCGTGCCGCGCGTGCCCGTCAGGAAGACCGCGAACAGCCCGAGCCCGACGATCAGCGCCAGCAGCGCCAATGCGGGCCAGCGGCGGTGCGGGTCGATGCGCGCGGCGAGCGCGATCGCCACCAGCCCGACGGAGGTCAGCAGCATCTCCGAAAACGGGATCGCATTGGTGACGCCGCTGGCGCGCGCGTCGGCAAGCCCCAACGCCGAGAAATCCAGGCCCTGATAGAGCGCGACCGCGATGGCGACGCTCGCATGCGCCGCCGCGACCAGGACGGCGAAGTCGAACAGCCGCTCGCGCGAGAAGCCGAACAGCACGAGGAAGGTGAAGCCGTTGAGCACCCCCAGCCCGATGCGCGAGATGTAGTCGATGCTGCTGGTCGGCCCGGAGAGCACGACGATATGGGCAAGGACCAGCGCGACGAAGCAGAAATAGAAGCCGAGATAGAGCCGCACCGCCGGCGGAATGACGATCGTCGTGCGCGGAAGCCGCCACAGGAGGAGGTAGAGGCCGAGCAGGAGCGAGAGCACGTAGAACGCGCCGGCGATCTTCGTGCTGCCGAGCAGCGCCATCCCGACGACGAAAAGCAGCATGCAGGCGTGGACGGCGCGCGGCGATACGTTCTGAAGCCGCGGCAGGCCGGAAAGATGTGCCAGGAACATGCGCGATTCAGCCCCTCTGGCGCTCGATGCGATCGTCGCGCCCTATAATCGAATGTCTGGGCCGAAACAAGGAAGCGGTCCCGTTTCTGTCCTGCCGTTTCCTTTTGTCGTGCAAAGCGCATCGCGATCCCCCGGATCGCTCCTCACGCTTTGGTTTCTTGTTTTTGCGTATGTCTTTATCCCGAAACCGGGTCCCACTTTCGGGAGACATGCGCTAGAAGCGGGTAAAGGCAAGAGGCGGAGGAGGAACGACGATGAGCGCAGAGGGCACCACGCAGGCGGCGTCCGATCTCGACGAGGGCGCGCTCTTCTACCACCGCTATCCCGCGCCCGGAAAGCTGGAGATCAGGGCGACGAAGCCGCTCGGCAACCAGCGCGACCTCGCGCTCGCCTATTCGCCGGGCGTCGCGGCCCCGTGCCTCGCCATCCATGAGGACCCCTCGACGGCGGCCCACTACACGGCGCGCGCCAACCTCGTCGCCGTCATCTCCAACGGCACCGCCGTCCTCGGCCTCGGCAATATCGGCGCGCTCGCCTCCAAGCCGGTGATGGAGGGCAAGGCGGTGCTGTTCAAGAAGTTCGCCGGCATCGACGTGTTCGACATCGAGGTCGAGGCCGGCGAGATCGACCTGATGGTCTCGACCGTCGCCGCGCTCGAGCCGACCTTCGGCGGCATCAACCTCGAGGACATCAAGGCGCCGGAATGCTTCGAGATCGAGGAGCAGTTGAAGGCGCGGATGAAGATCCCCGTCTTCCATGACGACCAGCACGGCACCGCCATCATCGTCGCCGCCGCCGTCCTCAACGGGCTGGAGCTCGCCGGCAAGGCGATCGGCGAGGTCAAGATCGTCACCTCGGGCGCGGGCGCGGCGGCGCTCGCCTGTCTGAACCTCCTCGTCTCGCTCGGCGCGAAGCCCGAAAATATCTGGATCACGGACCGCCACGGCGTTGCCTTCAGGGGCCGCGTCGAGGAGATGGACCGCTGGAAGGAGCCCTACCTCAAGGACACCGATGCGCGCACGCTCGCCGACGTGATCGGCGGCGCGGACGTGTTCCTCGGCCTGTCGGCCGGCGGCGTCCTGAAGCCCGAGCTTCTCGCGGACATGGCGCAGAAGCCGCTCGTGCTCGCGCTCGCCAACCCGACGCCGGAGATCATGCCGGCGATAGCCCGTGAGGCACGGCCGGACGCGATGATCTGCACCGGGCGCTCGGATTTCCCCAACCAGGTCAACAACGTCATCTGCTTCCCCTACATCTTCCGCGGCGCGCTCGACGTCGGCGCCACCGCGATCAACGAGGACATGAAGATCGCGGCCGTGCGCGCCATCGCGGCGCTGGCCCGCGAGGAGCCGTCGGACGTGGCGGCGCGCGCCTATTCCGGCGAGACGCCGATGTTCGGGCCGGACTTCCTGATCCCCTCGCCCTTCGACCCGAGGCTGATCCTGCGCATCGCGCCGGCCGTCGCCCGCGCGGCGATGGAAAGCGGCGTCGCCACGCGCCCGATCGAGGACATGGCGGCCTATATCGACCGCCTCAACCGCTTCGTATTCCGCTCCGGCCTGATCATGAAGCCGGTATTCTCGGCGGCCCGCAACGCCGCCTCCAAGCGCGTCGTCTACGCCGACGGCGAGGACGAGCGCGTGCTGCGCGCCGCGCAGGTCGTGCTGGAGGAAGGCATCGCCGCGCCGATCCTGATCGGCCGGCCGCACGTCATCGAGACGCGCCTCAAGCGCTACGGGCTCAAGATCAGGCCCGGCACCGACTTCGAGATCGTCAACCCCGAGGACGACCCGCGCTATCGCGACTATGTCGACCTCCTCGTCCAGCTTGCCGGGCGGCGCGGCGTCACCACCGAGGCGGCGCGCACCATGGTGCGCACCAACACGACGGTGATCGCGGCGCTGGCCATGATGCGCGGCGAGGCCGACGCCATGCTGTGCGGGCTGGAAGGCCGCTATGACCGCCACCTGCGCAATGTCGACTTGATCATCGGCCGTCGCGAGGCCGTCGAGGAGCTGTCCTCGCTGTCGATGCTGATCTCGCAGCGCGGCGTCGTCTTCCTGACCGACACCTACGTCACCCTCGATCCGACGGCGGCCGAGATCGCCGAGGCGACGATCCTCGCCGCCGAGCAGATCAGGCTTTTCGGCCTGACGCCGAAGGCGGCGCTGCTGTCGCACTCGAATTTCGGCTCGCACGACACGCCGAGCGCGCTGAAGATGCGCGAGGCGGCGGCGCTCTTGCGCGAGATCGCGCCCGACCTCGAGGCCGACGGCGAGATGCATGGCGACGCCGCGCTGTCGCCGCTCCTGCGCCAGCGCGTCTATCCGCATTCGACGCTGGAGGGCGAGGCGAACCTCCTCGTCTTCCCGACGCTCGACGCCGCCAACATCGCGCTGACGACGATCAAGACGCTGACCGAGGCGCTGCATGTCGGGCCGATCCTGCTCGGCACGGCACGGCCGGCGCATATCCTCACCCCCTCCGTCACCTCGCGCGGCGTCGTCAACATGACCGCGCTGGCCGTGGTCGAGGCGGCGGCGCGGGTGGAGGCGGAGGCCGAAACAGCCTAAACAAACGGTTAACCCGGCCGTGCTATCGCTCGGTCATGACAAGGGGCAACCGTCTTTTCGGTGTCAGTGGCACGGCGCGGCGGGCTTTCGCGGCGGTGCTCCTGCTTGCGGTCCTCGCGCCCGACGCGGCGCTTGCCCAGGCGGGCACGCGCCTATGCCGGCAACTGGAGGCGCAACTCGCCTCGCTCTCCGGCGGCGGGAAGGCCTCGCCCGCCCATGCGCGGCGCTACGACGACGCCATCTCCCGCCAACGCGACCAGATGGCCAAGGCGCGCGCGCAGGCGCGGCAGGCCGGCTGCGGCTTCGCCGTGACCGGGCGCATGGTCTCGTTCTGCGGCGAGGTCAACGCCACGCTGGCGCGCATGGACAAGAACCTTTCCGAGCTCCAGCGCAAGCGGACACAGCTCTCGGGCCGCGACAGCCGGCGCGAGCGCGCGCGCGTCATGGCCGCGCTCGATGTCAACGGCTGCCGCGCGCCGAAGCGCAGCGAGCCGCAGGAGGCCAGCGCCGGGCCGCGCGAGCGGGCGGTGATCGAGCGCGGCTCGGGCCTTCGCATCGGCGGCCTCTCCGGCAGCTTCCGCACCCTGTGCGTGCGCACCTGCGACGGCTATTACTTCCCGGTGTCGTGGTCGGTGTCGTCGGGCGCGTTCGAGCGCGACGGCAAGGCCTGCGAGGCGATGTGCCCCGGAACGCAGGTCGAGCTGCACTATCACCGCGTCTCGGGCGAGGATTCCGAGGACATGGTCTCAGCCTCCACCGGCCAGCCCTATCGCGAGATGGAGAACGCCTTCCTCTACCGCAAGCCGGGCGCGTCCGTCCCGGCCGCCTGCGGCTGCGGCGCGGCGGCGCAGGGCGCGCAGGGATTTGAGACCATCGGCGGCGACTACGCCACCAACGGCCCGGCCAGCCTTTCCGAAGGCGAAGGCGCGGTCGAGAGCGAGACGACGACGGCGGCGATACCGCTGCCTTCGATCAAGCCCGACCCGGCCGAAGACCCCGAAACCCTGTCGACGCGCGAGGGCGGGCTCGACGCCGAGGGGCTGAAGCGGCTGGCGACGCCGCCGGCAAAGCCGGCCGCGACCGCGAAAGCCGGCGAGCGACAGGTCAGGGTCGTCGGGCCAGCGTTCCTTCCCGGCCCAGAAGAGGCAATAGATCTGCAAGTTCAGGACCCTGCTCGCGCCCGGTGAGCGCGAGGCGCAGCGGCATGAACAGCGCCCTGCCCTTGCGGCCGGTCGTGTCCTTCAGCCGCCCGGTCCACTCTTTCCACGTCTCGCGATCCCACGGCTCGGGCGGCAGGGCGTCGAAGGCCGCATCGAGAAAGGCCGCGTCCTCGGGCGAGAACGCCGGCCTCTCCTGCGGCCCGTCGCGGACGATGCGCCACCATGGCGCGGCGTCCGCCACCCGCGCGAGATTGCCGCGCACGGCGAGCCAGAACGGCTCGGCCTTGTCGCCCTCGATGCCAAGCGCCGCCAGCCGGGCGGCGACGTCGGCGAAAGGCATGGCGTGGACCAGCGCGCGGTTCAGCGCCACGAGCTCGGCCGGATCGAACTTCGCCGCCGATTTCGAGGTCGCGGCGGGAACGAACAGCGCCGCCAGCTCCTCCATCGAGGCCACGGCAGAGACGCTTTCCGAGGTGCCGATCAGCACCGCCAGCGAAGCCACCGCCATCGGCTCGATGCCGTCCTCGGCGAGGCTCAGGATCGACAGCGCGCCGGTGCGCTTCGACAGGCCCTCGCCCGACACCGTGGTCAGGAGATTGTGGTGGCCGAAGGCCGGGGGCTTCGCGCCCAGCGCCTTGAACAGCGCGATCTGCGCCCCGGTGTTGGTGACATGGTCGTCGCCGCGGATGACGTGGCTGATGCCGAGCTCGATGTCGTCGACCACGGAAGGCAGCGTATAGAGATAGCTACCGTCCTCGCGCACCAGAACCGGGTCCGACATCGAGGCGAGATCGACCGTCTGGGGACCGCGCACCACATCGTCCCAATGGACCTCGGTGCGCGCGGGCGCGAACGGATCGCCGGTGAAATTGGGCAGCAGGAAGCGCCAGTGCGGCTTGCGCCCTTCCGCCTCCCAGGACGCCTTCTCGTCCGCCGTCAGCTTCAGCGCCTCGCGGCCGTAGACCGGCGGCAGGCGGCGCGACAGCCTGATCTTGCGCCGGCGCTCCAGCTCCTCGGCGGTTTCCCAGCACGGGTAGAGCAGCCCCGCCGCCTTCAGCTTTTCCACGGCGGCGTCGTAGGTCGCGAACCGCGCCGACTGGTGGACGGTGACGTCCGGGTGGATGCCGAGCCAGTGGAGGTCTAGCTGGATCTGGTCGGCATACTCCGCCTTCGAGCGGGCGACGTCGGTGTCGTCGAAGCGCAGGATGAAGCGCCCGCCATGCTTTTGCGCGTAGAGCCAGTTGAACAGCGCCGTGCGGGCGTTGCCGATATGGATGTGCCCCGTGGGCGACGGCGCGAAGCGGACGGTGACGCTCATGTCGGTCCCTTCTGGGTCATGTCCTGTCCCGAAAGCGGTTGGTGATGGGATAGCGGCGGTCGCGGCCGAAATTCTTCCTAGTGATCTTGACGCCCGGCGCGGCCTGCCGGCGCTTGTATTCGGCGACGTAGAGCAGGTGCTCGACCCGGTGGACGGTGTCGCGGTCGTGGCCGCGGGCGACGATGGCGTCGACGCCCATCTCGCCCTCGACCAGGCATTCGAGGATGTCGTCGAGCACCGGATAGGGCGGCAGCGAATCCTGGTCGGTCTGGTCGGGGCGCAGTTCCGCCGAAGGCGCCTTGTCGATGATGTTCTGCGGGATGACCACACCCGACGGGCCGAGCGCGCCGGCCGGCACCGCGCCGTTGCGCCAGCGCGCGAGCGCGTAGACCTGCATCTTGTAGAGGTCCTTGATCGGGTTGAAGCCGCCGTTCATGTCGCCGTAGAGCGTGGCGTAGCCGACCGACATCTCGCTCTTGTTGCCGGTCGTCACCACCATCGAGCCGAAGCGGTTGGAGATCGCCATCAGGATGGTGCCGCGGGCGCGCGATTGCAGGTTCTCGGCCGTCACGCCCTCGACGGCGCCGCCGAAATGCGGTGCCAGCGCGTCAGCGAAGCCGTCGACCGGCTCGAAGATCGGCACGGTGTCGTAGCGCACGCCAAGGGCGCGGGCGCAGTCCTCGGCGTCCTTGAGCGAATCCGGCGAGGTGTAGCGATAGGGCATCATCACGCAGCGCACCCGCTCCGGCCCCAGCGCATCGACGGCGATGGTGGCGCAGATCGCGGAATCGATGCCGCCGGAGAAACCGAGCACCACGTCGCGAAAACCGTTCTTGTCGACATAGTCGCGCAGGCCGAGCATGCAGGCGCTGTAGTCGGCCTCCTCGCGCTCGGGGATGGACGCGAACGGCCCGTCGACGCAGCGCCAGCTTTCTCCGGCGCGCTCCCATCGGGTCAGCGCGACGGCCGCCTCGAACTGCGGCATCTGGAAGGCGAGCGTCCTGTCCGCATTGATGGCGAAGGACGCGCCGTCGAAGACGAGCTCGTCCTGCCCGCCGAGCTGGTTGGCGTAGAGGACCGGCAGCCCGCTTTCTATCGTCTGGCGGATGACGATCTGCTGGCGCACCTCGGTCTTGCCGCGATAATAGGGCGAGCCGTTGGGCACGAGCAGGATTTCCGCGCCGCTCTCGGCCAGCGTCTCGCACACGCCGAGATCGCCCCAGATGTCCTCGCAGATCGGCAGGCCGAGGCGTAACCCGCGGAAATTCACCGGCCCCGGCATGTGCGGCCCCGGCTGGAACACGCGCTTCTCGTCGAACTCGCCGTAATTGGGCAGGTCGATCTTGTGGCGCTCGGCGACGACCGCGCCGCCGTCGAGCACGACGAGCGAATTGTGCAGGCCGCTGTCGCGCCGGAGCGGCGTGCCGATGACGATGCCCGGCCCGCCATCCGCGGTGTCGGCGGCGAGCTCCTCGACCGCGCGCGCGCAGGCGGCGACGAAGGCCGGCTTCAGCACCAGGTCCTCGGGCGGGTAGCCGGCGATGAACAGCTCGGTGAACAGCACGAGGTCCGCGCCGGCGCGGGCGGCCTCGTCGCGCGCCTGACGCGCCAGAGCGAGGTTGCCGGCGACGTCGCCGACGACCGGGTTCAACTGGGCGACGGCGATGTGGAATGTATCGGGGGCGATGTTCGTCATGCCATGCGTGTAGCGCGGCCATGGCCGGGCGGCAATGGCGTTGACCGGGCCCGCAACGACCTCGCTAGCCGCCGGCGTGGACTTCCTCCGGCGCGCGGTTCTTGCCGATGGACATGGCGAGGATGCGCGAGATGTGTGCGCGCGGCAGGCCGGTTTCCGCCGCCCATGCGTTGATCTGCGCCTGCGCCTTGGCGAGGTCCTTCTTCGAGGTCGGGTTCTGCGCGATGTCGACGCCGGCGTCGCGCAGCGCCACGACCACGTCGCTCCACAGGATGAAGGCGTCCCAGCCGAGCGAGCGCAGCAGGAACGGCCCGGTATGGCCGCCGAGCCGGCTGCCGTTCTTCGCCAGCCACGCGGTGAGGCCGATCTGGTCGTCGGCCGGCCACGCGGCGAGGAACCGGCCGAAGGAGGCATGCTCGTCCGAGACGCGGGCGACGAAGGCGGCGTTGTCGCGCACGGCGCGGATGTTCTGCGGATTGCGCACGATGCGCTTGTCGGCGGCGAGATCGTGCCAGAAATCGTCCGGCTGGAACAGCAGCCGCTTCGGCTCGAAGCCGAGGAAGGCCTCCTCGAAGCCCGGCCATTTCGACTCGATCACGCTCCAGACGAAGCCGGCGGCGAAGATGCGCTGCGCCATCGCCGCGAGCACGCGGTGATCGGGCAGCGTCGCCAGCGCGGCGTTGTCGGGCGTGGGGCCCAGAAGCGTGGCGAGGACGCCGGCGCCGCCCTTGCGCTCTTCAGCCCGGGCGCGGATTTCGGCAAAAGTCGGCATCGAAGACCTCCATGGGCAAGGCCCGATCATGGGCCATCGCCGCCGTCCAGCCAAGCGCGGAAATACGCGCCGGGGAGCGGCGAATTGCCTCCCGTGGGCCATGAAGCCGCGCAATGAACGGCGGCAAGGCCGGCTATTCTTCGGCCGGCTCGATGCCGCCGCCCCAACCCTCGAACTGCGGCAGGTCATCGGCGATGTCGTAATAGTCGCCCTTGTCGGCGGCGAAGATGTGCATCGCGCCCTTCAGGCCGGAGGGCCGGTCGAAGCTGCCGGCCATGATCGAGGTGCGGTCGAGCCCGTCGCCCTTCCAGAACAGCGCCGAGCCGCATGTCGCGCAGAAGCCGCGCCGCGCGGTGCCCGACGCCCTGTACCAGGTCAGGTTCTGCGCGCCTTCCACGTCGAGGTCATCGTCCCGGACATTGGTGGCGGCGCAATGGTGGCCCATCTGCCGCCGGCACTGCGAGCAATGGCAATAGACGACGCCGCGCAACGGCCCGCGCGCCGTGAAGCGGACCGCGCCGCAAAGGCATGCGCCGGTATGCGTCCCGTTCATTCGCTGCCTCCCTGTTGACCCATTCCGCGAGGCGACACTGGCAGGCCCCGCCGCGCCGCGCGCGACAGGATGCGACACCGCCCGGCGCCGGGGCAAATAAAAAGGGCGCGGGATCGCTCCCGCGCCCTCGCCTGCCCGCGGGCAGGTGTCCTCAGCCGTTGGCCGCCTTCTTCTGCGTGTCCCCGGCCTTGCTCTTCTTCAGGAGGTCGGAGACGAGGAAGGCCAGCTCCACCGCCTGATCGGCGTTGAGGCGCGGGTCGCAATGGGTGTGGTAGCGATCCTGCAACTCCTCGTCGCGGATGGCGCGCGCGCCGCCGGTGCATTCGGTGACGTTCTTGCCCGTCATCTCGACATGGATGCCGCCCGGATGCGTGCCTTCGGCCCGGTGCACCTCGAAGAACGCCTGCACCTCCTTGAGGATGCGGTCGAAGGGCCGGGTCTTGTAGCCGGCCGCCGTGATCGTGTTGCCGTGCATCGGATCGCACGACCAGACGACCTTGCGCCCTTCCTTCTCGACCGCGCGGATCAGCTTCGGCAGGTGCTCGCCGACCTTTTCCGCGCCGAAGCGGGCGATCAGTGTCAGCCGGCCCGGCTCGTTCTCGGGGTTCAAGAGGTCGATCAGGCGGATCAGCCCGTCCGGCTCCAGCGAGGGGCCGCATTTCAGGCCGAGCGGGTTCCTGATGCCGCGGCAGTACTCGATATGCGCATGGTCGGGCTGGCGCGTGCGGTCGCCGATCCAGATCATGTGGCCGGAGGTGGCGTACCAGTCGCCGGAGGTGGAGTCGACGCGCGTCAGCGCCTCCTCGTAGCCGAGCAGCAGCGCCTCGTGGCTGGTGTAGAAATCCGTCTCGCGGATCGCCGCATGCGTGTCGGAGGTGATGCCGACGGCGCGCATGAAGTCGATGGTCTCGGTGATGCGCGAGGCGAGCGCCTCGTAACGCTCGGCCTGCGGGCTGTCGGCGACGAAGCCGAGCATCCATTTGTGGACGTTCTCGAGGCTGGCATAGCCGCCCTGCGCGAAGGCGCGCAGGAGGTTCAGCGTCGCCGCCGACTGGCGGTAGGCCATGCGCTGGCGCGCCGGGTCCGGCACGCGCGAGGCCTCGTCGAACTCGATGCCGTTGATGATGTCACCGCGATAGCTCGGCAGGGTCACGCCGTCCTTGATCTCGTTGTCGGACGAGCGCGGCTTGGCGAACTGGCCGGCGATGCGCCCGACCTTCACCACGGGCTTGGCGCCGGCATAGGTCAGCACCACCGCCATCTGCAGGAAGACGCGGAAGAAGTCGCGGATGTTGTCCGCGCCGTGCTCGGCGAAGCTCTCGGCGCAGTCGCCGCCCTGAAGCAGGAACGCCTCGCCATTGGCGACGGCAGCAAGCTGGCGGGTGAGCTTGCGCGCCTCACCTGCAAAAACGAGCGGCGGATAGGTCGAAAGCTGACGCTCGGTCTCGGCCAGCGCATCCGCGTCCGGATAGGCCGGGACCTGGCTGATCGGCTTCTCTCTCCAGGAATTCGGGGACCATTTCGTCGTCATCTTCGCACCCACTCACGTCACAGGCGGGCGCCGCGCGCCCGCAAAGACCCGCAATTTTCGGGACTGCGGCTCCATACACCAGACCGATGCGCTATTCCACCCTGCTGATAAAGCCGGCGTGGCAGGTCAGTGCCTTCCGAGCATCGTCAGGGCGTTCTCGATCGCGGCGCCGGAAGCGGTGTTGTCGAAGACGCACCAGCTATCGGGACCGGGCAGCTTCGAAAACGCAGCGATCTCCGCATCGGAGTAGCTGGAGTAGTAGACCTTCGGCTTGCCGTGCAAGCGGACATAGCGGGGCGTTTCCCGGAAATCGGACGCGGGCCAGACCAGCGCCGGATCGGCGAGCACCCGGTCGATCGAATATCGCCGCAGCAATGCGATCGCGTGTTCGGATGCCCAGCTCCTGTGCCGCACCTCGATCACGAGCGGCCCCTGGTCCAGGGCGCGCATCGCATCGAACGCCGCCTCGAATTTTTCGAGGTCGAACCGCAGGGACGGCGGTAGCTGGCACAGCAACGGCCCTCGCTTGTCGCCCAGCGCCGCGATGTCCTGAAGGAAGGTCGCGAACGGCTGGCGGATGTTCTCCATCGCGTGCTGATGCGTGATTTCCTTCGGGATCTTGACGGCGAACCGGAAACCGTCGTGTGTGGCCCCGGCCCATCGTTCGAAGGTCGATGTCTTGTGGCGGCGATAGAAGGTCGAGTTGACTTCCACGCCATCGAAGACCGACGCATACCGCGCAAGGCCGCTTCCCTCTTCAGGAAAAGCGGCGGCGACGGTTCTCGGAATCGACCAGGCCGCCGTGGCAATGATGGGCAAACTCAACCCTCCGAAACGGCAAGGCGCGGCTTTCAAAACAGGTTGAGCTGCTGCGCCTGCTTGCGTTTTCGTCCGCCTGCGCTCTCGCTGACCATCAGCTCCGTGGCGATCTGTCCGAGGAAGGACGACGGCGGCAGCGCACGCACGGCGCCGCGCCAGAACCGCTCGGTCGCGCGGGTCAGGAACAGCCTGTCCCGGGCGCGGGTCATGGCGACGTAGAACAGCCGCCGCTCCTCGCCTTGCGTTGTCCCGTCATCCGGCGCGGAGGCACTCCACGAGAACGGCACCAGCCCGGTCTCCATGCCGACGACAAACACGACCGGAAACTCCAGGCCCTTGGCCGCATGCATGGTCAGCAGCGAAACGCGATCGGCGCGTGCATCATGGAAATCGGCTTCGGTCGAGAGCGCGGCCACCTCGGCGAGCCGGGCCGGATCGCCGGCTACCGCGTCCGAGGCGGCGAGCGCGGCGAGCCAGCCTTTCGCCTCGGCGAGCGCCGCCGCGTCGGCCCTGTCTGCCCGGCGGGCGGCTTCCGCCGCTTCCGCGATCCGCGCCGGCAGGCTTTCGTCCGGGCTCGCGGCTGTCGCCGCATCGAGCATCTCGATGATCGCAACCACGCCGGGATGTCCGGCGATCGGCGCGGGCGAGCTTTTGATGAACGGGATGCCGGCGCGGTCGAAGGCGGCACGAATTGCCGCCGCCTGCGCGTCGGTGCGGTAGAGCACGGCGCAGTCGGCGAAGCCGAGCGGCCTGCCGGCGGACGAGGCGTTGCCGTTGCGATTGGCCGCGATGAGGTCATGCCCGCCGAGCAGGTCTTCGAGGATAGCCACGACGCCCTCCGCCTCCGCCGTCTCGTTCGCAGCCGCATAAGTCACGATCGGCCTGCCCATCGGGCGGGTAATTTCGGACGGCGCGCCGATGAAACCCGAGGCAGCCTTCACGATGGTTCCGGCAGAGCGGTAGTTGCGCCAAAGCCGGAAGGTGCGGGCAGAGGGGAAATCCTGCCTGAAGCGTGTGAAGCAGGCGGCGTCGGCGCCGCGAAATCCGTAGATCGCCTGGTCGGGATCGCCGATGATGCAAAGATTGCCGCCGTCTGCGGCCAGCAGCCGCAGCAGGCGGTATTGCTGCTCGTCGACGTCCTGGAACTCGTCGGCGACGATGTGCTGAAAGCGCGACCGCCATTCGGCCGCGATCTCCGCGTGCCCGTCGAGAAGATCGGCGGACAGCACGACGAGGTCGTCGAAGTCGATCCAGCCCGCGGCGCGGCCGATCCGGTCGAGGGTTGCACGCGCATCGGCTTCCTCGTCCCTGCCTTTCGCGCCTGTGCGCTTGAGCACCGAGACGGCCTTGACGAGACGGGCGGCGCGCGCCTCACCGATGGCCAGCGCCTCGGTCAGCACCGTCTTGCGCTCCGCTTCCCCGGCGATCCGGAAATCCGCGCCGAGGCCGGCACGGTCGGCATGCGCGCGCAGGATCGCAAGGCCGAGCGAATGGAAGCTGTGGACGGCCACCGCTCGCGCCTTCTTGCCGAGAAGCCCGGTGAGCCGCGTCCGCAATTCCTCCGTCGCCTTGCGCGTGAAGGTGACGGCGAGGCACGCTCCGGCCGGCACGCCGCGCTCCAGCACGAGATGCGCGATGCGGTAGGTGAGCATCCGCGTCTTGCCCGAGCCGGGCCCGGCGATCACCATCAGCGGTCCTTCCGCCTCCGCCGCGCTCGCCTGGTCGGCGTCGAGCCCGGCGAGAACGCCCGCCCGCCCGGAAGGCTTCGCTTCAACGGGCTCGAACGGCACCACCGGTTCATCCGGCGCGTCTTCCTTCGCCCTGCGCTTCGACGCCTGCGGGCGGCTGACGCGCGGCGCGTCGAACAGCAACCGGCTTCCGGCGAGGCGATCCAGCTCACCTTCCTCGAACAGCCGGATGACGCCGTATTCCCCGTCATAGCCGGCCTGCCGGATGACGTCGCCGGCGCGCAGCCGTGTCATCGCCTCGCCGAGCAGCGGATGCACCCTGGCGATGTCCTCCACCGGCATGTCCTGCAACGTGACGAGCTCCGGCCCGAGCGCGGCGATGGCGCGGTCGTAGGCGTGGGTAACGGCCTTCGAGGCGACGCCGCTGCCGACGATCTCCGACAGGATCTCCGGCAGCGGGACGAGGCTCGACACCGTGCCTGCGGTCGGCGGCGGCACGGCCTCGCCGCGATCGGCCAGCGCTTCGATGCGGTGCGCCACGCCGACCGTCACCGGCCGCCCGCATACCGGGCAGCGGCCGCCCAGCTCGATGGTTTCCTTCGGGTCGAGCCGCACGCCGCAATTGCGGTGCCCGTCCAGATGATACTTGCCTTCCTCGGGAAAGAATTCGACCGTGCCGACATAGCCGTCGCCGCTCTCCAGAGCGCGGCGGATCGCGAAATAGTCCGGCTCGCAGGAAAACCGCGTCGCCTCGCGGCCGAGCTTGCCGGGCGAGTGCGCGTCGGAGTTGGAGGTGAGGCGGAAGCGGTCGAGCGAGGAAATGCGCCAGTTCATGGCCGGATCGGACGACAGGCCGGTCTCGACGGCGAAGATGTGCGCGGCGAGGTCGCCATAGCATTCCTCGATGGAATCGAAGCCCGACTGCGAGCCGAGCGCCGCGAACCACGGCGTCCAGATATGGGCGGGGACGAGATAGGAATCCGGCCCCGACTCCAGCGCGATCTCCAGGAGGTCGCGCGAATCGAGCCCGAGGATCGGGCGCCCGTCCGAGGCGATGTTGCCGATGCGCGCGAGGCTGGCAGCCAGCCGGTCGGCCGAGTCGAGGTCGGCCGCATAGATCAGGTGATGGATCTTCCGGGTCTTGTCGCCCTTCTTGTAGATGGTCGATATCTCGGTGGAGAGCATGAAGGACACCGGCTGCCGGCAGGCGGGCGGAAGCGTCTGCCACAGCGCCGCCTCGATCTCGGGCCTGAGACGAAACAGTCCGTTGCCCGCGGCAACCAGCTTGTCCTTGATCTCGGCGAGCCAGACCGGATGCACGCAGTCGCCGGTGCCGACCACGCCGATCCCCTTGCGCGCCGCCCACCAGAACAGGTGCTCGAGGTCCAGGTCCCGGCTTGTGGCCCGGGAATATTTCGAGTGGACGTGGAGGTCGGCGTGAAAGGTCATGACACGATGCCGTCTATCTGGGCCGTTCATCTTGCGGACGGGATGCGACGGGTCCTCCAACCCGACATTGCCAGGATAGCAGGCGGAAACGGGACGGATCACAAGGAAAGCGCGCAACTCACAGCATTCGAACCGGCATGTTCCCTTGACCCGGCCGGCGCACCGGCCTTCGGGCAGAAGCGGCGGCTGCCTTGCAGCGCCGACGGATCGGACAATCTGCGCAGCGGGCGCGGTCATGCCGGCAGATGGTCTGGCCCAGACGTTTCATCAGGATGTGAAGCTCGGCCAACTCGGCCGCGCTCCATCGAGGCGACACCGCCATCGCCGTGTCATAGGCGGTCCGCGTGTCGGCCTTGCTCCGGACGAAACCGTACCGGCCCAAGACCCGCAAGACATGGGTGTCCACGACGAATGCCGGCATCTCCAACGTGCTGAAGTTGAGCGTGGAGGCCGAGACCTTGCGGCCGACGCCGGGCAGGCGCTCCAGCCACGCGAGCGCCTCGGCAACGCTCAAGCGGCCGAGGAACTCCAAGTCGAAATCCGGATGACCGGCTCCTATGGCGCGAAGCGCATCGCCGAGATGCCGCGCCTTGACATCGGGAAAGGCGACGTCGCCGATCAGGGCCTCGACATCGCCGGTCGACGCCTCCGCGAGAGCGGGCCATTGCGGATAGGCCGCCACGAGCCGCCGATAGGCGGCCAAAGAGATTTCGTCGAGCGTGCGGTGGCTGATCGACGACTTCACGAGCTGGCCGATCGGCGCCCGGGCGCAGACCCGGTCAGGACGGCCGAAACACGACCTCAACTGGTCCCGCACCCACGCCATATCCTCGACAGCGCCAAAGTCGAATGCCATCTGCATTCCGCCAGCATATGAACAAAAAGAGAACATTGCAAGGCTGCCGCGAGCCGTGGAGCAATCTGCGGCAGATGGCGGGCAAAATGGCGGGAGGGAAACGAAGAAGGCGAGAACTACGTCTACGCTATAACCCTCTAAAATTGGACACGAGAGAATAACTGACATGGGTGATTTGCGGACAGGTTTTGGGCGGCAGAGTTGGAAAAGCAGCCTTTTCATCGCCTAACGAGCTTCAGCGGCAGCGCGCTCTAATCTCGGACGTTCAACTAGATACTCTCTGTTCCGCCTCTTTGGGGGCGTGGTATCGCGCAGAGGTGATAGAAAGGGTGCGAGTTTGACCCGCTTGTCCCTACCCGTTAACCCGTGGTCCGACTCACAGCCGCATAGCGCAACCGTCAAGCAGCATTCACGGCTGCCATGATCGTTTGTCGGGGCGTCTGGCTACCGGCCAGCGACATACCCATAACAGACTTGTTCACCGCAACCAGTTGCTTAAGCCGCGGTGTCTCGACGTCAGACCGCGCTAGCTTTTCCCATTTCAGGAAGGCGTTCAGGTCGGCATTGAAGCTGTTCAGATAGCTCGGTTCATTGAACAAACTGTCGTCGTTGCCCTGCGTGAAATAGGAATCGATCACCTCGGCGGCTCGATCCAGAAGTGCGGATCGCCCGCTGTCGTTTTTCAGCACTTTGACCATCGCTGCCGCAACGGAACGATGATCGATAGGATGAGATGCGCGAGAAAGGACATCCTTGAACAGGTCGAGAACCACGAGGAAGTACAGGAATCGTGACTGTCGCCGCGATTGCTTGGGCGCACCCCGACCAAATCCGTACTGTGCCGTATACTTTTGGAGCAGATAAGCGGCGTAAAGGTCAGTGACGCCAAACGGCCCACCATCGACATCCGCGCCATTGACAATCCGCTTGAAGACAGAGCCATCCGGCAAGAACGGTGGATTTTTACCGAACGCCAAGCCCGCCTCCCCCATCCAACCAGCACCATAGACCTTGATGAGATCAGCGGCGTTCGCATGTTCAGTGAACTGCTTGGCAGCGGGATTGGTGTTCTGGAGGGCTTTCTGCGAGTCCCATCCGCCACGCTGGATTTCGAGATAAAGATCGTGCTGATCCGCCAATTGCTCTTGCCAAGTCTTGAAATCACCTGTTAGCGCGAGGAAGTCTTTCTCGCGGATGGCGTTCTGGCTGTTGGTATAGCGGGTAATCGCCTGCAACAGGTTTTCACCGCTGTTGCCCACCTTGACGATCTTGGCCACCACGACACCTTCGCCGGCCTTTGCCTTCCATGCCTCGGTTTCGGGGTTCACGCCTGTGCCACCGGAACTCAGCCGGGCGTGAAAGACTTCCCAGATCGTTCGTGTAGTCTGACAGCCGTTCACGATGAACGGTTCAGCCATTTCAACCGATCCTTCTCCGGCGCTATAGTCGTGAACGACGATGGTGATCCCGTTGTTGTAGAGGCCGAAACGCTCAGGCGCATCACGAAGCGTAGACTGCATGGCTTTGTTAACCTTGCCACGCGCACCAAGGAAACGGCGGACGTTCTTTTCGTAAATCCGATCTAAATCGCCCGTCGCATCACGGTAGCGTTTCAGGAACGCGTAGAGGTTGGGCAGCCCAACAGAGCCGACCAGCAAATCTGGGCCAGAAGGTACCATCTGCGCATCAAGGGAAACTTTCAGTCTCTTCGTCAAACCAACTGCTTCAATTTCTTGCAGGCGGGCGAAAATGGTCTCAATCGAGAGTGCTTCAACATCAAACATGGGTCCAAGACGCGTACTCCCCATGGACCGTAAATCGGCTAAAACGCGCTTCTCATCTTCACTCAAAGGCGCTTCCGTGGCGAACACCAATACTATTTTATCCGCAGGACCCGCTCCCCGCTTGAAATTTGAAAGACGCTCCATGAGTCCTTCGGCTAACGAGTTCAATCGCTCGCGTTTGCCGTCGAGGGTGTCGATGACCTTTTGCCCTTCGATGAGTAGCGTCTGTGGACCCGCGAAGGCCGATCCGTACTTGCTTTGCACCAAATACCAGGTGTGCCCACTCACACCGGTTTCGTCGGCGGCTTCTTCCGGCCCGGTATCAAGGAGTGCTAGGTCAATTCCACCATCCCTAGACCCATCACAGTAAATAAAGTTGTCGGTTTCTATAGAGTCTTCCATCCACTGGGTGATCAGCTTTAGGGCAAAACGGCGTCCGAGCTCAACCGTTGAAGGACCGCCCTTGGTTACATCTTCGAGCCAAGAAGCGCGATAATCTTCGAAAGCAATTTCATCGGAAGTCTTCACCCGCACCCTCCACGGTATCGTAACCGGCACTATTTAGCAGCAAAATCACATGCACAAGTCCATCACAGACGAACAGCCGAAAACGAGTATGCTCCGTGCTGGGTCTGGCCCGATCGACAGGCGGCTTAGGGTCTATATCACCTTTTGCCAGAATAGCGTCGTTGTCCGCTTCACTAGATTTGTGGGCGATAGTCGGCTCCCAGCCCCATCTCGCCGAAGCTGTGATCAACGGAATGTCAGATTCAGGAAATCGCAATCGACCGGCGAATGGCTGGGATGAGATCGGAAGCTGACACCTGATATTCAAGATTTATCGGGCTGTAGCGTAGAGTTGGCGGTTTGCTATCTCATCTGGTGGAATGCGGTGATCGACGGCAATATCGCACCATAGGGGGCAACCGGCGGTGTTTGGCGGAAGGGGTGTCCGCTGGAAACGGGTTTTCAAGGGGTTTGACAGGCCCTTGAAATGAAAGGGGATTTCTAGCATAAATCCTCGTTTTTCAGTATGTTGATGGTGATTATGCTACTGCCTGATTGTCTACCGATGCCTCCTGAGTTTTACTGATTTCCAACGAAGGAGTGTATGTTTTTTGGTATGTTCATGCTCGGCGGAACGTGGTAATTATACCCTCTCTGGACGTGTATGTTTTCGACTTTAGAGTCCGACTATGCCCAAATCCCTCACCGCACGCGAAGTCGAGGCGCTGACCACGGACGGCCTGCACCGCGTTGATCATGGTCTCTATCTGCAAATCCGCCGCTGCGGCGCGACGCGCTCATGGCTCCTGCGCTACCGCTTCAAGGGCCGGCCCACATGGATGGGGCTGGGGCCGGCGCGTGTCCTCACGCTGACCGAAGCCAAGCGCAGGGCGCTCGCCAGCCAGCGGCTCATCCTCGACGGCATCGATCCGGCTAAGGCCCGCAAGGCCGAGCGCCGTCCGGCCGCAATGACGTTTGCCGAGTGCGCGAAGAAATATGTCGAGACGCACAAGGCCGGCTGGAAGAACGAAAAGCATATTGCTCAGTGGTCATCGACGCTGGAGACTTATGCCAATCCGATCATCGGCAAGCTACCCGTCGATCAGGTCGACGCGGACCATGTCTTCAAGATTCTGGAGCCGACCTGGACGACAAAGACGGAAACCGCGACGCGGCTTCGCGGCCGTCTCGAACGTGTTCTGGATTGGGCGCGGGCGTCCGGCTTTCGCTCCGGCGAGAACCCGGCACGGTGGAAGGAAGGTCTGAACCATCGCCTGCCGGCTCCGGGTAAGGTCCAGCGCAAGACTGCGCATCATGGTGCGGTTCCTTATGCCGAAATACCCGCCTTGATGAAGCGTCTAGGCGAACTGACCTCGATCAGCGCCAGGGCGCTCAGCTTCACCATCCTGACGGCGGCGCGTACCGGCGAGACCATCGGAGCGACATGGAACGAGATAGACCTGAAGGCGAAGGTTTGGGTGATTCCCGCCGAACGGATGAAGGCCGGCAAGGAGCATCGCGTGTCGCTGTCGGATGCGGCGGTGATGTTGCTGAAGTCGCTGCCGCGCCGTGGCGACCATGTATTCGCGGCACATGACCCTACTCAGCCGCTGTCCAACATGGCGATGCTGCAATGCCTTCGCGGATTGCGCGGCGGCAAGGGCGAGACGGTGCATGGCTTCCGTTCGGGCTTCTCGACATGGGCGGCGGAGCAGACCAACCATCCGCGCGAGATCGTGGAGGCCAGCCTTGCGCACGAAGTCGGCAACGCCGTGGAACTGGCCTACAAGCGTACCGACTATCTGGCGAAGCGCGCAAAGCTGATGAAGGACTGGGCGGCGTTCGTCGCGAGCGGGAAGGCGAAGGCCGCATAAGTGTATCTCTTTCCCTTTTTCGCCTTCACTGACAAAGAGGTAGGCTATGTCAGAAGCTGAAATCACGCCGCCTATTTGGGCGACGGCTTTGCGCCTTCATTGCGGTCCTTCAGACAACAGAAAGCTTGAGCTGAAAGCGGGCATACTACTCCATCGAAATGACCGGAACGGCTCCGGTGTAGACTTCGGCGAGGTTGGTGCGCGCAGGAGCGCCGCTGCCCTGCCATCTTTCGACGGCTTCGCGCCTTCATCTGGGTTATCAACACCCCACCTTGGTTTCCCAAAAAAGGGCCAGAACTAACATCAATCCGGATTAGACCGCAGGGGAAACGGCAGTTGTAGACCAATGAAGGCCGTTGGAGCTGCCGCAGGCCGGTCGCCGGTCCTTCACGGGCTCAACGCGGGACCGACTCGAAGCTGTATATCTGCAGCAGCCCCTTCGGCGCCTTGGCCGACGGAATGCGCGCGGCGCTCCGGCGATTGGGTCCGCGAGCGATATCGTCGATCAGCTGTGCGAAATCGCGCGCGCCTCCCGGTGGTGATGCGCGTGTCTGAGTGCCTACCTGCTCCAAGAAAGCGAGATCGCGGTAATCGGTGCCGGCCATCGCCTCCCGCGCGATCAGCAGCAGGCGGCGCGTGCCAAAGGCGCTCGGCGAAATCGCGGCAATCGCACCTGCAATCTTCTCCTCCTTGAGGAAACGACGACCGAGCAGGTGCTGTATCGAGTAACTCGGGCCGACCAGAAGGATATCGACATCGACCGCCCCTTCCCGCCCGTTTGCGATCGCCACGTGGATGCGGTCGCCTGCGGCAACCAGCGGCGAACGCACGCCGTCCATAGGCTCAAGCACCCCGGCGCCGCCGCGCTGCAGCGAAAAGTCGATCCCGATCCGGTCGGAACCAAGAGCGGAGATGGCTGCGAGCCGGCTGACGCTCGTGGCCCGGAAGACGGCTGCCAGGTTTTCGCGCGCCTGCTCGAGCGCCTCGCCTGCAAGACCGCCGGCCAGAGTGATCGAATGCGGCGCCATGCGTTCATCCGCAGGCAAGCGGCCGTCGGGCGATAGGAACCAGAGCCGCGGCCCATCGTCGACGATGCCTTCCGGATAAAGTTCGGCCCGCGACATGACTACCAGCCGCAGGTCCGCCTCCTCGATCGAATCGACCGTCCGGATGTTGGCCGGCAGGGTGCCGTTGGTCGCCAGTGCTTCTAGCACCTGACGCGTCTCGACCGCAGCATCGGTATGCCGCGTTGCCGCAGCGTCGGGCATCGCGACCGTCAGTTCGAAATCGAAAGCCATGTCCACCGGCCGTGCGACGGTGCCCGGCGGTGCCGTCGCAAGCGATGGGCTTGCCAGCCCGGCATGGGCGACGGGTCGCAGCCTGGCCGAGAAGGGGTCGAGATCGACGACTTCGGCATAGCCCAGCGCCTTGCCGATCGCGTCGAGCGGATCGCCGAGCAATGCGAGCTTGGAGCCGATGGAAAGACCGTGCAGCGAGCCGGCCGGGATGCGCGCGCCTGATGGCCCGGCGAGGAGCGGCCACTGAAGCACGCCGGATGCATCCTCGACGCCAAATACGGGCCGGTCAAGCTCGCCCTCGAAGAGGGGCGTCGGCCGCGCGCGGTTGCCGACGGCATAGGCGTGCATGACGCCATCGGCGAGTTCGCGATAGGTCAGCGCCGGACTGCGCGCCAGCACGTCGAAGATCGTATGGGTGAAGAGGCCTAGCTTGCGCTTGTTGGGACCGTTCTTCGGCAACATCATCTCCGGTGTCACCTCGGTCGTCTGTGCCGCGAAGAACGCAACCATGGCCCCTGCCCCGGGCGCCAGCGCCACCTCGCCGGCGCCGATCGGGGCAAGCCGCTCGGTCGTGGCGGCCTCGAGCGGTGCGTCGCCATCCGGGAGGCCAGCCGTCGCGGATGGCAACCAGCGCGTGGTCGTTGTCTCCTGTTGTCCGAATGCCCGTGTTGCGCTCGCCGAATTGCAGGCGTCGAACACCACGAAAACCTGTGCCCCCGCATTGCGGATGTGATCGAGGTGAGCGCCGATCTCATCGTCGACGAGTGCATTCGGATAGATGCCGTTGGCGGGCATGAGGGTATCGGCCGGCAGGAAGACCTCGTCCAACCCATCCGGCTCGCTGCCCGGATCACGCGCCTTCTGGGTCGACCCATGGCCGGAAAAGTGTACGTAGACGATGTCGCCCGGGCGCGCGGCGCCGGCAAGCCGGTCGAGTTCTGCGCGAATGCGGTTCCGGTCCGGCGGACCGTCCGTCGCAGCGGTGCCGTTGGCCAGTACCGTGATGTTCTCCCGCGCGAAGCCGAAGGCCGGCGTCCCGGTGAGAAGCCCGACGATCAGGGTGGCGTCGTTGGCCGGACCTGACAGCCAACTCGATTTCGGAAGCGCGGCATACTCGTTTACCGCGATAATGAGGGCATGGCGTTCGCCAGCCGACGCCTTGCAGAGGCCGATCGCAAGCGTTGCGCAGACGAATGCGAGGCAGCCGATCGTACAGCCACGCCACTCAATTCTCGAAAACGGCCCATCCCCTGAAGCGATCATTGCGGTCGCATCACCTCCACGTCCTGCGCACGGACGTAATAATACATGCCGCCGCTCTGGAAGCGAAGCCACTCGGCCGAATCGACGGTAGCCTGCTCAAAAGAAGCCTCGGTACCGCGCGAGGGGAAGCGCTGGCGCACGTGGAGGTCGAAGCTTCTGTCGCCGATCGCCATCGGCGTCCCCGCAAAGACCGGCACCGGATCGTTGCCGACATTCTCGATCGACGTGCCATCGGCAAGCGCCTGCCAGATGACGGCTTCGGCAGCGCGCACTGTCGTGGTTTCCGGCGCGCTCGCCACAGCCGTGGCCGGCGGCACGAACCCGGGCAGCACGAAGAAGAACTCGCCCGCATCGAGGTCGAACTGGTCGGTCCTGAACAGCAGCCGATCACCGCCCGCCCCGGATGTAGGCACGCGCTGAAGCTTTCCGTACTGGGGGCGCTGCTTGGTCGTGCGCGCAGCCGACGCCATGAAGTTTCCAAGCTCGGTACCGCTAAGATAGCCATCCTTGTTGAAATCGGCGACCACCTGCCCCTGATGCGGCTTGCCGCTGATCGCCTGGATGAACATGTCGGCGAAGTGGCCATTGTCGGACACCTCTTCGCCGGCGAGGCCGGCCGTGATGATCTGCCGTGCCGGGCTCGCCATCTCCAGCCGCACCTGCATGCTGGGGCTGGCGCGCGAGTTTTCGAACACGGTACCAGCAAAGCAGGAGTCAAGCACCAGCATCACATGCCGGTTGCGCATCTGGCGCAGGTGCACCCCGAAGGAGCGAAGCGGCACCGAGGCGGAGTAGAACTTGCGCAGCGACTCGTCGAAGCCCTGTGCCTGCGGATCGAGCAGCGGCGCATCCGAACCGAGCAGGTATCCCTCGCCATCGACCGTGGCGCCGTGCCCGGCGTACCAGATCAGGATCCGCGAATCCTCGATGAAGCCATACTTGAACACGAAGTCGTCGATGGCCTTGCGCAGCTTCTCGCCGGTCATGTCGGGCGCGTCGTACAGCACGACTTCGAAGCCGTGCGCCTCGAGCGCGTCCCGCACCTTTCGCGCATCCCGAACCGCATTCTTCAGATCGGGCGAGATCGCGTCGTATTCGTCGACTCCGATGACGAGAGCGAAGCTTTTCTTGTCCTGGTAAAGGTCGGTCGAGCTGCCGTCCGCGAGGAACAGCTTGATGTCCTGCGCCGGCGCCGGACCTGCAACGACGGTCGCAAGCAAGGCCGCACATGCAGTCCCGACGAGACGCTTCATTTCTCCACCCCGCTGCCATGCTGCGTCCGGCCCTTGCCCTTGGGTCACGCAGGACGCATGATCATACTCGACCGAGAAATGAGCGACAATTCTGGTCCGAACATGGCAGCATCTGCAATCATCCGGAATGACGTCTTGCGCATGGCCCGCGGGAATGCGCGCCGTGCCTTGCTCGCCCTGCCCCTGCTGGCGGTATCGCCCGTTGCGGCGCAGGAAGCCTGCGGCGAAGCAACGGTTGGCTCGTGCTTCCCGCAATACGATTCGATTGCTGCGGTGGCGACGACGTCATCCGGTTTCGCCGCGGTCGGCCTGCACAAGACCGGGCTCGATTTGTTGAGCCTCGGCCCCGACGGCGAGAGGACCGGCAGCCGCCAGCTGGCGCTGCCCGACTGGCTGGCGGAGGAGGGCGCGGAGCGCGTCGAGGTCCAAAAGCTCGTGGCCGGATCGGACGAAGAGCTGCTCATTGTGGCGAACGTCGCCATAGGGCCTTCGGATCGGCGCACACAGGCCGGCGTCTTCGGGCTGGTCGACTCGGCAGGTGCGGTCGACTGGTCCGGGCCGATGCGCTTCTCCAACCAGACAAGCACGATCCTCTATTCGGGCGTTCACGATCCTGCCGAAGACCGGTTCCTGCTGGTGGGGCGCCACACCAATGGCGCCGATTCGGGACGTTGCACGTCATGGTCGCAGGGGCTCATCATCTCGGCATCGAGGTCCGGCCTGCAGGTCAATCTCAGCGGCGCAGCTTCGCCGGGGACGCATAACCGCACTGCCTTCTATGACATCGCATCGGTCGGCGATGGCGCTTTCGCGGTCACGGGCTTTGCAACCGCGAGAGGCAATGCAGCCGGAACCTGCCAGGACAACGCGGTCGTGATGCAGATCAGCGGCGGTATCGACGGCGAATGGAGCGCCGGCAATCGGGTCTCTTTTGGAGATTCCGGTGTGAACGAGGTGGCGTTCGCCATCGCCGCTGCGGGCGACGGAAGAGTCATCCTCGCCGGCCAGGGCGGCGTGCCAGACGGCGGCGCGCGCGCTGCAATGCTCGCGACACTGCCTCTCGATGGCGGTAAGCCGGAGGTGGAGTTCCTGCCTTTTCCGGAGGATGCTTCCGACAAGGCCGGCGGCGATCGATATCGCGCCATCGCCAGACTGCCGGGCGAGGACGGCTTCGTGGTCGCCGGCTCGGCCTCGTCCAGTCGCGAAGCGCGCAACCAGGCAATGTGGCAGCATATCACCGAACCAGGCGACCGCAGCGCCGTCAGCTTCCTGACCGAGACGAGGGGCTCGGACATTCTCGGCCTTGCGGCAGACGAGGGCGGCACCGTTCTGGCCGTCGGCACGCACGGGGATGGGGGCCGGGCAAATGTCGGCTGGCTGGGCATCATCTATGGCGGCGGCCCGGTCATGTCGGCAGAGCGCCGCGAGCCGGATACATCGCTGCCCGAAATCACCGCCGCGGAGGCCGCGGCGGGAGGGCTCGCGCTATCGGAACGCGAGTTGAACGCGGGCATCGGCCTGCGCGGCGCGAACCTCAAGGCGGGAAGCGTTTTCGACGTGAATTTCTCCGTGTCGGCCGATGTTTCGCTCACCGCGCGGGGATTGCCGGCGCAGGGTGATTTCGACATGGCCCTCTTCGACGGCGCCGGCAGGTTGGTGGGTTATTCTTCGAACCTCGACGATGCAGGCGAGTATGCCGCCTTCAGGCTCCAAGCTGGCGCGCACACGTTGCGGCTGGTAGCGGTCACCGACGTGCCCACCTATGAGATCAGGCTGGGTGTCGGCGAACCGATCGATGCCGATGTCGCGATCGAACTGGAGACGCTCGACGCGACGGCACGCAAGGTCTTGACTGACCAGCTTGCCGACGCAGGCTATGGCGCGGCAGCCAATCCAAACATCGCGCTCGGACCCCAGACGGTCCGCTCGCTGATTGCTTATTACGGCACGTTCCATGCCGAGGTCGACAGCGGCAGTGTCGCTGGTTTTGCGGCCGACACCGCTGCTGCCGAGGTCCAGTAGCGCAGCAAAGCCAAGGCCTGGCCTTGTCCTGAACGCAGCACTCCACCTCGCCGCCTTTTTGGTACAGTTCACTCGAGCCAGAACGACGTCTTGGCGAAGCCACCGTCGGCATCTGTCACGCCCACGTCGATAGTGCCGCTCTGCGCAATCGCGACGAAGTTTTCCCGCCGATCGTCGACCTCGACCTCTCGACCGAGAATGGTGAGGCGGAAAGGCGGCCGACCGCCCGTTACCTTCAACGGGACGAGGCCGATACCGTCATCTGACCGTGCGACGGCGATGCGGGAACCTAGGCGCGGAAACGCGATCGCCAGCGCTTTGGATGGATCGGTTGAAAGCGCTGCGCCAAATCGCGTGAGCCGCGCCGGCAGTGCGCGGGGGCTTGCCAGCGCGCCGAGCGGCTGGCGACCGGACGCTGCACCTGCCGCAGGCACCGGTAGCGCATCGAAGACCTGCATCATGATCGGCGCCGCCGCCGTGATGCCATAGGCACCAAGATGGGGCGCTCCATCCGGCCGGCCGATCCAGACGCCCACCGAATGCAATTTGTCGAAACCGACCGACCAGGCGTCGCGAAACCCGTAGGAGGTGCCGGTCTTGAAGCCGATGCGCCGGCTCCCGTCCAGCGCCGCCAGCCTCGCACTACCCATCGGCGGCGGCACGTCGGCCAATATGTCCGCGACGGCGTTGGCGGCCGGCGGGAGGAAGAGTTTGCCTAGAGACTTCGGCCTGTCGTGGGCGGTCCAGCGCAAGGCCCGCAGTTCTCCCTCGTTGGCAAACGCCGAATAGAACCAGACGAGCTGCTCGAGCGAGATGCCGACGCCTCCTAGGGCGACCGCTAGTCCCGCCTCCTTGTCGGGCATCGCGAGGGCAAGCGGCGCGCCGACGGTGCGGAACCGGCCAAGGAAAGCCTCGACGCCGACCCGGTGGAGAAGCATCACGGGCACCGTATTGCGCGACAGGATCAGCGCCTGCCGCATGGACATGTCGCCGAAATAGCTGCCATCGGCATTGAGGGGCCGATAGCCGGCGATGTCGATGGCCTGGTCGGCCACGATCGTGTCCGGATGGGCGATCAGGCTTTCGAAGGCCATCGAGTAGATGAACGGCTTCAGGGCCGAGCCGGGAGACCGCGGGGCACGGGCGAGATCGACGAAGCCGCGACGCTCGGGCGTGGCAGCGCTGCCCGAGCCCACATAGGCGACCACCGCCCCATCGCTGTTTCGAACCACGACGATGGCAAGGTTGACGCCCTCGTCCCACTGGCGAAGCGCATCGAATGCGATCGCCTCGGCACGATCCTGCAACCCCTTTTCGATCAGTGTCGCCACGCTGCCGTGTGCCCCAGCATGTGCCGCGAGGCGGGCGGCCAGATGAGGTGCGCGCCGGCTGATGCCGCCGTTCGCAAGCGCGACCCGCTGGTGCGCCGCGGTGCGAGCAATCGATTCCTGCAGCTGTCTTCGCCTGGCCAAGCTCGCGAGCACGTGGTTCCGTGCCGCACGTGCAGCTTGCGGATTGCGGTCGGGGCGCCTGCTCTCGGGCGCCTGCGGGAGAGCGACGAGCAGCGCGGCCTCGGCCGGAGAGAGCCGGCCCGGTTCGGTGCCGAAATAGGCAAGAGCAGCGGCCCGCACGCCTTCGACATTGCCTCCGAATGGAGCCAGCGAAAGATAGGCCTCGAGAATGCGCTCCTTCGGCCAGTGGCGTTCCAGCTTGACCGCCCTCAACATCTCCACGGCCTTGCTTTCGAGGCTGCGAGGCGCGGGGTCGAGCAGGCGCACCAGTTGCATCGTCAGCGTCGAGGCACCGGAGACCGACCGTGCATGCCGGAACGCCTGCCACGCCGCACGGCCGACCGCCAGCGGATCCACTCCGCGATGACTCCAGAAGCGGCGGTCCTCGTAGGCAACGAGCATCGAGAGATAGTCCGGGTCGATCCGCTCCAGACTGGTCACGAAGCGCCAGCGCCCGTCGGACGCCAGCGTCGCCGTCAGCAGGCTGCCATCGGCCGCGTGGAACACCGCGCCGCGATCTGCGAGGCGGCCTTCCGGCGGCAAGTCGATCGCATCGACGGCAAGGCGCAGGGCGGCGATGAGCACAACCAGCGCGATGATGGCCTCGGCGAAGAGGGTTGCAAGGAGCCGCGCCGCCTTCATTGCGCAGCGGGCACCTCGACCCGCAGCACCCCCGGTTGTCCGATAAGGGTGTCGCCCGGATGATCCAGCGGATCAACCGTCAGTGCCGGATACTGGAACGCTCCGGCCGCCATGACGGTCGCCGTGAATGCCTGGCGGAATTCAAAGCCGGGCTCAGCCGCGACCTCCTCCTCTTCGCTTTCGCCTTCTTCGTCGGTCTCGCCGCCTGGGTGCGCGCGAACCGCGTCAGATGAGGTCGGCACGATGATCGCGCGCCAGGTCTGCGTATTGCTGTCGAGAGAGCGCATGTCGCCCACGGGCGCAAAACCGATCAGATCACCACGCAGCTTCACGCCCGCGATCGAATCGGAGGTCAGTGCAAGCGCGCTCGGCAGCGCTGCCTGCACCGCCAGAGCTCCGTAGCCGGCGCCGATATCGGACAGATCCCTATCTGCAAAGGCGGCGAGCGCGTCGGATGTGGCTTCGACCGTCACGATCAACCGCTGGCCGATCTGGAGCGTCGTCGTGGAGGGGTCGATCTCGCGGCCGCTGACGGCGTCGAACAACCTCTGGCGCATGCTGTCGGGCGGCAGTGTGTAGGCATCCGGGTCGAGCAGCCTACCGCCGACGCGCAGGAAGCCACGCGTGTCCGGCCCGCCGGCCCTACCGACCGTTAGGCGTGCACGCGCGATGTCCGCATAACTCATCTCCCCGCTTTCGACGACGCCATCGGCGCGCGCGTCAAGTATCATCAGGTCCGGGTCGCTCGGCTCGATGTCGTCGGCCACCAGTCCAGCCCCGGACGCCGCGCCGAGGTCGGCAACCGAACGAGCGAGCCATGCACGCGTGCGCAGGTCGAGCGGCGCGTCGTTCGACGAGAAGGTCTCGGCAATCGTGTCGACGATCCCGGCATCCACGCCTGCATTGGCGAGCATGCTCAGTCCGATCGCCCGCCTGTAATTGTCGAGATCGGCCAGGTAGGACCGCGGGCTGTCGTAATAGGCTTCGAGCGTTTCGGTGGGGTCGACGACATGGCCGAACTCGCCGAGGACCGCGAGGTTGACAAGATCGGAGAGAACCTCCGACCCGCCGGTACCATCGCTCTCAAACCCTGCATCCTCGGCCTCGCCTCCCGGCGCGCAGAAATCGAGATACGACAGTTCGGTCTCCGTCAGGCGATCCTGCTGGACGAGAACCAACATGGAGTAGCGCGTGTTGAACGAGCAGAGCAGCCTGCCTTCGACACTGTCTCTCCCCATGTGGACGGCATTCATCGCGTCACCGATGCGCGCCTCCAGGAAGGCCATGGAGTTGCGCAGTGCGTCTGGCGCCACGGCGTAGCCCGCTGACTGCGCACGCAGAAGGAAATCGAGTGCCGAAACCGTGCGGAGCAGCCCATGGCGAATGGCATAGCTGTTCGTCGCCTTGTCGAAGCCGACCTCGGCGGGAAGGAAGTCGCCCGTCGTGCGGTAAGGCACGAATGCGCCATCGGGCAGTTGCAGCGCCTGCACGGCATCGACGATTTCCTGCACGCGCGTCGCACGCGCCCCCTTCCCGGCGCCTCCGGTCTCCTGCAGCCCCACCATGCCCAGCCATACCATTTCGTCGAGGATGGGGGGCGGTTGCTCCGGCCCGACCTCGCCGCTGGCAATGCGCAGCGTGTCTTTTTCGCCCGCGAAGCGCGCCACGACCTTTACAGTGTCGATATCGTAGAGGCCGTCGACCAACCCTTCCAGCAACGCTGCAAGGTCGACGGGTCGGCTGCCCAGCGGGAAACTGAGATATTGCTGCCTGATGACGCCTGAAGGCCGGACGTCGAGGGAAAAGGTCCGGCGGCGCTCGGCGGGCGGCAGATCGGCCCTCGCGCTGATGGCGGTGATGTCGAGCGCAAGCTCCACTGCGCCCTCGGCGTCGTCCGGCACCTTCACGGCCAGGAAGAGATCCTGCGGCGAACCGGCCGGAATCTTGGTGAGGAATCGACCCTCGGCATCGGTCGGCAGGCGGTTGCCGTCGCGCGCAACAACCGTCGCCTCGATGCCACCTTCGGCCGAAAGCGCGAGAGCGTAGTCACCATCGTGGTCGATGAAGGAGACATTTTCCATCCGAAGGGGCAACAGAGGCTCGTCACCCGCCAGAAAGAATTCAGGCACGCCGAGCTGGCTGACCAGCATGTGGCGCACGGGAACCGTCTCTCGTGCGCTGCCAACCTGGCTGGGGCTCCAGGCGAGTACGAAGATCTTGAGCGAGCCTGCCTGCATATCGAGCTCGTCGAAGGTGAACCGCGCGCGACCGTTTGTGAGCGCCACGGGTCCGGATGCAGCGGCAACAATGCGAGACGAGGTGTAGTTGGACAAAGCGAGACGCCCCGGACGGTCACCGCCCTCGCGCAGCAGCAGCCGGCCGTAATTGTCCATGATCCGCAACGCGAGGCTCTCGCGCCCGAGCAACCGCTCGCCCATGGCGTCCATCTCGGCCTCGTGGCCCGTGAGGCTGATCAGGCCCTCGTCCACCACGAACGCCACGACATGGCCGCCCTGCGGGCCACCCTCGCCGCACGGCGCGCCAGGCATGCCGACGCAGACGTCGAAAGAGAGAGGCTCCCCCGGCCGAAGCACCTTGTCGGGTCCGAGACCATCCAGCCGCACGCTGACCTCGAAGCTGCGGGCATCGCTCGATATTTCCAGATAGGTTGCGCCGATCGCGCGGGTGGGGCCAAACGATCGCGCGCCGTCACCGCGCTTGAATGCCGTGGCGAGCGCGTGAAGCCCGCGCCCCGCCCAGGCCGCATCCGCGGGGAAGGTTACCGTGCCGAGCCCGCCACGCACGGTCCCCGGATGCCAGGCGAGCACATCGCCCGCAGCAATCGCCACCAGCACCTCGCCCTCGGCAAAGGGCGCCTGAACGGTCAGCGTCACGGTCTCACCCGGCGCGTAGCGCTCCTTGTCGGACGACAGCACGAAGATGTTGGGCTCAAGGTCGTCGGGTGACGTCTGCGCCGAGCCCGTGTTGAAGCGTACCGTGGTAATGGCACCGGACACGGGTTCCATCGCGGTCAGCACATAGCGTCCCTCCACCAAACCCGTTGCGACGCCGGAAAGCCGCACCGGAGCCGCGCATCCCGGCGCGGCGGCAACCGGTGTGCCCGCCGCAAGCGGCACCACGTGGGCGGCGACCTCCTCGCGACGCTGCAGGCGCACATGCTGCCAGACGCCGTCGACGTTCTCCCACGCATAGGCTTCATGCTCACGCTCGAGCGTGATCGCGACATCGCTGCCGTTGAGCGCCGCGCCATCGCGGTCCAGCAGCGCGAGGTCGACGCCAAGCGTGTAGCCTCCCGGCGCGATGGACAAGCGCGGCACGCGAGCGAGGCCGAGCTGAGCGTCTCGCATGGGTACTGAAACGACGGTCTGTCCGGACGCGACCGGGCCAGACGCGTCGAACACCGTCACTTCCACTGTTGCGGCAAGCGGCCGGGTACTGTCGGGCAGGCGCACGCCCGCGAGCCGGAGCGACAGCGCGCCATCCGCATCGGTATACTCGATGAAGTTGCGCGACACCGTCTGCAGACCGGGGTCATCGAACCGGCCGAAGGCATAGTCGCGGTAGCAGGCGCCAAAGGGCTCGGCCACCGGCGCGACACGCACGCTGACCTCCGCCTTCAGGTCCGATGCCGCCCCCTGGCCGGTGCCCTGCGATCCGTAGAGATACTGCACCCGTAGCTTGCCAGTCACCCGGGCACCGCTGCCTTCAACAGCGACGGCTATCGCGTCGGCACCACCCTGGAACTCGATGCGCGCGCGATCCGGCCGGATCTTGTCGATGCGCAGACGTGCCGCGGCCAACGTATCGCCAGCAGGCGAGAGGAGTTTCAGCACAGCCGTACCCTGCCGTGCAGTCGCCGGGATCGTCAGCCCGGCAAGCATCCCGCCGTCCTTCCACTCCGCCGCATCGATCGGCTGGCTCTTCACGACGTAATCGCCGATCTCGAGGCGAAGCTGATGGCCTGCCCTGCCCGTAGGCCCGCGCTGCTGGAGCAGGGCCAGTACTTCCGCCGTCTCGCCAGGCTGGTAGATGCCGCGATCGGTGTAGAGTGCCGCACCGCTCGGCTCGTCGCGCACTGCGTGCAGGTTGAGCCGCGACAGGTCCAGGCGCTCGGAGCCAAAGGCGATGAAGTTGAAGTCGCGATCGGCCTCCGCGAGCACAGCGACGAGCGCGTTGCTGGCCTCGCCGGATGTCAGCGTTCGCGAGAACCGCGCCAGGCCGTTCGCATCCGAAGTCCCCTCGGCCAGGACGCGGTTGCCACGCGAGACCAATTGCACCTTCGCACCGGCGACCGGGCCACCTGTGGAGAGCGAGCGGGCGAGCACGGTGAAGTCCCGCTCGCCCTCGAAGAAGCTCAGTCCGATGTCGGAAACGACGAACCACTGGGCTGCGTAGGCCTCGCAGTCGCTGTCGGAGCTGTTCTCGCAATGGAACTTCTGGTTCGGCCCGGTGTCGGCAACAGGCGTCACCAGTGCGTAGATGCCGGGGACGTAGAGGTCGGCAGTCTCGTCGTTGACGTCGAGGCGACCTGCAACGAACGAGCCTTCGATCGCGAGCGCCTCGTCGCTTATGTTGCGGACGACCTGTCGCATCGAGTGCGTGGCGCCCGAGCGCTGCCAATGCGTGCGGTCCAGACTGGCGAGCCAAGCCGCCCGGTCATCGAGGATGCTGCGCACCGGAACGAAGGTGCGAACGAGGGTATTGGCCTCGTCATCGTCCATGACACGCTCAGCCTGGCCCTCCCATAGGAGTTCCGAGAAGTCGCTGAGCAACTGCCGGTACTCAGCAGCAGAGATCCCGTTGCGGAGGTGCCCGAGGGCAATGTGGCGATTGAGCGAACGGTTTACGACTCGGTGGATCGCGAGGGGGAAATCTTCCTTGTTCGTCAGCGTGATGGGGATTTCACCCGGCCCCGAGCGCGGCAGCACGATTTCGGCAGCGCCAAAGGCGATGCGGGACGGCGCATCTTCGAGCTCGATGAAGACGGTCTGCGCTTCGCCAACGACGCTTTCGTCGAGCGCCGGCAATCCAGCTGCAAATGTCACGTCGTAGGAGATGTCGTGCTCCAGACGCAGCAGGCAGATGCGGTTGCCCTCCGCCAGCACGTCGTAGTCCTGCGGCGCCAGTGGAACCCCGTCGGCAACGACGGTGACCATTTCGGAATAGATACGGCTGTTGTCCTTCAGCGGCCTGTTGAAGCGCACGCAGGCACGCACGTCCGTGCCGGAAAACTGGAACTCCGGCCGGATGCCACCATTGTCTTCAGCCTCCACGAGTGCGAAGGCAAGCCGGTCGTCGGCCGCGGCAAGCGCACCCGGATCGACGTTCGGCAGCTCTCCGCTGATCTCGCGATAGACCTCGTCGAGGGACGCTGCGGTGGCGGCGATCGCTGCAGCCGCCTCGTCGACCGCGGCAGAGGCCTCCTCGAGCGTACGCCTCAGGGCTGCAACACGGCCGTCGGGGTTCTCGGCGTCCGGCCCCGTCACGTCATCGCTCGTGGTGAGCTTCATGAGGTTGTCGAGTACCTGCCTGGCCTCCCTGCCGCGCAGCACGGCCGCGTCCTGCTCCGCCCTCTCGGCAGTCAGCCTTGCCCGGAGGAAGGAGGATGCAAGCAGCAGCGCCTCGAGACGGTCGGCCCCCGCAGCGACGATCGTCGTCGTGTGGATGGCTGCGGCGAGACCCTTGTCCGCGGCTGGATCCGTCTCGCGCCACGCCTTCGAGAGATCGATCCAGGTCTGGACGTTGTTGGCACCGATCGCGGCCAACGCCTCGCTCTCGCGGACGATCGCCGCGGCATCGCTCCGGCGCCGCGCTTCGTTGAGCGCACGCAGCACGTCGGCCGCTTCCCGCGTCCCCGTCATCGCCGCAATCGTGTCGCGGTAGGCCCGCGCGGCCGCAACCAAGTTGCCGTCGGTAATCTCCGCCCGAACCGAGCAGATCATTACCAACATGAGCAGGCTTGCCAGAACGCTACGGACGATCATGACCATTCTCCCGCCACCCAGGAGATTACAGCGCCAGCAAACCTGCTTGTCAAATGCTGCAGGCGATGCCGACGTACAGCCGCAGATTGAGCGGGCATTCGGCCGCGGGCAACGTCCCATTCGGGTTCACGAATTGGGGTAGGAAGGCGAGCATGAACAAGCGTTCCTTGGGGCTCGTCAGGTTGCTGATTATGCCTTCCCGCAGCGCCCTCGATGCTGTGACGGGCGGGCGCGTCACGTAAGCGAACTTCCTGGACTGGAGTAGAAGCTTGATCCCGAGCCGGATGAGGTAGGCCGCTCCAGCCCAACTGAGTACGTTGAGTGCTACCGGGGAGGCCTGGATGAAGGACAAATGGTCCGGAGCCTCGAGGACTTGCTGCAGATGCCCCTGTTCCATCGCGCTGGGTCAGGCCGCTCCCGGCTGGTTAAGACCGAGGCCCGAGCTCGCCCTTCCCGACATACGTGCCGGGCTGGCCCGACTCGCTCTGGGGTGGAAAGGCTTACGCGAAAGTGCGGCCGGGGCGTGCTCACCGTCACCCTGAGCCCGGCAATCGCAGCAAAATGGCTGATTCCAAGGATCGAGCTTCCAGGCGCCGTGTCCTGATATAGACATCCACCCGGCTTCGGAATGTCAGCTTGTCGCAATTCCCGACCTTTAACCGGCCTGTCCGGTATCGGCCCCTTTACCGACTATATGATTGTTGACCGTCAGCGATGTCCGTACTGCCGCAGTTGATGTTGCCAATGCGACGGCCTTGCGTTCCCTTTCCTTTTCTATCCTTTTTCCCTTTTGAAATAGGCCCGTTCCCCTTGATCCCCGTTCCCTTGGCCCATTCCTTTCGAGCCAGTTCCGCCCTTGTGCCTTTTGCTGTTTATGTGCCGGCTCCGGCAACCAGAAAGCACTCATGCTGCATCAGGCTCAAATCCGACGGGCTGCATCATGATGCCGACATTCTCCTCGATACGGGCGTTGAACTCGGCCACGCGGCTGTAATCGCCCGCTAGGTCGCCGTCCCGTTTCCGCTGAGCCTCAGAGGCGACGCGACAGGGCCTTGAGCTGCGCCGGATCGGGCTTGTCCGCCGCCAGTTCGACCAGCAGTTTCCGGCAGTCTGCGCTGCCGACGCCGCGCGTCGTTCCGAACAGGGGGTGATTGCGCGCCTTGTCCACGCTCAACCGCTTCTCCGGGTCCGGATGCATGAGCTTGTTTATCAGGTCGTCGACGAGGGCGTTTCCGCTCGATCCGGCAAAGGCGCCGTCCGCGAGTCGTCCGGCATTTCCCTGCGGTCCGGCGTCGTTCGCGTTGACGTCGATGACGCGCTTGCCCGGTTTGGCGGCTAGGCCCAAGAGCGCGTCTCTCACCTCGTAGCCCTTCATCGGCGAGCCGCTCGGTGTGCACTGAGAGATGTCCCGGCCAAAGACGATCGCGAACATCGCCGATCCCAGCGCCCAGGCGTCGAGCGTCTTGCCGTCGATGTTGCTCTTGCTTTCCAGAAGCGTGCCGCCCTGCCGAGCCAGCATGTCGAGCACGGCGTCCGAACCCATGCGCCTGTCGCCGGGTGCGACCTTCGAGGACATGGCCGAGAAGTCGTGGAGAGAACGGTCGAAAGCCAGTTTGCGGCGTGCTACGTCGAAGCCGTGCGCCTCCGGCGCCACATACTCGAACGTGGCCGGCAGCTCGCCCTCAGCGATGCTGAACTTGCCGGCCTCGATCGAATTTCCGAAATCCGCGACCTTGCAGATTCCGCCCTCTCCCACGAAGCAGTTCTGCGGCTTGAAATCGAGATGGGCCAGACCCTGCTTGCGGTGTAGGTGCGCCATCCCTTCGACCATGTCGCGCAGGATCGCGACCTTCACCGTCAGGGCCGCCTTCGGCGAAATGTCCTTGCGGGCCAGCACCTCGGCGATGTTCTTGCCGATATTTCCGAGGGTTCCGTGCGGCGCGTATTCCATGACGATGCCGACTTCCCCCGCAGGCGTATGCACCAGGCCCTCATAGCCCAGCACGTTGGCGTGATGCCCGGCCGCGGCGCTGCTGAAGGCCGCCACCTCGCGCTGGATCGTGCGGATCGCGGCTTGACGTTTCTGTTCCTGCTCATGGGCGAAGCCCGGCCGCTCGGTCTTGTCGATGTTCGGGAAGAACTTGACGGCGACCTGCTTCCCCTTGGGCCCGGTGAAGAGCTCGACGCGCACGCCGTCGCTGCCCTCGCCGACCTTGCCGGTCCGGGAATAGCTCTCGCCGTTCAGCGACAGGGTGCTTCCCGTCACTCCGTTGGGGAGTACCTTGCTCGCGGTCCGGTGGAAAACCATGGACAGGAAGTCGTCCACCCCCCTCCCGTCCAGCTTCGCCAGCGCGTGCTTCTTTCCGACCGCCTCTTCCAGATGCCTGAGCAGGTCGCCCTTGAAGGCGCGGCTGTCGCCGAGCGCGAAGGCCTGCGCGTCGGCTCCCGACGCCTTGAACAGTCCGGCAAGGTAGGTGGCGAAATGGTCGGCCACGGCCGGAAGGTGCCTGCCGCCTTCCTCCTGGGCCGCGAAGCCGGCCTCCAGCGCGCTCAGCTTGATCGGATTGAGCGCGGCGTTCGCCAGCCACGATTGTCCGGCCTTCGGAGCCGTCGAGGCGAACTGCGCCAACAGCACCAGCTCCCCCGCCCGCACCTCGCGCGACTGGTTGGCGTTGAGCATGCGCCGCACCGAGCACAGGGTGGCGTCGGTGGCGGTGGTCGAGGGAAACGTGTTCGCGAGCGCCTGCTGCACGGCTTCCCGCGCCAGCGCCCGCTTTTCCGCGGCGCGCCCGGTCAGACGGCTCCACAGGCCCGGATCGGCGTTCTGCGAATGATAGAGAAGAATGTTTCCCTGCCCGTCGCGCTTGCCGACGAGGCGCGCGTTCGTCTCGGAAGCGAGAGCGAGATTCTGGATATCGTCGAGCCGGGTCGATGTGGTGACGGTGATTGCCATTGCTGCCTCCTCGAGACGTTCGTTGATCGGCGTGAATATGGGCTTGCCAGCCGGAAGCCGGTTCAGGATCGGGAGCGTCGGACGGGCCGGCAGCAAGGCGGGCGCCCGCATAGCCCCCGCTCTCCGCTCAAGGGTCGATGTTTCCGAAACGGCGCCCTAGATTCGCACGGCGAAGGCATCGAGCGGCGCGTTTGCTTCCGCCGGTTCCAGCCCCGTCATGACGATGCCGCGCCAGACGCGCAGCTTCGCGCAAAGATTGCCGAGCGTGGCGGCAAGGTCCCGCTCGTCGAGCCCCTCGGCGGCGAGATCGGCGAGAAGCTGCGCCTCGCCGTCGGCATCGAGCGCGGCCGTGACCCCGCCGGTGTCGAGCCGCAGCGAATTGTATCTCAGCAGCAGTTCGTGAACGTCGTGCTTCCGACCCTCCGGCGGAACCCCGATGTCGCCGGACAGCACCAGGCAATCCCGCGCAGCATCGTATTCGGCGACGACATTGGCGTCCTCGTACCCCACGAACCATCTGTCAGGGCCAGCGCTGACGACGCCGCCGATCTGCGGATCGAGCGGGCCGACCGCCTCGAACAACGCACTGACCCTCTCCCGATTGCTCATCTTCCTCTCCGTGCCGTTCTCCCACGCAATCTAGCGGCTTCGGTCCGCACCCCTGTCGCGTTCGGCACGGAGCGGGAGAAAATGGACGGCGGCTGCCGGGATCGGGTCGCCTCAGTAGACGGGGAGCAGGATGTCGAAGCTCAGATCCTCGGGCTCCTGATGGCTGCGGGGGATGGAATGGATTTCCATCGCGGGATGCTCGCCGGCCAGTTGGCCGCGCCCGAAAGAGGCTTCGATGACGTCACGGTAGCCCGCCTCGACCTGCGTGCTCGGCCCGCCAAAGGCCAGGCAGGCGTAGCGGCCGGCATAGGTGTGGGTCGAATAGAGCCCCTGGCGTGCCGCCTCGTCGTCGAGACCGGGGAACTCGTCGCTGATGGTGATCGCGCAATCGTACCGGGTCTGCGAGGGCGGCGTGATGAGGGGATCGTCGTGCAGCCGGCCGACATAAAGCGTCTTGCCGGGCCGCATCAGTGCGGCAGGCACCTTGTCCATGAAGTCCTCCCAGTTCACCCTGACCCTGTCCAGCGGGCCGACATAGCGCCGGGCCAGAAGGTGGAAGCGCTCGACCTCCCGGATCGAGACACCGGCGGACGCGCCCTGTTTCGGGTCCGGGCGGGATGCCCTGCCGAACCGGCGCCGATAGCTGTTGGGCGTCTCGCCGAAGCGGGCGGTGAACGCCCGCGTGAACGAAGCCTGGCTTTGATAGCCGAGAGTGTAGGCGATCGCGCCAACGGAAATCTCGGTCCACCGCAGGTTCTGCGCCGCGGTGTCGAGCCGGATCCGCCGCAAGTAGCTGGCGGGCGTCTCCCCCACCCGGGAGAGGAAATCACGGTGGAAATGATGCGTCGAGACATTCAGCCTGTCGGCAATATCGGAAATCGAAATGTCTTCTCCAATATTATACTCCATGATGCGCATCGCATTCGCGATTCTGCTTTCCGCCTTCACCGAATTCATGGCTGAATGCGACCTCCCCTCCAGATTTATCTTATGCGCTTGTATGAAAATCGTCTTTGACCGACGGCGGGACGATGCCGATGCGTCGGCCGGGCGGCATTGCCGATTTTCACGCAAAACATCAAGTAGCGACAAAACGCCCTACCTTACGCATGGTAAGGCCATTCCCGGATTGTCTGTCAACAAGCACGGCCCGGAGTTGCGAGGGCGGTCGGGGGAGCATGCCACAGGCACTGGCGCATCATGAGGGAAGCGGCTGGCCCGAGCGCGACAACGGCGCCGCCGGCAAGCGCGCCGCCACGCCCTCGCCTCCCGGCTGCAACGGAAAGGCCGCGCCGGCAACGCGCACCGGCGAGGCGCCGCATAGCCGGCTGAGATTGCTGCCGCGTTTTGCCGCCACCGAGTTCGCCCGTCTGGGGGAAGAATCCCGGACGGCCCTCGACCGGGCGTTGGGATACCGCATCCTCGGACCCAACGAGTTCATCTATCTCCAAGAAGACGCCGCCGAGTTCCTCTATTTCGTGCGCTCGGGCCATATCCGGCTTTCCTATCTGCTCGAGGACGGCGCGCCGATCCTCGTCGGCGTCATGGCTCCGGGCGACAGCTTCGGAGAGCTGGGCGTCTTCGAGGGCGGCAGCCACTACGACATGGCGACGTCCATCGGCACCAGCTCCATCTTCTACATTTCGACGACGACCTTCCGCACGCTGGCGGAGCGCTATCCTGATCTCGACCTCGCCCTCGCCCGGACGATCGCCAAGCGCCACCGCTCCTATATCTCGCTGACGCGGATCCTCGCGCTGAAGACGCTTCCGGCGCGCCTGTCCCAGTGCCTGCTGCGCCTGGCCGACAGCCTCGACGACCGCATGGCATGGAAAGGTCGGGAAGTCCTGCGCGTCGGCGGCTTCGTCACCCAGTCCGACCTCGGGCTGATGGCGCGGGGCGCCCGCGCCAACGTCAACCGCGCGCTCAAGGCATGGGAACGGTCGGGCTGGATCGCGGTTCAGGAGCGCAACATCTTCATCCTTGACCGGCCGCGCCTCGAAGCGATCGCCATCGACGAGGACCTGCTATGATTTTCGGCACATCGACATCCGACGGGGACGCTAGCATGGGCGAGGACTTCACGTTCTGCGACCTCGCGGAGCGGTTTCGCCGGGCGGATGGCGCCGCTCATGCCGCGGATCTGCACGCACGCCTGCGGCGGTTGAGCGAGACGGTCGAAGGGAAGCTGGAGGACGGCGTGCCGGCGGCCGAGTTCGCGCGGTATCGCGATGTCGCCGGCGGCCTGACGGCAGCGATGAAAGTCCTGGCGCTGGCCGCACCGGCGGAACGACGCACCGACTAGCGCGGCATAGAAGAAGGCAAGAAACGGAGGGCGGCATGCCTGGTACAGCATCGAACTTCATCGAGACGGTGGGCGGAACCCAGACCGGCACCAACGTCTATTCGTTCACGCCGGCCAACTACATAAACAAGAACGGCTTCGACCTCATCTGGCGCCAGCAGCAGCTGCAGGAGCAGATGGGCCAGATCGAGCAGGACATCCGCGACATCGAAGCAAACGCCAACCTGTCCGATACCGAGAAGATGTTCTCGATGCAGATGGCGCTGAACAGCTGGTCGGCCATCAGCAACCTGCGCACCAACATGCTGAAAAGCGTCGCCGACACGCTGAAGACCATCGCCCGCAACGTCGCCTGAGCGGCGTCGGCGGCATCGACGGAGCGCCGCGGGCGGCCTGCGCTACCCTTTCGCCGCGCATGCCGTTGCGCCGCGCCGTCCGGCGCGGCCGGCGTGAAGCCTTGAGACCCGGAGCCTCGACATGGCCGGCAACGTCGAAACCGTCCGCCAGAACATAGCGGCCCACACCGTCACCTCGCCGACGGGCTCGGAGATCGCGGCCGAGAAGCGCGGCAACTATCGCGGCGAGATCGTCGCGGTATCGAGCGAGGCTTCGAAGCTCCACGACGCCGCCGAGGAGATCGGCATGTCGGTCGCGCATCGCGCCGACCGGCGCACGCTCGAGCGCCGCGACGTCCGGCAGGGACAGGGCGCGACGCTGGAGGCGCTCGCCCGCATCGCCGACTATTACGACAAGCTCCCCGACATGCCGCGCGAGCACGAGCTGCGCGTCCTCGTCGAGAACCTGCGCGGCTTCCAGGAGCTGATGGAGAAGGCCGGACGGGAGGGCGGCAGGCCGGCGGTCGCCAAGGAAGACATCCTGCGCGCCCTGCAGGCCTTCGATCCCGACGTCTCGCACCAGTTCGCCGGCCTCGACATCGCGCGCGAGCATTTTGCCCGGGCGGGCGCCGGCGAAGCGTTCATGCTGCTACTGGACGACGTGCAGGCCGACTACAACAGGAGCGACCTCGCCCGGGAGGTGAAGGCCGGCTTCGCCGCAAGCGAAGCCGCGACGCGGGCGGCGGCGACGCTGGAGACGGACCCCGCTTCCGTCCGCAACGCCTATCGCGAGCTGCTGCGCGAATCCCGCAACATGGGGCAACTCTTCGAGGCGTTCCGCAATTTCGACGTCATGAAGAATTTCGGCGAGGTCATCGACATCTTCATGGCAGCGGCCGGACGCGACCTTGGCAGTACCGGCCCCTCCACGGACACGGACTATCTTCATGCGCTCCTGAGCGAGCTCGGCAAGCTTAAGAAGATGCAGAGCGTGGTCGAGATGAGCTCCCAGCTCATGCAGACCACGGACCGGCTTCTGGAGCCGGGGGAGCGACCGGCGGGCGACGAGGTCGACATGGCCGGCCGCCTGCTTTCCTTCGCCTCCAACCCGGCCGCCGGCCTTTCCGACGCGCGCTCGATGCTGGCGCGCTACGGGCAGTGCTCGCTCGCCACCCAGCTCGCCTTCGGCAACGGCCTGCGCGTGCTGCACGGGGATCTGCCCGACGACGTCGCCCCCTCCCCGCAGGCCCGTCTTCAGCAGAACAGCGCCATCATGGCCATGCTGGACGCGCTCGTGTCGGACGAGGAGAAGGAATACGAGGAGCGCGAAGCCGACGAGGCACGGGGCGGGAAGGATGACGCGCGCCGGGTGCAGCCCGCTGCCGGATGAACCCCGGAGGGCCCGAGCGGCACGGAGAATGGAACGGAGGGACCGGATGGCTTTTCCCGAACGCGCGCGTCTCGCCATCGAGAGCTTCGCCGAGAATGTCGGGCTCGACGCCGCGCCGGCGGGCGACGGAAGCTACAGCTTCGCCTTCGAACGCTCGGGCGTCCTCACCTTCACCCCCGCCTCCGACGGCGAGCGCACGCTTCTGAGCCTGTCCGCGCCCGGCTACCGGCCGGGCCCGCAGGCCGACGCGGCGCTGATCGGCCTTGCGGGGCCGGAAATGTCCGCGGGTCGCTTCCTGTCCGTCGGGCTGACGCGCGACGGCGGCGTCCTGCTCGCGGTCGCCCTCGACAATGCCGATATCGGCCTGCCGGCGATCGAGGAATGCCTGCGGCAGCTGATGGCGGCGCGGCAGGCGGCGATCTGAGACCCGCCGCCCCGCTTCATATCGGCGACTTCCCGCCCGGCTTGTAGACGCTGGCCTCCGCGATCTCCGCGGCGGTATCGAAGGCGGCGCTGCGCTGGGTCTTCTCGAGCGTGGTGATGGCGGTTTCGTTCAGATAGGCCTCGAAACCGTCGCCCAGCTTCTGCGCGTCCGCGTCCCTGACCCTGTCGTCGACCCGCCGCGTCTCCTTCGGGGCGTTGAGCGGCAGGGGGTCCTGCCCGCCCTTCGGGGTGTGGAAATCCGGAACGGGCAGGCTGCTCGTCCTTTGTATGGAATCGACCATCTCGGCTTTCCTCCTCGTCATTCGGCGGTAGCAACCGGCCGCCGCGGGCCGGTTTCAATCCACAACACGGCCATCAGACCAGAAAGCGGGAAGGCGATTGTCGCGAACGTCACCAGCCATTGCCGCAGGCGGGCCACGAGGCCTGGAGCCTCGCGGCCTTCCGCCATCCGGGAGCCGCCTGCCGCCCGGCCTTCTACCGAGCCAAGAGGGCGTGTCCGGCCTTCGAGCAGCGCCGCCAGCGCCTCATGGAAGGCCGGGAGCGTCAGGTCACTTTCCCCGAGCCGGACGAACTCGCGGTTCCATGCAAGCTGCGACGCACCCGCATCGCGAAGCGCCAACGGCACGCTGATCTCGATCTGCGATATGGTTTGCCGGCGCAGTGCTGCGATCGCTTCGCCGTAGAAGGCATGGGAAAACACATAGAGCCTGACCGGCCCGCCCGCCGGCAGCGCCCGCGCGAGGCCGGCGGCGACGTCGCCGCGCAGCACGGCATGGGCCTGCCCGGCGCGCAGCTCGACGCGGTCGGCGAACAGGTCCACCGAGGCGCCGCCGGACCGGGCGTCATGGGCGTGGAGAAGGCGCACCGTCTCCTGCGGCGAAAGAACGGGCTGGATTACGACCACCACCGGCGCGTCGGGGTCTGCCGGCTCCCCCTGCTCGATGGAAAGGAAGATGAGCAGCATGACGAAGCAGGCCGCGAACATGCTGGCCGACAGGTCGGTCAGCACCGTCAGGTCCATGCGCCACGAGATCATCGGTCCGCCTCCAGCGAGCCGCCGGTGCAGAGCCTCGTGACGGCCGCATCTCCCGCCCGGCCGCACGGCTCGGCGAGCCTGATCTGCCGGATACGCCCGATGCCTGCCCGGTAGGCCAGCGCCCCGAACAGGAAGGCCGCTTCGTGGCCCTGCGGCTCGATCAGGAGCACCACGTCGCGGCCGTCGCCGGCCGCCGCGCGCAGCGCATCGGCAAGCGCGCGTGATCCGACGATGGCGGCGAGCGGCGTCGTGGACGCCGTCCCGCCGGCGACGCGCAGCCCTTGGTCTTCCGCCACGAAGGCCGCCGCCTCGCCGACGTCGAAATGCGGCGCCGGCGCGCGGCTGTCCTCCAGCGCCGGCGCCAGCGACAGCAGCATGATGACGACGACGCCGACCAGCGCCAGGAAGATGTCCGCCATCGACGCCGGCAAGCTCTGCGGGCGGTCGTCGGCCTCGTCGGCTTCATCGTGCATCGGACAGCGCTTCCGCCAGCCGCAGGCACTCGGCTTCCAGCTCCTTCTCGCGCCTTTCCAGAAAGGACAGGAGCAGGGAGGCGATCACCGCGCCGAGGATCCCGAGCAGCGTGGTCTCGAACTTCAGCGCCAGCCCGAGCAGGCTGGCGCCGATGTCGAATGTCGCGCCCGCGCCCATCCCGGTCGGCAGCCCGCCGATGGCGGCGGTCAGGCCGATTACGGTGCCGAGAAAGCCCATCAGCGGCAGCAGGGACAGGAGCGCCCGCAGCAGACGCCGCGAGGCGACGTGAAAGGCTTCGAGCGAATGTGGCCTGGCTGCGGTCGGCTCCCTCCCCACCTGCGCCACGAAGCGCACGGCGCGCGTGTGCGAAACATGGGCAAGCCCGCCGGAGAGCATAGCGGCCACGTTGGCCGGGCCGGGAGCGGCTCGCTCGACGCGGCATGCGGCGCGCAGGGTGGCGAGCGCGGCGATGTCCTCGCGCAGCACGAGCGCGGCGTCGAGAAGCGCCGCGAGCAGCCAGAAGAACAGCACGACGATGGCGACGTGCAGGACGCTCTGCCCGGCAAGCGCGCGCAAGGTGACCGCCCATGGATCGAGCCGCGCCTGATCGACGCCCGCGTCCCCGGCGAAGCGGTAGAACAGAAGCGCGAGCGACAGGCCGAGCAGCAGGGCCGCCGCCATCGACTGCGTCGGGGCCGGCGCCGCGGCCAGCGGGTGCCGCCAGAACCGGGCGAAGCGCAGCGCCGTCAGCGCCGACAACGCCCGGGCGGCGAACAGGAGGACGAGGAATTGCGGCCAGACGGTCGAGCCGGCAATCGCCGCCGGGATTGCCGCGCCGCCGGCCACCGCCCCGCCCAGAGGAAGCGCCAGCGCGACGAGCGCCGCCGATAGCACGATGGCCGGACTCGCGGCTCCCTCCTCGATAAATCGCGCTGGCACAACCGGAAGGGCAAGAAGCGCCGCGAGGACGAGGCAGGAGATCGCGAAAGGCCCGATGCCGGTCGAAAGAGTGTGGACGATGGCGTAGATGGCGAAGGATGCCGCAAGGCACCACAGATGGGCGCGCAGCCGCCGCGATCTCCCGGCGTCTTCCGCGTCCCGCGACGCCGGCTCCGCCCGCAAGGCACGATGCGGGAGGCGCGCCGTCATTCGGCGGCGGTCAGCTGGGTCTGCGTAACCATCTTGATGCGCTCGAGCGGCTGGATGTTCGCGGTCGGCGTCAGCTCCTGAAAGGAGAGCACGGCGAGGCTCGGGAAGTCGCGCTCGATCAGCTTGCGCACGAAGCGCCTTATGTCCATGGGCGCGAGGATGACGGGGCCGGCTTTGGCGGCGCCGGCCTCGCCGACAACGCGCTTCATGCCGGCGATCAGCTCGCGGTGGATGTCGGGTGACAGCGCGAGATAGGAGGCGCCGCTGGTCTGGCGGATGGCGCCGCGCACCGCGTCCTCCACCTCCTTGGCCAGCAGATAGGCCGGGATGATGTTGTGGCCGCCCGAGAACTTGTAGGTGATGTAGCGCCCGAGCGCGCCGCGCACGTGCTCCGACAGCATGATCGGGTCCTTCTCCCGCTGGCCCCAGGTGACGAGCGCCTCGACGACGGTGCGCATGTCGCGGATCGATATCTCCTCGCTGACCAGCCGCTGGAGCACGTCGGTGATGGTGGTGATCGGCAGCAGGCGCGTCGCCTCCCGCACCAGCTCGCCGAAGTTCTTCTGCATCTGGTTCATCAGGAACATGGTTTCCTGGACGCCGATGAACTCGGCGGCATGCGCCTTAAGGATATGGGCCAGATGATAGGTCAGCATGTTCGACAGCGTCATCGTCTGGATGCCGGTCCGCTCGAGCAGCGGCATGTGCTTGACGTTGACCCACAGGCTCGGCGTGTGCGGCAGGAAGTCCTGACCGCGCTCGAACGGGATGTTGAACATGGCGAGGTTGGCCTCCGTCTCGCGCACGATCACGTAGCCGGGCCGCGCCTGGCCGGCGGCCACGGGAATCTCGTTGACGAGGATGCGGTACTCACCCTCTTTCAGGTTCTCGTTCAGCCGCAGGTGGATGCCGGGGAACGGGACGCCGAGATCGAAATAGAGCGCCCGCCGGACCCTGGCGACCTCCCGGTCCAGCTTGTCGGGCCGTATCGCGTTGCGCACGCTGGCGGCGATGTCGACGATCAGCGGCACGGTCAGCGCGAAGCTGACGGCCTCGACGGCGCCGTCGTCTTCCTCTCCCTGCCCCGGCAGGTTGGGCGGCGCGGCAAGCGGCGCCACCTCGCTGGCGAGCGCCGGCATCTGCGAGGACCGCCGGCTCGCCGACGCCTTCGCCTGCCGGCGCGACATCAGATAGCCGCCGCCGCCCGCAAGCGCTGCGAGCGCCAGGAAGACCGGCCACGGAAAGCCGGGAACGACGGCGAAGATCAGCAGGATCGCCGCCGTGACCATCAGCGCGCGCGGCTGGTTGAGGAGCTGGCCGACGATGTCGCTGCCGAGGTCGCCATTGTCTTCCGACGCCACGCGGGTGACGATGAAGCCGGCGGTTATGGACACGAACAGCGCCGGAATCTGCGACACCAGCCCGTCGCCGATGGTCAGCAGCGCGTAGAGGTCGAGCGCCTGCCCGGCGTCCAGCCCGCGCTGAAACATGCCGATGCTGACGCCGCCGACGAGGTTCACCGCGATGATGATCAGGCCGGCGATGGCGTCGCCCTTGACGAACTTCATGGCGCCGTCCATCGCGCCGTAGAGCTGGCTTTCCTGCTCCAGCTTGTTGCGCCGGCGCTTCGCCTCGTCGAGCTCGATCATGCCGGCGCGCATGTCCGAATCGATCGACATCTGCTTGCCGGGCATGGAATCGAGCGAGAACCGGGCCGAGACCTCGGCGACGCGCTCCGAGCCCTTGGTGATGACCATGAAGTTGACGATGGTCAGGATCAGGAACACCACCATGCCGACCACGAGATTGCCGCCGACCACGAAGGTGCCGAACGTCTTGACGATGTGGCCGGCGTCGGCCTGGATCAGGATGAGGCGCGTGGTGGTGATCGACAAAGCGAGGCGGAACAGCGTCGTCAGCAGCAGGATCGAGGGAAAGGCCGACAGCTGCGTCACGTCGGTGAGATAGACCGCTGCCATCAGGAGGATGATCGTCAGCATCAGGTTAACGGCGATGAGCGCGTCGACGAGCCCGGTCGGCAGCGGCAGGATCATCATGAAGATGATGCTGACGAGCAGGAAGGCCAGCAACAGATCGTTGCGCTTCGACAGCATCACCAGGAAGCGTTGCATGGCCGGGCCTCAGTTCCTGCCGTTCGCGCGGCCGGACGGCGGCGCCGGCGATCCGGGAAAGCGCTTCACGTGCGGCGCCCGTCCACGCAAGGCCGGGCTCAGACGCCGAACCGCATGCGCCGGCCCGTCGTCGGCGCGGGCGGCGGGACAATGTCGGAATCGATTTCCGAGAGCGCCGAGAGCAGCGTCGACAGGCTGACGACCAGCCTATCCGACAGGGTCGCGATGCGTCGCTGGCGATCGTCATCCACGCGCCCCGCTTCCTGCTCGTCGGTGCGCGTCAGCGCCCGCCGGAGCCGGGCGTCGGCATCCCCGGCCCCGCCGGCGATCAGCTCGAAGAGCTTTTCGGAATTGAGGTCGCGCGCGCCGCCCTCGGCCAGCCTGCCGCTCTGCGACTGCCTGAAGGCGGCAGCCGTGCGGGCGGCGACGGCAAGCGCATCGGCCGCCTGGACGGCGAGCGCGCCGGTCGCCGCCTGATGCTTTTCCGAGGCGTCCGCGCTTCGGCTTCCCAGATCGGCGACGAGGGCGTCGGCTTGCGACGCGACGTCGGCTGCGAACTGGTCGCGCATCGCGTCGGTCCGCGGATCGGCGGCCCTGAAATCCGCGAGATCCTGGCGCGCGGCGCTGGCCTGCGCCCGCTTCTGCGCCAGCAGGCCGGCGATCTCGGCCCTTTCCGGCGAGCCGGATGGAAGCGTCTCCAGATAGGTCTCGAGCACCGCGATGTCCCGGTCGAGGCCGTCGATCGACGCTTCGGCCAGCTCGATGGCGATACCGTCGCGCGCCGCCATCGCCGTGGCGTGCTCCTGCACGACGGCAAGATAGAGCTGGAAGACGAGTGCGACCTGTTCGGGCGGCAGCGCCGGGTTCGCAAGCACGACCTCGAGGGTCCCGATCTGTTCGCGCAGGTCGGTTATGCGTGCATTCTCCGCGTCCAGCTCGGCGCGCAACGGCTCCGTCCGCTGCGCGGTCTCGCCGAGATTGGTCTCGCTCGCATCCGAGAACTCGCGCAGCGCGTCGACCCGCGCCCGCAGGTCCTTGAGCTCCGTCGAGGCGATGCTGGCCGCGAGGGCGGCGAAGCCGTTGACGAGCCTGTTGCCGCGGTTCTCGCCCTCGCGTTCCTGCGCCTCCATGGCGACGCGCGCGAGCAGCGCAGCGACGTCGCCATTCGCGTTCGGCCGGCGCAGGCCGAGCGACTGGAAGACATCCCCGCCAATGCCGCCGCTCAGGAGCATCAACGGCGCATAGGCCGCGCCGCCGGGCTTCGTCTTAACCGGCGGCGGGTCGGCGGGAAGCGCCGCGGCGGCGGGCGCAATGGCCGGCAGATGGGACAGCGCCGGCATCGTGGTCGTGGACATGGCAACCCCCGGATGCCGGCATGGGCACCGGCTTGTTGAAACGACGGCGCCGGAACCTTCGCCCGGCGCCCGATCCGCAAAGCCTAGCCGCCCGCGGGCGCGCGGATGTGCTGTAGATGACTTCTCGCGGGGGTTCTGTCGGGCCGGGCTTCAGCCGAGATCGACGCGGGCGCGCCTGCCGGACGTTGCGACGGCGAGGTTCCGGGCCTGCAGCTCGTCCGTCGCTGCCTCCAGCTCCGCCGACAGCAGTCTCAACGCCTCGCCGAGCGAGGTGAGAAAGGCGGCGAGCGCGCCGAGGACCCGCGACGGAAGCCGGCTGCGGGCCATGAGGCGCAGGGTGCGCTCCATCTGTCGCCTGTCGAGGCCGAGCCGCACGAGATGGGCCAGCAACTCCGCCTGCCTCGGGTCCAGCTTCCTGCCCGCGGCAAGGCTGTCAAGAAGCGAACGGGCCTGCGGGCTTTCGATCGGCCGCAGCGGCGGCCAGCCGGGAAGGAAATGGGCGTTGAGCACGAACGAGGCCAAGATGCCGGCCCTTTCCGCCGGAAGGTTGCCGGCCGCCGGGAGATTGCCGGCGGCGACGGCCTCGCCGAGAAGGGCGGCGCCGAGCGGGTGGACGGCGATCAGGCCGCGCGCGATCCGCTCGCCGACGGGACCCGCTTGCGACCACGCGGAAAGGAGGGCCTCCGGCTTTTCCTCCGGCGGCGTCGCGGCGGCTTCCCTTCCCGCCGCGGCCCCCGCTTCCGGGGACCCGGCAGCGACGGGCGGAAGGGACAGCGCGGCGCGCGTACCGTCTGCGGACGCGGCGGCTTCCGGGTCGGCCGCCGGATGCGCGGCGGCCTGCGTCGGTTCCGTCCGCAAGGCCATGCCGGCGACGAGGGGATGCCGGGAGACCGTCGCTCCTTCCGCCGTCATCCCGCTTTCGGCGAAGCCCGGCCGCGCCGCCTCGCCGTGAAGCGGGGATTTCACGGTCGCGGCCTGCGTTCCTGCCGCAGTGCCGCCGGCATGGACGGCCGGCGCCTGCATCGTGACGAGGGCGGCGGCCAGACGGTCCATCGCGGCCCGCGGCGACGGCTGCCCCGGCTGCGCGGCAAAAGGCGCGCGGAGCCCGGCCAGTGTTTGCGTGGCGAGGCGCGCGTCACCGGCCGCCAGGCGATCTCCGAGCAAGCCGCCTTCGGTCTTCGGGGCGACCTCGGCAGTGGCATCGCCGGCTCGGGCGGCAGAGGCGGCGGCCGGCGTGGCCGCCATGTTGCGCCCGATCTGCGCTATCAAATCGAACTGCTCGGCTAGGCGCGCCGCCGCGGCCGGCGTCACCGTCATGGCGCCGGCCGCCCGGCCTGCCGCCCCCGGCGCAGCGCAAGCGCAAGCGCCATGCGCCGCGCCTCCTCCACCATCGCCGGCGGCGTGTCGTCGTCACGGGTCTGCTCGAACAGCGCCAGCCGCGCCGCGGCTTCCTCCAGCTCGCCCGCATGCAGCTCCAGCTCGCCGGCATGGAAATGGGCGACCGCCCAGCCAGGCTGCAGATAGGACGCCATGGCGAAGGCCAGCCGCGCCTGGGCCAGCTCGGCGCGGATGCGCAGGCAGATGCCGAGGCCGGCCCAGTGGTCGGCCTGCCGCCCGTCGGCGATGCACAGCGCCCGGAACAGGGGCTCCGCGCGATCCGGCCTGTCGACGGCGAACCACCGGTGCGCGCGGGCATAGATCAGCTCGCCCGCCTCGGGCGGCAGGCCGAGCGCCTCCCCCATCGTTCCGCCGCCGTCCAGTTGTTCGAAGAACCGCGCGGGGTCGATGCCCGCCTGCGCCAGGATCGGCGCGCAATGCTCGGCGAGAAGCAGCGCGTCGTCCGGCTCGAGGCCGAACAGCCGCTCGAAGCCCGGACGGGCCGGCGACGGCGCGGAAGGCGGGGCGCCGACGCTGCCGTTCATTGCGCGGATACGGCCGCAAGCCGGTCGAGCAGCAGCCGCGCCTCGTCGGCGACGGCCTGGTCGCCGTTCGAGAGCGCGATCCGCAACGCATCGCCGAGGTCCTCGCGCGCCTCGTCGGCATGGCCGAGCATCAGGCAGCTCCGGCCCGACAGGAGATAGCCGCGCGGATCGCCGGGGGCCGTCGCGATCAGCGCCGAGGCCGCCTGCATCGCGATGTGGTGCTCACCGCCCATGCTGGCGCAATTGGCGAGCCCGAGCTGGAAATCGGTATTGGCGGGATCGCACAGCACCAGCGTGCCGTAGATGCGCAACGCATCGCCGACGGCGCCGCGCGCCAGATGGTTCCTCGCCACGGTAAGGCCGAGCGCCAGATGCCCGGGATCGAGGCCGAGTCGCTCGCGCAGCCCGCCGGCCGCGAAGCTCGAAAGTGCCGCCTCGTCCGGGAGCCCGCTGTCCTTGCTGTCCATGGATGTCGCTTCCTTCGTCTTCCTCGGGTCCGCGGGATGTCAGGGCCTGAAGATCAGCGTCGATGTTTCGGTCGTGGCAGCATCGCGCCAGGCGGCGGCCGGCGCCGGCGAAGCCGCAAGCTCGGCGCGGTAGAACTCGACCGCGCCGACCACGTCCTCGATCATGCGCGCCAGCCGCCCGGTATCGGCGAGCGCGTAGCGGTAGGCGGCGCAGGCGACGAGCGCGCTGCTCTTTCCCGGCAGGTCCCGGACATAGACGCCCGCCTCGCCGTCGCGCAGAAGGCCGAGATTGGTCTCCAGGACCCGCCGGATCTGCCGGTGCCGGGCGCCGTCGTCCGCGGCGTCGAGGCTTCCCGCGACCGCCTCGACGACCAGCGCGCCGCGATCGTTGTCGGCAAGGTCGAGGCCGGTCGCCTCGACGAGCAGGCGGATCCTTCCGGCTTCCACGAAATGCGGTTCGCCAAGCCCCAGCCTCTCCCACAGCACCGTGATCGTCGAGCGGAAATCCATGTCGGCCGCCGCTCCGCTCAGGCGCGGGTTATGGCGCGCATGGCCTCGACCTCGGCGTCGCGGAGCTCCTTGATGAAGGCGATGATCTGCTTCATCATGTCGCTCGCCGCGTCCTGCACGGCCTTCTTCATCTCCACCGTCTGCTGCGTGTACTGCGCCTCGGCCGCGTCCTCGGTGGCCTGGGCGTCGCTCGTCTTGGCCATCGCCTGATAGTGTGCGTCGGTGCCCGAGCCGATTGACTTGCCGAGGCCGCCGATCGCCTCGCCCAACTTGCCGAGATTGATGGCGGCGTCGGCTTTGGCATTGGCGAGCCTGAACGCGTCGGCGGCTTGCGAGGCGGCCTGCTCTGCTGCCGTCTTGGCCCTGGTCGCGGTGTCCACGACGGTGTTGAGCTGCGCCTTGTCGGCCTTGCCGAGCGAGGCGTTCTTGAGGATCTTCGAGGCGTTGCCGATTTCCTCGGTGGCCGCGTTGGCCGTCTCCGTCGCGGTCTTGGTCGCGCTCATGTTGGAGGTCATGTTCCTGATCTGGCCGAACGAGGTGCCGAGCGAGATCCCCGCGGCGCCGATCGACAGGAGGCCGCTGAGCGAGCCGGTGACCAGGTTGGCCACCGCGCCCGCCACCATTTTCGAGGCGGCGTCGCGCAGGTTGCCCGCCTGCGACAGCAGGTCGGCCTTGGCCGCGTCGCGCGCGTTGAGGCGGTCGCGCAGGGCGTTCTGCCTCGCCTCGCCCGCCTGCTCGATCATGATGCGCGACAGGAGCCTTGCGATGTCCCCGGTGAAGGACTCGGCCGGCGACCCGGCGGCCGCGAACGCCTGCAACGCCTGCGCCAGCGCCTTTTCGGCCTGTCGCAGGTCGTCGGCCGGGACTTCGCCGCCGGGGGCGAGGTCGAGGGGAGCTTTCGCCGCCGCCTGGCCCGCGACGGTGGGCAGCGTCTTCCCGCCGGCCCCGTCGACCCCCACGCCGCCCTTGACCTTGTCGGAGCCGGCGGCGGCACCGGCGGTATCGGTGTGATAGCTGGCCGGCACGCCGGGCTTGTGAATACCTTCGACCATGTTCGTCTCCCTGGACTTTCCCGATCCGTCAGCCGGCATAGCGGACGCGGCTGAGCGAGGCGCTGCGGTCGGCCGCGGCCGACATGATTTCGTCGAGGATCGCGTTGAAGCGTTCGCTGACCGTCATCAGGCGCGTCATGGCCTGGTCGATCATGTCGTCGAGCGATTGCATCAAGGCTTCCGTGGATTTGGCGTCGGAATCGAGATCCTTGGCCCCGGCCCGGAACTGCGTCTCCTCATAGGACACCACCGAGCGGCCGATCTCCATCCCGCCGCTACCCAGCATCGTCACCGCGTCGGTGGCCGCGACGGCGCGCTGCGCGACCCTGGCGGCCTGGCCGATCCCGTCTCCGGCCGCGCCGGTCGCCGCGATGAAGGCGTCCCTCGCCTGCGCCGCGGCCTTGCCGACGGCCTTGAACACCGCCTCGCCCGCCGTGCGCGCGGTCTGGTAGGCGCTGGTGCCGGCATCGACCGCGGCCTTGGCCGCGCCGGCGGCGCTGACGCCGCCCGCCGCCAGCGAGAAGCCGACGCCCAGTATGGCGAGGCTGATCTTGAAGCCCATGTCTGCCTGGCCGATCTGCTCGTCCGTGCTGCCGGTGCCCTTGGCGATGTTGCCGGCGATACCGAGATCGGTCGCGTGGGAAACCGTGGAATCGACCGCCATGAACAGCGAGGTGACGGCGGCGGCGAGCAGGAGGCCGCCGACCACGGACCCGACGCCCGTGGCGATCAGCACCGCCGCGGTGGCGAAGGCGACGATGGTGCCGATCCATTCGAAGGCCAGCTTGACGTTGGCGAGCACGTCGCCGCCCGCCTTCCGCTCCTCGGCCGCCCTGAGCTTCTCGGCCGCCTCGCCGAGCTTGGCCTCCTTCTCCCGCATCTGCGACAGCTTGGCCTCGCGATCGTTGACGATCCGGTTCTGCTGGTTGGTGGCCTCGGCGCTGCGCATGCCCACCGCGACCTCGACAAGCAGCGCGTCGACGTCGAGCTTCGCATGGCTGGCCCGAAAGGCGGACAGGCTGGCGAGCGCCTCGGCGGTGATCGTCGCGGCGGCCTGCCCGTCGATTCCCGGCAGGGACATCGGCCCGTCGCCGAGGACGCCGGCACCCGCGGGCGACGGTGCGCCGGCGGCCTGGGTCCGGCCGGATTCAGGGTTCTGGACGATGGGCGCCTGGCCTTCCGTGCGTGTCGTCTTCAAGGGGTCATCCTTCCTTCGCTGCGACGGCGGGACGCCGTTTCGCGTCCGCGGCCATGGTCTCGAATTGCGGCAAGGCGAGCCGCGCGCGGGCCTCGGCGAGCGCGCCGGCATGGGCCGGGTCTGCCTTCGCCATGGCCTTTGCGGCCAGGAACGCGTCATGCGCCTGGGGATGGTCCCCCGCCGCCAGCAAGCATTCGCCGAGCCGCAGATAGCCGAGGGGATTGGTGGCATCGAGCGCCAGGAACTGGAGATGGAGGCGCACGGCCTTTTCCGGCTCGCCGCGCAGCTGGCACACGACGCCGAGCGCATAAAGCGCCCGTTCCTCCAGCGGGTCGAGCTGCACCAGCCGCAGCAGCACTACGGCGGCATCGTCGAGCCGCTCGAGCTGGGCGAGCCGGCATCCGAGGTCGAGAAGCGCCTCCTTCTGGTCCCGCGTGACGCCGACGATGTCGCCGGGCGCCAGCCCGCCGCGGCTCGCCTCGATGAGCGCGCGCACGTCCGCGTCGAGCTCCGGCAGCATGTGCCCGATCACCCGCTCGGCGAAGCCGGCGCTGTCCTGCGCCGCCTTCATGTCGCTGATTGCCTGATCGAGAATAGACACGGAAATTCGGCCCCTGCCTTGTGTGATGGCGTCACCCTACGCGGCTTTCCGGCGGCGCATTGTGTTGAAGACAACAGCGCCGCCGGTTTGCCGGAGCGGCCTAGCCTTCCGCTTCCCCGCCGCCCTCGCCGTGCCGCAGATAGGCGTCCAGCGCCTGGCGCATGCCCGCGGCGTCGCCGGCCTCGTGCAGGCAGCGAATCCGCAGGTAGCGCCGCAGGCGCTGCCTGGCGGTCAGCCGATAGGCGCCGAAACGCTCGATCGGGACGATCCGGTCGACGGCTTCGAGCGAAGCGAGGGCGGCCCGCCAGTCGCCGGCGGTGAAATGCAACACCGCCTGCGCCAGATGAACCTCGACGCCGTCGTCGCCGTAAAGGCGCATCGCCTCGGCCAGTGTTCCGGCGCGCGCCGCATAGCCGTGCTGGAGCAGCACGTAGATGTTGACGAGCAGGAAGTCGCGCTGGCAGCGCGTGAAGGACCTGCCGGCGCCATGCCCTGCCGGGACGACGACGAGGTCGCCGCTCATGCCCGCAGCAGCAGGGCGAGCGCGGCCCGGACCTCTTCGTCGAGCCGGCTGTCGGCGTTCAGGATTTCGACCGCGGCCGCAAAGGCGCCGCCCGCCGCGTGGCCGGCGCGCGCGGCATCGCCGAGAAGCCCGGCGACCTCCTGCCGCGTCCGCGACAGGGTGGCGGGGTTGAGAAGGTCGGGATCGACGGCGTCGGGGCGCAGGAGGTCCACCAGACGCTCGTCGAGCGAGGGGCGTTGCAGGATTTCGTCGAGATGGCGCGGCTGCGGCAGGAAGGCCGGCGCCGCGCGCTCCTCCGCCGGCAGATGGAACTCGTCGCTGACCTGCCAGCGGGTGATCCGCTCGACGCCTATGTCGAGGTTCCTGACTCGCATGCGGCTTTCTCCGGCGCGAGGGCCCGTCAGGCCCGCGCTATGCTCTGGATGATCTCGTTCATCTTGGCGAGCGCGCTGTTAGCGAGGTCGAAATGCCGGTTGCGCTGCTTGTCGAGCGAGTTGATGTCGTTCATCTTGATCTGGCTGTTCTGGTTGAGGATCGTCACCGCTTCCGACAGGCGGGTGCTGAACATGTTCCACTGCCCGTGGTTGAGGAAGACGAGATTGAAGTTCTGATGGGTTCCGGGCTGCACGTCGAAGATGTTCTCGACAGGCCGGTCGACGCCCTTCAGCCGCTCCAGCGGGTGTTTCTGGCCGGCCCCCAGATTGTTCTCGAACATGCTGATCAATATCTGCCGCTCGGTTGGCATTCCCGGATTCTGTGGCGGCTCGCCGCGCGGCTCCAGGCCGAGCGCGTCGTCGTTGTAGCCCAGGATGGTCTTCCTCTCGTCATTGGGGTTCTCGAAGAGGCCGAGTGTGCGGTTGACCAGCGCCTGCATGGCTGCATAGGTCTTGAGCAGAGCGTTCTGCTGGTTGACCTCCTCGGTCTCCATCACCACCTCCGCCTCCAAGGTGAAGTTGTAGAGGCTCTGGAACTTGTAGACCAGGGTGGGGACGTCGAGCCTGGCGCCGTGGCTCCCGTCCAGTTGGCGGGCGAGCGCCATGCGTTCGGCGGCGAGGTCGGCGATCCGCCGCTCCTGGGCGATGAACGTCTGGTAGGCGCTCTGGATTCCGCCCAGCGAGCCGTCCTGGGTGATGACGTCGTAATGGGTCGTGATGGTGACGTCGGGCAGGCCCATATGCGCCGGCACCTCCCTCGGCGGCCTGACGTCCCAGAAGGCGAAGGCGCGGTCGAAGCGGTCCTTCAGCGCCGACAGCCTAGAGCGGATCTGCGTCGGGTCGACCATCAGGTTCGTATCCAGCTGGGAAGCGAGGATGTCGAGCTGCCGCGTGAACACCTCGCGGTCGGCGGCGGGCATCAGCGGCTCTGCATACACCTCGTAGCGGTCGATCCCCGCGTCGGTGCCCAGATATTCGTAGACGTACTTGTTATGATCGTCATAGGCCGGCTCGGGATGGATACGCGGATTGGTCGCCACCCTGTTGTCGAAACCCACCCGCGTCGCCTCGACATTGGTGGCGCTTAACCGGTCGATATAGGCGCGCAGCTCTTCGACGGCGGTCTCGGCCGTCACTTTCTGCTGGTCGTTGATCACGCTGTCGACGCCCGCGATGCCGCTCATGGTCAGGCCGAGAACCTGCGCCAGCGCCTGGAACCGCGGCGTCGCCGCGATCCGCGCCAGATCGGCCTCGGGGATGGTGGCGATGGCGTTCTTGTCGAGCGCGTCGACGATGTAGAGCCTGGTGGGATCGACCTGCGAGGCGACGAGCGTGGGTCCGCCCGGTATTTCGAGCACCCAGTCGGTGGGCGCGTGGAGCTTGACATATTCGAGCTGGTAGGCCGAGTGCCATGTCGAGAAACTGGCGAGGAACTGCGCCCGAAGCGCCGGATCGGCCGCCAGCATCGCCGGCGTGATCGAAAATTCCACCGGCCGGTCCTCGACCGCCAGCCTCGTCGTTTCGCCGTCGAGCGACGGGAAAAGCGCTTCGGCGCTGGCCCGCACGATGGCCGACGGCGTGCCGTCGGCGCTGCCGGACAGATGATAGTAAGGAATGGGCTGGTCGTCGCCCGAGGTGCGCTGGATGACGCCGGCGCCGACCTCGACATCCTGCGCCAGCGCCGCCGCGATCGTCCACGTCCCGTCCTCGGCCGCGAGGGTCAGCGGCAAGGCCGATGCGTTGGCCTCGAGGTAGGCGATCTGGTCCTCGCGCCGCCACGCCAGAAAGGTTTCGGCTGTCATGCTCGCGGGCGGGGTGTCGCGCTCGTCTCCGGTCGCGGGCCGGCCGGCATTCTGCGGCGAGAAGGCGCGCCCGCCCTCGCCGGGCAGGCTCAGGCGCAGCGCCGGGGTGGCGGCGATGGAAACGCGCGTCTCCTCGCCCTCGGGACCGATCAGCAGGCTTCGCGGGCTGCCGGTCCCGTGGATCTCGATATATTCGATCTGCTTCTCGCGCGTCCATTTGGCGAACTGCACGGGATCGAGCGCCGCGGGCGGGGTCGCGAGCTCGGCGGCTCCGGGCGTGAGCCATCCGGGGTTCGAGGAGGAAAGGCCGGGAGTCGAGCCCCAGAAACCGGTTATCGCCATCGCCCTCTCCTTTCCTCGATCCGCTCGTTCCCGCCTCGTCCTGTCAAAGCCTGACGAGGGTGCGGGCGCGGGTCTGTCTCCTGGGCCCGGCCGCCTGCGCGCCCGCCGCCTCGATCCGGTCCTGCAGCCGCTCCAGCACCTCGATCACTTCCTCTATCGACGGACACCACGCCAGCTCCGCGAAGATCGCCTTCGCCACGGCGTCGTCGCTGCCAGAAAGAAGACGGTCCATAGTTTGCAAGGCCTCGCGCATGGCGACGAGCTGGCGTTCCATCGCCTCTCCTGCGGGCCGGTCCCGGGTCGTCTCTTCACTGTGCGGCATGCGGGGTTTTCCGGGGCTGCCTGTGGCGGTCGCGCGGGCTTATGGCCGGGTTTGCGTATCCTGTGCCCATCGCCCGTGCAGCCTAGATGCGCCGCGGCCCCGGCCCTGTGCCATACGATACAGCGGGCCGCCGGTCGCGCTGTAGTGTCGCGCCAGATGATCGCGTAGCGGGCCGGTACGGTTCCGTGCCTCACGAACGGGGGAGACAGTGTCCGGGAAGTTGCAGCTGCGCAGTCCGCGATCGGAGGTGTCCCGGGCACTGCCTTATCCGCCAGCCGCCGACCGGACGGACGGGACGCAGCCGGCGGCCGACGGCATATGCCTCGAGGACGCCTTCTTCGAGCGGCAGCTGGCCAAGCTCAGGCACGCCGCGATGGAGGGCCGCAGCGTCGACAAGGCTGCCCTGATGATGCTGGAGCCCGGGCCGAGGGAGGACGAGCCGTTCGGCGCGGCGGGGGAGGCCTGCGCGCCGCAGGACGATCGGCCGGACGCCCCGGGAGACAAGCCGGCGAACCTCTACGAGCTTGCCCTGACCGTGGACCGGGCCGGGCGGCACGAGGCGGCGGTGATCCTGGCGGCCCTCGGCGCCATGGAGGAGAGCCGCGTCGACGGCCTGCTCGGGCTCGCCGTGCTCGCCGTGCGCGGCGGGCGCATCGACATCGCCTACGAGCTCGCCTCGGCCTGCCTCGAAGCCGAACCCAAGCATCCCAGAGCCTACAGCATCGCCGGCGTGTGCGAGCTGGAAAGGGGAAACAGCGAATCCGCACGCGCCTATCTGGCGGCGGCGGCGCGGATCGCGAGGCGCAAGCCCGAATATCACGAAGAGCTCAAGATCGCGCAGCGCTCCCTCCTCCTCATGCATCTTCCGTGACCGGCAAGCGAGGCAGGCATGACCCGTTCGCTCGATCCCGATCCCGGCACGGCGCAACCGCGCGGCCCCGTGGAGGCCCCGGGAAGCGGCGACCCTGTCGCGGCGCTGGCCGCCGCGGAGGACGTCAGGCTGCTGGTGGAGCTCGGGTTCATGGCGCTGTCGGCGGGGCTGACAGCCGACGCCCGCGCGATCTTCGCCGGCGTGGCGGCGTTGCGTCCGCGGCAGGAGGCGGGACCGCTGGGCCTCGCGCTTTGCCTGCTGGCCGAGGGCGAGGTCGACGCGGCCGTCGCCACGCTGCGGGCGCTGCCGCCGGGCGACGCGGCGCAGATCTGGCTGGGCATGGCGCTCGCCCGGCAGGGCAACGCGGCGGAGGCGACCGAGATACTCGGCCGCGTCGTCGCCGGCGCGCCCGCGACACCGTTCGCGGACCTCGCCGCGGCGCTCCTGAAAGGCGACGGGGCGTGAAGAAGCAATATCCGGCCATGTCCGGAGCATGAACTGGAGAATGGCGATGATAACCGCACTGCCTGCCGCCAACGTCGTCGGCACGGAAGCCGCGACGGGCCTCGTTCCCGCCGTTTCCCCCGAACGGGTCGCGGCGTTCGAGGCGACGCTCGCCCGCAACGCGACGGAGGCCGCAGGCGCCGTCGCGCCGCCGGCGGCGGGCGATCCCGCGGCGCTGGAGCGCGCGCGCCAGGGGCTCGGCCTCGACGCGGCCGGAGCCGCCGACGACAGGACCGGCGGCGACGTGATCCTCGACGGGCTTTCGCATCTGCGCGGCATTTTCGACACGCGCGAGGCGCGGGTGTCGGACCTCATGGGCCGCTCGACGCTCGACGCCGGAAGCATGATGGCGATCCAGATGGAGCTGGTGAACTTCACCCTGCTGGTCGACATGACGTCCAAGCTCACCGGCAAGTCGACGCAAGTGTTCGACACGCTGATGAAGGGTCAGTAGGCGCGTGACCGGCAGGCAGCAGCAGCCTCTTTTGCGCGAGGTCCCGCGGCGGCGGGCGGCGGCGATGGCGCTGGCGGCGCTCATGGCGCTCGCCGGCTGCAAGGCGGACCTCTACTCGAACCTGACGGAGCAGGAAGCCAACGAGATGATGGCGGTGCTGATGTCGAACGACATCACCGCCGACAAGCGGGGGCTCGGCGACAGCTTCACCCTGCGCGTCGAGGAGAAGGACATGGTGACGGCCATCAATCTCCTGACCGGCAAGGGCTATCCGAGGACGCAGCGCCAGTCGATCGGCTCCGTCTTCCAGAAATCCGGGATCATCTCCTCGCCGTTCGAGGAGCGGGTGCGCTACATCTACGCGCTCGGCGAGGAGGTGGCGCAGACGCTGAGCCAGATCGACGGCGTCGTGACGGCGCGGGTGCACGTGGTCGTCCCCGAGGACCCGCAGCTCGGCCAACCGCTGAAGCCGGCCTCGGCGGCGGTGTTCATCAAGCACGAACCCGAGGTGGACCTGGAGTTCCTCGTCCCGCAGATCAGGCGGCTGGTCAGCAGCTCGATCGAGGGGCTCGACCAGTTGGCGGTGACGGTGGTGCTGACCGAGGCGCTCGTCGCCATGCCAAGCGGCGGCGGGCAGGAGCAGCGCCTCGTCACCGTCGTTCCGGGGCTGGCCATCGACGGCAACGCGGTCGGCTATTTCTGGACGCTCGTCTATGCGGCGGCCGCCGCCGTCGTCGTGCTGCTGGCGGGCGCCGTCCTCGCCACGGCGGCGCTGTTCAGGTCGAGACGCCGCGGCCGGCCCGCGGCGGCGGATGCGGGCGCCGATCCGGCGCTCGAACCGTCATGAGCGCGGCCGGCGCCGGGCGAGGCTCCCGATGAACGAAGCAGCCCATCCGAGGCCGGAAGCCGTCGAGGAAGGCGGACCGCCCCCGGCGCGCGAGCTGGCGCGGCTCGCCCTCGTCTGTGTCGGCATGGCCGCGGCGCCGGGCTCGGCGATCCGCCGCGATTGGCCCTGCCCGGCCGGGGACGTCCGGCGCCTGGCCGCGATCCCCGCCTTCAGGACGCCGCTCGCGCGGGTCGGCCTTGCCGCGGCAGGCGTCGGCCTGTCGGAGCTGCCCGCCGCCTTCTTCGCGGATGCGGCCGCCACCGACACGGGGCGGCTGTGCATATTGCTCCTGTCCGTTTCCGACGAGGTGTTCGAGGATGCCTGCCTGCTGTGCGCCGCCGCCGTCTGGCAGCGCGACATCCTCAAGGCAACGGGCAAGGCGACGCGAAAGCGGTTGCAGGCCGCCCTCGGGCCCGCGGCCTACCGGGTGGCGACGCAGGAGGCGCCGACGCTCTATCCCGGCCTTTCCGCCCTCGCCCATGCCGGGGAATTCGACGCCATTCTGGCCGCCACTCCGGACGACGGGGCGCTGCGCGACGCCTTCGCGGCGGCCGGATCGGCGGCGCTCGCCGGGCTGGCTGCCGCCGTCGCGCCGGAATTCGCGAAGCTCATGGCGTGCCGGCGACCGGAGCCGCCGGATCGGATTGTAGAGCCGGACCGCGCCGCGCTCGGCCACCTTCTCAAGCTCGTCAGCCGCAGGGGCCCGTCTTGGCCGGCTACTATCAACTGAAGGAACTCGGCTTTCGCCTCGAGGCCGGCATTCACCTGCTGCCGAGGCGGATGGTCGGCGCGATGGACGAGGCGAGCGCGCTCGTCGAGGCCGCAAGGCGGCAGGCCACAGAGATCGTGGCCGATGCCGAACAGGCGTTCGCGCGGGAAAAGGCCCGCGGCTACGAGGAAGGCCGCGCGCAGGCGGGCCGCGAGGCCGCCGCGCGGCTTCTCGACGAGAACGCCCTGCTCGACCTGCGGCTGCGCGAGATCGAGGACGAGCTTGCCGGCATCGTCATCGCCTGCGTGCGCAAGCTGGTGCAGGGGTTCGGCGACGACGAGCAGGCCGCAAGCCTCGTGCGCGCCGCGCTGGTGCAGATGCGGCGCGAGAAGCGGGCCGAGCTTCGTGTCGCGCCCGCGCAATATGCCGCGATGCGCGAAGGCATCGGCCGGATCGTCGCTGATTTCCCCGAGGTGGAGCTGGTCGACGTCGTCGAGGACGCGACCCTGTCGCCGCCCCGGATCGTGCTGGAGACGGCCATCGGTCGCGTCGAGGGCGACCTCGGGCGGGACCTGGAGGCGCTGGAGCGGATCGTCCGCGCCTGCGCCCTCGCCGGCGACGGACAGGCGGGCGGGTTCCCGCCATGACCGGACAGGCGGCCGAAAGCGACATCGAGGCGCTGGCGCGAGACAGGCGCGGGCGCATCGGCGGGCGGCTGGCATCGTTGCCCGGCCGGCTGCGCTCCGGCCTCGACCGGTTCGCGCCGCACGGGCTGACCGGGCGGGTGCGCAAGGTGGTCGGAACGATCATCCATGCCGCGGTGCCCGACATCCAGGTCGGCGAGATCGTCGAGCTCTACAACCGTTCGGCGGCGACCCGGCTTTTCGCCGAATGCGTCGGCTTCCTGAACGAGGAGGCGCTGCTGTCGCCCATCGGCGAGACGCAAGGGGTCAGCCCGCAGACGGAGGTGCGCCGCACCGGCAGGGTGCAGCAGGTGCCGGTCGGGAGCGGGCTGCTCGGGCGGGTGCTGGACGGGCTCGGCAATTTCGTCGACGGCAAGGACGAGGCTTTCACGCCGGAGGCGTTCTACCCTGTCTATCAGGAGCCGCCCGAGCCGATGAGCCGGCGCATCATAGACCGGCCGCTGCCGCTCGGCATCCGGGCGCTCGACGGCATCCTGACCTGCGGCGAGGGCCAGCGCATGGGTATCTTCGCCGCGGCCGGCGGCGGCAAGTCGACACTCCTGTCGATGCTGGTCAAGGGGGCGGCGGTCGACGTCACCGTACTGGCGCTGATCGGCGAGCGCGGCCGCGAGGTGCGCGAGTTCATCGAGCGCGACCTCGGCCCCGCCGGCATGGAGCGCTCGGTCATCGTCGTCGCCACCTCGGACAAGAGCTCGATGGAGCGCGCCAAGGCGGCGTTCGTGGCGACTGCCATCGCCGAATATTTCCGTGATCAGGGCAAGAAGGTGCTGTTTCTGATGGATTCGGTGACGCGCTTCGCCCGCGCGCAACGCGAGATCGGCCTTGCGGCCGGCGAGCCGCCGACGCGGCGCGGCTTTCCGCCCTCGGTCTTCGCCAACCTGCCGAAGCTGATGGAGCGGGTGGGCATGAACGACAGGGGCTCGATCACCGCGCTCTACACCGTGCTCGTCGAGGGCGACGACATGAACGAACCTGTCGCGGACGAGACACGCTCGATTCTCGACGGCCATATCGTACTGTCGCGAAAGCTGGCGAGCGCCAACCACTATCCGGCGATCGACGTGCTGAATTCGAAGAGCCGGGTGATGACAGCCGTGACGACGCGCGAGCACCAGGAGATGGCCGGGCGGGTGAATGCCTGGCTCGCCGCCTATGCCGATGTCGAGCTGCTCATCAGGGTGGGCGAATACAAGGAAGGCGCCGACCCCGAGGTGGATCTCGCGGTCGCGAAATACAAGGCGATCAACGCCTTCCTGCGTCAGGACACCGACGAGTTCGACGCGTTCGACACCGTCCTCGGCAAGCTGGAGGCGCTGACGCGATGATCGGCCGGATGAGGACGCTCCTGCGTATCAAGAACCTGAAGCTCGACCAGGCGCTCAGCGCCATGCAGGTCAAGCGTCAGGAGGTGGCGATGGCGCAGGCGGCGCGCGCCGCCGCGAAGGCGCGGCTCGACGAGAGCGCGCGGACCTATGCGCGGCGCGAGGACGCCGTCTATGCGCCGATCCTGCGCCGGGTGGTGGACCATGACGGCGTCGAGGCGACGCGCGGCCGCGTGGTGCAGCTGGAGAAGGAGCACGCCGCGCTCGGCGACGCCCACGAGCGCGCGGTCCATGTCCTGGCGCGGCTGGAGGCCGAGCTGAAGGCTGCCTCGAAGGCCTATTTCCTCGCCTTGAGGGTGCGCGACAAGTTCGCGCTGATGACCGACGAGATGCTGGTCGAGGCCGCCCGGACGACCGAGTCGCGGGAGGAGGCCGAGGTCGAGGAGCTGTTCGCGCGCCCGCGGAGGAAGGCGGCATGACGCGCGTGACCGCGACGCCGGGCGGCCCGGGGTGGAACCCGGCGGGAGAGGACCGCCCGCAAGGCCCGTCCGCGCGGTCGGGAACGCAGCGCGACGATGCTGGCGGCGAAGGCCTCGGCACCGGCCTTCGTTTCGGGCAGGCCCATCACTCAGCCCATTCCTTCGGCGACCGCGAGGAGGCGTTCAGCGAGACGATGCGGCTCGAATTGCAGAAGGGCGCGGCGGCCGGCGAGGAAACGCCCCCTCACCTGCTGCGCCTTCTCGCCGTCGCCGAGGCGCTGCCGCTGCCCCTTTCCGGACCGCTGGCCGGGCCGCCGGAGATCGCCGGGACGCAACCGGCCCCGCAGGACCGGCTCGCCGTCCTCGCCGACCGCATCGAGCAGGCACTGAAGGCGGGGCGGGTCGCGGCCGCCGGCGACGGAGCGCCCGGCCTCCGGCTGTCCATCCCCTACCCCGGCGGTGACATCGCCGCCGTCACGCTGACGATGGACGCGCAGACGATCGAGGTCGTCCTGACGCCGGCCGGCTCCGGCGAAGACAACGATATCCTCGCCGCGGCGCAATTGCTGGCCGAGCGCCTGCAGGCGCGCTTCTCGCGGCGCACGGTGCGCATCCTCGAAGCGCCGGCGGCGCAGGGCGCGGAGCCCGGCGGGATGGACGAGATCTCCTGCCTGCTCGGCCGCCGGGAGACGCCGCGATGACCGAGCGCTGGCTTCCGCCGACGCTGGCGCGCGGCCTGCCCGACACCGGGGCGTGGAACGCGGTGGTGGCGCTGGGCGGCCAAGCCATAGGGCTGGGAGCGGGCGTCGCGACCCTGCGCTACCGGCTCGGCGAGCCCGCCACGGTCGATGGCCGCGCCGCGATCGTCGCATCGCCGTCGTCCGGGGCGCGCTTTCTCGTCGCCGTCCGGGAATTTCCGTTCGAAGCCCTTTACGGCGTACGTCTCGCCGCGTCCGACCTTCCCGCCCTGCCTGCCGGCCTGCGGCAGGCGCTGATGGAGGGCATGCTCGCCAGCGCCGCGACCCTCGCCGGACTCGGCGATATGTCGGGCCTGCGCATTCTCGACGGCGGAGCGGACGGATTCGCGGAAGGAAACGGCGATGCCCTGCAATGGTTCGACGTGCGGCTCGAACTCCCGGGAGGCGCAGAAATCGCGCTCGACATCGCCGGCAGCCGCCGGGACGCCGCAGCGCTCGCGGCCTGGCTTGCGTCCCGCCATGCGCCGGTGCGCGAAGCGCTGGAGAGCGCCGTCGCTGTCCCCGCAGACTTTTCGCTCGGCGCGGCCACGATGGCGGCCCGCTACCTCCATGCACTGGAGCCGGGCGCCGTCGTCGTCATGGCCGCCCGGCCCGACGGCCAATGCAGCGTCCGGGTCGCGGACCGCCGGTTCCTGTTCGAGCGCGGCGAGGACGGCTGGCGCTGCATCGCGACAGACGAAGCCGACCGCGCCCTGCCCCGCCTCGCCGCCAACAGAACCGATGGAGACACGCCCATGGAGGACGAACCGGACAACGCAACCGATAACGGCGGCGACGCGCCAGCCGTCGGCATCGGCGACCTGTCCGTCGCGGTGGAGTTCGACATCGGGCGCGCGATGGTGCCGCTTTCCGAGCTGTCCCGTTGGCAGCCCGGCACGGTGGCCGATCTCGACCCGCCGCAGGCCGGCGACGGGCTCGAAGTGACGATCCGTGCCGGCGGCGAGGCGATCGGCAGCGGCGACATCGTGCGCATCGACGACAGGATCGGCGTGCGCATCACCCGCCTGTTCCTGCGGCGCTGAGCGGCGGAGCCGCGGCGATGGTCGATCCGCTCAGCCTCATCTTCATCGTCGGCGCGGCCGCCTTGTTTCCGTTCCTCGCCGTGGTCGCCACCAGCTTCATCAAGATATCGGTGGTGTTCCTTCTGGTGCGCAACGCCATCGGCGTGCAGAACATCCCGCCCAACATGGCGGTGAACGCGCTGGCGATCATCCTGTCCGGCTTTATCATGGCGCCCGTCGTGGTCGAGACCTTCGACATCTTCTCAGCGGAGACCTACAGCTTCGACACGGCGGACGGCCTGCGCCAGGCCTATGAGGCCGGCCAGCGGCCGCTCGCCGAGTTCCTCGGGCGGCACGCCTCGCCGCGCGAGAAGGCGTTCTTCCTCGAGGCGGCGCGCACGCTGTGGCCGGCCGAGCTCGCCGCCACGCTCGATGCCGAAAGCATGATCATCGTCCTGCCCTCCTTTACCGTGACGCAGCTGCGCGAAGCCTTCGAGATCGGCTTCCTGCTCTATTTGCCCTTCATCGCCATCGACCTCATCGTCTCCAACATCCTGCTCGCCATGGGCATGATGATGGTCAGCCCCCTCACCATCTCGCTGCCCTTCAAGCTTTTCCTGTTCGTGATGATCGACGGCTGGTCCCGCCTCATCCTCGGGCTGGTGAAGACCTATGCGTGACGGGCCGAGCACGCGAACGGAGAAACCGACATGACGCCGGACATCGCCCTGCAGCAGATCACCGAGGCCATGGTGCTGGTCATGGTGCTTTCCATGCCGCCGATCCTCGTCGCCTCGGTCGTGGGCATCGGCGTCAGCCTGCTGCAGGCGCTGACGCAGGTTCAGGAGCAGACCGTCTCCTTCGCCATCAAGCTGATCGCCGTTGCCGCCACCATCGCCGCCATGGCCGGACTGCTCGGCAGCGAGATGGTCAATTTCGCGACCAAGCTGTTCACCGACTTCCCGAGCATGACATGAACGACCTGCGCGACGTCGCGGCGCATTTCCTCGGGCTGTTCGACCGAGAGATCGTCGCCCTCTTGCTGACGCTGCCGCGCATCCACGCCTTCATGATGACGTCACAGCTTCTGGCGCCGAGCGCGGTGCCGCGGCTGGCGCGCACCGCCGCGATCCTCGTGCTGGCCGGCTTCGCCGTGCCGATCAACCTCGCCTTCGTCGACGCCTTCGACCGGACGCTTCCCTCCTACGCGCTGTTCTTCGTGAAGGAGTACGCGATCGGCTTCGTGCTCGGCTATGTCGTCGGCTGGATATTCTGGGCCGTGCAATCGGCCGGCGCATTCATCGACAACCAGCGCGGCGCCGCCATCGCCGCCTCGATCGACCCGTTGCAGGGGCACGAGACCTCGCCGATCGGCATCCTGTTCAGCCAGGCGTTCCTCACCTACATCTTCGTCACCGGCGCGGTGCTGCCGATCATCGGCCTTCTCTACCAGTCCTACGTGCTGTGGCCGGCGACGCGCGGCATCCCCGTGCTCGCCGAGGATTTTCCGGCGCTGGCGCTTTCCGTCGCCGACAACGCCATGCGCATCGTCGTCGTCATCGCCGGGCCGATCGTGGCGATCATGTTCCTGGCCGAGCTGGCGCTGGCGATGATCAGCCGTTTCGCGCCGCAGGTCCAGGTCTTCATCTTGGCCATGCCGATCAAGAGTGCGCTCGCCATCTTCATCCTCATCTTCTACTTCTGGCGGCTCCTGCCCTACGCCGCCGACCAGCTCGCGCTGTTCGATCCCTACATGCGCAGCTTCTACGAGGTGATGCGCTTTTCCTCGGATCTGCTGCCGCCGGCCGGGGGCGCAGCGCCATGAGCGGCGGCGGGGGCGGCGAGAAGACCGAGCTGCCGACGCCCAAGAAGGAGCGCGACGCGCGCCAGAAGGGGCAGGTGGCGAGGAGCCAGGAGGTGGTGACGACGGCGTCGCTGCTCGCGGTGATCGCCTATATCTGGATGAGCTGGGGCGACACCAACGCCCGGTTCATCGGCATGTTCGACCAGGCGGCCGCCCTCGCTCTGGCCGACTTCGAGACCGCCGGCATCGCTGGCATCTACCGGATATTCTGGGACGCCGTCGTCATCATGCTGCCGATCCTCGGCGTGGTCGTCGTCACCGGCATCGCCGCCAACTACTTCCAGTTCGGCAGCCTCTTCACCTTCCACACCATCATGCCGAAGGGCGAGAAGATCAGCCCCGCCTCGGGCTTCAAGCGGATATTCTCCATGAAGCAGGTGGTGGAGCTCTTGAAGTCGGTCCTCAAGATCGCGGTGCTGTCGGGGCTGCTCTACTTCATAATCCGCGACGCGATCTCGCCCTACGTCAATTCTCTCGAATGCGGGCTGCGCTGCATCCTCGACGTCACCGTCCTTTCGCTCGGCCGCATGCTCGTCTACGCGGCCATCGCCTTCGTCGTGGTGGCGGCCGCCGACTTCGCCTATCAGCGCCGCTCCCACACCAAGAGCCTGATGATGACCAAGGAGGAGGTGAAGCGCGAATACAAGGAGAGCGAGGGCGACCCTCACATCAAGGGCAAGCGCCGGCAGCTCGCGCAGGAGCTGGCAATGAGCGACGCCGGCGCCGCCACGCGCAAGGCGACGGCGCTGGTCGTCAACCCGGTGCATCTCGCCGTCGCCATCGATTACGCGCCCGAGCGGATGCCGCTTCCCGTCGTCGTGGCCAAGGGGCGCAACATGCAGGCCTACCATCTGCGCCGCGAGGCCGAGGAGGCGGGCGTGCCGGTCTTCCGCAATGTCGGCCTTGCGCGCACCCTCTACGCCGACGCGGCCCTCCACGAGCCGATACCCGACGAACTCTTCGAGGCGGTCGCCGAGGTCCTGGCATGGGTCAACCGTAATCGCGAGAGGCTCTACGGCGGCCGGCTTGCGCATGGCGCCATCGACATGGACGCGCAGGAGCACCGCGGCGACGGCCTTCCGCCCCTGACATGACCGCCACGCCGGCGGGAGGAGCAGGATCGGTCCGTCCTGTCGCGAACGACACTTCGCCCCGCACGGCCTGCTTTAAGACGGAAGGAGGCAGGGAGGCGTACGCCTCCGGAGGCTCGAGGGGGAAGCGATCATGAACGATGTGAACCGCGCCGTCGCAAATCTTGGCCGGCTGGCTGGTATTGCAGGGCTCGAACTCGACGCCCACGGCGCATTGTCGCTCGTCTTCAACGACGAGACGACGGTGAACCTGTCGCGCGTCGACGACCGCACGATCGAGCTGTGGACGCCGATCGGCGGCATCAACGCCTCCGCAGGCGGCGAAACCGCGCTGCGCGTCCTGCTGGAGGCGAACTATCTCGGCGAGGGCACGGGCAACGCCCGGCTCGCCATCGCGCCCGCAAGCGGCGACGTCGTGCTCTGCGAGCGCTTCGACGTGGGTCCCGCCTCCGATCACGAATTCGGCGACCGCATCGTCCAGTTCCTGAAATATGCGGCCTTCTGGGCCTCGCCCGAAGGCGGACGCCAGACGCTTTCCGCCGGCCCGGCCCCCGAACTCGGAAACGATCCTTTCATGATGCGTGCCTGAGGCGTCCGAGAACGCCGTCATTCAACCAATCGCACGGGAGCGACCCAGATGAGCAGAGATTCCATCGCCATCTCCGGCCAGAGCGCTGCGGCGGCGCGGGCCCTGGCGGCCGACCAGGCGCAGGCCGCGAAGCCTGCCGGCAACATGCTCGGCAACAAGGTGGCGCAGGCCGGCCACAACAACACGCCGCCCGCCGGCACGTTCAAGGCCAGGGTCGAGCACTTCTTCGGCACGACTTTGCCCAAGGCGTTGACGGCGGCGAAGGAAGCCGTGCTTTCCCTGCTCCGGCCCGCCGGAAACGCCGCCGCGAACCCGGCGCCCGCGCCGGCGGGCGGACGGCCGCAAGCCGGAGCGAACGCCGCCGCGCCGAGCGCGGCCGGGGCGTCTCCCGCGCAGGGTGCCGCGTCCGCTGCGGGATCCGCGGCTCCGACCGCCCCGGCCGCCGCTCCCGCGGCCGCCGCTGCATCCGGGCCCCTGACGATCAGGTCGGCCGAGATTTTCGGAAAGGGCGCAGGCACGGTCGGGGCATCTCAAATCAGCTTCAAGGACGTGTCCAACGACGACGCCAAACGCGCCGCGGTGACCTACGCCTACGTCCGGCAACAGGTCGACGTGCCGCAGAACGCGAACATGTCCCAGCTGTTGGGATCATTCTGCCGGGGCCCCAACCTCGCCTCCCAATCGTTTGCGTTTGCGAGCGCGGAGTATAGCAGCGAGAAGGCGGAGGCGATCGCCGGCTATATCGAGGGCGAGGGACCGCTTCCGGTCGTGGCGAGATCCCTGGGTGACGCTCTCAATGGCGGAACCGGCCGGAGCGAATACGGCGAGGTCGAGAAGCTTCTTCAGAAAGGAAAGCGCGGCGAGGTCGCGAAAATGGTTCACCATGCGGTCGATCTCCTCAGCCTCTCGCTCGAAAACGTGTACGGCAGACCGGGCGACGTGTTCTCAGTGACCGCAAAGGCGGAGAAGGTCCCGCAGGAACTTTGCAATCTCGTCGGCGTGGCCTGGCAGGCTATCGACGACAGTGCGTTGAGCGACGACATGAAAGGCAAGCTGAAGGGGAACATCGTCAAGGACGCAACGGCATTGCGCACGGTCAACGCGAAGGTCAACGACCTGGCGGCCAAGGCCGGGGCAGAAACCCTCGAGCAGAGGAACCTCCTCGGTTTCAACGCGGCCATACAGCGGCTGGCCAACGGTCTCGAACTCGAGCCGTCCCAACAGGGTGCGTTCAACATCTATGCGGAGCTGGGGGTCTCGGATCGCATCTCGGGAATGGGCAAGCAGTGGGGCCAGACCATCCAGCAGTTCGGCGCGGCGGTGGCCGCCCGGGCTGATGCTGGCGTCCTGGCGAGCGCGAAGGCCGACGGGCAGCGTTACATCGACGAGTTCGAGGACGCGCGCACCGACTACAACGCAAGGCTGCAAGGACGCAAGGCGGCGGGAACGAACGGCGACGTCGGCGACGAGGTGCTGAATTCGCCGCTCACCTCCTCTCCCTTCGCGTGATTCAGGGGTCTCGTCCTTGTGCCGGCCATGAATGCGGAAACCGCGGCGGCGTTTGCGATGGGTCGCCGCTGCGGGGCGTGTCGGGACCGCAAGGCGGGGAAGCAAACTGTGCCGGGGTTGATTTGAAAGTGTTCGGTTAGAGTCGATGGCAGGAAGCAGCGCGACCACCGTTCCGGCGCGCCGCGGCGCCGGCTGGTCTTTTGTGGTCGGTGCCGCGGCCTTGCTCGGCGCGTGCCAGAGCACGACCGACATGTTCGAATCCGTGACCAGCCACGGCCTGCCGCGGCTTGAGACGGGGGAAGCCGAACGGCGCGGGCCAGTCATTAACGAGGCGGCGTTCAACGACCGCGCCGTCAGTCGCACCACGGCCCCGTATACCGGCTATGTCGGGTCGCTGCGGGTGGACTATGCCGGCGACCGCGCGGAGATCGAGCGGGACCTGAGGGACCTCGGCGAGGTCGCCCCCCCCGGCTTCGACCCCAACGGCATGGTGACGATCAACTTCACCGGCGCCAGCCTCGGCTACATCCTCGAACAGCTTCTCGGCGGCGTGCTCGGGGTCAACTATCTCGCGCCGGACCAGCTTCCAGGCGGGATCGACTTCCGCACCGAGACCCCGATCCCCAGAAGCCGGATCGTGCAGGTGGTGCGCGACCTTCTCGGCCGCCACGGCCTGGTGATGCGCTATCTCAACGGCATCTACCATATCGGCACGGCCGACGTGATCGAAGCCATGCGGGCCAACACCGCGCTCGCCCGCGCCGGCGACGGAGCCAGCCGCATCGTCAAGCTGGAGCGGCCCAACGCGGCAAGCGTCGCCGCGCTCGCCGCCCAGCTGCTTCCTCCCGACGTCACCGTGCTGACCACCAGCGCGGCCAGCAGCCTCGTCGTGCGCGCCGACCCCAACGATATCGATTCCGTCGAGCGATTCCTCCTCACCCTGTCGCGCACCGCCAACCAGTCGGAGAAGGTGGCGATCATTCCGCTGAGCCGCAGCGCGCCCGAGGCGGTGGCGGAAAAGCTCACCGAGTTCTACGCCCGCTCGCTGCGCGAGGAGAACACCCTCGTCACCGTCATCCCGCTGCAGGCCCAGCAGGCGATCCTGGTCAGCGCCTCCGACGCCTCGCTGCTGCGCGGCGTCCGGAGTCTCGCCGAGCAGCTCGACCGCTCCGTCACCGACGTCAGCGACCTGCGGGTCATCGCGCTGACGCATCTGCGGGCCGCCGACATCGTGCCGCAGCTCGTACAGATGTTCGGCGCGACCGGCATGGCGGGCGCGGCGGCCGAGCCGCGGCCCGACCCGGCAAGGCCGACGACGGGCGTGCGCGCGCGCCTGCGCTCGCCGACGCCGCAGGCACCGGCCGACAACGAGGACGGCACCGGCCTCGCCGTGCCGCCGCCGCTGGCGGCGATGGGCGGACCGCGTGAGGAGGCTGACCCGAACCAGCCGTTCGCGGCCTCGTCCGCCCTCGCGCCGCAAGCCGGGGAGACGCGCATCGTCGCCGACGAGAAGAGCAACTCGATCCTCGTCCACTCCACCTATACCGACTACAAGCGGATGCGCGAGCTCGTGCAGACGCTCGACGTGCCGCAGGCGCAGGTCGTCATCGAGGCGACGGTTCTCGAGGTCGACCTCAACACCACGCTCGAGACCGGCGTCCAGTTCTTCCTGCAAAGCAACGGCATCGTCCTCGGCTCGGGGATTCCCGCCGGCAACCAGTCGCCGTCGCGCGGCGGCGTGCTCGGCGTCGGCACGACCGTCGGCAACGTCACGGTCGACGCGGTCCTGCGGGTCCTGCGCGAGATCACCAATCTAAGGGTGATCTCGTCGCCCTACCTCACGGTCGTCGACGGCCAGTCGGCCCGGCTGGTGATCGGCGACCAGATCCCGTTCGCCTCCACCACCCAGACGTCCAACAATGCCGGCAACGTCACCGTGACGCAGCAGGTGGAGATTCTCGACACCGGCGTCGTGCTCGAGATCACGCCGCGGATCCACGCCAACAACTCCGTCAACCTTTCCATCGTGCAATCGGTGTCGACGCCGTCTACGGAATCGGAGGCCAACCGGCTGACGCCCGTCGTCGCGACGCGCGACATCTCCTCCCAGATCCTCGCCCAGTCGGGCCACACGATCCTTCTCGGCGGCATGATCCAGGATCGCGCCGAGCGGTTCGAGACCGGCACGCCCGGCGCGGCGGACCTGCCGGTGATCGGCAAGCTGTTCAAGCAGGAGCAGGTCCGCGTCCAGCGCACCGAGCTGCTGGTGCTGATCACGCCGCGGGTCGTGCGCACCTCGTCGGAGATCGACGGCATCACCCGCCTGCTGCACGGCGTCTATTCCGCGCAGGGACAGTACGACCTCAAGAGATAGCGCCTACCTGCTCAGCCAGTCGAGGTCGGAGAAGATGTGGGCGGCGTAGCCGGAGGTCCTCTCGACCGCGACGCCGAGCCGGCCGATCACGATCAGGCGGCTCGACGCGTCGGGAGCCGCGCCCTCCCGCATCTTGCGGCCGCTGCGCATCTGCACGTAGCGGTCGGAGGCGAGGCTCGCGCCGACGATGTCGAGCGCGAACGGGTCGTAGTCGCGCGTGATGTGGCCGACGAAGGACGCGTTGCGGGAAACCTCGTGGAGATAGACGGATTGCACCGGCTGGCCGAGCGCCCTGCCCGCGCAGGTTTCCGCTTCTTCCGGATTGAGCGCCGCTTCGAGCAGCAGGCGCTGGGCATCCGACGCCAGATCGGCGATCGACAGGTCGCGGCTGACGCTCAGCAGGTCCAGCCAGAACAGCGTGCCGGCGACGTTGGCCTCCGTCAGGCCGGAACCCTGCCAGCACGGCCCCTTGCGCCGGTCGAACGAGCGCGGATCGGCCAGCATCCTTTCGTAGCGGGCGGCCACCGATTGCCCCGGCCCGGTCTGCGAAGTCCAGCGTTCCCCCAGGAGGTCCATGCCGCGCTTCAGCAGAGCGCCCTCGCCGGAGTCGAGCAGCCTGCCCTCGCCCCACAGATCGAGGAGGCGGCGGCCCATGCCGCCGAGATCGGATCCGGCCTGCGGCGGCGGCGCTGGCGTCCACGGCCCGCTGCCGCCGACGATCCGCCGGCCGAGCGCGTTGCGCGCGTCCGTGTCGGCCTCGCTGCCCTCCTCGGGTGCCGGAGCGGCAGGCGGCGGCGCCTTGTCCGTACTCGTCATCCGGGTGAACGGAAGCGCCCGGGCGTGCCGGCGCTGTTCGGCCGGTTCGCCTATGCCGCCCGCCCGTCTCTCCGGCCCCTTCTCGCCCGCTCGGCTTTGCGGATCCTCTTCGCCCACTCCAGACACGCCGGCCCCCAACAGGCCGGCGATGTCGATGCGTCGGGGCGGCTGGTCCGGCAAGGGTGCGGCTGCCGCGGGGACCTCTTCTTCCTGCACGCCGCCTGCGGCCTCGGCATTCCCGATCAGGACGTCCGAGAGGTCGTAGTCGCCGCGCCGCAGCCTGCCGACGTCGATCTGCACATCGCCCGGCCGGCCGGCATCGTCGCCGATCACCAGCGCCTTGCCGCCGGGCGCGGCGACTGCCGCCGAGGCGCTGCCGTCCTGCTGGAGCTGGACGAAGGACCGGAGCGGGATGAACGGGGCGAATTGGCTCGAATAGCCCTGCAGGAAGCCGACCCAGGCGTCGATCTTGTCGGTCGGGATGATGCCGCTGGCCTCGATCAGCGTGCCGTCGAGGCGCAACAGCACCATCGGCGTGATCCTCGAGCGGTCAGCCAGCTTCCCGACCTCGGCGAACAGGGTTTCGGCCGTTTCAACCTGCCACTCCAGGGCGCTCACCAGGCCCGTCCGTTCGCGCAGGCTGTTGCGCAGCCTGTCGGCGCGGCGCGGATCGAGGACCACGCCAGTTACGGTCAGCACGCCTCGGTCGGTCAGGTTGAAATCGAGCTCGGACCCGTCCAACCTGAGTAGGTCCGCGACCTCGTTGCGGATCAGCTCCAGCACGCCGACGCGCACGCGCACCGGAATGCCGGTCTCGCGGATCGCGGCCAGCACGGCGCGCCGCTCGACCGCGGTCTCGACGAAGCCGCCGACATGGATGGCGCCGTCCAGTTCCTTGTCGACCGTCAGGCGATCGTGGAACTCGAACTTGCGCAGCGCCGCGCGCACCGCCTCGAACTCGTCCTGCTCGGCATAGGGCGGCACGGGCCGTTGCAGGCCTCCCGCCGACAACAGGATGCCGGAGCCGGTCAGCAGGATCGCCGCGACCGCAACCGGAGCGACGACCTGCCACGGCGAGGCGAACCATCGCGCCGCGGGCCGGCGCTCGCCGCCGTCCCGCTCCGGCGCGTTCGCGCGCATCTGCGTCGCATCGACGATGGAGGACCAGTTCGCGGTCCGCGGGCCGATGGCGAACTGGCTGGATCCGGCCGAGACGACGTCGAGCGGCTCGACCGGCCGGGCAATGCCGCCCGCCTCGATCACGAGGCCGTTGCGGGTGTTGAGCGCGCCGGCGAGTCCGGCGACCTCGACCTTTCCGCGCGCGATCGACAGACGGGCATGGCCCGGCTCGAGGCTGACGTCGAAAATCTGGATATCGTCGTCGTCGCTGGAACCCAGCGTGTACTCGCCCGGCGTCAGCACCACGTCCACGCCGGACTGCACGCCCGTCAGTATCTTCAGGACGGTCTCGGCGCCGCGGTCCTCGGTCATCGCCGTCTCCGGGCCGCGCGAGGCCGGGCGCTCGCCACCCATGGCGAAAGAGGCGTCACGCCAGCCGTCCGCGCAACAGCTTTCCTGCAGAGCATCCCTGCGCCTCCTTCCCGGCATGGTCTCGACCGATTGCGCACGCTATCGCCTCCGGAGCCGCGGCATGTGTCGAATATGACTTCGGGCGGTTCGGGCCTATGCTGGAATTACCGGCTTTCGCCCATCGGACGCAGGAACCCGTTCAACGGAAGCGGATCGCCGTTCATGCAATGCACGGATGCGGTCCTGAAGACGGTCGACGATCCACTGCGGATCCCAGGCAACAGCCCTGCCCCCCCGAGCCTTACGGCCTTGGGGAACTTGCCGTCCTTCATCAAGGCATAGATGTGAGCCCGCTTGAAGCCGGCCTTCGCTTCAACCTCGGCGTGGCGCAGGAACCGCCGCTCGGATGATTGGGTCGTAGTCTGCTGAAGCATGGTGGTCACTCCTCGATGCCTGGTGGCACTTCGTTGGTGTGACCTGCGTATGAAAACGCCGGCTCCCGAAATCAGCAGAAAATGCGGGAAAGGTGATCCCTACGCAAAATTCACCCGAGCTGAAATCGATGGCGTCCTCCCATTGGAGGCGATGACATGCTATCATCTTAGAAAAATGACCCATTGGAAGATCGACCAGATCGACGAAACGGAAGATGCCATCTCTCAACGCAATCAAGTCACGCGCGTCCGCGAATTTCCTGTTGGCCAATGATGTGGGTGACGAATCGATTGACGCCATTGATGTCGCGATCGAAGACATCAAGCAACACATCTCTCCAGCCATCGAGCCGCCCTTAAAGAAGGTGTGCTGCGGCTTGGTAACGCTTAGAGGGGGGTGCGAGAGATTTACGGCTGATCATCACGGCACATGCAGGGCAGCTTTCCGCTGCCATCGCTCGCCGACGATACCAGAATGGGCGGTGAGTACCCTTATAGTCTCTCAAGCGCGACGGCCGCGTTCTGGAGCAGCGGGACGATTTCGCGGCGCATGGATTGCGGCGAATGCGTCTCCATGGATCCGACCGCCACCAGAGCGTGGCTAACCGCGCCCATGATCGGGGAAAGTGGGACCGCGGCGCTGATTTCTCCGGCGCGGATTTCCTGCTCCTCGATGAAGAAGCCGTCCTGAGCGATCTTGTCCAGGCGCGAAAGGATGGCTGGCGGGGCCGTCACGGAATACGGCGTAAGAGGCGTCAGGTCCGACCGTTCGACGATACCGGCGCGATCGTCGGCCCGCCGGGCGGACAGGATCGCCAGCCCGCCCGAACTCAGCGCGGCGGGGCGGCGTCGACCGATCAGCAGGGCCTTGAAGTCCTTCAGGTTGCTGGCAAGACGCAGTAGGTAGACGATGTCGGTGCCGTCCAGGACGCAGAGCGAGATATGCAGGCCGGTCTGCTCGCGCAGGGTCATGAGGACGGGCCAGGCCGCCTTGAGGAGGTTGTTGGTGCGCAGATAGGTGTATTGCAGATCGAGCGTACGCTGCGAGAACCGGAACGTCTTGCGCCGTTCGTCGCGGTCGAGATAGCCCGCTTCCACCATCGCGTTGGCGATGCGCTGGACGGACTGGAACGTCATCCCGCTGGCTTGGGCCGCCTCGGCCAGGGTCGGCGGGCTGGGTGCGTCCGCGATGGACTCCACGACGGAAAAGGCGCGCACGATGGCGGCGACCAGAAGCGGGTCGCGCCGGTCGTCGGCATCGGACCCTTCCACGTCGTTCCGGTCTGCGGCCTTGCTGTTCATGGATGCACGATGTTCATCTGGGAAAGGACGTTGGCGGTTTCCATGACATGCGCGGCGAGTTCCTCGCGACGCGCATCGCCCTGCATTTCGTTGACCGTCGTGCCGAGGCTAACGGCCGCGATCGGCGTTCCTGAGGCGCCGAGGATCGGCGCCGCGATCGCGGCCGCGCCGACGAGAACCTCGCCGAGCTGATAGGTGTATCCGTCGTTGCGCGCCTGCATGATGATCTCGCGAATCCGCGTCCGGTCCAGGATGGTCCGAGGCGTCGCTTCCCTGAGGTCACTTCGGGCGATGATGCCGTCGATCTCCGCGTCGTCCAGCCGGCTGATCATGGCGCGTCCGGGCGCGCTCGAAATCGCCGTCCATCTGCGTCCCATCGGCGAGATGGTGAACATCTCGACGCGCGGCGGCACGCGGATGAGATAGACGACCTCCGTGTCGTCCAGCAGCGCGAGGTCGGCACGGACGCCCAGCCTGTCTGCCAGCCCGGAAATGTAGGGCGCGGCGACCTGCAGCAGCGTGTTGAAACGCATATGCGCGTAGGACAGGCGCAGCACCTTGTGGCTGAGAACATACTGGCCGCGCTTCTCCTTCTGCAGGTAGCCGAGATGAACGAGCGTGTGGGCGACCCGCTGGACGGCGCTACGGTTCAACCCGGTCGCGCTGGCCAACTCGTCGAGCCCCAACTCGGGCGTCTGCGAGTTGAAGGCGCCGAGGACGAGGAAGGCCTTCTCGACCGAACCGACGCTTTCTCTGGGGGACACTTTCACGACATTCCTGTGGTTACCGCGCTTCAGGCCCGCCTCGACGGGCGGGCGCCATCCGCATCCCGGGCCAGATCGTCTTCTACCGCTTCATCCGCCGGTACGGGAGACAGCGACCGTGACATTTCGCAACTGTCGACGACATATCCGAACGACTTGTACAGCGCCATGGCGTGAGGATTCGAAGCGAATACGTTCAGTTCTATATGCTTGCAACCGGACTTTTCCAAGCTCGCATGAATGGCGGCCAGCGCGGCCGCGCCATAGCCCATGCCGCGCCACCGCGGCATGATGAAGAGATACTGAAGCCGGGCGCCCAGCACGGCCTCGTCGAAGGAATACCAGTACTCTCCGAGCCGGCGCAGCGCCCGCGCGCAGCAGATATGGCCAAGCTCGTGCTCGGGGCCATCATCCTCCAGTGCTGCCAGCACCGCGTTCTTGGCCATGCGAGCTACGGCCCCCTCGCCATCTCCTTCCATTCGCATGAGATTCATCGCGTAGGAGGCCTCCGCCCCGGCTATCAGCCTGGCGATCTCGCGATCGCCGCTGATCGTGCGTAATGCCACCCGCGAGTTCGAGCATGACGATGCCAGACAACGGCGGTCCTCGATGCCGGATCGCCGTCGTTCCATTCGTTTCGGCGGTTCCGCGGACAACCTTTAGAGCTCCGGCTCCGGTTCGTTGGACTGGGGGGACGGGCGAGGCACCTTGGCCAGAATGCCGTCGATAAGATCCTGCGGTATCTCGTATCTCTTTTGATGCTGCAAGATGAAGGCGTTTATGGCATTCACCTCCTGCGGGATCGGCGGCCTGCGGAGGTCGATGTACCCGCCGTGATCCTTCGTTTGCTGGTCAGACCCGTAACGTTTATCCAGGGCACGTCCCACCCCGCCTGCCCCCGACATCACGAACGGGGCAATCGTCTCGGTCGACGATGCAAATGTGGTTTTCTCACGCAGGTTCACCGGGATCGTGACGCCCGAGCCGTTGATCATGATGGTCTCGGGCACAGTGTAGCCGTCGGGCAATTCGCCGCTCTCCTGCCGTCGCGCTATCTCGTTCAATGCTGTCTTTCGATAGTAACCGATTACTTCTTCGCCAAATGTCTCGATGAATTTCTCAGGCGGTATGACTTCTCCTTCACCCGATCTCCATATTATATTCTTTATGTCCCTATTGGTGGCGTATAGAAAATGACTCATGAATACATCATGTGTATTCGTAAAAGTCATCGGATCGTACATGAACGGCCATTCTCCGCCTTCAAATGCAAGCCCGCTTTCCCCGTAGAGCTGGTCATGTATGAACTTTGCACACATAGATCCCGCACCGGTTTGCGCGTGGGGACCTACGCTTCCAGCACTTATGATCTCGTGAACATCAGGAAATTCTTTAGCATATTCCTTGTTCGTATTTGGAATCTTCTCGTCGCTGTGGATGATTTGCCCGCCCATCCTGGTCAGGAGAAATTCTCCGAAGGCGCGCTCCGAATCCTCATCGCTCAATAGCTTGTCGATGAAGAACTTCGGAGTGGATATCATGCCCTCGGGATGCTGTGGCTCGGAACCTTCATAGCTATATGTGAGATTTGTATTTTGACCTTGAAATTCCTTCGAGTACCCGGTCAGGTCGCCGACATATATCTCGCCATCCTTAGACGCATTCCTGACGAAATAGGGGTTAGTCACCGTACTCTTGTGATCACCGTTGAATGAGAAGGACGGATTCTCTGCCCTCTCTCCTGTCGGATGGTTGGCTGCACCGGTGCTTTCCTGAACATATGCGGGAATGAATTCTCCTTCTTTTGTCACGATGCCAATCGTAAGGACGGCATGCATGGCCTGCCCATAGGGGCCTTGAAGATGCTTCTCCTTGACACCCGAGCCAAGCACCGGATGGCTCGGCAATATCGTCATGTCCATCATGGTGGTGCGGACAACGCCCTTCGCACCCGGATGTTCCTGTTTGAGGCGCGCGAACTCCGCCTTGCCCAATTCGTGGCACTTCTGGATATCGCCCTCCCGCAAGCCCTTGGTATTGGCGACGTACATGCGGTTCCGATCCCCATAATAGGCTTGGGTCTGAAGCGGAGGCAGATCGTCCGCGGTGTAGCCCAATGATCTGAGCACCCTCCCCAGTTCGGCCATTACCGGCTGCATGTCGGTACGGCTCTTTGCCGTATTCAGGATCATTGTGAGATGTTCTGTGCCGCTCAGGGTAACTTTATCTGGTGTATATTTAATCTTATCTTCAACAGAAATATTTGTAAGATAATCATATGGAATTTTCAAATTGCTTTCTAGAGTATTATCTACTTCATTCTTCGGAATTTCATATTTGTAATTTACAGACGGATTAAGAACAAGATCTCCTGCATTTCGCCGGTGATCTGTTAATGACTGCTTATACATGTTGCTGTTCGTATTGCGTAGCTCCATCCGGCGGTTCTCTATCTGCGTCTTGTCTTTAGCATTTTCTCCGCCGCCTGTAGTAAACGTCGCCTTTCGCTGAGGATGTTCTTTCGTGATAACCCGCCCTTCCGGCATCGCCCGCCGACTTATGAAGCTCAAACACGTCCTAAGCATGATCGTCATCTCCCGTTTTCAATGGATCCTACCACATCTGGCTGTGGTCAGACGTAAACCGCGTTGTCTGGAACGTCCGCGTTATGGTCGTCACGTTCGCGCGCCTGGGGCAAATGCGTTTGTGTCACCACGCCGACGATCGACAGGAGATCTCGCGCCTGTGCGTCGCAGATCAGCACGATTTCCTCCGGTCCGCTGAACAGGCGCGTGTCCGTCAATTTGAGGTTGCCGTCGACCACATGGAAACAGTGCGCGACGCCCAGTTCCCTGGAGAGCGTCACGTTGAGCCGGTTCGCATACACACAAAGTTTCTCGACGCCCTTGATCGAATTGTCCGGCGGGAAGCCATTAGGCATATCGGCGACGCCATGCGCCACGCAGAGATTGCAGTCGATGGTGTGCGTGATGACGACGTCGCCGATGAACTGGATGTATGCCTTGTTCTCATCGGGGTCGGTCGCCACCGCCTCTTCTCCCCACTCGTCCGAGAGGGCTTTCACGACTGCGTCCAGTTCGGCTTTGTTGAGCATGATGTCTTCCTCCGTCTTGGCTGGGAAAGCGGTTCAGGCGGTCCGGCGTTGGCCCGTGAACTCGTCGCGGTATCGCTCCCGCAGGAGCGCCTTCTGCACCTTGCCCATCGCGTTCCGCGGCAGGCTGTCCACGACCAGCAGGCGCCTGGGGTGCTTGAAGCGGGCGAGCTCGCTCGAGATATGCCGCGCGATCGTGTCCGGGTCGGGCGATGCGCCGGCTGCGGGGACCAGCAGGGCGAGCACGGTCTCGCCGAAGTCGGGGTGAGGCACGCCGACCACCGCGCTTTCCAGCACGCCCGGCTGGCGGTCGAGCAGAAGCTCGATCTCCTTCGGATAGATATTGTATCCGCCCGAAATGATGAGGTCCTTCTCGCGCCCGACGATATGCAGATAGCGGTCCTCGTCGAGGCGCCCTAGATCGCCCGTGGCGAACCATCCGTCAGTCGTCATGGCCTGTGCGGTCTTCTCGGGAGCGCGCCAATAACCCTTGAAGACGTTCGGGCCGCGAACCTCGACCTGCCCGATCTCGCCGGCGGGCACCGCTCCGTCCGCGCCGGTTATGCGCACCTCGACGCTGGGGAGCGGAAATCCGACGGCGCCCGCCCGGCGCTCGCCGTCATAGGGATTGGACGTGTTCATGCTGGTCTCGGTCAGGCCGTAGCGCTCGAGGATGCGGTGGCCGGTCCGCTCCTCGAAGCGGGCGTGCGTGTCGGCAAGCAGCGGGGCGCTCCCGGAAATGAAGAGGCGCATATGGCCTACGAGCCCGGTCGTCAGGCGGGGATCCTCGAGCAGGCGGGTGTAGAAAGTGGGAACGCCCATCATCGTCGTGGCCTGCGGCAAGGCGGCCACGACTGCGTCCACGTCGAATTTGGGCAGGAAGATCATGGCCGCGCCGACGGCGAGCGTAACGTGGGTCGCCACGAACAGGCCATGGCTGTGGAAGATCGGCAGCGCGTGCAGAAGCGTGTCATTCCCGGTGAAGCGCCAGCTTTCCACGAGCGCTTCGGCATTGGACAAAAGGTTGCCATGCGTGAGCATGGCGCCCTTGGGTCGGCCGGTCGTGCCCGACGTATAGAGAATCGCCGCAAGGTCGCCTTCACCGCGCCGCGCCGCGCCCGGCGCCGGCGGGCAGGCGCCGGATGCGTCGGCAAGGCTTCCCGTCCCATCGCCGTTCAGCGTCAGGAGGCGGCAGCCGGACGCCGCCGCCAGCGGCGAAAGCCCATCCTCCCGCGCACCGTCGCAGACCAGCAGCCGCGCCCGGCTGTCATCCAGGAAGTAGTCGAGCTCGGCATCGGTATAGGCCGTGTTGAGCGGAAGATAGACGGCTCCAGCCTGAACGCACGCCGCATAGAGCGCCAGCGCCTCGGTCGACTTCTCGATTTGCGCAGCGACGCGGTCGCCCGGCTCGACACCCTCCCGGACGAGAAGCCCGGCATACCGCGCCGCAAGCGCGAGGAAATCGCGATAGGATAGCCCTCCGCTCCCGCCGGAATGCAGGAACATGTCGGGATTGTCCCAGTGGTTTCCGAGCAGCCGATCAAAAAGCGGGTTCGTCATGTCCCAAGGACCTCCCGGTTCCTCTCCGGCCCACGCCTTCGAGGGCGTCGGCGTCGTGAATAGCGCCCTTGCGGGCGCGCGACTTCGCCATAGCGAATGGCGGTGCCTATCACCTAACGCTCGCAAAACTCCGCTATGCGATATGTGATATTCATCACACGAACTGAAATTCTTCATGATGATATTTAGCTGCGATTTATATGAACATTCATCCGTTTTAGGACGGATTATCGGAGGCGATATGATCAACAAGGATTTGGGCGCGGCGATTCTGGCAGCCGTGGGCGTAACGTTCGCGGGCGGGAGCGCCTTGGCGGGGAAGGCCGACGATACGGTTACGGTCGCATTCCCGCGCCAGTTGGAGACGCTCGACGCCTATGGCGCGACCGCGCGTGAGGCCATCATCCTCGCGCGCCACATATGGGACTCGCTTCTTTATCGCGATCAGCAAAGCGGCGAGTATGTCGGCAATCTCGCCACCGGCTACGAGTGGGTGGACAGCCTGACCATCGACTTCACGCTTCGCGAGAACGTGACCTTCCACAACGGGGAGCCGTTCGACGCCGACGACGTGGTCCATACCCTCAACTGGGCATCCAACCCGGAAAGCGGCGTGCAGAGCCAGGGCAACGTCAACTGGATCGAGAATGTCGAGAAGACCGGGTCCTATTCGGTGCGTCTCCACCTGAAGCGACCCTTCCCGGCAGCGCTCGAGTACCTGTCGGGACCTCTCGTCATCTACCCGAACGAGTATTTCGAAAAGGTCGGCGCGCGCGGCATGGGCACCGATCCGGTCGGAACCGGCCCCTACAGGCTGGAGGAAACCCGCGACGGGACCACCTACGTGCTGAAGGCGAACGAGAACTATCATGGCGGACCGAAGGGAAATCCTTCCATCGGCACCATCGTGTGGAGAACGATCCCGGATCAGAGCACGCAGTTCGCCGAGCTCCTTTCCGGCGGCGTGGACTGGATCTGGCAGGTGCCGCCGGAGCAGTCCAAGGCATTGACCGGCCGCTTCCAGGTCGTGGACGCCCAGACCATGCGTATCGGCTTCCTCAATCTCGACGCCGCCGGGCGCTCGGGCAAGAATCCGCTCGTCGACAAGCGGGTGCGGCAGGCGCTCAACCACGCGATCAACCGGCAGGGCATCGTCGACGCGCTTGTGCAGGGAGCGGCGCAGGTTGTCCATACCGCGTGCTTCCCGACGCAGTTCGGCTGCGATCAGGACGTGACGGTCTATGACTACGATCCCGAGCGCGCGCGCGAACTGCTGGCCGAGGCAGGCTATCCGGACGGCTTGACGCTTCCGTTCTACGCCTATCGGGACCGCGTCTTTGCGGAGGCCATCATCGGCGATCTGCGCGCCGTTGGGATCGAGGTCGATTTCAGCTTCCTCAACTACGCCGCGCTCAGGGACAGGTCCCAGGCGGGCGAAGTGCCGATGCAGCTTCTGGCATGGGGCTCGTATTCGGTGAACGACGTCTCCGCGGTCACGAGCCACTATTTCCGACAGGGAAGCGACGACTACGCGCGCGACGCGACGGTGGCCGGACTGCTTGAATCGGGCGACAGCTCCATCGACCCCGACCAGCGGCGCAGCGACTATTCCAGGGCGCTCAAGATCATAGCCGAAGAGGCCTACTGGGTGCCGCTGTGGTCCTACAGCACCAACTACGTCTTCACCGAAGAGCTGAACTTCACCCCCAACGAGGATGAGGTGACGCGCTTCTATGCGGCGAGCTGGAAGTAGCGCCCGGGTCCGCTGTTCCGGTCCGTGGTTCCGTCGGGCGGCTTCGGCCGCCCGACCTCAGGGAGGTGACATCCAATGGTCGAGTACATCGCCAAACGCCTGATCCTGGCGCTCTGCGTCGCGCTTTCGGTTTCCTTCATCAGCTTCAACCTGCTTTTCCTGGCCGGCGATCCCGCCATAGCCATGGCCGGCGAGGGCGCGACCGAGAGCGACATCCAGGCGATCCGCGAGCTCTACGGCTTCGATCGGCCGCTGCTCGTCCAGTATGGCGCATGGCTCTCCGGCGCGCTGCAGGGCGATCTCGGTGAGAGCCTTTATTTCAAGCGCCCGGTGGCGTCGCTGATCGCCGATCACATGCCGGTCACGCTGAAGCTCGGAGCCGCGTCGATCGTGCTCGCGCTGATGATCGCGGTGCCGCTCGGGGTCATCGCCTCGATGAAGCCGAACAGCATGGTCGACCGGCTCGCGCTGCTCGTTTCTGTGTCCGGCCAGGCGATGCCGACATTCTGGTTCGCTCTCATGCTGGTCGTGGTCTTCGTGGTCACGCTCGGATGGCTGCCGGCCTCCGGCAATGCGGGAATAGCCTATTTCGTGCTCCCGACCGTCGTGCTTGCGCTCAACGCCACACCTGCGGTGATGCGCCTGACCCGCTCCGGCATGCTGGAGGTGCTAGATTCCGACTATATCCGCACGGCCCGGGCCAAAGGGCTGCCGGAGTACATCGTCCTTCTCAAGCATGCGCTACGCAACGCGGTGATACCCGTGGTCAGCCTTGCGGCGGTGCAATTCGGCTTCATGCTGGGCGGATCGGTCGTGGTCGAGAGCATCTTCGCCCTGAACGGGGCGGGACAACTCGCCTGGCGCAGCATCGGCAACAACGATTTCCCGACCGTCCAGGGACTGATCCTGGTGTTCGCGATGATCTACATCGTCCTCATTCTCCTCGGCGACCTCCTCAATGCGTGGCTCGACCCCCGTGTATGGGTGGCCTGACATGACGACGATCCAGCAGACACAGAATGCCGTCGACGCGGACCTCGGCCCGAGCCGCGCCGCCATCCTGCGTCGGCGGGTGCTCTTCCACCCGGGGCTCCTCGTCGCCGCCGCCATCATCGTGCTGATCGTGCTTGCGGCGGTGTCGGCGCCGCTGATCGCGCCCCACGATCCTTATCTGCAGAACCTTTCCCGGCGCCTCGTACCGCCGGTATGGTACGAGAACGGCACCTGGGAGCATGTGCTCGGGACGGATTATCTCGGGCGCGACTATCTTTCGCGGCTGATCTACGGCGCCCGGATATCGCTCGCCATCGGCATTTCGGCAGCGGTACTTTCGGGGATCATCGGGACGGCGCTCGGCGTCGCCGCAGGCTATTTCGGCGGGCGTGTCGATCTTGCCGTCAACTATCTCATCACGGTGCGGCTGGCCATGCCGGTGGTGCTGGTGGCCTTGGCCGTGGTGGCGATATTCGGCGGCTCGCTGGTCGTGGTCATCAGCGTGCTCGGCCTTCTGCTATGGGATCGCTACGCGGTCGTGATGCGCGCCTCGACGATCCAGATCCGGAACATGGAATACGTCCAGTCGGCCAGGGCGCTCGGCTGCTCGACGCGGCGGATCATCCTCAGCGAGATCATGCCGAACATGTTCAACAATCTCATCGTGGTGGCGACGCTGGAGATGGCGAACGCGATCCTGCTCGAGGCGGCGCTGTCCTTCCTGGGCATGGGGGTGCAGCCGCCTCTGCCCTCCTGGGGCCTGATGGTCTCCGAGGGCAAGGATCTGCTGTTCTTCCAGGCGTGGCTGATCACCATACCGGGCCTAGCCCTCTTCGTGCTGATCCTCGCGATCAACATGCTGGGCGACGGGATACGCGACGTCACCGCGCCGGGGGGCAAGAACTGACCATGGACCAGATACTCGAAGTCCGGAACCTGAACCTGACGCTGCCCGTACCCGCGGGCGAGCTGCACGCGGTGCGCGGCGTGAGCCTGGAGGTGGCGCGGCGAGAAACCTTGTGCATCGTCGGCGAATCCGGCAGCGGCAAGTCGCTGTCGGCCTTCTCCTTCATGCGGTTGCTGCCGAGAACGGCGCGGATCGACGCCGACCGGCTCGCCTTCATGGGACAGGACCTGCTCGGAATGTCGGACAGGGACCTCCTCTCGCTGAGGGGCAATCGCATGTCGATGATATTCCAGGAACCGATGACGGCACTCAACCCGACCTATACGATCGGCGACCAGCTTACCGAGGTGATGCGCCACCATGGCGGGGCGAGCCGCCGCCAGCGGATCGACCGGGCCATCTATCTCCTGGAGCGCGTCGGCATCACCGCGGCGGCCAGCCGGCTGAAGCAATATCCCCATCAGCTTTCGGGCGGTCTTCGGCAACGCGTCGTCATCGCCATGGCGCTGATGTGCAATCCCGACCTCATCATCGCGGACGAGCCGACTACCGCGCTCGACGTCACCATCCAGACGCAGATCCTGCACCTGCTGAAAGAGCTTCAGCAGGAGTTCGGGATGGCGATCGTCCTCATCACGCACGATCTCGGGGTCGTCGGCCGGATGGCGGACCGGGTGGCCGTCATGTATGCGGGCGAACTCGTGGAGGTCGGTCGTGCCGAGGCGATCTTCGGCGCGCCTGCGCACCCCTATACGCAAGGTTTGCTGAGTTGCATCCCGGCGCCGGGCGCCACGCCGCGCGGCTCGCGGCTGGGCTCCATTCCGGGCGTGGTCCCGTCGCTGATCGGCAGGCAGATCGGCTGCGCCTTCCAGAACCGGTGTGCCCATGCGCAGGAAGCCTGCGCCGCTTCCATCCCGCTCCGAGAACAGGATCCCGGGCACCTCAAGCGCTGCGTCCTGCCCGATCCGCCGGCGAGATCGACGCCGGTCAGGGAGATCGCCTCATGAGCTTGTCGAGCCAACAGCCGTCGGCCGTTCCCGTACTGGAGCTGCGCGACATCACCAAGACCTTCATGATCAAGCAGGGGCTGCTGAAGGGCACGCGCGCGCTGCACGCGCTGAACGACGTCTCGATCAGCCTCCAGCGGGGCGAGGTACTGGGGATCGTCGGCGAATCCGGTTGCGGCAAGAGCACGCTGGCGAAAATCCTGCTGGGCTTGCTTCCCCCGACCTCGGGGGAGGTGTTGATCGACGGGGACCCGCTCTCCAGGCGCCGTCAGGTCGACATCGCCCGCCGCGTGCAACCCGTCTTCCAAGATCCCTATTCGTCGCTGAATCCGCGCAAGACCATCGAGCAGATCATATCCCTGCCGCTGCGCGTGCACCGGATCGGCGATCCCTCCGGGCACCGTAAAGCGGTGCTGGAGATGCTGGAGCTGGTCGGCCTGCCGAAGCGCGTGCTGAACGCCTATCCGTCGCACCTGTCGGGCGGGCAGAGGCAGAGAGTGGCGATCGCGCGCGCGCTGATCATGAAGCCGGAGGTCATCATCTGCGACGAGCCGACCTCCGCGCTCGACGTCTCCGTGCAATCGCAGATACTCAACCTGCTCATGGATCTGCGCCAGGAGTTGTGTCTGACCTACCTCTTCATCAGTCACAATCTTGCCGTGGTCGAACACCTCGCCACCCGCGTGATGGTGATGTATCTGGGCCGCGTCTGCGAGCAGGCCGACGTCGGCGCCATCTTCGAGGCGCCGAAGCACCCGTATACCCGCGCCCTGCTCGATTCCGTGCTGACGCCGGAGCCGGGACTGGGCATCCCCGATTCGCAATTGGGCGCGACCTATCCCAACCCGATCGAACCGCCGCCGGGTTGCCGCTTCCATCCGCGCTGCCCTCGGGCCCTCGACCTTTGCAAAACCGCCGTTCCCGGCAAGATCGTCCGGTCCGGCAGTTTCGTCGAATGCCACCTCTACACCTGAGCCAACAAGACACCGAGGTTAGCTGCTCAATGACATCGACGATGCCGGATCGTGCGGCCGCACTTCGCCACGCAGCCGAGTTTTTCGAAGGCGGCGGATTCTTCTCAGGCCTGGCCGGTTTGGTGGCGCTTCGAACCGAGAGCCAGAAACCGGAAGGCCATGCGGCCCTGGCGCACTATATCGAGGAGGCGATCCCCGCCGAGCTCTCCGGGCTCGGATTCACATTCAGGCACTTCGCCAATCCCGTCCCGGGCGGCGGGCCGCTGCTGCTCGCCGAACGGATCGAAGCGGACGACGCCCTTACCGTCCTCTATTACGGCCATGGCGACGTGGTGCTCGGCATGGAAGGTTGCTGGAGCGCCGGCAGGGACCCCTGGACGCTGACTGCGGACGGCACTTCCTGGTATGGACGCGGCACGGCCGACAACAAGGGTCAGCACTGGGTGGCGATCTCGGCGATCCGCTCGCTGCTTTCGGCGCGGTCGCGGCTCGGCTTCAACATCAAGATCCTCATTGAGACGAGCGAGGAGATCGGATCGCCCGGCCTGCACGAATTCTGCGAGGCCAACCGCGAACTGCTGGCGGCCGACGTCATGATCGGGTCCGACGGGCCCCGGCTCGACAGGAATCACCCCACCATATTCATGGGTTCGCGCGGCTGCATGGTCTGCAGGCTTTCGGTCAGATGCCGCGACGACGATCGTCATTCCGGAAACTGGGGCGGCGTGCTGCGCGACCCGGTGGTGCGGCTGTCCCACGCAATCGCATCCATAATCGACGAGCGGGGGAAAATCCTTGTTCCCGAATGGAGGCCCGGCACGCTGACGCCGACCGTGAGGCGGGCACTGGCGCACGAGGCCTTCGCCCAGGTGTTCGAGGCGGCAGAGATCGACCCGGATTGGGGCGAGCCGGGCCTGACGCCGGCGGAGCGCCTGTTCGGCTGGAACAGCTTCTCGGTCGTCGCGATCGGAAGCGGCAGCCTGTCAAATCCCATCAACGTCATCCGCAAGGACGCCGAGGCGATCTGCCAGCTGCGCTACGTGGTCGGAACCGACCCCAAGACCTTGCTGGACGATCTGCACAGGCACCTGCATGCGAGAGGTTTCGCGGACGTCGCCATCGATGCCGAGCGCCGCGAGGCCAGCGTTCCTACGAGACTCGACCCGGACCATGTCTGGTCGCGTTTCGTCGTCGCCTCGATGAAGGATACGGACGAACGCGATCCGATCCTGCTGCCCAACCTCGCGGCCACCCTGCCGAACGACTGCTTCTCCGACGTCCTCGGCCTGCCGACGATCTGGATTCCCCATTCATTCCCCGAATGCCGCCAGCACGCGCCCGATGAGCATGCCGACGCGCATGTCCTGAGGGAAGGGCTGCTTTTCATGACCGGCCTGTTCTTCGACATCGGCGCTGCAAGCCTGCGCCGTAGCGTCGGCCGGCCGGACGCCGTCGCGGGGATCGACGAGCTCCGCCGCGCCGCGTCGTGAGGTGGGCGGCCATGACCGTGGTGACCGTCCAAGATAGGGAAATCCGGATCCGGGAATCCCGAAGGATGCCGGCAAAGGCCGCATCGCATGGTCTGGTGGCAGGTCGTGCGGCAGACTTGCGGCCGCACTGCCTCGCCACCGATCCTATGCAGAGTAGCTGCATCAGCGCCCGATGTAGATGGCGACGATGGCGATCCTCTCATGGCCCAGCTCGCGGCTGATCTGCTGCCGAGCCTCGATGTCGATCACGCGCTGCTCCGGCGTCAACGCCTTCCTGTCCGGTCCTCCTGCGAATGGCGATTTCCAGCCGGTCAGAACCTCGTAGCGGGTCTGCGCGTAAGGCATGGCGCAGCCCATGCATGTTGTTGAGTTTGGCCGACTGGCACTTGTCGTCATAGCGATTCTGCTGCTGGATGTATTTCTCGCCGGCTGGGATCAGCGCGCCGGAGCCGGCAAGCGCATGTGCGTCGTTGAGGACGGCGCGCTGCTCTACTGTGGTGATGGGAATGCTGCGCGGCCGTCCGCTCTTGCACCATGAACCCTTGAGTGCGATATGGTCGCCCCGGTCGGCATAGGCCGGCTGGAATTTTATCGACTCCTCCCGCCGCAGACCGAACGCCTGCTGCAAGCGAAGGCTCATCTGGACACGCGCGTCATCGACGCGGCCGAGCTGCTCGCCGTCGAGGGTCTTGGCCTTGTTGACGCCGGACGACTGGCGCTGCGGAATGCCGAGCGCCGCATTGCCGGCGGGGATGACGCCTGCCTTGCCCACCTTCTGCGCCCAGAACCGAAAATGCGACATGCGGTTCTTGATCGTGCCCGCAGACAGCTTCTCTGCTGTCCACCGCTCCAGCAGCGCATCGACATGCTTTCCCTTCAGCGACGTGGCGCGCATCTTGTCGAAGCCGGCTTCCTTCAATTGCTTTGCGATCAGCTTCAGCGACTGCATCCGCTGGGCTTGCGTCTTACGGCCGCCATCCCTGTTGCGGTGGCAAAGCTGCTTCAGGTCATAGGTCAAATCGTCCATGGTCCATTCTCCAGTCAAAAGGGTCCTCGCACCCCGGCGCGCGGTGCGGCGGGGCGGCTGCGGTCTTCCATCTGCATCCGAGCGGGCGTCGTCCGGTTAGTGCTCATGCCATCGCCGCGCAAAGCGGGATGCCCCGAAGGGCCCAGGGGCCAGGTGCGCTCGAAATCACCTGCTGCCTCGAATGAGGCGTCCGCCCTTCTTCCTCGAGGAAAGTCGGACGGAAGGGGCGCAGACGAACGCCGCGCGAGGAGAAGGGAGAAGGACGAGAAACCTGCGTCATGGCGGGTGCAGGGATGACCTGCCGCAGCAGGATGACGAGAGGTGCGAAAGGATGCCGTTCCGGTGCATGGATGAATCTCCGATGGCGGTGGATGGAAAGTGATGGCTGCCGCAGGACGGCACGGACGAGGGCGCCGCAGCGGCTTGAAGCTGACGAAGACGAAGCGGCCAGCGAATGAACGTTGCCGCAGTAAGGAAGGGGTTGATTGCTGCCGCAGTCCGGCGAGAGCCGGAGACTGCCGATGATGACGGTTGCCGCAGCGCCGATGAGACGCACGGCAAAAACGCCGATGGAAAGCCGACAGCCCGAAGGCAAGGGGGGAAAAGATCGGACCCCTGCTGATGCAGGTCTTGGGACAATGCAGCCGATAGCGGCTGCGACAGGATCGGGCTCCACCCTGTTGGCAGGGCCGACGCGCTAGAGAGCCGGAGCGCGTCTGGGAATGGCCGACTGGATACGGCCTTGCAGCAGAAATATGCACGCAGGCACGACTGCGCTGCGCCAGTCTTGGTGCATAATCAACCTACCAGATCGTCGTCATGCGGGCAACACGTCAGGAAAGGTCGCGCAAACCTTGTCGTTGCGGCAGTTGCCCGGACCGTCACTGCGGAACCCCAGTGACGGTCCGGGCAAGACGGCGCGGCTGCGGCAACGTCTATCAGCGGCTGGTGCGGTCTGCCGCCCAAACGGCCGGCGATTGCAGCAGCCGGTCAGGATGGCCGTCGCGGCAGGTTCGTGAGAACACGAGCAGGCGCGGCGACAGGTCTCTCGGGACATTGGCCGAACGGCAAAATGCGGCAACAATCGGGCCAAAAGCGCGAACCGCTGTGGCAGCAAGATCACGCCGGTAGCGAATCATCTTTGCCGCGCGATACGCGTCTGGAGCGACGCATCCTCGCCGCCCTTCCGGTCAGTTCTCGACCGACGCGGCGTCATCCCCTTCCGTCTCGTCCATCCCGCCGATCCGCTTGGCCCGTTCGATGAAGCGTTGCAGATCGAGACAGTTCCGCGCCTTGTTCGTCACGATGAACGTCCTGGCGGTTACGAGCTCGTCCGTGACCGGCCGGATGATGATGTCGGGGTAGTTGTAGATTGCAGCCTACGTCTCCAGCCCAAACCCGATGTCGTATCCGGCTCCGACCAGCATCATCATCGACTCATGCTCGAGGACATATTCGGCGACGATCGGTGGCGGCAGTCCGCTGATGTAGAGTGATTTCAAGAAAAGCTTGTAGCCGCCCGCGCATTGCTCGGGATGGCACAGCACCAGCGGATAGCGAAGCACGTCGGCCATCGACACCCCTTCGAGAGAAAGAAGCGGATGGTGTCGCGGAATGGCTGCGATCGGGCGTTCCGACCAGACCGGCTCCTTGATGACGCTCGATACGACATCGCCGTCCACGGTGATGCCGGCGTCGAGCAGGTCGTGATCGATCGCTGCCAGCAAGTCGCCGGCCGTCATCCAGAATATCCCAATCGCCGTCGCGGGTTCCTCTTCCCGGCACATCGCGAACAATCGCATCAGGTTCAGCTGCGCCAGTTGCTCGGCGACACCGATGCGCAGACGCTCCCTGCTACCGTTCGCGACCGAATGAGCGTGCTTCCTCGCGTCGTCGTAGAGGACGAGCAGGCGAAGGCAGGACTCGCGTAAGGCTTGGCCGACCTGAGATCAATAGCCTATCTCAAAGAGGACCGCTTTCCAGGGGCAGGCCACCGTTTCACGGTTGCCTCCTTGATGGTTCGGTTCATCCGTTTGACTTGGTCGTTGGTCCATGGATGTTTGGGCTTTGTCAGGCGGTGCTCGATGCCATGGCTTTGGCAGGTGCGGCCGCATGGATACCCATGCTATCTGGCAGTCGGACCAGAGCGGTTCTTCGGCAGATCGGCGAACTGGATGCCATTGTCGGTAAGGTGTATGGATGCGGTAGGGTACGACGGCGATGAGTTCATCGAGGAATAGCCGGGCTGCGGCGCCGGTGGTGCGGGTCACCAATCTCGCGAAAGCGAATTTGCTGGTCCGGTCGATGGCCACAAAGAGATAAAGCTTGCCCTCGGCGGTCTGCACCTCGACGATGTCGATGTAAAAGAACCCGATGGGATAAGGCTTGAACCGCTGCCGCTTAGGCTTATCGCCTTCGACATCTGGCAGGCGCGAGATGCTATGGCGCTGTAGGCATCGGTGCAGCGCAGAGCGGGTCAGGTGCGGAACTGAAGGTTGCAGGGGATAGAGACAGTCGTCCGGCCGCAGCAGCGTATGGCGTCGGAATGCTACGACCGTCGCCTCCTCCGCTTCTGTCATGACAGTCGAGCGCGGCTTCTTCGGTCCTGTCTTGAGATTCTCGACCGTTTCCCGCTTCCGCCATTTGGCGACCCTATTGGGATTGATGCCGAATTCCCGGCTCAACTGCGCGAGCGAAGCTTGCGATCGCTGTATTGCAGCTCTGACGGCGTGCGTGGTCTTGGCGCTGCCGGCGCTGATATGCTTGTTCGACGGTTTAGCCTATGCAATCTCGCCGCATCGAGCGTCCGCCACGCGCTGCTGGAGACCATGAAAGCTCACCGAAGACATGTATGTTTAATAGTATGTCTGAGGGCGGTATTTGGTTGATTTTCTTAATAATATCAAATTGTTACGAAGAAAATATGGCGGGAGGGAAACGAAGAAAGCGAGAACTACACCTACGCTATAGCCCTCCTTAATACGGATTCCCATCGGTAGTAGGGCTTGACGTGCTGCCGCAGGCGTGGCCCCGATTTTACGCAAATGCTCAGCGGCGCTCTGGCCGACGATGTCGGAGCGCTGTTCAGAAACTTGGGAATAATCCGCCCGATCAATGTATTAGCGGCCTCGGTGTATTTCCATTGCCTGCTATTCCGGCGATACGCTGTAAATGTCAAAACCTCCGCGTAAATCCCGATCCGCCTCGTCCACGAACCCTAGCCAAGCAGCTTCAAGCCCAAAGCGCCGCCGTCCGAAGCACGATGTATCCACCTGGACCGTCATCGACGACTGGCCAGAGAAGGTGCCGATCACCGAGGCGGAAATCGAGATATTCGAGCGCTACTTCGGTGATGTCCTCGATGAGCTCTTCGGTCCGATCGATCCCATCGACCGGTCGAAGCCATGACGGTTGCAAGCAGCGGCGAGGCTATGCGGGCCGCGCTTTATCTGCGCGTTTCCACTGCCCGGCAGGCCGAGCACGACGTCTCCATTCCCGATCAGCACAGGCAGGGTGAAGCCTGGTGCTCCGCACATGGCTATGAGCTTGTCGAAACCTTCGTGGATGCCGGCGTTTCGGCCACCAGCGACCGCCGGCCTGAGTTTCAGCGTATGATCGACGCAGCGAGCGAACGGCCAGCCCCATTCGACATTATCCTTGTTCATTCTTTCAGCCGCTTCTTCCGTGACCATTTCGAGCTGGAGTTCCATATCAGGAAGCTGGCGCGCAATGGTGTGAAGCTGATCTCGATCACCCAGGAGGTCGGTGACGACCCCATGCAGGTCATGATGCGACGGGTCATGACCCTGTTCGACGAATATCAGTCGCGGGAAAACGGCAAGCACACGCTCCGCGCCATGAAAGAAAATGCCCGCCAGGGCTTCTGGAACGGCTCGTTGCCGCCGATCGGATACCGCATTGTCGAGGCTGAGCGACGTGGTGCCAAGGTCAAGAAGACATTGGCCATCGATCCCATGCATGCCGATACGGTACGCCTGATCTATCGTCTGGCTCTATCCGGCGATGGGACCACCGGGCCGATGGGCGTGAAGGCGATCGTCGAATACCTCAACGACCGCAGAATATGCACCCGCGATGGCGGTCGTTGGGGTATCGGCCAAACCCACAAGATATTGACGCGCACGACCTATGTTGGCCGGCATAGGTTCAACATGCATGGCAGGGGCAAGACGCGCAAATCGGACGACGAGGTGATCACAGTGGCCGTGCCGCCGTTGATCGAACAAGCCACGTTCGATGCGGTTCAGGCGCATCTGCGCGCCCGCAACCCAAAAGCCCTTGCACCACGTCTCGTCAACAGCCCGAACATGCTGACCGGCCTGCTGCACTGCGCGCAATGCGGAGGTCCCATGGTCATGCGCACTGGCAAGGCGGGGCGCTATCGCTATTATGTCTGTCAGAAGAAGGCGTGGACAGATACGTCCAGATGCAGCGGTATCGCAATTCCGATGGATGCGCTCGACACGCTGATCGCCAAGTATATGACGGCGCGGCTGTTGGATCGGAATCGCCTCAAGATTATCTTGACGCAAATCCTCGAACGTCGGCGGGAACGGATAGCGCGTGATGGAGGTGACCGGCTGGACGAATTGACCCGGCGTGGTGAGGAAGTGAGTCTGCGCCTGAAACGCCTTCTTAAGGCGATTGAGATGGGCGCGCTCAGCCTCGATGAACCAGCGTTGCAGGAGCGGCTGGCATACCTTCAGGCGTTGCAAACCCGAACGGCGGAAGAAATCAGAAGCCTTCAGGCTGAACTCAACCACCCTGGGACTCTGGCCATTTCACCCTCATTCCTACGCAGGATCATCAAGGCAGCAGAGCAACGCCTACTTGAGCGGGGGCATGGTTTTCGTCGCAGCTACGTGTCCGTCTTTGCAAAGCAGATCGTTACCGAGGCGGGAACAGTGCAGATTATACGTGCGAGACAATAGGTATCAGCATGTCAAATGCACTCGGCAGCTCAGCGCCGCCATGTCAGCCGTTCAACATTCTGATCGCTCGGCCCAAAACCCGCCGTACGATCGACCGGGTCTGTTTTGTATCTTCCCACCCTACCAAACGCATGTTGAGGCTCGTTCACGCAGTGGTTGACAATATCCCGTATGGTTGACAGGATATTAAAAACGCCCGATTCAGAAAGAGGGAATGACGATGCTGCCTTGGGATTATCACCCGGAGTTGACCGTAGAACGGCTGGTCAAGGTTGCACAACTACTCGCGATGGGTCGCGGCAGTGCGGTCGATCGGTTTGACCCCACGATCGGTGACGACAATTGGACTTTGGGAGTATGTGCCTACAATTACGGCTGCTTCGAGATCGCGCGAGCTGCGGGCACATCGGGTTTCGAATGGCTGGGAGTGATTGATCCCGGCAAGCATTTCCAGTTCAGCATCGGCGGCGTTCCGATGCGCTTCTGGCGTGGAGATCCAGCAGAGCCTACCGCAAAGATCTCGATCGCCACTCCCTTCGAACAACTGCTGCTTGATCTCGAGCCGGGCAAGCCGACCGCCGGTATGCTGTTTCGAATCGGTGTAACGACCGACATGGATGGTGCGCTCCTCGGGGCTAGCTTCGTCGCGCTACGCAACGACCAGCCCGAAGTCGTGTGGCCGCTGCCCCTTGCTGAGGCAGAGCCTTTGATCGTGCTGCTCGATGACGCGCGGCCCGAGGGTATTGAACTTTCATCGCCGCGTGTCGGCGATCATCGGGACGACGAGGATGAGCGCCGCGACGATATCGCCTCTTCTTCCGACGGGGTGTAAGCGTGACAACCAAGGCAAGTGCGCCGGGCCAAGGCTCGGCGGATCGGGCACGTTTCTTTTACGGAGACAAGCTCCGACTGGCGCGACTGCTCGCAGGGCTGTCGCTCGATGAGTTGGGCGGGCTCGTGGCCGCTAGCCGGCAGTTTATTCATCAGCTTGAAACGGGAGCCAAGGAACCAACCGACGAGATGCGTGATGCATTGGCAGCCGCGCTTTCGGTGACGTCTGCGTTTTTCGCAATGCCGGCGACAAACCTCGTGCGTGAAGAAGACTGCCACTTCCGTCGGCTGGCGAGCGCCCCACGAGCGCTGATTGCGCAGACGGTGGCCCGTGGGACAGCTTTGGAAGCGCTGGTTGACGCGCTTGAGGGCCAGGTGCGCATGCCGATCGTCGACTTTCCAGAGGAGACGCGCCCCGCTTCGCCCGACGCGATTGAGCGCATCGCCGAGAATGCTCGACGGCACTGGGGCCTAGGCCTCGATGGTCCAATCACCAGTATGATGCGTGTTGTGGAGAATGCTGGTGCGGTGGTGGTCAACTTCGACGATCTCACTGACCGCATAGATGCGCTGTCTATGGCTCGGCGCCGACCTATCATCGTTCGCTCAACCGCGAAAGTTGCGGGCGCCCGCTTGCGCTTCGACCTCGCACATGAAGCAGCTCACCTGATTATGCACCAAGGCATCGTGACCGGCGACAGCGTCACTGAAGGGGAAGCGCACAGGTTCGCTGGCGCCTTTTTGATCCCGCGCACCGCCTTCGCGCGTGAATTTCCCCGAAGTCGGCGGACCCTCGATTGGAATGCACTGTTTGCCATGAAGCTTCGTTGGAAGGTTTCAGTGCGCGCAATTGCCCGCCGCGCGTTTGATCTGGGCCTGATCGACGCTGCGCAGTATCGTACCGCCAACATCCAACTGGTAAAGACCGGACAAGCTAAGGCGGAGCGCTATGACGAGCGAGTTGCGGTGGAGGAGCCGGAGTTGCTGCGCGCGTCCATCAGCTGGGTTTCCAACCGCGACGCGATTGTCCTGCACCATTTGCTTGCCAAACTTGGCATGGCCCCCGATCTGTTTAGCCGACTTACAGGAGAGCGCATGCCGACGCTACCTGACAATATTACACCGCTCGGTACGGTTAGACTTTTGTAGATGCCGCTTCCGTATTCTGCTTCACGTTGTGATTCCGCCGGGCGATGTTTTTCTGCCCAAATATGAGGCAAAAAAGAGGCGGCGCAATACAACTCGGAAGCCGTTGGTCCATTTGAGGCGGACACTCCCTCTAAAATCAGCCGATTTGTTCGATCCGCCAGCTGGTCTTGGCTTTGGCCGAGAGCATCCGATTTAGGTACGCAATGAGCATGTTGGCGTGCTGTGGCTTCGGAACGAAGAACATCACTGTCCCTTTATCGAGCTCGACCAGCTCATGATGAACTCTGGGGACCCGAACACCGCCCTCCATCATGAAGTCGCGGGCCGAAAGGTCATGCCAAGGCATCGAGTCCAAGGCATAGTAAGAGCCGACTGACTTGAAATAGGCGAACAACGTTTCCCTGTCGGATCCGTATTGGTCAAATCGGGCCGCATATCGCAAATCGATCACCGACCTGGGCTTGTTAGACAGCACAGCCTTCTGAAGCGTCCGACCGTGCACGGTATCCATGGCAACGACGAAAACGCTCAAATCGGGAAAAGCGGGCGCGTCGAACAGATCAAGCTGATCGGCGCGTGGTAAACTCTGGACAGCATGACGAATGGCGACCTCATGCGTCTGGGCGACAACGCGACTATCGACGCGGCCATGCCAGCTTCCTGTATTCTCGACGAGTGTGAGTTGCGGTTTCGCCACGCTATTTCGCCAAGGCTGCTTCGAGTTCAGGATAACCTACCGTTAAGGTGGCCCATTCGCTACCCCAGTCTGGTGCCCGCATCTCAAATTCTCCGCTTGTCTTATTCTTAAGTTGCCACGTCTTCTCGAATGCACGGACGTACATCCGTGGTGCGACTCCTACGAACGGTCTAAAAAGCACCTTAGACTCGCTGAGCTTAACGTCGTCCTTATCGACGTCCGAAGCGGTACGCAGCGGTACCCGAGCGGCACCAATGCTCTTTGCGACCGGCGGTACCCACTCGGACGGGGTCACCTCGATAGCATCGCTATGCAGCTTTCTGGCTAGGCTCTTGGGGTACGGCTCGACGAACTGAACTTCGTACACGCCGGCACTGACGATGTGCCTGGCGCAATAGTGGCATGGATATGTTGTGACGAAGAGGCGGGTACCGACGGTCGAAACACCTTCGCGGCCGGCCGATAGCAACGCATCCATTTCGGCATGTACCGCACGACTGAACTCGATAAGGCCGCCCAGTCGAGTCTTCCGGATGCGCGCGGCTAGGTCGACCTTGTCCGAAACCTGCTTCAGCTCCGGAAGGACCTCGATCAAGTTGTCGATGATGTCGTTTTGCTCTCGATTACTGCTACAATACGCCTCGGCGCGAAAAGCACAACGATGATCGTCAATGCCCCCGCTCGACGTCGCGAAGCGTTCGCCATAGACGCCGCCGCCTGCCGCTGGCACTTCGTTCGTTCCGGTTGCGACCACGGTTCCATCGGCGTCGACCAATGCTGCTCCCACTTGCCGGGATAGACAGGCACTGCGCACGCGCGCGGAGTGGGCATGGTGCATCGCTGTCTCCTCTATGGTGGGCCGCTCAACACGATCATGTGCGATGATGCTAACGAACCTGCTCAAGTCGGTGTCGAGCAGGTTCTTGGTGCCGTTCGGATCATCACGGGTATTGTCGATAAAGAAGTCCGCCTCGTAGAACGCCTCGGTCACATGCTGGCCATGCTTGCGGATGGAATCGTCTGAGTCGCGATCCATAAATCGGTCGACAGAGTTCTGTGTTTCGGGCAACCCCTTCTCCGGCCCGCGGAAGTATTTCTCGAGGATTCGTGCGCGACGCACGCCCTCCTCGCAAACGACGCCGATCAGCCCAAACGCGTTGCCGTAAGTTCTGCGCAACAAGTGAATTTCGGCCGGGTGCCTTATCGAATCGATCAGGTAGACGCGCTTGACGCTATCGGGAATGACCTTCTCGCCTTTGACGTACGTCTGACCGGTGCGATTGGCACGTCGCTGTGCGATTTCGCGCATCGCCGCCTTGGCGACTTCTGCCATGTCGCGCTCGCGCATCGAGTCACCAAGATTCTGCAACTCGGTGATCACTTCCAGGGTCTTGGGCCCGACACCAGGGAAGGCGAGGCGGTTGTCATTTGCCCAGGTTCGGATCAAGTCGCTTGCCTTGATCAGCTCAACTTCATAGCCGCCGGACTTGCAAACGCGTTGCAGTGCCTTGATCGCCTGAGACGCGCCTGCCCCTACCGGGCCGACGATGGCGAAGAAGAGTTCTTTAGAGTGACTCCCGGCCAAGACGGTCTTGCTATCCTGCTTCTGACCAGCCTCCTGTTCAATCTTCCCGGCAGCCGTCGATCTAGCCATGCCAGCACCTCCCCCGATCCCGATTCGGCTTATTCTTTTTCATATCGCGGATCGAGTCGATACGACATCCTCCCGCTAGATATTGTGGATTTCGACTGCGCAACCGACACTCGTGAAGAGCGCCTGCATCCGACCCGCAGTGTTCTTTGGGATTGCCATTACCAAGAGCCGCTCGGCGCGTGACGCCGCAACGTAGATCTTCCGTGCATCCTCATCGGCGCCGTTTGATGTGTCGCCCTCAAGATAATCCAGTATCCTGCCGGCCTTCTGGCTCGTCATCACTACACACACCGCCGGGAATTCCAGCCCCTTTGCGGAGTGAATTGTGCGCGGCGGTGGCGCATCCACCGGCGCGGCCGCCAGCGCCGTCGCAAGGTTGGCATGGGATCGAAGACGCTGATTGACATTCAAGCCCGCAGCCATGTCAGCATCGACAGATATGCGGGCCTTGGCGAGCCACTGGTCCGGAGTTTCTCCCGGCTCGTATCTGAGTTCGTTAGCCACGGCGATGACATCCGGCCGCCAGCGTCCGTCAATCATACCGCTTTCGGCGAGATGGTTGTGGTAGTCGCCCATCGTCCCGATGTGGCCCTGTATGAACAGGATCATCCTGTGCAGGGCCGTCAATGCCTCCCGGCGATTACCGGCGGCAAAGGCAAAATGATAGCTCATCACCGCCTGTGCCAGAAGCAGCGACTTTTCGTTCGTCTTGCCCAAGGTCGGCTGTCCGATGGCTTTGGAAGCGCTTGGCAGCCTTGATGCCAATACTGGCGCGTGTCCAATCGGAATGTCCAGCGAACGCACCAGATCAGTGAACTTTACCCCAATCGCGGTCGAGACGCCACTTCCGCTATAGGACAGCAGATGGATCGGCGTTGGATCGTCTTTCTGCTTGCCGGCGGCCTCGTCTTTGTCGGCTCTTGCGCTCGGTGGGCGCAACGCGACGATGGCCGCACATATCGCCCCTGTGGACCTGAAATTCCCGCTCATCACGAGCCGGTCTGAAGGATCGAACGTATCCGCGAAGTCGAGCAACTCGTTCGTGATGCCGCCCCGGAATTGAAAGATCGACTGATGGGGATCGCAGATCACTTTCACAGCCAATCCCGATCGACGCAGCCAGTCGACGACTGCAAGGTCGGACGGATTGCAGTCCTGCGCCTCGTCGACAACGATCTCGCGGAAGCGGGCGGCGAGCGCTGCCCCAACGCGCGCGGCGAAGTCTTTGTCCTTAAGCCGTTCGGCTACGCACAGCCGTACATCGTCAAAATCGACTTGGCCCCGTTCGAGGGCATTTCGGATGATGTTGCGGGCTCGTGTTTCCCAAGAGGCGGCGTTCCGCGTCGCTGTATCGAAGCCCAACTCTCGGGCACGAGCGGCATCGATAGCGCCGGTCTCCCTGTGAAAACACTCAAGTGGAAGTGGTTGCGCCGCCGCAAACGGCTTCACCTCCCAATTGTCCTTGTCGGGCACCAATCGCGGCAACGCCGCGCAACGAGGGATACCGAACGGGGCAATGAAGAACTGCCACAAGAAGCGGTCAAATGTACCGATGAAGCTCGGAAACAGCGGCGAAGGCAGCAGCCCGAACAGGCACAGGCGGCCCTGAAGCTCATCCACCGCGGCATTGGTGAAGGACAGAAAAGCAACCCCGCGTTTGTCGTCAGTTCGGTCGGCGAGATGCCGGGCCCGTTCGACCAGCGTGCGGGTCTTGCCGGCACCCGGACACGCCGTCACAAAAGCTGATCGGTCATGAATGATGACGATCTTCTGTTGGTCGGTCGGGCAGTAGGGCGCGGTCACGGCGCCACCACCGCTTCAATCGCGGCTGCCATGTAGCCGGGGACCATAAAGGTGTCCTTTCCGTCTTCTATCAACCTGGCCAGCACTTGGGCAAAGTCGCCCTTGCGGGTCGTCTTGAATAAATCATGGACCGCCTGCGCACGCGCATCACCAGACAGCGCCGCAACCGCGTCCCACTTTTTCTGTGATCTGCGGTGAAGGGTCAGATACGCCTTACGAAGGATTTCCTCGTTCCCGGCTTCGAGCAACTCGGCCTCTAACGAGTAGGTGCTGGTCAGGACTGAAAGGCACGCCGTTGCATCCAGTCGTTCGGCGAGCTTTTCCAGGGCAGCCTTGCGCTGCTCGCCAGGAAGCGCAGATGCCGACGCCGGTGCGGCTTTCTCAGTGGAAGCAGACGCCAGCGGCCCCGGCGTCTTGATCCCATCTGCCACATCATCCTCAGATAAAGCAGTGTCTTCCACATTTGCCTGCACAGCGTCTAAATCGGGAATGCCGTCCTCCGGGTTCTCGGCATTCTCTCCGTCGTCGTTGCTGCCTGTCGCCTTGTCGCCATCGGTCAAGATGACGACGCGGTCCGCGATCCGCGCGCCGTTGACGGCGGAGAGAAGCAATGTCGCGTAGGGGCTGAAATCCACGCCGTCGATCGGGATGAAGACGGCCGAACGAAAGAGGCGGAGCTTGTTCTTGTCGGACTTCAAGGTGTGGTGCTCCGCGATCGCGGGCAACAACAGGGCCTCAGCAATCCCTTCCACCAGAAGCACCCGGCCGCCGAATAGTAGCGCGGCTTTGGTGACATCCAGATACCGATCCACCTTGCGGCGCTCGATGGGATCGAGGTCCATCCGCGCAAGCGCGATACAGCGGGTGGAGCGGCGGGAGGCGGCGGCGACCGCATTCGCAAGCCCTTCCGCAGCTTCGCCACTTTCTCCGAGATCGGCCGGGGCGAGTACATCTTCGATCACACTTGAAACTGACGCCAGGGATTCGGCGGCACCGTCGTCTTCAGCCGCGGTTTCGGGTGATGCGACGACGGATTTGAAGACCACCAGCCGGTCGCTGCTGACCCACGCAGACAGGTTTGGGGAATGGGTCGCGACGACCACCTGCAGCTCACCGGCAGGGGCGTGTGTCGTCGTCGTCGTCGTCGTCGTCGGCTGCTTGCGCGAGTCGTCAGCGCGGTCGCGCAAGAACGCAAGCACGGCGGCCTGCAATTGCGGGTGCAAATGGGCTTCGGGCTCTTCCACCAAAAACAGCGTGAGGTCAGCTGATCGCACTTTCTCAAGCTCAACAGCAATGATCGCCATGAACAGGAGGTTCGCGTATCCGTGGCCGGAGTAGCGCAAATCCTCTGGCACCACGCCATGATCGGCAAGCTTGAAGCGCAGATCCCGCGCGATGTCGATCAGGGACTCGTCGGATGCGAAGCCGAGCGAAGCGGTCTGCCGGCGAACCCCTGCGGTGAGTTCAGTGAGGCCCTTTTCCACGGCACCGTCCACGCTCGTCAGGACGTCATGCGAATGGCTGCGGGCGAGGTGCTTCGCCAGTTCATCAGGCGTGGTCTCGCCGAGAAAGTGATTCAAAAGCGCCATGATGCGCGTGGGATTGCCGGACGCCAGTGCCCGCTTTGCGTCCCGCAGCGGCGGCAAATAGACATGACGCACCATGTCCTGGCAGCCGGGCTCGGGCGCGTTGCCTTCCCTGCTGGCCCAAATTGTCGGCCGGACACCCGTCCGGCTGCCATCAAACCGCAATCCGAATAAAGCTTTGGTCAGCATCGTATCGGTGGCAGCGCTGATCAGGCGCCCTTGCTGGCCGGTCGTCAGGCCCGAGAAATGCGCTTCGAGTTCGAAATGCGGGGCCGCGCTCTGAAACCTTACATCCGTTGGCTCGCAATAAATCTCGCGACGGCCGCTGAGCGGTATCGTTAGGAGGCGGATCGCATCAATCGCATTGCTTTTTCCGCCGTTGTTCTCGCCCACCAACACGGTAAGGTCTGGCTGAAAATCGATCTCACAATCGTCGAAGGAACGGTAATTTTTCAGTTTCGCTGAATATAAATACATTCACTTCCCCCACAGTATTTTTAAATATTGTCTTTACAGAGATTATAAATAAATAGGATCATTCAGCCATACCTTGATGGAAGCCGCAGAACGATGCCATTAGATGGGCGATCTCGTCGCCCGGACCACTCGCGATGGTGTGCTACCCGTGCCGGCACCTAGTGTCGATGGCCAGCCCGGGAGAGGCGCATTCACAGGGGGAACACGCATGGATCAGAACCACGCCGGACAGATTGCCGCCTTGCTCAACACGCGCAATCAGCTCGTCAAAGACTACGACGCCAACGCCATCCTCGCTGCGCGCGCGCGATTCCTGTTCGAGGTGCGTGATGATCAGGTTGTCGGTTGCGTCGAAGTGAAGAAGGTCCAGTGGTATCAGGCGGAGGTCAATCACCTCACGGTCCACAAGGATTATTGCCGGCGGGGGATCGCGCAAGCGCTTCTCGATGCTGCTACCGCGCGTGCCATTAAAGACAGAGCCCGCATCTTGCAGTGTACCATCAGGGATAACAATGTTGAAAGTGCGGGCCTGTTTCTCAAGAACGGCTTCGTGCGAACAGCCTTATTCCTGTACCCCAACACCGGGAACAATGTCGGGGTCTACCAGAAGGTGATTTCACCACCCAAAGCAGCCGGGTTAAGCACCGCAACGGGCGCGGAGGACATTCCGCACGCGGCCTTAAGCGGACAGGCAAACTTTGCCCAATGAGGTGGAGCAGGAAGGCAGCTTACCGCCGAGCGCCCCCCAGCACCGGACTATCTGGAATCGGCCCCAACACGGTCGGCGGCGAGTAAAATAGTCCGCAGACTTGGGGGCAGTGTGCGACTTTGGCGTGAAAACGGCGGTGATCGGCGGTTTGCTATGCCAGTTGGCGGCGATGCGGCGATCGACGGCAATATCGCGCCATGGAGGGCAATCGGCGGGGTATGGCGGAAGGGGTGGGATTCGAACCCACGGAGACATCGCTGCCTCGGCGGTTTTCAAGACCGCTGCCTTAAACCACTCGGCCACCCTTCCAGCTTTGATTTCGTTAACTTTTCTGGTCTCTCGCAACGCCTCTCACGAGCGCTGCTACCATTATGCTACCGAATGCCGTCACGCCCTCGGCTTTACAGCGCCGCGGATTGCGGCGTCAACCTGCTCCGCTGCGTCGGCCTGCATTCCCGGCATGACGTGGCTGTAGAGGTCGAGGGTGATCCCGATGGTGCTGTGACCGAGCTGTTCGCTCGCCACCTTCGGATGGACGCCCGCCGCCAGCATCTGACTGGCATGGGTATGGCGCAGATCGTGAAAGCGGATACCCGCCGTTTCATTGTCGACCAAGCAGCCGCTCGCCGTCGCCCTTGTGATCCCAGCAGAACCATCGTGCCGGATGGCTATCTGTTTACCCCAGTGGCAGACCGTCACTCACCGGTCGTTAACCATGCCGCTCTTAGCCTCCCCCGCGAATCGGAGGGGCTTCTCATGGGATCAGAAATCATCGCGTTTCCGCTACACCGTCGGCGCAAGCTCGTCAGCGACCTTGCGTCCGTGCTGGCCTCGAAGCACGGGGATGATGCAACGGCCTTCTGGCGAGAGACGGCAAAGGACCTCCTGTGCCATCTCGCGTCGGCCGGCGTCGAGAACGATAATGCGCAGGATCAGGTGCGTAGCTTGCTCTATGCGGTCGTCGCCGAGATGGAGGGCGATGCCGTTAAGGCGAGAGGCTGAGAGGAGTATTATAGCTCTAGGGACCGCAGGCATAGGAGGGGGGATGTCCACGCGATCAGCTCCAATCATCGCGGCTGGCCTGGCTGTCGCGGCTTTCGTCGCGGGTGGCCGTTATGACGTAAGGACGACTGGGGATTACGTGTTCATAATCGACCGCCTCAACGGAGAAGGACGGTCATGCATGCATTGGGCGCGCGCTTCGATATGGAGTAGCGCCAGCGGCTGAAATGGAAGCCCCCGCAATGCGAGGGCTTCGGCCAGGCCAGGGTGGAGAGAGCGACTGGCTCTAGATCCAGACCAGCTCATCCCAGCAGCGGCGGCGCAACCTTCCACGAATGCGGACACGGCCACACACGCGCCGCCAAGCTCTACGCCTGCGACGACCCGGCCGCCGCCGACCGTGATGCCTGTGGCCCCGGCGTCTGTGTCCGCGGCGGTGAGTGACTTCCGTCACCTCTGGCCCCGCTTCATCCAGCTCGTCCAGAATGCCGTTACCGGGATTGATGACGGCGGCAGCCGCACTCTCTGGCCGGATCAGCGCCCCGACCGCCGTAGCGCCTGCCAATCCGAGCAGGCCTGTCAGGAATAGCCTTCTATCCATGGATTCCTCCACGATTTGAACGCGCCCCGCGATGCCCCGATGATGAACTCGATTGAACCGCATAGGCCATAAACTCGGCCTTAACGGGGCGTTCATCTGGGGTTCATGTCGGGAGGAAGCCCACTTCTGGATCGGGCTCCAGTCTGAAATGAGAAGCCCCCTCAGGGCGAGTGCTTCAAGGGCAATTCAGGATCAGGTAAGGTCCTTGTTTTAGAATGCGCTCCTGCACCGGAGAGGGCGCATGCAGTCAAGCGTGACATTGAGCATCGGCCTGCCGGTAGCGCTTTGCATCATCATGCTCGGGCTGGGTCTGTCACTGAGGCTTGAGGACTTTGTTCGCGTCCTCACTCGTCCTTGGCCTGTCGTGGTTGGCATCTTCTGCCAAGCCGTGGTGCTGCCGGTCTTGTGCTTCGTCCTCGTCTACTTCTCCAATCTGCCGCCTGCCATTTGTGTCGGCATGATGCTACTGGCTGCAAGCCCTGGCGGAACGTCGGCGGCGCTCTACACTCATCTGGCGCGCGGCGACGTGGCGCTTAGCATCTCACTAACGGCGGTCAGCTCACTTCTGGCGATAGTGAGTTTGCCGATCATCGCCAACCTCTCGCTATTGGCGTTCTATGGAGAGGAAGGCACCATCAGGCTTCAGCTTCATCAGGTTCTTCAGATATTCACTATTGCCATCATACCTGCCTTGGTCGGCGTCTACATCCACAAGCGATATCCCGCCTTCGCAGAGCGCCTTGACCGGCCGGTCAAGCTGCTGGCCACCTTGTTTCTGGCGGTGGTGGTTCTGATCGCTCTGGTGAGCCAATGGAGGTTGTTGGCGACATGGGGCCTGACAGTCGGAGTAGTCGCGCTCGCCTTTTGCCTGATGAGCCTGACCGTTGGCTATTACGTTCCCCGAATGCTCAAGATCGAGCGGGATCAGGCAGTCGCGCTATCGATGTCGATCGGCCTTCACAACGCCGCCCTCGTCATTGCCCTGGCCATGAGCGAGTACATGCTGGATAATTCCGAAATGGCCATACCGCCGGCTGCGTACGGTTTGATTGCCTATGTCGTCGGTGGAGTGTTCGTATGGATGCTGAACCACAATGGGAAGCGCGCTCTCAGCGTGGGATGATCCGCAACGGCGCTGCGGTGAGGCTGGCGTTCCACGTGAGAAGCACCGCCCATCGGAAACAGTTGGTTGTCCAAGCCAAAAAGAAACCCCATCGGGTCGGGGCACTGAACGGGCAAAGAAAAAGCCCGCTGCGGGAGGAGGTGCAGCGGGCTTTATTCTGGAAAGAGGCAAGGGAGGAGGTTCGCCGCTTTCGTTACTGACATTCAGGGAGGAGGTTGAATGTCAGTAGTGCTGTCCTATCAGCAGCACAGAGATTGGGCAACATAATTTTTTGCATAATAGGTATGCAGTCGTAGCACACGTTTCTGAAACAGGCCCCCGAGAGGCTAGCTGGAGGAGGAGTTACCTCAGCGGGTAACGGCAAAAAGAAACCCCGCCGGAGCGGGGGATTCACATCGTCGGCAAGGACGGCGATAATCGAATTTCAAGACCGCTGCCTTAAACCACTCGGCCACCCTTCCCTGCCCGATGCGCTGTTCCTGTAGAGCGGCGGGCCCGGAGCGTCAACGGGCCCGGTCGGGAAGGCCGGTCAGGCGCTTGCCGCGGCGGCGAGGGCCGCTTCGAGGTCGGCCTTGAGGTCGGCCGCGTCTTCGAGGCCGATCTGGAGGCGCATCACCGGGCCTTCATAGGCGCCGGCGCCGACGGTCCTGTCCTCGAGGTTTACGTGGACGGCAAGGCTCTCGTAGCCGCCCCACGAATAGCCGAGGCCGAAGATCGACAGCGCGTCGAGGAAGGCGTGCGCCTGCTCGCGGCCGCCGCCGGCGAGCACGACGGAGAAGATGCCGCTGGCGCCGGTAAAATCGCGCTTCCACAGCGCGTGGCCGGGAAAGCTCTCCAGCGCCGGATGGAGCACGCGGGCGACGCCCGCCTGCCCTTCCAGCCAGCGCGCGATCTCGAGCGCGCTGCGCTGATGGCGCTCGAGGCGCACCCCCATGGTGCGCAGCCCGCGCAGCGCCTGATAGGCATCGTCCGGCGCGGCGCAATTGCCGAGCGCCTGATTGGTCGCCGCAAGCTGCTCCCAGCAGCGTTCATTGGCCGAGACCGAGCCGAGCAGCACGTCGGAATGCCCGGCCGGATATTTGGTCAGGGCGTGGATCGAGATGTCGACGCCGTGATCGAGCGGGCGGAAATAAAGCGGCGTCGCCCAGGTGTTGTCCATCATCACGACCGCGTCCTGCGCATGCGCCGCGCGGGCGATGGCGGGGATGTCCTGGATCTCGAAGGTGTTCGAGGCCGGTGATTCCGTGAACACCACCTTCGTGCCCGGTCTCATCAGCCCGGCGATGCCGGCCCCGACGAGCGGGTCGTAATACTCGACCTCGATCCCCATGCGCGCGAGCACGGTGTCGGCGAAGCGCCGGGTCGGGTGATAGACGGAATCGGTGATCAGCACATGGTCGCCCGAGGACAGGAAGGCGAGGAGCGGCAGCGTGACGGCGACGAGGCCGGAGGGCGTCAGCACGGTTCCCGCCGAGCCCTCCAGCGCGTCGAGCGCGTCGGTCAGGGCGTCGGTCGTCGGCGTCCCGTGCGTGCCGTACTGGTATTTCTGGTTGCGCGTCGCCATGGTCGCGGCGTCGGGGAACAGCACGGTCGAGGCATGCACCACGGGCGGGTGGATGAAGCCGTGGAACGCGCGCGGGTCGTTGCCGACATGGGCGAGCCGCGTGTGGACGCCGCTGTCCCTGAACTTGTCCTTGAAGATGTCGTTGGCCATCGGATCGCTCCCCGGTTTGCGGCCACGAGAAATATCGGCCGCGGTGCCGCGCCGCAACCGCCAGCGCCAAGCAGGGAATGGGACAACACTTGGCCGATGCCGTTTTTAATCCGTGATTGCCGCAAGTTGTGAGGGGATAATGCTTTTCCCGAAAGGCAAACGCGCGCCATTCGCACTTGACCGGGGCTGAAATATCGCTTTCGATAACAATTCGTGAGTGGGAGGTGGAGCGTCTCGCCCCGACCGAAGGCAACGACCCGGCCGGATATCCATGCCGCTTCCACAAAGAACGATTCGGGACCACCGTCCCGCGCAACAGGGGCAAGGCCCCGACAACAGAAAAGGTAAGTGGGTATGAAAAAGTTCGTCACGGGAATTCTCGGCTCGGCCGCGCTGGCGCTGGCTGCTTCGGCTGCCTCGGCCGCCACGCTTGACGACGTCAAGGCCAAGGGCTTCCTCCAGTGCGGCGTCAACACCTCGCTGGCCGGCTTCTCGGCCCCCAACGACAAGGGCGAGTGGACCGGCCTCGACGTCGACTTCTGCCGCGCCGTCGCGGCCGCCGTCTTCGGCGACGGCAACGCGGTCAAGTTCACCGGCCTCAGCGCCAAGGACCGCTTCACCGCGCTCCAGTCCGGCGAGGTCGACATCCTGTCGCGCAACACGACCTGGACGGTCAGCCGCGACACCGCGCTCGGCCTCAACTTCGCCGGCGTCACCTACTATGACGGCCAGGGCTTCATGATCAACGCCAAGAAGCTGCCGGGCGTCAATTCCGCGCTGCAGCTTTCCGGCGCCTCGATCTGCGTGCAGGCCGGCACGACCACGGAGCTGAACCTCGCCGACTACTTCAGCGCCAACAACATGGAATACAACCCGGTCGTCTTCGAGAAGTTCGAGGAGGCCAACGCCGCCTACGACGCCGGCCGCTGCGATGCCTACACCACCGACCAGTCTGGCCTCTACGCCGTGCGCCTGCAGATGTCCTCGCCGGACGATCACGTCGTCCTGCCCGAGATCATCTCCAAGGAGCCGCTCGGCCCGTCCGTCCGCCAGGGTGACGACCAGTGGTTCGACGTCGTCAAATGGGTCTATTTCGCGCTGCTGAACGCCGAGGAAGCCGGCGTCACCCAGGCCAATGTCGACGAGATGAAGGAAAGCACCAACCCGGACATCCGCCGTCTGCTCGGCACCGAGTCCGAAACCAAGATCGGCACCGATCTCGGCCTCGGCAACGACTGGGTCGTCAACGTCATCAAGGCGACCGGCAATTACGGCGAGATCTTCGAGCGCAATGTCGGCACCGGCAGCCCGCTCAAGATCGCCCGCGGCGTGAACGCGCTGTGGACCAAGGGCGGCCTGCAATACGGCATGCCGATCCGCTGATCTTCCGGCGGCCGGAGAGGTTTCCCCAGGGCCCTCTCCGGCCCCTCGCCGCCGGCATCGGGTAACACAACAAAAAGGCCCGCCGGCGCAGACACCAGGTCAAGGGGAGCCATGTGTCACAAAACGTTATCAGAGACGAACCCGCGCGCGTTCCGCTGATTTACAATCCGCAGGTCCGCGGCATCTTCTTTCAGGTCCTGCTCATCGTCCTGCTCGCGCTCGGCGTGTGGTGGATCGTCGACAACACGATCGAGAACCTGCGCCGCTCGAACATCTCCACCGGCTTCGCCTTCCTGCGCGGCCGCGCCGGCTTCGACATCTCCGACCGGCTGATCGCCTACACGTCCGACTCGTCCTTCGGGCGGGCGCTCGTCGTCGGCGTCCTCAACACGCTCGTCGTCGCCGCGGCCGGCATCGTCACCGCCACGGTCATCGGCTTCATCGTCGGCATTGCGCGGCTTTCGAACAACTGGCTGATCCGCAAGCTGGCGACGGTCTATGTCGAGGTGTTCCGCAACATCCCGCCGCTGCTGGTCATCCTGTTCTGGTATCAGGGCGTCCTCGCCGTGCTGCCCAACGTGCGCGACAGCCTGTCGCTGCCGTTCGGCTCGTTTCTGAACAATCGCGGCTTCTATTTCCCCCGCTTCATCTGGGAGCAGGGCTCGGCCCTGATCTTCTGGGCCTTCGTCCTCGCGATCGTGCTGAGCTTCTTCGTCGCCCGCCGGGCGAAGGCGCGGCAGATGGCGACGGGCCAGCGCTTCCCTGTGCTCTGGACCAGCGTCGCGCTGATCGTCGGCCTGCCGCTCCTGGCCTTCCTGCTGTCGGGAACCCCCGTCTCGGTCGAATATCCGCAGAAGGGGACGTTCAACCTGACCGGCGGCACCAACGTCAAGCCGGAGTTCCTGTCGCTTTATCTCGCGCTGTCGTTCTACACGGCATCCTTCATCGCCGAGATCGTGCGCGCCGGCATCATGGGGGTTCCGCGGGGCCAGACGGAAGCCTATTCCGCGCTCGGCGTCCGGGCCAATGACGGAATGCGCCTCGTCGTCATCCCGCAGGCGATGCGCATCATCATCCCGCCGCTCACCAGCCAGTACCTGAACCTGATGAAGAATTCCTCGCTCGCGGTGGCGATCGGCTATCCCGATCTCTACGCCGTCGGCGGCACCATCCTGAACCAGACGGGACAGGCGATCGAGGTCGTGGTCATCTTCATGGTGGTCTATCTCAGCATCAGCCTCGTCACCTCGCTGTTCATGAACTGGTTCAACACCAAGATGGCGCTGAAGGAGAGATGATCCATGCAGGGTAAAGACATCTCCTGGGTGCGCTCCGAGTTCACTCCGCCCACGCCCGCCCCCCAGTCCCAGGTCGGCTTCAGCGCCTGGCTGCGCAACAACCTGTTCTCGACGCCGGTCAATTCGGCGTTGACCATACTGGCGCTGCTGCTGCTGGCGTGGATGGTGCCGCGCGTGCTGAACTGGCTGTTCTTCGACGCGGTGTGGACGGGAGCCGACCGCACCGCCTGCCTGACGACCGAGCAGGGCGGCGAACTGCCCGCCGGCTGGAGCGGGGCGTGCTGGCCGTTCGTGACCAGCCGGTTCGGCCAGTTCATGTTCGGCCGCTATCCGCTCGACGAGCGCTGGCGCGTGCTGCTCACCGGCGCGATCTTCGTCGCGCTGCTCGTGCCGCTGCTCATCCCGCGCATCCCGTGGAAGCGGCTCAACGCCATCCTGTTCTTCGGGGCGTTCCCGTTCGTCGCCTACTTCCTGCTGGTCGGCGGCTATTTCGGCCTGCGCTATGTCGAGACCTCGCTGTGGGGCGGCCTGCTGGTCACGCTGGTGATCTCCTATGTCGGCATCGTCGTCTCGCTGCCGCTGGGCATCCTGCTGGCCCTGGGGCGGCGGTCCAACATGCCGATCGTCAAGCTCCTGTCGGTGATCTTCATCGAGACGGTGCGCGGCGTGCCGCTGGTCACGATCCTGTTCATGGCGAGCTTCATGCTGCCGCTGTTCGTGCCGCCGGGCATGACCTTCGACAAGCTGCTGCGCGCGCTGATCGGCGTCGCCCTGTTCGCCTCGGCCTATATGGCGGAGGTGATCCGCGGCGGCCTGCAGGCGATTCCGCGCGGCCAGTACGAGGGCGCGGATTCGCTCGGCCTCGGCTACTGGCAGAAGATGAGCTTCATCATCATGCCGCAGGCGCTGAAGCTGGTCATCCCCGGCATCGTCAACACCTTCATCGGCATGTTCAAGGACACCACCCTCGTCCTCATCATCTCGATGTTCGACCTGCTCGGCGTGGTGAAGCAGAACATCTCCGGCGACCCGACCTGGGCGACGCCGCAGACGGCCAAGACAGGCTACATCTTCGCGGCCGCGATCTTCTGGGTGTTCTGCTACGGCATGTCGCGCTACTCGCAATACATGGAACGGCGTCTGGACACGGGGTTGCGACGATGAACCGCCCGACACGGACGACAGGACAACGCCGAAACGCCGGAGGTAACTGAAACATGGCCACGGAAAACGCAGTCGCGGCAAGCGAGCTGGATATCGACCGCTCCAAGATGCACATTTCCACCACCGACGTCGCGGTCGAGATCATCGGCATGAACAAGTGGTACGGCGACTTTCACGTGCTGCGCGACATCGACCTGAAGGTGATGCGCGGCGAGCGCATCGTCGTCGCCGGGCCTTCCGGGTCGGGCAAGTCGACGATGATCCGCTGCATCAACCGGCTGGAGGAGCACCAGAAGGGCAAGATCATCGTCGAGGGCGTCGAGCTCACCAACGACCTGAAGAAGATCGACGAGGTGCGGCGCGAGGTCGGGATGGTGTTCCAGCACTTCAACCTGTTCCCGCATCTGACGATCCTCGAGAACTGCACGCTGGCGCCGATCTGGGTGCGCAAGGTCCCCAAGAAGGAGGCCGAGGCCACGGCCATGCACTATCTGGAGCGGGTCAAGATCCCCGAGCAGGCCAACAAATATCCGGGCCAGCTCTCCGGCGGCCAGCAGCAGCGCGTGGCCATCGCCCGCTCGCTGTGCATGAAGCCGAAGATCATGCTGTTCGACGAGCCGACCTCGGCGCTCGACCCGGAAATGGTCAAGGAAGTGCTGGAGACCATGGTCGGCCTCGCCGAGGAAGGCATGACGATGATCTGCGTCACCCACGAGATGGGCTTCGCCCGTCAGGTGGCCAACCGCGTCATCTTCATGGATCAGGGCCAGATCGTCGAGCAGAACACGCCGGCCGAGTTCTTCGACAACCCGCAGCACGAGCGCACGAAACTGTTCCTCAGCCAGATCCTGCACTAGAGGCGGCTGAGAAACAGATTCAGGAAATGCAAGCGAAGTGCCTGTTTTCACAGGCCATTGCCCCGCCTGACGATTGCATTGCAAAAAAAGCCCGCCGCTCACGATGAGCGGCGGGCTTTTCTTTTCGTCCCGGCTGTTTTGCGGGCTGTGGCCTCAGCCTTCCTTCTTCGGCGGCACCGGGCGCAGATGCAGCTCGCGAAGCTGGGCCGGGGTCGCCTCGTTGGGCGCACCCATCAGGAGGTCGAACGCCTGCTGGTTCATCGGGAACATGCTGACCTCGCGCAGGTTCTTCGCGCCGACGAGCAGCATGACGACGCGGTCGACGCCGGCGGCCATGCCGCCATGCGGCGGCGCGCCGTACTGGAAGGCGCGGTAGAGGCCGCCGAACCGCTCCTCGACCGTCGCCCGGTCGAGGCCGGCGATCTCGAACGCCTTGACCATGGTTTCCGGCAGATGGTTGCGGATGCCGCCGGAGGCGATCTCGAAGCCGTTGCAGACCATGTCGTACTGGAACGCCTTGATCGACAGCGGCTCCTGCGCGGTCAGCGCCTCCATGCCGCCCTGCGGCATCGAGAACGGGTTGTGGCCGAAATCGACCTTCTTCTCGTCCTCGTTCCATTCGTAGAACGGGAAGTCGACGATCCAGCACAATTCGAAGCGGTCGCGGTCGATGAGGTCGAGCTCCTCGCCGGCGCGGGTGCGCGCGGCCCCGGCGAAGGCGTAGAACTTCTTCGGATCGCCGGCGACGAAGAAGCAGGCGTCGCCGTCGGCGAGGCCGAGCTGGGTGCGGATCGCCTCGGTGCGCTCCTCGCCGATGTTCTTGGCGATGGGGCCGGCCCCTTCGAGCCTGTCGCCTTCCTTGCGCCAGAAGATGTAGCCGAGGCCCGGCTGCCCCTCCCCTTGCGCCCAGGAGTTCATCCGGTCGCAGAAGGCTCTGGAGCCGCCGGTCTTCGCCGGAACCGCCCACACCTCGGCCTTCGGATCGTTGGCGAGGATGCCTGCGAACACCTTGAACCCCGAGCCGCGGAAATGCTCCGACACCTCCTCCATGACGATGGGATTGCGCAGGTCCGGCTTGTCCGAGCCGTATTTGCGGATCGCCTCGTCATAGGCGATGCGCGGGAAGGATTGCGTGACCGGCTTGCCCTCGGCGAAGGCCTCGAACACGCCGCGCATCACCGGCTCCATGGTCGACAGGATGTCCTCCTGCTCGACGAAGCTCATTTCGAGGTCGAGCTGGTAGAACTCGCCCGGCAGGCGGTCGGCGCGCGGGTCCTCGTCGCGGAAGCAGGGCGCGATCTGGAAATAGCGGTCGAAGCCCGAGACCATGATCAACTGCTTGTAGATCTGCGGCGCCTGCGGCAGCGCATAGAACTTGCCCGGATGGATGCGCGACGGCACGAGGAAGTCGCGTGCGCCCTCCGGCGACGAGGCGGTCAGGATCGGCGTCGAATATTCGGTGAAGCCGGCCTCGCCCATGCGCCTGCGCATCTCGGCGATGATCTTGGTGCGCGCGACGATGTTCCTGTGCAGCGTGTCGCGGCGCAGGTCGAGGAAGCGGTATTTCAGGCGGATGTCTTCCGGATAGTCCGGCTCGCCGAACACCGGCAGCGGCAGCTCCTTCGCCGCCGACAGCACCTCCATGTCGCGGGCGAAGATCTCGATCTCGCCGGTCGGCAGGCCGGCATTGACGGTCTCCGGCATGCGCGCCTTGACCTCGCCGTCGACGCGGATCACCCATTCGCCGCGCACGGTCTCGGCCGTCCTGAAGCAGGGCGAGTCGGGGTCGGCGACAATCTGGGTGAGGCCGTAATGGTCGCGCAGGTCGATGAAGAGCAGGCCGCCATGATCGCGAACGCGATGGACCCAGCCGGACAGGCGAACGGTGGCGCCGACATCGGCCTTCCGGAGCTGGGCGCAGTTATGGCTGCGGTAACGATGCATGAGACGGTCTTTCCGCTTATCTGAAGAGGCTTTCATGGGGTGTTTCCGCCGTCGCGGGCGGCCGCCCCGAATTGCGCCGGAAAAGCGCATGAGAGGGTCGATTTGTCAAGGCAAGGCGGCTATAGCCGGCTGGCCCAGCAGACGCGCGCGCCTGCGGGTGGCATCGTCCGCCGTGCGTTCGTATGGTGGGCATGCGTCCCTTCCCTCCCGGCGGTGACATGAACGGCCTGAGACCCCTCATCCCGATCCTGACGACAGCCGGCATCGTTCTCGGCGGCAACGGGCTCCAGGGCACGCTGATCGCGCTGCGCGGCGCGCATGAGGGCTTCTCGCCCACCGACATCGGCTTTATGGGAACGGCCTATTTTTCCGGCTTTCTCATCGGCTGCCTCGTCATCGTCAGCATCATGCGCGGCGTCGGCCATATCCGCGCCTTCTCCGCGCTGGCGGCGATCGCGGCCTCGGCGACGCTGATCATGGCCATCGTCATCGACGTGACCCTGTGGACGGCGATGCGCTTCATCTCCGGCTTCTGCTTCGCCGGCCTGTTCACGGTGATGGAAAGCTGGCTCAATTCCGGCGTCTCCAACGACAACCGGGCGCGGGTGCTGTCGCTCTACCGCGTCATCGACATCGGCGCCGTCACCGGCGCGCAGTTCCTCATCCCGGCCATCGGCGTGGAAGGCTTCGCCATCTTCGCGGTGATGGCGATGATGATCGCCCTCTCCCTCGTCCCGGTCTCGCTCGGCGACCGCTCCAACCCGGCCCCGCCGGAGGGCGTCAAGCTCGATCTGCGGCGCGCCTGGGCGATCTCGCCCATCGCCGCGCTCGGCTGCATCGCCATCGGCGTCACCAACAGCGCCTTCCGCACGCTGTCGCCGGTCTACGCGCAGGACATCGGCTTCAACACGGCCGACGTCGCCACCTTCGTCAGCGTCTCGATCATCGGCGGCGCGCTGATCCAGTATCCGCTCGGCTACGCTTCGGACCGGCACGACCGGCGCACGGTGCTGCTCATCACCACGACACTGGCGCTCGCCGCCGCGGTCGCGCTCAGCCTGTTCGCCGGCAGCGGGCGGCTGGTCAACTTCGCGCTGGTGTTCGTGTTCGGCTCCTTCGCCATGCCGCTCTATTCGCTGTCGGCGGCGCATGCCAACGACCGCGCGGGCAAGAACGAATATGTCATGCTCAACGCGGCGCTGATGCTGTTCTATTCGCTGGGGGCCATCGTCGGGCCGTTCGCGGCGGCAAGCGTCATGCAGTGGTTCGGCCCGCAGGCGCTGTTCCAGTTCTCGGCCGCCGTCTATGTCGTGTTCATCGCCCTCATCGTCTGGCGCATGCGGGTGCGCGCGCCGGCCAGCGCCGAGGAGCGCGGGCGCTTCACCGCGCTCTTGCGCACCTCGACGATCTTCGCCCGGCTGGCGCATTGGCGCGGCAACGACAGGAAAAGATGAACCATCGATGGCACAATAGGCTTGACGCGCCGGGCCGCGACTGGAATTGAGGCGATACGTGCCGCAATGTGAAACCTCGATGCCGCTGATTACCCGCCAGGAAGACCTCGAAAACGTCCTCGAACGGCTTGCCCGCTCCGATTTCGTCACCATCGACACGGAATTCATCCGTGAGACGACGTTCTGGCCGGAGCTGTGCCTCGTCCAGCTCGCCTCGCCGGACACGACGGCGCTGGTCGATCCCCTCGCGCCCGGCATCGACCTTGCGCCGTTCTTCCGGCTGATGGGCGACGAGAAGACGATCAAGGTGTTCCATGCCGCACGGCAGGACATCGAGATCATCTTCCATCTCGGCGACCTGATCCCCAATCCCGTCTTCGACACGCAGGTGGCGGCGATGGTGTGCGGCTTCGGCGACAGCGTCTCCTACGACCAGCTCGTGCAGAAGGTGACGGGCGAGCGCATCGACAAGTCGTCGCGCTTCACCGACTGGCGGCACCGGCCGCTTTCCGACAAGCAGCTCGACTACGCGCTGGCCGACGTCACCCATCTGGTCGACGTCTACCGCCATCTGCGCGACCGGCTGGAGCGCGACGACCGCGCCCATTGGCTGAACGAGGAGATGCAGGTCCTCACCGCGCGCGAGACCTACGACCCGCACCCGGACGACGCCTGGAAGCGGCTCAAGATGCGGGTGAAGAAGCCGCAGGAGCTGGCGGTGGTGCAGGCGGTCGCGGCATGGCGCGAGCGCGAGGCGCGCGAGCGCAACGTGCCGCGCGGGCGCGTCATCAAGGACGACGCCATCTACGAGATCGCCCAGCAGGGGCCGCGCGACGCGGCGGCGCTCGCCCGGCTGCGCACCACGCCGAGGGGCTGGGAGCGTTCGGCGACGGCGCACGCGCTCGTCGCCGTCGTCAACGAGGCGCTCGACCTGCCGAAGGAGAGCCTGCCGAAGCTGCCGCGCCATGTGCAGCAGCCGGAAGGAACCAGCGCGGCGGCGGAGCTCATCAAGGTGCTCCTGAAGCTGGTGGCCGAGGAAGAAGGCGTCGCGCCCAAGGTGCTGGCCTCGTCCGACGACATCGACAGGATCGCCGCCCAGGGCGAGGACGCCGACGTGCCGGCCATGCATGGCTGGCGGCGCGAGGTGTTCGGCGAAAAGGCGCTGGCGCTCGTGCGCGGCGACGTCGCGCTCAAGTTCGACAAGCGCAGGATCGCGGTGTTCGACACGAAGTGACCGGCGCGCCGCCTATCCGGCAGAACCTCGCGCCTTGCGTCTGGCATGGACGACATCCGCCGCCAGCGAGGCGGTGAGGATCAGCAACCCGACCGCCGTCGTCCACGACCACGCATAGGCCGGCGAGAATCCCTCGATGAGGAAGGTCAGCGCCGGAAGCGCCGCCATCGTCACCATGACGGTATAGGGATCGCAGCGGCGTATCCCGAATTGCAGCAGGTAGAGCGGGATGAGCACGCCGACGAGCGCGACGCCGGGCAGCAGGAGCGCCAGCCCGGGCGTCCATGCGAGGCTTGCGGGGTCGAGACCGAGGCTCAGGAGCAGCGAAGCCGGCACGACCGCGTAGAAACGGTGGGCAAGCACCGCACCCGGCTGCCAGCCGCGATCCATCAGGATTCGCGAAGTGACGGTTATCGCCACCGTGCCGACGCCCGCGATTGCGCTGGCGGCAAGGCCGGGCAGCGGGCTACCGCCCTCAAGGGAAAAGCCGCTGCCGCGAAGGGCCGAAACGCAAAGGACGGCGCAACCCGCGAGGATGCCGGCGCACACGCCCAGCCGGTGCCGCGAGGGCCTGCCGCCGCCGGCGCGCCACGCGATCAGCACGGCAAGGATCGGCCCGAGGCCGATATTCACCGCGACGGCGATGGCCGGCTCGATCAGCTTGAGCGCGAAGAAGAAGCTGAGGAAGGTGATTGCGGTGGCGACGTTGAGGACGACGAGCGGCGTCCATGCCGCCTCGCCCGCCCCCTTGCGGGCGAAAAGCAGGAACACCAGCGCCGTCAGCGAGAAGCTGACGAACACGAAGAGAGGCGACGGCACGGCGGTCAGCGCCGTCCCGTAGACGACCTTGCCGATCGCCTGCAACAGCACCGCTGCCAGAACGGCGGCGCGGCCGGCATCGGCTGGCGCGAGATTGCCCATGTCGAGATCCGGATTGCCTTATCGGTGAAGGAACCGCGCGCGTTGCGGCGGATGGAGAGCCGCCGTGGATCGCCGCGCAAGACGCATGCTGCCCGCCTTCCTCAGAAGGACGGGACGGTAAGTCGCATGGAGCCGGTCGGGTAAGCCATCAGGCGGATGTAGCGGCAAACGGCAGGACGGTCAACGCACCGGCCGCATCAGGCGCTGCGCGCAGCGCGGGCCATCGCGTGGGCGATCAGGCGGTCGAGGATTTCGGCGTAGCCGACGCCGCTCGCCGCCATCGCCTTGGAATACATGCTGATGTCGGTGAAGCCGGGGATGGTGTTCAGCTCGTTGACGAGGATGCGCAGGTCGGCGGTGACGAAGAAATCCGCCCGCGCCATGCCGTCGCAACCCAGCGCCCGGAACGCCTGCGCCGCCAGGTCGCGAACCCTGTCCTCGACGCCATCGGGCAGTTCCGCCGGCACCTGCAACGACGCGCCGTCCGCGTCGACATATTTGGCGTCGTAGGTGTAGAAGCCATGGGCCTCCGCCGGGACGATCTCGCCGGTGCGCGAGACGAACAGCGCGCCGTCCGGGGCCTCCAGCACGCTGCACTCGATCTCCCTGCCCCTGACGAACTCCTCGGCCAGCAGCTTGTCGTCGTGGCGGAAGCCTTCCTCCAGCGCGGCCCGGTAGTCGCTTTCGCTCGCGACCTTGCTGACGCCGACCGACGAGCCCTGCCGCGCCGGCTTGACGAAGACGGGAAGCCCGAGCGCCTCAGTGAGGTCGCCGAAGTCGGGAACCGCGTCGCGGCGGATGGTGACGGCGCGCGCGGCGGGAATGCCGGCCTCGCGCAGCAGCCGCTTGGCGACGTCCTTGTCGAGGGCGACGGCGGAGCCGAGAATGCCGCAGCCGACCAGCGGCACACGCGCCACCTCGGCCAGACCCTGCACCGAGCCGTCCTCGCCGGGAATCCCGTGCAGGACCGGGAAGAGGACATCGATCGCCGCCGTCTCGCGCGGCGCACCGCCCTCGGGAATCGCAATCATGCGCCCCTCGCCGCCCGGCAGGAGGGCAAGCTGCGTCCCGCGCTCCGGCCGGGCCGGCGCGCCGTCGACGACGGCGCTTTCCAGCCATCGCCCGTCGCGCGTGATGAAGACCGGCACGACCTCGTATCGCGCCGGATCGAGCGCGCGGATGACGTTGGCGGCCGAAAGCACCGAGACGTCGTGCTCGGCGGAGCGCCCGCCGAACAGCACGGCGATGCGCGGCCTGCCGGATTTCCCGTTCATTCGGACCTCCCCGTCCAACTTCTTGTTTTGACGCAATTCCGGACGGAAAAGTGCTTCACACTTTTCCTGGAATTGCTCTAGTCCCCGACCATGATCTCCATCGGCCGGTCGAGCACCTTGGCGAGAATCGCCATGCGCGCATCCGGCCGCTCGCCCATCAGGCCGGCATGGCTGGCCGGCACGACGAGGAAGAGCTTGCGCCCCTCGCCCTCGCGCCATTTCAGCTTGGGCATGATGCCCGGCATCGAGGCCGAGAACAGATAGACCACGCGCAGGAGCGCGCCGAGGATGCGCGCGCGCTCGATATGGCGCGGGCCGGCGAGCGCCTTCATCGCCGGCGAGACGTCGTCCTCGTAGATGCCCTCGTGGCGGAACAGGTTGGCGAGCGCGATGAAGGCGCGGCCGGGATGGTCGATGCCGATGAAGGAGGCGTGGGCGATGATGTTGAGCGACTGGGTGCCGCGATATTCGGGATGCGCGCGCCAGCCGATGTCGGCGAGCAGGCAGGCAGCCCGGCGATAGCGGGCATCGTCCTCGGTCTCGTCGATGCCGAAGACGGCGAAAGCCTCGTCGGTCCACGCCGCCAGCTCACGCGCGTGTGTGACGGAGCGCGCGCGCAGGATGGCGAGTTCCTCCGCCGCCGAGATCAGCGGATCACGCTCGCGCTCCTGCGGCGACAAGAGCGAATGGAGATAGCCCTCGCGCACGCCGAAGGCCGAGGCGACGACGCTTTTCGGCTGCATCGCGTCGATGATCTCGCGCAGCACCGCCGCGCCGTAAGGCAGGAGCGCGCGGCGCGACTTCGAGATGCGCTTTGCCCCCTGCATCTGGGCGATGTCGCCGGCCATGACGAATTTGAGGAACTCGCCCATGTCGGCGAGCGGAAGCTCGTAATGATGCATAACCGGCAGCGGGTAGCCGGTCGAGAGCATGTGCAGGCGGGCGAGATTTCGCCACGTCCCGCCGACACAGTAGAAGTTCCGGCCGCGCCCGTCGGCGAGGAAAGCGGCGCGGCGCAGCTCCTCGCGCGCGATCTTCGCGGCCGCGGCCGGCGATTCGCGCGACATCTCCTGAAGGCGCAGGCCGCCGAGCGGCAGGGTGATGCCCTCGCCGAAATCGTCGCCGGAAATGTCGACCAGCTCGAGGCTGCCGCCGCCGAGATCGCCGGCGATGCCGTCCGGCCGATGGAAGGCGGAGATGACGCCTTGCGCCGAATAGCCGGCTTCCTCGCGGCCAGAGAGGACCTGGATCGGCACGCCGAGGATGTCCTCGGCGCGGCGCACGAAATCCATGCCGTTCTCGGCCTCGCGCGCGGCGGCGGTGGCGATGGCGTGAAGCGAGACCGCGCCGGCCTGCTCGGCGAGCGCGCGGAAACGCCGCAGCTCCTCGACGGCGCGGCGCACGGCCTCGTCGTCGAGTCGGCCGGTCGAGACGATGCCGCGGCCGAGCCCGGCCATCATCTTCTCGTTGAAAAGAACGGTCGGCGAGCGCGCGACGCCCTCATAGACGACAAGCCGCACCGAGTTCGACCCGATGTCGATCACGGCGAGCGGCCGGCGGTCCTGGAGCCGGCCCTGTGATGAATGAATCATGCAGCCGGCGGCGCGCCGGTCTTCTTGCGGCGCTTGGGCTGGACGATCCGTTTCGGCGCGCTGGATTTCAGCGCGTCGCCCCGTCCGGACAGGCTCGGATTCGTCATGAAGTACTCCTGCGCGTTGAAGGGCTCCTCTCCCTCCTCGGGCGCGAGACGCCGCGAGGTGCCGTCCGCCAGTACTTCAAAACTCTGCTGATTGTCCATGATGTTTCCGAGCATGATCTGGCCGAGCACCTGTTCATGCACAGTCGGATTGGTGATCGGCACCAGCGTCTCGACCCGGCGGTCGAGGTTGCGCGGCATCATGTCTGCCGAGCCGATATAGACGACGGCCTCGTCGGACGGCAGGCCGTGGCCGTTGCCGAAGCAGTAGATGCGGCTGTGCTCGAGGAAGCGGCCGACGATCGACTTGACGCGGATGTTCTCGGACAGGCCCGGCACCTGCGGCCGAAGGCAGCAGATGCCGCGCACGACGAGGTCGATCTCGACGCCGGCCCGGCTCGCATCGTAGAGCGCGTCGATGACCTGCGGGTCGACCAGCGAGTTCATCTTCATCCAGATCTGCGCCGGCTTGCCGTTCCGGGCGAACTCGATCTCGGCGCCGATGTGGTCGAGGATGCGCTGGCGCAGCGTGAACGGGGAGATGGCGATGCCCATCTTCTGCGCCGGCTCGGCATAGCCGGTGATGAAGTTGAACACCTGCGCCACGTCGCGCGCCAGCGCCGGATCGGTGGTGAAATAGGAAAGGTCGGTATAGATGCGCGCGGTGATCGGGTGGTAGTTGCCGGTGCCGAGATGCACGTAGTTGCGCAAGCGCCCGTCCTCGCGCCGCACGACCAGCGACATCTTGGCGTGGGTCTTCAGCTCGAGGAAGCCGAAGACGACCTGCACGCCGGCGCGCTCCAGATCGCGCGCCCAGCGGATGTTGGCTTCCTCGTCGAAGCGCGCCTTCAGCTCGACCAGCGCCGTCACCGACTTGCCGGCCTCGGCCGCGTCGATCAGCGCGCGCACGATGGGGCTGTCGTTCGAGGTGCGGTAGAGCGTCTGCTTGATCGCCACCACGTCGGGGTCCGCCGCCGCCTGGCGCAGGAACTGCACCACGACGTCGAAGCTCTCGTAGGGGTGGTGGACGATGAAGTCCTTCTCGCGGATGGCGGCGAGGCAGTCGCCGCCGCGGTCGCGCACGCGCTCGGGGAAGCGCGGGTTGTAGGGCACGAACTTCAGGTCGTCGCGCGGCAGGGCGACGATCTCCGAGACCTGGTTGAGCGCCAGCGGCGCCTTGAGGATCGAGATGCGCGAGCCGGCAAGACCGAGCTCGCCGGCGACGAAATCGCGCAGCGCCTCCGGCATCTCGTCGTCGAACTCGATGCGGATGACCTGGCCGCGCCGGCGGCGCTTCAGCGCGCTCTCGAACAGGCGCACGAGGTCCTCGGCCTCTTCCTCGACCTCGATGTCCGAGTCGCGGATTATGCGGAACGTGCCCGAGCCCTTGACCTCGTAGCCGGGGAACAGCTTGCCGATGAACAGGCTGACCGTGTCGCCGAGCGCGACGAAGCGCACGGCACCCTTGCGGTCGGGCAGGCGGATGAAGCGGCGCAGCGCCGTCGGCAGGCGCAGCAGCGCCGTCATCTCGTTGCCGTCGCGCAGGTGGCGCAGTTGCAGCGCGATCGAGAAGCCGAGATTGGGGATGAACGGGAACGGATGCGCCGGGTCGATGGAAAGCGGTGTCAGAACCGGGAACACCGCATCCATGAAATGCTCTTCGAGCCATGCCCTCTCGTCGCGGGCGATGGTTTCGGCGCGCACGACCTCGATGCCCTCCTTGCGCAGAAGCGCGGTCAGGCGTGCATAGGCGGCCTGCTGGTCCTCCTGAAGGCGGCCGACCTCGAGCAGCAGAAGCTCGAGCTGCTGCTCGGGCGTGCGCCCGTCCGGGCTCTTGATGACGATCCCCTCGCGGATCTGCCCGGCGAGGCCGGCGACGCGCACCATGAAGAACTCGTCGAGATTGGCGGCAGAGATCGACAGGAAGCGCAGCCGCTCCAGCAGCGGGTGGCGCGGGTTCTCCGCCTCGTCGAGGACGCGGCGGTTGAACTGGAGCCAGGAGAACTCGCGGTTGACGAACCGGTCGGGGTTGCCCTCGGGCGCGGCGGCCAGCGCCTGCACCTTGCCCGTGAATTCGCTCTGCGCCGGTCTTGTCTCGTTCATCCTGCCACCTGATGCCATCCGCGCGACTGCATCAGCAGGCGCGCATTTCGTCAAGCTGCCTCCTGACAGGGTTTTGTGACAGTTTCATATCACGGCTTGCCAAGGCCTGCTTTATGCTGCAAACGCTGGCTTCAGAGTGCGCATCTCGTTATCCCGAAAGCGGCTTCCACTTTTGGGCGACATGCGTCAGGCATCGAGCTTGAGATATCCGGGAGCATGTCATGGCCGACCACCCGACAATTCCCCACTTCCAGAACGACGCGGGCCACGCGCTCATCGAGATCGGCGTCCGGGAGTTCATGTGCGTGGGCGCGACGCCGCCCTTCGACCATCCGCACGTCTTCCTCGACCTCGGCGAGGACAACGAGATCGTCTGCCCCTACTGCTCGACCCTCTATCGCTACAACCCCGCGCTGCATGGCACCGAAACCCGGCCCGAAGGCGTGAGCTTCCAGCCGCGCGCCGCCTGAAGCGCCAAGGCGCGGCCCGGGCGCGATGACCGTTCCTCCAAGGCATGTCGCCATCGCCGGGGCCGGAATCGCCGGGCTGACGGCGGCGCTGTGCTTCGCCGAACGGGGTTTTCGGGTTTCCGTCCTCGAGCGGGCGGAGAAGCTCGAGGAGGTCGGGGCCGGCCTCCAGCTTTCCCCCAACGCGACCGTTATCCTCAAGCGTCTCGGCCTTCTCGAAGACGCGACAAGCATCGCGGTCAGGCCCGTGTCCATCGAGCTGCGCCGGGCCGATTCCCTGCGCAGCCTCGCCGCGGTGCCGCTGGGCGAGACCGCCCTGCGCCGGTGGGGCGCGCCCTATCTGACCATCCATCGCGCCGACCTTCACGACATCCTGGCGCGGGCCGTGCGGGCGCATCCGGCGATCACGCTCGAAACCGGCGTCACGGTTCTGTCCCATGCCGGCAACGCCTTGTCGGTGGCGCGCGCCGGCGTGGAGGATGAGATCGCCTGCGACCTCGCGGTCGGCGCGGACGGGGTGCGCTCGGCGCTGCGCGCGGCCGGCCCCCTCGCCCGGCCGGCGCGCTTCTCGGGCTATGTCGCGTGGCGAGCGATCGCGACGCCGCAGCTCTGCGCCGGCCTGATCCCGACCGACCGGGTGAGCGCGTTCCTCCATCCGCGCTTCCACCTCGTCGCCTATCCGCTGCGCGGGGGGCAGATCGTCAACCTCGTCGTCATCGGCCGGATGCCCGCGCCGACGGAATCGGGCGCCGGCGGCGAACGCCGCCTGCTGCCCCCCGGCATCATCGCCGGCGCGGCCGACGACATCGACGCGCTCGCCGCCAATGTCGACGGCTGGCTGCCATGGCCGATCGCCGAGGTCGATGGCGAAGCGCCGTGGATCGACCCGGCGGGTCTCGCGCTCGTCGGCGACGCCGCCCATGCGATGGGCCCCTATGCGGCGCAGGGCGCGGTGATGGCGATCGAGGACGCGGCCGCGCTCGCTGCCACGGTGGCAGTGCGGCCGGACGATCTCGCCGGCGCGCTCGCGCACTATCAGGCGGTGCGCCGCGAGCGGGTGCGGCAGGTGGCGAAGCGCGGGGCCTTCAACCGCTTCGTCTGGCATGCCTCCGGCCCGGTCGCGCTCGGCCGTGACATCGTGCTGGCGCTGCGCCGGGGGACAAGCCTCGCGGCCGATCTCGACTGGCTCTACGCCTACGACGCCGAAGCTACCTGAGGCTAACTCCTTGTTTTAACGCAATTCCGGACGGAAAAGTGCTTCACACTTTTCCTGGAATTGCTTTAAGGCCGTCCTTCCTCCATCGCGGCCACCACCTGCCCGGCGAGCGCGCGGGTGATGCGGCTCTTGCGCTCGAGCGCGATGCGGTCGAGCCGGGCGACCGCCTCGATGGCGCTGGACAGCGAACGCTCGATGCGCCGGACGAGGAACTGCACCACGTGCGGCTCGACCTCGATCTGGCGGTCGGCGAACAGCTTGGTGGTGACGGCCGCGAGCAGCATGTCGTCGGGCTCGTCGATCTCGACCGTCGCGGCCGCCTTCAGCCGCGAGGCGAGGTCGGGCAGCGTCACCCCCCACGCGGCGGGAAAGCGCCGCGCGGTCATCAGCAGCGTGGTGTTCGCCTGCCGCACGGTGTTGATGAGGTGGAAGAGGCCGGCCTCGTCGATGGCGCCGGAATCGACGTCGTCGATCAGCACCGGGCCACGGCCCGCCGCCTCGGCGGCCTGAGGCCCGAGACGGCCGGGAGGAATCGCCGTCGCGCCGCTCGCCTCGCGCCAGACATTGGCGAGATGCGACTTGCCGGAGCCTGCCGGCCCGGCGAGGACCGCCACCGGCGCGGGCCAGTCGGGCCAGCGGTCGACGAGGGCGACGGCCCGCGCGTTGGACGGGCCGACGACGAGATCGTCGCGGCTTCTCGCCTCGCTATGGGCGAGATCGAGCGGGAGCTGGCGCGGCCCGTCGGCGGAGGCAGGCGGCATGGCCCTCACACCTCCGGCGGGACGCCGTGGCCGCGATAGAGCGGCGAGTGCAGATAGCGCGACAAGGCGAAGCGGACGAGGACGCCGACGGCCGCGGCGGCCGGCACCGCGATCAGCAGCCCGACGAAGCCGAACAGCGCGCCGAAGGCGAACAGCGCGAACATCAGCCAGACCGGGTGCAGGCCGACGCTCTTGCCGACGAGGTTGGGCTGGAGGATGTTGCCCTCGATGAACTGGCCGCCGAAGAAGATCGCCGCCACGACGACGACCCAGTGCCATTCGGGCCAGAACTGGACGATGGCGACGCCGACCGACAGCACGAGGCCGAGCAGCGAGCCGATATACGGAATGAAGCTGACGAGGCCGGCGAACAGCCCGATCAGCAGGCCGAAATTCAAGCCCACGGCGGTGAGGCCGACGGCGTACATGATGCCGAGGATCAGGCAGAGCGTGCCCTGCCCGCGCACGAAGCCGGCGACCGCCGTGTCGACGTCTTGGGCGATGGTGCGCACCGTCGCCAGATGGTCGCGCGGTATCCAGCCATCGACCGTGCGGATCATCTTGTCCCAGTCGAGCAGCATGTAGAAGGCGACGACCGGGGTGATGACGAAGAGGCCGGCAAGGTCGATCAGCGTCTTGCCCGAGCTCCAGATCGAGGAGAACAGGGTGGTCAGGAAACCGGCCCCTTGGGTCAGCAGCGAGTTCAGCCCCTCGCGCAGCGAGGCCGGATCGACGCCCAGCGTCTGGCTCAGCCAGTCGGGGTCGATGCTGGTGATGAGCACCTGAAGCCGCGACAGATAGTCGGGCAGCCGGCCGATGAAGTCGGCGAGCTGGGTGGCGAGCACCGGGATGATGAGCATCAGCGCCAGCACGAGGACGATGAGGAACATCACCAGAATGAAGACCGTGGCCGCGAGGCGCGACAGGCCGCGCCGCTCCAGCCAGTCTGCGATGGGGTCGAGGAAATAGGCGAGGATCATGCCGGCGAGGAACGGCAGCAGGATCGCGGAGAAAATGTAGAGGAACACGATGAGCGTCACCGCCGCGCCGAGCCAGAACAGCACCTGCCGCCGCCAGCCGGTGGCGATGACCACCTCGGCCACCTGTTCCCTGATCTCGGCGTCGCGTTTGTTCATCGGCCCGTTCGCTCGCGGCTTGTCCAGTCGGGCGGCCATCTTATCCGCCGGCCGCGGCAGGAGATAGGCTCCTGTTGAAGCCGCGGTCAAGAGACTGATCGTCCGGTCAGCCACAGTGTTTCGCGCGCCATTCGCGCCCCTGTGACCGCGAGCGGTCTTGCGGGCGGCGGGGGTTCATGCGAAGAGCCGGCTTTACGGATCGTGCCAAGGGGCAGCCGCGCATGAGCGAAGACAGAGAAGGTCTCACCTATGCAGCGGCCGGCGTTGACATCGACGCCGGCAACGCGCTCGTCGAGAAGATCAAGCCGCTGGTGCGCTCGACGCGCCGGCCGGGAGCGGACGGGGAGATCGGCGGCTTCGGCGGCCTGTTCGACCTGAAGGCCGCAGGCTTTTCCGATCCCGTGCTGGTCGCGGCCAATGACGGCGTCGGCACCAAGCTGAAGGTCGCCATCGACGCCGACCGCCACGACACGGTCGGCATCGACCTCGTCGCCATGTGCGTCAACGACCTCGTTGTGCAGGGCGCCGAGCCGCTGTTCTTCCTCGACTATTTCGCCACCGGCAGGCTCGACCCCGAGCAGGGAGCGCAGATCGTCGCCGGCATCGCCGAGGGCTGCCGGCAGGCCGGCTGCGCGCTGATCGGCGGCGAGACGGCCGAGATGCCCGGCATGTACGCCCATGGCGACTACGACCTCGCCGGTTTCGCCGTCGGCGCGGCCGAGCGCGGGCAGTTGCTGCCCTCGGACGACATCGTCGAAGGCGACGTTATCCTCGGCCTCGCCTCGTCGGGCGTGCATTCGAACGGCTTTTCGCTGGTGCGCCGCATCGTCGCCGCGTCGGGGCTGAGCTGGGCGCACATCGCGCCCTTCGACAAGACGAGGACGCTGGGCGAGGCGCTGCTTGCGCCGACCCGCATCTATGTCCGCCCGATCCTGTCGGCGATCCGCTCGACCCACGGCATCAAGGCGCTGGCGCACATCACCGGCGGCGGCTTTCCCGACAACATCCCGCGCGTGCTGCCGAAAGCCTATGCGGCCGAGCTCGACCTCGACGCCATCGACGTGCCGCCGGTGTTCTCGTGGCTGGCCAAGGCCGGCAACGTCGCCCCCGCCGAGATGATGCGCACCTTCAACTGCGGCATCGGCATGGTGCTGGTGGTGGCCGCCGGGCAGGCGGCGCAGGTCGCCGCCGTGCTGACCAAGGGCGGCGAGACGGTGACGACGCTCGGCCGCATCGTGCCGCGCCGCGAGGCCGGCGTCATCTACAACGGTGAAATCGGGCTGTGAGCATGATGAAGAAACGCGTCGTCGTCCTGATTTCCGGCCGCGGCACCAACATGGCGGCGCTGGCGGAAGCGGCGGGCGACCCGAACTTTCCCGCAAGCATCGTCGCGGTCATCTCCGACAAGGTCGACGCCAAGGGGCTGAACGCGGCCGCCGCGCTCGGCATCGAGGCCAAGGCGATCACCCGCGCCGACCACCCGACCAAGGCGGCGCTGGACGCCGCGCTTGACGAGGAGCTGACGGCGCTGCGCGCCGACATCGTCTGCCTCGCCGGCTACATGCGGCTGCTTTCGCCCGCCTTCACCGAGAAGTGGGCAGGCAAGCTCATCAACATCCACCCCTCGCTGCTGCCGCTGTTCCCGGGGCTGGACACGCACAACCGGGCGCTCGAGGCGGGCATGCGCGTTCACGGCTGCACGGTCCATTTCGTCACCGCCAAGATGGATTCCGGCCCGATCATCGCGCAAGGCGCGGTGCCGGTGCTGCCGGCCGACGACGCCGAGACGCTGGCGCGGCGCGTGCTGGAGGCCGAGCACAAGCTCTATCCGCTGGCGCTGCGGCTGGTGGCGGAAGGACGCGCCCGGATGGAGGACGGCCGCGTCGTCCTCACCGGCGTCCATGCCGCCGGGGCGCTGCTTTCCCCCGGCCCGGCCGGCGAAGAGGTGGATATCGAAAGCCTCGCCCGCATGACGCCCTGAGGGCGGGATGCCGTGACCCGGACGCTGCTTCTCCTGCGCCACGCCAAGTCGAGCTGGGACGATCCCGCGCTCGACGATTTCGACCGGCCGCTGGCGAAGCGGGGCCGCGAGGCCGCCCCGCGCATGGCGCGCGAGATAACGCGGCGCGGCTGGCTGCCCGACCGGGCGCTGGTGTCCGCCGCCCTGCGCACCCGCCAGACATGGGAGCTGGTCGAGGCGGAACTGCCGCGCGCCGTGCCGGCCTTTCCCGACCGCTCGATCTACGAAGCGCCGGCGGAGCGCATCCTCGACGCCGTCCGCTCGACGCCCGCCGCCGTGGAGACGCTTCTCGTCGTCGGCCACAATCCGGGCCTTGAGGACCTCGTCGCGCTCATCGCGGCAGCCGATAGTGCGCCGGACGCGATGGAAAAGGTGCGGCGGAAATTCCCGACCGCCGGGCTCGCCCGTCTCTCCTTCGCCGGCGCGTGGGCCGATCTCGGCCCCGGCAGCGCGGCGCTCACCGATTTCCTGACCCCGCGCGACGGCGAATCGCGATGAACTACCGCCACGCCTTCCACGCCGGAAACTTCGCCGACGTCGTCAAGCACGCGGTGCTGGCGCGCATCCTCGATTATCTGAAGCGCAAGCCCGGCGCGTTCCGCGTCATCGACACCCATGCCGGGATCGGGCTCTACGACCTTTCGGGCGAGGAGGCCCAGCGGACGGGCGAGTGGCGCGGCGGCATCGGCCGGCTGGTGGAGGCGGCCCTGCCCGGCGAGGCCGCCGCCCTCATCGCGCCCTATCTCGATGCCGTTCGCGCGTTCAACCCCGAAGGCGGCATCCGCTTCTATCCCGGCTCGCCGCTCGTCACCCGCCATCTGCTGCGCCAGATCGACCGGCTGACGGCCATCGAGCTGCACCCGCAGGACAGCCTGACGCTGAAGGCGTATTTCGCCGGCGACTGGCAGGCGCGGGTGCTGGCGCTCGACGGCTGGCTGGCGCTCGGCGCGCATGTGCCGCCCAAGGAAAAGCGCGGGCTGGTGCTGGTCGATCCGCCCTTCGAGAAGGAGGGCGAGCTCGACCGCCTGGTGGGCGGCCTCGTCAAGGCCCACCGGCGCTGGCCGGGCGGCACCTACGCGCTGTGGTATCCGGTCAAGGACCGGGGGCAGATAGAGGCGTTCCGCACCCGGCTCGCCGAGACCGGCATCGCCCGCATCCTCGACATCTCGCTCGACATCCGCGCGCCCTCGGCCGAACCCCGGCTCGACGGCTGCGGCATCGCGGTCGTCAATCCGCCCTACGTGCTGGAGGAGGAGATGGCCGTGCTGCTTCCCGTCCTGCGCGATGCCATGGGCGAAGACGGGGCGAAAACCGGCCTGAAGTGGCTGACGCGACAATGAGACCTGCGAGACCTGCGCGCGGCTGCTTGACCGCCCGCCGCGCTTTCATCACAGTGTCGCGGTTTTTATGGGTCCGATTCACCCGGATGGGAGTTCTCCGATGGTCCGCTTCGCCAGACTGCTGCTCGTCGTGGCGCTTGCCCTTGCCGGCGGGATGGTTGCGGCGCGCGCCGCCGACCCTGTCGCGGTGGCCATCGACACGCCCGGCATCTGCGGCAACCAGGCGGTGCTCAACCGCATCACCAGCCGCTTTCGCCATCAGGTGCATAACGTGCCCCATCTGGCACAGGTCGCTATCGCCGATTTCCACCGCATCCGCGAAAGCCGCCACGAGCCGCAGATCGCCGGCAAGCGGCCGATCGACCGGCGCTACTGCCACGCCAAGGCCGACATGACCGACGGGCGCAGCCGCGACGTCTGGTATGTGATCGAGCGGCCGATGGGCTTTGCCGGCATCGGCAGCAATGTCGAGTTCTGCGTCTCCGGCTTCGACCGCTGGAACGTCTATGACGGCCGTTGCCGGGTGCTGCGCCCTGCCCTTTGGTGATGCGGCGCATCGTCGTTCCTCTTGCGCTCGCCGCGCTTCTCGGCGGCTGCGCGCCGTCCGCCTCGGAAAACAGCGCGCTGCCGAAGGGCGAGGGCTACGATTTCTTCGTTCTTTCGCTGACCTGGTCGCCGAGCTATTGCGAGATCGAGGGCGACGACGCCAACCGCCAGCAATGCGCCGAGGGTCGCGAGCTGGGTTTCGTCGTCCATGGCCTGTGGCCGCAATTCGAGGACGGCTGGCCGGAATTCTGCAATCACGACGGGCCGAACCGGGTGCCGAACGCGCTCGTCCGGCAATATCTCGACATCATGCCCTCGGCCGGGCTGATGGGCCACCAGTGGCGCAAGCACGGCTCCTGCGCAGGCGTCAGCCAGGAGGACTATTTCCGGCTGGTGCGGGCGGCGCATGAGCGCGTCTCCATCCCCCGCTCCTATCGGGACCCGGCCGGCGACGCCTCGGTCACGCCCGACGCGGTGGAGGAGGCGTTCATCGCCGCCAATCCCGGCATGAAGACCGACGGGATCGCGGTGTCGTGCGACGGCCGCCACCTCGCCGAGGTCCGCATCTGCCTGACCAAGGACATGGAGTTCCGCTCCTGCCGCAGGGTGGACGCCCGCGCCTGCCGCCTGCCGCAGGCGGCGATGCCCGCCCCCGACTGAACACGCCTATCGCCTTCCTGCCATCTCACCCAAGGTATCCGTCATGGCCGTCATTCTTTACTCCCCCGCCTCCCCCTACAGCGCCAAGGTGCGCATGGCCGCCGCATGGTGCGGCCTCGACATCGAGGCGCGGACCGTCAACACCGCCGACCAGCCGGCCGAGCTCGTCGCGGTCAACCCGCTCGGCAAGATCCCGGTCCTCGTCACCGACGAGGGCGAAGGCATCTTCGACAGCCGGGTCATCACCCAGCATCTCAACCGGCTTTCGGGCGGGGCGCTGTTTCCGCGCAAGGCGGAGAAGCGCCTTCAGGCGGAAAGGCTGGAGGCGCTGGCCGACGGCATCTGCGACTGCCTGCTCGTCCATGTCTACGAGCGGCGGGCGCGGCCGGCCGAGAAGATCCATCAGCCGTGGCTCGACGCGCAATGGCAGAAAGTGACGCGCGGCCTCGATCATCTCGAGGCCAACCTTCCCAAGCTCGGCAAGAAGGCCGATGGCGGGCAGATCGCGCTCGCCGCCATGCTCGGCTATCTCGCGCTGCGCTTCGAGGGCCAGTGGGAGCGCGGCCGCCCGAAGCTGAAGCGCTGGGCCAAGCGATTCGACGAACGCTTTCCCCAGTTCGCGGCGCTGAAGCCGCAGGGCTGATCCCCCCACAAAAGAAAAGGCCCGGATCGCTCCGGGCCTTTTCTCTTACGTCGCCGTCAGGTCAGAACTTGATACCCAGACCCAGGGTGACGCGATGGTTGCTCGAGTCGATACGGTCGCTCACGCCACCGAAATCGAAGGTCTTGGAGCCGTAGTCCGAGTAACGGTACTCGCCGCGGGCGAAGACATCTTCGGTGAGCTTGACGTCGGTGCCGACGCCGACCGTGTAGCCGAGCATCAGGTTGGTGTCGCGGGCGCCCACATTGTTATCGACCACGCGCAGACGCTCGGCGGCAACGCCGGCCGTGCCGTAGACGAGGATGTCGTCGTTGACGGCGACACCGGCGCGGGCGCGCAGCGAGCCGTCGAGACGGGCGCGGGCGTCCTGACCGGCGTTGGAGCCGTCGACGCCGCTGTAGTTGACGTCGGCCTCACCGCCATACACGAACTGGCCGTTCTGCATGTTGAAGCCGCCGAAGACGCCGCCGAGCCAGCCATTGGTGCTGATGTCGTTGTTGATCGTCTTGTCGTGAACGCTGCCGCTGAAGCCGTAGCCGAGGTGCACACCGGCATAGGGGCCGGCCCACGAGCTGACGGGCGCGGACTCGATGATCGGCGCCGGTGCCGGGGGCTCCTGGTAGACGACGTCAGCCGCGAAGGCCGGGGCGGAAAGACCCATCACGGCAGCGGCCGACAGGGCGAATCTCTTGGTGGTGTTCATTCTCTTACTCCTTTGCCGCAAGGAAGCAGTCACTCGCTTCCCCCTTTAGTGACGCCCCGCCACGATGGGAGGTGAACGGTCGTGACGTCATCGGGTTCCTATGTGCGGGCGGAATGCGGCCGAACCGCACCGGAAAAGGGGTGATTCCCCGGCCGGAATGAGGCAGAAACTTGACGTTGCGATTAGGCAACACTCCGGGCAAGGCCCGGCATCGGCAACCCGCCGGCGCGGCTTGGTCGCGGGCGTCGCAGGGCCTATATCAGGGCAAGCCGGCTTTTCGAATCGTGCCTTCCGCACGCTGCGGACCGTCGCGACAGCCGGCAGCAAACGGGGTGGTCTATGGCCAGGGAACAACACGTTGCGCTCGTCACCGGCGGGGCGCGCCGCATCGGCAGGGCCATCGCGGAAGACCTCGCGGCCAACGGCTTCGCGGTGGCGATCCATTATAATGACGCGCGCGACGAGGCCGAGCGGCTGGTTGCCGGCATAGAGGCGCAAGGCGGCCGCGCCGCCCTCGTCGAAGCCGACCTGACCGACATGGACGCCGCCGCCGACATCATCGCCCGGGCCGCCGCGGCGCTCGGCCCGGTCCGGCTTCTCGTCAACAACGCCTCCTCGTTCGAGGACGATGCGGCCGACGATTTCGACTGGCAGGTGTGGGACCGGCATTTCGCCCTTCATGTGAAGGCGCCCGCGCTGCTCGCCAGGCAGATGGTCGCGGCGCTGCCGGAGAAAGAGGACGGCCTCGTCGTCAACGTCATCGACCAGCGGGTGTGGCGGCTGACGCCGAAATTCTTCTCCTACACCCTGTCCAAATCCGCGCTGTGGACGGCGACGCAGACCATGGCGCAGGCCTATGCGCCGCGCCTGCGCGTCAACGCCATCGGCCCCGGCCCGACGCTGGCCAACGAGCGCCAGCAGGCGCGCGACTTCGCGCGGCAGATCGACGGCCTCCTTCTCCGGCGCGGGCCGGACCTCGGCGAGTTCGGCGCGACCATCCGCTATCTGTGGCAGGCGCGCTCCGTCACCGGCCAGATGATCGCGCTCGACGGCGGCCAGCACCTCGCCTGGCAGACGCCCGACATCTACGGAATCGCCGAATGACGCAAGGCGGACCAAGGGGCGGACCACGGGGCGGCGATCTCGACAAGGCGATGCGCGAAGCGCAGGCGGCCGGCGACCTCGACGCCGTGCTGCCCGAGGACGGCGAGATCGATTCGGGCGGCAAGGAAGGCCCGCGCCCGGAGCCCGCGGTGGAATGGGAGGGACTGAAGGCCGAGACCCGCGAAAAGGTCGGGATCGAGGTCATCCAGGAGCTGGCCAGGCGCCTACCCAACGGGCCGGGCGTCTACCGCATGATGAACCTCGCCGGCGACGTGCTCTATGTCGGCAAGGCGCGCAGCCTGAAGAAGCGCGTCGGCAATTACGGCCAGGGGCGCTTCCACACCAAGGGCATCGCCCGCATGGTGCGCGAGACGGCGGCGATGGAGTTCGTCGTCACCCGCACCGAGACCGAGGCGCTGCTGCTGGAAGCCAACCTCATCAAGAGGTTCAAGCCGCGCTTCAACGTCCTGATGCGCGACGACAAGTCGTTCCCCTACATCCTCATCACCGACGACCACCCCTCGCCCGGCATCTACAAGCATCGCGGCGCGCGCACGCGCAAGGGCACCTATTTCGGCCCGTTCGCCTCGGCCGGCGCGGTCGACCGCACCATCAACGCCATGCAGCGGGCGTTCCTCCTGCGCTCCTGCACGGATTCGTTCTACGCCAACCGCACGCGCCCGTGCCTCCTCCACCAGATCAAGCGCTGCTCGGCGCCCTGCACCGGCGAGATCGGCCCTGCCGACTACGCCGCGCTCGTCGCCGAGGCCAAGGCGTTCCTGTCCGGCCGCTCGGCGAAGATCCAGGACGACATCGCCGAGGCGATGCGCCGGGCCTCCGACGAGCTCGATTTCGAACGGGCGGCGATCTATCGCGACCGCCTCGCCGCGCTCTCGCACGTCCAGGGCCATCAGGGTATCAATCCGCAGACGCTGGAGGAGGCCGACGTCTTCGCCATCCACCAGGAAGGCGGGCAGAACTGCATCGAGGTGTTCTTCTTCCGCACCCGGCTCAACTGGGGCAACCGCGCCTATTTCCCCAAGGCCGACCCCTCGCTGGAGCCGTCCGAGGTGCTCGGCGCGTTCCTCGCCCAGTTCTACGACGACAAGCCCTGCCCGCGCGTCGTGCTGCTTTCGCACGAGATCGAGGAGCGGGCGCTGCTCGAGGAGGCGCTCGGCACGCGCGCCGGCTACAAGGTGACGGTGGCCACGCCGCAGCGCGGCGAGAAGAAATCGCTGGTCGACCACGCGCTGCAGAACGCGCGCGAGGCGCTGGGGCGCAGGCTGGCCGAGACCTCGTCGCAGGCGCGCCTGCTCGCCGGACTCGCCGAAACCTTCGGCCTCGCCCGCCCGCCGCGCCGCGTCGAGGTCTACGACAACTCGCACATCATGGGCGCCAACGCCGTCGGCGCCATGATCGTCGCCGGCCCGGAAGGGTTCGTGAAGAACCAGTACCGCAAGTTCAACATCCGCTCGACCGACATCACCCCCGGCGACGATTTCGGCATGATGCGCGAGGTAATGCAGCGCCGCTTCTCCCGCCTCGTCAAGGAGCACGCCGCGCCGGAGCCGGAAGCCGCGGGGCCCGAAGCCGAGGGCGACGACGACGTGGCGGTGGACGACGCCTTTCCCGCCTGGCCGGACCTCATCCTGATCGACGGCGGCCAAGGGCAGATGTCGGCGGTGCGCGCCATCCTCGACGAGCTCGGCATCGCCGACAAGCTTGCCGCCATCGGCGTCGCCAAGGGCGTCGACCGCGACGCCGGCCGCGAGCGGTTCTTCGTCGCCGGGCGCGAGCCGTTCATGCTGCCGGTGCGCGACCCCGTGCTCTATTTCGTCCAGCGCCTGCGCGACGAGGCGCACCGCTTCGCCATCGGCTCGCACCGGGCGCGGCGCAGCCGCGAGCTGGTCAGGAACCCCCTCGACGAGATCGCGGGAATCGGGCCGACGCGCAAGCGCGCGCTTCTTCACCATTTCGGCTCGGCCAAGGCCGTCAGCCGCGCGGGCGTGGAAGACCTGATGCGGGTGGACGGCGTTTCCGAGCGGGTCGCACGGATGATTTACGGCCATTTCCATGAAAACGGCTGAGCCACAGCCTCGCCCCGCCGGCCGAAGGGGCTTTCGAGGTTGACCTTCATCGCGGCCATCTGGTTACTAGCAAAAGAACGATAGCAGGAAATCATGTCCAAGCGCGCCTTCAACCTGCCCAACATGCTGACCTACGCACGCATCCTCGCCGTGCCGCTGATCGTGTTGTGCTTCTATCTCGAAGGCCGGGTTCGGCCGACCGACTGGTGGCGCTGGGCGGCCGTCACCATCTTCATCCTCGCCAGCATCACCGACTATCTCGACGGCTACATCGCCCGCATCTGGAAGCAGACCTCCAATATCGGCAAGATGCTCGACCCGATCGCCGACAAGCTTCTGGTCTCGGCGGCGCTGCTTCTTCTCGCCTTCGACCGGACGATCGACAAATGGTCGCTGTGGGCGGCGATCATCATCCTGTGCCGCGAGATCCTCGTCTCGGGCCTGCGCGAATATCTCGCGGCGCTGAAGGTGTCGGTCCCCGTCACCCAGCTCGCCAAATGGAAGACCGCGATGCAGCTCGTCGCCGTCGGCTTCCTGCTCGCCGGCCCCGCCGGCGACAAATTCGTGCCCTATACGACCGAGATCGGGCTGGCGCTGCTGTGGGTCTCGGCCATCGTCACGCTCTATACCGGCTACGACTATTTCCGCGCGGGGCTGAAGCACATCATCGAGGAATAGGCGATGAAGCTGAAATATTTCGCCTGGGTGCGGGAGCGGATCGGCACCGACGAGGAAGACGTCGACCTGCCCGCCGATGTCGTCTCGGTGCGCGACCTCCTCGGCTGGCTGAAAGGGCGTGGCGAGGGCTACGAACAGGCGCTGCACTATCCCGAGGCCATCCGCGTGGCGATAAACCACGAGCATGTCCACCATTCCGAGCCGGTCGCGGGCGCGACCGAGATCGCCCTCTTCCCGCCGATGACCGGGGGGTGAGGCCGTGCCCTGCGCGCCGCATATCGCGATCCAGAGCGAGGATTTCGACGCCGCCACGGAAGTCGCGCGCCTGACGCGGGGGCGCACCGACATCGGCGCGGTCGTCACCTTCCAGGGGCTGTGCCGCGACGAGGCGGGGCAACTCGCCGCGCTCGAGCTCGAGCACTATCCCGGCATGGCCGAGGCCCAGATCAGGCGCATCGCCGACGAGGCCGCCGCGCGCTGGCCGCTTCAGGGGCTTGTCGTCATCCATCGCTACGGGCCGATCCCGGCCGGCGGCAACATCGTCCTCGTCGCCGCCGCCTCGCCGCACCGGCACGCCGCGTTCGAGGCGGCATCGTTCCTGATGGACTTCCTGAAGACCCGCGCCCCGTTCTGGAAGCGCGAGCAACGGGCCGACGGAAGCCTTGGGCAATGGGTTGAGGCGACAGCGGCCGACGACGAGGCGCAAGGCCGCTGGAAGCCGTTTACCTCGCGTTAATCACCCCGTGAGGTCGGCGGCCGGAACGCCCCGGCTGTTAGAGGAATTGCAACGCTAACCGGCTACGTTTCGCAACAGAACGGGCGGGTGGGTTCATTCATGTTGCATGTCTTCGCGTCCTGGGCAGAGGGAGGAGCCGGCGGCATCTTGCTGCTGGGCTCCGGAGTTCTTGCCCTGACCGCGTCGGCGGCGGCTTTTCACTTCCGCATGCTCTATCGCCGCAGCGAGGAGGAGCAGGAAAACCATCGCAGCCTGATCGAAAACCTTTACGACGGCATCTATCGCTCGACGCCGGACGGCAGGCAACTGAGCGCCAACAAGGCGCTGGTGCGGCTCAACGGCTACGACAGCGAGGACCAGATGCTGGCCTCGGTCAACGACATCGCCAAGGAGTGGTACGTCGTTCCGACCCGGCGCGACGAATTCCGCGCGCTCCTTCGCCGCCACGGCTTCGTCACGGACTTCGTTTCAGAGGTCTATCGCCACAAGACGCGCGAGCGCATCTGGGTGACGGAATCGGCGCGGCTGGTGCGTGAGCGCAAGACCGGCAGGCCGCTGTTCTACGAGGGCTCCGTGCGCGAGATCACCGAGACGGTGAACCGGCTGGAGGCGGAGGAGCGCCTGCGCAAGCTGTCGAGCCAGGTGCCGGGCGGCCTGATCCAGTTCGTGCGCCGCGCGGACGGCTCCTACACCGTGCCGTTCATGAGCAGCGGCTTTCGCGAGCTTTACGGCCTCGGCGAGGACGAGGCGCTCGCGAGCACGCAGGAAATAACCGCCATGGTCCATCCCGAGGACCGGCCGGCCTTCCTCGCGAACGTCCGCGCCGGAACCTCGGCCCGCTCGTGGGACCAGGAATATCGCGTCGGGCTGCGCGACGGCACGACGAAGTGGCTGCAGATCAGCGCCAAGCCGGAAGCCGTCGACGACGGGGTGATATGGCACGGCTACATCAGCGACATCACGACGCGCAAGGCGAGCGAGGCGGAGATCGAGAAGCTGGCCTTCTTCGACCCGCTGACCGGCCTGCCCAACCGGCGCATGTTCATGGACCGCATGGCGGGCGCGGTTTCGCGCTGCCGCGAGCACGACACCAGCGGGGCGCTGCTCTTCATCGACCTCGACAACTTCAAGACGCTGAACGACACGCGCGGCCACGATGTCGGCGATTGCTTCCTGACCCAGGTGGCGGAACGCCTGAAGGGCTGCGTCGGGCCGCGTGACACGGTGGCGCGCATCGGCGGCGACGAGTTCGTCATCATCCTCGGCGAGGCCGGGCCGGACCGGGCCGGCGCGACCCGGGCGGCGATCTTTACCGGCAACAAGGTGCTGTCGGCGATGCGCGAGGACTTCCCGCTCGGCGAGTTCAGCCATCGCTCGTCGGCCAGCCTCGGCATCGTCGTGTTCGACGGCGAGAGCGCCTGCGCCGACGAGATCCTCAAGCATGCGGACATCGCCATGTATCGCGTCAAGAGCGCCGGCCGCAACGGCATGGCGCTCTACGACCACCAGTCGATGAACGCGGAGGCGGAACGCTACCGGCTGCTGGACGATTTCAGGCAGGCGATCGCCGACGATACACTGGAGCTGCATTTCCAGCCGCAGATGGACGAGAACCGGCGCGTCGCCGGCGCCGAGGCGCTGTGCCGCTGGGACCATCCCCGGCTCGGACTGCTGATGCCGGAACGCTTCGTGCCGCTGACCGAGCAGTTCGGCCTGATCCGCGAGTTCGGCAACCGGGTGCTCGCAAGGGGCGTCGCCGAACTGGCCCGCTGGCGCGCCGGCCCGGCGACGCGGCACCTGCGGCTCGCCGTCAACATCAACGTCCAGTCGCTGGCCTGCGACGACTTCGTCTCCAACCTCGCCGCGCTGATCGAGAGCCACGGCGTCGACGCCCGGCTGCTGACGCTCGAAATGACCGAAAGCGTGATGGCCAAGGACCGGCGGCTCATCGCGCGGCGGATGCTGGCCCTGAAGAAGCTGGGCGTGCGCCTGTCGCTCGACGATTTCGGCTCGGGCTATTCCTCGCTCGCCTATCTCAAGCGCCTGCCCTTCGACGAATTGAAGATCGACGGCGGCTTCGTTGCCGACATCGGCAAGAGCGAGAGCGACCGGCAACTCGTCAAGTCGATCCTCGGCACCGCCCGCACGCTCAGGCTGACGGCGGTGGCCGAGCATGTCGAGGAGGTGGCGCAGGAAACCTTCCTGCGCGCCTTCGGCTGCGACTATTTCCAGGGCTATCTCTACAGCCCGGCCCTGCCCTCGGCCGCGTTCATCGACTTCGTCGAGCGCAACCGCCACGGCTGGAGCGAAAAGCGCGCCAGCGCATGAAGAAGGGGCCGCGGCATGCGCCACGGCCCCTGCAAACGGTCATCGCTCCGCCCGCTGGCGGGCAGCGGTTCGGCTCAGCCGACGATCTCGGTGTCGGAGAACCAGTACCTGATCTCCTGCGCGGCCGTCTCGGGCGCGTCGGAGCCGTGGACCGAGTTCTCGCCGATCGACAGCGCGTGGACCTTGCGGATGGTGCCCTCGTCGGCCTGCGCCGGGTTGGTCGCACCCATCACTTCGCGGTTCTTCGCGATGGCGTTCTCGCCTTCGAGCACCTGCACCACCGTCGGGCCGGAGGACATGAACTCGACCAGCTCGCCGAAGAAGGGGCGCTCCTTATGGACGGCGTAGAAACCCTCCGCCTCGCGGCGGCTCATCCACACGCGGCGCGAGGCGACGACGCGCAGGCCCGCATCCTCCAGCATCGCGGTGATGGCGCCGGTCAGGTTGCGGCGGGTCGCATCGGGCTTGATCATCGAAAAGGTGCGCTCGAGAGCCATTCTTCGTCCTCATCATTGTCGGAAAGGGAAAGGTGGCGGGTCTATACAGGCGCTGCCCGCATATGTGAAGAGGCGGCATCGGCGCAGGCCTGACGCCATTGGCGAACGCCCTGAGCTTGTGTAGTCATGGCCCGTATCAGCCGAAAGACAGGAACCGACCCCATGCGCCGGCATTTCCAGATGTTCGCGGCCTATAACCGCTGGGCCAACGCCGCCGTCTACGACGCGGCGGCGGAACTGTCCGCCGACGAGCTCGCGCGCGACATGGGCGCGTTCTTCGGCTCGCTGATCGGCACGCTGAACCACATCCTCGTCGCCGACCGCATCTGGATGAAGCGCTTCACCGGCGAAGGCACGGCCCCCGCCGCGCTCGACACGATCCTCCATCCCGCCCTGCCGGCCCTGCGCGTGGCGCGCGAGGCCGAGGACGCGCGCATCGTCGAGTGGATCGACGCCCTGGCCGACAAGGCGTTCACCGGGCGCTTCACGTACCTCACCGTTACCGACATGCGCACGATCAGCCAGCGGCTCGCGCCGGCGCTCGCGCATTTCTTCAACCACCAGACCCACCATCGCGGGCAGGCGCACGCGATCCTGACCGCGCTGGGCGGATCGTCGCCAACGCTCGACCTCGTCTATTTCCAGCGCACCGAGGAAGGCCGGCCCTTCGCATAGAAGAAATCCCGCTGGCCCGCCGCCATTATCGAATTTTACTAAATATTCCTTGTTCTTCTTACGATCATCACAACCAGGATCGTATCGTTTCTGCAACTTTCTTCCTCCTCAGAAGTAACAATTCTGCGGTCGGCCTGAGCCGGCCTCTTTCGGCAACAGCCCTGGAGGAGAAATCATGACGAACATTCTTTCCATCCTGAGCAGAACGCTTGCAGGCGGTGGCCTCATCTTCATGCTCGCCGGACCGGCGCAGGCGATCGATGTCGGCATCGGCGTCGGCGCGGACAACGGCATCGGGGCCGGCGTGGGCGTCGGCGTTGGCGACATCGGCGTCGGCGCGGGCCTCGGCGTCGGCAATGACGGCATCGGCGCGGGAGCCGGGGGCGGCGTCGGCACCGGCGTCAGCGCCGGGCTTGGCGCCGGCGTCGGCAATGGCGGCGTCAACGCCGGCGCCGGGGTCGGCGTCGGCACCGGCGTCAATGCCGGGCTCGGCGTCGGTGTCGGCAACAACGGCGTCAACGCCGGCCTCGGGCTCAGCATCGGCGGCACCGCCGCGGCGCCGGGACCGGGCGGAAACACCGGCGGAAACACCGGAACCACCCCCGCCGTCACCGCCGCCTTCAACGGAATGAGCGGCACCGAAATCGCGCAGATGCGCCGCCGCTGCGCCGACGTCGTCGCCAATGCCAATGCCTATGACCGCGATCTCGTCGCCCTGTGCCAGATGGTGCGGCAGGCATCGCGCTGAACCGCCGGAGCGTTCCCGGGCCGGAACGGAGCGTCCGGCCTTGCACGAAACCGGCTCCGAACAGCGGGCATCCCGACGAATGCCCGCTGTTCCGGCCTTTCCGATTTGGGCCAGTGCCCTTTCCGCTTGCGCTCGCCGCGACCCTGTGGCCATAGAGCGCCATCATGCTGATCCTCGACGACATATCGCTGCGCATCGCCGGCCGCCTTCTCATCGACCACGCCTCGCTCACCCTGCCGGCAGGGTCGAAGGCGGGGCTCGTCGGGCGCAACGGCACCGGCAAGACCACGCTGTTCAAGGCCATCACCGGCGAGCTTCCGACCGAGACCGGCTCGATCTCCTATCCGAAGGGCACCCGCATCGGGCAGGTGGCGCAGGAAGCGCCCGGCACCGAGGAGGCGCTGATCGAGATCGTGCTCAAGGCCGACACGGAGCGGATGGCGCTGCTCGGCGAAGCCGAGAGCGCGAGCGACCCGCACCGCATCGCCGAGATCCAGACGCGGCTTTCCGATATCGACGCGCATTCGGCCGAGGCGCGGGCGGCGACCATCCTCGCCGGCCTCGGCTTCGACGCCGACGCCCAGAAGCGGCCGGCCTCGTCCTTCTCCGGCGGCTGGCGCATGCGCGTGGCGCTGGCCTCGGTGCTGTTCGCCCAGCCCGACCTTCTCCTCCTCGACGAGCCGACCAACTATCTCGACCTCGAAGGCACGCTGTGGCTGGAGGGCTACGTCGCCAAATATCCGCATACGGTCCTGCTCATCAGCCACGACCGCGACCTTCTGAACCGCGCCGTCAGCTCCATCGTCCATCTCGACCAGATGAAGCTCACCTTCTGGCGCGGCGGCTACGACCAGTTCGAGCGCCAGCGCGCCGAGCAGCTCGAGCATCAGGAAAAGGCGCGGGTGAAGCAGGACGCGCAGCGCAAGCACATGGAAAGCTTCGTCGAGCGCTTCCGCGCCAAGGCTTCGAAGGCGCGACAGGCGCAGTCGCGCCTCAAGGCGCTGGAGAAGCTGAAGCCGATCTCCGCCGTCATCGAGGACAGCGTCAGGCCATTCTCCTTCCCCGAGCCGGCGAAGACGGTCGCCTCCCCGATCATCACCATGCAGGCCGGCAGCGTCGGCTACCAGCCGGGCAAGCCGGTGCTGAAGGGGCTGACGCTGCGCATCGACGAGGACGACCGCATCGCGCTCCTCGGCGCCAACGGCAACGGCAAGTCGACCTTCGCCAAGCTGCTCGCCGGGCGGCTTTCGCTGGAGGGCGGCGGCATCACCATCGCGCCGGGCCTGAAGGTGTCGATGTTCGCCCAGCACCAGCTCGACGACCTGCGCCCCGAGGAATCGGCCATCGAGCATGTGCGTCGGCTGATGCCCGAGGCGCCGGAGGCCAAGGTGCGGGCGCGCGTCGCGCGGATGGGGCTGTCGACAGAGAAGATGGCGACAAAGGCCAAGGACCTCTCGGGTGGCGAGAAGGCGCGGCTCCTGATGGGGCTTTCCACCTTCGACGGGCCGAACCTCTTCATCCTCGACGAGCCGACCAACCATCTCGACATCGACAGCCGCGAGGCGCTGATGATGGCGCTGAACGACTTTCCCGGCGCGGTCATCCTCATCAGCCACGACCGCCACCTGATCGAGGCCACCGCCGACCGGCTGTGGCTGGTCAAGGACGGCACGGTCGCGCCCTATGATGGCGACATGGCCGATTATCGCCAGCTCGTCACCGGCGGCGCATCCGACCGGCGCGAGAGGCGCGAGGCGGACAAGGCGTCGAAGGCCGACAAAAGGCGCGAGGCGGCGGCGCGGCGCGCGGCGCTGGAGCCGGTGGCCAAGGAGATCAGGGCGACCGAGGGGCTGATCGAGCGCACGCGCAAGCGCATCGACGCCATCGAGGACCAGCTCGCTGACCCCGTTCTCTACGAGAAGGAGCCGGCAACCGCGACCCGGCTTGCCAAGGAGCGTTCCGACCTTTCCAATGCGCTGGCCCGCCACGAGGACAGGTGGCTGGAGCTTTCCACCGCCTATGAGGAAGGAATGGCCGAATGACGATCCGCACGGAAAAGGACGGCGCGATCACCGTCGTCACCATCGACAGGCCGCAGGCGCGCAACGCCGTCGATCCGGCGACCGCCGAGGCGCTGTTCCGTGCCTTCGTCGAGTTCGACCGCGACGAGGACGCGAAAGTGGCCGTGCTCACCGGTTCGGGAGGCTCGTTTTCCGCCGGCTTCGACCTGAAGCACGCCGCGCGCGACATCGGCCCGGAATGGTTCGCCGAGCACGATCTCGACGGCACCTTCGACGGCCATGACGACCGCCCGCGCAAGGGGCCGATGGGGCCGACGCGGCTGACGCTTTCCAAGCCGGTGATCGCGGCGATCGCCGGGCCGGCGGTGGCCGGCGGCATGGAGCTGGCGCTGTGGTGCGATCTGCGCGTGATGGAGCGCAGCGCCTATATGGGCGTCTATTGCCGCCGCTTCGGCGTGCCGCTGATCGACGGCGGCACGGTGCGGCTGCCGCGCATCGTCGGCCACGGCCGCGCCATGGAGCTGATCCTGACCGGACGGCGGATCGACGCCGGCGAATGCCTCGAATGGGGCCTCGCTTCCCGCCTGTGCGGCGAGGGCGAGGCGCTGTCCGCCGCGCTCGAACTGGCGCGCGAGATCGCCCGCTTCCCGCAGGGCTGCATGCGCGCCGACCGCGCCTCGGCCCTCCGGCAATGGTCGCTCGGGCCGGAAGCCGCGCTCGCCAACGAATGGAAGAGCGCGGTTGAGTTCCGCAAGGAAGGACAGGCCGGCGCGGCGCGCTTCTCCTCCGGCAAGGGCCGCGGCGGCGATTTCGCCGAGTTCTGACGCTTTCGGCCGCCCGCCTGTCGCAACTTTTCTAGATGACGAGCGCCGAAGAGGTTGCTAGATAGCGGGCAGGTCCACGTAGCTCAGCAGGATAGAGCACAGGATTCCTAGGAAATTGGGCAGCACGACCGGAAACGCCGTGCTGAATCCGCTCAAAGTCGGGGAAAGCTCACGCCGCGCCTGCGGCCAGCCGATCCCGAGCCAAGCCCCGGAGAAATCCGGGGAAGGTGTAGAGACTGGACGGGCGGCACCTAACGGCTTCGGCCCATGGTGAAGGGACAGTCCAGACCACGAACGTCTCCTGCGGGGGCGGCGGCGGAAGCCGAAGTGGTATGAATCCTGGGGTCGCAGGTTCGAATCCTGCCGTGGACGCCATTCATTCCGTCAAGGCGCTGCCTGTTCCGCAAAGCCCTTGCCGCGACGGGAACCGATTTTCTTGCCACGACCACCCCCGCTTTGTAGGCTGGCACGAGAGGCCGGTTTCCGCATGCCGTTCTGAAGGGGGTGAACATGGCAATCGCATCCGCACTTTCCGCGTCCAGTTCCCCGTACGACGAACTGATATCGCATGCCGTCAGAAGCCTGGATCAGGCGGAACATTTTTCGAGTCCGTTTCCTCACATCTTCTTCCGGGATTTTTTCCCGAAGGATTTCTATGAGCGCATGATCCGCGCGTACCCGGCTGACGTCGAATATGAAAAGATCACCCAGGATGGCCGCCGGACAGCGTTGCGGCTTTATGGCGAGCATGTGGAGAGGCTCGAAGATCAGGTCCGGGAGACGTGGAATGCCGTATCGGCCGTGCTCACTTCCGCGGAGGTCGCCGGCGCGATCCGGCGCCGGCTGGCGGACGGTCTGGAGATTCGCCGGCGTGGCGACAAGCTCGCCAGCGTCGAAGACCTGCAACTCGTAGCCAAGCCGGTTCTCTACAGGGACACGGACGGCTATCAGATCAAGCCGCATCCGGACGCACGCAAGAAAGTCATCACGATGCAGCTCTATTGTCCGCCCGACGAGAAGCAGACCGACATGGGGACGACGCTGTATCGCGCCTCGCTGAAAGGGCTGACGAAGCCGGGCTCCTATTTTCTCGAGCCGGTGAAGACGTTCCCCTTCATTCCGAATGTCGGTTATGCGTTCGTGGTGCTCAAGGCCTATCATTCGTTGCGGAAGATAAGCTGGCACGGGCGCCCTGCGATCACGACCGCGATCGATCGCCCGCGCATGTCGATTCTCAACACCTTCTACGTGAATGAGAACGTCGGCTTCTAGGGCGCTGCCCAGCTCGTGAGCCGCCGCGACGGCGACTGCGATTTATAGGCACGTTCTCGTCGTCAGGCGCTTGACACTGTGCGGAGAACCGCCTAACTCGACGCCTGTGATTTGCACCTTCGGTCGCACATCACTGCGCGGGTGTAGCTCAGTCGGTTAGAGTGCCGGCCTGTCACGCCGGAGGTCGCGGGTTCGAGCCCCGTCACTCGCGCCATCTTTCCAGAAGCTTATCATGTTTTCCTCAGGCAGAACCCGAACGTTGCGGCGGCAATCGGGCGGCGCGTCCTTTGCCGCGCATCGGCCGTTCCGCCGCAAGCGGACGGGGTCGGTCTTTCGCTTCCGTCTGCCCGGCAACGATGCGGCTGCGCTCCCTGTCCCGACACCGTCAGGCGGCGCGACTTCGCCTATCCGCGGCCCCAGCGCGGCGGGGGCGGCTGGGAATTGGGGTTGTCGCGGCGGCGGCGGAAGGTCATCAGGAGGCCGAGGAAGCCGATGCCCATCATGCCGTAGCCGATGGGCGGCACGGCTTCGTCGATGTCGCGTGTGCCGCCGATCAGGATGAGGTCCGCGGTCGCCATGTCGATCTCGACGTCGCCCGGCCCGAAGGTGAACGTGTAGGGCTCCTCCCCCGGATAATAGAGCACGCCCGCCTCCGCCGCGTAGATGCGGCCGGGCAGTTGCGGGCTGACGACGCGCGGCTCGGCCTCGTCGAGGGCGAAGTAATGGACGAGCTCGGTGCGGCCGTTCGAGGAGACGGCCAGGGTCATCACCGCCCGGGTTCCGGTGTCCTCGACCGGCTGCGGCGTCGAGATCTCGACCCTGACGACGATCTGCTGCTGGTCGGTCGGCAGCAGGAGTTCCAGCGGCTTGAAGCCCGAGGCGCGGTCGTAGGCGCGCCAGCGGCCGATGTCGTAGCCCCTGCCGCTCTCGGCCCATGGATAGACGAGGCCGAGCAGAACCCCGACCAGCAGCACGGCAAGGAAGATCAGCCGCATGATCCAGCGCAGGATCGTCCTCATGCTTTTCTCTCCCAGCGCCGCTCGGGCGTCTGCTGCCAGTAGGTCGCGCCGTGGCCGGCGGCCTTCACCGCCTTCCAGTGGCCGCGCGCCTGTTCCAGTTGCGCCTCGTCATGCCCGTCGAACAGGAAGACGACGCGCTCGTAGGACGACAGGTCCGGCGGGACGGCCCCGTCGACGAGGAAGCGGATGTGCGCGCCGTTGGGATTGGCCTCGCCGCAGGTCAGGAGCACCGGCTGGCGTCCCGGGTGCGGGTCGTGCTCGGTGCCGTGGGCGAGGAAGGAATCGTCCCTGTAGGTCCACAGATGCTGGTCGAGCGCGTCGCGGCGCTCCTGTCCGCCGACCTGCACCACCGCCCGCCAGCCGCGCTCGATGCTCTTCTCCAGAAGGGCGGGAAGCGCCTCCTCGAGAGTCGATTCGGTCAGGTGGTAGAACAGCGCCTCGGCCATGGCCGACTTTATCACCCTTCGTAGTGGTCGCGCACCAGCCGGTCGAGAAGCTGGACGCCGAAACCCGAGGCCCAGGACTGGTTGGTCTCCGAGGACGGCGAGCCCATCGCGGTCCCGGCGATGTCGAGATGCGCCCAGGGCGTGTCCTTGACGAAGCGCTGGAGGAACTGCGCCGCCGTGATCGAGCCGGCCTGGCGCCCGCCGGTGTTCTTCATGTCGGCGTTCTTCGAATCGATCAGCTTGTCGTATTCGCGGCCGAGCGGCATGCGCCACAGCTTCTCGCCGGTGTCGCGGCCGGCCGCCAGCAGGTGCTCGGCCAGCGTGTCGTCGTTGGAGAACAGGCCGGCATGGTCGCTGCCGAGCGCGACCACGATCGCGCCGGTCAGCGTCGCGAGGTTGACCATGAAGCGCGGGGCGAAGCGCTCGTTGGCGTACCAGAGCGCGTCGGCCAGCACGAGGCGGCCTTCCGCGTCGGTGTTGATGACCTCGATGGTCTGGCCCGACATCGAGGTGACGATGTCGCCGGGGCGCTGGGCGTTGCCGTCCGGCATGTTCTCGACGAGGCCGATGACGCCGATGACGTTCGCCTTGGCCTTGCGGGCGGCGAGCGCGTGCATCAGCCCGGTGACGGCGGCCGCGCCGCCCATGTCGCCCTTCATGTCCTCCATGCCGCCGGCCGGCTTGATCGAGATGCCGCCGGTGTCGAAGACGACGCCCTTGCCGACGAAGACGGCGGGCTTGTCCTTCGCCTTGCCGCCGTCCCAGCGCATGACGACGAGGCGCGGCGGGCGGATGGAGCCCTGCGCGACGCCGAGCAGCGCGCCCATCTTCAGCCGGCGCATCTCCTTCTCGGTCAGGATTTCGACCTTGACGCCGAGCGCCTCGAGCTCCTTGGCCTTTGCCGCGAATTCCAGCGTGCCGAGCACGTTGGCCGGCTCGTTGACGAGATCGCGGGCGAGGACGACGCCGTCGGCGAGGCCCTGCACGGCCGCGAACGCCCGCTTCGCGGCGGCCGGGTTGGCGCACAGGATCGTCACCTTGGCCGGGCCCGGGGCCGCCTTGCCGTTGTCCTTCTTGGTCTTGTACTTGTCGAAGGCATAGGAATTGAGCAGCACGCCGAGGGCGAGCGCGGCGATGTCGTCGGGCGTCGGGGCCGCGCCCTCGACATCGGCGAGGATGGCGATGTCCTGCGCCTTCCTGGCGACGGCGAAGGCCGCGCCGCCGATCCGGCTCCAGGCGCGCCGGTCGAGCGCCTCGGGCTTGCCGACGCCGACGGCCGCCAGCCGGTCGAACCCGGCGTCGAGCGGCGCGAGGACCTCGATGCCGGCCGCGAGCTTGCCGGTGAAGTCGGCGACGGAGAAGGCCTTCGCAAGCTGGCCCCTGGCGTCGACGGCGGCGGCCGGCGCGCTCAGCGCCCCGCCCTCGGCGGCGAGGACGACGACCGCCCCTTTGGCTGGGACGGCGATCTTGGCGAATGCGATGGAGGGTCGAACGGGCATCAGCTTTTCCGGTATCGTCTGGGGGCTCGGGAGGCGGCTTGCTGTCGGGGCGCGTCCCTGCCTGCCGTGATCTGGCGTGCCACCGGGAAACGCGCGTCCTGCCAGCGGTTTCGCGCATTTTCGCCCCGCCCGCAAGCCTCGCGCCGCCGCATCGGCCGTCCGCGACCCTGCCCGCCCCGGTGGGGACGCCTCACGGTGCGTTAACCTTGTTTGTTGGCGCTTTATTCGCCAAACTCGTCCAGACTGCGCCGGTACGACGAGACGAGAAGGCAAGCGGACAGGCCGGGCGCGCATCCATCGAACATCAGGCGCTTGGCCGAACATGGTTTGCCCACGAACGTGTGGTTCATGGACGGACAGCGAACCGGGGCCGCTCCGGAAAATGTGCTTGGCGGCTTTCCCGCCGTGCTTGTACAGGAACGGGAAGAAGGTTCGTTCCGCGGCTGGGCAGCGAGAGGAAACGGCCGAGGAAGTGGACCGGTCTGGCGACGCATGAAGATCATCGAACGCTACATCCTGAGACGCGCCACGGGGATCTTCATGGCCACCCTGCTGTGGGTGCTCGCCATCGTGTGGACGACGCAGGTGCTGCTGCGCATCGACATCGTCACCTCCAACGGCCAGTCGATCGCCACTTTCCTCGAAATCGCCCTCCTGATCCTGCCGTCGGTCATCCCGATCGTCATCCCGTTCGCCATCGGCATCGCGGTGGCGCAGACGCTGACGACGATGAACACCGATTCCGAGCTGATCGTCATCAACGCCGCCGGCAGCCCGCGCATGGCCGTGATCCGGCCGATGCTGAAGCTCGCGGTCGTCGCCTCGCTCGTCTGCCTCGTCATCGCCACGGTCCTCAACCCGACCTCGCGCCAGCGCATGCGCGTGCTCCTGGCCGAATCGCGGGCCGACCTCATCACCAGCGTCGTCGACGAGGGGACGTTCCAGAAGGTGGAGGACGGGCTCTACATCCAGATCGGCGAGCGGCTGCCCGACGGGCGTCTGGGCGGCATCTTCGTCGCCGACAGCCGCGAGGAAGGCACGGAGTTGATCTACTACGCCAAGGAAGGCGCGACGGTCGAGATGGACGGCAACCAGCTTCTGGTGATGCAGGACGGAACTGTCCACCGCAAGACCAACGGCAACATCTCCGTCGTGCGCTATTCGTCCTATGCGTTCGACCTGTCGCAGTTCACCGCCGCCAGCGCGGGGCCGTCGCTGAGGCCGAAAGACCGCGATACGGCCTATCTGTTCAATCCCGCCGCCAACGACGCGCACCAGCAGCGGAATCCGCAGATCTACCGCGCCGAGATTCACAAGCGGTTCAGCGAATGGCTCTATCCGCTGGTGTTCGCGCTCATCGGCCTCGCCGTCGCCGGCGATTCGCGCTCCTTCCGCGAGTCGCGCATCCACCCGCTGCTCAGCACCATGGCCATCGCGCTGGTCTTCCGCTGGGCGGGATTTTATCTCACCGACAAGCTCGAGAATTCGGCGGCCTATACCGTGGCGGTCTATCTCGTCCCGCTCGCGGGCTGCGCCATCGCGGCATTCTTCATCGCCACCAACCGCGTAATGGAGATGCCGATGTGGATGGTCGAGAAGATCGCGGGCCTGTGGAACAGGTTCGCCGCCGAGGCGGCCGGATTGTGGCGGCGGCTGACCGGATCCGGCCCGTCCGCCTCGGGAGGCCGCGCATGATCGGCCTGACCCTCGGGCGCTATTTCTTCACGCGCTACATCGTGCTCACCTTCTGGTTCTTCATCGGGGTCGCGGCGATCATCTTCATCGTCGGCTTCACCGAGATCAGCGGCCAGCTCGGCGGGGGCGTCGAGGGCGCGGCCGGCGCGGCCCTCCTCATCGCCGCCCTGCAAACGCCGATGATCATGCAGCAGGCGGTCCCCTTCATCGGTCTCGTCTCCGGCATCGTCACGCTGGTGGCGCTGAACCGCAAATACGAGCTGGTGGTGGCGCGCGCGGCCGGAATCTCCGCCTGGCAGTTCCTGACGCCGATCTGCCTCGGCGCCTTCGCCTACGGGCTGTTCACGCTGCTCGTCGTCAACCCGATCGCGTCGACCGGCTTCGAGCGCGCCCAGTCGCTGGAAACCGAGGCGCGGGCGGGCGGCGGCCAGGGCGCTGCGGCGGCACAGCCCGTCACGCCGTGGATCAAGCAGCGCACCGACGAAGGCGAAACCATCATCGGCGCCGCGACCGCCCTGCAACAGGGGATCGAGCTCGTGGGTGCGACCTTCCTGCGCATCGACGAGGACGGCGAGATCTTCGAGCGAATCGATGCGGACCGCGCCTATCTGCGCGACGGCCACTGGGAGATCGCCGACGCGCGCAAGATTCGCGACGGGGCCCCGCCCGAGACGGTGGCGCGGATGGAGATCGCCACCAACCTGATGCCCGAATACGTGCTGGAGAGGCTGGTCCGGCCGGAGATGATTCCCATCTACGAGCTGCCGCGCAAGATCGCGGCGGCGCGCTCCTTCGGCCTTCGGGCCAACGCTTTCGCCACCCATTTCCACTCCCTGATCGCCCTGCCCGCGCTTCTCGTGACCATGGTCCTCATCGCCGCCTCGGTCTCGATGCGTTTTGCGCGCATGGGGCAATCGGCGACGATTATTCTGGGTGGCGTCCTTGCCGGCTTTCTGCTTTATGTCGTTTCGGTTCTGGTCAAGGCGCTCGGCAGCGCCGGCATCGTGCCGCCCGTTGTGGCGTCGTGGTTTCCGGTTCTGGTCGCAGGTTTCTTCGGGGTGACGTTCCTGTTGTACAAGGAAGACGGCTAGTGAGGGGCGAAGGGCCAAGAATGCGCATGCGCGCCCGGATCGCCTGCCTTGCAGGAGCGACGGCGCTGGCCTGCGCCCTCGTCGGCGTCGCCCTCCCCGGAGGCGCTTGGGCGCAGTCGATCGACCTCGACCGGGCGAACGTGTCGCCCGACGCCGAGCTTCTGCTCGAGGCCGATACGCTCGTCTACGACAACGACCGCAACACGATCACCGCCGAGGGCGGGGTGCGGATCGACTATGACGGCCACAGGCTCGTCGCGCGGCGAATCGTCTACAACCGCGCCACCGCGCGGCTGATCGCCAGCGGCGACGTCGAGATCGTCGACCGCCAGGGAACCCGCATCCACACCGACGAGATCGACATCACCGACGATTTCCGCGACGCCTTCGTGCGCACGCTGCGCGTCGAGACGGTGGACAAGGCCTATTTCGCCGCCGACAGCGCCGAGCGCGAGGGCGGCGAGGTCACGACCTTCAACTACGGCGTCTACACCGCCTGTGAGCCGTGCCGCGAGAAACCGGACAAGGCGCCGGCATGGCGCGTCAAGGCGCAGAAGATCATCTGGAACGGCAAGGAAAAGACGGTCCGCTTCGAGAGCGCGCGGTTCGAGCTGTTCGGGCTGCCGATCGCCTACCTGCCCTATTTCGAGATGCCCGACCCCACGGTCAAGCAGAAGTCGGGCTTCCTGATCCCGAGCGTCAGCAAGTCGGACGAGCTCGGCTGGGGCGTCAAGGTGCCCTATTACTGGGCGCTGTCGCCCACCTACGACGTCACCTTCCGGCCTGCCTGGTACTCGAAACAGGGTTTCCTCGGCCAGGCCGAGTGGCGCCAGCGTTTCAACAATGGCGGCTATTCCATCACCGTCGCCGGCATCCGCCAGCGCAGCCCGGAGGAGTTCTACAAAGACAACCCGCCGTGGAACAGGCCGCGCGCGAGCGATAACGAGAAGTTTCGCGGCATGATCGGCTCCAAGGGCCGGTTCAGGATCAATCCGCGCTGGACCTTCGGCTGGGACGTGATGGTCCAGACCGACAAGAATTTCGCCCACCGTTACGACATCGAGGGCTACGGCAGCCTGCGCCGGACCAACGAGGTCTACCTGACCGGCCTCGACGACCGCAACTATTTCGACCTGCGCTTCCAGAAGTTCGTCGTGCAGGAAGCCACGCGCGACACCCATCGCCTCACCGGCCTTGATCTGGGCATGCGCAATAACCGCCAGCCCTGGGTGCTGCCGGCGCTCGACTATTCCTACACGCCCGACGCGCCGATCGCCGGGGGCGAGTTGAACATCGACGTCAACCTGCACAGCATCCATCGTAGTACGCTGGACGCCCGCAACTACACCGGCTCGATGGGGCCGCAAACGGCCATACGCGGCATCGAGGGCTCCACCACGCGCCTCACCGCCGAAGCCGAATGGAAGCGCTCCTTCATCACGCCCGGCGGGCTGATGCTGACGCCGATCCTCCATGCCCGCGCCGACGCGATCAATGTCGACTACGAGGGCGGTTCCGTCGCGGCCATCAATAATTACGCCATGCTGAACGGCGTTTCCGCCGACATGCGCTCGTCCTACACCCGCGCCACGGCGACGGCGGGGCTGGAGGCGCGCTGGCCGTTCCTGTTCGCGACGGCGGGCTCCAGCCATGTGGTCGAGCCGATGGCGCAAATCTTCGCCCGGCCCGACGCCCCCTACGGCGACACGGTCGGCATCCCCAACGAAGACGCGCAGAGCATGGTCTTCGACGCGACCAACCTCTTCGAACGCGACAAGTTCTCCGGCTACGACCGCATCGAGGGCGGCGTGCGGGCCAATCTCGGCCTGCGCTATTCCGGCTCGTTCGACAATGGCTGGTCGACGAACGCCCTGTTCGGCCAGTCGTTCCACCTCGCCGGGGAGAACCCCTACACCTCGCCCGACCTCGTCCATGCCGGCGCGGCGTCGGGGCTGGAAACGGACCGGTCCGACTATGTCGGCATGGTCGGCCTCGCCAGTCCGACGGGCCTGTCGCTCGCCGCCGGGGCGCGCTTCGACGAGAAGACGTTCGACGTGCGCCGCACCGATGTCAGCGCCGCCTACACGTCGCGGCCGGTCAGCGTCTCGGGCGTCTACTCCTTCATCGAGGCGCAGCCCGACTACGGTTTCGCCGACGACCGCCGCGAGGTGCGCGGCAACGCCAGCGTGCGCATCCACGACAATTGGCGCGTCTTCGGTGGCGGAACCTACGACCTGACCAACGACGTGATGACCCGCAAGTCGATCGGCTTCGCCTATGACGACGACTGCTTCGCCTTTTCCATCTCCATGTCCGAGACCGAGCACCCGACGAGCCACGAGAAGTCGCGGAATTTCGGTTTCATGGTATCGTTGCGAACCATCGGCGAATTCGGCAGCACGACAAGCGCGCTCGAATGACCCCGACCCGGCGGGGCGTTGCCCGGCGGCACGTCACGCTTTTGCCCCATAGGCAGGTCAAGGAATGGCGAGGGATCGAAGCCATGAAAACCCAAGGAGACGCACAGGGATGAGAACGGTAGCAAGCGCGCTGCGCCGCACCGGATTCGCCGCGATGCTGGCCTGCCTTTCGCCGCTGGCCATGCCGCCGGCAGCGTCGGCCCAGGCGAGCGAGATTCGCTATATCGTCAACAAGGAAGCGATCACCAGCTACGACATCCAGCGGCGGGCGGCGTTCCTGCGGCTGCAGAACAAGCGCGGCAACCTCCAGCAGATGGCCGCCGAGGAGATGATCGACCAGACGGTGCGCAACGCCGAGGCCAAGCGCCTCAACATCAATGTCAGCGACGACCAGGTGGCCGGCGCCTATGAGCGCTTCGCGCGCTCCAACCGGATGTCGCCGGCGCAGATGGACCAGATGCTGAACCAGTCCGGCGTCACCAAGGCGCATTTCCGCGAGTTCATCCGCGCGCAGATGCGCTGGTCTCAGGTCCTGTCGCGCGCCAACCGCAGCGGTGGCCGGATGAGCGAACAGGATGTCGTGCGGCGCATGCTCGAGCAGGGCGGCGCCAAGCCCAAGGCGACGGAATACATGCTCCAGCAGGTGATCTTCGTCGTTCCCGCCGCCGAAAGGCGTGCGAAGCTCGGCGTGCGCAAGCGCGAGGCCGATGCGCTGAGGCAGCGTTTCCGCAGTTGCGACACGACGCGCGAGTTCGCCAAGGGGCTGATCGACGTCACCGTGCGCGATCTCGGCCGCGTCATCGAGCCCGAGCTGCCGCCCGACTGGGAAAAAGAGGTGAAGGCGGCGAAGGTCGGCGGCGCGACGGTCGTTCGCGAGACCGAGCGCGGCGTCGAGTTCATCGGCATATGCAGCACGCGTGAGGTGTCCGACGACCGCGTCGCCCAGATGGTGTTCGGCGCGGAGCAGCAGGGCAAGGACGACGACATGGATGCCGCGTCCAAGAAGCTGACGGACGAGCTTCGGTCCAAGGCGCAGATCGTCAGACGCTGACCCGCCTGCCATGGAGAGGGGAGCGACCGGCCGGATGCTGCTTGCCCTGACCGCGGGCGACCCTTCCGGCATCGGCCCGGAAATCACCATTGCCGCCTGGCGGTCGCGCGAGCGGCAGGCGGTTCCGCCCTTCTATCTCATCGGCGACCCCGATTTTTTGCGCGCGCGTGTGCCCGACGTGCCGCTTGCCGTCGTTGAGCCGGGCGAGGCGGCGGCGGCCTTCGCTGAGGCCCTCCCCCTCGTGCAGCTTCGCGCGCGCTTCACCGGCACGCCCGGCAGGCCGGAGACAGCCAACGCCGCCGGCATCGTCGAATCCATCGAGCGGGCGGTCGCGGATGTCGCCGCCGGTCACGCCGCCGCCCTCGTCACCTGCCCCATCGCCAAGAAGCCGCTCTACGATGCGGGTTTCGCCTATCCCGGCCATACCGAGTTCCTCGGCCATCTCGCCGGCGGGGCGCGCGCCGTCATGATGCTGGCGGGGCCGGACCTGCGCGCCGTGCCGGTGACGGTGCATGTGGCGCTGGCCGAGGTTCCGCGCCTCTTGACGCGGCGCGACATCGTCGAGACCGCGCGCATCACCGCGCGCGACCTGCAAAGCCGGTTCGGCATCGCGCGGCCGCGCCTCGCCATTGCCGGGCTCAACCCGCATGCCGGCGAGAACGGCGCCATGGGCCGCGAGGACGAGGAGATCGTGCGCCCGGCGGTCGAGGCGCTGATCGCCGAGGGCATCGACGCGCGCGGCCCGCTGCCGGCCGACACGATGTTCCACCCGCGCGCCCGCGCGACCTACGACGCGGCGATCTGCATGTATCACGACCAGGCGCTGATCCCGGCCAAGGCGCTCGCCTTCGACGAGACGGTGAACGTGACGCTCGGCCTGCCCTTCATCCGCACCTCGCCCGACCACGGCACGGCCTTCGACATCGCCGGCCAGGGCGTGGCGCGGCCCGACAGCCTGATCGCGGCGCTGAAGATGGCGCGGGCGATGGCGGACGCCAAGGCGGCGGCGCGATGAGCCTCGACGGCCTGCCGCCGCTGCGCGAGGTGATCGAGCGCCACGAATTGCGCGCCAAGAAGTCGCTCGGGCAGAATTTCCTGCTCGACCTCAACCTCACCTCCAAGATCGCCCGCGCCGCCGGCAGCCTCAACGACGCGACGGTCATCGAGGTCGGCCCCGGCCCCGGCGGGCTGACGCGGGCGCTGCTCGCCAACGGCGCGCGGCGCGTCGTCGCCATCGAGCGCGACGAACGGTGCCTCGCGGCGCTCAACGAGATTTCCGCCCACTATCCGGGCCGGCTCGACGTGATCGCGGGCGACGCCATGCAGGCCGATTTCGCGGCGCTCGCCGCCGGCGAGGGCACGGTCAGGATCGTCGCCAACCTGCCCTACAATATCGGCACCGAGCTTCTCATCCGCTGGCTGACGCCAAGCGGATGGCCGCCCTTCTGGGCGTCGATGACGCTGATGTTCCAGAAGGAGGTGGCGCAGCGCATCGTGGCGAAGCCCGGCAGCGCCGCCTATGGCCGGCTCGGCATCCTCGCCGGATGGCGCACGGAGGCGCGGATCGCCTTCGACCTGCCGCCGCAGGCGTTCACGCCGCCGCCGAAGGTCACCTCCTCGGTCGTCCACATCCTGCCGCGGGAAAACCCGCTGCCGGCCGACGAGAGGAAGCTGGCGCGGGTGACGGAAGCCGCCTTCGGCCAGCGCCGCAAGATGCTGCGCCAGAGCCTGAAGGCGCTGGGCGGCGAGCGTCTGCTGGAGACGGCGGGCATAGACGCCACCCGCCGCGCCGAGACGCTTTCCATCGAGGAGTTCGTCACACTGGCGAACCTTGTCTGAGGACACTGCGAGAATGATCCGTCTGCGTGGCCTGCCGCTTCCCCTCCTTGCCCTTTCGGGGCTGCTCGGCCTGACGGCGCAGGTCGAAGCCCGGACGATCTGCACGGTGCTGGCCGATGCCCGGTCGGGGAAGATCCTCATCGAGGACGGCGATTGCAGGACCCGCGTCACGCCGGCCTCGACCTTCAAGATCGCGCTCGCGGTGATGGGGCACGATGCCGGGTTCCTGAAGGACGAAGCGACTCCCGCCCTTCCCTTCGTCGAGGGCTATCCCGACTGGGGCGGCGCGAACTGGCGGCAGACGACGACGCCGGCGCGGTGGATGACCCATTCGGTGGTCTGGTATTCGCAGCGGATCGCCCACGCGCTCGGCGTCGAGCGCCTGGCGGCCTACACATCGGCATTCGGCTACGGCAATTCCGACTGGGCGGGCGACCCCGGCAAGGACAACGCGCTCGACCGCGCATGGATCAGCTCGTCGCTGAAGATCGCGCCCGTCGAGCAGGTCGGCTTCCTTGGCCGGCTGCTGCGGCAGGAGCTGCCGGCAAGGGGCGACAGCGTCGCCTTCCTCGAAAGCGTCATCGAGCGCCGCGACGTCGGGGGATGGCAGGTGCGCGGCAAGACCGGCTCCGCCTTTCCCCGCCGCAAGGACGGCTCGCTCGACAGGGCGAGAGGCTGGGGCTGGTTCGTCGGCTGGGCGACGCGCGGCGACGAGACCGTGGCGTTCGCCCGGCTGGATCAGGACGAAAGCCGGCAGCAGACCAGCGCAGGCATCAGGACACGGGATGCGTTCCTCGCCGCGTGGCCGGCCCTTTCGGGCCGCATCGCAAAATGAACGGGCCGGGGAGCGACCCCCGGCCCGCATTTCCATGCATTCGGCGGATCAGGCCGCGGCGGCCAGCGCCGCGGCGATCTGGTCCTTGATGGCGAGGCGACGGCGGCGGAAGTCCGCTTCGGCATTCTCGCTCACCGGCTCGATCCGGCTTTCGGCCTTGTGGACGGCGTCGTTGACCTCGTCATATTCGGCGAGCAGCGCCGCGAACGCCTCGTCCTTCGCCTTCAGGGCGTGAATGGCGTCGAGCTGGCCGGGAAATTCCTCGCCGAGGGTGTGGGGCGTGTTGGACATGTCGTCTCCTTCTGTGTGCCGTTTCCAAGCATAGGGAAAGGACGGGGCGCAACCTTGACCGCGATCAAGGCCGGGCGCTTCGGGACCGGTCAGTCGAGCTTTTCGCCGAGCAGGCCCTGCACGAAATCGAACAGGCCGGGCCGGCGGTCGCGCCGCAGGCGCTCGGCGGTGACGATAGCCTGCACATCGGCAAAGGCGGCGTCGAGATCGTCGTTGATGACTACATAGTCGTAGTCGCGCCAGTGCTCGATCTCGGCGCGCGCATTGGCGAGCCGCGCGCCGATCACCTCCTCGGCGTCCTCGGCGCGGCGGCGCAGGCGGCCCTTCAGCTCGCGCATCGACGGCGGCAGGATGAAGATCGAGACGATGTCGGCGCGCATCTTGTCGCGCATCTGCTCCGCGCCCTGCCAGTCGATGTCGAACAGCATGTCGCGGCCTTCCGACAGCGCCTTCTCGACCGGCGCGCGCGGCGTGGCGTAGCAATTGCCGTGAACCTCGGCCCATTCGAGCAGCTCGTCATTGTCGCGCATGCTCTCGAACTCGCGCAGCGACCGGAAATGATAGTGGCGGCCGTCGATCTCGCTGCCGCGGCGCGCGCGCGTCGTCACGCTGATCGACAGCTCGAAAGAGGTGTCGCTTTCGAGAAGGTTGCGCGAGATGGTCGACTTGCCCGCCCCGGAGGGCGAGGACAGGACCAGCATCAGGCCACGGCGGCGGATGGTGCGGTCGATGGGCACGGAGGGCATGTTCACTCCAGATTCTGCACCTGCTCGCGGAACTGGTCGACCACGGCCTTCAGCTCCAGCCCGATGGCCGTCACCGAGGCCGCGTTCGATTTCGAGCAGAGCGTGTTCGATTCGCGGTTGAATTCCTGCGACAGGAAATCGAGCTTGCGCCCGGCCGGCCCGCCGGCGGCGAGCAGGGCCCGGCCGGAGGCGACATGCGTCTTCAGCCGGTCGATCTCCTCACGGATATCGGCGCGGGTGGCGAGGAAGGCGGCTTCCATGTGAAGCCGCGCCTCGTCGAGCGGCTGGGCCGCATCGAGCAGCAGCGACACCTGCTCGGCCAGGCGGGCGCGGATGGCCGCGGGCTCGCGCGACGGATCGGCCTCGGCGCGCAGGGTCAGCGCCTCGATCGCCGCCAGATGGCCGGCGAGCAGGCCGCCGAGCGCCGCCCCCTCCTCGCGCCGCGCGACTTCCAGCGCGTCGAGCGCGGCATCGAGCGCGGCAAGGATGGCGCCGTCGAGCGCCGCCCGCGCCTCCTCGCTTTCCTCGCCGTCCGGGGCTTCGAGCACGCCGCGCAGCGAAAGGAGGCCGTCGGCCGTGGCCGGGGCCGCGCCGAACTCGGCCTGCAAGCGGCGGGCAAGGCCGGCGAGCTCGGCCAGGAACGCCTCGTTGACCACGGGCAGCGCCGCGGGCGCGGAGCGCGTCAGGACGAGGCCGGCCTGGACGTTGCCGCGGGAAAACCGTTTCTGGATCGCCTGCCGCACCGGCTGTTCGAGGCGTTCGAAGCCGGGGGGAAGGCGCAGCCGCGCCTCCAGCGTCTTGCCGTTGACCGACTTGATCTCCCAGGCGATGGCGGCGCCTTGATGCTCGGCCGCCGCGCGGCCGAATCCGGTCATGCTTTGCAGGCCCATAGGCGCTCGCTCCCCCTGCCCCGCGGCCGCGACGTCAGTCGCTCGTCGCCGCCTCGTTTCCGGCCGCCGCCGCGCGCTCGCGCTCGATCCTGCGCCAGCGGGCGACGTTCTCGTTGTGCTCTTCCAGCGTCGAGGCGAAGACATGCCCGCCCGTGCCGTCGGCGACGAAATAGAGATCGTCGGTTTGCGACGGATTGGCAACCGCCTCGAGCGAGGCGCGGCCGGGAATGGCAATGGGGCCGGGCGGCAGGCCGTTGATCGTGTAGGTGTTGTAGGGCGTCGGCGTGTCGATGTCGGAGCGGTAGATCGGTCGGTCCGAAGGTTTTCCCTCGCCGCCGAAGATGCCGTAGATGATCGTCGGGTCCGACTGGAGGCGCATGCCCTTGCGCAGCCGGTTGATAAAGACGGAGGCGACGCGCGAGCGCTCGTCGGCGCGGCCGGTCTCCTTCTCGACGATGGAGGCCAGCGTGACGAACTCGTTGATGTCCTCGACCGGCAGATCGTCCGAACGGCGCTGCCAGATGCCCTCCACCAGCTCCTTCTGCTGGGCGCTGAGGCGGTCGATCACCTCCTGCCGCTTCATGCCGCGCGTGAAGCGGATGGTGTCGGCGGCGATCATGCCTTCCTGCGGCACCTCGGACGGCATCTCACCGTCGAGCTCCTCGGCGGCGGCGATGCGCCGGAACGCCTGCGTCACCGTCAGCCCCTCGGGGATGGTCAGCGAATGGAGGATGGAGCGGCCCGAAACCAGGAGGTCCATGATCTCGTGCATCGAGGCGCGGGCCTTGACCTCGTACTCGCCGGCGCGCAGGCGCCCGTCATTGCCGTGGACGCGCAGGCCGAGGCGGAAGATGCGCGCGTCGCTGATCATGCCGCGGCGCTCGAGCAGCGTGGCGATCTCGGAGACGCCGCTGTTGGGGCGAATCAGCACCGTGTCGGACACGGCGAGCGGCCCCGGCCCCTCGAAGGTCGTCTTGCCGAACCAGATGGCGGCGAACGCGCCGATGGCGAGCAGCACCACGGCCGACATCATGAAGTTCAGGAACACGACCACCTGGCTCCTAGAGCGTCGGGAGCGGACGGGCGGCGGCGTGCCGGCCTGCGGCCGCAGCGCCTCGCTGGCGGTCTTCGGCACGATGGGGCGGGACTGCCCGGCGGGCGACCCCGGCTGCGAGCCGGGCGAGGAAGCGCCGTAGTCTGTGGTCTCGTTCGTCATGGCGCACGCGCACCCTTTTTCTAAGCCTGTCGGTTCCGGTCGAGGAAACCGAAGCTAAGCCCGAATATGGCGAAATTGGCGGCGCGGAACGCCGCCTCAGCCTTCGAAGCGGCGGAACACCAGCGACGCGTTGGTGCCGCCGAAGCCGAACGAGTTCGACAGAGCGACGTCGATCTTGCGCTTGCGCGGCGCGTTCGGCACGAGGTCGATGGCCGTCTCGCGCTCGGGATTGTCGAGATTGATCGTCGGCGGCGCGACGTTGTCGCGGATGGCGAGCAGGGAGAAGATCGCCTCGGCCGCGCCGGCGGCGCCGAGCAGGTGGCCGATGGCCGACTTGGTCGACGACATCGACACCTTCGAGGCCGATTCGCCGACGAGGCGCTCGACCGCGCCGAGCTCGATCGTGTCGGCCATGGTCGAGGTGCCGTGGGCGTTGATGTAGTCGACGTCCGCCGCGGTGAGGCCGGCGCGCTTCAGCGCCGCCGACATGCAGCGGAACGCGCCGTCGCCGTCCTCGGACGGAGCGGTGATGTGGTAGGCGTCGCCCGACAGGCCGTAGCCGACGATCTCGCCATAGATCTTCGCGCCGCGCGCCTTCGCGTGCTCCAGCTCCTCCAGCACCACGACGCCCGCGCCCTCGCCCATGACGAAGCCGTCGCGGTCGCGGTCGTAGGGGCGCGAGGCCTTCTGCGGATCGTCGTTGCGGGCGGTGGACAGCGCCTTGCAGGCGGCGAAGCCGGCCAGCGACAGCCGCGTCACCGGCGCTTCCGCGCCGCCGGCCACCATCACGTCGGCATCGCCGAACTGGATCAGCCGCGCCGCGTCGCCGATGGCGTGCGCGCCGGTCGAGCAGGCGGTGACGACCGCGTGGTTCGGCCCCTTGAGGCCGTGGCGGATCGAGACCTGGCCCGAGACGAGATTGATGATGTTGCCGGGGATGAAGAAGGGGCTGATGCGGCGCGGCCCCTTTTCCTTCAGGATCATGGCGTTCTCGGCGATGCCTTCGATGCCGCCGATGCCGGAGCCGATCAGCACGCCGGAGGCGCACTGGTCCTCGTAGCTCTCGGGCTTCCAGCCGGAATCCGCCAGCGCGAGTTCGGCGGCGGCCACACCGTAGATGATGTAGTCGCCAACCTTGCGCTGCTCCTTCGGCTCCATGAACCGGTCGGGGTCGAAGGCGGCCTCGCTGCCGTCGCGCGGGATGACGTGGGCGATCTTGCAGGGAAGATCGTCAACCTCGAAAGTCTCGACGCGTCGTGCCGCGCTCTTGCCGGCAAGAAGCTCATTCCACGTATGCTCGGCGCCCACGCCGAACGGCGAAAGCAGCCCGATGCCGGTGACGACGACACGTCTCATCGCTTGCACGCCTGAATCGCGATTTGCGGAAGGATCGTGCGGCGCGGCCTCAGGCCGACGCCTTCTCGATATACTTGACGGCGTCGCCGACGGTCAGGATCGTCTCGGCCGCATCGTCGGGGATCTCGACGCCGAACTCTTCCTCGAACGCCATGACCAGCTCGACGGTGTCGAGGCTGTCCGCGCCGAGGTCGTCGATGAAGCTCGCGCCCTCTGTGACCTTGTCGGCATCGACGCCCAGATGCTCGACAACGATTTTCTTGACGCGTTCTGCGGTGTCGCTCATTTGCAAACCCTCGACTTGGTGTTGGCCGGCAACCCGGCATTTGCGTTGGTCGGTCTTCGTTAGCGGCACGATTGCCGCTAATCAAGCTGAAAGATGGAACCCACAGGCCGGGCGAAACCGATGTCCCCGTGGAATTTCCGTGCCGTCAGATCATCGCCATGCCGCCGTTGACGTGCAGCGTCTGGCCGGTGACGTAGGCCGCCCCGTCCGATGCCAGATAGAGCGCGGCAGCGGCTATGTCATTGCCCGATCCCATCTTTTTCATCGGGATCGCACCCAGGATCGCGTCCTTCTGCTTGTCGTTCAGCTTGTCGGTCATGGCCGATTCGATGAAGCCGGGGGCGATGCAATTGACGGTGACGCCGCGCGAGGCGATCTCCTGCGCCAGCGATTTGGAAAGGCCGATCATGCCCGCCTTGGCAGCGCAATAATTGGCCTGGCCCGGATTGCCGGTGACGGCGACGACCGAGGTGATGTTGACGATGCGGCCATATCGGCGGCGCATCATCGGGTGGGTCAGCTCGCGCGTCAGGCGAAAGACGGAGCCGAGATTGACCTCGAGGACGTCGTCCCAGTCCTTGTCCGACATGCGCACGAACAGGCCGTCGCGGGTGATGCCGGCATTGTTGACGAGGATGTCGACGCCTTCCAGCTCGGCTTCCGCCTTCTGCGCCAGCGCCTTGACCTCGGCGCGGTCGGAAAGGTCGGCGGGGAACAGCTTCACGCCCTCGCCGAGCTCGCCGGCCAGCGCCTCCAGCTTCTCGACGCGGGTTCCGTGCAGGCCGACGGTGGCCCCGGCGGCGTGAAGCGCGCGCGCCACCGCCTCGCCGATGCCGCCGGTCGCGCCGGTGACGAGCGCCTTGCGGCCAGTCAGGTCGAACATGGGATGTTCCTTTCGATTGGAGAGCGAGTAGTGAATAGTGAGTAGGGAGTAGTGAAGCGGGCTCTAACTCTTTTTCACTACTCACTACTCACTATTCCCTACTCACTACTCACTCAAGAACGCCTCGATATCCGCCGGCCCGCCGACGTTCACCGTCGCAATCCCCCGATCGATGCGGCGGGCGAGGCCGGAGAGGACCTTGCCGGAGCCGATCTCGTAGAGCGTGGTGACGCCGTTGGCGGCGAACCACTCGACGGTCTCGCGCCAGCGCACGCGGCCCGTCACCTGCTCGACGAGGCGGGCGGCAATATCTTCCGGATCGGTCAGCGGCGAGACGGTGACGTTGGCGACGACGGGAACGGAAGGCGCATGCTTTTCGACGCCGGCGAGCGCCTCGCGCATCGCCTCGGCCGCCGGCTGCATCAGCGCCGAATGGAAGGGGGCGGAGACCGGCAGCATCAGCGCGCGCTTGGCGCCCTTTTCGGTGCAGAGCCGCGCGGCAATCTCCACCGCGGGCTTCGCGCCGGAGATGACGAGCTGGCCGCCGCCATTGTCGTTGGCGATCTGGCAGACCGAGCCTTGTCCCGCCTCGGCGCAGGCCGCCTCGACGTCGGCCTGCTCCAGCCCGATGATCGCGGCCATCGCGCCCTCGCCGACCGGCACGGCGGCCTGCATGGCGTTGCCGCGGATGCGCAGCAGCCGGGCGGTGTCGGCGATGGAGAAGGTGCCGGCGGCGGCGAGCGCCGAATATTCGCCGAGCGAGTGGCCGGCGACGTAAGCGATCCTGTCCTTGAGGACGAGGCCCCGCGCCTCCAGCACCCGGATCGCGGCGAGCGACACCGCCATCAGCGCCGGCTGGGCGTTGGCGGTCAGCGTCAGCTCGTCCTCCGGGCCTTCCCAGATCAGCCGCGACAGCTTCTGCGCCAGCGCCTCGTCGACCTCGTCGAAAACGGCGCGGGCCTCGGGGTAGGCGTCGGCGAGGTCCTTGCCCATGCCGACGGCCTGGCTGCCCTGTCCCGGAAAGGTGAAGGCGATCGACATGATCCGCTCCCTGACTTGTTCCTGTCGCTTGCGTGTGGCGCAAGGACAGGATGAGGTCAAGGGGCAGCGATCAGGCCCGGCGGGCCCTCAGTCGGTCACGTAGAGCTTGGCGATGCGCGCGGCGATCTTGCGGAACACCGCGTCCAGCTCGCTGACATTGCTGGTCGGGTAGTAGTGATCCGGCGTCGTGGCGCACTTGGTATAGAGCGTGCGGTTGGCCGCCGTGTCCGCGCCGAGCAGCACGGTGAATATCTCGACACTCTTCGACTTCAGGTCGGTGCAGACGCTCTGCGTCATGGTGTTGACCTTGCCCAGCGCCTTGCCGCGATCGGTCTCGCCCACGCGACCCTGATCGATGAAGCTGTAGGCGCCGTAGTCGGACTTGTTGATGGACTGGCTGGACGCGCCGAACACGTTGTTCTCGCCATCGGTGAACACAACCACGAATTTCGACGTATGCTCGGAGTTGAACGGCGCGCCTTGCGTGTAGGGTTCGCCCGGCGACAGCACCCGCATCGACCAGGCCAGCCCCTCCGAAACGTTGGTGCCGGAGCCGTACCAGTGGATCATCCTGGCGATCTCGCTCTTGAGCGTGTCGAAATCCGAGGTGAGCGGGACGATCGGCGTCGGGCAGGCATAGTTGGGGCCGCTCGTCGTCGAAGCGTGCGTGTTCAGGATGTGCCTGCCGTTGCTGGTCATGCTGCCGGCGGGATTGAAATCGAGATACTTCTTTACCGAACGCTGCTTCTCGCGGTCCGTGCCGCTGACCTTGTCGTCGAGATAGGTGTTGTTGTAGGCGGTGCCGGAGTCCGCCGGTTTCTTGGCGTTGCCAGGCTCGTCGGGCGCGAAATAGGGCACGAACATGGTGTCGCCCATAGTCGGGTCCGGCGCGTCGTCCGACAGGTTGTACGGGGCGGGACGCGCCTCGACGCAGCCCTTCCAGTCGATGACCCTCTTTTCATCGACGATGCCGAACTCGTCGAACAGCTCGAAATGGTTGTAGTTCGTCCCCTTTGATTTCTCGGCGAAGTTGGTGCCGTGATAGCTGTTCACGGGCTTGCGATACTTGCGCGTCACCTCGTCCCAGTGACCGTCTATCCAGCTATCCTTGAACCCCTCGCCGTTGACGTTCACCGCCGTCACGAACGGCACCAGCGCCGCCTTGACGACGCGCTTGGGCTCGGCATCGGGCATGTGGACGGTGGACAGGATGTCGACCAGCGAGGTCGCGGCCTTGCGCAGCTCGCTCATCCGCGCCGATCCCATCGAGCCGGTGTTGTCGAGCGCCATCACCACTTCGAGATTGTTGCGCGACTCGAAGGCGCTCGCGCTGACGCTGACCCGGTTCCCCGAGCCGATGAAGGCGGCGAAGAAGAGATCGACGTCGGCCGAGGCCCTGCCGGTGGTGCTGATGTAGTTGATGCCCTGGTCGACCTCGAGGCTGCTGATCACGTTCGCCATCCGGGTCTCGCCGACGAGGTTGCCGGCGAGATAGTCCTTGAACACCTGCTCGCGGTCGAGCGCCTTGTCGTTGATGCGCGAGGCCGCCAGCACCGCCGCGTCCACCGCCGTCTGCAGCTTGGAATGCGCGGAGCTCATGGTTCCGACATCGACCGCGAGGCCGACCGCGCCGAGCAGGACCGGCAGCATCACTGCCGTCATCGATGCGAAGTTGCCTTCGGTCGAACGCAGGAAGTCTCGCAAAAACATGGTTGCCACCCCTGAAAGGGCAACATTTCATACCGGAAACATGAAAATAACCTTCGAAGGATCGTTTCAATTGTATCGGGCCGCGCAATCGCCGGCTTTCGCATTGCCAAACGGGCAAAACCGTGTATAGACGCGCGATCTGCCGGTCCCAGCCGGGGGCTGAACGGAGGGCGCGTTCCCTGTCGCAAGACAGGAGCGTTCGTGAAGGCAAATGCGCTTCCGCCTCCCGTGTCTCCGCTCTCGACCGTCTCGTCATGCTCCTTTCTTCGCCCGCCTTGCGGGACAAGAGAAGTTGCAGAGGCTCTAGCCGCCGGGACCGACAGGGTGTGAAACGAAGAAAGGCAAAGACCAGACATGGCTCTCTACGAACATGTGTTCCTTGCCCGGCAGGACCTCTCGTCTCAGCAGGTCGAAGCCCTTGTCGAGCAGTACAAGGGTGTGATCGAGGCGAATGGCGGCTCCGTCGGCCGGGTGGAGAACTGGGGACTGAAGTCCCTGACCTACCGCATCAACAAGAACCGCAAGGCGCACTACACGCTGATGGACGTCACGGCCCCGGCCGCGGCCATCCAGGAGATGGAGCGCCAGCAGGGCCTCTCCGAGGACATCCTGCGCTTCATGACCATCCGCGTCGAGAAGCACGAGGACGGCCCGTCCGCCATGATGCAGAAGCGCGACGACCGCGAGCGCGAAGGCCGCTTCGGCGACCGTCCGCGCTTCGGCGACCGCGATCGCGGCGACCGCGGCGGTGATCGTGGTGACCGCGGCGGCGACCGCGGCGATCGCGGCCCGCGCCGCCCGCGCGAACAGGCTGAAGGAGCAGCAGAATAATGGTCGACATCAACCAGATCCCGACCCGGCGTCCGTTCCACCGCCGCCGCAAGACCTGCCCGTTCTCCGGCGCCAACGCACCGAAGATCGACTACAAGGACGTGCGCCTGCTCCAGCGCTACATTTCCGAGCGCGGCAAGATCGTGCCCTCGCGCATCACCGCCGTCAGCCAGAAGAAGCAGCGCGAGCTCGCCCGGGCGATCAAGCGCGCCCGCTTCCTCGGCCTCCTGCCCTACGTGGTCAAGTAAGCATTCCGAAGGGGCGGCCTTCCTTCATAGGGCCGCCCCTTCCCCGCCTTCGCGTTCGGCGCGGGGGACGGAAAACGCGAAATCCGAGTTGGGCCGGACGACCTGCCCTAACTGCCGCAACGGGCAGGACAGCGACACGAGGCCCAGCGCCTTCCTTGCTTTCCCAAGCCCGTCTTCAACATCGAACGGCCGCAACCGGCCGGCATGGAGACGAACATGGACGTCATTCTTCTCGAACGCATCGCCCGCCTCGGGCAGATCGGCGACACCGTCAAGGTCAAGGACGGCTTCGCCCGCAACTTCCTGCTGCCCAAGAAGAAAGCGCTGCGCGCCACCAAGGCGAACCGCGAATACTTCCAGGCCCAGAAGGCGCAGATCGAAGCCAACAACCTGAAGCTGAAGGGCGAAGCCGAAAAGATCGGCAACAAGCTCGACGCACTCGAAGAGGAGATCTTCGAAGGTCGTTCCGAGGACGTGGTCCGCGATCTCTCGAATGCGAAGCAGGAGATCATCAACTTCCGCAAGGTGATCCGACCCCAGCGGCCAGTCCTGCGGGACCTCGAGAACGTGAAGTCGCGGTACCTGGCCAGCGACCTCGATCTCGAGATCTACTTCGACGACATCGTCGATGCCCACGAACGGATCTGGGACATGCTCGAGAACTACAAGGAAGTAGTGGTCGCACTCGAGGAGACAAACGAATCGATCATCAGCCACAAGGTCAACGACATCCTGCGAGTGCTGACCTCGATCAGCGTAATCGTCCTGCCGCTGACCCTGATCGCCTCTATTTTCGGGATGAACGTGGGGCTTCCGGGCGGCGGCGATCCGGCGACCGACACCGACTCCCATTTCTTCATGGTGGTCGGCGTGATGCTGGTGATCCTGATCGGCATGGTCGCCTACTTCCGAAAACGCCACTGGCTGTAG
>JBBCKE010000037.1:0-17292 GCA_037190985.1 Alphaproteobacteria bacterium
TTCGCGACGAGCGCGACGACGCTGGTTGCGGCGGTGGTGGAGATCGACGGCGTCCCGGTCGGCGACGGCCGGCCCGGCCCCGTCGCCACCGAGTTGAGGCGCCTCTATGTCGAGGCCGCACGCGGAGCCTGACAGAACCCGACCCGAGCAAGCCGGTACGCGCGGCGGTCGGCGTCGCTGCCATGGCGGTGGACGCGGCGGGAGTTCAGGTTATAGGATGCATCAAGTGCCGGTGAGCGAACAAAGCAGCCCTTGAAACACGATCTCGACCCCATCGACCATGAAAGCCTGAGCAACACGGTCTACGCCACCTTGTGCGACGCCCTGATCCAGGGCCGGTTCCAGCCGGGCGACCGGCTGAAGATCCGCGATCTCGCCGGACAGCTCGGCACCAGCGTCACGCCGATCCGCGACGCGATCCTCAGGCTGGCGCATGACGAGGCGATCGTCTTCCGCTCGGCGCGCGACATCCGCATCCCCGATGTCAGCGAGGACCGCTATCTCGAGATCCGCTCCATCCGCATCCGGCTGGAGGCGCTGGCCGCCGAGACGGCGGCGCAGCTCGCGACGCGGGCCGACATCGACGCCCTCGAAACCATCCTGAGGGACAATGAGGAAGCCCTGAAGAACGGCGACCGGCTGGCCGGGACGCGGTTCAACCAGGCGTTCCACCTGGCACTGCCCAAGATCGCGCGGCTGCCGGTGCTCGACGGCATCCTCCACCGCATCTGGCTCCAGATGGGCCCGCTGATCGCCGACTCCTATCTGCAGGGCGGGCGGGCGATGGTCGATTATCACTACCCGGTGATCGACGCGCTCCGCCGGCACGACTCCGCTGCCGCGGCCAAGGCCATCGTCGACGACATCGTCCTCGGCGGCAAGGCGATCATGGACCGCGTCGAGCAGGGCAGAGCAATTCCGGGAAAAGTGTGAAGCACTTTTCCGCCCGGAATTGCACTGAAATGAGGAGTTATGCGCGCGATTCCGCCTGATCGGGGAACCGTTTCCGGTACGGCCACTTATCCAGTCCGGATAGAGCGGATAGCGTGCGCAGAACCCGCTTGCCAAGCCGTGGCGATGCATTAATGATGCATCATGCATCAATTGAGAGCGTGATCATGTCCAGCGAACGGCCCTACATGCTTCTGACCGGCGCCAGCCGCGGCATCGGCCATGCCACCGTCAAGCTGTTCCAGGAGCACGGCTGGCGCATCCTCACCGTCTCGCGCCAGCCCTTCTCGGAGGAATGCCGCTGGCCCTCGGCGCGGGAAAGCCATATCCGGGCCGACCTTGCCGACCTGTCGCAGATCGACGACCTCGCCGCCGAGGTGCGCGGCCGCCTGCCCGACGGCAAGCTGCACGCGCTGGTCAACAATGCCGGGATTTCCCCCAAGGGGGAGGGCGGCAGCCGCCTCGGCGTCGCCGCCACCGACGCCGCCGTGTGGACGCAGGTGCTGAACGTCAACCTGATCTCGACGGCGCTGATCGCGCGCGCCCTGCTGCCGGAACTGGAGGCGGCGCGCGGCTCGATCGTCAACGTCACCTCCATCGCCGGCTCGCGCGTCCACCCCTTCGCCGGGGTCGCCTATGCCGCCTCCAAGGCGGGGCTGGCGTCGCTGACGCGGGAGATGGCGCACGAGTTCGGCCGGCGCGGCATCCGCGCCAACGCCATCGCGCCCGGCGAGATCGAGACGTCGATCCTGTCGCCCGGCACCGACGAGCTGGTGTCGGCGGAAGTGCCGATGCAGCGCCTCGGCGACCCGCGTGAGGTGGCCGAGACCATCCACTTCCTCTGCTCCTCCCGCTCCTCCTACATCAACGGTGCCGAGATCCACATCAATGGCGGCCAGCACGTCTAGGGTGCGGCCGGGGGGCGGGGACGACCATGGCCGCTGACAACCGCTACGATTATTGCGTCGTCGGCAGCGGCATCGTCGGGCTCGCCACGGCGGCCGAGCTGCTGCGGCGCGAGCCGGGCGCGCGGCTTGTCGTCCTCGACAAGGAGGCGCGGCCCGCCGTCCACCAGACCGGCCACAACAGCGGCGTCATCCATGCCGGCGTCTACTACCAGCCCGGTTCGCTGAAGGCGCGCCTGTGCCGCGAGGGCGCGGAGGCGACGAAGGCGTTCTGCACCCGCCATGGCATCGCCTTCGAGGAATGCGGCAAGCTCCTCGTCGCCACCGACGATCTCGAAATGGAGCGGATGGAGGCGCTGGCCGGGCGCGCGGCGCAGAACGGCATCGCCTTCGAGCGGCTCGGCCGCAGCCGGCTCAATGAGGCCGAACCCGCGGTCACCGGGCTCGGCGCGCTGCTCGTGCCCTCGACCGGCATCGTCGACTACCGCGCGATCTGCGCCGCCATGGCCGGGGAGATCACGGAAGGCGGCGGCACCATCGCCTTCGGCATGCCGGTCTCTGCGATCCGCGAGGACGAGGCCGGCGTCACTGTCGGGGCAGGGAGCGAGACATTCCGCGCCGGCCGCCTCGTCGTCTGCGCCGGCCTGCAATCCGACCGGCTGGCGCGGCTCGCCGGCCTCGACATCGACTTCCGCATCGTCCCGTTCCGCGGCGAATACTACACGCTGCCGGCGGACAAGGCGCGGATCGTCCGGCACTTGATCTATCCGATCCCCGACCCGGAGCTGCCCTTCCTCGGCGTCCACCTGACGCGGATGATCGACGGCTCCGTCACCGTCGGGCCGAACGCGGTCCTCGGCTTCGCCCGCGAAGGCTATCCCAAAGGCAGCGTCGACTGGCGCGACGTCGCCGCGATGGCGGCGTTCCCCGGCTTCTGGCGGGTGATCGCGGCCAACCTGCGCTCCGGCATCGACGAGTTCCGCGGCTCGCTCTTCAAGCGGCATTATCTGGAGAAATGCCGCAAATACTGCCCGTCGCTGACGCTCGCCGACCTGACGAAGCCCGGCGCGGGCATCCGCGCCCAGGCGGTGCGGCGCGACGGCACGCTCATCCACGATTTCCTGTTCGTCTCGTCGGAGCGGATGCTGCATGTCTGCAACGCGCCGTCGCCGGCCGCGACCTCGGCCATCCCCATCGGCAGCATGATCGTCGACCGCCTACACGGCGTCGAAGGCGCGGCCGCATGAGCGGTCCGCCGCGAAGGAAGGCCGTCCACCACCCGCCCCGGCCGAAAGGCCGGCGTCGTTAAGGCGGCGTGACGGGATCGCGACAGTTCGTGCGCGACCCCGCCGCCGAAAAGCCCGCCGAAAAGCCCCGTCGAAAAGCATTGACGTTGCCTCGTCATGATGCATCATACAGCAAGGACGAAAGTCCGAAGGAGAAGTGAATGACCGTCGCTCCGAACTCAGTCGAAGCAAGAGACATCGCCTATCATTTCCACGCCTATACCAATGCGAAGAAGCATAGGGAGGTGGGGCCGCTTGTCATCGACCGGGGTGAGGGTATCCATGTCTACGACGTTGCCGGAAACCGCTATATCGAGGCCATGGCCGGCCTGTGGAGCGTCGCGGTCGGCTTCAACGAAAAGCGGCTGATGGATGCCGCGACCCGGCAGATGCAGAAGCTGCCCTTCTACCACAATTTCACCCACAAGTCGCACGGCCCGCTGATCGACCTCGCCGAGAAGCTGGTGACGATGATGCCGGTGCCGATGAGCAAGGCCTTCTTCACCAATTCGGGGTCGGAGGCCAACGACACCGCGATGAAGATGATCTGGTATCGCGCCAACGCGATGGGCGAGCCGCACCGCAAGAAGATCATCTCGCGCGAGCGCGCCTATCACGGCGTCACCATCGCCTCGGGCAGCCTGACCGGACTTCCCGCCAACCACCGCTCCTTCGACCTGCCGATCGCCGGCATCCTGCGCACGGGCAGCCCGCATCACTGGCGCGACGCGCAGCCGGGCGAGAGCGAGGAGGCGTTCGCGACGCGCCGGGCGGAGGAACTGGAGGCGCTCATCCTCGCCGAGGGGCCGGAGACCATCGCCGCCTTCTTCGGCGAGCCGGTGATGGGGGCCGGCGGCGTCGTCGTGCCGCCCGCGACCTATTGGGAGAAGATCCAGGCGGTCTTGAGCAAATACGACATCCTCCTCGTCGCCGACGAGGTCATCTGCGGCTTCGGCCGCACGGGGTCGATGTTCGGCTGCCAGACCTACGGCATCCGGCCCGACATCATGGTCATGTCGAAGGCGCTGTCCTCGTCCTACCTGCCGATCTCGGCGCTCGTCGCCAACGACAAGGTGCTCGACCCCATCATCGAGGAGACCGACCGCATCGGCACCTTCGGCCACGGCTTCACCGCCGGCGGCCACCCGGTCGCGGCCGCGGTGGCGCTGGAATCGATCCGCGTCATCGAGGAGGACGGGCTGGTCGAACGTGCCGCGCGTTCCGGCGCGCGCATGCGCGCGGGCCTTGAGGCGCTGGCCGGCCACCGCCTCGTCGGCGAGGTGCGCGGCGTCGGCCTGATCGCCGCCGTCGAGCTGGTGGCGGACAAGGAAGCGAAGACCGGGCTCGGCCAGCCGGGGCAGCTCGGCGGCCTCGTCGCCGGTCATCTCCAGCAGCTCGGCGTCATCACCCGCAACATGGGGGACTCAATCGCTTTCTGCCCCCCGCTTGTCATCAGCGAAAATGAGGTGGATGAATTGCTGGGAGCCTTCGGCAAGGCGCTCGATCGGACGGAGGCCGATCTTTCCGCCGCCTGATCGCGTTCACCGGCCGGCCGGGCAGGAACCGGCCGGCCTTCAACCAAGAAAAGGGGAAGAAGATGAAAACATGGAAGAAACTTGGCCTGTCGTCCGCGCTGGCGCTGGCGCTCGGTACGACCTTCGCCGCGCCGGGCATGGCGCGCGATCTCACCATCGTCTCGTGGGGCGGCAGCTATCAGGACGCGCAGCGCAAGATCTATTTCGAGCCCTTCGCCGAGAAGATCGGCAAGACGGTGCTCGACGAGGCGTGGGACGGCGGCATCGGCGTCCTCCAGTCGAAGGTCAAGGCCGGCCAGCCGAACTGGGACGCAGTGCAGGTCGAGGCCGAGGAACTCGCGCTCGGCTGCGCCGACGGCCTGTTCGAGAAGATCGACTGGGACAAGGTCGCCGACAAGGCCGGCTTCCTGCCGGCCGCGGTCGACGACTGCGGCGTCGGCACCATCGTCTGGTCGACGGCCATCGCCTATGACGGCGACAAGATCGCCGACGGCCCGAAATCCTGGGCCGATTTCTGGGACGTCGAGAAGTTCCCCGGCAAGCGCGCCCTGCGCAAGGGGCCGAAATACACGCTCGAGTTCGCCCTGATGGCCGACGGCGTCGACAAGGACGAGGTCTACGACGTGCTGGCGACGCCGGAAGGCCAGGAGCGCGCCTTCAACAAGCTGGCCGAGCTGCGGCCGCATGTGGTGTGGTGGGAATCGGGCGCGCAGCCGCTCCAGCTTCTCGCCTCCGGCGAGGTGGTGATGACCTCGGCCTATAACGGCCGCATCACCGGCATCAACCGCAGCGAGGGCAAGAACTTCCAGGTCGTCTGGCCGGGCAGCATCTACTCGATCGATAGCTGGGTCATTCTCAAGGACGCCGAGAACAAGGACGCCGCGCTCGATTTCATCGCCTTCGCCAGCCTGCCGGAGCACCAGTCCAAGCTGCCGGAATACGTCGCCTACGGCCTGCCGGTCCTCGCCGCCGCGGACATGGTGCCGCCGGAATACGCCAAGGACCTGCCGACCAATCCGGATAATCTGCCCGAGGCGATCTCGCTCGATACGGATTTCTGGATCGACAACGCCGAAACGCTCACCCAGCGCTTCAACGCCTGGCTTGCCAACTAGGCTTGCCAATCAATCGGGGGCGGGCGACAATTCACTGAGCCCGTGGCGCGGCGCCGTCAGTCGACGACGCCGCGCCGGACGGGGCCTTTGGAGCGACAAGGCCGCGCGTACGCATCGTTCCCGGCGGGAGGCGTCGAGGAACGGCCCGATCCGGGGCATTGGGGAAACCCGCTGCGCGCGTCGTCATGCCTTGCTCGTGGCCATACTCAACAACGGTGGGGTGTGCCGTGGCCGAGTTCATACGGTTTGACCGCATTACCAAATATTACGGCCATCTGTGCGTGGTCGAGAATCTCGATCTCGGCATCGGCAAGGGCGAGTTCGTCAGCCTGCTCGGGCCGTCCGGCTCCGGCAAGACGACGCTGCTGATGATGCTGGCCGGCTTCGAGAAGCCGACCTCCGGCAGCCTCCTGCTCGACGGCGTCGAGATCAACGAGGTGCCGACCCACAGGCGCGACATGGGCGTCGTCTTCCAGAGCTACGCGCTGTTCCCGCACATGACCGTCGGCCAGAACATCGCCTTCCCGCTCGAGATGCGCGGGACGGCCAAGGCCGAGATCGCGACGCGTGTCGCCCGTGCGCTCGACATGGTCCAGCTTTCCGAGCTGCGCGACCGCTGGCCGGCGCAGCTTTCCGGCGGGCAGCAGCAGCGCGTGGCGCTGGCGCGCGCCCTCGTCTTCGAGCCGCGCGTGGTGCTGATGGACGAGCCGCTCGGCGCGCTCGACAAGCAGTTGCGCGAGCAGATGCAGCTCGACATCCGCGCCCTGCACCACCGGCTCGGCCTCACCATCGTCTTCGTCACCCACGACCAGTCCGAAGCCCTGACCATGTCGGACCGCATCGCGGTCTTCAACAAGGGCAGGATCGAGCAGATCGGCACGCCGAAAGAGGTCTATGACGAGCCGGCGACGCGCTTCGTCGCCGAGTTCATCGGCGAGACCAACCTGATGGAGGGAACGGTCGAGGCGGTCGAGGGCGGCGAGGCGCGCATCAGGCTGCCCTCGGGCGGCCACATCGTCTCCACCGTCGGCGGCGGCGTCGCCGTCGGCGGCAACGTCCTCGTCTCGGTCCGGCCGGAGCGCATCGACCTGACGGAGGAGCGCAACGAGGCCGGCAACTGCCTGGAGGCGGAGGTCGCCGACTGCGTCTATCAGGGCGACCATTTGCGCGTGCAGTTGCAGGCCGGCAGCCAGACGCTGATCGCCAAGCTCGGCCGCCGCGCCGGCGAGCATCCGGCCGGCCGCCGGCTGCACGCCGCCTTCTCGCCCCGCGACTGCACGGTGATCGCGTCATGACGCTGTCGCGCCCGGGCCGTTCCCTCGTTCTGCTCGCCCCGCTCTTCCTGTTCCTCGTCGTGTTCTTCGTCTGGCCGCTCTTCACCATGATGTCGCAGTCGGTGACGGACAGCGCCGTGCTGCGCCTCCTGCCGCGCAGCGCCGAGACCATCGGCGCGTGGGACCGGCGCTCGCCGCCGAGCGCCGGGATGGAGGAGGCGCTGGTCGCGGATCTGCGCGAGGTCGACGACGAGCAGGCGCTCGGCGACATGGTGCGCCGGCTGAACAGCGCCCAGCCGGGCTTCCGCACGCTGATGACGAAGACGATGAGCGCGGTTCGCGCCGGGCCGCTGCCGCCCGAGGGCCTCGCCGGCGTCGATGCGCGCTGGCAGCGGCCCGAATTCTGGATCGCCATCGCCGGGGCGCTGTCGCCCTATACCGACCGCAACCTTCTCGCCGCGCTCGATCTCGGGCGCGACACCGGCGGCTCCGTCGTGCAGCTTCCGGCGGACCAGTCGGTCAACCGCGTCATCATGCTGCGCACCTTCGCCATCTCCGGCCTCGTCACGCTCGCCTGCGTCGCCATCGGCTTTCCCTATGCGCTGGTCATGGCCTCGACCTCGGGCTGGCGGCGCGACCTGTTGCTCGCCGCCGTGCTGCTGCCGCTGTGGACCTCGCTCCTGGTGCGCACCGCCGCCTGGTTCATCCTGCTTCAGGAGCAGGGCCTGATCAACGACCTCCTGCAATCGCTCGGCCTGACCGCGGGGCCGATCCCGCTCATCTTCAACCGCACCGGCGTCATCATCGCGATGACCCATGTGCTGCTCCCCTTCATGGTGCTGCCGATCTACAGCACGCTGATCACCATCCCGCGCAACCTGATGCCGGCTGCCGCCTCGCTCGGCGCGCATCCCCTGCGCGCCTTCGTGCGCGTGTTGCTGCCGCTCAGCCTGCGCGGGGTCGCCTCGGGCTGCCTGCTCGTCTTCATCTCGGCCATCGGCTACTACATCACGCCGGCGCTGATCGGCGGGCCGGGCGACCAGATGATCAGCTCGATCATCGCCTTCTACGCGCTGGGCTCGGCCAACTGGGGCATGGCGGGCGCGCTCGGCGTCGTCCTGCTCGTCGCCACCCTTCTCCTCTACAGCGTCTATGCGCGGCTTTCGGCCGAGAGAGCGGAACGGTGAGGCGATGACGCTGAAGCTCTCCAGAGCCCTGTTCGCGACGCTGACGGTGCTGTTCCTCGTCGCGCCGCTGCTGGCCATCCTGCCGCTGGCCTTCACGTCGAGCGTGATCCTGACCTATCCGGTGCCGTCCTGGTCGCTGCGCTGGTTCGAGGAGCTGTTCACCGCCGACGCCTGGCGGCGGGCGATCGTCAACAGCCTGATCGTCGGCACCGGAACGACGGTGCTGGCGACCGTCCTCGGCACGGCGGCCTCGCTCGGCCTGCGTGGCCGCGGCCTGCCGCTGCTCGGCGCGGTGCGCACCCTCTTCCTGCTGCCGATGGTGGTGCCGGCGGTCGTCCTCGGCGTCGGCATGCAGGTCTTCCTCGTCCGGGTCGGGCTCGCCAGCAGCTATGCCGGCGTCATCATCGCCCACACGGTCGTCGCCATCCCCTTCGTCGTCGTCAGCGTGTCGAGCGCGCTCGCCGGCATCGACACCCGCGTCGAACTCGCCGCGCAAAGCCTCGGCGCCTCGCCGGCGACGGTGTTCCGCCGGGTGACGCTGCCGCTCGCCATGCCGGGCGTGCTCTCCGGCGCGGTGCTGGCCTTCGCCACCTCGCTCGACGAGGTGGTGCTGACGCTGTTCGTCGCCGGCCCCAACCAGCGCACGCTGGCGCGGCAGATGTTCTCGACCATCCGCGAGAACATCAGCCCGGCCATCGCCGCCGCCGCCTTCATCTTCATCGTCGCGACGATCTTCGTCGGCCTGCTCGTCGCCCTCTACCGCTTCTGGCGCGCCCGCAGGGTGAAGGGCTGAGGCGAAAGAAAAGACCGGCCCTCGCGCAGGGGGCCGGCCCATGATGAATGCGCAACGCCAGTCGTCAGCGCGCCGGCATCTTGATCGACTCGTCGAGGAACTCGTTGGTGTAGGCGGTCTTCACGTCGAAGGGCTTTTCCAGGTCGAAATAGGTCTCGACCGTCTTGTAGTCAGCGTCCATCCGCTCGGGATCGAACGCGCCGAGCGCCACCGTGGTCGTGGTCGGGTCGACCATCAGCTCGATGATGCGGTTCCACTGGTCGACCTGGTTGTCGTGGTCGAGGCCCGACACTTCCGACATCAGCGCCTCGAGGCACGGCTCGACATCCGCGACGCAGGCGGCGAAGGCGCGCTGCGTGACCGAGGCGAACTTGGCGACCAGCTCCTTGTTCTCGTTCAGGAACGCGCCGTTGACGATGATCGAGTTGCCGTAGGGGTTGATGCCGATGTCGCGCCAGGCGACGAAGCCGAGATCGTCGCCGAACTCGCGCACCTTGAGGTCGTGCTCGTTGTAGAAGTCGCTGGTGATGTCGATCGCGCCGCTCTTCAGCGAGGTGAGCTTGGCCTGCGGCGAGACGTTGACGAAGTTGACCGAGTCCGGCGCGATGCCGACGGTCTCGGCGAACAGCGGCCACATCACGCGCGAGGCGTCGGCCGGCGGGTTGCCGATGGAGCGGCCGGGGAAGTCCTTCGGCCCCGTGATGCCGCTCTGCTTCAGCCAGTAGAAGCCCTGCGGCGAGTTGGCGTAGACCGTCATGATGGCGACGGCGTCGCCGCCCTGGCCCTTGGTGAGCAGCACCGTCGCCATGTCGGCGACGCCGATCTGCGAGAAGCCGGCGCCGACGCGCTGGGCGGCCGCGCCCGAGCCGCGCCCGGCCTCGATGGTCAGGTTGATGCCGGCCTCGTCGTACCAGCCTTGGCTTTTGGCGTAGAAATAGGGCGAGTGGTCGGCGGTCGGCACCCAGTTCAGCACCATGTTGACGTCGGCGGCCTGCGCCCCGGACGAAAGAAACGCCGCCGCCAGCGCGGCGGACAGCATGAAGGATCTGCGAAGCGTCATCTTGGTTTCCCCGTTTTTTCTGTCGAAAGGCGCGGTGTCGATTGGGCGTGCCGCACTTTCCGAAGGCTCGCGGGTTGCCCGTGTGGCAAACTATAGGCACGGATGCTAGAGTAGATCAATAACCAATCAACCGGTTGGTTACATATAGGACGGAGGCAACGGATGGACGAGACACAAGCCCCGACGCAGGAGCCCGCAGAAGCTCTCTCACGCGACGCCAGACCCGCTCCCCAGCGCCGCGATCCGGCGGCGACATGGAGGGCGCTGCTCGACGCGGCGGTGGCCGAGTTCGCCGAGTTCGGCTTCGAGGGCGGCCGCGTCGACCGCATCGCCCGCCAGGCCGGCGTCAACAAGCAGCTCGTCTATCATTATTTCGGCAGCAAGGCCGACCTCTACCGCACCGCGCTCGAGGAGGTGTACCGCCATATCCGCGAGCGTGAGCAGGAGCTGAATCTTTCCGATGTCGACCCCGAGGAGGCGATGCGGCGGCTGGTCGGCTTTTCCTTCGACTACCTGTCCGAACACCCGGAGTTCATCGCCCTCGTCAACGACGAGAACCGGATGGGCGCGCGCCACCTGAAGACGTCCGAGAAGGTGACCGAGATGCACTCGCCGCTGGTGCGCCTCGTCGAGGAGACGCTGGCGCGCGGGGTCAAGGCCGGCGTGTTCAACGATCGCTTCGGCCCGGTGAACCTTTATTTGTCGGTCGCGGCCCTGTCCTTCTTCTACCTGTCCAACCACAGCACGCTGTCGGTGATCTTCGACCGGGACATGGTGTCGCCCGCGCAGGCGGCGCGCCGGCGCGAGCACGTCATATCCTTCGTCCTGTCCGCGCTGCGGCCGTAAATAAGTAATCAACTAGTTGGTTGACTAATGCCGGAAGGCCGATTAGCGTCCCGGCATCGAGAGGGAACGGGCATGGTCGCAGCAACCGGGATTTCGACAGGCAGCGAGCTGGAGCGGCTGGAGCGCCGCCGCGCCAGGCAGATGCGGTTCATCGCCGTCGCCGCCCATGTCGCGGCGTTCGTGCTGTGGGAGATCCTCGTGCGCGCGCTGGAGGTCCCGAGGTTCATCCTCCCCGCGCCGAGCGAAATCCTCGCCACCCTCGGCTCGCGGCGCTACGACTGGATCGGCAACAGCTGGGTGACGGGCGTCGAGATCGTCGGCGGCTATCTCCTCGCCACCGTCCTCGGCGTCGCCACCGCGCTGCTTTTCTCGTGGTCGCGGGTGCTGGTCATGGTGCTGTTCCCGCTTCTGGTGACGCTGAACATGATCCCCAAGGTGGCGCTCGGGCCGCTGGTCATCGTCTGGTTCAGCTACGGCATCTCGACCAACATCCTGATCACCTTCTCGCTGTGCTATTTCCCGATCCTCCTGACCACCGTGCGCGGCCTGCGCGAGGTCGAGCCGGACCTGCTCGATCTGGTGAAATCGCTGCGCGGCTCGCGCTGGCAGATGTTCCTCTACATCCAGCTCCCGGGGGCGCTGCCCTACATCTTCTCCGGCATGAAGGTCGCGGCGATCCTCGCCGTGGCCGGCGCGGTGGTCGGCGAGTTCATCGCCTCCGACCGCGGGCTCGGCTACCTGATGATCCAGGTGCAGGCCGCGCTCGACACGCCCGCCATGTTCATGGCCGTGATCCTGATCACGCTCATCGGCATCGCCCTCTACCTCGCGGTGCTGCTGCTCGAGCACATGATCGTTCCAAGAGATGCGAGGATGTCGTGAACGAAAGTCCCAAATTCACCGGCGTCGACCTGCTCGACGGGGCGCGCCTGCCCGCAAGGTTCGACGGCCCCGAGGAACTGGACGCCTTCATCGCCCGCCCCTCGCGCGCGCTGATCGACGACCTCGCCGAGGTCGACGGCGACATCATGATCCTCGGCGCCAGCGGCAAGATGGGGCCGACGCTGGCGCGGCTGGCGCGCAACGCCGCCCCCGGCCGGCGCGTGCTCGCGGTCGCCCGCTTCTCCGATCCCGCCTCGCGCGAGGAGCTCGACCGCCACGGCATCGAGACCATCGCCTGCGACCTTCTCGACCGTGCCCAGCTCGAGGCGCTGCCGAAGGCCAAGAACGTCGTCTTCATGGCCGGCCGCAAGTTCGGCTCGGGCGGCAGCCAGCCGCTGACCTGGGCGACCAACACCTATATGCCGGCCGTCGTCGCCGAGGTGTTCCGCGCCTCGCGCATCGTCGCCTTCTCCACCGGCTGCGTCTATGCCTTCACCCCGGTCGACGGCATGGGCTCGGACGAGGGCGCGCCGCTCGACCCGCCCGGCGAGTACGCCCAGTCCTGCATCGGCCGCGAGCGGCTGATCGAGCATTTCTCGCAGGTCCACGGCACGCCGGGCCGGCTGTTCCGGCTGAACTACGCCATCGACCTGCGCTACGGCGTCCTGCACGACGTCGCGGTGAAGGTGCGCGACAACCTGCCGATCGATGTCTCGATGGGCCATGTCAACGTCATCTGGCAGGGCGACGCCAACGCCATCGCCCTGCGCTGCCTGAAGCAGGCGACGGTGCCGACCAGCCCGATCAACGTCACCGGGCCGGAGGTCATCTCCGTGCGCTGGCTGGCCGAGACCTTCGGCGCGATGCTGGGCCGGGCGCCGGTCGTCACCGGCAGCGAGGCGCCGAGCGCCTGGCTCTCCAACGCCCGGCTGTCCAACGGCCTGTTCGGCTACCCGCTGGTGCCGCTCGACAAGATGATGACATGGACCGCCGACTGGGTTTCGCGCAGCCTGCCGTCGCACAACAAGCCGACCCATTTCGAGGCGCGCGATGGCACTTATTGACGACCCTGTCGTCCTGTCGCCGGGCGACATCGCCCAGGCGATGGAGCTGTCGGCGGAAGCGGGCTGGAACCAGCTTCCGGCCGACTGGCGCCTCTTCATGGCCCACGGCAAGGTGTTCGGCCTGTTCGACGGCAAGGTCCTCGTCGCCACCGCCGCGATCATGCCCTATGGCGACGACTTCGCCTGGATCGGCATGGTGCTGACCCGCAAGGACTGGCGCGGGCGTGGGCACGGCACTGCGCTGCTGAAGACCTGCATCGCCGAGCTTGAAGCGTTGGGCCGCACCGCGCTTCTCGACGCCACCCCGGCCGGCGAGCCGCTCTATCGCAGCCTCGGCTTCGAGGACGGCGAGCGGTTCACCCGCTGGCAGGGCATGGGGGGAGGCGCGGCCGTCGCCCCTGCGCCCGCCACATCCGACCCGTCGGCGCTCGCGGCAGCGAACGCGGCCTTCGGCGCGGATCGCACGCCGCTTCTGGCCGATTTTTCCGCCCGCTGCCCGGCCGCACGGCGCAGCGTGCCACAGGCCGCGGCCCATGCCTTCGGCCGCGACGGCCGCATCGCGACGCAGATCGGCCCGGTCGTCGGCGCGGACGAGGCGGCGGTCGCCGATCTGGTCGAGGGCGTCGCCGCCGCGCTGGACGGCCCGGTGTTCCTCGATGTCGCGGACCGCCGCCCGCTGCTGGTCGAGCGGCTGCGCGCCCTTGGCTTTGCCCGGCAGCGCCCGTTCCTGCGCATGAAGAAGGGGCCGCGCCCCGCGCCGGGACGCGCCGGCGAGACGGCGGTGATCGCCGGTCCGGAATTCGGGTAGGACGTTACTACAGGAAGCAAGAGACATGGGCCTTCATCACTCCGACCTGCCACCCGAAATCCTCGCCACCTTGAGGCGCGGCGCGGTCATCCCCGCCCATCCGCTGGCGCTCGATGCGCAGCGCCGCTTCGACGCGCGCCGCCAGCGGGCGCTGACGCGCTATTATGTCGATTCAGGCTCCGGTGGCCTCGCGGTCGGCGTCCACACCACCCAGTTCGCCATCCGCGACACCGGCCTCTACGAGCCCGTCCTGCGCGCCGCCGCCGAAGACGCCGCCGCATGGACCTCGCGGCCGCTCGTCCTGATCGCCGGCGTCGCCGGCAGGACGGCGCAGGCGGTGGACGAGGCGCGCGTCGCCCGCGGCCTCGGCTATCACGCCGTCCTCGTCAGCATGGGCGCGATGCGTGGCGCCTCCGGCGACGAGCTGATCGCGCATTGCGAGGCGGTGGCGCGGGAGATGCCCATCATCGGCTTCTACATGCAGACCGCGGTCGGCGGCATCGCCCTCGACGCCGCATTCTGGGAACGGTTCGCTTCCATCGACAATGCGGTGGCGATCAAGGTCGCGCCCTTCAACCGCTATCGCACGCTCGACGTGCTGCGCGGCGTGGTCGCGGCCGGCGCGGAGGAGCGCATCACGCTCTACACCGGCAATGACGACCACATCGTCGCCGACCTCGTCACGCCCTTCGACGTTCTGCGTGGCGACGATATCGTGCGCCTGCGCTTCCGTGGCGGCCTGCTCGGCCACTGGTCGGTGTGGACCTCGAAGGCGGTGGAACTGCTCGGGCGCATTCACGCTGAGGTCGACGCCGGCGGGCCGGTTCCCGCCGATCTCCTCGCGCTCGACACGCGCGTCACCGACTGCAACGCCGCCTTCTTCGACGTCGCCAACGATTTCCACGGCTGCATCGCCGGCTGCCACGAGGTGCTGCGCCGGCAGGGCCTGCTCGACGGCGTCTGGTGCCTCGACCCGGCCGAGGGGCTTTCGCCCGGCCAGGCGCGGGAGATAGACAGGGTCTACGCGGCCCATCCCGACCTGTCGGACGACGGCTTCGTCGCCGCGAACCGCGAAAGGTGGCTGTCATGACGGCAAGCGCGCAGGAAATGCGGGGGCAGGCGTCGCCCCTGATCCGCATGCGCAACGTGCGCAAGGTCTACCGCACCGGCGGCACCGAGGCGGTCGCGGTGTCCGACGTCACGCTTGACATCCATGAGGGCGATCTCCTTTCCATCGTCGGTCCCTCCGGCTGCGGCAAGACGACGGTGCTGAAGATCCTCGCCGGCCTCCACGACGCCGACGGCGGCACGGTCAGCATCGGCGACGGCCACGGCTCGTTCGTGGAGGGGCGCGACGTCGGCATGGTGTTCCAGCAGCCTCTGCTGCTCAAATGGCGCACCATCGCCGAGAACGTCATCCTGCCGGCGCAGATCCTCGGCCTGCCGCTCAAGGCCGCGCGCGAGCGCGCCCGCGACCTGCTCGAGATGGTCGGGCTCGGCAAGGCGGGCGACAAGTACCCGTTCGAGCTGTCGGGCGGCATGCAGCAGCGCGCGGCCATCGCCCGCGCGCTGATCCACGACCCCAAGCTGGTGCTGATGGACGAGCCGTTCGGCGCGCTCGACGCCATCACCCGCGAGAAGATGAATCTCGAAATGCTGCGCATCTGGCAGGAAAGCCGCAAGACCTTCGTCTTCGTCACCCACGGCATCCAGGAGGCGGTGTTCCTCGGCTCGCATTGCGCGGTGCTGACCGCAGGCCCCGCGCGCATGGCCGACTATTTCAGCATCGACCTGCCGCACCCGCGCACCCTCGACATCAAGACCGGCAACGCCTTCGGCGACTACGTGAAGCGCATCTATCGCCAGCTCGACATGGGTTGAGCCGTCGGGCTGAGCATCGGGAGTTTCCGCCCCCCGAGGCGGAAATGGCGCGGCCGGTTCTGTCTCCAGGGGTGGAGGCAGCGCCGGCCGCGCCGCTTTTTCGGAACTCCTTGTTTTTACGCAATTCCGGACGGAAAAGTGCTTCACACTTTTCCTGGAATTGCTCTAGCCCCGCCCGAGGGCCATGCCGATCGCCTCGTTCCACAGCCCGATCCCGCTGGCGAGGATCGCGTCGTTGAAGTCGAAGCGGGGCGAGTGCAGGCCGGGATTCTCCCCGTCCTTGCCCGCGCCGAGCCAGAGATAAGCGCCCGGCCGCGCCTCCAGCATGAAGGCGAAATCCTCCGCCGCCATGCTCGGCTCGGCATCGACCACCGCAAGGCCCGACCGCGCCGCCGCCTCGCGCAGGAAGCCGGCCGCCTGCGGTGCGTTGATCGTTGCCGGGTAGCGCCGCTCGTAGCGTACATGCGCCTTGCAGCCGAAGGCTTCGCACACGCGCGCCGCCGTCAGGCCGAGCCGCTCCTCGATCAGGTCGCCGACCTCTGGTTCGAACCAGCGCGTGGTGCCGCGCAACGCGACGGCCTCGGGGATGACGTTGTAGGCGTCGCCGCCATGAATCTGGGTGACGGACAGCACCGCCGCCTTCAGCGGCGAGACGTTGCGCGCCGCGACCGCCTGCAGGGCGCTGACGAGCTGGCCGGCGCAGAGCACCGGGTCCGCCCCCTCATGCGGCATCGCGCCATGCGCGCCGCGGCCGACCACCTCGATCTCGAAGGTCGCGAAGGCCGCCATCATCGCGCCGTCGCGCGCCACCGTCTCGCCGGGGCGAAGCGCCGGCCAGTTGTGCAGCCCGTAGACGGCCTCAGTCGGGAAGTCGCGGAACAGTCCGTCGGCCACCATCGCGCGCGCCCCGCCCTCGACCTCCTCCGCCGGCTGGAAGATGAAATGGACGATACCGTCGAGGTCGTCCCTCCGGCTGGCGAGCCGCGCGGCAGCGAGCAGCATGGCGACGTGGCCGTCATGGCCGCAGGCATGCATGATTCCGGGATTGACCGAGGCGTGGGCCGCGCCGGTCTGCTCGTGGATCGGCAGCGCGTCCATGTCGGCGCGCAACCCGACGCTGCGGTTGGAGTTGCCCCGGGTGATGGTCGCGACAACACCATGGCCGCCGACGCCGGCGACGAAGGGAATTCCCAGCTCCTTCAGGCGTTCGCAAACGAAAGCCGATGTTTTGCTTTCATTCAGCGAAAGTTCGGGATGGGCGTGCAGATGCCGGCGCCACCCGGTCAGGGTCTCAGCGAGTTGCTTGTCCATGGGGGGAGGATTCCACTCCAGCGCGCGCCTGACCAGAGGGGAAATGCGGGGGGTGGCACCCGCGTATTTTTTCGTTGCAGGCTCGCTTTGCCGTTATCTCGCCACTTCTCGGGCGCAGCGTCGCGGCCGATCCGTTGCCTGCCGCGTGGGAGAGCCTGCATGAATCGCCTGGTTGTCGTGTCGAACCGGGTCCCGTTGCCGTCGGCCGGGGCGCGCGCGGGGGGGCTGGCGGTGGCGCTCGACGGGCTGATGGAGAAGCGCGGCGGGCTGTGGTTCGGCTGGAGCGGGGCGATCAGCGAGGGGCCGGCGGCGCTGGGCCGGGTGGAGAGCGCGAACGGCGTCGACTACGCCACCGTCGACCTGACGCAGGACGAGCACGACAGGTATTACAACA
>JBBCKE010000038.1:0-121740 GCA_037190985.1 Alphaproteobacteria bacterium
AAGGTGGCCGCGAAGCTGGCCGAAAAGATGGGGGCACGCTGATGGAAGCCGTCCTTTCCGCCGCCATCGGCATCCTAGCCGCCTCGGGCATCTGGCTGCTGCTGCGCCCGCGCACCTTCCAGGTGATCATGGGCCTGTCGCTGCTGTCCTACGCCGTCAACCTGTTCATCTTCTCCACGGGCGGGCTGCGTTCCGGCATGGCGCCGATCCTCGAGAAGGGCGGCGCCGGAGCGCTCGCGACCCATGCCGACCCGCTGCCCCAGGCCCTGGTGCTCACCGCCATCGTCATCGGCTTCGCCACCACGGCGCTGTTCCTCGTCGTGCTGCTCGCCGCGCGCGGCCTGACCGGCACCGACCACGTCGACGGCAGGGAGCCCGAACGGTGATCGTCGCTCCTGAACATCTCGTCATCGCGCCGGTGGTGCTGCCCATGGTGGCGGGCGCGCTGCTGCTGTTCTTCGACGACCGCGAGCGCCTCCTCAAGGCGACCGTGTCGATCATGACGGCCGTCGCGCTGCTCGCCATCTCGGTGACGCTGCTCATCGCCGCCCATTCCGGCGGCGAGCCGGGGGCAGGGCGCATCGTCGTCTATCTTGTCGGCAACTGGCCGCCGCCCTTCGCCATCCTCCTCGTGCTCGACCGCCTGTCGGCGATGATGCTGGTGCTGTCGTCGGTGCTCGCCATCCCCGCGCTGATCTTCTCGATCGGGCGCTGGCAGAAGGCCGGTCCGCACTTCCACACGCTGTTCCTGTTCCTGCTGATGGGGCTGAACGGCGCGTTCCTGACCGGCGACCTGTTCAACCTCTTCGTCTTCTTCGAGGTGATGCTGGCCGCCTCCTACGGCCTCGCGCTCCACGGCTTGGGCACGCAGCGCGTGCGCGCCGGCATGCACTACATCGCCATCAACCTCGCCGCCTCGCTGCTGTTCCTGATCGGCGTGTCGCTGATCTACGGCGTCACCGGCACGCTCAACATGGCCGACCTGATCCTGCGCATTCCCTCGGTGCCCCAGGAAAGCCGCATGATGCTGGAGGCGGGCGCGGCGATCCTCGGCGTCGCCTTCCTCATCAAGGCCGGCATGTGGCCGCTCTCCTTCTGGCTGCCGACCATGTACACGGCCGCGCCCGCCCCGGTGGCGGCGATCTTCGCGATCATGAGCAAGGTCGGCGTCTACGTCATCCTGCGCCTGTCGCTGCTGTTCTCGGCCGCCCGCATGCCCGAGGGGACGACGAGCTTCGGCTGGCAGCTCCTGTTCCTCGGCGGCATGGCCACCATCGCCTTCGGCGCCATCGGCGTCCTCGCCTCGCAGGCGCTGGGGCGGCTCGCCGGCTATTCGGTGCTCGTCTCCTCAGGCACGCTTCTCGCCGCCATGGGCCTGTCGCAGACCGGCGTCACCGCCGGCGCGCTGTTCTATCTCATCAGCTCGACGCTGACGATTTCCGCCTTCTTCCTGCTGATCGAGCTGGTCGAGCGCGGGCAGGACGCCTTCGCCAACGTGCTCGCCGTGACGCAGGAAGCCTTCGGCGAAGGCGAGGAGGACGAGGAGATCGAGCCGGAGGTCGGCGTCACCATCCCCGGCACGCTCGCCATTCTCGGCATCAGCTTCGGCCTGTGCGCCATCCTGCTCGCCGGCCTGCCGCCGCTGCCCGGCTTCCTCGCCAAGTTCGCGATGCTCACCGCCATGTTCAACCCGCTGGGGCTGGGCGAGGCGGGCGAGATCGGGGCGGCCTCGTGGTGGCTCGCCGCGCTGCTGATCCTGTCGGGCCTGTCCGCCCTGATCGCGATGAGTCGCGCCGGCATCCGCGCCTTCTGGGCGCCGGTCGACATCGTGGTGCCGCGCGTGCTGCTGATCGAGATCGTGCCGGTCGGCATGCTGCTGGCGGCGACGCTGTTCCTGACCGTGCAGGCCGGGCCGGTCATGCGCTTCATGGAGGCGACGGCCGAGGGGCTGCACCAGCCCTGGTCCTATGTCGAGAAGGTGATGGAGCAGCCGCGCGCCACCGGCCGGGAGGTGCCCCGATGAGCCGCGTCTTCCCGTACCCGCTGATGATGGCCTCGCTGGTCGTGGTGTGGCTCGCGCTCACCAGCTTCTCGCTCGGCCAGCTCATCGTCGGCATCGCCGTCGCCATGATGGCGGGGCAGGGGCTCGCCGCGCTTCACCCGGCCAAGCCGCGGCTGCGCCGCTGGCAAATGATCCCCAAGCTGATCGCCATCGTGCTCTACGACATCGTGCGCTCCAACATCGCCGTGGTCTCGATCATCCTCGGCGGCCCGCGCCGCGAGCGGCGCTCGGGCTTCGTCTCGATCCCGCTCGACCTGCGCGACCCGACCGGCCTTGCCGTGCTCTCGATCATCGTCACCTCGACGCCCGGCACGGCATGGTTCGATTACAATTCCGCGCGCGGCATGCTGCTGATCCACGTCTTCGACCTGGTGGACGAGGAAGGCTGGCGCGATCTGATCAAGAACCGCTACGAGCACCTCTTGATGGAGATCTTCGAATGAGCGAGACGATCCTCCTCTTCGCCGTCACCGCCGCGCAGGTCATGCTGGCCGCCGCCATGGCGCTGGCGCTGGCGCGCATGATCCGCGGGCCCCGCGCGCAGGACCGGGTGCTCGGCCTCGACACGCTCTACGTCAACGCCATGCTGATGCTGCTGGTGTTCGGCATCCGCACCGGCTCGACGCTCTATTTCGAGGCGGCGCTCATCATCGCCATTCTCGGCTTCGTCGCTACGGCGGCGCTGGCCAAGTTCCTGATGCGCGGCGAGGTGATCGAATGAGCCACGCCGCCGATCTTCCGCTCTGGGCGGCGATCCTCGTCGCGGCCTTCCTGCTGATCGGCGCGGGGCTGACGCTGATCGGCTCCTGGGGCTTCTTCCGGCTGAAATCCTTCTACGACCGCATCCATGCGCCGACGCTCGGCACGAGCTGGGGCACCGGCGCGATCGTGATGGCGTCGATGATCTGCTTCACCGTGCTGCAATCGCGCCTCGTCATCCATGAGATCCTCGTCGGCATCTTCGTGACGGTGACGATGCCGGTGACGCTGATGCTGCTCGGCCGCGCCGCGCTCTACCGCGACCGCGCCGAGGCGAACCCCGACGTGCCGGCGATGGACCCGCCGAAGGGGTCGCTCGTCGTCTCCGAGGAGACGGAGCCGGCGGCGGGGCAGGACGCGGCGGAAACGTGAGGCGATTGCGGCAGGACAAGGAAACGACGCGTCCCGCCCCTTAGGCTTCAATCAGAACGCCTGCCGCTGTCGGAAGCCGGCGACATGGGCTAGAGGAAGCGGTGGGACAACACCGGTAGGGAGCGCGGCGCAGCCATGCAGTCGGTCACGCGGCAGATCATCGCTGGTGTGCTCACCATCATCCCGCTCGGCGTCACCGCCTGGATCCTGTGGTTCGCGGTCGACATGCTGATCTGGATCGGCCGGCCGGCGACGTTCGCCCTTTCGGGCGCGCTGCGCCCGACCTCGCCCGATCTCGCCGATCTCATCCTCGAAGGCTGGTTCCAGTCGGCGGTGGCGCTGTTCCTCGCGCTGCTGTTTCTCTATCTGCTCGGCCGCACGGCGAACGCCGTGCTGGGACGGCGCCTCCTGCACGCCTTCGACCGGCTGGTCGAGGTCGTGCCGTTCGCCCGCACCGTCTACGGCGCGACGCAGACGCTGATCCGCTCGCTCGGCGGCGACGGCAAGCCGACCGGCCAGCGCGTGGTGCTGATCGAGTTCCCGTCCGAGCATATGCGCGCCGTCGGCATCGTCACGCGCGTCTTCCCGGCGACGGAGATCAATCCCGAGCTCGCCGCCGTCTACGTGCCGACGACGCCCAACCCGACATCCGGCTTCGTCGAGATCGTGCCGACCTCGCGGCTGGTCTGGCTCGACTGGACCAAGAACGACGCCATGGCCTTTATCGTCTCCGGCGGCGCGATGGCGCCCGAGAACACGCCGATCAACTGGCCCGACATGCCCCCCGTCAGGCCGCCTGCCAAACCGTCTATTCTTCCTGGCGGGAAAACTGCCAGCGCTCGAAGCCGAGCACCACGAAAAGCGCCATGATGAACGGCACGATCAGGTAGAGCAGGCGGAACACCAGAAGCGCCGCCAGCACGTCCACCGGGTCCATTTCCGACAGGCCGGTGATGAAGACCAGCTCCAGCACGCCGAGGCCGCCCGGCGCATGCGACAGCAGCGCGGCCGAGAACGAGATCAGGAAGATGCCGAGCACGATCATGAAGCCGGGATTCCCGGCCTCAGGGAGGGCGAAATAGATGATGCCCGCCGCGCCGATCAGTTCGATAGGAGCGATGAAGAGCTGGCGCAGGACGATGGGAAGCCGCGGATAGGTCATCTCGACCCGGCCGAGCTTCAGCGGGCGCAGCCTCAGCGCGCTGCCGCCGACATAGAGCCCGACCAGCGCGAGCAGGAACATGCCCGTCGCAGCGGAGGCGGCGACCGGCAGGACGTCGACGAAACGCTCGGTCAGCTCCGGTTCGAGGAGAAGGACGAGGCCGGTCAGCATGACGGTGCCGAGCGCGAAGGTGAACGAGCAGAAGGCGACGAGAACGCCGACCTCGGCCCCCGAAAGCCCCTTCGCCGTATAGGCGCGATAGCGCACGACCGAGCCGGAGAACACCGACGCGCCGATATTGTGCGACAGCGCATAGGTCGTGAACGAGGCGATGGTGATGTAGAGCCAGCCGACGCGCTTTCCCAGATGGAGAAGCGCAAGGTGATCGTAGGCCGCGAGCGCGCCGTAGGCGACCAGCGTCGCTCCGGCTGCCAGCATCCAGTCGCGGCCGGAAATGGCGGCAAGGCTGTCCCACAGCTCATTGAGGGATAGCCCGCGCAATTCGTGATAGAGCAGCCAGACCGAGAAGGCGACGGCCGCTACCCCGACGACAGGCCAGATGTATTTCTTCACCTTCACCGGTGAACTCCCTTATTGGGCATGCCCGGAAGCCGGCACGCCATGCGTCCCCCACAAGGCCGATGGCCCTCGGCCGTTTCCGGCATTCGCCCGCCACCCTCTCCGTGGCCGGCGACGCCGGAGCATCAGTGCATCTAGGCAGGCGCATGCGGCAAAAATGGCCGCCCGTTGCAGGCAACCGTCCCCCGGCCGTTCCGCGCCCTTCAAACCACCCGACCCGCCAACCGACCCGATTGTGCGGGGGAAATGGTAACCGAAGATAAAATGCGACGGGTTCCTGCTTAAAACGTGGCGGCGCGCATGACCAGTACCCGGCCGGTCACGATTTTCCGGTTCGCGCCGGAAGGTCGCGCCGGAATGCGGCTGCCCGACCCTGTGAGAGGGAATCCGATTTCCGATTTCACCCGATGATTGGCAATCCGTTCCTTTGAATGACCGGGTTTTTCCGCCAAATCGGAACCAATTTCGATGGTGCCCCGGTTTTGCGCGATGGAACGCTGCCGGGGCGTTCGCGCGGAACGGACCGGATCCCCCATGAGCGAGAACTTGAACGAGACCTTGAGCGAGAATCTCACGCCCGCGAGCGATTTTCCCCGTCTGGGGCCGCCGCACGCCTCCGTGCTCGAGCTGATCGGCCAGACGCCGATGGTCGAGCTTTCGCGGTTCGACACCGGCCCGTGCCGGCTGTTCGTCAAGCTGGAGAGCCAGAATCCCGGCGGCTCGATCAAGGACCGCATCGCACTGTCGATGATCGCCGACGCCGAGGCGCGCGGCGTGCTCGCGCCCGGCGGCACGATCATCGAGGCCACCGCCGGCAATACCGGGCTCGGGCTGGCGCAGGTCGGCATCCCGAAGGGCTATCGCATCGTGCTGGTCGTGCCGGACAAGATGTCGCGCGAGAAGGTGCAGCACCTGCGGGCGCTGGGCGCGGAAGTGCGTCTGACGCGCTCCGACGTCGGCAAGGGCCATCCCGAATACTATCAGGACATGGCCGAGCGGATCGCCGCCGAGACGCCCGGCTCGTTCTACGTCAACCAGTTCGCCAACCCGGCGAACCCGCTGGCCCACGAGACCACGACCGGGCCGGAGATCTTCCGGCAGCTCGACGGCGACGTCGACGCCGTGGTCGTCGGCGTCGGCTCGGGCGGGACGCTGACCGGGCTCGGGCGCTTCTTCGCCTCCGCCTCGCCGAAGACGGAGATGATCCTCGCCGATCCCGCCGGCTCGGTGCTCGCGGCCTATATCAAGACCGGCGAGTTGACCGAGGCGGGAAGCTGGACCGTCGAGGGAATCGGCGAGGATTTCATCCCGCCCAACGCCGACCTGTCGCTGGTGAGGAAGGCCTATACGGTGCCGGACCGGCAGAGCATGGCCGCGGCGCGCGAGCTTCTGTCGAAGGAGGGCATCCTTGCCGGCTCGTCCTCCGGCACGCTGCTCGCCGCCGCGCTGCGCTACTGCCGCGAGCAGAGGACGCCGAAGCGGGTGGTGACGCTCGTCTGCGATTCCGGCAACAAGTACCTGTCCAAGGTGTTCGACGATTTCTGGCTGGCCGAGCAGGGGCTGGCCGAACGCGAGCAGCACGGCGACCTGCGCGACCTCGTCGCCCGCTCGCATCGCGAGGGCGGCACGGTCTGGGTGGGGCCGGAGGACAGCCTGCTCAACGCCTATGGCCGCATGCGCCGGGCCGACGTGTCGCAGCTTCCGGTCCTCGAGGACGGCAAGCTGGTCGGCATCATCGACGAGAGCGACATCCTCGCCCGCGTCGACGGCCCCTATGACGGGCGCTGGGATCGCTTCAACGCGCCGGTGCGCGCGGCGATGGCCTCGGAGCTACATACGTTGCAGGCGAGCCAGACGCTCGACGCGCTCCTGCCCGTCTTCGACCGCAACGAGGTCGCCATCGTCTTCGACGGCGACGAATTCATCGGGCTCATCACCCGCATCGACCTGATCAACCATCTGAGGCGTTCGAGCAAATGACCAAGAGCGGCAGCAACCGTCTGGCCTTCTCCACCCGCACCGTCCATGGCGGCCAGAGCCATGACCCCACGACCGGCGCGGTGATGGTGCCGATCTACGCCACCTCGACCTTCGCCCAGCAGAGCCCCGGCGTTCACAAGGGCTTCGAATATGCCCGCAGCCAGAACCCGACGCGCTTCGCCTTCGAGCGCGCGGTGGCCGACCTCGAAAGCGGGGCGGGGGCGTTCGCCTTCGCCTCGGGGCTGGCGGCCATCGCCACCATCCTCGACCTGTTCGACGCGGGCACCCATATCGTCGCCTCCGACGACATCTATGGCGGCACGTTCCGGCTGATCGACAAGGTGCGCAGCCGCTCGGCCGGCCTTTCCGCGAGCTTCGTCGATTTCACCGACCTCGCCGCCGTCGAGGCGGCGATCCGGCCGCAGACGGAACTGCTGTGGATCGAGACGCCGACCAACCCGCTGCTGAAGATCGTCGATCTCGAGGCCATCGCCGCGCTGGCGCGGCGCAAGGGCCTCGTCACCGTCGCCGACAACACCTTCTCCAGCCCCTATATCCAGCGGCCGCTGGAGCTGGGCATCGACGTCGTCGTCCATTCGACCACGAAGTATCTCAACGGCCATTCCGACATGATCGGCGGCGTCGCCGTGGTGCGCGAGGAGGGCGCGCTGCACGACCGGCTGAAGTTCCTGCAAAACGCGGTCGGCGCCATCTCGGGGCCGTTCGACAGCTTCCTCGCGCTGCGCGGGCTGAAGACGCTGGCCCTCAGGATGGAGCGCCACTCGCAGAACGGGTTGAAGATCGCCCGCTGGCTCGAAGGCCGCCCGGACGTGCGCCGCGTCCTTTATCCGGGGCTGGAGAGCCACCCGCAGCACGCGGTCGCCAAGCGGCAGATGCAGGCCTTCGGCGGCATGCTCTCGGTCGAGCTCGACCGCGACCTCGCCGGCACGAAGCGCTTCCTCGAGCGCACACGGCTGTTCACGCTGGCCGAAAGCCTCGGCGGCGTCGAGAGCCTGATCGAGCATCCGGCGCTGATGACGCACGGCTCCATCCCGCCCGAGCAGCGCGCGGCGATCGGCATTTCCGATTCGCTGGTGCGGCTTTCGGCCGGCATCGAGGACGGCGACGACCTGATCGCCGATCTCGCGCAGGCGCTGGGCGGGTAGGTCAGCCGATGACGGCGGCGACGATGCTGTCCTGCACCTGCGAGGCGAGGTAGGGGTGCATCGGCAGGCTGATGACGCGGCCGGCAAGGTCCTCCGTCACCGGCAGGCCGGCCGGATCGCGCGGGAAATCCGCATAGGCGCCCTGGACGTGCAGCGGGATCGGATAGTAGATCGCCGTCGGCACGCCGGCGTCGCGGCAGCGTGCCTGCAACGCCTCACGCTCGGCCGGCGATTTCACCTTGATCGTGTACTGCGCCCAGATGCTCTTCAGCCCCTCGGGGATGAAAGGCGTCTCGTAATGGCCTGAAAGCGCTTGCGAATACCGCTTCGCCACGTCCTGCCGTGCCTCGATCTCGTCGGCGTAGATCGACAGCTTCTCGATCAGGATCGCCGCCTGGATGGTGTCCATGCGGCTGTTGATGCCGATTCGGGCATAGGAGTAGCGATCCTCGCCCATGCCGTGCAGGCGCAGCGAATTGATCAGCGCGGCGATTTCGTCGTCGTCGGTGAACACCGCCCCGCCGTCGCCATAGCAGCCGAGCGGCTTGGCCGGGAAGAACGAGGTCGTCGAGATGTCGCACAGCGAGCCGGCGACGCGGCCGTGATAGACGCCGCCCCAGCCTTGCGCGGTGTCGCCGATCACCTTCATGCCGTTCTCGCGGGCGACGGCGATGAGCGCGTCGTAGTCGGCCGGCAGGCCGAACAGGTCGACCGGGATGACGCAGGCGGGCTTGAGGCCGATCTCGCGCGCGTGGAGAATGGCCCGCTTCAGGCTCTCCGGGTCCATGTTGAACGTGTCGGGAAGGACGTCGACGAACACCGGCGTCGCGCCGGCCAGCGGCACCACCTCGGCCGTGGCGGCGAAGGTGAAGGAGGGGACGAACACCGCATCGCCCGCCTTGATGCCGAGCGCCATCAGCGCGAGCTGGATCGCGTCGGTGCCGTTGGCGCAGGAAAGGCAGTGCTTCGCGCCGCAGAAGGCGGCGAGCTTGCGCTCCAGCTCCCTGACCTCTTCGCCCATGACGTACTGGCCGTGGTCGAGCACGCGCGCATAGGCCGCTTCGAGCGCGGGGCGCAGACGCGCCTGCTGGGCGGCGAGATCGATGAAGGGGAGGCTCATGCGCGGATCTCCAGTGGTTGACGGGGCGCGGCCCGGCAGGCTTTGCTGTCGCGATCGTTCCCGACAGCTTTGCCATCGTGGTCGTTCCCGACAGCTTCGCTGTCTTGGTGGTTCACGGCGTCAGTATGGCAAGACGGGGTGGGAGGCAACTGCGGCGCGCCCGCGCGGGAGCCGGTGCGGGTTGTTCCACCGGCAGTTTGATTCATGGCAAGGATAGCCGCCCCGACACCCGATAGACTGGCAAAATCGGCGATTTGCGGCGCAAGGAGAAGGCTTTCATGACTTTCAGGACCATTCTCACCGTGGCCGGGCTCGAACGTGGAGATCACGATATCGATCTTGCTGCTTCACTTTGTGAAGAAGCCTCGGCGCATCTGTCCGTCTTCGTCGTCGCCTTCGCGGCCCCGCCGCCGGTCGGCACCTATGCGGCGATGATCTCCGACGCCTGGGTTCAGGAGCGGCAGGCGGACGCGGAGCGGCTGGAGGAGCGCCTCGCCGCGATCACCGCCCGCCTTTCCGGGCGCGAGGTCTCCGCCGACATTTCCGGTGTCTATCCCGAGACCGCATGGGCCGACGACGTCATCGGCCGGCGCGGGCGCTATTGCGACCTGACGCTGCTCGGGCCCGAGCTGCTCTCGGGCGGCATGCTGAAGGACAAGATCGTCGAGGGCGCGCTGTTCTGGTCCGGCAAGCCGGTGCTGCTCGTTCCCGAAGGCGCGAACGCGACGCTCACGCCGAAGCGGGTGATGGTGGCGTGGGATTCGCGCATCGAGGCCTCGCGCGCCGTGCGCGAATCGCTCGGCATCCTCAAGACGGCCGAGGAGGTGCGTCTCGTCCTCGTCGATCCGGAGGAGGGGGAGGACGCCCATGGCGACGAGCCGGGCGCGGACGCCGCCGTCTATCTGGTACGCCATGGCGTGCGCGTCGGCGTCGACCGGCTGCCGAGCGCGGGTCGCCCCGTCGTCGAGGTGCTGCGCCGCCATGCGCTCGACATGGACGCCGACATGATCGTCATGGGCGCCTACGGCCATTCGCGGCTGCGCCAGCGCATCCTCGGCGGCGTCACCCGCTCGATGATCGAAGAACCGCCGCTGCCGGTCCTGTTGGCCCGCTGAGGCGGACCGGTCCTTTTTGTCGGCTATCGCTGGTGGACGTAGGTCCCCGGCGCGTCCTCCAGCGGCGGCAGGCCCTTTTCGGGCGCGCCCATCGCGGGCGGCGCGACGCGCTGCGGGGAGGAGCGTCCGGCAAGCCATTCCTGCCAGGCTGGCCACCACGAGCCTTCGCGCGCCGGCGTCCGCTCGGCCCAGGCGTCGTCGCTGACGCACGGCTCGGCGTCGGTCTTGCCGGCGATGCGGTAATGCCGGTTCGCGCGGCCCGGCTCGCTGACGATGCCGGCATTGTGGCCGCCGCTCGTCAGGACGAAGGTGACGTCGGTGTCGCTGAGGTAGTGGATCTTGTAGACCGAGCGCCACGGCGCGACATGGTCGCGCTCGGTGCCGACGGCGAAGATCGGCGCGCGGATGTTCTGGATGGCGATGGGAAAGCCCTCGACCATGTAGCGGCCGGCGGCGAGGTCGTTGTCGAGGAACAGCTTGCGCAGATATTCCGAATGCATCCTGTAGGGCATGCGGGTGGCGTCGGCGTTCCACGCCATCAGGTCGTTCATCGTCGACGGCTCGCCCATCAGGTAATGGCGCAGCATCCGCGACCAGATCAGGTCCTGCGAGCGCAGGAGCTGGAACGCGCCGGCCATCTGGTGGCTGTCGAGGTAGCCGTGCTGCCACATCGCGTCTTCGAGATAATCGACCTGGCTGTGATCGATGAACAGGCCGAGCTCGCCCGGTTCGGTGAAATCGGTCTGGGCGGCAAGCAGCGTCATCGACGCCAGCCTGTCGTCGCCCGAATGAGCCATCGCCGCGGCGGCGATCGAAAGCAGCGTCCCGCCGAGGCAATAGCCGGTTGCATGCACCTTCGCCTCCGGCACGATCCGGCCGATGGCGTCGAGCGCGGCCATGACGCCTTCCTTGCGGTAGTCGTCGAGGGAAAGGTCGCGGTCGGCGGCAGTGACGTTGCGCCACGAAATGCAGAACACCGTATGGCCCGCGCCGACCAGATGGCGGATCAGCGAATTGTGCGGCGACAGATCGAGGATGTAGTATTTCATGATCCAGGCCGGCACGATCAGCACCGGCTCGGCATGCACCGTTTCGGTCGCGGGGGCATACTGGATCAGCTCGATCAGGTGGTTGCGATAGACGACCTTGCCCGGCGTCACCGCGACCTCGTGGCCGGGGCGGAAATTCTCGGCGCCCTTCGGCGGCTCGCCGGAGAGCTGGCGCGAGACGTCGTCGACGAACTGCTTGTAGCCCTCGACGAAATTGGCGCCGTTGGTCGCCGCCGCGCGCGCGATCACCTCCGGATTGGTGAGGGGCGAGTTCGACGGCGAGAGCATGTCGAGCAACTGCTTGGCGGCGAAGGACACGACGGCCTCGTGATGCGGCGAGACGCCCGGAACCTCGCGCGTGGCGTTGTGCCACCATTGCTGGTTCAGCAGGAACGACTGGTACATCAGCGAGAACGGCTGCTTCTTCCACGCCTCGTCGGCGAAGCGCCGGTCGCCGGGCAGCGGCTCGATGCAGCAGTCGGCGCCGCCCTCCTGCGCGCAATGCAGGGCATGGAGCCCGAGGCGGGACGCCTTGCGCCAGCCCTTGGCGGCGAGCTCGGCGCGCTTGCCGGGCGCCTGCGCCAGATGAAGCGCCCAGTCCGCCCAGGCCAGCCACAGCGCGGCCGGCGAAAGCCCGGCCGTCATCTGCGCCGACAGCGCGCCGGCGCTGCGGTCGATGGCGCGGAACAGCTCCTCGCCCAGCGGTTCCGGCTTCTCGGGAAGCGGGGCCATGAACGGTTTGCCGCTGTCAACTGTGCGTGTGGTGCTTGACGTGCGGGTTTCGCGCGGGTTCTTGCGGGAGGCGGTGGTCATGCGATGCTCCGGGCGGCGCTGGTCGCCAAGATATAGGCGCGAAGGGGCGCAGGCTCAACGCCGCTGCGTCAAGGGGGCGCAGCCCGACCCTTTCATCCCCGGATGAACGAGGCGCGACAATCGGGCAAGAATTGCCCCGACAGGAAGAGGGAACCGATCTGCATGCAGAAAGCTGACATCGCCGCCGGAGACACGACGCAGGATGCGGCGCAAGCCTGGCACGCCCTCGGCGCGCAGGCGGCGCTCGACGCGTTCGAAAGCGGCAATGACGGCCTTACCGCTGACGAGGCGGCCGTACGGCTCGCGCGCCACGGTGCCAACGCCCTGCCGCCGCCGCCGCGCCGCCACCCCGTGCTGCGTTTCCTGTCGCAGTTCAACAACACGCTGATCTACTTCCTGCTCGCCGCGTCCGTCGCCGCGTGGGCGCTCAGCCATGTCGTCGACGCCGGCGTCATCGTCGCCGTGGTGCTCGTCAACGCCATCGTCGGCTTTATCCAGGAGGGCAAGGCCGAGCAGGCGCTCGACGCGATCCGCGACATGATCGCGCCCAAGGCCTCGGTGATGCGCGACGGCAAGCGCATTTCCGTCCCAGCCGCTTCGCTGGTGCCGGGCGACATGGTGCTGCTGGAAGCGGGCGATCAGGTGCCCGCGGATTTGCGGCTTACGCGCACGCGCGCGCTGCTGATCGACGAGGCGATCCTGACCGGCGAATCCGTCGCCGCGCACAAGAGCGAGGAGCCCGTGGCCGGGGACGCGCCGCTCGGCGACCGCTTCTCAATGGCCTATTCCGGCACGCTGGTCGCGGCCGGGCAGGGCGCGGGCGTCGTCGTCGCCACCGGCATGGGAACCGAGATCGGCCATATCAGCCGGCTGATCGGCCAGGTCGAGACGCTGACGACGCCGCTCCTGCGCCAGATCAACGATTTCGGCCGCCGCTTCACCGGCATCGCCATCGCCGCTGCCGCGCTGCTCTTCGCCTTCGCCATAGTCGTGCGCGCCTATGCCTGGGACGACGCGTTGCTCGTCGTCGTCGCGCTCGCCGTCGGCGTGGTGCCGGAAGGGCTGCCGGCCGTCATCACCATCACGCTCGCCATCGGCGTGCGCCGCATGGCCGCGCGCCACGCCATCATCCGCCGCCTGCCGGCGGTCGAGACGCTCGGCTCCACCTCCGTCATCTGCTCGGACAAGACCGGCACGCTGACGCGCAACGAGATGACCGTGCGCCGCATCGTCACCGCCGAGGGCGAGGTCACCCTCGAGGGCGTCGGCTACGAGCCGGCCGGCGCGCTGGTGAAGGACGGCGAGCCGTGCGCCGCGCCGCCGCAGGTCGCGGCCAGCCTCGCGCGCTGCGGCCTCCTGTGCAACGACGCCGTGCTGGTGCGCGGGCCGGACGGCGTGTGGCGCAGCGAGGGCGACCCGATGGAGGGCGCGCTGGTCGCCGCCGCGGTGAAGGCCGGGCTTTCGCCGGAGGACGAGCGCGCCGGCTGGCGGCGGATCGACGAGATCCCCTTCGACGCCCAGCATCGCTTCATGGCCTCGCTCCACGAGGGGGCGGAGGGCGCGGCGGTCTGGCTCAAGGGCGCGCCGGAACAGGTCATGGCCATGTGCCGCGAGGAGGCGACGGCGGACGGTACCCGGCCGCTCGACGAGGCCCGCTGGGCCGGGCGCATCGCCGCCGCCGCGTCCGAGGGCGAGCGCGTCCTCGGCTTCGCCTGGCGGCCTGCGCCGGGCGAAAGCCGGCTGTCGATGGACAGCGTCGGCGGGGGGCTGGTCTTCCTCGGCATCGCCGGCTTCATCGACCCGCCGCGCGAGGAAGCGCTCGCCGCCGTGGCCGAGTGCCGCTCGGCCGGCATCTCGGTCAAGATGATCACCGGCGACCATGGCGCGACGGCCGCGGCCATCGCCCGCCAGCTCGGCCTCGCCGACGATCCGATCGTCGTCACCGGCGCGGAGCTGGAAGCCGTGTCCGACGCCGACCTGCCGGCGCTGGCGCAGGAAACCTCGGTCTTCGCCCGCACAAACCCCGAGCACAAGCTGCGCATCGTGCGCGCGCTGCAAAGCGAGGGCGCGATCGTCGCCATGACCGGCGACGGCGTCAACGACGCGCCGGCGCTCAAGCAGGCGGATGTCGGCATCGCCATGGGCCGCAAGGGCACGGAGGCGGCCAAGCAGGCGTCGCAGATGGTGCTGGTCGACGACAATTTCGCCACCATCGTCGCCGCCGTCCACGAGGGGCGCACGGTGTTCGACAACATCCGCAAGGTCATCGCCTGGACCGTGCCGACCAATGGCGGCGAGGCCATCGCCATCATCGTCGCCATCCTCGCCGGCTTCACCCTGCCGATGACGCCGGCGCAGATCCTGTGGATCAACATGGTGCTGACGGTGACGCTGGGGCTCGTCCTCGCCTTCGAGCCGGCCGAACCGGACGTGATGCAGCGGCCGCCGCGCCGGCCGGGCGCGCCGCTGCTATCGGCCTTCCTCGTCTGGCGGATCGCGCTCGTCTCGCTGCTGTTCGTCGCCGGCACGTTCGGCATCTTCGGCTGGGCGCTGTGGCGCGGCTTCGATGTCGACACCGCCCGCACCATGGTCGTCAACACCATGGTGGTGATGGAGATCTTCTACCTGTTCAACGTGCGCTACATGCACACCGTCTCGATAAGCTGGCGCGGCATCGTGGGAACGCCGATCGTGCTGGCGGCGCTCGGCGCGGTCACGGCGGCGCAGTTCGCCTTCACCTATGCGCCTTTCATGAACGCGCTGTTCTCCTCGCGCCCGGTGCCGCTGCTCGACGGCCTGCTCATCGTCGCCGTCGGCATCGTGCTGCTGCTCGTTCTCGAGGCCGAGAAGACGTTCATGCGCCGGACCGGGCTGATGGACCGGCTGGGGGATTGAAACTTAAGATGGGTCGCTGAACGGGTTTCATGAGCGGGAGCGCGGCCGGATGGACAGATCACCTATCTCCTTCCCCGCGAGAGTTCTGCGCAAGGAGGCGTTTCTTCCCCGCTACATCGTCGTGAAGCCGGAACATGTGCCCGGCCGCGCGCGCTCCTTTCCCGCGGATGTGATGCTGAATGACGTCGGGCCTTTCAGACGAAACATCCGCCCTTGGGGGAAGGGTTCGGACGTGTTCTTCTTCAATCTGACCGCGCCTCAATGCGCCAAGGCGGGTCTCGATACGAACGACCGATGCGTGGTCACGATAATCCCCCGCGACTGACGGCTCAGCCCTCGTCCCGCTCCAGCTCCCCGCGCGTCTTGGCGGCCGCGACCTGGCGCAGGGCGTCGGTGAGCGTCTCGGTCTCCTGCGCGCCCATGACGGCGTATTTGCCTTCGAGGAGGAAGCAGGGGACGCCGCGGATGCCCATGCGCGCGGCGGTGCCGATCTCCTCCTGCACGGCCTCGATGTCGGCGTTGGAAGCGAGGAGGGCCTCGATGAGGCCGGTGTCCATCCCCGCTTCCCCGGCCAGCTCCGCCAGCACGGCGCGGTCGCCGATGTCGCCGCCTTCCTCGAAATTGACCTCGAACAGGCGTTGGACGACCTGCCCCTGCGCGCCCTCGGGGGCCTTTTCCGACGCCGCCCAGCGGATCAGCCGGTGGGCGTCGAGCGTGTTGGCCGAGACGGTCATGCCGTCGAAGTTGAAGCGGATGCCCTCGACCTCGCCGAGCGGCACGATCCGGTCGTGGATCTCGCGCAGGCGCTCCTCGGAGCCGAACTTCTGCAGCATGTACGCCTTGCGCGGCAGGCCGCCGGGCGGGATCGACGGATCGAGCTGGTAGGGCCGCCAGCGCACGGCGACCTCGATCTCCGGCGTTTCGGCAACCGCGCGCTGCAGCCGCTTCATGCCGATGAAGCACCACGGGCAGGCGACGTCGGAAACGACGTCCACCGTAATCTTCGTCCTGTCTTCCATCGGTGCGGGTCCTTCAGTTTGCCGAGCGCCACCATGTCTGGAACTGCGGCCCGTAGAGCGGCGTCGTCTCGGGCCGCTCGATCTGCCTCCAGCGGGCGATCCAGCGGTTGATCTGCGGATTGTAGAGCGGCACGACATAAGCGCCGGAAAGCAGCACGCGGTCGTAGGCGCGCACCGCGGCGATGAAATCCTCGCGCGAGCGCGCCGCCAGCAATTCCTCGATCAGCGCGTCGAGCGCGGGCTCGGCGACGCCGGCGAAATTGTAGGTGCCGTCGAGGTCGCGGCTCTTCGAGCCCCAGCGGGCGAGCTGCTCCGCGCCGGGCGACAGCGACGAGGTGAAGTTCTGCAGGATTACGTCGTAGTCGTAGGTGCGTTGGCGCTGGAGATACTGCGCCGAGTCGACGACGCGGATCGTCGCCTCGATGCCGAGCCGCTCCAGCGTGCGCGTCCACGAAGTGGCGAGTGGCACGCCGGAATTGCCGTTCAGCATGATCTCGAAGGTGAGGGGCCTGCCATCGGGTCCGACCATGCGCCGGCCCTCGAGCCGGTAGCCGGCGTCCTTCAGCGCCTCCATGCCGGCGCGCAGGAACTCGCGGTCGCGCCCCGAGCCGTCGGAGACGGGCGGCGCCCATTTCCCTTCCATGATCTGCGGCAGCACCGCGTCCGGGAACGGCGCGAGCAGCGCCCGCTCGGCCTCGCTCGCCGGGATGCCGTGCGAGGACAGCTCCGAGCCGTCATAATAGCTTTTCGTGCGGCTGTAGGCGCTGTTGAACAGGTTGCGGTTGGCCCATTCGAAGTCGAACAGCGAGACGAGCGCGTGGCGCACGGCGCGGTCGGAGAAGACCGGCCGGCGCGTGTTCAGGACGAAGCCGTACATGCCGGAGGGCAGGCCGAACTCGAAATTGTCCTTGATGACGCGGCCGTCCTGCGCCGCCGGAAAATCGTAGCCGGTGGCCCAGCGGCCGGTGTCGGTCTCGATATGGATCGACGACACGCCCTTCTTGAACGCCTCGAACAGCGTGTTGTCGTCGCGGATATAGGTGATGCGGATCTCATCGAAATTGTCGAAGCCGCGCTTGGAGGGGATGTCGCCGGCCCAGTAGTCGGGGTTGCGCTTCAGCACCAGCAGCTCGCCCGGGCTGACCCGCTCCACCGTGTAGGGGCCGGAGCCGACCGGCGGCTTCAGCGAGGTGCGGTCGAAATTCTCGGCATTGGTCGCGTGCCGGGGCAGGATCGGAAGCTGCGCCAGCAGAAGCGGGGCCTCGCGCCCGGCATCCTCGCGCAGCGTGAAGCGGATGCCCCGTTCGCCGACCTTCTCGATCCGCTCGGCCGCCCTGATCCAGTTCTGGTAGTTAGGGCGGCCCTTCTCGGCCAGAAGCTCCATCGAGAAGATCACGTCCTCGACGGTGATCGGCGTGCCGTCGGAGAAGCGCGCCCGGGCATCGAGCGTGAACTCGACGAAGGAGCGTTCCTCGTCGGTCTCGATGCTCTCGGCGATCAGCGGGTAGAGTGTGAACGCCTCGTCGCGCGAGCGCAGCATCAGGCTCTCGAAGACGTTCATGCCGAAATACTGGTCGAACAGGCCGCGCGCGCCGTCGCCGAGCACGATGAACGGATTGAGGCTGTCGAAGGAGCCCTGAACGGCATAGTCGATGCGGCCGCCCTTCGGCGCGTCGGGGTTGGCGTAGGGGAAATGGGTGAAATCGGCCGGCAGCGCCGGCTCGCCATGCATGGCGATGGCATGGGCGGGGCCGTCCCCGGCCGAGGCCGGTAGCGGGGAAGCCGCGACGGCGAACAGGGCAAGGGCGGCGGCGATGCAAAGGCGCATGTCGATTCTCTTGGGTCTTATCCGTTCTGTGCCCGGATGCGGCCGGTTTCATGGCGGCGATTCGCCCCAACCTATCATGGGATGCGATTCCTCACGGTCAAACTTCACGCGAGGTCTGGATTCGCAAGCGAGGGCGGTGTAACAGGCGGCCGAGAGTCATGCTGTCGCCGTAATTGGCCGACAACTAGCATGCTTGTGCCGACCACGGCCCGCGAACGCTCGACGTCTGAGAGGATAACGCCCCCATGAACCGCCGGAAGACCGACGTGTCCCGACTTTCCATTCTTGCCGCCGCGGCCTTCGGCCTCGTCGCCGGCGCTTCCGTCCCGGCTGCCACCCAGCAACAGCAGCAGCAGCAGTTGCCGCAGGGCTGGTTCAAGGCCTGCTCCAAGCAGGAAGACGTCGACATCTGCAACGTGCAGAACATCATGGTCGCCGATACGGGCCAGCTTTTGACCGCGGTCAGCATGATCGAGGTCAAGGGCAAGGTGAATCGCAAGATCTTCCAGGTCACGGTTCCGTCCGGCCGCATGGTGCCTCCCGGCATCGGCATGCAGATCGACGGCGGCCAGACGCAGAAGGTCGACTACATGATCTGCCTGCCCGACCGCTGCATCGCCGAGGTGGCGCTGTCCGACCAGCTCGTCGCCGCCTTCAAGCGCGGCCAGCAGGTGACCTTCACCTCCGTCAACTTCCAGAACCAGCCGAACCCGATCCAGGTGTCGCTCTCCGGCTTCACCGGCGCCTTCGACGGCGCGCCGCTCCAGCAGTCCGACATCGAGGACCGCCAGCGCAAGATCCAGGAATTCGTCTCCAAGAACACCGACGATTTCGCCAAGAAGCTCAAGGAAGAGCAGGAGCGCGCCAAGCAGGGCGAGTGACCGGCCGCACCACGGCACAGGAACGACGAAGGCGGGTCTTGAGGCCCGCCTTTTTGTTTGCGCCCGGCCGCACCGGCGGCGGGCTCAGTGGCGGATGCGGCGCCGCGGCGCGTAGTTGCCGTCGCTCGTCATCTCGAAGAACTCGTTGAGCTGCGGGTGGCGCACCGGCTCGCCCGAGGCGTCGTCGAGCAGGTTCTGCTCCGACACGTAGGCGACATATTCGGTTTCGTCGTTCTCGGCGAGGAGGTGGTAGAAGGGCTGGTCCTTGCGCGGGCGCACCTCGGCGGGAATCGCCTCGTACCATTCCTCGGTGTTGGCGAATTCCGGATCGACGTCGAATATCACGCCGCGGAACGGAAACAGCCGGTGCCGCACGACCTGACCTATCCTGAACTTCGCAATCTTGGCTTCACGCATGATCCACACCCGGAAGCCCTATTTGCCGCATTGCAGCGTGCAATTCAACTCCCGCCCGGCTTGACCCCGGCCGCCTCGCGCGATAGCGGCCGGATCGAACCCTCTTTCCCCGGCATTTTGCATACGGGTCGCCATGGCCGACATCCTTGGACTGGTATTGCCGTTCTTCGGCATGATCTTCATCGGCGCGCTCGCCGCGCGCATCGTCAGGCTGCCGATCGAGGCGCTCGGCTGGATGAATGTCTTCGTCATCTACATCGCGCTGCCGGCGCTGTTCTTCGTGCTCCTGTCGCGCACGCCGATCGAGGAGCTGACCGAATGGCGCTACATCGCCGGTTCGCTGCTGGCGACCTTCATCGTCTTTTGCCTGATGTTCGCCGGCTCGCTCATCGTCTCGCGCGGCGAGATCGCAGAAAGCACGATCAAGGGGCTGGCGGCGGCCTACGGCAATATCGGCTATATGGGGCCGGGCCTCGCGCTGCTCGTCTTCGGGCCGGAGGCGGCCGTGCCGGTGGCGCTGATCTTCTCCTTCGAGAACATCATGCACTTCACCATCGCGCCGCTGATGATGGCCGTGGCCGGCAGCGAGAAGAGCGCCGGGCTTGCGCTCGCATTCGGCGTGGTCAAGCGCATCGTCCTTCATCCCTTCATCATCGCCACGCTCGCCGGCGGGTTCGCGGCCTGGGCGCAGGTCGAGCCGCCGGCCCCGGTTTCGCGGCTTCTCGACTATCTCGCGCAGGCGGCCGCGCCGTGCGCCCTGTTCGCCATGGGCGTGACGCTGGCGCTGCGCCCGCTGAAGCGCGTGCCGCGCGAGCTCGGCGCGATCTCGATGCTGAAGCTCGTCGTCCACCCGATCCTGTGCTGGGTGATCCTGAGCCTGTTCGGCAATTTCTCGGACATCTGGGTCTATTCGGCGATCATGCTCGCCGCGCTGCCGACGGCGACCAACGTGTTCGTCATCGCCCAGCAATACGACGTGTGGGTGCAGCGCGCCTCGGCGAGCGTCCTCGTCAACACGGTGCTTTCCGTGGTGACGCTGACGGTCATCCTCTACCTGATCGTCAACCGCATCATGCCGGCCGACCTCTTCCCCTGAAGCCTATCTCCACGGGAGGAGGCCGGCGATGCCGCCGCCGGTGCGCAGGCCCTCGCGCATGAAGAAGGCGCGCAGCGGCGGCGCCGTCCTGAGCAGCGACAGCCCCGCCGCCCGCGCCGCCTGCGCCGGCAGCATGTCGGACAGCAGCGAGCGGTTGAGCATGTCCACCGCCGAGGCGCGGGCGAGGATATCGGGCCGCCGCGCGCGGTCGTAGGCGGAAAGCGCCGCCTGCGCGCCGGGATCGGCCGCGTGCTTCGCCGCCACCCGCGCCAGATCTTCCGCGTCACGGATGCCGAGGTTGAGGCCCTGCGCGCCGATGGGCGGGAAGACATGCGCCGCCTCGCCGACGAGGGCGATGCGGCGGTCGGCGAAGCGGGCGGGGAGTGCCGAGGCGAGCGGGAACACCTGCCGCCCCGGTTCGACCGCGACCCGGCCGAGCATCGATTGCATCCGCGCCTCGATCAGCACCGACAACGCCTCGTCCGACACGGCGGCCAATTCGTCGGCGTGGCGGCGGCGCGTCACCCAGACGAGGCTGGAGCGCATACCGGGCAGCGGCACCTGCGTGAACGGGCCGTCCTCGGTGTGGAACTCGGTCGAGATGTCGTCGTGCGGGCGGGTGTGGGAAAAGTTCAGCACCAGCGCCGACTGCCCCGCCTGCCACGACTTGACGGAAATGCCGGCGGCCTGTCGCGCCTGCGAGCGCCGCCCGTCGGCGGCGGCGGCGAGCTTGGCGACGACGACGTCGCCGTTCTCCAGCTCCGCCTCGATGGCGTCTTCCGCCGGCGTCCACCGCCGGACCAGCCCGCCGAGCGGACGAATCGCCGCGTTGTCCTTCACCGCCTTTTCGAGCACGGCGTTCAGGTGCGCGTTGGGAATGTTCATGCCGAACATCTCCTCGCCGATCTCGGCGGCGCGGAAGGTGACGGTCGGGCTGCGCAGCAGCCGCGACGTGGCATCGGTGATGCGCATGGCCCTGAGCGGCGCGGCCTGCGGCCGGATCGCCTCGAGAAGGCCGAGGCGGTCGAGGAAATCGAGCGACGGCTTCATCAGCGCCGTGGTGCGCCGGTCGCCGGAAGCGACGGGCGGGCCGGCGAGGGCGACGGAGAATCCCGCCTGCGCCAGCGCCAGCGCGGCGGTCAGGCCGGCGGGGCCGGTGCCGGCGACGATGATGTCGGTCTCGATCTTCATGGGTCAGCCTCCTCGTGGCGGGCCCAAGCGGTATAGGCCCGTCTTCCCCCTGCGATCAACCGGGCGGATTGGCTCAGGCCCGCCCGGACGGCCCGGCGCGGCAGGGGGGATCGGCGATTTCCGTGCATTCGCGCATCGATAGAGCTTGTGCCGGCGGTTGCCCTGCCTGTAGTTTCAAGGCTTTCCCACGCGCGGCGCGGCCGCGGCGACGAAAAGCGAGAAAGGGGATGGGCCGGTGCATCTGACGAATTCCAGATCGGGCTGGCTGAGGCCGTGAGCGGCACGGCCTCGACGAAGCGGAAGCTGGCGGAGCGCATTCCGCGGCCGAAGAAGAAGGTGACATGGCCGCAGGCGCGGGCCTTCTCCGTGCATCTTCTGACCGCTTCGGGCTCGTTCCTCGCCTTCCTGTCGCTGGTGGCAGCGGCCGAGAAGCAGTGGACGGCGATGTTCCTGTGGCTCGGGCTCGCGCTCTTCGTCGACGGCATCGACGGGCCGATCGCCCGCAAGCTCGAGGTCAAGGAAGTGCTGCCGACATGGTCGGGCGAGTTGCTCGACAACGTCATCGACTATGTCACCTACGTCCTCATCCCCGCCTTCGCGCTCTATCAGAGCGGCTTCATGGGCGAGGGGCTGTCCTTCCTGTCGGCGGCGATCATCGTCGTCTCCAGCGCGATCTACTACGCCGACACCGGCATGAAGACGAAGGAGAACTTCTTCAAGGGTTTCCCGGTGGTGTGGAACATGCTCGTCTTCACCCTTTTCGTGGTGCAGACCGGCGAGTGGGCCTCCTTCGCCATCGTCGTCGTCGCGGCGGCGCTGTCCTTCGTGCCGATCCATTTCCTGCACCCGGTGCGCGTCAGGCGGCTGCGCACGCTCAACCTCGCCGTGTTCTTCGCCTGGTGCGCGCTCGGCATCGTCGCGCTGTTCCAGAACATGGAGGCCGCGCTCTGGGTTCAGGTCGCCGTCGCCGCCACGGCGGTCTACCTGTTCGCCATCGGCGGCGTGATGCAGCTTTTCCCCACCCTCGGATTGAAGAAGGAATGACATGGTCAAGGCAGTTCGAATCCACGAGCATGGCGGCCCCGAGGTCCTGCGCTACGAGGACGTCGATCCCGGCAAGCCCGGCAAGGGCGAGGTCCTGGTCCGCCACACGGCGATCGGGCTGAACTTCATCGACACCTATTTCCGCACCGGGCTCTACCCGTCGCCGAGCGGCCTGCCGCTCACCCTCGGCGGCGAGGCGGCCGGCGAGGTGATCGGGCTCGGCGAGGGCGTCGACGGGCTGAAGCCCGGCGACCGCGTCGCCTATACCGGCGGTCCGGGCGCCTATGTCGAGCAGCGGGTGATGCCGGCCGACCGGCTGGTGAAGATTCCCGACGGCGTCAGCGACGAAGAGGCCGCCGGCATGATGCTGAAGGGCATGACCGCCGAATATCTCCTGCGGCGCACCTATGCGGTGAACCCGGGCGACAACGTGCTCTACCATGCCGCGGCCGGCGGCGTCGGGCTGATCTTCGGCCAGTGGGCGAAGCATCTCGGCGTCGATGTCATCGGCACGGTCGGCTCGGCCGAGAAGGGCGAGCTGGCCAGGGCGCACGGCTACGCCCACATCGTCAACTACCGCGAGACCGACTTCGTCAAGGCGGTCAGCGAGATCACCGGCGGCAGGAAATGCGACGTGGTCTACGATTCCGTCGGCAAGGACACGTTCGACGGCTCGCTCGACTGCCTGAAGCCGCGCGGAATGTTGGTCTCCTTCGGCCAGTCGTCGGGCGCGGTGCCGCCGGTCAATATCGGCATCCTGTCGCAGAAGGGCTCGCTCTACCTCACCCGGCCGACCCTGTTCGGCTATATCGCCACGCGGGCCGAGCTCGAGGCGAGCGCCGCCGCGCTGTTTGAGGTGGTGCGCTCGGGCGCAGTCAAGATCAGGATCAACCAGCGCTACCCGCTGTCCGAGGCGGCGCAGGCGCATCGCGATCTCGAAGGCCGCAGGACGACCGGCACCACGGTGCTGATCCCCTGATCGTCGCCACCATCGCGCTCGCCGGCCTCCCACTGGCCGGCGATTGCATGGGTTTGCATTGAAAGACTTGATGCACTTTCAAGAAAGGTAACAGTTTGCGCTGGGACAACGCCACGCCTACCATGCCTTTCGGGAACAAAAGAACACGTCCGAACCGGAACCGGGAGGCACTGTGAGCGAAACGCGCGAAACCGGCGCCGTGCCTCTGCTCGAGGTGCGCGGGCTGACGAAGATATTCGGCCAGCTCAAGGCTTGCGACAACATCGACCTGACCATCGAGAAGGGCGAGATCCATGCGCTTCTCGGCGAGAACGGGGCGGGCAAGTCCACCTTCGTCAAGATGCTGTTCGGCTCGCTCGAGCCGGCCTCTGGCGACATCTTCTGGAACGGCGCCAAGGCCTCGATCAAGAATCCCGGCCATGCGCGCAAGCTGGGCATCGGCATGGTGTTCCAGCATTTCTCGCTGTTCGAGGCGCTGACGGCGGCCGAGAACATCCTTCTGTCGCTCGACGACGACACCTCGATCGTCGAGATCGCCGAGAAGGCGCACAGCCTGTCCAAGGCCTACGGGCTGCCGCTCGATCCCTACGCGCTGGTCGGCGACCTTTCGGTCGGCGAGCGCCAGCGCATCGAGATCATCCGCTGCCTGCTGCAAAAGCCGGAGTTGATCATCCTCGACGAGCCGACCTCGGTGCTGACGCCGCAGGAGGCGGACAAGCTGTTCGAGACGCTGGAGCGCCTGCGCGACGAGGGCAAGTCGATCCTCTACATCTCCCACCGGCTGGAGGAGGTGAAGCGGCTGTGCGACCGCGCGACCGTGCTGCGCCACGGCAAGGTGGTCGCCCATTGCGACCCGCGCCGGGAAACCGCGGCCTCGCTGGCGCGGATGATGGTCGGCTCCGACGTGGTGACGGCCGAGCGCCCGCCCGCCGCCAACGCCAATGCCGCCGAGCTTCTCGGCATTTGCGGGCTGTCGCGCAAGCCGGCCGGGCCGTTCTCGATCCCCCTGCGCAACATCTGGCTGAGCCTCAAGGCCGGCGAGATCCTCGGCGTCGCCGGCGTCGCCGGCAACGGCCAGGGCGAGTTCTTCGAGGCGGTCTCCGGCGAGGTGCTGCAGGACAGCGCCGACGTGATCCGCATCCGCGGCAATCCGGTCGGGCGGCTCGACATTTCGGGCCGGCGCCTGCTGGGCGCCGCCTTCGTGCCGGAGGAGCGCCTCGGCCACGGCGCCGCGCCCTACATGAAGCTGTCTGACAACCTGCTCCTGTCGCGCTTCAGGACGGACGCCAAGGCGTTCCTCGGCCGCATGGGCATCATCCGCGGCGATCCGATCCGCGCGGCCGCCCAGCGCATCATCGCCGATATGGATGTGAGGAAAAGTGCCGAAGACCCTGAAGCGGCGTCGCTTTCCGGCGGCAACCTGCAAAAGTTCATCATTGGCCGCGAGCTCGACCGCAAGCCCTCGGTGCTGATCGTCAACCAACCGACATGGGGCGTCGACGCGGGCGCCGCCGCGCGCATCCGCCAGGCGCTGATCGACCTTGCCCGCGCCGGCTCGGCCGTGCTCGTCATCAGCCAGGACCTCGACGAGCTGTTCGAGGTATCGGACGCCATCGCCGTCATGCATGACGGGCAGCTCTCCGCGCCGATCCCGGTCGCGGAGGCGACGCCGGAGCGTCTCGGCCTTCTGATGGGCGGAGCGGATGCCGGCCATGCGGCAAGCCATGGCGGGGAGGCCGCGTGATGCGCATCGAACTCGTCAAGCGTCCGCAGCATTCGCGCCTGTTCTCGGCGCTGTCGCCCTTCATCGCCTTCGCGCTGACGCTGGTCGCCGGCGCGATCCTGTTCCTGGCTCTCGGCAAGAACCCGGCGACGACGCTCTACTACTATTTCATCGACCCGCTGATGGAGGTGTGGTCGCTGCACGAGCTGGCGATCAAGGCAGCGCCGCTGATCCTGATCGCGGTCGGCCTGTCCGTCTGCTTCCTCTCCAACAACTGGAACATCGGCGCCGAAGGCCAGTTCCTGATCGGCGCGGTCGCCGGCTCGGCGCTGCCCGTTTTGTTCCCGGATTTCCAGTTCTGGTTCGTGCTGCCGCTGATGCTCATCATGGGCATGGCGGCGGGGGCGGGCTACGCGCTCATTCCGGCCATCCTCAAGGTGCGCTTCAACACCAACGAGATCCTGACCAGCCTGATGCTGGTCTATGTCGCCCAGCTTTTCCTCGACTGGCTGGTGCGCGGGCCGTGGCGCAACCCCGGCGGCATGAATTTTCCTGAAACGCGCACCTTCCATCCTCAAGCGATCCTGCCGGAGATCCTGCCCGATTCCGGCCGCGCCCATTGGGGCTTCGTCTTCGCGCTCATCGCCGCCGTGCTGGTCTGGTTCCTCTTGTCGCGGACGCTGAAGGGCTTCGAGGTCAAGGTGCTCGGCCAGAGCCCGCGGGCAGGGCGCTTCGCCGGCTTCTCGGCCGCGAGGATGACGATCTTCGCCTTTGCCGTGTCGGGCGCGCTGGCCGGCCTTGCCGGCATCTCGGAGATCGCCGGCGCGGTCGGGCAGCTCCGGCCGAACATTTCGCCCGGCTACGGCTTCACCGCCATCATCGTCGCCTTCCTCGGCCGGCTCAACCCGCTCGGCATCGTCGCCGCCGGCCTCGTCCTCGCCCTGACCTATCTCGGCGGCGAGGCGGCGCAGATCTCGGTCGGCCTGTCCGACAAGGTGGTGCGTGCCTTCCAGGGGCTGATCCTGTTCTTCGTGCTCGCCTGCGACACGCTGATCCACTACCGCATCCGCATCACCCGCCCGAAAACGGCCGGCGCCGGGGAGCCCGAACATGCTTGAATCGGTCCTCATCACCATCGCCACCGCCGCCACGCCCCTGCTGATCGCGGCGATGGGAGAGCTGGTCGTCGAGCGCTCCGGCGTTCTCAACCTCGGCGTCGAGGGCATGATGATCATGGGCGCCGTCACCGGCTTCGCCGTGACGCTGACCACCGGCTCGCCCTGGCTCGGCGCGCTGGCGGCGATCATCGTCGGCGCGCTGTTCTCGCTGCTCTTCGCCTTCCTGACGCTGACGCTCGTCACCAACCAGGTGGCGACGGGGCTGGCGCTGACCCTGCTCGGCCTCGGCCTTTCGGGGATGATCGGCGAGGGCTTCGTCGGCCGGCCCGGCATCAAGATGGCGCCGCTCTACATTCCTTACCTCACCGATCTGCCCTATGTCGGCCGGCTGCTCTTCGGGCAGGACCCGATCTTCTATATCTCGATCCTGCTCACCGCCGGCGTCGCCTGGTTCCTGTTCTACACCAGGGCGGGGCTGACGCTGCGCTCGGTCGGCGACAATCACGGCTCGGCGCATGCGCTCGGCATCAACGTCATCGCCATCCGCTACATGGCGGTGCTGTTCGGCGGCGCGTGCGCCGGCCTCGCCGGGGCCTATCTCGCGCTCGTCTACGTGCCGCAATGGGTCGAGGGCATGAGCGCGGGCAGGGGCTGGATCGCGCTCGCCCTCGTCGTCTTCGCCTCGTGGCGGCCGTGGCGGGCGCTGGCCGGCGCCTATCTGTTCGGCGCCGTCACCATCGGCCAGCTCCACGCGCAGGCGCTCGGCTGGCCCATTCCTTCTCAACTGCTTTCTTCGCTTCCCTATCTGGCAACCATCGTCGTTCTTGTTCTAATCTCGCGGAACCGGCGGCTGACGCTTCTGAACACCCCGGCCTGCCTCGGCAGGCCCTTCGTTCCCGATCGTTAGCCGGCCCAGCGGATGAACTCTCCGAATCGTAACCTTCAGAGGATGCAACACCCATGAAAAAACACCTTCTGGCCCTCGCGGCATCGGCAGCGGTCCTCGCGCCGGCTGCCGCGCTCGCGCAGGACAAGACCAAGGCCTGCTTCGTCTATGTCGGCCCGCGCACCGACGGCGGCTGGACCCAGGCGCACGACATCGGCCGCCTCCAGGTCGAGCAGGAGCTGGGCGACGCGGTCGAGACCGTCTTCGTCGAGAGCGTGCCGGAAGGCGCCGACGCCCAGCGCACCATCGAGCGCTTCGCCCGCTCGGGCTGCGACGTGGTCTTCACCACCTCCTTCGGCTTCATGGACCAGACGGTCGCCGTGGCCGAGAAGTTCCCGGACGTGAAGTTCGAGCACGCCACCGGCTACAAGACGGCGCCGAACCTCGCCTCCTACAACGCCCGCTTCTACGAGGGGCGCTACATCCAGGGCATGATCGCGGCCAGCGTCTCGGAGAAGGGCCTCGCCGGCTACATCGCCTCGTTCCCGATCCCGGAAGTGGTGATGGGCATCAACGCCTTCGTGCTCGGCGCGCAGACCGTGAACCCGGATTTCAAGCTCAAGGTGATCTGGAGCAACACCTGGCATGACGCCGCCCGCGAGGCCGACGCCGCCAAGGCGCTGATCGACCAGGGCGTCGACATCATCACCCAGCACACCGATTCGACCGCGCCGATCCAGATCGCGGCCGAGCGCGGCATCAAGGCCTTCGGCCAGGCGTCCGACATGATCGAGGCCGGCCCGGAGACCCAGCTCACCGCCATCATCGACACCTGGGGCAACTATTACGTCAAGCGCATCAAGCAGGTGGCCGACGGCACCTGGGAGACGGGCGCGATCTGGGACGGCCTGAAGGAGGGCATCCTGACCATGGCGCCCTACACCAACATGCCCGACGACGTGAAGGCCAAGGCCGAGGAGATCGAGGCCAAGATCAAGTCCGGCGAGCTGCACCCCTTCACCGGCCCGGTCAAGAAGCAGGACGGCTCCGACTGGCTCGCCGAAGGCGAGACACCCGAGGACGGCGTCCTTCTCGGCATGAACTTCTACGTCGAAGGCGTCGACGACCAGCTTCCGCAGTAGGAAGTCGGCACATCGAAAACGGGGAGGGCGGCCGCACGGGCCGCCCTTTCGATTCGGGCGGTTCCTTATCACGCTCGACGGCCTCGACCGTCACCTCGTAAGCCGAGGGAGCCTCGGCCGGCCGGAAACGGTTCCCGCGCGGTTCGGCACGCTCCCGTCATGTCTACATGGAAATGCCTGGAGTTGATTGAATATCCGGGCGTTTTCTGGTGAGCCGGGAGGGGATCGAACCCTCGACCACATGATTAAAAGTCACGTGCTCTACCGCTGAGCTACCGGCCCATCCTGTCGCCTTTGCCGCTGTCCGGCAAAAGCGGGCGGAACATAAGAAGGCGACAAAGTTCGGTCAACCGCAAAACGTTGCCTTCGCCGAGATAGTCCGCCAGCAACTCCCAGCGACCCTATGCCACGCTTTGGTGATTGGAGGCGGCGGGACCAAGCAGCTATATCAGGCGCGGGACAGGCAGGTCGGAGTTTTCACGAGCATGGCCATCGACGTCGGGTATATGAGCGCCATAGGCGCGGGCGCGTTGTCGTTCCTGTCGCCCTGCGTGCTGCCGCTGGTGCCGCCCTATCTGTGCTACATGGCCGGCGTCTCGATCGACGATTTTCGCGGCGCGGCAGCGGTGCCCGCGGGCGGCGGGGCCGCGGCTCTCCGCGCCGCCCCCCTTCACACCGCGCCGGCCCGGCTCGCGCTCGTCGGCGCGGCCGTCGCTTTCGTGCTGGGGTTCTCGACCGTGTTCGTCGCGCTCGGGGCGGGGGCCTCGTCCATCGGCGGGCTGATGCGGCAGTGGCAGCAGGAGCTGGCCATGGTCGCCGGCGTCCTCATCATCCTGATGGGGTTGAACTTCCTCGGCGTCATCCGCATTCCGCTGCTGTCGCGCGAGGCGCGCTTCCAGGGGGGCGGCAAGCCGGCCAACGCGCTCGGCGCCTACCTGATGGGCCTTGCCTTCGCCTTCGGCTGGACCCCCTGCATCGGCCCGGTGCTCGGGCCGATCCTGACCCTGGCCGGCGGGCGCGAGACGGTAGGCGAGGGGGCGATGCTGCTCGGTGCCTATTCGCTCGGCCTCGGCATCCCGTTCATTCTCGCCGCGCTGTTCTCCGGCGCGTTCATGCGCTTCCTCGGCCGGTTCCGGGTGCATCTCGGGCGGGTCGAGAAGGTGATGGGCGGCCTCCTCGTCCTTGCCGGCATCCTGTTCCTGACCGGAGGGGTGCAGACCGCCGCCTACTGGCTGCTGGAGACCTTCCCGGGCCTCGCAGCACTGGGATAGCGGACGAAAAAAGGGCCGCGCGAGGCGGCCCTTCGGGTCTGTGCGATCCTGAAACCGCTCAGTCGTTCCATGTCGGCATGCCGCCGACGGCGTCCGGCGCCGCGTTGAGGACCAGCCGGCCATTCTCGCGGGCGAACTCGCCGAGCGGGATGACCACGTCGCGGTCGGCATAGCCGGCCTTGCCGTCGAAATCGACGACCAGCGCGGTCGGCGTCCGGGCATCGGTGCCGACGACGTCCTCGACCTCGCCGATCTGGGCGCCCGACGCGTCGAACACGTCCCAGTCATCGACGGTGTCGGCGTTGGCCTCGAACCCGGCCACCTGCACGTCGTCGTCGATCTCGACCAGAGCCGTCTGGGCGAACGCGCCGCCGGTCATCAGGCAGCCGGCGACGATGCCGGGCAGGAGCTTTCTGTAAAGCATGGAATTCTCCGTTGATTCTGTCGGGTATGACGTTGCCTAACGCGCGGGCGCGGCGAAGGTTCGGCCGGCCGGGCCTTTATCCGTTCACGCCTGCGTGAAATGAAAAAGGCGGCCCCTCAGGGCCGCCTTTCGCTATCCGGATCGGGTGGCGCGGATCAGCCCATCGCCTTCTGGAGGTTCTCGTCGATCTTGTCGAGGAAGCCGGCGGTGGAGAGCCAAGGCTGGTCGGCGCCGATCAGCAGCGCCAAGTCCTTGGTCATGTAGCCGGATTCCACCGTCTGGACGCAGACGCGCTCGAGCGTCTCGGCGAAACGCTTCAGCTCCTCGTTGTCGTCGAGCTTGGCGCGGTGGGCGAGGCCACGCGTCCAGGCGAAGATCGAGGCGATGGAGTTGGTCGACGTCTCCTCGCCCTTCTGGTGCTGGCGATAGTGACGGGTGACGGTGCCGTGGGCGGCCTCGGCCTCCACGGTCCTGCCGTCCGGCGTCATCAGCACCGAGGTCATCAGGCCGAGCGAGCCGTAGCCCTGCGCGACCGTGTCGGACTGCACGTCGCCGTCATAGTTCTTGCACGCCCAGACATAGCCGCCGGACCACTTCAGGCTCGAGGCGACCATGTCGTCGATCAGGCGGTGCTCGTACCAGATCTTCTTTTCCTTGAAGGCGGCGACGAACTCGGCCTCGTAGACTTCCTGGAAGATGTCCTTGAAGCGGCCGTCATAGGCCTTGAGGATGGTGTTCTTGGTCGAAAGGTAGACCGGGTAGCCGCGCAGCAGGCCGTAGTTCAGCGAGGCGCGGGCGAAGTCGCGGATCGAATCGTCGAGATTGTACATCGCCATGGCGACGCCCGAGCCCGGCGCGTCGAACACCTCGTGCTCGATCGTCTGGCCGTCCTCGCCGACGAACTTGATCGTCAGCTTGCCCTTGCCGGGGAAGCGGAAATCGGTGGCGCGGTACTGGTCGCCGAAGGCGTGGCGGCCGACGACGATCGGCTGCGTCCAGCCCGGCACGAGGCGCGGCACGTTCTTCATGATGATCGGCTCGCGGAAGATCACGCCGCCGAGGATGTTGCGGATGGTGCCGTTGGGCGACTTCCACATCTTCTTCAGGCCGAATTCCTCGACGCGCGCCTCGTCCGGCGTGATGGTGGCGCATTTGACGCCGACGCCGTACTTCTTGATGGCGTTGGCGGCGTCGACCGTCACCTGGTCGTCGGTCTGGTCGCGGTACTCGATGCCGAGGTCGTAATAGTGGAGGTCGATGTCGAGATAAGGGTGGATCAGCTTGTCCTTGATGAACTGCCAGATGATGCGCGTCATCTCGTCGCCGTCGAGCTCGACGACCGGATTTGCCACCTTGATCTTCGCCATGAAAACCCCCTCGATGTTGGGAAATGCGGGCGATGCCCGCCGGTTTGGTTTGAAAATGTGGCCCCTCATAGCACCGGGAGCCGCCAAGGCAAAGCCGATCTGGCGCCGTCAGACCCGCTCGCCGTTCCTGACCAGATAGCTCGGCTGGTACATGGTCACCAGCTCCTCGGCCGCGCTGGGGTGAACCGCCATCGTGGCGTCGAAATCGTCCTTGGTCAGCCGGGCCTTGACGGCGATGCCGAGCAGTTGCGCCATCTCGCCGGCATCGGGGCCGAGGATATGCGCGCCGACGACGCGACGCGTGGCGGCGTCGACCACCAGCTTCATGATCGTCCGCTCCTGCCGGCCGGAAAGCGTGTGGCGCATCGGGCGGAACTCGGCGCGGTAGATTTCCACCTCATCGAAGCGCTTCCCCGCCTCGTCCTCCGATAGCCCGACGGTGCCGATCTCCGGCTGCGAGAACACGGCCGTGGCGATGGCGTCGAAATCCGGCTTCGCCGGCCTGTCGCGATAGACGGTGTCGATGAAGCACATCGCCTCGTGGATCGCCACCGGCGTCAGTTGCACCCGGTTGGTGACGTCTCCGACGGCGTAGATGTGCTCGACGCTGGTGCGCGAATAATCGTCGACGACGATCTCGCCGCCCGGCCCGGTCTCGACGCCGGCCGCGTCCAGCCCAAGACCTTCCGTGTTGGGCGTGCGGCCGATCGCCAGCATGAACTGGTCGACGGTAAGCTGCTCCTCGTTGCTGAGCGCGATGTCGAGCCTGCCGTCCGGCCGCTTCTCGACGCCGTGGGCGATCGCCTGGGTCAGGATGCGGATGCCCTTGGCCTCCATCGCCGCGTGCAGGCCGCGCCGCATGTCCATGTCGAAGCGGCCGAGGATCTCCTTGCCGCGATAGACCAGCGTCGTCTCGACGCCGAGGCCGTGGAAGATGTTGGCGAACTCGACGGCGATGTAGCCCCCGCCGGCGATGGCGATGGCGCGCGGCAGCGCCGGCAGGTGAAACGCCTCGTTCGAGGTGATCGTATGCTCCGCGCCGGGCAGGGCAGGGTGGGGGCTCGGCCGCCCCCCGGTCGCGATCAGGATGTGCCGCGCGGTGACGGTGCGCCCCTCGGCGACGATGCGCACCGCATGCGGCCCCTCCAGCACGGCGCGGCTGTCGAGGATATGCGCGCCTGCGCCTTCGAGCCCGCGCCGGTAGAGCCCTTCCAGCCGGGCGATCTCGCGATCCTTGTTGGCAATGAGCGTCGGCCAGTCGAAGCGCGTTTCGCCGACCGTCCAGCCATAGCCGGCGGCGTCCTCGAAATGCTCGGGAAACTGCGAGGCGTAGACAAACAGCTTCTTCGGCACGCAGCCGCGGATGACGCAGGTGCCGCCGAATCGGTATTCCTCGGCGATGGCGACGCGCTTGCCCATGGCAGCGGCCAGCCGGCCCGCGCGCACCCCGCCCGAACCGCCGCCGATGACGAAAAGGTCATAGTCGAAATCAGGCATGGCGGGCTCCGGTGTTCTTCGGCAGGACCCTCACCTAGGCATTTGCCTGCCAAAAGAAAAGCCCGGCACAGGGCCGGGCCGGTGCCCGCCAAAAGAAAAGCCCGGCGCGAGGCCGGGCTGGATGCGTCCACGCAAAGCGCGTGGGTTATTGCTGCGGAGCCGTGCCGCCTTCGGCGTTGCCGCCCTGCGGCTGCGGCTGGGACTGCTCGACGCGCCGGGCAAGCTCCTCGCCCGCCTGCTGGGCGAGGTCGCGGGCGATGCCGTTCTGCCAGATGTCGGCGGCGCGCAGGACCTCGCGCGTGATGAGGGGGCTGTCGGCCAGCAGCTTCTTGCCGGTCTCGGAGGTGTAGAATGAGGAGATCTCGTTGAGCTGCGCCTCGGTGAAGGCGCGGGCATAGATCGTCGCCACCTCGCGCTCCAGGTCGCCGCGCCGCGCGGCGAGCGCGAACGCGGTCTGGTCGACGATCTCGATGATGAGCGCCTGAAGGTCCGGGTTCTTCTGGATCAGCTCGCCCTTCAGAGACTGGGCCGCGGCGGGAAGGACCAGGTCGAACTCGTCCGTGGCGTGCAGCGACGCCAGCACCGCGCGCGCGGCCGACAGGTGGGAGTCGGAAATCTCCTGCGCGGCGGCGGGAAGGTGCGCGCCCACGACGAGAGCGAGCGTTCCGAAGGCGGCGGCAAGACGGCGGGAGCGGATGGCGAGGTTCATAATGCGTCGAAACTCCTTGAGTTACCTTGCGGGGCGCAGTGTTCTGACACCACCGGCATCCGCGACGATCGCGGCGAATGCCAGGCCGAGAAACAGACCGTGCTCAACCACGCCGGGAATGGCGTGGAGCGCGTCACTGAGGGCTTGTGTATCTGGAATGCGGCCAAAAGATGCGTCGATGATATGGTGTCCGCCGTCGGTGACGAACGGCGCATCGCCCGCCATCCGCAGGGCGAGCGGCCCCTGAAGGCCGAGGCGCGCGGCGGCCGCGGCGATGGCGATCTCCGTCGCCTTCAGGCCGAACGGGTTGACCTCTATCGGCAGCGGGAAGCGGCCGAGGGTGTCCACCACCTTCGAGGAATCGGCGATTACCAGCATGCGCGCGGAGGCCGCCGCGACGATCTTCTCGCGCAGCAGCGCGCCGCCGCCGCCCTTGATGAGCGAGAGCTGCGCGTCGATCTCGTCTGCGCCGTCGATCGTCAGGTCGAGCTCCGGCATCTCGTCCAGCGTGGCGAGCGGCACGCCGAGCGCCCGGCACAGCTCCGCCGTGCGCTCCGAGGTCGGAACGCCGGTGACGGCGATGCCTTCCTCGCCGATGCGGGCCGCGAGCAGCCGCACGAACTCCTCGGCGGTCGAGCCGGTGCCGATTCCAAGCCGCATCCCGTCCTCGACATGCGAGAGGGCGACGCGCGCGGCCTCGATCTTCAACTGTCTGGCGTCCATCTGGCGTCCGTGGGGCTCCGTCCCGGAAAGTCACCCGCCTCCTATCAGCTTTGCCGCGCCGGGCAAAGACCCCGTCTGCCGGGACGCGCTCCGGCAAGGCCGGGCTTGCCGGCTCGGCCCGGCGGGGGTATCGCAGAGCGACTCGAACGCATCACCGGACCTGCCATGACCCGCCCCGCCCCGATCCGCCCCATTGTCGTCTTCGATCTCGACGGCACGCTCGTCGACACCGCCCCCGACCTGCTCGACAGCCTGAACCATTGCCTCGAATGCGCCGGCCTCCAGCGGGCCGCGCCGCAGGAGTTGCGCCGTTTCGTCGGCATGGGCGGGCGCGTCATGATCGAGCGCGCCTTCGCCTCGCAGCGGCACGAGCTGACCCAGCCGCGGCTCGACGAGCTGCAGGCCGTGTTCCTCGACCATTACGGCGGCAACATGCCGGGCCGCTCGCAACCCTTTCCCGGCGTGATCGCCGCCCTCGACCGGCTGGGGGAGGCGGGCTACCTGCAGGCGGTCTGCACCAACAAGTACGAGGCGCTGTCGACACGGCTGATCGCCTCGCTCGACCTGACGGAACGGTTCGCCGCCATTTGCGGCGCCGACACGTTCTCCTTCCGCAAGCCCGACCCGCGCCACCTTCTCGAAACCATCCGCATGGCCGGCGGCGACCCGGCCCGCGCCATCATGGTCGGGGATTCGCGCACCGACATCGACACGGCCAAGGCCGCCGGCATCCCGGTCGTCGCCGTCGATTTCGGCTATACCGACCAGCATGTGCGCACGTTCTCGCCGTCGCGAATCATCTCGCATTTCGACGAGCTGACGACGCAGATGACTGAAGAGCTTCTCGCCGCGCTCGCGCGTTGATACGTCCTTGACTTGGGGCCGCCGCCCCCTTTATATCGCGGCACTTTCGCGGCCGGCGCAGCGAAACGGATCGAGACCCCTGCGGGAACCGATCCATCCGGTGCCGGAACGTCGCGAACGGGCGATTAGCTCAGCGGGAGAGCACACCCTTCACACGGGTGGGGTCGCAGGTTCAATCCCTGCATCGCCCACCATGCTCCTGATATCCTGTCGAGCATCATCCCCATTTCCGCGCTGAAATCCCGACGTGCCTGGCTTGATGCCGTCCGCAGCCTGAAAACGGTAACCGGGCTTTAAGCATAAGCGTGGCAGATGGGGGATGCAGCTTGAAGGTATCGCCGTGCCCATGTGGACTCGCCAGCGCAAGAAACGCAACACCGGCGCTCTGATCGTGCCGGCCATTTCGGCTGCGTTCCTGTCCTATTTCGGCTTCCATGCCTTCCATGGCGAATACGGCATCTATTCGAAGTACCGGCTGGAGACGCGGGTCGCCGCGCTGGAGACCGATCTGGCGCGGGTGCAGGCCGAGCGCACGCGCCTGGAACAGCGCCTCAGCCTGCTCAATGACGGCTCGCTCGAGAAGGACATGCTGGACGAGCACGCCCGACGCGCGCTCAACATGGCGCTCGGTGACGAAGTCATCATCATGCGGCAGCGCAGCAATGATTGACGGCGACGATTAACTGAAATCAAGTTAATCATTCAATTTCATATACTTACGAAGATTATCGGCATTCCTGCCATGCGTTTTTCCGCATGGCGGACGTCTTTGCTCCGTGCTAGCCTCTGGCAAAATACAAAGGGAGGGCTCGGCTCTCCTTCCGGGAGTTGAGACGAAGAGGGAGCGAGCGATGGCGACAGCCGCCCGTAAGACGCCTGCCAAATCCAAAGCAGGCGCGGACAGCCAGCAGACACCGAAAACGCCGCCGCCGGCGAAGTTCAGCAAGGACGAGGACCTCAAGGCCTATCGGGACATGCTCCTGATCCGCCGTTTCGAGGAAAAGGCCGGCCAGCTCTACGGCATGGGCTTCATCGGCGGCTTCTGCCATCTCTATATCGGCCAGGAAGCGGTCGTCACCGGCATGGCCATGGCCATCAAGGAAGGCGACCAGATGATCACCGCCTACCGCGACCACGGCCACATGCTGGCCATGGAGATGAGCGCAAGGGGCGTGATGGCCGAGCTGACCGGCCGCCGCGGGGGCTACTCGCGCGGCAAGGGCGGCTCGATGCACATGTTCTCCAAGGAGAAGAATTTCTACGGCGGCCACGGCATCGTCGGCGCGCAGGTGCCGCTCGGCACCGGCCTCGCCTTCGCCAACCGCTATCGCGGCAACGACGCCGTCTCGCTCACCTTCTTCGGCGACGGCGCGGCCAACCAGGGCCAGGTCTACGAGGCTTTCAACATGGCCTCGCTGTGGAAGCTGCCGGTCATCTACATCATCGAGAACAACCGCTACGCCATGGGCACGGCGGTGACGCGCTCCTCGGCCGAGACAGATTTCTCGCAGCGCGGCGTCTCCTTCCGCATCCCCGGCATCCAGGTCGACGGCATGGACGTGCGCGCGGTCAAGTCCGCCGCCGACATGGCGGTCGAGTGGTGCCGCGCCGGCAACGGCCCCATCATCCTCGAGATGCAGACCTACCGCTATCGCGGCCATTCCATGTCCGATCCGGCGAAGTACCGCTCGAAGGACGAGGTCCAGAAGATGCGCTCCGAGCACGACCCGATCGAGCAGGTCAAGGCGCGGCTCCTGGCGCAGAAGGGCGTCAGCGAGGACGACCTGAAGGCCATCGACAAGGAGGTGCGCGACATCGTCGCCGACGCGGCCGACTTCGCTCAGTCCGATCCCGAGCCGGACGTGTCCGAGCTCTACACCGACGTGCTGCTCTAAGGGGGGAACGGACGATGCCGATCGAAATTCTCATGCCCGCTCTCTCGCCGACCATGGAAGAGGGCAACCTGTCGAAATGGGTCAAGAAGGAAGGGGACAAGGTTTCCCCCGGCGACGTGATCGCCGAGATCGAGACCGACAAGGCGACCATGGAGGTCGAGGCCGTCGATGAAGGCACGCTCGGCAAGATTCTCGTCGCCGAAGGGTCGGAGGGCGTGAAGGTCAACACGCCGATCGCGGTCCTGCTTCAGGACGGCGAGAGCGCCGACGCCGTGACCGCGAAGCCCGCGCCGAAGGCGGAGCCGGCGCCCGCGCAGGCGGCCGACGACGCCGGTGGCAAGGCACGCGAGGCGAGCGACGAGCCGGGCGCGAAGAAGGAAGCCGTCTCCGTTCCGGCAGCGCCGAAATCCGAGGTCGCCGCCGATCCCGACATTCCCGCCGGCACAGAGATGGTGCCGACGACCGTGCGCGAGGCGCTGCGCGACGCCATGGCCGAGGAGATGCGCCGCGACGAAGACGTCTTCGTCATGGGCGAGGAGGTCGCCGAATATCAGGGCGCCTACAAGATCACGCAGGGGCTGCTTCAGGAATTCGGCCCGCGCCGCGTGGTCGACACGCCGATCACCGAGCACGGCTTCGCCGGCCTCGGCGTCGGCGCGGCCTTCGCGGGGTTGAAGCCCGTCGTCGAGTTCATGACCTTCAACTTCGCCATGCAGGCGATCGACCATATCGTCAATTCGGCGGCGAAGACGCTGTACATGGCCGGCGGCCAGATGGGCGCGCCCATCGTCTTCCGCGGCCCGAACGGCGCGGCCGCCCGCGTCGGCGCCCAGCATTCGCAGTGCTACGCCGCCTGGTACGGCCATATTCCGGGCCTGAAGGTGGTGATGCCCTATACGGCCGCCGACGCCAAGGGGCTGCTGAAAGCCGCGATCCGCGACCCCAACCCGGTGATCTTCCTCGAGAACGAGATCCTCTACGGCCAGACCTTCGACGTGCCGAAGCTCGACGATTTCGTGCTGCCCATCGGCAAGGCGCGGCTGCACAAGGAGGGCGCGGACGTCACGCTCGTCTCCTTCGGCATCGGCATGACCTATGCGGTCAAGGCGGAGGCCGAGCTGCGCGAGATTGGCATCGACGTCGAGATCATCGACTTGAGGACCATCCGCCCGCTCGATCTCGACACGGTGCTGGCTTCGGTCAGGAAGACCAACCGCCTCGTCGTGATCGAGGAAGGTTTTCCGCAATCGTCGGTCGGCGACCATATCGCCTCCCAGGTAATGCAGCGCGCCTTCGACCATCTCGACGCACCGGTGATCACCGTCGCCGGCAAGGACGTGCCGATGCCATACGCGGCCAACCTCGAGAAGCTGGCGCTGCCGAGCGTCGCCGAGGTGGTCGAGGCGGTCAAGGCCGTCACCTATCGCGGTTGAGGGAGGGCGCGTCATGCCGATTGAAATCACCATGCCGGCGCTTTCCCCGACGATGGAGGAGGGCAATCTCGCCAAGTGGCTGGTCAAGGAGGGAGACAAGGTCTCCCCCGGCGACGTGATCGCCGAGATCGAGACCGACAAGGCGACCATGGAGGTCGAGGCTGTCGACGAGGGCACGGTGGCGAAGATCGTCGTCCCGGCCGGCAGCGAGGGCGTCAAGGTCAATGCCGTGATCGCCGTGCTGGCCGCCGAAGGCGAGGACGCCTCGGCCGCGGCATCCGCCGCCGGCAACGCCGCGCCCAAGGCCGAGACAGCGAAGCCGGAAGCGAAAGCCGAGCCGGCAAAGCAGGAGGCGAAGGCCGAGCCGGCCGCCGCCGCGCCCGCGCCGTCAGCCCCGCCGAAGGCCGCGCCTGCGCCGGCTCAGGCATCCCAGCCGAAGACCACTGCTTCCGGCGAGCGCACCTTCGCCTCGCCGCTTGCCCGCCGCATCGCCCGCGAGGCCGGCATCGACGTCGCCGTCGTTTCGGGCACCGGCCCGCACGGCCGCGTGGTCAAGGCCGATGTCGAGGCGGCGATCGCCGGCGGCGCGCCGAAGGCAGCCGCGCAGCAGGCGGCTGCGCCGTCCGCCGCTGCGGCTCCGGCCGCCGCGCCGAAGGGGATGTCCGACGACGCGGTGCTGAAGCTGTTCGAGGAAGGCTCCTACGAGCTCGTCCCGCACGACAACATGCGCAAGACCATCGCGCGCCGCCTGACCGAGGCCAAGAACACGATCCCGCATTTCTACCTCACGGTGGACATCGGGATCGACGCGCTGCTCGCCCTGCGCAAGCAGTTGAACGACGCCGCCCCGCTGACGAAGACCGAGAAGGGCGAGGCGCCCGCCTACAAGCTCTCGGTCAACGACATGGTCATCAAGGCCTATGCGCTGGCGCTGAAGGCCGTGCCGGAGGCCAACGTCTCGTGGACCGACGCCGGCATGCTGAAGCACGCCCACGCCGATGTCGGCGTCGCGGTGTCGATCCCCGGCGGCCTGATCACGCCGATCGTGCGCAAGGCGGACGAAAAGACCCTGTCCGCGATCTCCAACGAAATGAAGGACCTTGCCGCGCGGGCGAAAAACCGCAAGCTGAAGCCGGAAGAGTATCAGGGCGGCACCACGTCGGTGTCGAACCTCGGCATGTTCGGCGTCAAGGACTTCGCCGCCGTCATCAACCCGCCGCACGCCACGATCCTCGCGGTCGGTGCCGGCGAGGAGCGCGCGGTGGTGAAGAACGGCAAGATCGAGATCGCCAACGTCATGTCGGTGACGCTGTCGACCGACCATCGCGCCGTCGACGGCGCGCTGGGGGCGGAGCTCATCGCCGCCTTCCGGCGCATCGTGGAGAACCCGTTGTCCATGTTGGTTTGAGGGCTGGGCTGGTTTGAGGCCGGGCACGGCGCCCGGCAAACGCCCCGAAAGGTAAGGCCATGACTGCGACTGCGAATTCCGAAAAACTCAGGAAATCATGGGGCTGGATGGCGTTCCTCGCCGTCGTCTCGCTGATCGGCGGCGTGCTGGCCCTCATCAATCCCTTCGCCGCGACGCTCGCCGCGACGCTGATGGCCGGCTGGTTCTTCATGCTGCTCGGCGGCCTGCAGGTCATCCAGTCGTTCCAGGTACAGGGCTGGGGCGGCTTCCTCTGGGCGCTGCTGTTCGGCGTGCTGTCGCTGCTCGTCGGCATCTCGCTGGTCTTCAACCCGCTCGCCGGCATGGTGTCGCTGACGCTTCTGGTCGCGGTCCTGCTTCTGGTCACCGGCGCGATCAAGGTATTCTACGCCTTCGCGCTGCGCCCGGTCACCGGCTGGGGCTGGGTGCTGGTGTCGGGCATCCTTTCCATCGTGCTCGCCGTGTTCATCTTCACCAACTTTCCCTATGCGGCGGGAACGGTGCTCGGCATCTTCCTCGCGGTCGAGCTGATCTCGAACGGCGTGCTGTTCCTGTTCATCGCCCTCGGCCTGCGCCAGCTCTAGGACCGGGAACCGGGAGCGGCGATGAAGACGGTCCTCTGCTACGGCGACTCGATCACATGGGGCTCGGATGCCGAGACCGGCGGCCGCCACGCTTACGAGGATCGCTGGCCGAACGTGCTGCAGAAGGCGCTCGGCCCGTCCGTAGAGGTCGTGAGCGACGGCCTGCGCGGGCGCACCACCGCCTATGACGAGCACCTCGCCGCCTGCGACCGCAACGGCGCGCGCATCCTGCCGACGACGCTCTACACCCATGCGCCGCTCGACCTCGTCATCATCCTGCTCGGCTCGAACGACATGAAGCCGGCTATTGCCGGCACCGCGCTTGCCGCCATGCAGGGCATGCGCCGGCTCACCGAGATCGTGCGGTTGAACGCGACCCGCGACGGCACGAGCGAGCCGCCCGCCGTGCTGGTCGTCGCGCCGCCGCCGCTCAGCGAGACGGCCAACCCGGAATTCGCGGCGATGTTTGCCGGCGGCGTCGAGCAGTCGCGCATGATCGCCGGCTTTTATGCCGACCTCGCCGACGCGGAGGGCTACGGCTTCTTCGACGCCGGCTCGGTCGCCGCGACGACCCCGATAGACGGCGTCCATCTCGACGCCGCGAACACCCGCGCGATCGGGCGGGCGCTCGAGCCCATCGCGCGCATGATGCTTGGACTTTGAAGGAGGGAAACGCCCGTGGCCGAAAGCTATGACGTCATCATCATCGGGGCCGGGCCGGGCGGATACATCGCCGCCATCCGCGCCGCACAACTGGGGCTGAGGACCGCCATCGTCGAGCGCGAGCATCTGGCCGGCATCTGCTCCAACTGGGGCTGCATCCCGACCAAGGCGCTCCTGCGCTCGGCCGAGGTGATGCATCTCGCCAGCCACGGCAAGGAGTACGGCATCGCCATCGAGGGCGCGGTCAAGCCGGACCTTTCCGCCATCGTCAAGCGCTCGCGCGGCATCGCCGAGCGCATGAACGGCGGCGTCGGCCTGCTGATGAAGAAGAACAAGGTCGACGTGATTTGGGGCGAGGCGAAGCTGACCAAGGCTCCTTCGGGAGGCAAGGGGGGCGAGATCGTCGTCTCGAAGCCGGCGAAGAAACCGATGCAGCCGCAGGCGCCGGCGCCGAAGAACACCAAGGGCGAGGGCACCTACACCGCCAAGCACGTCATTATCGCCACCGGCGCGCGGCCGCGCGCGCTGCCCGGCATCGAGCCGGACGGCAAGCTGATCTGGACCTATTTCGAGGCCATGGTGCCGGATGCGCTGCCGAAATCGCTGCTCGTCATGGGCTCGGGCGCCATCGGCATCGAGTTCGCCTCCTTCTACCGCACGCTCGGCGTCGACGTCACCGTGGTCGAGCTGATGCCGCAGATCATGCCGGTCGAGGACGCCGAGATCTCCAAGTTCGCCCAAAAGCGGCTGGAGAAGGAGGGGCTGAAGTTCATCCTCGAGGCCAAGGTGACGAAGGTCGACAAGGCCGCCAACTCGATCACCGCCCATGTCGAGAAGAAGGACGGCTCGGTCGAGAAGATCACGGCGGACCGCCTGATCTCGGCCGTCGGCGTCCAGTGCAACACGGAAAATCTCGGCCTCGAGGCGCTCGGCGTCAAGCTCGAGCGCGGCGCGATCGCCATCGATCCCTATTGCCGCACCAGCGTCCCGGGCGTCTACGCCATCGGCGACGTCGCCGGCCCGCCGATGCTGGCCCACAAGGCCGAGCACGAGGCCGTCATCTGCGTCGAGAAGATCGCGGGGCTCGCCGTCCACCCGCTCGACAAGGCGCTCGTGCCGGGCTGCACCTATTGTCATCCGCAGGTGGCCTCGGTCGGGCTGACGGAGGCCAAGGCGAAGGAAGCCGGACACGACATCCGCGTCGGCCGCTTCCCCTTCGTCGCCAACGGCAAGGCCGTGGCGCTCGGCGACGACCAGGGGCTGGTCAAGACGGTCTTCGACAAGAAGACCGGGCAGTTGCTCGGCGCGCATCTCGTCGGCCCGGAAGTGACCGAGCTGATCCAGGGCTTCGTCGTGGCGATGAACCTGGAGACGACCGAGGAAGAGCTGTTCCACACCATCTTCCCGCATCCGACCCTGTCGGAGACGATGAAGGAAAGCGCGCTCGACGCCTACGGGCGCGCGCTCAACATGTAGCCCGGCGGGCGGGCGGTTCCCTTTCCGCCCGCCACGGCCTATATCAGCCGAAAGCCAAGGAAGTCCTGCGCATGGTCACGGTTCTCAACCTCCTCGACAAGCCCCGGCCGCGCCACCCCGAGAAGGCCCACAAGCCCGATCAGGAGATGCTGCGCAAGCCGGACTGGATCCGCGTCCGCGCGCCGGTGTCGAAGGGCTATTCCGAGACGCGCGAGATCGTGAAGTCGAACAAGCTCGTCACCGTCTGCGAGGAGGCGGGCTGCCCCAATATCGGCGAATGCTGGGACAAGAAGCACGCCACCTTCATGATCATGGGCGAGATCTGCACCCGCGCCTGCGCCTTCTGCAACGTCGCCACCGGCATCCCGACCGCGCTCGACGCCAACGAGCCGGAGAATGTCGCGAAGGCGGTGGTGCAGATGGGGCTCAATCACGTCGTCGTCACCTCGGTCGACCGCGACGACCTCGCCGATGGCGGCGCGCAGCATTTCGCCGACACGATCCATGCGATCCGCCGCGCCTCGCCCACGACCACCATCGAGATCCTGCCGCCCGACTTCCTGCGCAAGGATGCGGCGAAGGCTCTCGAAATCGTGGTCGCGGCCAAGCCCGACGTCTTCAACCACAATCTGGAGACCGTGCCGTCGAACTATCTCACCGTGCGGCCCGGCGCGCGCTATTTCCACTCGATCCGCCTGCTCCAGCGCGTCAAGGAGCTCGACCCGACGATCTTCACCAAGTCGGGCATCATGGTCGGCCTCGGCGAGGAGCGTAACGAAGTGCTCCAGTTGATGGACGATCTGCGCATCGCCGATGTCGATTTCATCACCATCGGCCAGTATCTGGCGCCGACGCGCAAGCACCATCCGGTCAAGAAGTTCGTCACGCCCGACGAGTTCAAGTCCTACGAGAAGCTGGCTTACGTGAAGGGCTTCCTGATGGTGTCCTCCAGCCCGCTGACGCGCTCGTCGCACCATGCGGGCGAGGATTTCGCCCGGCTGCGCGCCGCGCGCGAGGCGAAGCTCGCGGCGCAGGCGTGATCGCCGCGAACGAGGCCGCGCCGCTTCTGGAACGGGCGCGGCGCATCCTCGTCATCGGCTGCTCGGGGTCGGGAAAATCGACGCTGGCGCAGGCGCTCTCGGCCCGGCTGGGCAGCGCCTATATCTCGATGGACCGCGAATTCTTCTGGCTTCCCGGCTGGACCCTGCGTGAGCGCGGGGATATCCGCCGTCTCATCGCGGACGCGGTGGCCGGCGAGCGCTGGGTCATGGACGGCACCAGCCCCGGCACGCTCGACCTGCGCCTGCCGTGCGCCGACATGGTGATCTGGCTGCGGATGCCGCGGCTGCTCTGCATCGCCCGCGTCGTCCGGCGGCGCATCCTCCATTCCGGCCGGTCGCGCCCCGAAATGGCGCCCGGCTGCCCGGAGAAGATCGACCGGGAATTCCTCAACTACATCTGGAACTTCGAGCGCACGGAAACGCCGGAAATCCGCACGGCGCTGGCGCAGCACGGCCCGGACGTGCCCGTGGTGACGCTGTCCTCGCCGGCCGAGGTTCGCGACCTTCTTGCCCGGCTGGGCGGGGCGTTGTAGCGGATTCGCCATGCCGCAATACGAAACCGTCCGAGTCGTTCGCCATCCGCCGGAAAAGATGTTCGCGCTGGTCGCGGACATCGAGCGCTATCCCGAATTCCTGCCGATGTGCGAGGCGCTGACTGTCCGCTCGCGGCGCGAGCGGGACGGGGTGACGCTGCTCGTCGCCGACATGACCGTCGGCTACAAGGCGATCCGCGAGACCTTCACCAGCCAGGTGGTGCTGAAGCCGGCCGAGAATCTGATCGACGTGAAATATATCGACGGCCCGTTCAAGTATCTCACCAACCGCTGGCTTTTTCTCCCGGCGGCGGACGGCGGCTGCGAGATTCATTTCTTCATCGACTACGAGTTCAGGAACCGCATCCTCGGCGCGCTGATGGGCGCGATGTTCGACCGGGCCTTTCGCCTGTTCGCCGAAGCGTTCGAGAAGCGGGCCGACCTGGTCTACGGCGTCGCCTGACCGGGCAGGGCGGCTATGGCGAGCTCGAGCGCCGTGCGCACGGTCTCGGTGCGGATGAAGGCGCGGCCGCGATCCTCGAATGTGCGGCTGGTCGCCTCGACGGGTCGGCCCTCGACCGCCACCCCGAACCAGACCAGCCCGACCGGCTTCTGCGCGGTGCCGCCGCCCGGTCCGGCAATGCCGGTGACCGAGATGGCGATGGATGCGCGGCTTTTCGCCATCGCGCCGGCGGCCATCTCGCGCGCCGTCTGCTCGGACACCGCGCCATGGGTGGCGAGCGTGTCGACCGAGACGCCCAGCATCTCCATCTTGGCCTCGTTCGAATAGGTGACGAAGCCGCGGTCGAGCACGGCCGACGAGCCGGAGATGTCGGTGATCGCGGCGGCGATCATGCCGCCGGTGCAGGATTCGGCCGTCACGGCCATGAAGCCGGCGGCGCGGCATTCGGCGATGAAGCGGACGGCGAGCGCGCTTATGTCGGTCATTCGGGCAATCCTCCGGGAAAGACCACGCTCACCGTGGCGATGGCGGCGATGCCTTCCTCGCGGCCGACGAAGCCGAGGCGCTCGTTGGTCGTCGCCTTGACCGAGACGCGCTCTGGGGAAACGCCGAGCATGTCGCAGAGAGCTTCCGTCATCGCCGCGCGGTGCGGCCCGACCTTCGGCGCCTCGGCGATCAGCGTGATGTCGGCATTGGCGATGCGCCCGCCGTTCTCGCGCACGATGCGCACGGCTTCCGCGACGAAGATGCGCGAGGCGGCGCCCTTCCAGCGCATGTCGGACGGGGGAAAGTGCGTGCCAATGTCGCCCGCGCCGCAGGTGGCGAGCAGCGCGTCGGTCAGCGCGTGCAGCGCGACATCCGCGTCCGAATGGCCGGAGAGCCGCTTCGAATGCGGAATGGCGACGCCGCACAGCGTGACGTGGTCTCCCTCGGCAAAGGAATGGACGTCGTAGCCGTTGCCGGTGCGCACGTCCGGCAGCATCCCCGCGGAAAGGCGGGCGTTGGCCATGTCGATCTCCCTTGCCCATGTCAGCTTCACATTGTCGGGCGAACCGTCGACGATCCTGACCGGGATGCCCGTCCATTCGGCGATCGCCGCGTCGTCGGTGAAATCCTCGCGCCCGGCCCGGTGGGCGCGCTCGTGGGCGTCGAGGATCGGGCCGAAGGCGAAGCCTTGCGGCGTCTGCGCCGCGAAGAGCCTGTCGCGCGGCACGGTCCTGCCGACCAGCCCGTCACTGCGCGCCTCCTTCAGCGTGTCGGAAACGCCAAGCGCCGGCAGGCTGCCGAACCCGCCTTCGAGGCCGGCGATCACCCGGTCGATCAGCCCGGCATCGACGAAGGGGCGCACGCCGTCATGGATCAGCACCGCATCGGGTTCGCGTTCGCGCAGCGCAAGGAGGGCAAGCCGAGTCGACGCCTGCCGGGTCGGGCCGCCCGGAACGGCGATCACCCTGTCGGCAAGCGCGCCCGCGGCCTGCGCGAACAGCTCCGCGTCGTCGGCATGGATCGCGACAGTGACCGCGTCGATGCGCGGATGGGCGAGGAACGCCTCCAGCGTGCGGCGGATGACGGGAACGCCGCCGATGCGCCGGTACTGCTTCGGCCCTTCGGCCGACTGCCCGGCGCGCTCGCCGCGCCCGGCCGCCACGATCACCGCGCCGATCCTGCCTGCCGTCATGCCGTTCCCGTTCCCGTTTCAGATCGCTCAACGCTTAGTCAGGCGCATCCCGATTGGCCAGCCAAATTCAGCGCCGGGCCCCGAAACGGCTCATTTCGCAGTTGCACAATAGAATGATACTGTCTATCAATTAGGCATAATGATCTCCTGCATGGTTCTTGTGCATGAATGATGTCCGTCGCCTCGCGACCCCGCTCAGCCTCGGCAGGATCGAGATACGAAATCGCGTCTTTCTCGCGCCGATGTCGGGCGTCACCGACGAGCCGTTCCGCGCGCGGGCGGTGCGGCATGGCGCGGGGCTCGTCGTTTCCGAGATGGTGGCGAGCGGCGAGCTGACGAAGGGCCGGCGCAATTCGGCCCTGCGCATCCGCCGGCCCGACGTTCCGGTCCATGTCGTCCAGCTTGCCGGGCGCGAGGCGGGGTTCATGGCGGAGGGCGCGCGCATCGCCGCGGGCGAGGGCGCCGACATCGTCGACATCAACATGGGCTGCCCGGCCAAGAAGGTGACGGGCGGCTATTGCGGCTCGGCGCTGATGCGCGACCCCGACCACGCGCTGTCGCTGATCGAGGCCGTCGTCGGCGCGGTTTCCGTGCCCGTCACGGTCAAGATGCGGCTGGGGTGGGACCATGACAGCCTCAACGCGCCGGAGATCGCGCGGTGCGCGGAAGCGGCGGGCGTCGCCATGGTCACCGTCCACGGCCGCACGCGCAACCAGCTCTATAACGGCCGTGCCGACTGGCGCGCCATCCGCGCGGTCAAGGAGGCGGTGTCCGTCCCTGTCGTCGCCAACGGCGACGTCGGGACGCTGACCGACGCGGCCTGCATGCTGGAACAGTCGGGCGCCGACGCCGTCATGATCGGCCGCTGCCACTATGGCGCGCCGTGGCTCGCGGGGCGAATCGCGGCCGAGGCCTCGGGTGACGGGATCGAATTGGAAACCGAAATTTCCGATTACGTCATAAGCCATTACGAAGACATGCTGATGCTTTACGGAAGCATCCAGGGCGTGCGCCACGCGCGAAAACATCTCGGCTGGTATCTCGACCGCCACGCGCCGGGAACGTCGCCCGAGCTGCGCCGGGCGGTCATGACCGCCCTGGAGCCGGCGGCGGTGATCGCCGCCCTGCGCGCGGCCTTCGCGGCGCGGGACATGAGGAGCGCGGCATGAGCGCGCCGCTTCCGGCCGGCTTCAACCCGGCCAACATCGTCCTCGACACGATCCGCCATCCGGTCGTCATGGTCGCGCCGGACGGGCGCGTCGCCTTCGCCAATGCCGAGGCCGAGGATTTCTTCCGCTCCAGCGCCGTCGTGATGGCGCGGGGCGGGCTGGAGCGCTTCGTGCCCTTCGGCAGCCCGCTGCTGACGCTGATCGACCAGGTGCGCGAGCGGCAGGCGCCGTTCAACGAATACCGCGTCGACATCTCCTCGCCGCTGCTCGGCGGCGAAAAGCTGGTCGATCTCTATGTCGCGCCGGTCGCCGAGCTGCCGGGCCATGTCGTCGTCCTGTTCCAGGAACGCTCGATGGCCGACAAGATCGACCGGCAGATGACGCATCGCGGCGCGGCGCGCTCGGTCTCGGGCCTCGCCTCGATGCTCGCGCACGAGATCAAGAATCCGCTGTCCGGCATCAGGGGCGCGGCGCAACTGCTTGAATCCGTTGTCTCCGACGAGGACCGGGCGCTGGCCCGGCTCATCACCGACGAGACCGACCGGATCGTCGCGCTGGTCGACCGCATGGAGGTGTTCTCCGACGAGCGGCCGATCGACCGCAGGCCGGTCAACATCCATGTCGTGCTCGACCATGTGAAGGCGCTGGCGCGCAACGGCTTCGCCAGCAAGGTCCGCATCGTCGAGGATTACGACCCGTCGCTGCCGCCGGTGCACGCCAATCGCGACCAGCTCGTCCAGGTGTTCCTCAACCTCGTCAAGAATGCCGCCGAGGCGGTCTCCGGCCGGCCGGACGGCGAGATCGTGCTGTCCACCGCCTTCCGCCCCGGCATGCGGCTGTCCGTGCCGGGAACGCAGGACCGCGTGTCGCTGCCGCTGGAGTTCTGCGTCCACGACAACGGGCCGGGCGTGCCGGACGACCTGATGCCGATCCTGTTCGACCCGTTCGTCACCACCAAGCAGAACGGCTCGGGGCTGGGGCTGGCGCTGGTCGCCAAGATCGTCGGTGAGCATGGCGGGGTCATCGAATGCGATTCCTCGCCGCGCGGCACCACATTTCGCGTGCTGATGCCGGCATGGAAGGAACCGAGGCCCGGCGGCGACGGGGTCCGGCAAGGAGAGGCGACATGAGCATGCGCGGCAACATCCTGATCGCCGACGACGACGCGGCGATCCGCACGGTCCTGAGCCAGGCGCTGTCGCGCGCCGGCCACGAGGTGCGCGCGACGTCGAGCGCCGCGACCCTGTGGCGCTGGGCCGCCGCCGGCGACGGCGACCTCGTCATCACCGACGTCGTCATGCCCGACGGAAACGCCTTCGACCTCCTGCCGCGCATTCGCCGGGCGCGGCCCGACCTGCCGGTCGTGGTCATGAGCGCGCAGAACACCTTCATGACCGCGATCCGCGCCTCGGAGGCGGGCGCCTACGAATACCTGCCGAAGCCCTTCGACCTCACCGAGCTGACCGGCATCGTCAACCGCGCCCTTGCCGAGCCGCGCCGCCAGCACGGCATCGAGCAGCGCGGCGACGAGGCGGCCGAGCAGATGCCGCTCGTCGGCCGCTCGGCCGCGATGCAGGACATCTACCGCCTGCTCGCCCGGCTGATGCAGACGGATCTCACGGTGATGATCACCGGCGAATCCGGCACCGGCAAGGAGCTGGTGGCGCGCGCGCTGCACGAATACGGCCGCCGCCGCGCCGGCCCCTTCGTCGCCATCAACATGGCGGCGATCCCGCGCGACCTTATCGAATCCGAGCTGTTCGGCCACGAGAAGGGCGCCTTCACCGGCGCGCAGAACCGCTCCACCGGCCGCTTCGAGCAGGCCGAGGGCGGCACGCTGTTCCTCGACGAGATCGGCGACATGCCGATGGAGGCGCAGACCCGGCTCTTGCGCGTGCTCCAGCAGGGCGAATACACCACCGTCGGCGGGCGCACGCCGATCCGCACCGACGTGCGCATCGTCGCCGCCACCAACAAGGATTTGCGCACCCTCATCAATCAGGGCCTGTTCCGCGAGGACCTGTTCTACCGGCTGAACGTCGTGCCGCTGCGCCTGCCGCCGCTGCGCGAGCGCGCCGAGGACGTGCCGGACCTCGTGCGCCATTTCTTCCGCCAGGGCGAGAAGCATGACGGGCTCCAGCCCAAGCGCATCTCGCCGGCCGGGATGGAGCTGCTGAAGCGCTATCCGTGGCCCGGCAACGTGCGCGAGCTGGAAAACCTCGTGCGCCGGCTCGCCGCGCTCTACCCGCAGGACGAGATTTCCGCCGAGCTGATCGAGCAGGAGCTGCGCGGTTCGGGCGCCGCGCCGCCGTCGCCGGCCGTCGGCGGGCTCGCCGAGGAGCTGACGATCAGCCAGGCCGTCGAGCGCCATCTCCAGCGCTATTTCGCCAGCTTCGCCGGCGAATTGCCGCCGCCGGGCCTCTACCAGCGCGTGCTGGAGGAGGTCGAGTATCCGCTGGTGCTCGCCGCCATGACCGCGACGCGCGGCAACCAGATCAAGGCCGCCGAGCTTCTCGGCCTCAACCGCAACACCCTGCGCAAGAAGATCCGCGAGCTCGGCGTCAACGTTTATCGCGCGGCCAGATAGGGCTCCCCGACCGCCTTTCCGGCCAGCCGCTTGTTGCAAATTCGCCACAATGCGTTGCATAGATGTCACGCACGATGGACGGGCAGTGATTTCATGACGTTGCAGATGCCTGCAATGGCGGACCGGACGCTGGAAAACGGCACGCAGGCGACGGGCGAGGGGCGCAGGCTCCTGGCGCTGCCCGGCATCGCCGCGATCGTCGGCGCGCTGCTCACGGCAGGTCTCTCCTTCGCCGTCCTGATGGGCGTCACGCCCATCGACCCGGACTATACGACGACGCTGACCCTGATCGGCCTCAACCTCGCCTTCATCCTGCTGCTGATCGCGCTGATCACGCGCGAGATCCACCGCATCGTCATGGCGCGGCGCACGGGCAAGGCCGCCGCGCGGCTGCATATCCGCATCGTCGCGCTGTTCTCGCTGGTGGCGGCGATTCCGGCGCTGATGGTCGCGATCATCGCCTCGGTCACGCTCGACATCGGCCTCGACCGCTGGTTCGAGATCAGGACCAAGGTCATCATCAACTCGTCGCTGTCCATCGCCGAGGCTTACGTCAACGAGAACGCCCGCAACCTTCAGGACACGACCCTGTCGATGGCCTACGACCTCGACGCCAGCCGCACGCTCTACGGCCTCGATCGCACCGGGTTCCGCACCCGCATGAGCCAGCATCTCGTCGGGCGCGGGCTCGACCACGCGGCGCTGATCCGCGCCGACGGCTCGTCGATCATGCAGGCCGATTCGCAGGCCGATTTCCCGATGCCGGCCCCGCCCATCGAGGCCGTGCGCACCGCCGGCGACGGGCTGCCGGTGCTGATCGAGCCGCGCATCCGCAACATCATCGGCGCCATCGTCAAGCTGCGCGAGATCGACGACGCCTATCTCTATACGATCCGCGCCGTCGATCCCGAGGTCATCAAGGCGCGCCAGATCGTGCGCGCCAACACCGACGAGTACCGCGCGCTGGAAAGCAACCGGCTGACCACGCAGGTCGCCTTCGCGCTCGCCTATCTCGGCGTGACGCTGATCGTCGTGCTGTCGGCGATCTGGACCGGCATCGCGCTCGCCGACCGGCTGGTGCGGCCGATCCGCCAGTTGATCGGCGCCGCCGACGAGGTCGCGACCGGCAATCTCGACGTCGCGGTGCCGGTGCGCGCCTCCGACGGCGACGTCGGTTCGCTCGCCGACACCTTCAACAACATGATCCTCGAGCTGAAGTCGCAGCGCAACGAGCTCATCGGTGCGAAGGACCTGATCGACGAGCGCCGCCGCTTCTCCGAGGCCGTGCTGTCCGGCGTCACCGCCGGCGTCATCGGCGTCGAGCGCGACGGGGCGATCTCCATCGTCAACCGCTCGGCCGAGCGCATGCTGGCGATCCGCGCCGAGGCGGCGCTCGGCCGTCGGCTGCCGGAGCTCCTGCCGCATATCGGCCGCGTCTTCGAGATCGCCCGCCAGAGCGGGCGCGAGGTCTATCGCGAGCAGGTCACGTTCTTCCGCGGCGGCTCCGAGCGCACCTTCGACGTGCAGGTGACGCTGGAGGAGGCGGGCATCGGCGACGGCGGCGAATCCTACGTCGTCACCGTGGACGACATCACCGACCTCGTCTCGGCCCAGCGCTCCTCGGCATGGGCCGACGTCGCCCGCCGCATCGCCCACGAGATCAAGAACCCGCTGACGCCGATCCAGCTTTCGGCCGAGCGCATCCGCCGCCGCTTCGGCGGCGTCATCACCGAGGACCGCGAGGTCTTCGAGCAATGCACGCAGACCATCATCCGGCAGGTCGGCGACATCGGCCGCATGGTCGACGAGTTCTCCGCCTTCGCGCGCATGCCCAAGCCCGACATGCAGACGATCGACCTGCGCGAGCCGCTGCGCGAGGCCTCCTTCCTCGTTGAGGTCAGCCGCCCGGACATCGCGTTCACGCGCGATCTCGGTTCCGAGGCGCTGACCGGAACCTTCGACGCGCGCCTCCTCTCGCAGGCGTTCGGCAACCTGATCAAGAACGCCTCCGAGGCCATCGAGGCCGCCGAGCGCGAAAGCGGCGTCAAGGGCGAGATCCTGATCCGCGCGGCGCGCCGGGGAGGCGACATCGTCGTCGAGGTGATCGACAACGGCAAGGGCCTGCCGCGCGAGAACCGCCAGCGGCTGCTCGAGCCGTACATGACGACGCGCGAGAAGGGCACCGGGCTCGGGCTCGCCATCGTCAAGAAGATCGTCGAGGACCATGGAGGCCGGCTGGAGCTGCACGACGCGCCGGACGGGTTCCATGGTGGGCGAGGGGCCATGATCCGCATCGTCCTGCCGGCTGCATCGGCCGGGGGAACGAACGGCAGGAAGAGTGAAAAGGCAGAAAATGGCGTCTGACATTCTGATCGTTGACGACGAAGAGGACATCCGCGAGCTGGTCGCCGGCATCCTTGACGACGAGGGCCACGAGACCCGCACGGCCCACGACGCGGACAGCGCCCTCGCATCGATTTCCGAGCGCGTGCCGCGCCTCGTCTTCCTCGACATCTGGCTCCAGGGGTCACGCCTCGACGGCCTCGAATTGCTCGACGAGATCAAGAAGCTCTATCCCGGCCTGCCCGTGGTCATGATCTCCGGCCACGGCACCATCGAGACCGCGGTCTCGGCGATCCGGCGCGGCGCCTACGACTTCATCGAGAAGCCGTTCAAGGCCGACCGGCTGATCCTGATCGCCGAGCGGGCGCTGGAGACCTCGAAGCTGCGCCGCGAGATTTCCGACCTCAAGAAGCGCAGCGGCGAGACCTTCGACCTGATCGGCAATTCGAGCGCGATGAACCAGTTGCGCCAGACCATCGAGCGCGTCGCGCCGACCAACAGCCGCATCATGATGATCGGCCCGTCGGGCTCGGGCAAGGAGCTCGCCGCCCGCGCCATCCACGCGCTGTCGACGCGCCGCGCCGGCCCGTTCGTCACCGTCAGCGCCGCCTCGATCACCCCCGAGCGCATGGAGATCGAGCTGTTCGGCACCGAGGGCAACGACGGCGAGCGCAAGGTCGGCGCGCTGGAGGAGGCGCATCGCGGCATCCTCTATCTCGACGAGGTCGCCGACATGCCGCGCGAGACGCAGGCGAAGATCCTGCGCGTCCTCGTCGACCAGCAGTTCGAGCGCGTCGGCGGCGCGCGCCGCGTCAAGGTCGACGTGCGCATCATCTCCTCGACCGCGCAGAACATCGAGACCCTGATCCGGCAGGGCCGGTTCCGCGAGGACCTCTATCACCGGCTGGCCGTGGTTCCCGTCGTCGTTCCGGGCCTGTCCGAGCGGCGCGAGGACATTCCCTATCTCGTCGACCATTTCATGCGGCAGGTCGCCAACCAGGCCGGCATCAGGATGCGCCGTATCGGCGACGACGCGCTCGCCGTGCTGCAGGCCCACAACTGGCCAGGCAATGTCCGCCAGTTGAAGAACAACATCGAGCGCCTGATGATCCTCGCCCGCGCCGACGACGTCGACGCGCCGATCACCGCCGACCTCCTGCCGCAGGAGATCGGCGACGTGATGCCGCGCGCGCCGAACCAGTCGGACCAGCACATCATGGCCCTGCCGCTGCGCGAGGCGCGCGAACTGTTCGAGAAGGAATATCTGCTCGCCCAGATCAACCGCTTCGGCGGCAACATCTCGCGCACCGCCGAGTTCATCGGCATGGAGCGCTCGGCGCTGCATCGCAAGCTGAAATCGCTCGGCGTATAGGGGAGCGGCCATGCGCGTCATCATCTGCGGGGCGGGGCAGGTCGGCTACGGCATCGCCGAAAAGCTCGCCTCGGAGAAGAACGACGTCTCCGTCATCGACGTCTCGCCCGAGCTGATCCGCAACGTGCGCGACACGCTCGACGTGCGCGGCTTCGTCGGCCACGGCTCACACCCGGACGTGCTGGCGGCCGCCGGCGCGGAATCGGCCGACATGCTGATCGCCGTCACCCTGTTCGACGAGGTCAACATGGTCGCCTGCGAGGTGGCCAACTCGCTGTTCAACGTGCCGACAAAGATCGCCCGCATCCGCTCGCAGGCCTATCTCCAGCCGCACTACATGGACCTGTTCTCGCGCGACCACATGGCGATCGACGTCATCATCTCGCCGGAGCTTGAGGTCGGCGAGATGGTGCTGAAGCGCATCGCCATGCCGGGCGCCACCGACGTCGTCGCCTTCGGCGAGGGCAAGATCGCCATGGTCGCCATCGAGTGCCTGGAGGAATGCCCGATCGTCGACACGCCGCTGATGCAGCTGACCGAGCTGTTCCCGGACCTGAACGCCACCGTCGTCGGCGTCTCGCGCGCCGGCAAGCTCACCGTGCCGCATTCGGCCGACCAGCTTCAGGCCGGCGACCTCGCCTATGTCGTCGCGGCCAAGGACCACGTGCGACGCACGCTCGGTCTGTTCGGCCATGACGAGCAGGAGGCGACGCGCATCGTCATCGCCGGCGGCGGCAATATCGGTCTCTACGTCGCGCGCACCATCGAGGAGCGCAAGGGCCGCACGCGGGTCAAGATCGTCGAGGCCGACCGCGAGCGCGCCGCCAACGCCGCCGAGGAGCTGGACAAGACCGTCGTGCTGCGCGGCAGCGCCCTGGACCAGAAGATCATGATGGAGGCGGGAATAGCCGACGCCGACCTGATGATCGCGCTGACCAACGACGACCAGGTCAACATCCTGTCCGGCGTGCTGGCCAAGCGCCTGGGCTGCAAGGCCAACATGGCGCTGCTCAACAACCCCGCCTATCACGAATTCGCCGACTCGCTCGGCATCGACGCCTTCGTCAACCCGCGCGCGGTGACGATCTCGCGCATCCTCCAGCACGTCCGGCGCGGGCGCATCCGCGCGGTCCATTCCGTGCAGCAGGGCGCGGCCGAGGTGATCGAGGCCGAGGCGCTGGAGACCTCGCCCCTCGTCGGCCAGCCGCTGCGCGACCTCGATCTGCCGGAAGGCATGCGCTTCGGGGCGATCCTGCGCGGCGGCGCGGTGCTCAATCCCGACGGCTCGCTCGTCATCAAGCCGAAGGACAGGGTGGTGATCTTCGCCCGCGCCAATGTGGTGCGCCAGGTCGAGCAGATGTTCCGCGTCAGCCTCGAATTCTTTTGACAGGCGCGCCTCGCGGCTGGCATGCCGCGACGGGACGAGCAGAAGCCGGAGAGGGGACCCATGCCGCGCATTGCCTATGTCAACGGGCGCTATCTGCCGCACGCGAAGGCCGGCATCCATGTCGAGGATCGCGGCTACCAGTTCGCCGACGGCGTCTACGAGGTCTGCCAGATCGCGGGCGGCACTATTATCGACATCACCCGCCACCTTGACAGGCTGGACCGCTCGCTGGGCGAGTTGCGGATAGGCTGGCCGATGGGCCGGCGCGCGTTGGAGGCCGTGATCGCCGAGATCGTACGCCGCAACCGGGTGCGCGACGGGATGGTCTACCTCCAGGTCACGCGTGGCGCCGCGCCGCGCGACCATGTCTTTCCGCCCGAGGATACGCGCCCGTCGCTGGTGGTGACGGCCAAGCGCATCGATCCGGCGAAGGCCGAGGCGCGCGCGGCCGCCGGCGTCAAGGTCATCACCATACCGGATAATCGCTGGCAGCGCGTCGACATCAAGACCGTCGGCCTCCTGCCCAACGTGCTCGCCCGCCAGCAGGCGAAGGAGGCGGGCGCCGGCGAGGCATGGTTCGTCGACGATGAAGGCATGGTCACGGAAGGCGCGGCCACCAACGCCTGGATCGTCACCGGCGACGGCAGGCTGGTGACGCGCCACGCCGACTTCTCGATCCTGCGCGGCGTCACCCGCACGACCCTTCTGGAGGCGGCGGCGAGGCTGGGGCTCACGGTCGAGGAGCGCGCTTTTTCGGTCGACGAGGCGAAGGCCGCGACCGAGGCTTTCATCTCCGGCGCGACGACGGTGGTGACGCCCGTCATCGCCATAGACGGCGCGCCAATCGGCGACGGCAGGCCCGGCAGGACCGCCCTTGCGCTGCGCGCGACATTTTTTGACGTTGCGGAAAAGGTGCCGGCCTGATAACCGCGAAGCATGTGCGCATGACGACTCGTTTGTTTACGTTCGGATGGAACGTTGGTCTGCGCGCTTGACAGGGCAGGGCCGAATAGGCGCTATTAACCGCACACCGTTGGGATCGGCGAAAGACAAGAAAAATGGCGGAACGGACGCAAAATCTCCAGGACGTGTTCCTTAATTCTGTTCGCAAGAGCAAGAACCCGCTGACGATCTTCCTCGTCAACGGCGTCAAGCTCACGGGCGTGGTCACGTCGTTCGACAATTTCTGCGTGCTGCTGCGCCGCGACGGCCATTCGCAGCTTGTCTACAAGCATGCGATCTCGACGATCATGCCGAGCCAGCCGGTCCAGCTTTTCGACGTCGAAGACAAGGACGCCTGATTGAAGCGATCCGCACGGGCAGGGGGCGCGCCACGCCAGCCTGAAAAGGCCGGCGGCGATCCCGCCGACGGCGCCACGACCGCGCGCGCCGCGATCCTCGTTCCCGTCCTCACCCGCCAGCCACGCGGCAGCGCCGAGGCCGACCGCCCGCGCATGACCCGCTCGCCCCAGGCGCGGCTCGACGAGGCGGTCGGCCTCGCCGGCGCCATCGACCTCGACCCGGTCGTCGCCGAGATCGTCACGGTGGCGGACCCGCGGCCGGCGACGCTTCTGGGCACCGGCAAGCTCGACGACCTCGCGGCCATCGTCAAGGAACGGGAGATCGAGCTCGTCTTCGTCGACCACCCGCTGACGCCGGTGCAGCAGCGCAACCTCGAGAAGGCGCTCGACGCCAAGGTGCTCGACCGCACCGGCATCATCCTCGAGATCTTCGGCCGGCGCGCCCGCACCCGCGAGGGCGCGCTCCAGGTCGAACTCGCCCATCTCGAATACCAGCGCGGCCGCCTCGTCAGGAGCTGGACCCACCTCGAGCGCCAGCGCGGCGGCGCCGGCTTCCTCGGCGGCCCCGGCGAAACCCAGATCGAGGCCGACCGGCGCATCCTTCAGGACAAGATCGTCAAGCTGAAGCGCGAGCTGGAGACCGTGCGCCGCACCCGCGACCTGCACCGGGCCAAGCGGCGCAAGGTGCCGTATCCGATCATCGCCATCGTCGGCTACACCAATGCCGGCAAGTCGACGCTGTTCAACCGCATGACCGGCGCGGGCGTGCTCGCCGAGGACATGCTGTTCGCGACGCTCGACCCGACGCTGCGGCGCGTGCGCCTCCCGCACGGCACGCTCGTCATCCTCTCCGACACGGTGGGGTTCATCTCCGATCTGCCGACCCATCTCGTCGCCGCCTTCCGCGCGACGCTGGAGGAGGTGGTCGAGGCCGACCTCGTCATCCACCTGCGCGACATTTCCGATCCCGACACGGCAGCGCAGGCCGAGGACGTGACGCGCATCCTGCGCGACCTCGGCGTCGACGCGCAGGACGAGAAACGGGTGATCGAGGTCTGGAACAAGGTCGACCTTCTCGACCCGTCCGACCGCGAGCGTCTGCTCGAAACCGGCGGCGCCCGCCCGCCGGTGGCGGTCTCGGCGGCGACGGGCGAGGGGGTAGACAAGCTCGCCGCCCTCGTCGAGGAACGCATCGCCGGCACGCTGGCGACGGTGAAGGTGCGCCTCTCGCCGCAACAGGCCGGCGAGGTCGACTGGCTCTACCGCAACGGCGACGTGCTGTCGCGCAAGGACCGAGACGACGGCGGCGTCGACCTGACCATCCGCGCCACGGAGGCCGTGCGCGACGACATCACGGCCCGCTTCGGCAAGGCCGCGCGGTAGGCGGAAACGCCGCCCCCTCACCGACCCTTCGGGCCTCTCCCCAGAGGGGAGAGGAAAAGCTGTCGCGATGTCGATGTCTGTCCAGCCCCGGCTTTCCTCTCCCCTCTGGGAAGAGGTGGCGAGCGCAGCGAGCCGGTGAGGGGCAGCGCTGCCTTCGCCGTGCTACTCCCCCTTCTTCGCCTCCTGCCACTTCGCTTCCATCTCGTCGAGGCTGGCTTCCTCCAGCGTGCGGCCTTGCGCCGTCAGCGCGGTTTCGACGTGGTGGAAGCGGCGGGCGAACTTGGCGTTGGTGCGGCGCAGCGCATCCTCGGCGTCGATGCCGAGATGGCGGCCGAAATTGACCAGCGCGAACAGGACGTCGCCGAACTCGCCGGCGATCTCGTCTTGATCCGCCCCGTCCATCGCTTCCCGCAACTCGCCGATCTCCTCCTCGATCTTGTCGAGGATCGGCCGCGCCTCCTTCCAGTCGAAGCCGACGCGGGCCGCCTTCTGCTGGAGCTTCAGCGCCCGCGTCAGCGCCGGATGCGCGTGCGGGATGCCGTCGAGAAAACCCTTGCCGTGGTCCTCCGGGTCGAGGCCGCGCGCCAGCCGCGCCGCGCGCTTTTCGGCCTTTTCCTCGGCCTTGATCCTTTCCCACATCCCTTTGGCCATGCCGGCCGAGCGCGCCGCGGCGTCGCCGAAGACGTGGGGGTGGCGGCGGATCATCTTCCTCGTGATCGCCTCGACCACGTCGGGGAAGGCGAATTCGCCTTCTTCCTCAGCCATGCGGGCGTGGAACACGACCTGAAGCAAGAGGTCGCCGAGCTCGTCGCGCAGATCGTCCATGTCGCCGCGCTCGACGGCGTCGGCCACCTCGTAGGCTTCCTCGATCGTGTAGGGGACGATGGTGGAGAAATCCTGCTCCACGTCCCACGGACAGCCGGTGTCGGGGTGGCGCAGCGCGGCCATGATTTCGAGGAGCCGCGAAATGTCCCTGGACGGAACCATGAAAAAACCTCTCGGGAAGCGAACGGTCCCGAGAGGTAGAGCGGGACGGGAGCGATGTCTATCGCCTCCGCAAGGATGCGGTCAGGTTTCAGAAGAACGCCTGGATGCCCGTCTGCGCGCGGCCGAGGATCAGCGCATGCACGTCGTGCGTGCCCTCATAGGTGTTGACCGTCTCGAGGTTCTGCGCGTGGCGCATCACGTGGTACTCGACCTGGATGCCGTTGCCGCCGTGCATGTCACGGGCCTGCCGGGCGATGTCGAGCGCCTTGCCGCAATTGTTGCGCTTGACGAGGGAGATCATCTCGGGCGCGAACTTGCCCTCGTCCATCAGCCGGCCGACGCGCAGGGAGCCCTGAAGGCCGAGCGCGATCTCGGTCTGCATGTCGGCGAGCTTCTTCTGGTAGAGCTGGGTGCCGGCGAGCGGCTTGTTGAACTGCTTGCGGTCGAGGCCGTACTGGCGGGCGCGGAACCAGCAATCCTCGGCCGCGCCCATCGCGCCCCAGGAAATGCCGTAGCGGGCGCGGTTGAGGCACCCGAACGGCCCCTTGAGGCCGGAGACATTCGGCAGCAGCGCGTCCTCGCCGACCTCGACATTGTCCATCACGATCTCGCCGGTGATCGAGGCGCGCAGCGAGAGCTTGCCGCCGATCTTCGGCGCGGAGAGACCCTTCATGCCCTTTTCCAGCACGAAGCCGCGGATCTGGTTGTCATGCGCGGCCGACTTCGCCCACACCACGAACACGTCGGCGATCGGCGCGTTGGAGATCCACATCTTGGAGCCGTGAAGGCGGTAGCCGCCCGCGGTCTTCTCGGCCCGGGTCTTCATGCCGCCGGGGTCGGAGCCGGCATCCGGCTCGGTCAGGCCGAAGCAGCCGATGAACTCGCCGGAAGCGAGCTTCGGCAGGTACTTCTTGCGCTGCTCCTCGCTGCCATAGGCGAAGATCGGGTGCATGACGAGGGAGGACTGAACGCTCATCATCGAGCGGTAGCCCGAGTCGATGCGCTCGACCTCGCGCGCCACCAGCCCGTAGGAGACGTAGCCCGCGCCCGCGCCGCCATATTCCTCCGGCACGGTGACGCCGAGGAGGCCCGCTTCGCCCATCTCGCGGAAGATGGCCGGGTCGGTCTTCTCGTCGAGATAGGCTTCCTGCACGCGCGGAGCCAGCTTCTCGGCGGCGAAGGCGGCGGCCGAGTCGCGGATCAGCCGCTCGTCCTCGGTCAACTGGTCGTCCAGCAGGAACGGGTCGTCCCACGCAAACGGCTTCATGCCTGAATCGGCTCCGGCCATAATCTCTTCCTCCATCGTCTCGGGTTTCGCCATCGACCTAACACGGGCCGGAGCCCGCCGCCAGCGAGCAATAATCGCATGGTAATGAGGATTTCTCATGATACAGTCACGGTCATGCGCTACGCTTATATTCCGACGATCAACGAGCTCCATGCCTTCTGCGCCTGCGCCCGCACCGGCTCGGCGACGCGCGCGGCGAGCGAGCTCAACCTGACGCAGAGCGCGGTCAGCCGCTCGCTCGGCACGCTGGAGGACCGGCTCGGCGTCCGGCTGTTCCACCGGGTCAGGCAGCGGCTGGTGCTATCGGAGGCCGGCCGCGCCTTCCGCCGCGAGGCCGACGGCATCCTTGCCGATCTCGGCCAGGCGGCGATGACGGTGATGGCGTTCGGCGGCCATTCCAAGGTGCTGCGCCTCGCCGTCCTGCCCACCTTCGCCAAGATATGGCTGACGCCGCGGCTGAAGGATTTTCGAGCGCTGGTGCCCGATGTCACCTTCGACATCGTCTCGCGGCTCGAAGCCGTCGATTTCGACGCCGATCCGTTCGACGCCGCCATCCAGCGTTCCGACATGCTGCCGGCCAACGCCGAGTTGGTGCCGCTGATGGAGGAGCGGCTCGTCGTGGTCGCCGCGCCCGGCCTCACCGGCGCGCGCGGCGGGCTGGCCGACGAGGAGCTGGCGCGCCTGCCGCTCTTGCAGCAGACGACGCGGCCGAACCTGTGGCTCGACTGGTTCCGCGACGCCGGCATCGATCCGCGCTCGGTGCTGCGCGGCGACCGCTTCGAGCAGTTCGACATGGTCATCGTCGCCGCCATCTCCGGCCTCGGCATCGCGCTGGTGCCGGAAGTGCTGGCCGAGGGCGAGATCGCCGCCGGGCGGCTGGTGCGGGCCTCGGAGCGTAGGCTGGTGGTCGGCGAGCCCTATTCGCTGATCTATCCGGCCCGCAGCGCCGAGATCGCCGGCTTCGCCGCGTTCCGCGACTGGCTGACCGGGTTCGGCCCCGCGGCGTAGCCGCGCGTCACGGTTGCCGCAGCCAGCCGTCGGCGAACTCAATGCCCCCGAGGCCGGCGAAGCGGCGCAGCCGCTCCAGCTCGGCCCCGAGCTTGGCGAGAAGCGCCTTCGACGGCTTCACGCCCGCCTCCGGCCAGAAGGCGCGCACGACGAGCGCGTCGCGCTCGCGTTCGGCCTTGACGTCGATCCGCCCGGCCACGCGCTCGCCGCGCAGCACGGGATAGACGTAGTAGCCGTATTGCCGCTTCGCCTCCGGCACGAAGATCTCGATGCGGTAGGAAAAGCCGAACAGCCGCTCCATCCGCGCCCGGTCGCGCATCAGGGGGTCGAACGGGCTGACGATGCGCACCTTGTCGGGCGGGGTCGGCGCATCGAGCGCGGCCTCGGCCATGCCGGGCAGGGCAAAGGCGGCGCGCGGTTTGCCCCCGTCGACGGTCTCGACCCGGACCGGAGTCAGCCCGGCCCGGTTCTGCGCGATCCACGCATCGACCTCCTGCGGCGTCAGCAGCGCCCAGAAGCCGGCGATCTCGCCGCGCGTGGCGAAGCCGAGGCGGGTCAGCGCCTGCCGGCAGGCCCAGTCGACGAACGCGTCGTGATCGACCTCGGCCAAAAAATGCTCCTGCGGGATGACCCGCTCGGCGAGGTCGTAGACCTTCTGGAAGCCTTCGCGCCGGGCGATCGCCAATTCGCCGGTGCGCCACATATATTCGAGCGCCGCCTTGGACGGGTGCCAGTCCCACCAGCCGCTGCTCGGCTTGTCGCCTTCGAAGTCGCGCGCCATCGCCGGCCCGTCGCGGGCGATGCGCTCATGGACGCGGGCGATGTCGGCGTCGAAATCCTCGGCCCCGAAATGGCTTTTCCAGCGGCTGCGCAGCCGCGCCTTCTCCCGGGCGAAGCGATGCTTCCAGTAGGGGAAGAAGCACGACGGGATGATCGAGGCGTCGTGCGTCCAGTTCTCGAACAGGCTCCTGTCCTTCTCGATCAGCGCCGACAGGTCGGCGCGGCGATAGCCCGTCCCGCGCGAGAACAGGATGTGGTGATGCGCGCGCTCCAGCACGTTGACGCTGTCGACCTGGACGAAGCCGAGGTCGTGGATGGTTTGCAGGAGCTGCGGCCGGCGCATCGCGCCCCCTGAGCCCCCGCCGAGGCCGCTGAGCGCGATGAGGTGGTGGCGGGCCTTGAGGTTGGGAATCGTCGTCATGGCCTTAAGCTATGCGATGTTCCCTTTATGTACACCCGAAAACGGATCAGCACCCGCGAAAGCGGGCAGGGTGCTTGTCGCGGAAGGCGGCGCGGCCCTCGGCGTAATCCGCGCTTTCGAACGTGGCGTCACCGAGGGTCGAGGCACGGGCGGCATCGGCCGGATCGGCGCTAAGCACGGCGCGGATAGACGCCTTGGACGCCCGGATCGAAAGCGGCGCGTTGGCGGCGATGGTCGCGGCGAGTTCGTCGGCGCGTGCGAAAAGCCCACCGGGCTCGACGATCTCAAGTAGGAAGCCCGCATCGAGCGCGGCCCGCGCGTCGAGGCGGGCGGCGCAATAGGCCATGTATTTCGCCACCTGCGGCCCGACGGCGTGGACGATGTCGGCCATGGCGTCGACCGGATAGGCGAGGCCGAGCTTCGCCGCCGGCACGCTGAACAGGGCATCGGTCGCGGCGATCCGGATGTCGCAGCCGGCGGCGATGCCGAAGCCGCCGCCGAAGCAGATGCCGCCAATCGCGGCGATGGTCGGCACCGGGCAGTCGCGGATCGCGGCGAAGGCGGCCGAATTCTCCGCCTCGTAGCGGCGGGCGCTTTCGGCATTGCCGCGCACGGTCTCGAACTCGCCGATATCGGCCCCGGCGCAGAAATCGCCGCCCGCGCCGCGCAGGACGACGACGCGCACCGACGCATCCCCGGCAAGGTCGCGGAACAGCGTCGCCATCTCGCGCCACATGCCTTGCGTCATGGCGTTCTTGCGCGCGGGGCGGTCGATGGTAAGGGTGACGACGCCGTCGCGGCGATCCGTTTTCAGGAAACCCGTTTGCCCGTTTTCGCTGATCATCGCTGCATCGATCCTATTGAAAGCGCGTTAAACAAAATGCGGTTTGGTTGACTGCGGTTTTGGATTATGGTTCGCCCTGCGCGGAAGCAAGGCGTTTGAGCGAGAAGGAAGCACCCGATGAGCGGCGCAAGCGCGGTCAGGCACAATTCGGTCAAGCCGGTCGACCCGATCTGGAGCGCGGTGAGACGCGAGGCGACGGAAGCGGTGGAGAACGATCCGCTGCTGGCCGCCTTCCTCTACGCCACGGTGCTCAACCACGACAGGCTGGAGGACGCCGTCATCCACCGCCTCGCCGAGCGGCTCGACCATCCCGACCTCGGCGCGGACCTGATCCGCCAGACCTACCAGGCGATGCTGCGCGACGAGCCCGAATGGGGCGCGACGGTGCGCATCGACATCCAGGCCTATTACGACCGCGACCCGGCCTGCGACCGCTTCCTGATGCCGATCCTCTATTTCAAGGGCTTCCACGCCATCCAGACCCATCGGCTCGCCCATTGGCTGTGGCACAACGGGCGCAAGGATTTCGCGCTCTATCTGCAAAGCCGCTCGTCGGCCATCTTCCAGACCGACATCCACCCGGCGGCCCACATGGGCAAGGGCATCTTCATCGACCACGCCACCGGCCTCGTCATCGGCGAGACGGCGCGGGTGGGCGACAACGTCTCCATCCTTCACGGCGTCACGCTCGGCGGCACCGGCAAGGCGACGGGCGACCGCCACCCCAAGATCGGCAACGGCGTGCTGATCGGGGCGGGGGCGACGATCCTCGGCAATATCGAGGTCGGTTTCTGCTCGCGCGTCGCGGCCGGCTCGGTGCTCCTGCAATCGGTGCCGAACAACCGCACCGTCGCCGGCGTGCCGGCGCGGATCGTCGGCGAGACGGGCTGCGACGAGCCTTCGCGCGCCATGGACCAGCTCCTGAGCGGCGAGGGCTGAGCCGGCCGCTTCGACGCGGGCATGGCCCTGTGAATCGCCCCGTGCGCGGGGTGCGAAACGCCGCACACGGGGTTTACATGGCTGCGCGCAGCATGCCACATGCGCCCTCCGATCATCCAGCCGCCCCGGAGAACAGGTTTGAAACCCGACGAAATCAGGAAGCTCGACGCCTACTTCAAGCGTACGTTCCAGAACCCGCAGCTTCAGGTCAAGGCGCGGCCGCGCAAGGACGATTCGTGCGAGCTCTATCTCGGCGAGGAATTCCTCGGCATCATCTTCAAGGACGATGACGACGGCGACCTGTCCTACAATTTCTCGATGGCGATCCTCGACGTCGACCTCGAATAGACGGGCCTGCCGGCCGCCCGCGCCGCATTTGGCGGGCGGCGGGGCTTTCGTGCTATGGATCGGCCGGTGGCGGGTTCTTTCGAGTCGGTGAATGCCTGTGCAGCGATCCACGAGCGGCAGACCGCGCCTTGACGTCATCGACCTCGCGCGCGGCGTCGCGCTCGCCGCGATGGCGATCTACCATTTCGCCTGGGACCTCGAATTCTTCGGCTACGCACCGCCGGGCATGACCGCCGAGGGCGGCTGGAAGCTGTTCGCCCGCTGCATCGCCTCCAGCTTCCTCTTCCTTGTCGGCGTCAGCCTGTGGCTGGCGCACGCACGCGGGGTGCGGTGGCGGCCGTTCGGGAAGCGGCTCGCTATGGTTGCGGCCGCCGCCGCCGCGATTTCGCTGGCGACATGGCTCGCCGTGCCGGGCGGCTTCATTTTCTTCGGCATCCTCCACCAGATCGCGCTCGCCAGCCTCCTCGGCCTCGCCTTCCTGCGCCTGCCGGCATGGGCGACGCTCGGCATCGCCGTGCTGGTCGCCGCCGCGCCGTATTTCCTGCGCAGCGATTTCTTCGACCATCCGGCCCTGTGGTGGGTGGGGCTTTCGAGCGCCAACCCGCGCTCCAACGATTATGTGCCGCTGTTCCCGTGGTTTTCCGCCGTGCTCACCGGCATCGCGGCGGCGCGCATTGCCGAGGCGGCCGGCCTGTTCGTCCGGCTGGGCACGATCTCCCTCTCCGGCTGGTCGCGGCCGCTGCGATGGGCCGGCCGCCACAGCCTCGCCGTCTACCTCGTCCACCAGCCGGTGCTGATCGGCGCGCTCTGGCTGTTCGCGCAGGTGGCCCCGGCTGGCGAAGCGCAGCGCGAGACGCAATTCACCCGCGCCTGCGCGGTCCAGTGCGAGGCGACGCACGACGCCGCCTTCTGCGGCCATTACTGCCTCTGCGTGCTCGGCGACCTTTCCGCGGAAGGATTGTTCGACCAGGTCTATGCCGGAACGCAGGATGCGCAGGCGACAGCGCGCTTGCATGAGATCGTCTCGGCATGCACTTTCGAGGCGGAGACGCCCAGTGCGCAGGAGGAGGGGCAATGAGCACGACCGACGACAGGCCCAACAGGCTTCCCTGGCCGCCGATGATCTACGTATCGGCCGCGGCGCTCGCCCTCATCCTCGACTGGCTGGTCCCGCTGCCATGGATTCCTGCCCCCTTCGGCGAGTTCCTCTTCGCCGTCGGCTGGCTGGTGGTCGCCGGCGGGCTCGCCATCGACATCGCCGCCATGCGCGCGATGCGCCGCGCCCGCACCACGATCATGCCCAACAGGGGAAGCGATCATCTGGTGACGAGCGGCCCGTTCTCCTTCACCCGCAACCCGATCTATGTCGGCAACACGATGCTGATGATCGGCATCGGCCTGATCGCGGGGATCGTCTGGTTCCTCCTGCTCGCGCCGGTCGCCGCCTATGCGACGACGAAGCTCGCCATCGAGCGCGAGGAGCGGCATCTCGAAGCCCGCTTCGGCAAGAAATACCGCGATTACCGCAAGAAGGTGCGCCGCTGGATATAAGGAGCGGAAGGCGCGTCGCCGCTCTCAGGTGTTGACGCCCAGCTCCACCAGCCGCTCGACGCAGGCCTCCTCGGCATTGTCGAGCTCGGCAAGCGTCTCCTCGAGGTCGCGGCGCTTCTGGCGCAGGTCGTCGCGCTTTTCCTCGATGCGCTTGATCATCAGCTTCAACTGGCCGACCTCGCCGGGCGGCTCACGATACATCTGGATGATCTCGCGAATCTCGTTGATCGAGAAGCCGAGGCGCTTGCCGCGCATGATCTGCTTGACGAGGTGCCGGTCGGACGGGCGAAACAGCCGCGTGCGCCCGCGCCGGAGCGGCGCGATCAGCCCCTCGTCCTCGTAGAAGCGCAGGGTGCGCGTCGAGATGTCGAACTCGCGGGTGAGTTCGGTAATGGTGTAATATTCCCGCATGGCGGCATCCCGTCATGAATCTGTTATACGATTTGGCACGGCATTTACGTAAAAGTCAATTCGCACGGTTGCCGGAAGGGAAATGGGCGGGGGATAAGGATATGGCAGGGCGATAAGGAGCGGCGCGAACGGTCGAAATCCGGCGGCCGCGGCCCGTCACATCAGGCCGAACCACCAGGTGGCGAGGCCGAGGAAGGCGAAGAAGCCGACGACGTCGGTGATCGTGGTGACGAACACGGCCGACGCCACGGCCGGGTCCGCGCCGAAGCGGTCGAGCAGCAGCGGGATCAGGATGCCGGCCAGCGCCGCCACCAGCATGTTGATGACCATCGCCGTGGCGATGATGCCGCCCAGATGCGGATTGTCGAACCACAGGCCCGCGACGATGCCGATCAGCGTCGCGAAGATCGCCCCGTTCAACAGGCCGACGCCGATCTCGCGGCGGATGATGCGCCCGGCATTGTAGATGTCGAGGTCCTTGGTGGCCAGCGCGCGCACGGTCACCGTCATCGTCTGCGAGCCGGCGTTGCCGCCCATGCCCGCGACGATGGGCATCAGGATGGCGAGCGCCACGATCTCCTGGATCGTGGCGTCGAACAGGCCGATCACCGAGGCGGCGAGGAAGGCCATGACGAGGTTGACCATCAGCCACGGCACGCGCGAGCGCGCGGCGGCGAGCACGGTGTCCGACAGCTCCTCGTCGCCGACGCCGCCGAGGCGCATCAGGTCCTCCTCGGCCTCCTGCTGGATGACGTCGACCACGTCGTCGATGGTCAGCACGCCGACGAGGCGCTCGTTCTCGTCGACCACGGCGGCCGAGAGAAGGTCGTACTGCTCGAATTCGTGCGCGGCGTCCTCCTGGTCCATCGTCACCGGGATCGCGTGCCGCGTCTCGTGCATGATGTCCTCGATCTTCACGCCGCGCTGGGTGCGCAGGATGCGATTGAGGTCGACGGCCCCGAGCAGACGGAAGGTCGGGTCGATGACGAAGATCTGGCTGAAGGTGTCGGGGAGGTTCTTGTCCTCGCGCATGTAGTCGATGGTCTGGCCGACGGTCCAGAACGGCGGTACCGCGACGAACTCGGTCTGCATGCGCCGGCCGGCGCTTTCGTCGGGATAGTCGAGCGCGCGGCGCAGCCGGATGCGCTCGGTGAACGGCAGCCTGGCGAGGATCGCCTCGCGGTCCTCGTCGTCGAGATCCTCGAGGATGTAGACCGCGTCGTCGGAATCGAGCTCCTGCACCGCCTGCGCGATCTGCTCGTCGGGCATGGATTCGACGATGTCGAGGCGGATCGCCTCGTCGACCTCGGTCAGCGCCGAGAAGTCGAAATCCTTGCCCATCAGCTCGACGAGGGCGTGGCGCTGCTCCGGCAGAAGCGCCTCGAGCAGGTCGCCGACTTCCGATTCATGCAGCGCGCCGACGTCGCGCCGCAGCGTCAGCGTGTCGCGGTCCGCGATCGCCGCGCCGATATGGGCGAGGAAGGCGGAGCGGACCACGCCGCTGTCGTCGTAGATGGAGTTCGCCGCCGCCTCGCTGGCCGCAGCGCCGGGGCCGTGGCCGTCGTCGCGGGGAGGGGTGTCCCGTCCGGGCGGCGGGTCATGCGGTTCGTCCAAGATCGCCTCCCTTGCCGGTTGGGTTCAAGCTATTGGTTCAGGCCACTAGCCCGAGTTGATGACGAACGCAAAACGATTCGCGCCGGTTTTCGCTCCAGCAACGCCTTATGTGTCGCACAGGTTGCGGATGCCCGCCTCAGACGGCGTCGAGACCGGCCTTGAAGCGCCTGGCATTGCCGGCATAGCCCAGCGCCGACATCTTCAGCCGCTCGGCCGAGGCGGCGTCGAGCTCGCGCACCGCGCGCGCCGGCGAGCCGACGATCAGCGAGTTGTCCGGGAACACCTTGCCCTCGGTGACGAGTGCGCCGGCCCCGACGAGGCAGTTGTTGCCGATCTTCGCGCCGTTGAGCACGATCGCCCCCATGCCGATCAGCGTGTTGTCGCCGACCGTGCAGCCGTGCAGGATCGCCCGGTGGCCGATGGTGCAGTTCTCGCCCACCGTCAGGGGAAAGCCCATATCCGTGTGCATCATCGTGTGCTCCTGCACGTTGGAGCGGGCGCCGATGGTGATTCTCTCGTTATCCCCGCGCAGCACCGCGCCGAACCAGACGCCGACCTCGCGCCCGAGCGATATCTTGCCGATGACATGGGCGTCGGGGGCGATCCACACGCTATCGGGATCGTCGAAATGCGGCGCAACCCCGTCGAGCGAATAAACCGGCATGCGCTGTCCTCCTGTTCGGCTGCCTGAAGCGCGTCGCGATCTTCCAGATCGCTCCCTGCGCTTCAGGCTTTTGTTCTTGTGCATGTCTTTATCCCGAAACCGGTTCCCACTTCCGGGAGACATGCCTATCCATAGAAGCGCCCCGCGCTGGAAGGCAAGGGCAAGGCGCGCGCCCGCGCCGGCATTTACCCGGCATTTACCATACGACCCCATTGTCGGTTGCCGATACGGAGGTGCGGACGTGCCATCGCCAGCCATCATCGACGCCGAGGACGGCGCGCCACTGACCGTGCGGACGGGGTTCGCGCTCCGGCTGTTCTACGTCTTCGGCCTGCTTGCGCTCGCCTCGGCCGCGATCGGCATGGCCGGGAAATGGGCGGGCCAGTCCATCGCCATGGGCGGCCACACCGATTCCAGGACCGTCCGCGAGATCGTCATCGGCGACGACGTGGTGAACGTGCCGGACAACATGATCCGCTTCGAGAAGGCGCGGCAGGACGGCGCGGCAGCCCGCCTCGATCTTTACGTGCGCTGGCCGCAGATGGACGGATACAGCGCCGAGGCGAGCGACGCCTTCAACCATGTCGACGGCAAGCGGAGCATCCTTTTCATTTCGTTCGAGCCGCGGATGATGTCCCGCGACATGAGCAGCCGCTTCGCGCCGATCTACAGCAATCTGATCGAAGATGAATCCCGGCCCGGCCCGGCCAGCCTGCGCATCCATCGCTTCACCGAGGCGTCCGGCTATGTCGACGAGGTGCTGGCGGTGGCGGATGAGGCCGGCGCGGAGCCGTTCGTCATGCGCTGCCTCGCAGGCGCCGCCGCGAAGGAATCGCTCGCCCCGTGCGAGCGCGACATCCACATCGGCAAGGATTTGAGCCTTTCCTATCGCATGCCGCCGGAGCTGGCGGGCGAGTGGCGCGCGGTCGAGGCGAAGGTGCGCGACATGGCAGGCCGCTTCCTGCGCGGCGCCGATCACCGCTGAGCCCGACGGGCTACGGGGCGCGGCAGCCCTTTTCCTTCTCGACGCGCACGATCCGGTCGATATTGGCCTGTTCGTGCTTGTTGAAGCGCAGCTTCGCCGTGTCGTTGACGAAGCAGTCGGAATTGTCGAACTCCGCCTTCGCCGCCTGCGTTTTGAAGCAGTAGCCGTTGTCGTTGTAGATCGAATTGCGCACGTACCAGAGGTTCTGGCAGGAGAGCCCGCGCAGCTCCTCGCGGGAGAAGGTTTCCTGATGCGTGCAGCCGGTTTTGCCGAGATTCTCGAAACAGCCCGCCGACGCCGTCGCGGGAAGGGCAAGGAACACAAGGGCTGCGGCAACCACGCGCATGACGCTCTCTCCATCGTTTGGGCCGGCGGCACGATGCGTGAGCCGGGCCGCGCCACCATAGATCATTTTGCCGCCGGACAGAATCGCCCCGCGTCGCATGAGATGCGGGCTCAGACCTCGACCTTCTGCCGCACGCGCGCCTCTTCGCCGAACACCTTGAGATAGCGGGCGATCTCGGCCGGGTCGCCGGTCGCCTTCTCCGGGTTGTCGGACAGCTTCACCGCCGGGCGGCCATTGGCGCTCGTCACCTTGCAGACGAGCGAGATCGCCTTCAGCGCGTCGTTGCGGTCCGGCGCGCAATCCTTGAAATCGTTGGTCAGATTGGTGCCCCAGCCGAACGACATGCGCACCTTGCCGCGGAAATGGCCGTACGCCTCGACGATGGTGTCGACGTCGAGGCCGTCGGAGAAGATCAGCAGCTTCTCGCGCGGGTCGCGCCCGTGCTCGCGCCACCATTCGACGATGCGCTCGCCGCCCTCGATGGGCGGGGCGCTGTCGGGGCGGAAGCCGGTCCAGTCGGCCACCCAGTCGGGCGCGTCGCGCAGGAAGGAGACGGTGCCGAAGGCGTCGGGCAGCACGATCAAGAGGTTGCCGCCATAGTAGCGCTGCCAGTCCTGCAAAACGCGATAGGGCGAGGCGCGCAGCTCCGCGTCGGACGTGGTCAGCGCCGCCAGCACCATCGGCAGCTCGTGCGCGTTGGTGCCGAGCGCCTCCAGATCGGTGTCCATGGCCAGGAGCACATTCGACGTGCCGGTGAAGGAGGCGCCGATGCCTTCCTTCAGCGCCTCGACGCACCAGCGCTGCCACAGGAAGGAATGGCGGCGGCGCGTGCCGAAATCGGAAATGCGCAGGTCGGGATACTTCTTCAGCTTCTCGACCTTCTCCCACACCTTGGCCTTGGCCCTCGCATAGGTGACGTCGAGCGCGAACGGCCCCATCGACTTCAGCGCCGCCCGGCTGCGCAGCTCGTTGATGATCGCCAGCGCCGGGATCTCCCACATCGTGGTGTCGTGCCAGCGGCCGTGGAAATGCAGCTCGTACTGTCCGTCGCGCTTCTCCAGCTCGTATTCGGGCAGGCGGAATTTCTCCAGCCAGGCGAGGAAATCGGGCTCGAAGATCTGCTTGCGGCCATAGAAGGTGTTACCCGCCAGCCAGATCATCTCCTTCTTGGTGAAGCGCAGCGTGCGCGCGTGGTCGAGCTGGGCGCGCAGCTCCTGCTCGTCGATCTCGTCGGCGAGCCGCACCGAGGTCGCGCGGTTGATGAGCGAGAAGGTGGCGTCCACGTCGCGATAGACGCCCCAGATCATCTGCAGCATCAGGAGCTTGTAGAAATCCGTGTCGAGCAGGCTGCGCACGATCGGATCGAGCTTCCAGGTGTGGTTGTAGACCCTGCGGGCGATGTCGGTCTTCGGCATGTTCCTGCGCCTTGGCTGAATGGCGCGCAAGCGGACCGGAAGAGGGGCCGCTTGTCAATCTGGCAAGCGGCCGGGCCGGCGACAATCTCTTGCGCCAGCGAGGCGGGAACCGGAAGCGTCCGGCGGCTATTTGCCGACGAGAACGAGCGTCCTGCCGCCCTCGTCGAGGATCGCCAGCATGCCGTCCTTGCCGGGGCGCCAGCTCCTGGCCTTCTCGAAGGCGTCGAACAGCGCCCATTCGTGCGTCGCCTGCGGTTCCGGGCAGGCCATCAGCGTCGCCGCCGGCTTGCCGAAGGAGATCGACGTGCCGTCGAGCTTGAAGGCGCCGCGATAGGAGTTGCACAGCCGGCCGGAAAAGGTCCCGTCCTCGGCGAAGGCGATGGTGGCGGCGATGTCCTCGCGCACCTGCTGGCCTCCGACTTCCTCGATGCGCCACTCGCCGGTGATGAACTCCTTGCCGTCGATGGCGAACGGGGTCGGGCCTTCGTGGGGCGACAGCCTGATCGTGCCGGCGTCGACGGACCGTTCGGCCGTGTCGATGACAACGGGGTCGGAAAGCCAGCGCATCTGCGAATCGACCTCGATGCCGCCGCGCAGCACATAGGTCTTGCCGGCGTCGAGATGGGCGCGCGGCACGTCGAGCGTGAAGGCGACCGGAACCTGCCGGCCCTCGAGCGCGATGCGCGTCTCGGCGGTGACGGACGCGCCGTCCGGCGCGTCGTCGGGCTTCACCTCGACGATGGCCACGGCATTGTCGGGAAGGGCGATGCGCTGCAGATAGGTCAATTCGCCCTTGATCGTCAGCACGGGTTCGGCTCCATCCGCCAGCGCCGGAAGCGCGGAAAGCACGCTTGCGACGCCCAGCGAAGCGAGCATGAAATGGCGGCGGGTGGCGATGGGACGTGACACGGCGAATGCTCCGTTACAGGCGAGAGTTTGCGTCATATATGGCGTCCATGCAATGAACGGCAGGTGAATGCGCATCGGCTGCCGGCCTTTCCGCGCATCACATCAGGCTAGGGAAAGTTGCAACCGTGATCCACGTCTGTCCCGCCACGAAGGTCGAGGAAACGCTCGCCGCGTCGGGCGCGGCGCATCTGGTGACGCTGCTCGCCGCCGGGACCGATTTCATCCGCCCGGCGGCAATCGCGCCGGAAAACCACCTGTTCCTGAAGATGAACGACATCGCCGAGATGCAGGCCGGGCTGGTCGCGCCGGGCAGGGCGCATGTCGAGAGCCTGATCGCCTTCGCCCGGCGCTGGGACCGCGCGCGGCCGCTCGCCGTCAACTGCTTCGCCGGCATCAGCCGCTCCACCGCGGCCGCCTATATCGTCGTGGCCGCGCTCGCGCCGCATCGGGACGAGGCGGAGCTGGCGTGGACGCTGCGGCTCGCCGCGCCCTCGGCGACCCCGAATCCGCTGCTCGTGCGGCATGCTGACGCGCTCCTCGCCCGACAGGGGCGGATGATCGCGGCGATCGCCGCGATCGGCCGAGGTGAGGATGCCTACGAAGGCGTTCCGTTCGTTTTGCCGCTCGGCGGTTGACGCAGCGCAACATAGGGCAAGGTTTGACTTGCTTCGCGCCTGCGCCTGCGCTAACCCTCGCCGCGTCGCAGCAAGCCTGCGCCGCGCGGGGGCCGGCGGGAAATTCTGTCGCCACGACGTTCCCGTATCGGTGTATAGTAAGCCCATCGCGGCGGAACGTCGGCAAGCCAACGGAAAGACCATGAGCGAGCTACTCGGTTCCTATCTGCCCATCGTGATCTTCATCGGTGTGGCGCTCCTCGTCGCTGTGGCGCTGGTCGTTGCGCCTTTCCTGATCGCATACAGCAATCCGGACCCGGAAAAGCTCTCCGCCTACGAGTGCGGCTTCAACGCCTTCGACGACGCGCGCATGAAGTTCGACGTGCGATTCTACCTCGTCGCCATCCTGTTCATCATCTTCGATCTCGAAGTGGCGTTCCTGTTCCCGTGGGCGGTCTCCTTCGGCGAGATCGGCTGGTTCGGGTTCTGGTCGATGATGGTGTTCCTCGGCGTGCTGACCATCGGCTTCATCTATGAATGGAAGAAGGGAGCGCTGGAATGGGATTGAACGACCGTTCCCCGACCCTCGTGGCCCCGAGGCCGAGAGGGATCATCGACCCCTCGACCGGCAAGCCGGTCGGCGCCGACGACCGCTTCTTCGGCGACCTGAACGACGAGCTTTCCGACAAGGGCTTCCTCGTCACCTCGGCCGACGCGTTGATCACCTGGGCGCGCACCGGCTCGCTGATGTACATGACCTTCGGCCTCGCCTGCTGCGCGGTCGAGATGATCCATTCGGCCATGCCGCATTACGACAGCGAGCGCTTCGGCATCGCGCCGCGCGGCTCGCCGCGCCAGTCGGACGTGATGATCGTCGCCGGCACGCTGACCAACAAGATGGCGCCCGCCCTGCGCAAGGTCTACGACCAGATGCCCGAGCCGCGCTACGTCATCTCCATGGGCTCGTGCGCCAATGGCGGCGGCTACTATCACTATTCCTATTCGGTGGTGCGCGGCTGCGACCGCATCGTGCCGGTCGACATCTACGTGCCGGGTTGCCCGCCCACGGCCGAGGCGCTGCTCTACGGCATTCTTCTGCTTCAGAAGAAGATCCGCCGCACCGGCACGATCGAACGGTAGGAGGCAAGGCGTGAGCGAAGCTCTTTCCGATCTTTCCGCCTATCTGCGCGAGCGCCTCGGCGCGAAGCTCACCGACGCGACAATAGCCTTCGGCGAGCTGACGCTGCGCGTCGAGGGGAAGGACATCCTCGACGTGCTGACCTTCCTGCGCGACGACGCCCAGTGCCAGTTCGTCTCGTTCGTCGACATCTGCGGCGCCGACTATCCGGCGCGCGAGCGGCGTTTCGACGTGCTCTATCACCTCTTGTCGCCGCGCCAGAACCTGCGCGTGCGCGTCAAGGTCGAGACCGACGAGGAAACGCCGGTGCCGTCCGCCGTTTCGGTCTATCCCGGCGCCGACTGGTACGAGCGCGAGACGTTCGACCTCTACGGCGTCCTGTTCTCCGGCCATCCCGAGCTTCGCCGCATCCTGACCGACTACGGCTTCGAAGGCTATCCGCTGCGCAAGGACTTCCCCGTCACCGGCTTTGTCGAGGTGCGCTATGACGACGAGGTCAAGCGCGTCGTCTACGAGAAGGTCGAGCTGAAGCAGGAATTCCGCAATTTCGACTTCCTGTCGCCCTGGGAAGGCACGGACTACGTGCTGCCCGGCGACGAGAAGGCCAAGACGAACTGAGGCGTTCCATGGTCGAAACCGCCGTTCGAAACTTCAACATCAACTTCGGCCCGCAACATCCTGCGGCGCATGGCGTTTTGCGCCTCGTGCTCGAGCTGGACGGCGAGGTGGTCGACCGCGCCGACCCGCATATCGGGCTGCTGCATCGCGGCACCGAGAAGCTGATGGAGCAGAAGACCTATCTGCAGGCCGTGCCCTATCTCGACCGGCTCGACTATTGCGCGCCGATGAACCAGGAGCACGCCTTCGCGCTCGCCACCGAGCGTCTGCTCGGCCTCGAGGTGCCGCGCCGCGGACAGGTGATCCGCGTGCTCTACAGCGAGATCGGCCGCATCCTGTCGCACATGCTCAACGTGACGACGCAGGCCATGGACGTCGGCGCGCTGACGCCGCCGCTCTGGGGCTTCGTCGAGCGCGAGAAGCTGATGGTCTTCTACGAGCGCGCCTCCGGCTCGCGCATGCATGCGGCCTATTTCCGGCCGGGCGGCGTGCATCAGGACCTGCCCGACCAGCTCGTCGAGGACATCGGCCGGTGGGTCGACCCGTTCCTGAAGACGGTCGACGATCTCGACGACCTCCTGACCGCGAACCGCATCTTCAAGCAGCGCAACGTCGACATCGCCGTCGTCAGCCTCGAGGACGCGTGGGCGCGCGGCTTCTCGGGCGTCATGGTGCGCGGCTCGGGCGCGGCGTGGGACCTGCGCAAGGCGCAGCCCTACGAGTGCTACGCCGAGATGGAGTTCGACGTCCCGGTCGGCAAGAACGGCGACTGCTACGACCGCTATCTGATCCGCATGGAGGAGATGCGCCAGTCGGCGAAGATCATCCGCCAGTGCGTCGATCTCCTGCTCGGCAAGGACCGGGTCGGCCCGGTTTCCTCCGTCGACGGCAAGGTGGTGCCGCCGAAGCGGGGCGAGATGAAGCGCTCGATGGAGGCGCTGATCCACCATTTCAAGCTCTACACCGAGGGCTACCGCGTGCCGGCGGGCGAGGTCTACGCCGCCGTCGAGGCGCCGAAGGGCGAGTTCGGCGTCTATCTGGTCTCCGACGGCACCAACAAACCCTATCGCTGCAAGCTGCGCGCCCCCGGTTTCGCGCATCTGCAGGCGATGGACTTCCTGTGCCGGGGCCACATGCTGGCCGACGTCTCCGCCGTCCTCGGCTCCCTCGACATCGTGTTTGGTGAGGTCGACCGTTAATGTCCGTCCGCCGTCTCGCAGATGAATCCGTCCAGCCGGAAAGCTTCGCGTTCTCCCGGGAGAACGCGGCCTGGGCCAAGCAGGTCGTCAAGCGCTATCCCAAGGGCCGCCAGGCGTCGGCGGTCATTCCGCTGCTGATGCGCGCGCAGGAGCAGGAAGGCTGGGTTTCCCGCGCCACCATAGAATATGTCGCCGACATGCTGGGCATGCCCTACATAAGGGCGCTCGAGGTCGCGACCTTCTACACCCAGTTCCAGATCAAGCCGGTCGGCACGAAGGCCCATATCCAGGTCTGCGGCACCACGCCCTGCATGCTGCGCGGCGCGGAAGACCTGAAGCGGGTCTGCCGCGAGAAGATCCACCCCGAGCAGTTCCACACCAATCAAGACGGCACGCTGTCGTGGGAGGAGGTCGAGTGCCAGGGCGCGTGCGTCAACGCGCCGATGGTCATGATCTTCAAGGACACCTACGAGGACCTGACGCCGGAGCGGCTGGCCGAGATCATCGACGAGTTCGAGGCGGGCAGGGGCGCCGAGGTTCCGGCCGGGCCGCAGAACGGGCGCGCCTATTCGGCGCCGCTTTCCGGCCAGACAACGCTGACCGACGAAACCGTCTTCTTCAAGGAAAACCGCGCCCGTCAGGTCAAGGCCGCAGCGAAGACGGAAGCCGCGCCCGTCGCGCCGACGCTTGCCGCCAAGCCGAAGACCGACGCCATCGAGACCAGCCCGGCGGTGAAATCGCCGTCCAAGGTCAAGGCGAGCCCCAAGGCCGAGGCCGCGGCGAGCGTCAAGCCGCCGGTCGAGAACAGAAAGGCCGCCGATAAGGCCGTGAGCGGCGAGCCGCGCACCCATTCCGGCAAGCCGGCCGAGGCCGTCCACGCCTTCAAGGCTCCCGAGGCCGGCAAGGCGGAGCCCGTGGTTTCACTCGACGATCCGAACCGCCCGGCGGCCATCGAGCGGCCGGCGCAGCCCGACGATCTGCAACTGATCGCCGGCGTCGGCCCGAAGAACGAGCGGCTGCTCCATGAGCTCGGCATCTACACATGGGCGCAGATCGGCGCATGGAAGAAGGCCGAGCGCGAATGGGTGGACAGCTATCTGCGCTTCAAGGGCCGGATCGAACGCGAGGAATGGGTGAAGCAGGCCAAGGCGCTCGCAAAGGGCGGCGAGGCCGAATACATCCGCGTCTTCGGCAAGAAGCCGAGGTGAGGGGCTAGCGATGTTGCAGGACAAGGACCGCATCTTCACCAACATCTACGGCCGCTTCGACCGGTCGCTTGCCGGCGCGATGCGCCGCGGCCACTGGGACAACACGCGGGCGCTGATCGACAAGGGCCGCGACTGGATCATCGACGAGATGAAGGCCAGCGGCCTGCGTGGGCGCGGCGGCGCCGGCTTCCCGACCGGCCTCAAATGGTCGTTCATGCCCAAGCAGAGCGACGGCCGCCCGCACTACCTCGTCGTCAACGCCGACGAATCCGAGCCGGGCACCTGCAAGGACCGCGAGATCCTGCGCCACGACCCGCACACGCTGGTCGAGGGCTGCCTGATCGCCGGCTTCGCCATGGGCGCGCATACGGCCTACATCTACGTCCGCGGCGAGTTCGTGCGCGAGCGCGAGGCGCTCCAGCGCGCGGTCGACGAGGCCTATGAGGCGGGCCTGCTCGGCAAGGACAACAAGAACGGCTGGGACATGGACGTCTACGTCCATCACGGCGCCGGCGCCTATATCTGCGGCGAGGAGACCGCGCTGCTCGAAAGCCTCGAAGGCAAGAAGGGCCAGCCGCGCCTGAAGCCGCCTTTCCCGGCCAATGTCGGCCTCTACGGCTGCCCGACCACGGTCAACAACGTCGAGTCGATCGCGGTCGCGCCGACCATCCTGCGCCGCGGCGCGGCGTGGTTCTCGTCCTTCGGCCGGCCGAACAATGTCGGCACCAAGCTGTTCTGCGTTTCCGGCCACGTCAACAACCCGTGCACCGTCGAGGAGGCGATGTCGATCCCGTTCCGCGAGCTGATCGACCGCCATTGCGGCGGCATCCGCGGCGGCTGGGACAACCTGCTCGCCGTCATTCCCGGCGGCTCGTCGGTGCCGCTGGTGCCGGCGGCCGAGATCGCCGACGCGCCGATGGATTTCGACGCGCTGCGCGACCTGAAGTCCGGCCTGGGCACCGCGGCCGTCATCGTCATGGACAAGTCGACCGACATCGTGAAGGCGATCGCCCGGCTCTCCTATTTCTACAAGCACGAGAGCTGCGGCCAGTGCACGCCCTGCCGCGAGGGCACCGGCTGGATGTGGCGCGTCATGGAGCGCCTCGTCGTCGGGCAGGCGCAGAAGCGCGAGATCGACATGCTGCTCGACGTCACCAAGCAGGTCGAGGGCCACACGATCTGCGCGCTGGGCGACGCCGCCGCCTGGCCGATCCAGGGCCTGATCCGCCATTTCCGGCCCGAGATCGAGCGCCGCATCGACGAATTCACCCGCAACGCCCATCAGGCCCGGCCTGTTCTGGTCGCGGCGGAATAGCAAGGGACGAGGAGACAACCCGACGCAGGACGAAGGCGACGAGAGCGCCGCGCCCGACGGAAGGAAGCCACTGAAATGAGCACGATCGACGACTTCACCAAGGCCTACAGGGACGCGATGCCGGAGCAGTTCGCCGGCACGCTCAACCTGATGGCGCATCCGCTTGCCGGCATGGCCGCCGCGAGCGCGCTCGGGCTCGGCCTTGCCGGCCAGGCGTTCGGCATGTGGGCGGGCGCGGTCGCCGGCGCGGCCGAGGCCTCGCAGAAGCTGTTCGTAGGCCTTGCCGAGCAGGACGCGCAACGCCGGCAGCCGCCGGCGCGCCTGCGCCTCGTCGCCTCGGAGCCCATCCCGCGCGGCAAGCAGCCGGCGGCCTCGCGCAAGGAGCCGGTCAAGGTGGTCGAGGCTGCCGGGACGGCGGCGTCCGCGCAGCCGGCGGCCATCGAGCGCCCGGCCCGGCCGGACGATCTCAAGGCGATCTCCGGCATCGGCCCCAAGCTGGAGAAGACGCTGAACGGCCTCGGCATCTGGACCTACGCGCAGATCGCGGCGCTGAATGCCGCCGAGATCGCGTGGCTGGACGAGAAGCTGGGCTTTGCCGGCCGCATCGGCCGCGACGACTGGATCGGGCAGGCGGGCAGGCTTTCCGCCGGCAGCTAAGGAATACGGGGCCGGAAGGCCCATGAGGGATGAAGCGGGTTCCGCGGAGTTGAGGCAAGATGGCTAGACTGAAGGTCGACGGCAAGGAGGTCGAGGTTCCAGACCACTACACGCTGCTGCAGGCGGCGGAGGTGGCCGGGGCCGAAGTGCCGCGTTTCTGCTTCCACGAGCGGCTGTCGATCGCCGGCAACTGCCGCATGTGCCTGGTCGAGGTGAAGGGCGGGCCGCCCAAGCCGCAGGCGTCCTGCGCCATGGGCGTGCGGGATCTCCGCCCCGGCCCGAACGGCGAATTGCCGGAGATGTTCACCAACACCCCGATGGTCAAGAAGGCCCGCGAGGGGGTGATGGAGTTCCTGCTCATCAACCACCCGCTCGACTGCCCGATCTGCGACCAGGGCGGCGAATGCGACCTCCAGGACCAGGCGATGGCCTTCGGCGTCGACGCCTCGCGCTTCCAGGAGAACAAGCGCGCGCTCGAGGACAAGTATATCGGCCCGCTGGTCAAGACGATCATGACGCGCTGCATCTACTGCACGCGCTGCGTCCGCTTCACCACAGAAGTGGCCGGCATTTCCGAGCTCGGCATCATCGGCCGCGGCGAGGATGTCGAGGTCATCACCTATCTCGAGCAGTCGCTGACCTCCGAGCTCCAGGGCAACGTCATCGACCTGTGCCCGGTCGGCGCGCTGACCGCGCGCCCCTACGCCTTCCAGGCGCGGCCATGGGAGCTGACCAAGACCGAATCCATCGACGTGATGGACGCGCTGGGTTCGGCGATCCGCGTCGACACGCGCGGCCGCGAGGTGATGCGCATCCTGCCGCGTAACAACGACGCGGTGAACGAGGAGTGGATCTCCGACAAGACCCGCTTCATCTGGGACGGCCTGCGCACCCAGCGCCTCGACCGGCCTTACGTCCGCAGGGATGGCCGCCTTCAGGCCGCGAGCTGGGCTGAAGCCTTTTCCACGATCAAGGACGCGGTTTCGAAGACGAGCGGCGACAGGATTGGCGCGATCGCCGGCGACCTCGCCACCGTCGAGGAGATGTATGCACTGAAGGGCCTGATGGCCGCGCTCGGCTCCGCCAACATCGACTGCCGGCAGGACGGCGCGGCGCTCGACCCGGCGAACGGCCGCGCGAGCTACATCTTCAACCCGACCATCGAGGGCATCGAGGAAGCCGACGCGATCCTGATCGTCGGCTCCAACCCGCGCTTCGAGGCGTCGGTGCTGAACGCCCGCATCCGCAAGCAGTGGCTGCGCACCAACCTGCCCATCGGCGTCATCGGCGAGGCCGGCGACCTGCGCTACAAATACGAGACGCTGGGCGCGGGGCCGGAAACGCTGGCCCAGCTCGCCGAGGGCGGCATCAAATTCCTGTCCGAGCTGAAGAAGGCGAAGAAGCCGCTGATCATCGTCGGCCAGGGCGCGCTGGCGCGCACCGACGGCGCGGCCGTGCTGGCGCTCGCCGCGAAGCTCGCCAACGATGTCGGCGCGGTGTCGGACGCGTGGAACGGCTTTGCCGTGCTGCACACGGCGGCGGCGCGCGTCGGCGGCCTCGATCTCGGCTTCGTGCCGCGCGAGGGCGGCAAGGACGTGGTCGGCATGCTGTCGGGCGGGCTCGACGTGCTGTTCCTGCTCGGCGCCGACGAGATCGAGACGAGCAGGATCGGCAACGCCTTCACCGTCTATATCGGCAGCCATGGCGACGCCGGCGCGCACCGCGCCGACGTGATCCTGCCGGGCGCGACCTATACGGAAAAATCCGGCACCTACGTCAACACGGAAGGGCGGGTGCAGCAGACCAACCGCGCCGGCTTCGCGCCGGGCGACGCGAAGGAAGACTGGGCGATCCTGCGCGCGCTGTCTGACGTCCTCGGCAAGCGCCTGCCGTTCGATTCGCTCGGCCAGCTCCGGGCGGAGCTCTACGCCGAGTTCCCGCATTTCGCCGAGATCGATGGCATCGCGCCCGGCAACCCGGCCGACGTCGCGGCCCTGGCCGGCGGCAAGGCCGGCAAGATCGGCAAGTCCGCCTTCGTCTCGCCAGTCCGGGACTTCTACTTGACCAACCCGATCGCGCGCGCCTCCGCCGTCATGGCCGAATGCTCGGCGCTGGCGAAGGGTCGCATGACGCAGGCGGCGGAATAGGGCAGGGCGATGGACACCTTCTTCTCGATCTATGTGTGGCCGACGCTCCTCGTCATTGCCCAGTCCGTGCTGGTCATCGTCGCGCTGCTCGTCTTCATCGCCTTCATCCTCTACGCCGACCGCAAGATCTGGGCCGCAGTCATGCTGCGGCGCGGGCCGAACGTCGTCGGCCCGTGGGGCCTTCTCCAGTCCTTCGCCGACCTTCTGAAGTTCGTCTTCAAGGAGCCGGTGATCCCGTCCGGCGCCAACAAGGGCGTGTTCCTGCTTGCCCCGCTGGTCTCGACGGTGCTGGCGCTCGCCACCTTCGCCGTGATCCCGTTCAACGAGAACTGGGTGATCGCCGACATCAATGTCGGCATCCTCTACATCTTCGCGATCTCGTCGCTGGAAGTGTACGGCGTCATCATGGCCGGCTGGGCGTCGAACTCGAAATATCCGTTCCTCGGCGCGCTGCGCTCGGCGGCGCAGATGGTGTCCTACGAGGTCTCCATCGGCTTCGTCATCGTCACGGTGCTCCTGTGCGTCGGCTCGCTCAACCTCAGCCATATCGTGCTGGCGCAGCAGACCGGCCTCGGCACCACGCTCGGCCTGCCCAACACCTTCCTCGACTGGCATTGGCTCGGCCTGTTCCCGATGTTCATCATCTTCTTCATCTCGGCGCTGGCCGAGACGAACAGGCCGCCCTTCGACCTGGTCGAGGCGGAGTCGGAGCTCGTCGCCGGCCACATGATCGAGTATTCCTCGACGCCGTACCTGCTGTTCATGCTCAGCGAATACGTCGCCATCATGCTGATGTGCGCCATGACGGCGATCCTGTTCCTCGGCGGCTGGCTGCCCCCGTTCGACTTCGCGCCCTTCACCTGGGTGCCGGGCGTCGTCTGGTTCGTGCTCAAGGTCTGCTTCGTCTTCTTCTTCTTCTCCATCGTGAAGACGATCGTGCCGCGCTACCGCTACGACCAGCTGATGCGCCTCGGCTGGAAGGTTTTCCTGCCGATCTCGATCTTCATGGTCGTGGCCACCGCGACGGTCCTCAAGGTCTGGGAGCACTACGTCGCATGAGCACGATCCCGTCCGTGGCTTTCTGGAGGTTGTCATGTCAGCGCTAGCCCACGCCGCCAAGTCGCTGCTGCTCGCGGATTTCGTCGGCGCGTTCTTCCTCGCGATGCGCCAGTTCTTCGCGCCGAAGCACACGATCAACTACCCCTACGAGAAGGGCGCGATCAGCCCGCGCTTCCGCGGCGAGCATGCGCTGCGCCGCTATCCCAACGGCGAGGAACGCTGCATCGCCTGCAAGCTGTGCGAGGCGATCTGCCCGGCGCAGGCCATCACCATCGAGGCGGGCCCGCGCCGCAACGACGGCACGCGCCGCACCGTGCGCTACGACATCGACATGGTGAAGTGCATCTATTGCGGCTTCTGCCAGGAGGCATGCCCGGTCGACGCCATCGTCGAGGGGCCGAATTTCGAGTTCGCGACCGAGACGCGCGAGGAGCTCTATTACGACAAGGACAAGCTGCTCGCCAACGGCGACCGATGGGAACGCGAGATCGCCCGCAACATGGAACTCGACGCGCCCTACAGGTAGCGGCGGCAACGGTGGACGGGCCATCCCGGCTCGTCTAAGGAACACGCGGTTTCGCGGGCCCCGAGACGGGCGCGAAGCGAGAAGGACGGCGGCCTGCCGTTCGAAAAGGAGCCGGGGGAACCCATGCTGACAGGACTAGAGGCGTTCTTCTTCTATCTGTTCGCCTTCATAGCGATCGCCGCCGCCTTCATGGTGATCGCGGCGCGCAACCCGGTGCATTCCGTTCTCTGGCTGATCCTGACCTTCTTCAACGCGGCGGCGCTGTTCCTGCTCACGGGCGCGGAATTCCTCGCGATGATCCTGCTGGTCGTCTATGTCGGCGCGGTGGCGGTGCTGTTCCTGTTCGTCGTCATGATGCTCGACGTCGATTTCGCGGCGCTCAAGCGCGGGGCGCTCGAATACGCGCCGGCCGGCGCGCTGATCGGCATCATCCTCGCGGCCGAGCTGATCGTGGTGCTGGGCGGCTACGCCTTCGCGCCCGAGCTCGCGACGACGATCGCCCAGCCGACGCCGGCGCTCACCGAGCGGCAGAACACCGCCGCGCTCGGCGACATCCTCTATACGGACTACGTCTACTTCTTCCAGATCGCCGGCCTGATCCTGCTGGTCGCGATGATCGGCGCCATCGTGCTCACGCTGCGCCACAAGGAAGGCGTCAGGCGCCAGGACGTCACCACGCAGGTGCGCCGCGACCCGGCCTCGTCGATCGAGGTCCGCAAGGTCGAGACGGGCAAGGGGCTTTGATCATGGAAGTCGGTATCGGACACTACCTGACCGTTTCTGCGGTTCTGTTCACGCTCGGCGTGTTCGGCATCTTCCTGAACAGGAAGAACATCATCGTCATCCTGATGTCGGTCGAACTGATCCTGCTCGCGGTCAACATCAATTTCGTGGCCTTCTCGGCCGCTCTGGGCGACCTCGTCGGCCAGGTCTTCGCGCTGTTCGTGCTGACGGTCGCGGCGGCCGAGGCCGCGATCGGGCTCGCCATCCTCGTCGTGTTCTTCCGCAACCGCGGCTCGATCGACGTGGAAGACGTCAACATGATGAAGGGTTGATCCGGCCATGTATCACGCGATCGTCTTCCTTCCGCTGCTCGGCTTCCTGATCGCCGGCCTGTTCGGCCGCTCGATCGGCGCCAAGGCGTCGGAATACGTCACAACCAGCTTCCTCATCATCGCGGCGGCGCTGTCGTGGGTCGCCTTCTTCACCGTCGCCTTCGGCGAGGGCGAGGCGTTCACCGTGCCGGTGCTGACCTTCATCCAGGCCGGCGGGCTCGACGTCTCCTGGGCGCTCAGGATCGACACGCTCACCGTCGTCATGCTCATCGTCGTCAACACCGTCTCGGCGCTCGTGCATGTCTATTCCATCGGCTACATGCATCACGACCCGCACCGGCCGCGCTTCTTCGCCTATCTGTCGCTGTTCACCTTCGCCATGCTGATGCTGGTGACGTCCGACAACCTCGTGCAGATGTTCTTCGGCTGGGAGGGCGTCGGCCTCGCCTCCTATCTCCTGATCGGCTTCTGGTATCAGAAGCCGTCGGCGAGCGCGGCCGCCATCAAGGCCTTCGTCGTCAACCGCGTCGGCGATTTCGGCTTCCTGCTCGGCCTGTTCGGCGTCTTCGTCCTGTTCGGCTCGGTCAATTTCGACACCATCTTCGCCAATGCCGCGACCATCGCCGAAAGCCCCGACCAGTCGGGCGAGGCGGTGTTCACCTTCCTCAACTGGTCGCTGACCCAGTCCGGCGCGCTGACCGCGATCTGCCTGCTGCTCTTCATGGGCGCGATGGGCAAGTCGGCGCAGGTGCCGCTGCACACCTGGCTGCCCGACGCCATGGAAGGCCCGACGCCCGTCTCGGCGCTGATCCACGCCGCCACCATGGTCACGGCCGGCGTGTTCATGCTGGCGCGCCTGTCGCCGATCTTCGAGCTGTCGCATGTCGCGCTGATCGTCGTCACCTTCATCGGCGCGATCACCGCCTTCTTCGCCGCCACCGTCGGCCTGGTGCAGAACGACATCAAGCGCGTCATCGCCTATTCGACCTGCTCGCAGCTCGGCTACATGTTCGTCGCGCTCGGCATGGGCTTTTATTCGGCGGCGATCTTCCACCTGTTCACGCACGCCTTCTTCAAGGCGCTGCTGTTCCTCGGCTCCGGCTCGGTCATCCACGCCGTCTCCGACGAGCAGGACATGCGCAAGATGGGCGGCCTCTACAAGCTGATCCCCGTCACCTACTGGATGATGATCATCGGCACCATCGCGCTAACCGGCGTCGGCATCCCGACGACCATCATCGGCACCGCCGGCTTCTTCTCCAAGGACGCTATCATCGAGGGCGCGTTCGCCGGGCACAGCCCGCTCGCCGGCTTCGCCTTCACGCTGCTCGTCGTCGCCGCCGCCTTCACCAGCTTCTATTCCTGGCGTCTGATTTTCATGACCTTCCACGGCAAGCCGCGCGCCAGCCACGAGGTCATGCACCACGTCCATGAATCGCCGCCGGTGATGCTGGTGCCGCTGTTCATCCTCGCCGCGGGCGCGCTGTTCGCCGGCGTCATCTTCCACGACGCCTTCATCGGCCATGGCTATGACGGCTTCTGGAAGGGCGCGCTGTTCACGCTGCCGGACAACCACATCCTGCACGACTTCCACGGCGTGCCGCTGTGGGTGAAGCTCGCGCCGCTCGTCTCCATGGTGCTCGGCTTCGTCGTCGCCTACCACTTCTACATCCGCTCGCCGCAGACGCCGGTCCGGCTCGCCGCGCAGCACAGGGGGCTCTACCTCTTCCTGCTCAACAAGTGGTATTTCGACGAGCTCTACGACTTCCTGTTCGTCCGTCCCGCCAAGCGCATCGGCCATTTCCTGTGGAAGACCGGCGACGGCAAGGTGATCGACGGCTTCGGGCCGGACGGCATCTCGGCCCGCGTCACGGACGTCACCCAGCGGGTGGTCAAGCTCCAGACCGGCTATCTCTACCACTACGCATTCGCAATGCTCATCGGCGTGGCGGCCCTCGTCACCTGGATGATGCTCGGGGGCTCGTTCTAGACCATGACCGACTGGCCAATTCTCTCCACGGTCACGTTCCTGCCGCTGGTCGGCGCGTTCCTGATCCTGCTGATCCGGGACGAGGGGACGGCCGCGCGCCGCAACATCCGCAACGTCGCGCTCCTGACCACGGTGTTCACCTTCGTCCTGTCGCTGTTCATCTGGGCGGGGTTCGACACCGGTTATCCCGGCTTCCAGATGGTCGAGAAGGCGGAGTGGCTGGGCGCCGGCGTCTCCTACCACATGGGCGTCGACGGCATCTCGATGCTGTTCGTCATCCTGACGACCTTCCTGATGCCGCTGTGCATCCTGGCCTCCTGGGAGTCGGTCGAGAACCGGGTCAAGGAATACATGATCGCGTTCCTGATCCTGGAAACGCTGATGATCGGCGTGTTCTGCGCCCTCGACCTCGTGCTGTTCTACGTCTTCTTCGAGGCGGGCCTGATCCCGATGTTCATCATCATCGGCGTCTGGGGCGGCAAGAGGCGCGTCTACGCCTCGTTCAAGTTCTTCCTCTACACGCTGCTCGGCTCGGTGCTGATGCTGCTCGCCATCATGGCGATGTACTGGCAGGCCGGCACGACCGACATCCCGACGCTGCTGGCGCACGATTTCCCGGCCTCGATGCAGACATGGCTATGGCTCGCCTTCTTCGCCTCCTTCGCGGTGAAGATGCCGATGTGGCCGGTTCACACCTGGCTGCCGGACGCCCACGTCGAGGCGCCGACGGCGGGCTCGGTGATCCTGGCCGGCATCCTGCTGAAGATGGGCGGCTACGGCTTCCTGCGCTTCTCGCTGCCGATGTTCCCCGACGCCTCGCTCTATTTCCAGCCCTTCGTCTTCACGCTCTCGGTGGTCGCCATCGTCTACACCTCGCTGGTGGCGCTGATGCAGGAGGACATGAAGAAGCTGATCGCCTATTCCTCGGTCGCCCACATGGGCTACGTGACGATGGGCATCTTCGCGCTCAACGTCGAGGGCGTCCAGGGCGCGATCTTCCAGATGCTCAGCCACGGCCTCGTCTCCGGCGCGCTGTTCCTGTGCGTCGGCGTGGTCTACGACCGCATGCACACCCGCGAGATCGACGCCTATGGCGGCCTCGTCAACAACATGCCGAAATACGCCGTCGTCTTCCTGATCTTCACCATGGCCAATGTCGGCCTGCCGGGCACCTCCGGCTTCGTCGGCGAGTTCCTGACGCTGCTCGGCGTGTTCAGGGTCAACACCTGGGTCGCGCTGTTCGCGGCGACGGGCGTCATCCTCTCGGCCGCCTACGCGCTCTGGCTCTACCGGCGCGTCGTCTTCGGCGCGCTGACGAAGGAAAGCCTCAAGGGCCTGCTCGACCTGTCGACGCGCGAGAAGGCGATCATCTATCCGCTGGTGTTCTTCGTCATCCTCTTCGGCGTCTACCCCATGCCGATCTTCGACGTGACGACGGCCTCGGTCGACGCCCTCGTCAACAACATCACGCTTTCCATCGAGGCCACCCAGGCCGCCATGGCGATCCAATAAGGCCAGCACAATGACGGCAGACCTTTCCCAGAGCCTGATCCTTGCCGCTCCCGAGCTGATCCTCGCCGTCGGCGCGCTGGCGCTGCTGATGATCGGCGCCTTCTCCGGCGAGCGGGCGAACACGACCGTCACCGGCCTCGCCATCGCGCTCCTCCTCGGCGCGGGCGGCTGGATGATCGTCTTCGTCGGCGACGGCGCGGCCTTCGGCAACGCCTTCATCAACGATCCGTTCGCGCGGCTGATGAAGCTGCTCACCCTCGGCGGCTCGGTGGTGACGCTGATCATGTCGGTGGGCTTCGCGCGGCAGGAGAAGTTCGACAAGTTCGAGTACCCGGTGCTCGTCGTGCTCTCGACGCTGGGCATGCTCCTGATGGTCTCGGCCAACGACATGCTGGCGCTCTATCTCGGCCTCGAGCTCCAGTCGCTGGCGCTCTACGTCATCGCCGCGATCAACCGCGATTCCGTGCGCTCGACCGAGGCGGGCCTGAAATATTTCGTCCTCGGCGCGCTGTCCTCGGGCATGCTGCTCTACGGCATCAGCCTCGTCTACGGCTACACCGGCTCGACCAGCTTCGAGGCCATCGCCACGGCGCTGACCGGGGCCGAGCGCCAGATCGGCCTCGTCTTCGGCCTCGTCTTCATCCTCGCCGGCCTCGTCTTCAAGATCTCGGCCGTGCCGTTCCACATGTGGACTCCGGACGTCTACGAAGGCGCGCCGACACCCGTCACCGCCTTCTTCGCCGCCGCGCCCAAGATGGCGGCGATGGCGCTGATCGTGCGCGTGACCATGGGCGCGTTCGAGCCGGTCGCCGCCGACTGGCAGCAGATCGTCGTCTTCGTCGCCATCGCCTCGATGGTGCTCGGCGCGTTCGCCGCCATCGGCCAGCGCAACATCAAGCGGCTGATGGCCTATTCGTCCATCGGCCATATGGGCTACGCGCTGGTCGGCCTCGCCGCCAACTCGGAAGCCGGCGTGCGCGGCGTCGTCATCTACATGCTGATTTACCTCGCGATGACGCTCGGCACCTTCGCCTTCATCCTCGCCATGCGCCGCAAGGAAGGCAATGTCGAGCGGATCGACGATCTCGCCGGCCTGTCCTCGACCAACCCGGTCATGGCGACCATGCTGACCGTGCAGATGTTCTCGCTGGCCGGCATTCCGTGGCTCGCGGGCTTTTTCGGCAAGTGGTACGTCTTCCTCGCCGCCATCGACGCCAACCTCTACGCGCTCGCCATCATCGGCGTGCTCGCCTCGGTCGTCGGCGCGTTCTACTACATCCGCATCATCAAGCTCATGTGGTTCGACGAGTCGGCCGGCGGCTTCGAGCCGATGGCGAGCGAGCTGAAGCTCGTGCTCGGCGTCTCCACCGCCTTCGTCTTCCTCTATCCGCTGATCGGCGGCGTGGTCGGGCGCATGGCGGAAGCCGCCGCCAAGACTTTCTTCTGACGATATGGGCTTTTCGCTCGCGCCGACCGCCGCGGCGGCCGGATACCGTCTGGAGGCGTTCGATGCCGTCGGCTCCACCAACGCGCTCGCGCTGGAGCGCGGGCAGGCGGGCGACCCGGGGCGGCTCTGGCTGGTGACGAAGCGGCAGGAAGCGGGCAGGGGGCGGCGCGGCCGCGCCTGGGCGACCCAGGAGGGCAACCTTGCGGCGACGCTGCTCCTCGTGCCCGATGTCGACCTGAAGCACGCCGCCACGCTCGGCTTCGTCGCCGGGCTTTCCCTTGCCGACGCGCTCGCCGCCGCCGCGCCCGACATCCGGTTCGGTATCGGCGTCGACGGCGGCGACCTTGCCGGCGGGCGCGGGCGCTTCGAGCTGAAATGGCCCAACGACGTTCTGGCCGGCGGCGCCAAGCTGTCGGGCATCCTGCTCGAATCGGCGATGCTGGACGACGGCCGCTTCGCCCTCGCCATCGGCATCGGCGTCAACGTGGTTGCGCATCCCGACGATACGCCCTATCCGGCAACGTCGCTCGCCGCGCTCGGCAGCCGGTGCGACGCCGAGCGGCTGTTCCTTGCCTTGTCCGACGCCTGGGTGGAAAATGAACGCCTGTGGGCCGGCGGCGCCGGGCTTGCCGCCGTCCGCTCCCGCTGGCTCGCCAGCGCGGCGGGGCTGGGCAGCGCGGTCGCGGTGCGCATCGACGGCGAGGTGGTGCGCGGCGTGTTCGACACCATCGACGACGAGTGCCGGTTCGTCATCCGCAAGGGCGACGGATCGCAGGTGACGGTCGCCGCCGGCGACGTGCATTTCGGGGCGGTCGCGTCCGCCTGAGCCGGCCAGTGGCGGGCCAACGACCTTGAAAGGAAGAATGATGACGAGGACGGAAGCGGACCAGCTTGTCTTCTGCCCGCTCGGCGGCGTCGGCGAGATCGGCATGAACTTCGCGCTCTACGGCTTCGGCCCGGCGAGGGCGCGCAAGTGGCTGGTGGTGGACGTCGGCGTCTCCTTTCCCGACGCGCACCTGCCCGGCGTCGATCTCGTCCTGCCCGACACGCGCTTTATCGAGAGCGTGGTCGACGATGTCGTCGGCATCGTCATCACCCACGCCCATGAGGACCATTACGGCGCGCTGCTCGACCTGTGGCCGCGGCTCAGGAAGACGGTGTGGATGACGCCGTTCACCGCCGGCCTGCTCGAGGCAAAGCGCGGCTTCGACGGCGGCGTGGAGATCCCCGTCGAGATCTACCGCCCGGGCGAGCGCTTCACGGTCGGGCCGTTCGACATCGAGACCATTGCCGTCACCCACTCGATTCCCGAGCCGGTTTCGCTCGCCATCCGCACGCCGCTCGGGCTCATCGTCCACACCGGCGACTGGAAGATCGACACCGCGCCCGCCATCGGCCCGCTGACAGACGAGGCGAAGTTCCGCGCGCTCGGCGACGAGGGCGTGCTGGCGCTGATCTGCGATTCGACCAATGCGCTGCGCGAGGGGGATTCCCCGTCCGAGAAGGATGTCGCCGCCGGCCTGCGCGAGGTGATCGAGCAGGCGCGCGGCCGCGTCGCCGTCACCACCTTTTCCTCGAATGTCGGCCGCATCCGCTCCATCGCCGAGGCGGCGCGCGACGCCGGGCGGCAGGTGCTGGTGCTCGGCTCCTCGCTGAAGCGCGTCATCGACGTGGCGGGCGAGCTCGGCTATCTCGACGGCCTGCCCGAATTCGTCTCCGAGGAGGGCTACGCCTTCATCCCCCGCGAGAACCTCGTCATCCTGTGCACCGGCAGCCAGGGCGAGCCGCGCGCCGCGCTCGCCAAGCTCGCCCGCGACGAGATGAAGAACGTCGCGCTCTCGGCCGGCGACACGGTGGTCTATTCCTCGCGCGTCATCCCCGGCAACGAGAAGGCGATCCTCGAGACCAAGAACCTCCTGATCGAGCAGGGCATAAAGATCATCGAGGACGGCGACGCGCTGGTCCACGTCTCCGGCCATCCGCGCCGCAACGAACTCAGGCAGATGTACAAATGGGTGCGCCCGCGCATCCTCGTGCCCGTCCATGGCGAGGCCGCGCATCTGGTGGCGCAGGGGCTGCTGGGGCAGGCGGAGGGCATCCCCGAGATCGGCCACGTCCGCAACGGCGACGTGCTGCGCCTTGCGCCGGGCACGGCCGAGATCGTCGATCAGGTGCCGTTCGGCCGCATCTACAAGGACGGCAAGCTGGTCGGCAGCGACGAGGCCATGGGCGTGCGCGACCGGCGCAAGCTCAGCTATGTCGGCCATGTCGCGGTCAACGTCGTGCTCGACGACCGCCACGAGCTCGCCGGCGACCCGGACCTCGTCGCCATCGGCACGGCCAAGGCCGACGCGCGCGGCGCGCTGCTCGAGGACCTGATGCTCGACGCCGCCATCGGCGCGGTCGAAAGCATTCCGCGGGTGCGCCGCCGCGACCTCGACCTCGTGGCCGAAGCCGTGCGCCGCGCCGTACGCGCCGCCGCCAACGAGGCATGGGGCAAGAAGCCGCTCGTCACCGTGTTCGTGACGAGGTAGATCGAGTGAGTAGCGAATAGTGAGTAGGGAGTAGTGGACGGCGCTTGTCACGATGGCTGGAGCCATGACTCGCCATCGCTGTCCGTTTTCACTACTCACTATTCCCTACTCACTATTCACTCCTGAAAAGGAACAGCGCATGCTCGGACGTCTCAACCATGTCGCGCTCGCCGTGCCGGACCTCGCCGCTGCCAGCGCGCTCTATCGCGGCACGCTCGGCGCCAGGGTGTCTGAGCCGCAGGCGCTGCCCGAGCACGGCGTCACCATCGTCTTCATCGATGTCGGCAACACCAAGATCGAGCTGCTCGAGCCGCTGGGTGAGAACTCGACCATCCGGCCGTTCCTCGACAAGAACCCGTCGGGCGGCATGCACCATGTCTGCTACGAGGTCGACGACATCATCGCCGCGCGCGACAGGCTGAAGGCCGAAGGCGCGCGCGTGCTCGGCGACGGCGAGCCGAAGATCGGCGCCCACGGCAAGCCGGTGCTGTTCCTGCACCCGAAGGATTTCTTCGGCACGCTGGTCGAGCTGGAACAGGCCTGAGCCGCGATGAGCTGGATTTCGATCGCCGCGATCTACTTCATCCTGTGGTGGGTGGTGCTGTTCGCCATGCTGCCCTTCGGGGTCAGGACGCAGGACGACGAGGGCGAGGTGACGCTCGGCACGGTGGCCAGCGCGCCGCACGGCCCGCACATGCTGCGCGCCGTCATCCGCACCACCATCGTCGCCAGCGTCATCTTCGCGGCGTTCTACATCGCCACCGTCTATTACGGCTTTTCCTTCGACGACATTCCCCGCATCGGGCCTTCGGCGCGCTGAGTACTTGCCGCCGGGCGAAACCGTCCGGCGTCGCGCAGACGCAGCGAGGAAAACGGGCTGGAGCGGCGGGTTTCCGCGCGCAGAAAAACGCTTGCCGAGATGAAAGGCAAGGCGTTCAGCCGAAAGGCAGTGTGCACAAAAAAAATGCAAGGCCGAAGCCTTGCAATTTGAACGCGTCCGATCTGTGTTCCGTCATAACGGCGGCTGCGGATAATCGCGCCTAGATCGCATCCTCCCAAGACTTTTGACCGCGCAGGAAAGCGGATTTTTTCTCCACTCTCTCGGTTATGTGACGAACACTAGACCAGATAAGATGGAATTGTCACGAAAAATTTCGCTTGAAGACCTGAGGAGATGTGCTGCATTGCACAATACAAGGGCAGGACTGCCCACTCTGACGGCAGTCCGAAGCTCTTGCGCGCTCGGGTTTCCAAGCCGCCACGAAATCGCTATGAAGCGCCTGATATTGAACATCGGGCCTGTTGATTCCGCCCGTTTCTGATGGAAATCCCCCATGCGTCTGTCGCGTTACTTTCTGCCCATCCTCAAGGAGAATCCGCGCGAGGCCGAAATCGTCTCGCACCGGCTGATGCTGCGCGCCGGCATGATCCGCCAGCAGGCTCAAGGGTCGTTCTCCTGGCTGCCGCTGGGCAAGCGCGTGCTCGACAAGGTCTGCCGCATTATCCGCGAGGAGCAGGACCGCGCCGGCGCGCAGGAAATCCTGATGCCGACCATCCAGTCGGCCGAGCTGTGGCGCGAGAGCGGCCGCTACGACGATTACGGCAAGGAGATGCTGCGCATCAAGGACCGCCACGAGCGCGACATGCTCTACGGCCCGACCAACGAGGAGATGGTCACGGACATCTTCCGCTCCTATGTCCGCTCCTACAAGGACCTGCCGCTCAACCTCTACCACATCCAGTGGAAGTATCGCGACGAGGTGCGCCCGCGCTTCGGCGTCATGCGCTCGAGGGAGTTCCTGATGAAGGACGCCTATTCTTTCGACATCGATTTCGAAGGGGCGAAGGCGGCCTACAACCGCATGTTCGTCTCCTACCTGCGCACCTTCGAGCGGGTGGGCATGAAGTCGATCCCGATGCGCGCCGACACCGGCCCGATCGGCGGCGACCTTTCCCACGAGTTCATCATCCTCGCCGATACCGGCGAGAGCGCGGTGTTCTGCCATCGCGACTTCCTCGGCCTCGCGGTGCCGGGCGCGGATGTCGACTATTCGAACGACGAGGCCATCGCCGGCATCGTCCGCGACTGGACGACCCCCTACGCCGCGACCGACGAGATGCACGACGAGGACGCGTGGACGAAGGTGCCGGAAGGCGAGCGGCTGGCGGCGCGCGGCATCGAGGTCGGCCACATCTTCCATTTCGGCGAGAAATACTCGAAGCCGATGGGCGCCAGCGTGACGGGGCCGGACGGCAAGGAGCATTTCGTCTCCATGGGCTCCTACGGCATCGGCCCCTCGCGCCTGATCGCGGCGATCATCGAGGCGAGCCACGACGAGAACGGCATCATCTGGCCCGCCGCCGTGGCGCCGTTCGACGTCGCCCTGATCAACATGAAGGCGGGCGACGCCGCCTGCGAGGCCGCGGCCGGGACGCTCTACGAGGCGCTTCACGCAGCCGGGCTCGACGTCCTCTATGACGACACCGACCAGCGCGCCGGCGCGAAGTTCGCCACCGCCGACCTGATCGGCCTGCCCTGGCAGGTGATCGTCGGCCCGCGCGGCGTCGAGGCCGGCGAGGCCGAGTTGAAGAACCGCAAGAGCGGCGAGCGCATCGCCGTGCCGCTCGGCGAGGTCGTCAAGCGCCTCGACGCGGCGAAGGACGGGAAGGCGGCATGAGCGAGGCGGCGGCGACAGGCGAAGTGACGGCGACCGAGAGGCCGCGCGGGGCGGGGCCGTTCTCGCCCTTCGAGCGCATGGTCGCCTGGCGCTACCTGCGCTCGCGCCGCAAGGACACGGTGATCTCGGTCATCTCGATGATCTCCTTCACCGGCATCATGCTCGGCGTCGCGACGCTGATCATCGTCATGGCGGTGATGAACGGATTCCGCGCCGAGCTCCTGTCGCGCATCCTCGGCGTCAACGGCCATCTGATCGTCCAGCCGGTCGACCGCTCCTTCGACGACTACGCCGAGGTCGCGGCGCGCATCAACGGCGTGCCGGGCGTGCGCTACGCCATCCCGCTGGTTGACGGCCAGGTGCTGGCGACCGGCCACGCCATCAACGGCACCGGCGCGCTGGTTCGCGGCATCCGCGAGGACGACATCGCCCGGCTCGATTTCGTCGCCCAGAACATCAGGCAGGGCTCGCTGGTCGGCTTCGCCACCGGCGAGGGCGTCGCCATCGGCAAGCGCATGGCCGACGCGCTGGCGCTTTCGGTCGGCGACGGCATACAGCTCGTCGCGCCCGAGGGCGACGTCACCCCCTTCGGCGTCACGCCGCGCCAGAAGATCTATCCTGTCACCGCCATCTTCGAGATCGGCATGTCGGAGATCGACGGCGCGATCATCTACATGCCGCTGGAGGAAGCGCAGCTCTTCTTCAATTCGGAAGGCATCGTCCAGAAGCTCGAAGTCTTCGTCGACGATCCCGACGCGGTCGACACGCTGCGCGGGCCGGTCGAGGCGGCGGCGGCCCGGCAGGTCTACCTGACCGACTGGCGCCAGAGCAACCGCACCTTCTTCGCCACGCTCCAGGTCGAGCGCAACGTCATGTTCATGATCCTGACCATGATCGTGCTGGTGGCCGCGCTCAACATCATCTCGGGCCTCATCATGCTGGTGAAGGACAAGGGCCGCGACATCGCCATCCTGCGCACCATGGGAGCGACCAGCGGCGCGGTGATGCGCATCTTCATGATGACCGGGGCGGCGATCGGCATCACCGGCACCATCGCCGGCGTCGTCCTCGGCGTCGTCGTGTGCCTGAACGTCGAGAGCATCCGCCAGTTCTTCTCGTGGCTTTCGGGGACGACGCTGTTCGACCCCGAATTCTACTTCCTGAGCCAGCTCCCGGCCAAGATGGATGTGGGCGAGACCGTCTCGGTCGTCATGATGGCGCTGACGCTGTCCTTCTTCGCCACGCTGTTCCCGGCCTGGCGGGCGGCGAAGCTCGATCCGGTCGAGGCGCTGCGGTACGAATGATGACGCAACCGGCGACACTCGAACTCAGGACCGTGGAGCGCGCCTATGGCGAGGGCGAGCACCGGCTCGTCATCCTCGATGGCGCGGATTTCCGGCTGGCGCGGGGCGAGATGGTGGCGCTGGTCGCGCCCTCCGGCGCCGGCAAGTCGACGCTCCTGCACACGGCGGGTCTGCTCGAACATCCCGACGGCGGCGAGGTGCTGGTGGCGGGGCGGCCGTGCTCGGGCCTTTCCGACGACGAGCGTACCGCCATCCGCCGCAACGAGATCGGCTTCGTCTACCAGTTCCATCACCTCCTGCCGGAGTTCACCGCGCTGGAGAACGTGATGATGCCGCAACTGGTGCGGGGCTTGGGCCACGGCGAGGCGAGCGCGCGCGCGATGCAGCTTCTCGACTACATGAAGATCGGCGCGCGCGCCGAGCACAGGCCGGCCGAGCTCTCCGGCGGCGAGCAGCAGCGCGTGGCCATCGCCCGCGCCGTCGCCAACGCGCCGCTGATCCTGCTCGCCGACGAGCCGACCGGCAATCTCGACCCGGCCACGGCCGGCTACGTGTTCGACGCGCTGGAGGCGCTGGTGCGCCAGTCCGGCCTGTCGGCGCTGATCGCCACCCACAATCACGATCTGGCGGCACGGATGGACCGTCGCGTCACGCTCGAAAAGGGCAGGATCGTCGATTTCTGAAGGCTTCCCCGACCCATATGAAAGCGGAGCCGACCCTTTGGGGAAAGGGCCGGCTCCTGAACCCGGTCGCTTGGGGACGGGGAGGGTGGGGACTCGACCGGGTTGTCCCTGAATTCCCGTATTCTCTTGCGGTCGCCGCGCCGTGCGGCGACCTCTTGTCCGGCTAGCGGTTGCCCGAGACCGAACCGACCAGAACGTTGCGGCCGTCCTCGATGCCGACCCACATGCCGGCATGCTTGGCCGACTGCCGCTTGAGATAGGTGTACTCGGTCTCGGCCCAGGTCAGGATCCGCGGCTCGAGATTGTCGAGGACGAAATCGCCCATGCTGGTGTTGACGGTCAGCACCGCGTGGCCGTCGCCATTGGGCTGGCGCACGACGGTGATCAGCAGGTTGGACGCGGGCACGCCCGCCTTCATCAGCCGCTTGCGCTTTTCCAGCACGTAGTCCTCGCAGTCGCCATAGCCGTTGACCGGATAGGACCAGCGCTCCTCGACGCCCCACATCTCCATGTCGGTGCGCGGCGTGACCATGGTGTTGACGACGTTGTTGACGTCGACCATCGCCGCCCAGAGCTTGCGCGTCAGCTCGACCGGCCGGTGGGCGACGGTCTTGGCGCATTCGTCGGGCTTCTGCTGGCAGAATTCGTAGTGACCGACCGGCTGCGTCGACAGCCCCGCGGTCGGCATGAAAGCCTGCGCCTGCGCCACAGTTGCGGTCGCGCCGAGCACGGCGGCGGCCAGAACCGCAGGCAGGATCTTCTTCGTGGTCCCCATTGTGTCGTCTCCCCTTTGACGAGGGACACAATGACAGATACGAATTTATGTCACGCAAAGTTTCGCAGTATAACTTTCAGAAAAACAAGCTCATTTTCTCATATACTATGATTAGAATAAATATAGAATAAGATTAAAACAAAAGTCTAATTTGCATAAAATTGAATCCATCGGCCGGCGCAAAGCTCCCGGCCGCGCGGCTCCCCGCGCAAACGAAAAAGGCCGGCGAAAGGCCGACCTTGCTGCTGATGACGTTCTGAAGAAGTAAGGCGGCGATGCGCCTCCCGGACGCCCGCTGCCCTGACGGCCCGGATCAGTTGCCGCTGAACGCGGCCGCGAGCGTGTCCTCGCGCTGGAGCATGGCGAACTCGATGGCCACGCCGTCCTCGAAGTGGCGGACGACGCGGCCGCGCATGGCGCCGAGCGTCACCGCCGCGCCGAGGGCCGGCTTGACCTCGATCTCGATCGCCGCGCCGGACAGCGACAGGTCGATGATCCGGCAGCGGTATTCCTTCCCGTCGTCGAGACGCAGGGTGCTGAGCGGGTTGCGCGGCGTGATGCGCTCGTGGCGGCGATCCTCGGGCAGGTCGAGCTCGTGCCGGTTGGCGAGCCAGGTCAACTGCGCGGCGAGCTTGTCGCGCTTGCGCTCCGAAGCGAGGATCGTCATCGCGAAGCCGTCGCGGAACAGGCGGGTGACGACCCCCTCGACGCGGCCGATATGATCGAGATAGACGATGATTTTCTCGCCCAGCTCGCCGGGCCGGTTGGCGCGCAGCGCCACGTCGCCGGGCGACATGTCGATGACCTGGCACGGATGTTCGGAGCGATCCTCAAGCATGTAGCGGCCATAGACCTTCACGCGAACGCGTTGAAAGTTACGCCTCTCCGCCTGTGACGGCGCTACCTTGATCGCCGCTAATGCCATTTCTATCGCCTGCCCTGACGCCGGAATCCCTCCGCTTCATGCGAAGACCGTCAAAGGTTAATCGCGGACGGTTAACATCCCGTATCGCGCGCGGAGGCGGAAAAGCCCCGGCGCTTCCATGAAAAAGGGCCGGGGCGTCACCGCCCCGGCCCGGTATTCGCCTGTCCGCGGGATCAGACCGAATAGTACATGTCGAACTCGACCGGATGCGGCGTCATCTCGTAGCGCATCACCTCGGCCATCTTCAGCTCGATGAAGGCGTCGATCTGGTCGTCGTCGAACACGCCGCCGGCCTTGAGGAAGGCGCGGTCCTTGTCGAGGTTGACCAGCGCCTCGCGCAGCGAGCCCGAGACGGTCGGGATCTGCTTCAGCTCCTTCGGCGGCAGGTCGTAGAGGTCCTTGTCCATCGGCTGGCCGGGGTGGAGCTTGTTCTTGATGCCGTCGAGGCCGGCCATCAGCAGCGCGGCGAAGGCGAGATAGGGGTTCGCGCCCGGATCGGGGAAACGGACCTCGACGCGCTTCGACTTCGGCGAGGAGCCGAACGGGATGCGGCAGGAGGCCGAGCGGTTGCGCGCCGAATAGGCGAGCAGCACCGGCGCCTCATAGCCCGGGACCAGCCGCTTGTAGGAGTTGGTCAGCGGGTTGGTGAAGGCGTTGATCGCCTTGGCGTGCTTGATGACGCCGCCGATGAAGTAGAGGCAGCTCTCCGACAGGCCGGCATATTCGTTGCCGGCGAAGGTCGGCTTGCCCTCCTTCCAGATCGACAGGTGAACGTGCATGCCCGAGCCGTTGTCGCCGAAGATCGGCTTCGGCATGAAGGTCGCGGTCTTGCCGTAGGCGCTGGCGACCTGGTGCACGACATATTTGTAGAGCTGCATCTTGTCGGCGTTGCGCAGCAGCGTGTCGAACTTGACGCCGAGCTCGTGCTGCGCGGCGGCGACCTCGTGGTGATGCTTCTCGACGACGACGCCCATCTCGGTCAGCACGGTCAGCATCTCGGAGCGCATGTCCTGCAGCGAATCGAGCGGCGGCACCGGGAAATAGCCGCCCTTGACGCGCGGACGGTGGCCGAGATTGCCGGTCTCGTATTCGGTGTCGTCGTTCGACGGCAGCTCGCTCGAATCGAGCCGGAAGCCAGTGTTGTACGGGTCGGCCTTGAAGCGGACGTCGTCGAAGACGAAGAACTCGGCTTCCGGCCCGACATAGACCGTGTCGCCGAACCCTTCGGCCTTGAGATAGGCCTCGGCCTTGCGGGCGATGCCGCGCGGGTCGCGGCCATAGGGCTCGCCCGAGACCGGATCGAGGATGTCGCAGATCAGGACCAGCGTCGACTGCGCGAAGAACGGGTCCATATGCGCGGTCTCGAGGTCGGGCATCAGCACCATGTCGGACTCGTTGATCGCCTTCCAGCCGGCGATGGAGGAGCCGTCGAACATCACGCCGTCGGTGAACATGTCCTCGTCCACAACCCCGACATCCATGGTGACGTGCTGCAGCTTGCCCTTGGGGTCGGTGAAACGCAGGTCGAGGAACTTGATGTCGTTGTCCCTGATGCGCTTCATGATGTCGTCTGCTGTGGTCATTTCTCGCTTTCCTTCAATGGTGACGGGGTGGAGCCGGCCGTGCGGGCCGGCGGAGGGGTGGTTCAGATGGCGTCGTTGCCGGTCTCGCCGGTGCGGATGCGCACGACTTCCTCGACATTGGTGACGAAGATCTTGCCGTCGCCGATGCGGCCCGTCTGCGCCGCCTTGCGGATCGCCTCGATGGCGGCCTCGACCGCGTCGTCCGGCAGGACGACCTCGATCTTCACCTTGGGCAGGAAGTCGACGACATATTCGGCGCCGCGATAGAGCTCCGTATGTCCTTTCTGGCGTCCGAAGCCCTTCGCCTCGGTGACGGTGATGCCCTGGAGCCCGACTTCCTGCAGGGCTTCCTTGACCTCATCGAGCTTGAACGGCTTGATGATCGCCTCGATCTTTTTCATGGGGTGGCGGCCTCCGATTGGGTGAGACATGCGGGACGAACCCGTCTCGCACTCTTGAAAGCAGGAACCGTGCCAACCTGGTCGGCACGGAGCCGTGGAAGGAAAAGCGTTGTTTGCCGCGCTCCTTTGCCGGGAGCGGAAGGTTCTGGCAGGGTTGCGCGCGCATCGCACAGTAGAGGCAGGTCAATTATCATGCAATCTGCACAAAAATCAGGCACGGGGCTGGAGGTGCTGACGCCGGCGGAAATGGCCGAGGCCGACAGGCTGGCCGCCGGGATCGGCCCGCATGACGGCTACGGCCTGATGCGCAACGCCGGCGCCGCGATCCTGCGCGAGGTGCTGGCGCGCTACCCGCAGGCGCGAGGCTTCGACGTGCTGTGCGGGCCGGGCAACAATGGCGGCGACGGCTACGAGGTGGCGCGCCTGCTCCACGAGGCCGGCATGCCCGTCGCGGTCTGGCGCGAAGGCTTGCCCCGGCCCGGCAGCGACGCGGAACAGGCCGCCGGCCGCTGCCCCGTCGCGCCGCGGCCGCTCGACGATTTCTCGCCGCAGCCGGGCAGGGTGGTGATCGACGCGCTCTACGGGGCCGGGCTTGCCCGCGCCCTCGACGGCGCGGCGGCGCGGGCGGCGGAAAGCTGCCGCGCGGCCGGGGCGGTCGTGGTCGCCGTCGACCTGCCTTCCGGCCTGTCGGGCGAGAGCGGGAAGGCGGCGGGCGCGGTGTTCGCGGCGGAGCTGACCGTCACCTTCTTCCGCCTGAAGCCCGCGCATCTCCTCGAGCCGGGCAGGGCGCTGTGCGGCGAGGTGACGCTGGCCGATATCGGCATTCCCGACGCCGTGCTCGACACCATCGCGCCAAAAACCTTCCGCAACCTGCCGGCGCTGTGGTGGGCGGCGCTGCCGCGCCCGCGGCGCGAGCAGCACAAATATTCGCGCGGCCATGTCGCCGTCCTTTCCGGCGGCCCGTCCTCGACCGGGGCGGCGCGGCTATCGGCGCTCGCCGCCGCGCGCATCGGTGCCGGCGCGGTCACCGTCTGGTCGCCGGGCAACGCGCTCGCAATCAACGCCGCGCATCTGACCTCGATCATGGTCCGGAAGGTGGATGCGCCGGAGGGCCTCGCCGCCGCGTTCGAGGCGCGACGGCCCGACGCACTGGTGATCGGCCCCGGCTTCGGTCTCGACCGGCCGCTGCGCGAAACCGTGATCGAGGCGCTGAAGCTGGCGGGAAAGGGAACGCTCGTCCTCGACGCCGACGCGCTGACCGCCTTCCGCGACGCGCCGGACGCGTTGTTCGCCGCGATCGCGGCCGCGGAAGCCGATGCGGTGCTGACGCCGCATGAAGGCGAGTTCGCGCGGCTTTATCCCGATCTCGCCGCCGACGAGGGCCTGTCGAAGCCGGATCGCGCGCGGGCAGCGGCGGTGCGCGCCGGCGCGGTCGTGATCCTGAAAGGCCCGGACACCGTCATCGCCGCGCCGGACGGCCGCGCCGCGATCAACGAGAACGGCTCGCCCTTTCTGGCCACCGCCGGCTCGGGCGACGTCCTCGCCGGCATGGTCGCGGGGCTGTGCGCGCAGAAGATGCCGCCATGGGAAGCCGCCTGCGCCACTGTGCGGCTTCACGCCGAGGCGGCAACGCGCTTCGGGCCGGGGCTGATCGCTGAGGACCTGCCCGGCCTCCTGCCGGCCCTGCTGCGCGAGCTTCTGGAGCGGCGGACGCCCGGATAAATCCGGGCTGCCGATCTATCTGTTTGTTTCAGCCGCCTTTATGCGACGCCAGACGATTCCGTCTGGCTGCAAAATGCTCTATGAATCGACGCGCTTTTGCAGCGCCATCGCGCCGAAGGGCGCGCGCGACTTGCCCTCGGTGATGAAGTAGACGAACACGTCTCGCGACTTTTTCTCGGCAATCGCCGAGGGATCGGCATAGGGCAGGTCGTCCGGCTGCCCGCCTTTCGCCCACTCCTTGGCCCGCGCGGCCCAGCCGTCGAGCGCGCTTTCGGGGTAACAGTTCGCGTTGTCGTCGCTGCCGCGCTGCAGCCGCGCATAGACGAAATCGCCGGTCACGTCGGCGATCTCGGGATAGGCCGCATGGTGGGCGTAGACGATGGCCGTGCGGTATTTGCATGCCAGCGCCACGAAGTCCGGCGAGACGAAGCTGTCGTGGCGCACTTCCAGCGCATGGCGCAGCGGCACGCCGGCCTGCGCTTCCGGCAGCACTTTCAAAAACCCCTCGAAATCGGCGGCGTCGAACTTCTTGGTCGGCGCGAACTGCCACAGGATCGGCCCGAGCTTGTCGCCCAGCTCCGCCACGCCGGAATCGAGGAACCGCTGCACGGATTCGCCAGCTTCGGCCAGCACCCGGCGGTTGGTGGAAAAGCGGATCGCCTTCAGCGAGAAGACGAAGCCGTCCGGCGTGTCCGCCGCCCATCTGGCGAAGGTTTCCGGCTTGAAGGTCGAATAATAGGTGCCGTTGACCTCGATGGTCTTCACCTGACTGGCGGCATGGCGAAGCTGCTTCGCCTTCGCCAGCTTGTCGGGATAGAAGGTTCCCTCCCACGGCTCGAAGGTCCAGCCGCCCATGCCGGCGCGGATTTCTCCTGCTGCGCTCATGTGAACCTCCTCCTTGCATCCGTGCCGGTCATCGACGTCATGGCCGGCCCCAGTGCAACCCGTTTCATGCCGGCGGAACGAAGGGCTGCGAGATCTCGCGGAACAGCGGCATCGCCTCCAGCGCCTCGCAATGGGCGGCGAGCGCCGGATATCCGGCAAGGTCGGCGAGATCGGGGTGGGAATCGCGCATGTGGCGCAGCGAGGCGGCGACCGCGATGTCGGCATGGCCGATCTGCGCGCCGAACCAGTACGGCCCGGCGCGGCCGGCGCGGTCGGCTTCGAGCACGGCGAGCGTGCCGCGAATCTGCGCCAGGCACCGGCTCTCCCAGCTTGCCGAGGCGGTCTCGTGCAGCCGGCGCTCGTAGAACAGGCTGACCGTCTTGTCGGCGATGCCGCTCGCCAGCGCCGCGACCCTGAGTGACTCGCGGCGGGCCGGGCCGGCGCGCGGGTGCAGGGCCCGGTCGGCACCGGCCAGCTCGTCGAGATGGTCGAGAATGGTCGCGCTGTCGACCAGCACCTCACCGTCGTCGAGAACCAGCGTCGGAACCCGCGTCAGCGGGTTGAATGCCGCGATCTTCCCGGCGTCACCGAACACCGACCACGGCCGATGCTCGAACGGCATGTCGTAGAGCCGGAGCGCGATGCCGACGCGCCGGACGAAGGATGAATCGTACTGGCCGATCAGGATCACGCCGAACTCCCTTTTTCCATTCGCCGGCAGGGCCGGTCGCGGCCTCTACTCGGCCGCTTCCCGCTTTCGCGAACCCGGCCGCCGCTCCAGAAGCTCCTTGAGGAACTGCCCGGTATGGCTCCGCGGCTCGGCGACGATCTCCTCCGGCGTGCCGGACGCCACCAGCTCGCCGCCGCCGTCGCCGCCGTCCGGCCCGAGGTCGAGCAGCCAGTCGGCGGTCTTGATGACCTCGAGATTGTGCTCGATCACCACCACCGTGTTGCCCTGCTCCACCAGCTCGTGCAGCACCTCGAGCAGCTTGGCAACGTCGTGGAAGTGGAGGCCCGTCGTCGGCTCGTCGAGGATGTAGAGCGTCTTGCCGGTCGCCTTGCGCGACAATTCCTTGGCGAGCTTGATGCGCTGCGCCTCGCCGCCCGACAGCGTCGTCGCCTGCTGGCCGACCTTGATGTAGCCGAGGCCGACCTTGTCGAGCGTCTCCAGCTTGTCGCGCACGCCGGGCACGGCGGCGAAGAACTCGACGCCTTCCTCCACCGTCATGTCGAGCACGTCGGCGATGGACTTGCCCTTGAACAGCACCTCCAGCGTCTCGCGGTTGTAGCGCTTGCCGTGGCAGACGTCGCAGGTGACGTAGACGTCGGGCAGGAAGTGCATCTCGATCTTGATGACGCCGTCGCCCTGGCAGGCCTCGCAGCGCCCGCCCTTGACGTTGAACGAGAACCGCCCCGGCTGGTAGCCGCGCGCCTTGGCTTCGGGCAGGCCGGCGAACCAGTCACGGATCGGCGTGAACGCGCCGGTATAGGTCGCCGGGTTCGAGCGCGGCGTGCGGCCGATCGGCGACTGGTCGATGTCGATCACCTTGTCGAGGAACTCCAGCCCCTCGATCCGCTCGTGCGGGGCGGGCTGCTCGCGCGAGCCCATGATGCGGCGCGAGGCGGCCTTGTAGAGCGTCTCGATCAGGAAGGTGGACTTGCCGCCGCCGGACACGCCGGTGACGCAGGTGAAGGTGCCGAGCGGGATCTCCGCCGTCACGTCCTTGAGGTTGTTGCCCCGCGCGCCGACGACCTTGATGCGCTTGCCCTTCTTGCCCTTGCGCCGCTCGGCCGGCACGGGCACGGCAAGCGCCCCGGACAGGTACTGCCCGGTCAGCGAGGCGGGATTGGCCATGACCTCGCCCGGCGTTCCCTTCGCGATCACCTGCCCGCCATGGATACCGGCGGCCGGGCCGATGTCGACGACATAATCGGCCGTCAGCACGGCGTCCTCGTCATGCTCGACGACGATGACGGTGTTGCCGAGGTCGCGCAGGTGCTTCAGCGTGTCGAGCAGGCGCGCATTGTCGCGCTGGTGGAGGCCGATGGACGGCTCGTCGAGCACGTAGAGCACGCCGGTGAGGCCGGAGCCGATCTGCGAGGCGAGGCGGATGCGCTGGCTCTCGCCGCCCGACAGCGTGCCCGAATTGCGCGACAGCGTCAGGTAGTCGAGGCCGACATCGTTGAGGAAGCGCAGCCGCTCGCGGATCTCCTTGAGGATGCGCGTCGCGATCTCGTTCTGCTTGTCGGAAAGCCTCTCCGGCAGCTCGGTGAACCACTGGTCCGCCTTGCGGATCGACATTTCCGTGACCTCGCCGATATGCAGGCCGCCGACCTTGACCGCCAGCGCCTCGGGCTTGAGGCGATAGCCGTTGCAGGCGGGGCAGGGCGTCGACGACATGAACCGCTCGATCTCCTCGCGCATCCACGCCGATTCCGTCTCCTTCCAGCGCCGCTCGAGGTTCGGGATCACGCCCTCGAAGGTCTTCGAGGTCTTGTAGGCGCGCACGCCGTCGTCATAGGCGAACTCGATCCGGCGCTCGCCTGTGCCGTGGAGGATGGCGTTCTTCGCTTCGTCGGAAAGCTCGCGCCAGCGGTCGCCGACCTTGAAGCCGTAGACCTTGCCCAGCGCCTCCAGCGTCTGGAGGTAATAGGGCGAGGTCGACTTCGCCCACGGCGCCACCGCGCCTTCGCGTAAGGAGACATGCTCTTCCGGCACGACGAGGTCGGCGTCGATGGCCCGCTGGGTGCCGAGGCCGTCGCAGGCCGAGCAGGCGCCGAACGGGTTGTTGAACGAGAACAGCCGCGGCTCGATCTCCGGGATCGTGAAGCCCGAGACAGGACAGGCGAATTTCTCGGAGAAAAGAATGCGTTCGTGGGTTTCGTTCTTGGACTTGTTGACCGCGTCCTCTCCGGTCTGGTCCGCCGGCAGCGGCTTGTCGGCGAATTCGGCGACGGCTATGCCGTCGGCGAGCTTCAGCGCCGTTTCCAGCGAATCCGCCAGCCGCGAGGCGATGTCGCCGCGCACGACGAGCCGGTCGACCACCACGTCGATGTCGTGCTTGTACTTCTTGTCGAGCGCCGGCACGTCGGCGATCTCGTAGAAGACGCCGTCGACCTTGACGCGCTGGAAACCCTTCTTCTGGAGCTCGGCGAGCTCCTTGCGGTATTCGCCCTTGCGCCCGCGCACCATCGGCGCGGTGATGTAGAGCCGCGTGCCTTCCTCCAGCGCCAGCACCCGGTCGACCATCTGGCTGACCGTCTGGCTCTCGATCGGCAGGCCGGTCGCCGGCGAATAGGGAACGCCGGCCCGCGCGAACAGGAGGCGCATGTAGTCGTAGATTTCCGTCACCGTGCCGACGGTGGAGCGCGGGTTCTTCGAGGTCGTCTTCTGCTCGATGGAGATCGCCGGCGACAGCCCGTCGATCTGGTCGACATCGGGCTTCTGCATCATCTCGAGGAACTGGCGTGCATAGGCCGACAGGCTCTCGACATAGCGGCGCTGGCCCTCGGCATAGATGGTGTCGAAGGCGAGCGACGACTTGCCCGAGCCCGACAGGCCGGTCATCACGATCAGCCGGTCGCGGGGCAGGTCGAGGTCGATGTTCTTGAGGTTGTGCTCGCGCGCGCCGCGAATGGAGATGAATTTGTGGTCCGCCATGACCTCTGTGCCGCCTTGGGATCGGGAAGCCGGGGCGAAAGCGCGCCAGGCAGGCTCCATATGGCGATTGCGCCTTGCCCCGTCCAGACGCCGCCGCGAAACCTTGCTCGCTTTTCGCGCTTTGCGCCGAAGTTGGCAAGCGAAAAGAACAGAAAGCGAACATATTTTTGCCGCCAGCGGCGACCGGCAGCGGCCCTTGGGAGGGGGAAGGCATCACGATTTGTTGCAGCCGCGGCCCCGGCGGTTGACCCTGTGGCCGGTCGCGTTAGACTTCTCCTCGTGCTGGATGCAGCTCGCCGCCGCCGTTGTCCTCGATGCCGATCGGCGTCGGAAACGGCAGGCCGCTCGAGCGCGACGGCGCGATGGCGAAACCGGCAAGAGGAGGGAGCCATGACTCCACCGGACCAGTCGAAGAGGTTCCACCAGCGCGTGGAACCGCGGCGATAGATGCGGCGTCTGGCGTGTCCTCGACGCGCAAGATGCGGCCTTCGCCGTTTCCCCCTACAATCTGACGATCGGTCGGATCATCGGGCGACGACCCGAGACGCATCCGAAATTGAAGCCGGCTTCGTTCCGGCACAAGGCAAAGCCGGCTGACGACCGGCAAGACGCCAAAAAAAGAAAGCCCCGTGCGCCACAAGGCCACGGGGCATTTTTTCTTGCTGCGGCGGCGGACCGTTCTCGCGGGAAACCGCGCCGCAGGAAGAGCGGAAGCGGACGCCTTCGCCGCTTGCCGTATCACCAGTGGAAGTTGACGCCGACCTTGAACGTGTGAGCCCTTGTCCGCGCGCTGACCTCGAGACCGTTATCGACCACATAGGTGCTGCGGCCGAAATCGTAATAGAGATACTCGCCCTTCACCGACCACGCGTCGGAAAAGGCCATCTCGGCGCCCGCGCCGACGGTCCAGCCCACCCTCGTCTTGCGCTCACCGTTGACCGGCGTGCCGCTGGGCGGGACTGCCCCGCCGGCCGTCTCCACCGTCTCGATCCGCACGCTGCCGAAGCCGAGGCCGGCGGTGCCGTACAGCAGCAAATTGTCGAACGCATAGCCCGCGCGGCCACGCACCGAGCCGAGCCAGCTTATATCCGAGTTGCAGGAGAAAGCGGGACCAGGACACGCCGTGTCGCCCTCGATGTCGGCGTAGGACAGATCGGCCTCGCCGCCGAAGACCCAGGCGCCGTTCTGGACGTTGTAACCGGCCTGGACGCCGCCGAAAGCGCCGCTGCCGCTATGGCTGGCGTTTGCCGCCGCTAACATAGGTCCAGCCGATCCGGCTGCCGGCGCCGCCGCCATGAAGGCCGACATAGAAGCCGGTCCAGTCGAAAACCGTCGGCCCGGTGGTATCAACGAACTGATCGGCGGCGCTGGCCGGCGCGCCGATGGTCAATGCCGCCGCAGCGGCACTTATGAGAAAGTAGCTGCGCATCATGAAGGCTCCCGTTCGCTTTACCGGAGCAGGATTGTCCTTCGCCGGGATGGCGGCAATGTTTTCCTGCCGGCCGCGCCGGCTGGCGGCTTCGATCTGCGACAAACTGTCACATCGACGCAACAACTGTTACACGCGTGCAACATTTTGTGCCGCCCGCTCTCTCCTTCCATCGCCGGCAGGGAGAGGCGAAAGCGGTGATCCTTGCTTGGGGGAAACGGCCGCAAAGCGCGTTCCTGCGTGGCAACGCGGCCGATTCGGGCGTATAGAGGGCGTTTCACGTAAGCGTCCGAACTAGCGCAGGAGAGTGTGATGGCAGGCAGCGTCAACAAGGTCATTCTGGTCGGCAATCTCGGAGCCGACCCCGAGATCAGGCGCCTCAACTCCGGCGATCCGGTCGTCAATATCCGCATCGCGACCTCGGAGTCGTGGCGCGACAAGATGAGCGGCGAACGCAAGGAAAAGACCGAGTGGCACAATGTCGTGATCTTCAACGACAATCTCGCCAAGGTCGCCGAGCAGTACCTGAAGAAGGGCATGAAGGTCTATGTCGAGGGCCAGTTGCAGACCCGCAAATGGCAGGACCAGCAGGGGCAGGACCGCTACACGACCGAGATCGTGCTGCAGAAGTTCCGCGGCGAGCTGCAGATGCTCGACGCGCGCGGCGAGGGCGGCGGCGGCCAGGTCGGCTATGAGCGCGGCGGCGGCAGCGGCGGCTATCAGGGCGGCGGCGGTGGCCGCGGGTCGGATTTCGGTCAGCAGTCCGGCGGCGGCGAGCGTGGACGCAGCAGCGGCGGCGGTGGTGGCAGCGGTGGCGGCTATTCGCAGGACCTCGACGACGAAATCCCGTTCTGAACCGTCGAAAGCCGCAGCGCCTGCCTGACCGCCTCCGGTTCGGCGCGCTTCGAAGCGCATGGATCTGACGACGCGTCGCAAGCCTCCCGGCCTGCGGCGCGTTTTTCGTTTCAGGCCCAAGCGTTTCAGACCTTGGGCCGTCGCGCCGCGGTCATGCCGCGGCCAGCGCCTTGATGCCGTCGGCGACGAACTGCACCGCAAGCGCGGCGAGGATGACGCCGAGCAGGCGCGTCAGGATCGAGCGGCCGGTCTCGCCGAGAAAGCCGTCGATGCGCTCCGACAGCACCAGCACGACGAAGGTGATGAGGATGCAGGCGGCGAGGATCGCCAGCAGCATCAGCGTGCCGGCGACGCTGCCGAACGAGCTGGACAGCAGCACCGTCGCCGAGATCGCGCCGGGGCCGGCGATCAGCGGGATCGCCAGCGGAAAAGCGGCGATGTTGCGGATGTGGTCGATGGTGATCGCCTTGTCGGCGCTGCGGTTCTTGCGCTCCTGCCGCCGCTCGAAGATCATCTCGAACGCGATCCAGAACAGGAGCAGCCCGCCCGCCACGCGGAAGGCGGGCAGGGTGATGCCGAACAGCGACAGGATCGCCGCGCCGGCGACCGCGAACACCGCCATGACGATGAAGCCGATGATCGAGGCGCGCAGGCTGACCTGGAACCGCTCGGCGCGGTTCATCCCGCCGGTGAGCGCCAGGAAGAGCGGCGCGAGGCCGGGCGGATCGATCGTCACCAGAAGCGTGACGAAGGCGTTGAGCAGCGTGTCGTAGCCGGGCATCGGTCCTCCCTGGCCCGGCCTCGATGAAGGCGGGGCCCGACACGGCCTCGCCGGCGAAACGCCGCCGCCCGTGCCCTGTCCGTTGGTTTCCGCGCGATGGCGGCTGAAGAATGCTCTAGCCGAAGAAGCCCGGTTTTTCCAGCGAGGGCGCGCGTCCGAAGGCCGGCCGACGCCCTTGGACGCCGGGCCGATTCGCGATTTTTCGCCTCTGCCGCGCCCCGAACCGGCCTCCAGTATCGCATGCGCCGCGCCGGGTCATTATTTCCCGCCATAACGCATTGAAAGAACGAGGAAAAATGGCACTGGATAATAGGGACGCCGATTTGGAAAACCGGGCCCGGTTCCTATATAAGGAGTGAATGATTCCCAGCAGAAACGTGATCACCATTGACTGACCAGACCACGCCGCGCGGGCCGCAGGACATGCCCGAAGGTATCGAACCCATCTCCATCGTCGAGGAGATGCAGCGATCCTATCTCGATTACGCCATGAGCGTGATCGTCGCCCGCGCGCTGCCCGACGTGCGCGACGGCCTGAAGCCGGTCCACCGCCGCATCCTCTACGCCAGCCACGAGAGCGGCTATCACTGGAACCGCAAATATGTGAAGGCGGCGCGCCCGGTCTCGGACGTCATGGGTAAGTACCATCCCCATGGCGACGCCTCGATCTACGACGCCCTCGTGCGCATGGCGCAGGACTGGTCCCTGCGCGTGCGGCTGATCGACGGGCAGGGCAATTTCGGTTCCATCGACGGCGACCCCCCGGCGGCGATGCGCTACACCGAGGCGCGGCTGACCAAGGTCGCCCACGAGATCCTCGAGGACATCGACAAGGACACCGTCGATTTCCAGGAGAACTACGACGGCTCGGACAGCGAGCCGAAGGTGTTGCCGGCGCGCTTTCCGAACCTGCTCGTCAACGGCTCGGGCGGCATCGCCGTCGGCATGGCGACCAACATCCCGCCGCACAATCTCGGCGAGGTGATCGACGGCGCCATCGCCCTGATCGACAACCCGGCCATCGACCTGCCCGAGCTGATGGAGATCATCCCCGGCCCGGATTTCCCGACCGGCGGCATCGTTCTCGGCCGCTCGGGCATCTATTCGGCCTATTCGACCGGGCGCGGCTCGATCCTCATGCGCGGGCGCGTGCATGTCGAGGAAATCCGCAACGACCGCGAAGCCATCGTCATCACCGAGGTTCCCTATCAGGTGAACAAGGCGGCGATGATCGAGAAGATGGCCGAGTTGGTGCGTGACAAGCGCATCGAGGGCATCTCGGACATCCGCGACGAGAGCGACCGGCAGGGTTATCGCGTCGTCGTCGAGCTGAAGCGCGACGCCAATGCCGACGTGATCCTCAACCAGCTCTACCGCTACACGCCGCTGCAAACCTCGTTCGGGGCCAACATGGTGGCGCTGAACGGCGGCAAGCCCGAATTGATGACGCTGCTCGACATGCTGCGCGCCTTCGTCGCCTTCCGCGAGGAGGTGATCAGCCGCCGCACCAAGTTCCTGCTGCGCAAGGCGCGCGAACGCGCCCATGTGCTGGTCGGCCTCGCCATCGCCGTCGCCAATATCGACGAGGTGATCCGCCTGATCCGCCACGCGCCCGACCCGCAGACGGCGCGCGAGCAGTTGATGGAGCGGCGCTGGCCGGCCTCGGACGTCGAGGCGCTGATCCGCCTGATCGACGATCCGCGCCACCGCATCAACGAGGACGGCACCTACAATCTCTCCGAGGAGCAGGCCCGCGCCATCCTCGAGCTGCGCCTCCAGCGCCTGACCGCGCTCGGCCGCGACGAGATCGCCGACGAGCTGAACAAGATCGGGCTGGAGATATCCGACTATCTCGACATCCTGTCGTCGCGCGCCCGCATCCAGCAGATCGTCAAGGACGAGCTGATCGCCGTGCGCGACGAGTTCGGCACGCCGCGCCGCACCGAGCTGGCCGACGGCGGCGCCGACATGGACGACGAGGACCTGATCCAGCGCGAGGACATGGTTGTCACCGTCACCCATGAGGGCTACATCAAGCGCGTGCCGCTCTCGATCTACCGGGCGCAGGCGCGCGGCGGCAAGGGCCGCTCCGGCATGGCGACCAAGGACGCCGATTTCGTCACCCGCCTGTTCGTCGCCAACACGCACACGCCGATCCTGTTCTTCTCCTCGCGCGGCATCGTCTACAAGGAGAAGGTGTGGCGGCTGCCCATCGGCACGCCGCAGTCGCGCGGAAAGTTCCTGCGCAACATGCTGCCGCTCGACGAGGGCGACCGCATCACCGCAATCCTGCCGCTGCCCGAGGACGAGGATAGCTGGGGCGAGCTCGACGTGATGTTCGCCACCACGCGCGGCACCGTGCGCCGCAACAAGCTTTCCGACTTCGTCCAGGTCAACCGCAACGGCAAGATCGCCATGAAGTTCGACGAGGAGGGCGACGCCATCCTCGCGGTCGAGACCTGCACCGAGAGCGACGACGTGCTGCTGATCGCCGATTCCGGCCAGTGCATCCGCTTCAACGTCAACGACGTGCGCGTCTTCAAGGGGCGCGACTCGCAGGGCGTGCGCGGCATCGCGCTCAGCGCCAGCGAGCGCGCCATTGCCATGTCGATCCTGCACCATGTCGACGCGTCGCCGGCCGAGCGCGCCGCCTACCTCAAGCAGGCGACGGCCGAGCGCCGCCTCGCAAGCGGCGAGGGTGAGGAGGAGGAGATCGCGCTGACCAACGAGGAGATCGGCGAGGAGACGACCCTGCCGGCCGAGCGCTACGAGGAGCTGAAGGCGCGCGAGCAGTTCTTCCTCACCGTCACCGAATACGGCTACGGCAAGCGGTCCTCGTCCTACGATTTCCGGCTGACCAATCGCGGCGGCAAGGGCATCCGCGCCACCGACGTATCGAAGGTGGCGGAGATCGGCCGGCTCGTCGCCGGCTTCCCGGTCGGCGACGGCGACCAGATCATGCTAGTGTCGGATGGCGGGCAGGTGATCCGCGTTCCCGTCGACGGCATCCGCATCGCCAGCCGCGCCACCAAGGGCGTGACGATCTTCAATACGGCCGAAGGGGAGAAGGTCGTTTCCGTCGAGCGGATTTCTGAACCTGCCGGCGAGGAAGAAGAAAACGGCGCGGACGACGTGCAGGGTGCGCCGTCCGCGCCGCCGGAGGTAGAAGGTTAATCAGCCGAAGCGATTGCCGCGGGTCGCTTGCCGCCTGGATTCCAGACGGGCGGACTGCGCTTCGCTGTGAAGAGCGAAGGCGGTGGCAATCAGCATGGCCAGCGTCATGACTGCGGCGAGCATGTAGATCATCATCGTCGAGCCTCCTTCGTTGTCCAGAAACGGGCGAAGCGCCATTTCGTTTCATCTTGGCTCCAGTTATACGCGCCAGCTATTAACCGTTGCTGATGGGCCCGTTCATCTGGCGTTCACCATGCGCGGCGCACATCGACGCGATTTCAATGGGTTAGGTGGGTTCGTGAGGGGCGGGAGCCGCCGCCGGCCCGTTCATGTTCAGGGTGCCAAAATTTTTCCCGGCGCGCGGCACGACCGGCGGCCGGGTCGTTTGTTCGGCGGCCCTGCCGAAAACGGTTCCCACTTTCCGGCGACATGCTATAGAGCCCAACCATGACAAAGCGCATCGCCTTCTATGCGGGGTCGTTCGACCCGCTCACCAACGGTCATCTCGACGTGCTGAAGGGCTCGCTCGCCATCGCCGACGAGATCGTCATCGGCATCGGCGTCCAGGTCTCGAAGCAGCCGCTGTTCTCGTTCGAGGAGCGCGTCGCGCTGATCGAGGGCGCCGCCCGCGACGAGATGGGCGACGATTCCGGCCGGCTGCGCATCGTCTCCTTCAGCGGCCTCCTGGTCGACATCGCGCCGCAGCACGGCGCCTCGATCCTGATCCGCGGCCTGCGCGACGGCACCGATCTCGACTACGAGATGCAGATGGCCGGGATGAACGGGACCATGGCGCCAGAGCTCCAGACCGTGTTCCTGCCGGCGAGCCCCTCCGTGCGCACGATTACCGCCACACTCGTGCGCCAGATTGCGGCGATGGGCGGCAATGTGCGGCCTTTCGTGCCGGCCAACGTCGCGGTTGCGCTGGAAGCGAAGTTCAAGTCCTGAAACCGGGAGAATTCCTTATGCGTCTTGTGAGGCTCGCCTCGTCAATTATTCCCGCCGCCATCCTTGCCGCCGGCGTGCTGGCAGGCTCCGCCGCGCTCGCCGCCGAGCCTGAAGATACGCTGATCCTCAAGCTCAAGGACGGCGACGTCACCATCGCGCTGAAGCCGGACGTCGCGCCGAAGCATGTCGAGCAGATCAAGGCGCTGGTGCGCGGCGGCGAATACGACAACGTCGCCTTCCACCGCGTCATCGACGGCTTCATGGCCCAGACCGGCGACGTCGAGTTCGGCGATCTCGAGGACGGCTTCGACGCGCGCCGCGTCGGCACCGGCGGCTCCTCGCTCGGCGACCTGCCGGCCGAGTTCTCCAGGGAGAAGTTCGTGCGCGGCGCGGTCGGCATGGCGCGCTCTCAGAGCCCCGACTCGGCCAATTCGCAGTTCTTCATCATGTTCGCCCCCGCGCCGCATCTGGAAGGCCAGTACACCATCGTCGGCGTCGTCGAGAGCGGCATGGACGCGGTCGACCGGATCAAGCGCGGCGACCAGCGCCAGAACGGCGTCGTCGCCGAGCCCGATCGCATCGTCTCGGCGCGCATCGCCGCCGACAACTAGAGCAATTCCAGGAAAAGTGAGAAGCACTTTTCCGTCCGGAATTGCGGAGAACAAGAAGACGGATCGTTTCACGGAAACGGTGAAACGATCCGAGACACCACGTAAGGAAAACCGACATGGCCGAGATCAAGGACCCCGAGAACACCGTCATCATGGAGACCACCAAGGGCAGGGTGGTGATCGAGCTTCTGCCCGATCTCGCCCCCGGCCATGTCGCGCGCATCAAGGAGCTGGCGCGCGAGAACTTCTATGACGGCATCGTCTTCCACCGCGTCATCGACGGCTTCATGGCCCAGACCGGCGACCCGACCGGCACCGGCATGGGCGGCTCCGACAAGCCCGACCTGAAGGCCGAGTTCTCCAACATGAGCCATGTGCGCGGCACCTGCTCAATGGCGCGCTCGCAGAACCCCAACTCCGCCAACTCGCAGTTCTTCATCTGCTTCGAGGACTCGCCGTGGCTGAACCGGCAATATTCGGTCTGGGGCCAGGTCGTCGAGGGCATGGAGAACATCGACAAGATCAAGCGCGGCGAGCCGGTGCGCGATCCGGACTCGATCGTCACCATGCGCGTCGCCGCCGACGTCTGACCGATCCGGGAGAGGGACAACGATGGCGGGGCTGTTCTGGCCGTTGCTCGGCATTCTCGCCGGCGCGTGCGTCGCCACGCAGGCCCCGATCAATGCCGAGCTGAGCAGGGGACTCGGCCTGCCGGTGGCTGCCGCGGCTGCCTCCTTCCTTTCCGGCGCGGTCATCCTCGCCCTCGTCACCGCCACGGTCACTCAAGTCCAGGGTGTTTCCCTCAACTGGCGGGCGCCCGCGCCGTGGCTGTTCGTCGTCGGCGGCGCGCTGGGCGCGGCCTTCGTCACCAGCAACATCCTGCTCGTGCCACGCGTCGGCGCGGCGGCAACCATGGCTTTCGTCGTTGCCGGCCAGCTCATGGCCGGCATGCTGCTCGACAAGATCGGCTTCCTGGGGATGGCGGTGCGCGAGATCACGCTCGGCCGCGTCACCGGCGCGGTCATGCTGCTCGTCGGCGCGCTGCTGATCCGGTTTTCCTGATGCGCGTCGACCTGTTCGATTTCGAACTGCCGGAAGACCGGATCGCGCTGCGCCCGGCCGAGCCGCGCGACGCGGCGAAGCTGCTCCTCGTCAGACCCGGCGAACCGCCGCAGGACCGCGTCGTGCGCGATCTTCCCGGCCTGCTCAACCCCGGCGACGCGCTCGTCTTCAACGACACCAGGGTCATTCCCGCGCAGTTGACCGGCCTGCGCCGGCGCGGCGATGCGGTGGCGCAGGTCGACGCGACGCTGCACATGCGGATCGGTGCCGACCGCTGGAAGGCGTTCGTGCGCCCGGCCAAGCGCCTCGCCGAAGGCGACCGCGTCCAGTTCGGCGGCGCCGGCAATGCCTGCCTCATCGGCTCGCTCGACGCCACCGTGGTCGAGAAAGGCGAGGCGGGCGAGGTGACGTTCGCCTTCGACCTCGCCGGCCCGGCGCTCGACGAAGCCTTGCACGCCGTCGGCCATGTGCCGCTGCCGCCTTATATCGCGGCGAAGCGCGCGGAGGACGCGCGCGACCTGACCGACTACCAGACGATCTATGCCCGCGACGAGGGCGCGGTGGCCGCGCCCACCGCCGGCCTCCATTTCACGCCCGAGCTGTTCGCCGCGCTCGACGCCGCCGGCATCGAGCGCCATTTCGTGACGCTGCATGTCGGGGCAGGCACCTTCCTGCCGGTCAAGGCCGACGACACCGACGACCACCGCATGCATGCCGAGATCGGCCATGTTTCGGCCGCGACGGCGCAAGCGCTCAACGCCGTCAAGGCGCGGGGCGGGCGCATCGTTTCGGTCGGCACCACCTCGCTGCGCCTGATGGAAAGCGCCGTCGATGCGAACGGAAACTTGCACGAATGGTCGGGCGCGACCGACATCTTCATCACCCCGGGCTATCGCTTCCGCACCGCCGACATGCTGATGACCAATTTCCACCTGCCGCGCTCGACGCTGTTCATGCTGGTGTCGGCCTTTTGCGGGCTGGAGACGATGCGCGCGGCCTATGCCCATGCGATTGCCGGCGGCTACCGCTTCTATTCCTATGGCGACGCCAGCCTGCTTTACCGGGGCGAGGCATGAGCGACGCGTTCTCCTTCCGCATCCTCGCCACCGACGGCGATGCAAGGCGCGGCGAGGTCTCGATGCCGCGCGGCACGATCCGCACGCCGGCCTTCATGCCGGTCGGCACCGGCGGCACGGTCAAGGCCATGTATATGGACCAGGTGCGCGCGCTGGGTTCCGACATCATCCTCGGCAACACCTACCACCTGATGCTGCGCCCCGGCGCGGAGCGCGTGGCAAGGCTCGGCGGCCTGCACGACTTCGCCCGCTGGCCGTGGCCGATCCTCACCGATTCCGGCGGCTTCCAGGTCATGTCGCTGGCGCAACTGCGCAAGCTGAACGAGAACGGCGTCACCTTCCGTTCGCATATCGACGGCGCGAAATACGAGATGACGCCGGAGCGCTCGATCGAGATCCAGGGGCTGCTCGATTCCGACATCCAGATGCAGCTCGACGAATGCGTGGCGCTGCCGGCGAAGCCGAAGGAGATCGAGCGGGCGATGGAGCTGTCGCTGCGCTGGGCCGAGCGCTGCAAGGCCGCCTTCGGCGACCAGCCGGGCAAGGCGATGTTCGGCATCGTCCAGGGCGGCGACGACGCCGCCTTGCGCCGACGCTCGGCCGAGGCGCTGACGGCCATGGACCTGAAGGGCTACGCCGTCGGCGGGCTGGCCGTCGGCGAGCCGCAGGCGGTGATGCTCGCCATGCTGGAGGCGACATGCCCGGTGCTGCCCGAGCACAAGCCGCGCTACCTGATGGGCGTCGGCACGCCCGACGACATCCTGAAATCGGTCGCCCGCGGCATCGACATGTTCGACTGCGTGATGCCGACGCGGGCAGGCCGCCACGGCCTCGCCTTCACCCGGCGCGGCAAGGTCAACCTGCGCAACGCCCGCCATGCCGACGACCCGCGCCCGCTCGACGAGGAAAGCGACTGCCCGGCAGCCCGTGACTATTCGCGCGCCTATCTCCACCACCTCGTCCGCTCCGGCGAGGCGCTGGGCGCGATGCTGCTGACCTGGAACAACCTCGCCTACTACCAGGGCCTGATGGCCGACATCCGCGCCGCCATCGAGGCCGGCCGCTTCACCGACCGCGCCGCCGCGATAACGGAAGGCTGGGCGAGGGGGGATGTTCCCGCGCTCTGAGCAAGCAAAAGGCCCGGCGGATGCCGGGCCTCGACCTGAAAGGCAGTAAGGGGCTTACGCCCCCTGCACCACCGAAAAGCCCTCGAACTGGGGATGGCCCATATAGGTGACGGGACGGCCGCCGCCGGCGTTCCTGTGCGAATCGCGGAAGCTCTGCGACTTCGTCCACGCCTCGAAATCGTCCTTGGTCTCCCAGACGGTGTGCGAGGCGAAGAGGGTGTAGCCCTCCTCCTCGTTGACCGGGCCGCGCAGGAGCTGGAACTCGCGGAACCCCTTCATTTCCGGCAGCTTCGAGTCGCGGCCCTTCCAGATGGCCTCGAATTCCTCTTCCGAGCCGTTTTTCACCTTGAAGCGGTTCATGGCAATGAACATGACGGTCTTCCTTTCATGCGTTCGATGGGGAGTGTTGACGGTGATCTAGACGCCGAACACGACCTGCGTGCGGGTCTGCGCCTTCAGCTTCTGGATGCAGGCCTTCGGCTCGATGGCGGGGCCGGCGCATTCGGTGCTGTCGTTGATGAGGACGCGGCCGACCGCGGCGCAGTCGATGCCGGAGAAGTCGAACTGGCGCACCTTGGTCTTGCCCTGCGGCAGGTCCTTGAAATCGACGACGGTCAGCCGGCTGACCTTGCCTTCGGTGTCGAACAGGACGAGCTCGAACGCGGCCTTGGTCAACTCGCTGCCGAGCCCGTTGGTGGCGATGAAGGTGAAGCGGCAGCCGCGATCGCTCGGCTGGAGCGCGTTCAGCTCGACCGTGAGGGCGGCGTCCTGCGCCGCCTCCTGCGCATGCGCGCCAAAGGGCGCGATGGCCGCGGCCATGATGCCGGCGCCGAGAAGAAGCTGGCGGGAGAATGTCTGAAGCATGGTCCTTGCCTCCGGTCTGTCGATTTGCGCCGCCGCTGGCGACACCCTGTCCGGCCCTTCGCCGGCCGGGTCGAATAGTAGAGTATTTCTCACAGGTTTATCGAAAGCTCTCTTATGTCCGGCCGCGCGCTTTGTAAACGATAACCGTGGCCCGCATCGCGCCCCCGGATGATGGCCGTTCCGGCGCGCGGGCGGGGGCACCGTCCAAGGGGCCGTCATAGTCGCAGCCGTCGAAAACAAATGTTGCCTGATCGACTCCGGTATTGCGCTTCCGCTTAAACCTGATAATTAGTGTCAAGAAATTGGACGGGCCTCCAGCCAGCCATTCTAGCACCACCAAGGCATGCACGACCGGACAACGAAAGGAACGGTACTGTGAACAGCTACACTCCCTTCTCCCATGCGTCCTTCCGCCGCTCCTCGCCCACCGATGCGGTGCGCGAGTACACGCCGCGCCCCCAGGAGCGCACCGTGCGGGTGGTGACGAGCGAATCGCTCTTCCGCGGCACCCACGAGATTGGTATTGAACATTCGGGATCGATGTACCGGCTCAAGATCACGCGTCAGGGCAAGCTGATCCTGAACAAGTAGAAGTACCAGAGACGTCGGGAAAGACCATGACTTCCAGCAAATGGCTGCGCGCGGCCGCATCGGGTCTGGCGGCAGTCGGGTTCGCGGGCCTTTCGCTTCTCGGCTCCGCGTGGGCTGGAGACGAGGGCTACGACACCTCGCGCGTGGTCTCCGTCGGCGGCTCGCTGACGGAAATCGTCTATGCGCTGGGCGAGCAGGAGCATCTGGTCGCCCGCGACTCGACGAGCGTGTTCCCGGCCGAAGCCAACGAACTGCCCGACATCGGCTATATGCGCGCCCTGTCGCCCGAAGGCGTGCTGTCGATCAACCCGAGCGTGATCATCCTGCTCGAGGGGAGCGGCCCGCCTGAAACGCTCGAGGTCCTCGAAAAGGCGTCCGTTCCGCTCGTCACCGTGCCGGACCGCTTCGACCGCGAGGGCATCGTCGGCAAGATCGGGATCGTCGGCGATGTGCTCGGCGTCCCGGACAAGGCGGAAAAGCTGGCGGCCGAAGTCTCCGCCGACATCGACGCCGCGCAGGCGCTGACCGCCGACGTCAAGGACCGCAAGAAGGTGCTGTTCGTGCTGTCGCTGCAAGGCGGGCGCGTGCTCGCCTCCGGCACCGGCACGGCGGCCGACGGCATCATCGCCATGGCCGGCGGCGTCAACGCCGTCACCGGCTATCCCGGCTACAAGCAGCTCTCCGACGAAGCCCTGATCGAGGCCGCGCCCGACGTGATCCTCGCCATGGATCGCGGCGGCGACCACCAGACGCAGGCCGACGAGCTTCTCGCCCACCCGGCGATCGCGGCGACGCCCGCCGCCGCCAGCAAGAAGGTCGTGCGCATGGACGGCGCGTTCCTGCTCGGCTTCGGTCCCCGCACCGCAGCGGCCGCGCGCGAGCTCGCCGGCGCGCTCTATGGCGACGCCATCGGCGCACACTGAGCGCGGCGATGGAGATGCTGCTGCGGATGATCGGCGCGCAACGCATGGACGGGCCCGTCCTCGACGGCGACCGTTCGGTGCGCGCGCGCACGGCCATCGGCGTCCTCGCGCTCGCCCTCGTCGTCGTTTCGCTGTTCAGCCTGACCACCGGCGCGTCGGACGCCTCGGCATGGGACGTCCTCGCCGGCTGGTTCTCGCCCGACGAGTCCGCCCTTTCCGCCCGTGACCGCATCATCGTCTATGACATCCGCCTGCCGCGCGTCGTCCTCGGCATCCTGATCGGGGCGGCGCTCGCCGTCTCGGGCGCGGTCATGCAGGGTCTGTTCCGCAACCCGCTCGCCGACCCCGGCATCGTCGGCGTCTCCGCCGGTGCGGGGCTGGGCGCCATCATCGTCATCGTGCTCGGATCGACCGTCCTCGCGCCCCTGATGGCGCTTCTCGGCATTTATACCCTGCCGTTCGCCGCCTTTCTCGGTGGCCTCGGCACGACGCTGGTGCTCTATCGCGTCGCCACCCGGCACGGGCGCACCTCCATCGCCACCATGCTGCTCGCCGGCATCGCGCTCGGCGCGATGGCAGGGGCGTTCTCGGGCGTCCTCGTCTACATTGCCGACGACCGCCAGCTTCGCGACCTGACCTTCTGGGGACTGGGCTCGCTGGCCGGCGCGACATGGTCGAAGATCGCCGCCGCCGGGCCGATCATCGTCGCGGCGCTGGTCGCCGCCCCGTTCATGGCGCGCTCGCTCAACGCCATGGCGCTCGGCGAGGCGACGGCCCATCATCTCGGCATCCCGGTCCAGCGGTTCAAGAACATCGCCATCGTCTCGGTCGCGGCCGCGACAGGCGCGTCCGTCGCGGTTTCCGGCGGCATCGGCTTCGTCGGCATCGTCGTGCCGCACCTCCTGCGCCTGCTGATCGGGCCGGATCACCGCTACCTGCTGCCCGCCTCGGCGCTGCTCGGCGCGTCGCTGCTTCTTCTCGCCGACGCGGTCAGCCGCACCATCGTCGCGCCGGCGGAACTCCCCATCGGCATCGTCACCGCCGCCGTCGGCGCGCCCTTCTTCCTGTGGATATTGCTGCGCCGGCGCGGCATCCTGGATCTCTAGAGGAGGGGACGATGATCGAGGCGGAGAAGGTTTCGGTATCGCTCAGCGCCAAGCGCATCCTGCACGACATCGATTTCGTCGCGCAGCCGGGCGAGGTGACGGCCATCGTCGGCCCCAACGGCTCCGGCAAGACCACCTTCTTGAAGGCGCTCTCGGGCGACCTGAAATCAACCGGCACCATCCGGCTGAACGGCCGCGACCTGCGCGAGCTGAAGCCGTGGCAGGCGGCTGCCCTGCGCGCCGTCCTGCCGCAGGCGACCTCGCTCTCCTTTCCCTTCACCGTGCGCGAGATCGTCCGTCTCGGCATCGTCGGCGGCCGCTCCGGCGCGCTGGCGGGAGAGGCGGAGCGGCTGCCGGAGCGTGCGCTGGCGCGGGTCGACCTCGAAGGCTTCGCCGGCCGCTTCTACCAGGAGCTTTCCGGCGGCGAGCAGCAGCGCGTCCAGCTCGCCCGCGTGCTGTGCCAGGTCTGGGCGCCGGTGCTCGACGGCGAGCCGCGCTGGCTCTTCCTCGACGAGCCGGTGTCGAGCCTCGACATCAAGCACCAGCTCGTCATCATGAAGATCGCGCAGGATTTCGCCGCGCGCGGCGGCGGCGTGGTGGCGATCCTGCACGACCTCAACCTGACGTCGATGTTCGCCGACAAGGTCACGGTGATGAGCCGGGGCAGGGTGGCGGCGGCAGGCGCGCCCGCCGAGGTCTTCACCGACGACCTCTTCCAGCGCGTGTTCGAATGCCGCCTGAAAGTCGGCGCGCTGCCGGCGGCGGACGTGCCCTTCATCCTGCCGCAATCGGCCTCCTGAGCGCGCCGCCGGTCCGCCTCCAGCGACAAAAGGCTTGTCTTTTATGGCGCCAGTCGCTAAGCGCGCGCCATCCGCATGCAAAGCATCCAACGCGCCAAAGGGAATTCAGATGGCCAAGGGTAAATTTGAGCGTAACAAGCCTCACGTCAACATTGGCACGATTGGTCACGTTGACCATGGCAAGACGTCTTTGACGGCTGCGATCACGAAGTATTTCGGTGATTTCCGGGCGTATGACCAGA
>JBBCKE010000039.1:0-3065 GCA_037190985.1 Alphaproteobacteria bacterium
AGGTAGCTCACGAGCCGGAACACGCCCCGCAGAGGGGAACCAATCCACATCGCGGCAAGCGGTGCGTCAGTTGTGCTGGTCACGCATCCCGCGTTCGTAGTGGCGGATATACTTCTCCGTCACCAGCTCGGTCTTCACAATGATGAAGACGTCGGTGCTGTTGAACTCGTGGTCGATCACCGCGCCGTCACCGACAAAACCACCGAGCCGCAGGTAACCCTTGATGAGCGGCGGGACACGCGCCATTGCCTTGCGCGGGTCGTAGGAGCCGGGCTCCAGCATGTTCATGTTGATGTAGCGGCTGTCGACGGCGCGCACGCGAATCTCGGGCGGCGCCAGATGATGGTGATGCAGGTAGCTCAGGGCCATAGCGTGCTGAGTCGGATCGGTTCCCGGCAGGCTGGCGCAGCCGAACATCACCTGGATATTGTAGTGGTAGGCGTAGAGAGCGATGCCCCGCCACAGCATCTGCATGGTCGCCGTGTTGCGCGCGTCCTTGGCGATGCAGGAGCGACCCAGTTCCAGGACCTCGCCCGGATAGTCGACCATCGCCCTGATGTCGTATTCCGACGCGGAATAGAATGTGCCGATCTGCGCCGCCGCGGAACGGCGGATCAGGCGGTAGGTGCCGACGATTCCCTCGGGCCCCTCGCCGCGGCGGCGATCGAGCACCAGCAGGTGATCGCAAGCGGTATCGAACTTGTCGAAGTCGCGGCGGGTCGCTGCCATCTCCGGCGTCGGCCGTGCTGCCATCTCTTCGTAGAAAATGCGATAACGCAGCGCCTGCGCTGCATCGATCTCTGCAACGTTCTGCGCCAGGCGAACTTCGAAATCGCCAGCGACGACCTTTACGATCTCCGCATTGGAGATAGGCGGGCCGAGAAGCTCGGCTTCGCTGTCAACGCGGTCGATGCGCATGTGTCATCCGCAAGGGAGCCGCCCCAATCATGAGCCCATTATCGAGGTGTCGCGGGCTCCGTCCACTCATTTTTGGCGGTCGGATTTGCTGTCCAGCGGCACGCCGTAGAGCTCGAGGCGATGGCCGACCAGACGATAACCCGCCTTTTCGGCGATCTTACGCTGCAGTTCCTCGATCTCGTCGTTGTGGAATTCCACGACCTTGCCGCTCTGAATGTCGATCAGATGGTCGTGGTGCTCTTCCGGTGTTTCTTCATAGCGCGCGCGACCGTCGCCGAAATCGTGCTTGGCGAGAATGCCGGCTTCCTCGAACAGCCGCACCGTCCGATAGACCGTGGCGATCGAGATGTTGGGATCAATCGCCGTCGCCCGACGATGCACGGCTTCAACGTCAGGGTGGTCAGAAGAGTCCGAAAGCACGCGCGCAATGATGCGACGCTGGTCGGTCATCTTCAGGCCGCGCTCGGCGCAGAGAACTTCGAGTTTGGATTTCCGGTCAGGCATGACGACATACCCTACACTGACCTGAGTTCGCGGTATAGTTGGGGACATGTCCGATAAGCCTATACCGGCAGACCATGACATCGACATTACCGGTGAGGTCTGCCCCATGACCTTCGTGCGCACCAAACTGCGCCTGGAGCGCCTGAAATCAGGCGAGATCCTGAGCGTCCGGTTGCGCGGCGAAGAGCCGTTGCGCAACGTTCCCCGCGCCGCACGCGACGAAGGCCATACAATCCTGGGGATCGCGGCCGATGGCGACACCCATATCGTGACGATCCGGCGTCTTTGATCAGTTGAGAGTGAGACGCATGATAATGGCGTCGGCCGACGGACCGTCGACGCGCGCATAGTAGCCCTTGCGGCGGCCGGCGACGACGAAGCCAAGGGACTCGTAAAGGGCGCGGGCGGCCGGATTATCCACGCCGACTTCAAGGAATAGGGTGCGGGCACCGGCAAGCCGCGCTTGTTCGATCACCGCCGCAAGCAACCGGCGGCCAGCTCCCCGACGACGATGGCGCGGGCCGACAGCTACAGTCAGCAGTTCCGCCTCGTCGGCAGCAACCCGACAGATTGCCATGCCGACATCGCCACTCTTCGCTTCGAGCAGAATTCCGACGGTCCCCGGCGAGGCGAGGAGTCCGGCAATATCCTGGCGCGTCCAGCCGCGCTCCCCCATCGGCACAAATGCCTCGCGATGGAGGCGGGCGGCACGGTCGAGATCGAGAGCACCCAGGGGCCGCTGGACAGGTTCGTCGTCGCTCATTCGACCGTGCGGCGAGCGCCGTCGGGCAAGGTGATATTGACCCCTCGCAGATAGAGAGGCCGCGGCAGGCCCTCTTCGCGATTGCGCACGCGCCATGCCTCGACATCTCCGCGCAAGGCCAGACGCGACAGCGCGACAGGATCCGGTGAGGCATCTTCCTCGATTGCATCCGTGCCGTTCGCCTTGAGGGCGGCCACCAGTGGCGCCACGTCACGGCCGATGATCGTGCAGGCCCGGCCGGAAAGCCGTGCAACGAGATCCATCGTCGACGTCGCAAAGGGCAACGCCTCCCCTTCTCCGAGGGCACAATACCAATCGCCCAGGTGCGTATCCACGGCAGCGACCGCCAGCCGTCCGGCCGATGATGCCTGAGCAAGCAGGACCGAGGTCGTGGGAACTCCCGCCAGCGGCACGCCAAGCCCGACAGCAAGACCGCGCGCGGCCGCAAGCCCCACCCTCACGCCGGTGAAGCTGCCGGGTCCGATCGTTACGGCAACGAGATCGATCTCGTGCCGTGCGACGCCGGCACGCTTCAGGATTTCGCCGATCGCCGGCAGAAGACGCGCTGCCTGGTCGCGGCCCTCCTCGCGCGCCACGGCCAAGCCGACATCATCACGCACGACCGCCATGCTCTGGCCGCTCACGGCGCAGTCGAAAGCGAGGACGGTGCTGGCGCCGCCCCGAGCGGCTGGGCAATCTGGGATCATGAAACTCGATTTGGTTGCGATCGCCCCGCCCGACTTCGACGTCGACGTGACACTGGCCTATGCGACAGATGCAAATCTAACGGGACGTCCGGTCTACCGGAATGCCGAATGCTGGTTGCATCGGGAAGCTGCAGAAAAGCTTGCCGCGGCTGTTGCGCTTGCCCGTGCCCTGG
>JBBCKE010000040.1:0-76945 GCA_037190985.1 Alphaproteobacteria bacterium
GCCGGCCTCCTTGAGGCGGATCGCCTCCTCGATCGCAATCTCGTCGAACGGGTTCATCGACATCTTCACATTGGCAAGCTCGACCCCCGAGCCGTCCGACTTCACGCGGATCTTAACGTTGAAGTCCACAACCCGCTTGACTGGGACAAGTATCTTCACGGCCCTGCTCCTCAACGAAACGTCTGCTACTGGATTGATCCCGGCTTCGAGTTGCGCTCCTGCCTGGCCTGAAGCGCGTTGGCCGTGAGCATCAGCAGGGCGGCGACAATGATCAGCAACGTCGCGACGGCTGTGATTGCGGGGCTTATCTGCTCGCGCAGGCCACTCCACATCTGGCGCGGCAGCGTCTTCTGCTCCGCGCCGGCGATAAAGAGGGCCACCACTACGTCGTCGAAGGATGTCACGAAAGCGAAGATCGCTCCCGACACCACGCCGGGCATGATGATCGGCAACATCACCCGCCGGAACGCAGTGGCGGGGGGTGCGCCGAGGCTCGACGCAGCCTTCATCAACCTGTGGTCGAAGCCTGCCAGAGTGGCGGCCACGGTGATCACGACGAACGGAGCCCCCAGCGCCGTGTGTGCAAGCACAAGACCGGTAAGCGAATTGAGCAGTCCGACCTCGGCGTAGAAGTAGAAGATGCCGACTGCCGCCACGACGATCGGGATGACGATCGGCGAGATGATGATCGCTGCGATGGTCATTCGCCATGGGCAATCCGGTCGGCTGAGCCCGATAGCGGCAAGCGTGCCGAGCGTGGTGGCGAGCAGCGTCGCCAGGATCGCGACGAGGAAGCTGTTGCGCGCCGATAGCTGCCAATCGGTGGAGGCGAATACGGCCTCGTACCACCTCATGGAGAATCCGGGCATCGGATAGGTGAAGAACGGCTCCGCATTGAACGACAACGGGATGATCGCGACGATCGGAGCCATCAGAAAGAAGAGTATGACAGCTGAGAATATTCTGAGTCCCCAGCGGAACCCGCTGGTGCGTTGTGCGATGACCTTCGCTCTCATGATGCCGCCCTCAATCGGCCGCGGCCATAGGCAAGAACGAGCGCGGCATAGAAGCTACCGACCAGGGCAAGCAGCACGACGGCGAGGGCGGCCGCCATTCCCCAGTTGGACGACTGGTTGACGAAATAGGCGATGAAGTAGCTCAGCATCTGGTCGCGGGGGCCGCCGACCAGGGCCGGAGTGATGTAGTAGCCGAGCGACAGGATGAACACCAGAAGCGCGCCCGCGCCGGCGCCGGGCATGGTCTGCGGAAGATAGACCCGCAGGAAGGCCTTGACGGGAGGCGCGCCCAGAGAGGATGCGGCGCGCCAGTATACGTCGGGCACCCCCTTCATCACGGCATAGACGGGCAGCACCACGAAAGGCAGCAGGATGTGCGTCATGGCGAGCAGGACACCTGTGCGGTTATGAACGAGCGCAAGCGGTTCGGCGATTACGCCGATCCACGACAGAAGCGAATTGACGACCCCGTTGCTCTGCAGAAGCACCAGCCACGCCGTCGTCCTCACCAGAAGGGACGTCCAGAACGGCAGCAACACCAGCATCAGCAGCCAGCGCGCATAGGCAGGTTTCGTGGAGGCAAGGAGATAGGCGAGGGGATAGCCGATCAGCACGCATAGCACAGTGACGACGAAGCTGATGAACAGGGTTCGGGCAATCACGGAGACGTAGATTGCGTCGTCGGTAGCCTGGACGATCGACCCATCGGCCTGCTTGACCAGATCGACGGTCTTCAGCAGGTAGAAATCGGTCACCATCGGACTGGCCTGTCGGATTGTCCGCCACGTTTCGGCATCGCCCCACTGGTCGTTGACCGCGACCAGGTCGGTTCTCGCGGAACCCGGAGTCACCTCGTCGAGGTTGCGGATCGTCCTGTTCAACAGGGTCCGGAATCCGGGCGAGTAATAGTTGAGGCGTCGACTGAGCTCCGCGACGCGGTCGCGCGTGCTGGCCTTCAAGTCGGCTGCCAGCGCCTCGAAAGCGCTGTCGGAAGGAAGCCCGGCCATATCCCACGAGGCCAGCTCCTGAACCGTCTGCGGCAGGATCTGGCCAACCTCCCGGTTGTCGACGGCCCTGACCAGGAGCAGCGCGATCGGCAGGACGAAGGTAGCCAGAAGGAACAGTAGGAGCGGCGAAACATATGCAAACGCCCTGAGCCGTCCCGTCCGGTTGGCACGGTTCATCCGCCTGAGCAGTTCGCTGTCCTTACGTGACGATGCAGCCTCTGCCGAGGCGATCCCGTCAACGACCCTTTCCGACATCGGCATGGCTCTTCGTTCGCGATTGGGCTGGCTGGAGATTGCCGGAGGACGCGCGTCCTCCGGCAATGCTGATCGGGTTACTGTGCGAGCCAGTTGTTGAACCGCTCTGTCAGTTCCTCGTCATGATCGGCCCAATACTCCGCCGAGATCGAGAACGACGATCCGGAGTTCTCAGGCGATGTCGGCAGGTGCGGGAGAACGTCCGGATCCACCATGTTGGCTGCCTCGAGGCTGGAGGGGCCATAGGGAATGTATTTCGTCTGGTTGGCCATATTCTCCGGTCGCATGGCGAACTCGATGAACTGCTTCGCCAGCTCCATCTTCGGCGTTCCTCTCGGAATCGCCCACATGTCCCAGTCGAGCATGGCGCCGTCCCAAACGATCTTGAACGCCCTGCCGCTGTTTTCGACGGCGTCATAGATGCGCCCGTTATACGCGGTCGCGATCGCGACCTCGCCATCCGCCAGCAATTGCGGCGGCTGCGCGCCGGCGCCCCACCAGACCTTCACATGGGGCTTGATCTCGTCGAGCTTCCGGAATGCACGATCGACGCCTTCATCGGTCTCCAGCACGTCGTAGATATCGGCCGGCGCCACGCCGTCAGCGATGAGCGCCAGTTCCAGGGTGGATTGTGGCGACCGTCGCAGCGAACGCGGCCCCGGGTACTTCTCGACATCCCAGACGTCGGCGACCGTGGCAGGGCCACCATCGGGGAACTTCGCTTCGTCATAGGCGATGATGTATGCGTAGGCGACATTGCCGATCGCGCACTCCATCGTCGCCGCGGGCAGGAATTTCTCCTTGCCACCGAGGGCGTCGTAGTCGATCGGCTCCAGCCAGCCTTCGTCGCAGCCCTGAAGGGCCTGACCCGGCAGGACGTCCACCACGTCCCAACTGGTATTGCCGGTCTCGACCATTCCCTTGAGCCTAGCCGTCTCGCCGCTCCACTCGTCGGTGACGATCCTGACGCCGGTTTCCTGCGTGAAGGGCTCGAAGAAGGCCTTGGCCTGGCTCTCCTGATATGCACCGCCCCATGACGCAATCGTGAGGCTTTCCTGCGCCTGCGCCAGCGTAGCCGTCGCGCTTGCCGCGATGAAGCCAATGCCGAGCTTCAGGGCCAGGCCGGTGACGCTTCCACTTCCAGTTCTGCTCCGTGTCATTCCGCTTCCCCTTTCAGTTGATACTGCTTGCGTCCCGTCAATCGCCGGAGGGTTCCCCCTTCAGGGCCGGACAATCGTTGGAACTCCATCCGATCGACAGCTTGTCGCCACGCCTGATGGTGGAAGAGACCTCACTGCTGCTCGGAACCTTGATGACAATGTCGTCGCTGCCGAGTGCCGAGACCCGGACCCGCATATGATCGCCGAGATAGATGATCTCCTCGACGACGCTTTCGGCCTGGTTGTCGTCACTGGCAACGGCGCCGATCCGGATGCGTTCAGGACGGATCGAGAGCGTGGCACGATCACCGATCGCGAGGGGCGCACCGACCCGCCCGCGAACCAGATGCTCTCCGCCGCCACCGAGGCGTACCCGGCACCGATCCCCATCGATTTCAGAAACCGTGCCCTGCAAAGCATTGTTGTCGCCGATGAACCGGGCAACGAAGGGATTTGCCGGTGTCTCGTAGATATCGGCGGGTGTTCCCAGCTGCTGAATGCGTCCGTGATTGAAGATCGCGATGCGGTCGGACATGGTCAGGGCTTCGCCCTGGTCGTGCGTGACGTAGATGACCGTTATGCCGAGCCGTTCGTGCAGATGCTTGATCTCGAGCTGCATGTGCTCGCGCAGTTGCTTGTCGAGCGCGCCGAGAGGCTCGTCCATAAGGACGATCGCAGGCTCGAACACCAGCGCACGGGCAAGCGCAATTCGCTGTTGTTGTCCGCCGGAGAGCTGGGATGTTCGACGATCCGCGAACTGACCCATCTGCACCATGTCCAGTGCAGCCTGCACCTTGGCCTTCTGGGCAGACTTGTCGAGTTTCCGCATCTGGAGCGGAAAGGCGACGTTCTCTCCGACGGTCATGTTCGGGAACAGGGCGTAGTTCTGAAAGACCACTCCGATGTTGCGGCGATAGGGCGGCAGTCGCTCGATCGGATTCCCGTCGAGAATGATTGCGCCCGAGGTGGGCATCTCGAAGCCGGCCAGCATCATCAACGTCGTGGTCTTTCCCGAACCCGACGGGCCAAGCAATGTCAGGAACTCGCCACGCTTGATCGTCAGGTCGAGGCGCTCAACGACGACATTGATGCCGTCATAAGTTTTTTCGACACCTTTGAAGCGGACCACATCATCGGAGGGTTGACTGTCTGTGCCCATTGCCTCGCTTTCGGTTTGCTACCGGAAACTTCTGTTTGACAAAGCGTATGGGGCAGATCTCCGCTGCGCATGACGACCTCGGATCGTTCGGTCATGCTCAGGATTATGCCAACAAGGGCATCCCGTCGGGTGTTATCCATTGCTCCCATTCCGCTTCCCATGGCCCAATCTTTTCCCTTCGAACCGGGGTCGGTGCCATCTGGCTCGTGAAGTCCGAGCCGGCCAAATCATGTCTGAGAAAAATCGTATTTACAAGCATGAAAAAATCGTGATGATTTTTTATGACGATGGAATCTACCAACATGAGGAGAAAATTCACTCGATGAGGCATGAGAATCTTTTTATGAACGGTGACTTAGTGGCGGAGTGAGCACTTCGCTCCGCGAGCCGAAGGAATCGCCATGCTTCCCAGAATGATGCGTAAAACGGACGAATGGGCTGCCGCCGAGAGTTCCGGAGACATGGCTGTAGGCGCACAGATAAGGGAGCTGCGGAAGGTCAAGGCTCTAACGCTGCAGCAAGTGGCGGATGCCGCGGGCATCTCGGTCGGCTACCTCAGCCTGATCGAGCGCAACCAGACCAAATTGCCGATCGGCGTGCTGAAGAAGATCAGCGATACGCTCGGCGTGCACATGAACTGGTTCTTTCATGCAGACGATGCTCCACCGAACGAGAAGGATATCATCGTCAGGGCGCACAACCGCAGACGGTTTTCGTTCACGGGACTGGGGATCGAGGAAGAACTGCTTTCACCGAACCTCAGCGGCCCCCTCGAAATGCTGCTGAGCACCATCGAGCCGGGTGCGGACAGCGGCGACTACAACCATGACGGCGCCGAGTGCGGGCTCGTGATCTCGGGAAAACTCGACCTGTGGGTCGCGGGGCAGTTTTTCCAATTGGAGGAGGGCGACAGTTTCTCTTTCAAGAGCACCGAGATCCATCGCTGCGCGAATTCCGGCGACACGCCGACAAAGGTGGTCTGGGTTATCACCCCGCCCCACTATTGATGCAACGGGAGGGCGCTGGGCGCTGTGGCGAACGACCCCAATCCTGCCTTGACCGGATACAGGTGCGACCGAGCGCGCGCCAGCCGGAAGGAACCACGAATGGGAGAAAAGCCGAATGACGTCGAGATATTACCTTACCCTGACATGTAACGACAGGCCGGGCATCGTGGCGGCAACCACGACGGAACTGGCCGGGATCGGGGCGAACATCGCGGAAAGCAACCAGTTCTGGGACACCCAGTCGAACAGGCTCTTCATGCGCATCGCCTTTACCGCGCCGAAACAGCTCTCCAGGGAAGACATCGAGCGAGCGATAAAGCCGGTGATTGATCGCTTCGACATGAAGACCAAGCTGGTCGACGCCCATCGCACGCCGAAGATCATCATCATGGTGTCGAAGTTCGACCATGCCATGCTCCACCTTCTATACCAGATCCGCGTCGGCTGGTTGAAGGCCGAGGTGGCGGCCATCGTCTCGAACCATGAAGATGCTGCCGAGTTCGCTAGGCGCGAGGGCATACCATTCCATTGCTGGAAGGTGACGAAGGACAACAAGGCCGAGCAGGAAGCCCGGCTGCTCGAACTCGTGCGCGAAACCGGGGCGGACCTCGTGATACTCGCCCGCTACATGCAGGTTCTCTCCGATAACCTGTCGAACCGGCTGTTCGGCAAGGCGATCAACATCCATCACTCGTTCCTGCCCTCCTTCAAGGGTGCCAAACCCTATCATCAGGCATTTGACCGGGGTGTGAAGCTGATCGGCGCCACAGCTCACTATGTCACGCCTGACCTCGACGAAGGTCCAATCATCGAGCAGGAAACCGAGCGCGTAACGCATGCGATGACGGCGGAAGACTTCGTGGCCACGGGCAGGGACATCGAAAGTCGGGTGCTCGCGCGCGCCGTCAAGATGCATCTCGAATGTCGCGTGATGCTCAACGGCCATAAGACCATCGTATTTGCATGAGGCGCCCGTGACCCAGTCGGATTGCAGGATCATCTCCGGCAAGGAAGCCGCCGAGAGGATCATCGAAATAGTCAAGACCGGCGTCGCCGATCTGTCCGAAAAAAACATCAAACCCGGCCTTGCCGTCGTAATCGTCGGGGCCGATCCGGCAAGCCAAGTTTATGTCACTTCAAAGGGCAAGAAAGCGGAAGAGTGTGGCTTTCGATCGGTGAAACACGAACTCCCTGAAGATATATCCGAAGCCGATCTACTGGCGGTGATTGTATCCTTGAATGAGAATTCTGCCATTCACGGGATCCTTGTCCAGCTACCTCTTCCTGGTCACATCGATTCCGGCAAGGTCATCCAGTCGATCGCCCCGGAAAAGGATGTCGACGGCTTTCATTTCATCAATGTCGGCAAACTCGGAACAGGCCAACTTGAAGACGCTTTCGTGCCATGCACCCCTGCTGGTGCGATGATCCTAATCACGAAAGTGCACGGCACAGATCTCTCGGGGCTAACCGCCGTTGTCGTCGGCCGCTCCAACATTGTTGGCAAGCCCATGGCAAATCTGCTGCTGTCGGCGAACGCGACGGTCACGATTGCTCATAGCAGGACCAGGAACCTTGAAGGCGTCTGTCGTGCTGCGGATATTCTCGTGGCAGCCGTTGGGCGCCCGAAGATGATTGAGGCCGATTGGATCAAGCAGGGAGCAACCGTTATCGACGTCGGGATAAACAGGATCACTACGAATGAGAGTGAAACGAGTAAGTCACGACTAGTGGGTGACGTTGATTTTGAAGGTGCTTTGTCCCGTGCCGGGGCAATTACGCCGGTTCCGGGTGGCGTTGGTCCCATGACGATCGCGATGCTTATGGCAAACACTCTCCGCGCGGCATGCTTTGCGCATGGAGAGCCGCCACCGAGCTTTTCAACATTGACACGCGTTGCAGGTCGAGGACTCGTCTGATACTTTAAATGGCTTGTTAGACGGAATAGAAGCGGCATCTCGCCTCTTTGGCGGCTGGACGTGGGCCAGGAAGAACGGCGATGCAAGTGCACGACGTTCTGAGAGCGGCCCATTCGCTACAGTCCACAAAGACGGGGAATTCGGTCGCAGGATATGTTCAAGTCGTCAGCAGAGGAAAGCAGAAGGAACAGCGTCGGCGGAATAGGCTGGAACTTGCTGGAACTCAACCGAAGTAACGACAATGTGACGTGGGTATTTTTGTGGGTATTCTGAGAATCTCTGAAAATTAACTTATTGAAAAAAGAGTTTTTTTCGATATTATGGTTGATGCCTCCCAACCTTGGCTGCCGCCAGTCGCTATCGAAGACGGGGACAGCCTAATGCTGCAGCCGACACGTATTGCGGTCGAGCTATCTCACCTTACTTTTGATGATTTCCTCGAGCCGTTTGTCCCACGCGGCTAATGCGGTTTCAACTCGGTCATTGAGCTTCGGTCGGCTATAGTGCCGAACAAGCGTTTGGGTGAATCGCGATCCACGCTGATGGCCGACAACGGCGGCTATAGTATCCAGTGCTATGCCTAACCCATCCATCTGACTCACAACAGTGCGCCGAAGATCGTGCGTTCTGAAATGCTCGCATGGCAGCACGCGTTTCTTCAGAGCTTGGCCGATATCCGTGGCGGTAAGTGTACGGCTCGAGAGAATTGTCCGAAACAGTGGCCCCTGCTTTCGCCTCGACAATGCTCGTTTGACAATCTGGCGAGCCCGTCCCACCAGTGGCGTATCCCTTTCATTCTTGTTCTTTGAACGTATAGCCGGGAGGGTCCAGATCAGTTTTTCTTCCTCGACCCGTAGCTCGGAAGCGTCGATGCCTGCGACCTCGCCGATGCGTGCACCCAAGCATAGCTGAAGGCGGAGAACATCGATGCAATCCGGCGGCATATTGTCAGCACCCGAGTCAAGCCATCTCCAGAGCAGCTCAATTTCGGTCGGCTCAAGTACCCGGTCACGTGGAATGCCCCGCCCGTAGCCTTCCGTTCCGGCGGTGGGATCCGTTTCTACATAGCCTTTCGCGATCCCCCAGCGATACATCGCGCCTATCACCTGTCGCCGCTTCTCTGCCTCCCTAGGATGCTTCTCAGCAACATCGTCTAACAGCCTGCTAAGATTGCCCCTCTTCAGGTCGTCCGCTACGCTACGCAGTTTCCCGTTCAGTGCCCGCAGAAGGCGGCGTTCAATATCATCTGCGGTGCGCAGCGCTCCGCCTTTTCGGTTCGGATTCTTTAAGTTCTTCACGTAGGTCTCGATGAGTTTCTGAATTGTCAGACGCTCGCGTCTGGCAGCACGCTCATCATACTCCTCACCAAGAAGATCACGGCCCTGACGGGCGGCTCTCACAATGTCGGCTGCTCGTTCCCGAGCGGCGGCGAGACCAAGACCCTTGCGCCCATTCGGATCGCATGGACCGAGCGATGCACTTTTCGTGCCTCCACCTTTGATCCTGTATGCCATGCTCCATGTGATCGCACCTGACGGGGAGACTCTAACTCTCAAGCCGACCTGCTGATCATCGGAAACATAGTAGGGCTTCGTCTGCGGGCGGAGCGCTGCGAGCGCCGTTGCGGTCAATCTGCGGGTCAAGGGTTCACTCATCGGATGTTATCCATAGCAACAATATAGCAACAATTCAAAAGGATGCCACTGGATGGTTACGAACGTAGATGGACGTTAGCGCGATGATTTAACAAGTGAATTCCCTTCGTATCTGGACGTTGTTGGACGGCCTCAGACGTCAAATCAAGGGCTGGATGCAGACATGGCTGGTCCACATGCGCGAGCCGGCCTCGCTGTGGCGCGAACTCGGCCCGGCCTCGTTCCTCGCCGTGCAGATCACATCGCTCGGCATGATCGTCTCGGCGCTATTCCATCCCGTCTTCGTCGGCTCGATCCTCTACGGCGCGGTAAAGCTCGCCATGGCCGGCGAATTCGCCCGGAGCGACGCCGCCATCGGCGCCATCGCGCTCGGCAACGTCGTCATCGGCTATGCCGCCTTCATCGCGCTGGGGCTGGTGACGCTGAGCGGGATCGAGAAGCCGAGGCCGCTCGTCTTCGCCGCGCTGACGCCCGTCTACTGGCTGCTGCTGTCGCTGGCGGCATGGGCGGCGCTGTGGGAAATCTACCGCCGGCCGCATCACTGGAGTAAGACGCCGCACCGCAAGGCCTCGCGCCCGGCCGCTTCGGGACGCGGTGCGGACGATCCCGGCGGGGCCCGGAGCCGATAGGCGATTGCCAAGCGCATCGGCCGGTCCTATCTGAAGACGAGACGGCGCGGCCCGCGCCGCGAAGAAAAGGCGATTGCGCCCCGATGATAAAAGCTGCCTTGCGTCTCGTTTCGATGGTGCTTCTCGCGGTCGCCGTCATCATGGCGGTGCTCGACGCCACGCGCTCCATCGCCGCCGGGGTCGTCGTCATGACGCCGCTCGGTTCGTCATGGGCGGCGCTGTCGCGGCAAAGCCTCGCCGGCTTCGAGGCGCTGGTCACGGAAAACCTGCCCGGCCTCGTGTGGGACCCGGTTGTCCTGTGGCTGCTTTCGCTGCCGGGCTTCGCCGTGTTCGCCGCCCTCGCTCTTCTCGTGGCGCTTGCCGGCCGCCGGCGCGAGCGCCGCGACTATCGCTTCGCCGCATAGGCCGAAGCGCTCATCACCATGCCCTTTGGGCAGAAAGGAAGGCATCGATGTTTTTCCTGAACGACGGTCCCACCAACAAGCTGCGCCTGCCGACGCCGGAGGAGGCGCTGCCCGGCCGCGGCCACCCCATCCCCACCGCTGCCGACCATTTCGTTTCCGGCCGGCCGCTGCACGGCCCCTATCCGGCGGGCACGGAGGTTGCCTATTTCGGCATGGGCTGCTTCTGGGGCGTGGAGCGGCTCTACTGGCAGGTGCCGGGCGTGTGGGTCACCGCCGCCGGCTATCAGGGCGGCATCACGCCGAACCCGACCTATCGCGAGACCTGCACCGGCCTGACCGGCCATGCCGAGACCGTGCTCGTCGTCTTCGACCCGGCGACGGTGTCCTATGGCGAGTTGCTGCGCGTGTTCTGGGAGAACCACGACCCGACGCAGGGCATGCGCCAGGGCAACGACGTCGGCACCACCTACCGGTCGGCGATCTTCACCACGTCCCATGCGCAGAGGGAAGAGGCCGAGGCCTCGCTCGCCGCCTATCAGGCGGCGCTGGCGGGCGCGGGGCGCGGGCCGGTGACGACCGAAATCGCTCCCGCCCCGGCCTTCTACTTCGCCGAGGAGGAGCACCAGCAATATCTCGCCAAGAATCCGGGCGGCTATTGCGGCCTCAGGGGCACCGGCGTCGCCTGCGTGGTTCCGGCCGCGCGCTGACCGGCAGGTTCAGCGCAGGTAGCCGACGAGATAGCCGATCACGAAGACGGCCATGATCCCGAAGGCGACGACGAGCCCGCGCCGCCCGCCCGTCTCGTTGAGGCCGCGCCCGACTGGGCGGCGCGCGACGATCCGCGGCTTGACGGGCCGCGCCGGGGCCGCCTGCCGCGTCTGAAGGCGTTCCGGGCTCATCCCCGCCATCTGAGGCAGCTCGGCGATGCGCGCGGCGATCTCGTTCCACGCCTCGTCGGCCGACTTGTCCGGCCGCTTCATGTCGTGCAGCCTTTGCAGCTTCTGCGCCAGTTCCAGCACGCAGTCGCGGAACTCGGGGTCGACGACCATGTCACGCTCGGCGCGCATCCGCTCGGTCTCGTCCATCAGGCCGAGCACGTAGTCTTCCGCGCGTCCCATCCGGTCCCTGATCGTCATCCCCGCCTCCCGCCGCCTCACCAGTGGGGCGGCTTCGTCACCGGCGTTTCCGGCGCGGCCTGCTCCTCGAGTACGAGGAAACGCTCGGTCAGCGCGTCGAGCTTCTTCTGCAGCCGGTCGATGGTCTTCCACTGCTCGGTCAACTGGTCGGACAGGTCGGCGATCGTCCGCTCCTGCTCGGCATAGCGTATTTCGAGCGCCACCAGCCGCTCGTCCAGCCGCTCGTCCCCGGGCGCGCTCATGCAGCGATCCCCTCCAGAACCGCGCGCAGCCCCTCGCTCAATGGCTTCGGCCGCCGCGTCGCCCGGTCGACATAGACATGGATGAAGAAGCCTTCCGCCGCCGCCAGCTTATCGTCGTTGCGGAACAGGCCGACCTCGTAGCGCACCGACGACGCGCCGAGCCTTGCCACGCGCAGGCCCGCCGTCACCACGTCCGGAAACGCCATCTCGGAGAAATAGCGGCAGCCGGTCTCCACCACGAGGCCGATCCGGTCGCCGCCATGGATGTCGAGCGCGCCGCTTTCGATCAGCCAGCCGTTCACCGCCGTGTCGAACAGCGAATAGTGGACAACGTTATTCATGTGGCCGTAGATGTCGTTGTCCATCCAGCGCGTCGGGATGGTACGGAAGGCGCGATAGTCGGCGCGGGGGGACGGGGCAGGGCGCTCGCTCACCGCGCTTCCCCGCCGCCCGCGAGCTTTTCGGCGATCAGCGCCGCCAGCCGCCCCGCCACCTCGTCCTTGCCCATTTCCGGCCAGTCCTCGACGCCGCCGGGCGAGACGATCCTGACGCGGTTCCTGTCGCCGCCCATGACGCCGCCGGTGTTGATGCCGCTGTCGTGCGACACGTCGTTGGCGACTATGAGGTCCGCGCCCTTCTTCTCGAGCTTCCGGCGCGCGTTGTCGACGACATCCTGCGTCTCGGCCGCGAAGCCGATCACCAGCCCCGGCCGGCTCGCATGGTGGCCGATTGTCGCGAGGATGTCGGGGTTCTCGACCATCTGCAGCGCCGGCGGCCCCTTGCCGGGTTCCTTCTTGATCTTCTGGCCGGCCTCGCCTGCCGTGCGCCAATCGGCGACCGCGGCGACGAACACGCCAGCGTCGGCGGGCAGCGCCGCCTCCACCGCCTGGAGCATCTGCCGCGCGCTCTCGACGCGGGTGACGGCAACGCCGGCCGGGTCGGGGATCGTCACCGGGCCGGAAACGAGCCGCACATCCGCGCCGAGCTTCGCCAGCGCCGCGGCGATGGCGTGGCCCTGCTTGCCCGACGAGCGGTTGGCGATGTAGCGCACCGGGTCGATCGGCTCGTGCGTCGGGCCGGAGGTGACGACGACGCGCCGGCCGGCGAGCGGCTTCGGGCCAGAATCCGGGGAGATTTCGTCGAGCAGCGCCTCGATGGCGGCGGCGATCTCCAGCGGTTCGGCCATGCGCCCTTCGCCGGCCTCGCCGCTTTCGGCCATCTCGCCCCTGTTCGGCCCGACGAAGCGGATGCCGTCCTTCTGGAGCGTCTCGCGGTTGCGCCGCGTCGCGGCGTTGCCCCACATCAGCGGGTTCATCGCCGGGGCGAGAAGGATCGGCTTGTCCGAGGCGAGCAGCACGGCGGAAGCCAGATCGTCGGCGAGGCCGTGCGCCATCTTCGCCATCAGGTCGGCGGTGGCGGGGGCGACGACGATCAGGTCGGTCTCGCGCGCCAGGCGGATATGGCCGACATCCTGCTCGTCCTCGCGATCGAACAGGTCGGTGAAGACATGGGCCGCCGACAGCGCGCCGACTGCGAGCGGCGTGACGAATTCCTGCGCCGCCTTCGTCATCACGCAGCGCACCGCGGCCCCGCGCTCGCGCAGGCGGCGGATCAGGTCGAGGCACTTGTAGGCGGCGATGCCGCCGCCGATGATGAGAAGGATGCGCCTGTCGGAAAGGGTCGTTTCGGAACGGGTCATTCGCCGGTCTGCCTCCGTGGTCGGACCAGATTACTTCAGCCGATCTGCCATGCAATCCAGATCAGCGTCGCCGCGATCACCCACAGCGCCACCCGGCCCGAGCGGGTGCGGCGCGCCTCGGCCCGGCCGATCCTGTCCGCGGTGGCGTCGTCGAAGCGAAGGCCGTGCTCGGCCATGGCGTCGATCTCGCGCGACAGGCGCTCGGCGCGCTCGGCCAGCTCCGGCGCCTGCCGGGCGAGCGAGAAAAGGGCGGAGACGCCGTCGCGCGCGTCTTCCAGCACGCCGCGGGGCCCGAGATTGCGCCTGATCCAGTCGCCGACCACCGGCTCGGAGGTCTTCCACATGTTGAAGGCCGGATCGAGCGTGCGCGCCACGCCCTCCACCACCACCATGGTCTTCTGCAAGAGGACCAGCTCGGGCCGCGTCTGCATGTCGAACAGCTCCGTCACCTCGAACAGCAGCGTCAGGAGCCGCGCCATCGAGATCGTCTCGGCCGGCTGGCCGTGGATCGGCTCGCCGATGGCGCGGATCGCCTGCGCGAAGGCGTCGATGTCGTGGTCGCGCGGCACGTAGCCGGCCTCGAAATGCACCTCGGCGACGCGGCGGTAGTCGCGCACGATGAAGCCGTAGAGGATTTCGGCGAGGAACCGCCGCTCCTTGCGCCCGAGCCGCCCCGATATGCCGAGATCGACGGCGACGATGGTGCCGTCCGCCTCGACGAAGAGGTTTCCGGGGTGCATGTCGGCGTGGAAGAAGCCATCGCGCAGCGTGTGGCGCAGGAAGGACTGGATCAGCGCCACCGAGAGCTTCTCGAGGTCGTGGCCGGCGGCACGCAAGGCCTCGACGTCGCTCATCTTGACGCCGTCGATCCACTCCATGGTGACGACGTCGCGGCCCGTCCGCTCCCAGTCGACCCACGGCACGCGAAAGCCCGGATCGTCCTTCGTGTTCTCGGCGAGCTCGGAAAGCGCGGCGGCTTCCAGCCGCAGATCCATCTCGATCTTCGTCGTCTGCGCCAGCGTCTTCGTCACCTCGACGGGGCGCAGCCGCCGCGTCGCCGGGATGAAGCGCTCCTGCAGCCGGGCGGCGAGGAAATAGCTTTCGAGGTCGTTGTTGAAGCGGCGGCGCACGCCGGGGCGGATGACCTTGACCGCGACCATGCGCTCGGTCCCGTCGCTCTGCCGAACGACAGCCGGATGCACCTGCGCGATGGAGGCGGCGGCGACCGGCGCGTCGAAGCGTGCATAGAGATCGCCGATGGGCCGGCCCAGCGACAGCTCGATCTCGGCCACCGCTTCCGGTGTCGGGAAGGTCGCCATCCGGTCCTGGAGGTTGGCGAGGTCGGCCGCGATCTCCGCGCCGACCACGTCGGGGCGGGTGGCGAGGAACTGGCCGAGCTTGACATAGGAGGGGCCTAGCCTGTCCACCGCCTTGGCGAGGCGCTGGTCGCGCTGGCGGCCTTTCGCGCCGCGGCGGGCGAGAAGCCGGGCGATGCGCCAGCCGAAGCGCGGCAGCCCCGAGAGCTGGTCGCCCGGCAGCGCGGCTACGACGCCCTCGCGGGTCATGATCCAGCCGGCGCGGGCCAGCCGGAACCAGGCGGCAATGGTGCTCATGAAACCGGAAACCTCACAGCTTCCAGCCCGAATGCAGCGCGGCGATGCCGCCCGAATAATTGCGCCATGTCACCCGCCCGAAGCCGGCGCGCTCGATCATCGCGCCGAAATTGCGCTGGTTGGGGAACTTGGCGATGGATTCGACCAGATAGCGGTAGGGCTCGCCGTCGCCGGCCACCATCGCGCCGATCTGGGGAATCGCCTTGAACGACCACGCCTCGTAGACCCTGTCGAGGATCGGCATCTCGACCTCGGAGAATTCGAGGCAGAGGAACCGCCCGCCCGGCTTCAGCACGCGGAATGCTTCCGAGAGCGCGACGTCGATGTGCGGCACGTTGCGGATGCCGAAGGCGATGGTGTAGGCGTCGAAAGTGCCGGCGGGGAAGGGCAGCGCCTCGGCATTGGCCTCGACGAAATCGACATGATCGCCGAGGCCGCGCTTGTGCGCCCGCTCTTCGCCGACCTTCAGCATCGAGCCGTTGATGTCGAGCACGGTGGCGTGGGCGTTACGGCGCGAGGCCTCGACGATGCGGAAGGCGATGTCGCCGGTGCCGCCAGCGACATCGAGCACGCGCCAGCCCTCCCGCTTCGGCGGGTTCAGCCACGCGACCATCGCGTCCTTCCACAGCCGGTGCAGCCCGCCCGACATCAGGTCGTTCATCAAATCGTAGCGCGAGGCGACCTTGTGGAACACGTCGTTGACGAGGCCCTGCTTCTCGCCTTCCGCCACGTTGCGGAAGCCGTAGGCCGTTTCCATCCCGCCCGCGGCGGTCGTGCGTTCGTCCGACATATGATCATCCATGCGAAATCCGGCCGGACCATAAACGATAGATCGAGGCTGCGCCATTGCCGAAGCCGCGATGATCGGCCGCGCCGGTTAACGGGGAAAGCCGGGCGAGAAAACTGTGGTTCGGCCGGCGGCCAAGGTATCCCACCCGGCGATGTGCGGCTAGGATTGCCCCCGAAAAAAGGGCGCAAAGGCAGGGAAAGGCAACAGCAACATGCAGGGCGTAACCGTCGTCGATCATCCGCTGGTCCAGCACAAGCTCACCATCATGCGCGACAAGGAGACCTCGACGGCGAGCTTCCGCCGGCTGCTGCGCGAGATTTCGCTGCTGCTCTGCTACGAGGTGACACGCGAGCTGGCGCTGACGACGCGGGTGATCGAGACACCGCTGAAGACCATCGAGGCGCCGACGCTGGAAGGCAAGAAGCTGGTCTTCGCCTCGGTGCTGCGCGCCGGCAACGGCCTGCTCGACGGCATGCTCGACCTGGTGCCGGCGGCGCGCGTCGCCCATGTCGGCCTCTACCGCGACCACGAGACACTGGAGGCGGTCGAATATTTCTTCAAGGCGCCCAGCGACCTCGAGGACCGGCTGGTCATCGTCGTCGACCCGATGCTGGCCACCGCCAATTCGGCGGTCGCGGCGGTCGACAAGCTGAAGGAGCGCGGCGCGACGAACCTGCGCTTCGTGTGCCTGCTCGCCGCGCCGGAAGGCATCGAGCGTTTCACCACCGCCCACCCGGACGTGCCGGTCTTCACCGCCTCGATCGACGAGAAGCTGAACGAGAAGGGCTACATCGTGCCCGGCCTCGGCGACGCGGGCGACCGCATGTACGGCACCAAGTAGGGGCATCGGACCGAAAAGTGTGAGCACTTTTCGGAACAATCCGATGCCGACAGAAAAAGCCCTTCAGTCCAGCGTGCTGCGGAAGCGCGCGAGCGCTAGTGCGCCGTAGGCGAGGACGAAGAGGATAAGGACCGACGCCTCGAAGGCGATGTCGGCGAAGCCCGCGCCCTTCAGCATCACCGCGCGCACGACGCGCAGGAAATGGGTCAGCGGGAAGAACTCGCCGATCCATTGCGCCCAGTCGGGCATGCCGCGGAACGGGAACATGAAGCCCGACAGCATGATCGACGGCAGGAAGAAGAAGAAGGTGAGCTGCAACGCCTGCATCTGGGTGCGCGCGAAGGTCGAGATCAGGTAGCCGAGCAGCACCAGCCCGAGCACGAAGACGAGGATGGCGGCGACGAGCGTCAGCGGATCGCCGGCGAAGGGGATATCGAACAGGAGTCGCGCCGCCGCCAGCACCACCACTGTCTGCACCGCGCCGACCGCGAGCCCCGGCAGCACCTTGCCGAGCATGATCTCGAACGGGCTCGCCGGCATGGCGAGCAGGTTCTCCATCGTGCCGCGCTCGATCTCGCGCGTCAGCGCGATCGAGGTCATCATCACCATGGTCATCTGCAGGATGACGCCGAGCAGGCCCGGCACGATGTTGTATTGCGAGATGCCTTCGGGGTTGTAGCGGCGATGCACCACGACATCGAGCCGGCTTTCGCGCTCCTGCTCGGCCATCTCGGCGATGCCCTGCTCGCGCAGCACCGCCCGGCCGATCACCGTGCCGAGCGCCGAGATCGCGCCGCTGGAAGCGGCCGGGTCCGAGGCGTCGGCCTCGATCAGGATGCGCGGCCGCTCACCCCGGTCGATGCGCCGCGCAAGGTCGGAGGGGATGGTGACGACGAAGGCGACGCGGCCGGACGCGATCAGCGATTCGGCCCCGGCCGCGCTTTGCGCGACATGCTCGAAGCGGTAGTAGCCGGTCGCCTCCAGCGCCGAGATCACGGCGCGGGTGTAGTGGTCGTGACTCGCCACGACGAGCGCGGCGGGAAGCTGGCGCGGATCGGCGTTGATGGCGTAGCCGAACAGGAGGAGCTGGATCAGCGGCACGCCCAGCATCATGCCGAAGGTGATGCGGTCGCGCCGCATCTGGATGAACTCCTTGGCGAGCAGCGCCCAGAGCCGGGCAAGGGAGAAGACGCCGCTCATGTCATGGTGTCCCGCCCATATTGTCCCGCGCGTCGCCCATGAACTTGATGAACACGTCCTCGAGGCTGGTCTGGCCCGGCTCGACGCTGATGCCGGGCCTTTCCGCCAGAGGCTCCAGCGAGGCGGCGAGAAGCGCGCGGTCCGAGCCGACGACATGCAGCGTCGTGCCGAAGGGCGCGGCCTGCTCGACGCCGGGAAGCGCGGAAACCTCGGCGGCGAGGCGCTGCAGATCCGGGCCGCGCACCACGAAGGTCGAGAGCCCGGCGTCGCGGATCACCGCGTCCACCGTACCCGTCGCCAGCATCTTGCCATAGGCGATGTAGCCGATGCGGTGGCAGCGCTCGGCCTCGTCCATGTAGTGGGTGGAGACGAGCACGGTCAGCCCGTCGGCGGCGAGGTGGTGGATCTCGTCCCAGAAGTCGCGCCGCGCCTTGGGGTCGACGCCGGCCGTCGGCTCGTCGAGCAGCAAGAGCTTCGGCTTGTGCATGACGCAGGCGGCGAGCGCCAGCCGCTGCTTCCAGCCGCCCGACAGCGTGCCGGCGAGCTGGTCGCGGCGGGACGCGAGGCCGAGCTCCTCCAGCGTGCGGGTCACATGCGCGGCCACCGGCTTCAGCTCGTAGAGGCGGGCGACGAATTCGAGGTTCTCGGCGATGGTCAGGTCCTCGTAAAACGAGAATTTCTGCGTCATGTAGCCGACCTCGCGCCGGATGCGTCGTCCCTCCTTCCTCAGATCGAAGCCGAGCACCGTGCCTTCGCCCTCGTCGGGGGTCAGAAGCCCGCACATGATGCGGATCGTCGTCGTTTTCCCCGAGCCGTTGGGGCCGAGGAAACCGACGATCTCGCCGCGCGCGACCTTCATCGACACATGGTCGACCACGGTGCGCTCGCCGAAGCGCTTGACGAGGCCGGTGACGTCGATGGCGGTCATGGGAGGCTCGCTTCGCGAGCGAGTGAGTAGCGAATAGTGAGTAGTGAGTAGGGGAAAAGAGATTGCTTCACGCTTCCGATCTCCAACATTTCACTACTCACTACTCACTACTCACTACTCACTACTCACTACTCACTACTCACTACTCACTACTCACTACTCACTACTCACTCACTCTCACATCCACGATCTGCCCCGGCTTCAGCGCCGACGCCTCGCCTTCCGGCCGGGCCTCGATCAGGTGGACGAGCTTCTGGCGCGTTTCCAGCGAGTAGATGACGGGCGGGGTGAATTCGGGCTCGGGCGAGGCGTAGGTCACGCGCGCCGTCAGGCCCGGCGGGCAGCCGTCGCACTGAACGGCCAGCAGCGCGCCGACGGCGATCGCGGAGAATTGCGGCTCGGGCAGATAGAGTTTCAGCCGGATCGCGCCGTCCGGCAGCAGCGACAGGATCGGCGCGGACGGGCCGGCGATGTCGCCCGGATGGCGGATCACCTCGGCGACGCGCCCGGCAGCCGGGGCGGCGACGGTGCGCTGGCCGAGCCGCCACTCGGCCTGCGCCAGCGCGGCGCGGGCGCGCTCGACCTGGCCTTGCGCCGCGCGGATCGCGTCCGCCCGCGCCGGCAGGCGGGCGACGGCGAGGTTGGCCTCGGCCTGGCCCGTCGCGGCCGTGGCGAGGGCGAGCGCGGTCTCAGCGCGTTCGAGATCGGCCTGCGTCGCGACGCTGCGCCGGGCGAGGTCGCGGGTGCGCTCCAGCACGCGGCGCCCCTCGGCCTCCTGCGCTTCGGCCGAGCGCAGCGCCGCTTCGAGGACGGCGATCTCCTCCGGCCTCCGGCCCTCCTTCAGGTCGGCGGCCTGTGCCTCTGCCTGCGCCAGCGCCGCCTTCGCTTCTTCGGTCGCGTGGCGCGCGTCATCGGCCTGAAGGATCGCCAGCGTCTGTCCGGCGCTCACCTGGTCGCCCTGCCGCGCGGCCAGCGTCTCGATCCGGGCCGCCTCCACCGGCGCGACGAGGACGAAATCGCCCTCGACATAGCCGACGGCGAGCGGCGGCGGCGCGGCGCAGGCGGTGAAGAAGGTCGCGGCGAGGGGCAGGGCGCAAAGGAGGCTCATGGTTTCCGCTCCTCCCGACTCGTCCTGTGGGCGGCGAGCGCCGCCATCGCGTTCTCCAGCACGGTCGCGGTGATGAGGCCGGCCTCGGCCGCGCCGATCTCCCGCCAGCCCATGCGCCGCAGCACGGCCTCGCGGGCGATGCGGAAATAGACGGTCTGGCCGATCATGGTGAAGACGGCGATCTTCGTCGCGTCGCTTTCCGCGTCGTCGCCGCTGGCGGCGGCCCAGATGGCGCACAGCCGGCGATGCACCTTCTCGACCAGCCCGGCATAGAGGATGTCGAAGGCCCGGCCGGGATGCTGGATCTCGCGCAGGATGAACTGGACGAAGCTGGAGACTTGCGGAGCGGCGACGAGAAAGCCGGCCATCCGCTCGGCGGCGACGCGGAACTGCGCTTCCGCCGCCGCCCGGTCGGCGGGAGGGGGCATGGCCGCCAGCACCGGGTCGGCGACATTGGCGATCGTCTGGACGATATGGGCGGCGCAGGCGTCGCGCAGCTCGCCCTTGCCGCCGAAATGATAGGCGATGGAGCCGATATTCGCCTTCGCCTCGGCCGCGATCTCGCGGGTCGAGGTGGCGGCGAAGCCCTTCTCCCCAAACAGCCTGAGGCCGGCCTCGATCAGCGCCGCCTTCGTCTTCTCGGCGGAGGAGCGGCCTGCCGCGTCAGTGTCGTTGTCTTCGCTCATGAAGAGAATTTAATCAATCGTATGATTAAATACAACCGTGCTGCGCTGCGAAATTGGCGGTTGATGCCGCGCCGCCAGTCGCTACATTCGGCCCCGACCGAAGCATCGAAGCCCCACGTCCCGAAACGGGCATGGAAACCGGGGCGCCGAGGAAAGGCCGGAGTGAAGCCATGACCATCCGCAATCTCGAATATATGTCCCGCCCGCGCTCGGTCGCCGTCATCGGCGCATCCGACCGCGAAGGCTCGGTCGGCGGCGTGGTGCTGCGGAACATCATCGACGGCGGATTCGAGGGCGCGGTCTATCCGGTCAACCCGAAATACAAGAAGGTGATGGGCCGCGCCTGCTACGCCTCGGCCGCAGACCTGCCGGAGGCGCCCGACCTTGCCGTGATCGTCACCCCGCCGCCGACCGTGCCGGGCGTCGTCGCCGAGCTCGGCGCCCGCGGCGTCAAGGCGGCGGTGGTCATCACCGCGGGTCTGAACGACAAGAACGGCCTGCGCCAGAAGATGCTGGATGCGGCGAAGCCCCACACGCTGCGCATCCTCGGCCCCAACACGGTCGGCCTGATGATCCCGCCGCTCAAGCTCAATGCCGGCTTCGCCCACATGGCGCCGGCGGCGGGCGACATCGCGCTGCTGTCCCAGTCCGGCGCCATCGCCACCTCGCTGATCGACTGGGCCGCCGGGCGCGGCATCGGCTTCTCGCACATCGTCTCGCTCGGCGACATGGCCGATGTCGATGTCGCCGACTATATCGACATGCTGGCCGGCGACGGTAAGACACGCGCCATCATGCTCTATCTCGAATCCGTGCCGCACCCGCGCAAGTTCATGTCGGCCGCGCGCGCGGCCTCGCGCATCAAGCCGGTGATCGCCATCAAGCCCGGCCGCCACGAGCAGGCGGCCAAGGCCGCGGCCACCCACACCGGGGCGCTGTCCGGCGCCGACCGGGTGGTGGACGCGGCGCTACGCCGCGCCGGCATCCTGCGGGTCAACGGCCTCGCCGAGCTGTTCGACGCGGTCGAGATCGTCGCCCGCTTCCCGCCCCTGAACCGCGTGCGCGTCGGCATCGTCACCAATGGCGGCGGCGCCGGCGTCCTCGCCGTCGACCAGTTGATCGACATCGGCGGCGAGCTGGCCGAACTGTCGAACGAGACGATCGCGACGCTGAACGAAGGCCTGCCGCCGACATGGTCGCACGCCAACCCGGTGGACATCATCGGCGACGCCCCGGCCGAGCGCTACGGCGCGGCGCTGAAGGCCGTCGCCGCCGACAGGAACGTCGATGCCGTGCTGGTGCTGAACTGCCCGACGGGCCTCGCCTCGCCGATGGACGCGGCCAGGGGCGTCGCCGCCGTGGTCGACAAGGTCGGAAACGGGGGCCGGATCGGCGGCAAGCCGGTCCTCGCCTGCTGGCTGGGCGAGCACACGGCCGAGCCGGCGCGCAAGGTCCTGCGCGAGGCCGGCATCGCCACCTTCGAGACGCCGGCCGAGGCGGCGAGCTCCATCGGCTATCTCGACGGCTGGAGCAAGGCGCAGGCCGCGCTCAGCCAGGTTCCCGCCTCCGGCAGCGCCGACATCGCGGGGCGCATCGACGAGGTGCGTACGATCTTCCGTGGCGCGGCCGCGGAGGGCCGCACCATCCTGACCGAGCCGGAGGCGAAGTCGGTGCTGGCGGCCTATGACGTCACCGTGCCGCAGATCCTCAACGCCGGCTCGCCGGCCGAGGCCGAGGAACACGCCGCGCATCTGCTCAAGGACTGGGACGCGGTGGTGGTCAAGCTCCTGTCCAAGGCCATCTCGCACAAGTCCGACGTCGGCGGCGTGGTGCTCAACATCGAGACGGCGAAGGCCGCGCGCGAGGCGGCCGAGGCCATCGAGGCGCGGGTGCGCAAGGCCCGCCCTGACGCCGACATCGAGGGCTACGCGGTGCAGCCGATGGTGAAGATGAAGCACGCGCACGAGCTGATCCTCGGCGTCTCGCGCGATCCGATCTTCGGCCCGGTGGTCATGTTCGGCTCCGGCGGCGTCTCGGTCGAGGTGGTGGACGACACCGCCATCGGCCTGCCGCCGCTCGACGACGTGCTGGGCGAGGAGCTGATCGAACGCACCCGTATCGGCAAGCTGCTCGCCGGCTTCCGCGACCGCGCCCCGGCTGACCGATCCGCGATCCTGCGCTCGCTCAACGCCGTGTCGCAGATGGTGGTCGACTTCCCCTGCATCGCCGGCATCGACGTCAACCCGCTGCTCACCGGGCCGGAGGGCGCGGTGGCGCTCGACGCGCGCATCGAGATCGACCTCGCCCGCATCGAGGAGGAGGGACCGAACCCCGACCTCGCCATCCGCCCCTATCCGGCGGGCTGGGAAAAGACGTTTCATTCGGGCAAGGGCGATTCCGGCAAGGGCATGGAGTACACGCTGCGGCCGATCCGCCCCGCCGACATCGCACTCTATCCCGAATTTTTGCAGCACGTCTCGCCGGCCGACATCCGCCTGCGCTTCCTCGGCTACCGCAAGGCGTTCCCCGACGAGATGCTGAAGCGGCTGACCCAGCTCGACTACGACCGCGAGATCGCCTTCGTCGCGCTCGACGCGGACGGCGCGCTCGCCGGCATCGCGCGCCTGTCGGCCGACCCCAACCACGAAAGCGCCGAGTTCGGCCTGCTCGTGCGGTCCGACCGGCAGGGGCAGGGGCTGGGCTGGACGCTGATGAACCACCTGATCGACTACGGCCGTGCCGACGGGCTGTCGCGAATCGAGGGCATCATGTTCGACGAGAACGACAGGATGATCGACCTCGCCCGCGATCTCGGCTTCGTCATCCACGACCATCCGGACGATTCGACGCTGGAGCTGGCGGTGCTGACGCTGAAATAGGCCCTTTGTTTTTTCTAGGCCGCGAGGCAGGCCGCGCAGTGGCCGCGGATCTCGATCATGGTCTTCTCGGCCTTGAAGCCCTTGGCCGCGGACCATGCGCCGAGGCGCTCGCGCACCACCTCGTCGGAGAACTCGTCGACCTGCCCGCAATCCTCGCAGATGGCGAAGGCGATCAGCCCCTGCGCGTGGCAATGCGGATGGGCGCAGGCGACGAAGGCGTTCAGCGTCTCCAGCCGGTGGACGAGGCCGGCGGCCAGCAGCTTGTCGAGCGCGCGATAGACCTGCAACGGGGCGCGGAACCCGTCCTCGCGCAGCCGGTCGAGGATGGTGTAGGCCGACAGCGGCCCGTCGGCCCGCGTCAGCGCGTCGAGGACGAGCGACTGGTTGCGCGTGAGGTCGTGGCTATGTGGGTGCATATGTGCGGTCATGATCTGTCGCTCCCGGATGGTGCGCGCCCGAAAAGGGCAGGGTAGGCCGGCAGGCCGAGAAGGAAAAGCGCGAGCGCGGCGACGACGATGGACGGGCCGGACGGCGTGTCGAAGGCGAGCGAGCCATAGAGGCCGCCCGTGACCGCCAGAGCCCCGACGAGGGCGGCGAGGATGGCCATCGCCTCGGGCGTCGCGGCGAAGCGCCGGGCGGTCGCGGCGGGAATGATCATCAGCGCGGTGATGAGCAGCGCGCCGACGATCTTCATGGCGATGGCGACGACGAGCGCCATCATCAGCATGAAGGCGAGGCGCGAGCGGGCGGGCGCGAGCCCCTCGGCCGCGGCCAGCTCCTCGTCGACCGAGGCGGCGAGCAGCGGCCGCCACAGCAGCGCCAGCAGCGCAAGGACCGCCGCGCCGCCGCCCCAGACCAGCGCCACGTCGAGGCGTGACACGGCGAGGATGTCGCCGAACAGGAAGCCCATCAGGTCGACGCGCACCCATGTCATGAAGGCGAGCGCGACGAGGCCGAGCGCCAGCGCCGAGTGCGACAGGATGCCGAGCAGCGCGTCGGCCGAGAGCCCGCCGCGCCGCTCCAGCGCGATCAGCGCCAGCGACACGAGGAGCGCGACGACGAAGACGCCGGCGGTCAGGTCGATCTCGATGAGGAAGCCGAGCGCGATGCCGAGCAGAGCCGAATGCGCCATGGTGTCGCCGAAATAGGCCATGCGCCGCCACACCACGAAGCAGCCGAGCGGGCCCGTCACCAGCGCCAGCCCGATGCCGGCGAGCAGCGCGCGCGAGAAGAAGTCATCGAGCATCGCCGGCCTTTCCGTGCCCGTGACCATTATCGTGCCCGTGATCATGGTCGTGGTCGTGATGATGCCCGTCGGCGGGGTGGCAATGGTCGGTTATGGAGCCGTCGCTGTGCAGCACCCGGCCGTCGGCGAGATGGGTATGGTCGTGGTCGTGGCTGTAGACGGCGAGCGCGCCGGCGGCCCGGTGGCCGAACAGCCGGCGGTAGCTCGGGTCGGCCGCCACCGCCCGCGGCGTGCCGCGGCAGCAGACATGGCCGTTCAGGCAGATCACCGTGTCGGTGGCCGACATGACGATGTGCAGATCGTGCGAGATCAGCAGGATGCCGCAGCCGGTGCGGTCGCGGATGCGGCCGATCAGCTCGTAGAGCGCGGCCTCGCCGGTGTAGTCGACGCCCTGCACCGGCTCGTCGAGCACGAGAAGGTAGGGCCGGCGCAGCATGGCGCGCGCGAGCAGCGCCCGCTGGAACTCGCCGCCGGACAGCGACTGCACCGGCGATGCGGCAAGATGGGGAATACCGACCTCGCCCAGCGCCGCCGCGATCTCGGCCGCCGAATGGCGCGCCGTCAGCGTCATCAGCCGCGCCACGGTGAGCGGCAGCGTACCGTCGATGGCGAGCTTTTGCGGCACGTAGCCGACGCGCAAGCCCGCGCGGCGGGTGATCGCGCCCTCGTCGGGCCGCAGGATGCCGACCACCGCGCGCGCCGTGGTGCTCTTGCCGGAGCCGTTCGGCCCGATCAGCGTCACGATCTCGCCGCGCCTGATGTCGAAGGTGACGCCGCGCACAAGCCATCGCCCGCCGCGACGGACCCCGGCCGCGTCGATGCGCACGAGCGTCTCGTCCTGCGCGGCCAAGGGCGCGCCGTGCCGTCCGGCGCCGGCGGCAGGGGAGCCGTTCGCGCCCGTCTTGTCGGCTTGGCCGGAAAATTCCTGCATTTTCATCCCGTCGAGGCTTGTCACGCCCATATTGCATACGTTATAGCGTTTCACAACGTAATAACATAACGATCTAGGTCGCCGCTGCCGGCTCCGGGCGCGCCGCAAGGGCCGATTCCCGCCGCCCGTCGCCGAGGTCAACCTGCCGCTCGTCGGCGTCGTTCTGTCGCCTGTCGGCGGTATCGCCGCGCCGCCGTCCGCCGGCATCGCCATTTGAAAGGATCGCCATGTCCCGGCTGTTTCGCTCGCTCGCCCTGGCATTGCCGGCCGTGCTCTTCGCTGCCATCCCGGCGCATGCGCTCGACGGCGTCGTCGCCTCGATCAAGCCGGTTCATTCGCTGGTCGCGGCGGTGATGGAGGGCGTCGGGGAGCCGGCGCTGGTCGTGCGCGGCAGCGGCTCGGAGCATGTCCACGCGCTGCGCCCGTCCGACGCCGCCGCGCTGGAAAAGGCGAAAATCGTGTTCCGGGTCGGCGAGGGCATGGAGACCTTTCTCAACGGTCCGCTGAAAACGCTCGCTGCCGGCGCGATCGTTGTTTCGCTCGAGGACGCGCCGGGGCTGGAGATGCTCTCCTTCCGCGAGGGAGGCCCGTTCGAGGCGCATGCCCATGACGACGAGGACGGCGACGACCACGGCAGTCACGACCATGACGGGGATGACCATGAGGGTCATTCGCACGAAAGCCCTTCCGACGACCAGTCCCATGAAGGGCATTCGGACGAGAACCACGCCCATCCGGACCACGACCTTCACTTCTGGCTCGATCCCGTGAACGCGCGGGCGATGGTCGCCGAGATCGCCCGCGTCCTCGGCGAGGCCGACCCCGGCAACGCCGCCCGCTATGCCGGCAACGCGGCGGCCTACCTCGTCCGTCTCGACGCGCTGGTCGCGGAAACGGCGGCGACGGTCGAGCCGGTGAAGGCGCGGCCCGCCATCGTCTTCCACGACGCCTATCAGTATTTCGAGAAGCGGTTCGGGTTGAATGTCGTCGGCTCCATCACCGTCAGCCCCGAGGTTCTGCCCGGCGCGCAGCGCCTGTCGGAGATCAGGGAGAAGGTGAAGGAGCTCGGCGCGGTCTGCGTCTTCTCCGAGCCGCAGTTCGAGCCGAAGCTGGTTTCCGTGGTGACGGAAGGAACCGACGCGCGCACCGGCGTGCTCGATCCGCTCGGCGCGGAAATCGCCGACGGCCCCGACCTCTACGTCACGCTGATCCGCAATCTCGGCCAATCCTTCGCCGCCTGCCTCGCGCGGGCCGGCTGAGCGGCGCACGCGCCGGCCGGGCAGGGGCGTGAAATCGCCGCCCGGCGGCCAATCGACGCTTGTCTTTTGCCTTCAATACGGGTATCAGGCCCCACGTTTCCGCGCCGCCCTCCGGGCGCTCCGCGATGCCGCTTTAGCTCAGTTGGTAGAGCACATCATTCGTAATGATGGGGTCGCGTGTTCGAGTCACGCAAGCGGCACCACTTCCCTGTTTTTCCACGTCCATAGACGTCTGGAGAAACGCGGACCGGCACATGGCGACGGAAAAACTCAGCGATGTGGCGCTGCGATCCATCAAGCCGTGCGACAAACAATTCAAGCTTTTGGATGGCGGCGGCCTGTTCTTGCTTGTGAACCGAACGGCAGCCGCTTGTGGCGACTTGCCTATCGGTTCGGCGGACGCCAAAAGGCGCTCGTGCTCGGCTCAGCCTTGCTGAGGCTATTTTTGTCGAAGACCATCTGGCTGAAGCGGCCAAAGCAAGTACGCCGATAGCGGTTTCTGATTGCCCTCCCTCCCAACGAGAGCGCGGGCCGCCGCAGGCTGCAGCCGCCCGATGAACCTTCAGGCCATAGGCTGTGCGGCTGGTTTCTGCGGAGCCTCGCCGTAGAGCTTTCCTTGGCCAGCGGCAGCCGTGAGGATACCTGCCTCAGTTGAGGCAATCAGTTCCTTGGTGCGCTGGATTTCGACAGCAGAACGATCGAAATACTCATCCAGTGCTGCCGGATTTGCCTACAACAGGAGCAATTGAACCCACCGAGCGCGATTGCAGTGGGTATCTGCCTCTGCTAAGGAAACTTGACTAAAATTATCATGTAATGGACTTGACCGGAACGCAGCCGCGTCCCGAAGGGTTTGGCAAGGTGGGACAGAGGACTGATCAAATCCAGTGCTGCAATAGTGGCTGGGTTCCCGGCAATTCGGGATCTGTCTCATGAATCGGCTGTCCATTCAGTCGCTTCATGAGCAGGAGGAAGGACGTCTTAGAAGGTTCTTCCAGCGGCGGTTGGGTAACCGTGACGATGCTATAGAGGCCACACAGGAGACGTTCCTTCGCATGCTTGCCGTGCCGCAATCCACTCTGCTGGAGAATCCGCAAGCTTATCTCTTTCAGGTTGCGAGATCGGTTGCACGAGTGGCCTCCCTACGCACTTCGCGCGAGACTGTTCTCTTCGTATCTGAGGATGCCGGATTCAACGTCATTGACGACTCGCCGGCGCAAGATCGTATTGTTAACGGGCGACAAGGCATCGTTCTGATGGCGCGCGCCATCGCTGAATTGCCTAATCGTTGTCAGCAAGTGTTCATTCTGAGCCGTCTTCATGGCCTTTCGAACGGAGCCATCGCGGCGGAACTTGGCATCTCCCGCAACATGGTAGAAAAGCACATCATCAAGGCTCTTCTCCATTGTCGGAAGCTACGGGCGGAAATTTTTTTCTGATTGCACGTCAGGTGTTCGTCTTTGCCCGCACTCTTGGTAAGATAGAGGACAGCCCCTTTCCTCTCAAACGAAGAGGAATGGCAGCGATATACTAGTGCGCTCTTGAACTGGACCGAAAGCGACTCGTGGGCAAGATCAGCCGCAAGGATCGGATAGACGAAGAGGCGGCCGGTTGGGTTGCTCGCCTTCAATCGAGCGATGCGACGGAAATGGACAGGCATGATTTTGCTGCTTGGCTGGCCCTCAACCCGGCGCACGCAGCGGCTTACGAAGAGTTGAACCGGCTTTGGGCAGACTTGAGGGAGGTGCAGATTCCACCGGATCGGCTGGAGAAGCTGAGAAGGTCTCGGCGCTCAGTCTCCGTCGGTATTGCGACCCTCGCTGTTGCTGTCACCATGGCTTTCGGCGCTCATCGGGTCGGCGTTCTCGACCGCTGGCAGTCCGACTACTATACCATGGTCGGAGAGGTCCGTACCATCCGGCTCGAAGACGGAAGCCGTATTGTCCTGAATACCGACACTGCTGTCGTTGTGCGATATTCATCGGAGGAACGCCGGATCGAGCTGTTGCGAGGCGAGGCGTTCTTCGATGTTGCGAAAGCCCCCTACAGGCCTTTCGTGGTGAACGGCGGGGCGCTGAGTGCCACAGCGATTGGCACGCAGTACGCCGTGCGCATGGCGTCGGGCGATATGCTTGGGAGCACGCAGGTCGCAGAAGGCCAGGTTGAGGTAAGCACGAGCAAGAACCGCGTGCGTCTCGAAGCAGGAGATATGGCGAGGCTTACACAGCACGGCCAGATTAAGGTAAGTCGTGAGGACGTGGGCAGACATACGGCTTGGCGCGATGGAAAGCTGGTGTTTTCCGAGCGTCCTCTGAGCGAGGTTCTGGAAGCGCTCGAGCGTTATCGCAATGGACGGATTCTCATTCTCGATGCCGCCGCCGCGCGCCAGAGTGTTTCCGGTATTTTCGACCTTGCCGATACCGACGGCGCGCTCGATGCCTTGGCCGCGAGCTTGCCTGTGAGCGTTACCCGCATCACAGGCATGATGGTCCTTGTCCGATCTAGATAATTTTTTTGCAAGCAACGTCAGGAGCTGCTCCGAAAAAGACTCTTCATAGTCAGGGGGCGCACCAAACGATGACGGCGCCCGCTAGCTCGAAAAGGAGACGGGGTAGTCATGGCGTTGGCAGGAAACTCGCAAAACACACGGGGCAAATCCGCAATTTTCGCGCTTGCGGGCATATCGCTCCTTGCTCTGGTCACCTCGCTTCATGCCCAATCGGCTTCTGAAAGCACCGGACAGTCAACAGCATCCAAGATCAGCATTTCCGTTCCGGCCGGATCCCTCGAAGCCGCCCTTCTCAGTCTCGGCGAGCAGGCGAACCTTCGTCTGGTCTATCCGAGCGAAATCGCGCGCGGCAGAACGACCGGTGGCGCAAGCGGGAACCTGCCGCCCGATCAAGCGCTCGCCCAGCTTCTCGCGGGAACCGGCCTTTCCTATCGGTTCACCGGAATAAATACGGTAACGATCACTGACAGGGTAGCAGAAGTGCATGCGCCGGTGGTGGCGAACGGCGCGCTGGTGCTGGACACGATCGACGTGACGGGCGGCGGCGAGAAGTTCTCGCCTGACACGCCTTACGAGACTGCTGGATCGAGCGCCTATATTTCAGGCGAGACCATCGAGCGGTTCCGGGGAACCTCCCCCGCTGACATCTTCAAGGGAACGGCCGGCGTGATCTCTGGCGAGGCGCGCAACGGCAACGGCATCGATCCAAACATCCGGGGCATGCAGGGCTATAACCGCACCGCGGTCACGATCGATGGCACGCAGTCTACGTCGACATTGGACCGCGGTTATCACGGCGACGCGAATCGAACGTTCATCGATCCCGATTTCATCGGCGGCGTGTCCATCACCAAGGGGCCTAGCAATGCGCCGAACGCCAGCGGGGCCATCGGCGGGCATGTGGCGATCAATACGATAACGGCGGACGATGTGGTGAAGGAAGGCAACACATGGGGCCTTGTCTTGCGTGGCGGCTTCAACACCAACAGTTCCTCGCCCCCGCCCGTGGGGACAAGGGGCGGCATCGAAAACATCAGCGGCAACGTTGTCACCGCGACCAACCAGCCGGGCATGGCCACCGGCACGCTGCCCACATCCTTCGGCGACACCCTGGCTACCGGACGTCCACACTGGCTATTGCCGACCGGAGGGAACGGCAGCGCGGCCATCGCCACCAAACAGGAAAATTTCGAGTTGCTCGCCGCCTACGCCTATCGCGAGAACGGCAATTACCACGCAGGCACCCATGGAGGTTATGCGCGTATCGGCGAACAATTCCGCTCGCGCAACGAGTTTGCCGCCACGCAGCAACTGATAAACTACTATGACACAGTCGCTCCCGGACATGGGATTCAGGTCGGCGATATTATTTATCAAGATCGCATCTGGTATGGAAACATCGGCGAGGATCGAACCCGATACCGGGCCGGCGAGGAAGTGCTCAATACGGCTAGCCGGATGTCCTCTCTACTCCTGAAAGGTAAGGTATATCTCGGTGAGGACAGCGAACTGTCCCTTTCTTATCTGCGCACCGAAAGCGAGTTCGGCGTGACCTGGCCGAGCATCGATCAAACCAACGCCGATATCTTGCAAGCCGAGCCGTCGCGCGTGAGCGTCGATACAGTGGCGGCGAAGTATACCTATAATCCGACCGATTCCGATCTTTTGAACCTGTCGGTGAACGCATGGTGGACCGGGCAGTCGTTGCTCGAGAAACGCGATGAACTCAGCATCCTGCCGCTCGCCTACGACACCTCGACCGATGTTGGTACCTATGGCTTCGATCTGTCCAACCGCTCCGTGCTGCACTCGGCGATCGGCGACTTCAAGCTGGACTACGGCGTCGCCTACCTCGATACGAACGTCTCAAACCTCTTCGAAAGCAAGATACTCTGGGGCGGCATGGTATTCGCCCACATCAAGTCGGGCCAGGACGGCGCTCGGTCGCAATGGGATGTCTTCTCCAACATAAACTGGCAACCGAACGAATGGATCGAGGTCGATGCGGGGTTGCGCTATGTCAACGCAAGAACGCGCTGGAGCAATGGCTATACGGTCGAGAACATTGTGGATCCCGGTTACGGTGTCACCGCGCCGGAATATTTCGGCCGCTCGGATTCCGGGGTTTCTCCCAGCATAGGACTTACCGTAAAGCCCTATGACGGCGTTCAGATCTACGGCCTCTACAAGCAGGGGATGAGGCCGCCTTCGTTCACTGAGGCGAGTGACTTCGATACCAGAGCGAGCCTGCCTGCGCTCGATCCGGAGATCGCCCACAATTATGAGTTCGGCATCAACTTTCTGACTCAAGACATCTTCGTGGGTGGGGATACGCTGGGGCTGAAGCTGAACTACTTCTACAATGACGTCGCCAACTACATCTACATGAACTACGCTCCCGGCACGACCATCCTGACGGCGCAGAACTACGACAGGGCGGTCTTCTCCGGTTTCGAGCTTTCCGCCCGTTACGACAACGGTCGCCTGTTCGGCGACCTTGCGGCCATCTATTACGACAGGGTGAAGATGTGCCCGACGGCGTCGCTCTGCTACGACTCGAACTCCGACGAAGGCATCCCGCTCAACAACTGGCGCAACCATGTGCCGCCGGTCGGCACGGTAAGCCTGACGCTGGGGGGGCGGTTCCTCGACGAAAGGCTCACGCTTGGTGGACGGGTCAATTACACCGGCGAGCGGGCCGGCATACCGCCAGCGGCCAAAGACGACAGGAAATGGAACTTCCAAGGCCGCCGTTGGCATGCCTACACAACGGTGGATGCTTTTGCCTCCTATAAATTCAACGATACAGTGACGCTGGATATCGCAGCCGAAAACATCTTCGACACGTTCTATACAGACGCCCTTGCCATGGCCAACCAGCCCGGACCCGGTCGCACCATCCGATTGAACATGACCGCAAAGTTCTGATCCACGCACCACAGGACGGGTGCGGGAATTTTTGCGAGTATGATAGCGTACGCGCTCTCACGGTGGGCTGGACTCGGCCACTTCTTCGACGACGGCCGCGTCGAGATCGACTCCAACGTCGTCGAACGCGCGATCAGACCGATCGCCCTCAATCGGAAGAATGCGCTCTTCGCCGGCTCTGACGGCGGTGGAGAACACTGGGTGACGATCGCCTCGCCAATCGAAACCTGCAAGCTCAACAGCATCGACCCCCCACCACACACACGCCTACCTCGCCGACGTCATCACCTGCATCGTCACCGGATACCCGAAGCAGATCACGCTGAGCCGACGAAGGGGCAAGTTCGACAAGCGTGTAGCGACCCTGACGTAACACCGGGATGAAGCCAGGCCCCAGCTCCCGGATCGCAGGCGCAGCAAACGAGGTAGCTTGTTCTGGGGCGGGAGGCACTGCCTTTGGCACGGTTGCGTTGCAGCCGCCAAGTGCCGCGGCACATCCGCGCCCGCGCCTTGTGCCACAGAACATCGAGGAAAGGCGCGAGCCAGCCCTCAAGGTCGGACTTCCAAGTCTGGTCCATGGCCAGCCTTCCAGAATGCTGACCTGAATCACGCAATCCCCGCCGCAGGAATCTTAAAAACGCCAGCTGTGCTAAAAATCTGCCAAAGTAGTGCTAGCAGCAGGATGTGCTTATCCTACCCGTTCGAAGGTGCGGTCGATGTATAGGCCCCGCTATGCTCGTCGTTGTCTGGAAAGGTCTGATCAACCCGACATTCCCTGCCGATCCGCTCCATCTCGCAGGAGAACAGGTGCCGCACATTGCCGGAGAGCCAACCTGGCCGTTTGGAACAGGATAACGTCTCGCTCGACATGGACGGCATCTCCATGTGCCGGAGCTTGCCAAAGAGCGACGCAAGCTCGTGCCAGGGACCCGTCCGTGTCGCTCGACAGAAATCGCTTGTCGGCAAAACGCTTGTCCGCTTATGCTCCGTACGCTGAGCTGACGACATCCTGTGCATGATCCGGTCGACCGCGCGCGGTCGATCGGTAGCCGGTGTATGGAGGAGGCAATGTCGGACGCATTGGGGGTGCTTTCGCATACGCATGAGATCATCTCCCCCGAACAGGTGCACATCTACGCACCGGGGGACATACTGGCCGAAGGCGATACGGGACTGGACGACCGGCGCCGCGTTTTCTTCCGTGACTACAGATTCAGTTCCTCGACTGTCGTCGCGCCGGGGATCGAGGGCGTCCAGATCGTTACCTATCGTCGGGGTTCGACCCTGATGCGGCGGCGCTGCGGCGAAGGCTGGAAGGAAGAGCGCGTCGGGCCCGGGATCATGTCGCTCATGGGTGCGGGACAGGCTTCCGACTGGGAATGGCCGGCCCTGATCGACGTCTCGCATCTCTACCTGTCGAGTGAGTTGATGGCCGACACGGCCGCCATGGCGTTCGAGCAGGACTACCGCAAACTCGAGACTATGGACGTGCTGAAGCTCGTCGACCGCAAGCTGCTGGCCTTGGGCGACGCGCTGGCGCAGGAGCTGCGCTCGCCGGGCGACCGCGGCAACCTGTTCGTCGATTCGGTGGCTTCGGCGCTCAGCCTGCACCTCATCCGCAACTACCACCGCAACGTCAACGCCGCCGAGATCGTCGGCGCCGGCATGCGCCTCTCTCCGGCCCAGAGGACGCGCATCCTCGACTTCATTGCGGCTGAAATCTCTCGCAATTTCAAACTGATGGAGCTAGCCAAAGTCTCGGGGTTGAGCGAGTTTCAATTCCTGCGCTGCTTCAAGAACACGTTCGGCGTGAGCCCCCACCACTATGTGCTGGACCAGCGCGTCCGGCTTGCCGTGGAACGCATCCACCGGACTGGCCTCTCCCTGGCCGAGATTGCCTTCGCCACCGGCTTTTCCGATCAGGCCCACATGACGCGCGCGGTGCGGAAGGCGACCGGGTTGACGCCCGGCGCGATACGGAGATCCTCGTCCTAGTCATCGGCCTGCGCAAGATCGTTCAAAAAGAAAGCAGGATCGTTCAATCCCTGCGACAAGCACTGCCTCAATCTCCTCATCAACAACAACTGCATCCGCACAAGCGGGGCACAGGCGGACGAGGCCGTTCGCCGGGAACGTGGAGGAGACACCGATGCCGCATCACGGCGAATTACCATAGGCAGGGAGTGCCGCCTTCGGGCCGCCCGCATCGCCAGCTTCCGCGCATGAAGAGCATCGTCAGCTCATGTCTTCGGCGTGGGGCCGGATAGCACCGCGGGCATGTCCGAGATTGGCGGCCCTTTCCTCAAGCTGCGGCCGGTATTGCGGCCTCTTCCCGCTGTCGCCGCCAGGCGTGACCGCGGGCAGGTGGCGGTTTGCGCGGCCACAAACCTCAACCGCTATTCATGAAGCAAGGGGACCCACATGACAGGACACTACATTATGTCCATGGATGCCGGCGGCACCATGACGGATACCTTCTTCGTCGACGAGGCCGGGCGCTTCGTCGTCGGCAAGGCGCAGACGACGCCGGAGGACGAGTCGCACGGCTTCGGCAAATCCGTCGAGGACGCACTGAAGCAGTGGGACGTCGAGGCCACCGCCATCTTCCCGCAGGTCGCCACCGGCATCTATTCCGGCACCTCGATGCTGAACCGGCTGCTGGAGCGCAAGGGTCGCCGGCTCGGCATCATCGTCACCGCCGGCTTCGAGGACTATTTCCTGCTCGAGCGCGGCATCCAGACATATCTCGGCTATTCCTACCAGGATCGTCTGAAGGTCGGCACCCACCGTCACAACCCGCCTCTCGTGCCACGTGATCGCATTCGCGGCGTGCGCGGGCGCTTGGACCTGTTCGGCACCGAGGTTATCCCGCTCTACGAGCACGAGGCCGAGGTCGCCGTCGCCGAACTGCTGGCCAAGGACATCGAGGGCCTCGTCGTCAATCTCCTGTTCTCCTATGTCAGCGCCGGGCACGAGCAGGCGGTCAAGGCCGCCGCCGAGAAGGTGATGGCGGCGACCGGCAAGCGCGTGCCGATCTACCTGTCCAGCGACCTCTATCCGGTGATGCAGGACTTCGCGCGCCTGAACACGGTGACCATCGAAGCCTATGCGGCCGAGCCGTCGCGCGGCCAGTTCCAGAAGATCGCCGACAGGGCGAAGGGTTTTGGCGGCCAGTTCGAGCTGCGCGTGATGGCCTCGCACGGCGGCACTATCTCGACCGAGGCAAGGGAGCTGGCGCGCACGCTCATCTCCGGGCCGATCGGCGGCATGGTCGGCGCGAAATATGTCGGGCGCGAGCTCGGAATCGACAATGTCGTGTGCTCCGACATCGGCGGCACGTCGTTCGACCTCGGCCTCATCACCGGCAACCAGTTCACGACCAAGAGCCAGCCCGACATCGCGCGGTTCGTGCTCAAGCTGCCGTTGGTCGAGATCGACTCCGTCGGCGCCGGCACCGGCTCCTATGTGCGGCTCGACCCGATCTCCAACCGCATCGAGATCGGCCCCGACAGTGCCGGCTCGCGCATCGGCATGTGCTACGAAGAGGGCGGCATCGACACCCCGACGCTCTCCGACTGCAACATCGTGCTCGGCAATCTCAACCCCTACAACTTCCTTGGTGGCGAGGTGGTCCTCAACAAGGACCGCGCGCTGAGCGCCATCAAGGAGCGCATCGCTGACCCGCTCGGACTCGACCCATACGACGCCGCCGAAGGCGTGCTGGAGTTGTTCGAGAACCATCTGCGCAACGAGGTCTACGCCCGCGTCTTCGGCAAGGGCTACGCGCCGGAGGACTATACCCTGTTCGCCTATGGCGGCGGCGGCCCGATGCACGTGGCGGGCTACACCAAGGGGCTGAACTTCGCCGACGTGCTGGTTCCGGCCTGGGCCGCCGGGTTCTCCGCCTTCGGCTGCGCCTGTGCCGATTTCGAGTATCGCCTCGACCGCACGCTGAACATCGCGACCGCGAGCCCGGAGCTTGCGCCCGACGCCTTCGCCGCCGGGTTCGAGGGAATCGCAGCGGCCGTCAACGCCGGCTGGGCGGGGCTGCGGGCGAAGGTGGCCGACGAGTTCGCCAAGTCGCGCGTCGCCGCCGAGCGGATCGCCTATCGCCACTGCCTGCGCGTGCAATATGTCGGCCAGCTCAACGACCTCGAGGTCGAGCTGCCGTTCGATGCCATAACGAGCCCGGACGACGTGCGCACGATCGTCGACCGCTTTGAGGAGGCCTATGCCAAGTTGTTCTCACGCGCCGCACGCTCGCCCGAGCTCGGCTACCTGATGACGACGGCGGTGGTCTACGGCACCTGCGAGGTGATGAAGCCCGCTCTGCCGCAGGAGCCGCTCGCGGCAGAAACCCCGCCGGCAGATGCCTTCAAGGAAGGCCGCAAGATTTATCGCGGCGGCAAATGGCACGACGCTACTATCCTCGAAATGGAGAAGCTGTTGCCGGGCAACGTCGTCACAGGTCCGGCGGTGATCGAGGCCGGGGCCACGACCTTCGTCGTCCCGCCGGCGACGCAGGCCCGGCTCGACCAGCACCGCATCTTCCATCTTCGCCACCTCGACGCCTGATCGGGAGGACACGACAATGCTCGACAAGACCGCAAGAACAGATTCACGCACCGGCCCTATCGGCTGGGAAGGCCGCACGCTCAAGGAAATGCTGGAGGGCTCGGAGGCAATCTTCGCTAAGTCCGGCCACTATCAGGGGCTGAAGGACCTGACGATCCGCACTGGGAAGCCGATCCTCTATGAGAAGATCTTCTCGCACCTGCGCGGCGGCCTGGTGAACGCCCGCTCCACCGCTCTCAACATCTCCGCCTCGCCGATCGTCAAGGAGATCGGCGAGCTGTCCTTCGCCCTCTATACGCCGGAGGGCGAGTCGGTCGCGCTGTCCACCGGCATCATCGTGCACGTCCACACGATGTCGGACGCGATCAAGTACATGATCCGCAACAACTACGAGAAGAATCCCGGCATCGCCGAAGGCTTCATCTTCTGCAATAACAACTCGATGATCGGCGACGTCCACACCGCCGACGTGCACACGCTGATCCCGATCTTCTGGGACGGCGAGCTGATCGGCTGGGCCGGCGGCGTGACCCACGAAATCGACGTCGGCGGCATCGCCCCCGGCTCGATGTGCTACGGCCATGCCGATCGCTACGGCGACGGTCTGCTGATCTCCGCCGAGCTGGTCGGCACCAACGATGTCTTCCATGAGGACTATCTCCAGCGCTGCCGCGACAACGTCCGCGCCGAGATGTACTGGGTGCTCGACGAGAAGACCCGGCTGACCGGCTGCCAGCTCGTGCGCGACCAGGTCTACCGCACGATCGAGGAAGTCGGCATCGACACCTACAAGGCGTTTATCAGCGAGGCTGTCGAGGAAGGCCGGCGCACGCTGATCGGCCGGGTGCGGCAGCTCACCTTCCCCGGCGAGTACGAGGCGCCGACCTTCATCGACATCCCTTGGGCGCAGGACGAGACGGTCCATGCACTGGCGCGCAAGGATTCGATGATGCACGCTCCGCTGCGCATGAAGGTGTCGGGCGACGGGCATCTGAGCCTGTCCTTCGACGGCGCCAACCAGTGGGACTTTCACTCGTTCAACTGCTCGCCCTCGGCGATGCAGGGCGCGATGTGGGTGCAGCTCACCCAGACGCTGTGGAACTCAGACAAGATCAACGACGGCGCCTATTTCGCCAGCACTCTGGAATTGCCCTACGGCTCGTGGTGCAATCCCGACTTCGACAAAGTCTCCACGACGCTGACCTGGTTCTTCCTGATTCCGGCCTTCACCGGCTTCATCCGCTCGCTGGCGCGGGCCTATTTCGCTCGCGGCTATCTGGAGGAGATATCCGCCTCCTACCCCTGCACCTGGAACCTTACCCAGGGCGGCGGCATCAACCATTTCGGCCAGCCGTCCGCCTTCACCAATTTCGAGCAGTCCTGCCAGGGAACGGGCGCGCAATACGCCAAGGACGGCGAAGCGAGCTGCGCGGCCATGTGGAACCCCGAAGGCGACATGGGCGAGATCGAAACCTGGGAGCATCTGGAGCCGCTGCTCTATCTCGGACGCGGCCTCAAGGCGAACTCGTCCGGCCCCGGCCGCTATCGCGGCGGCTGCGGCAGCGAGGCGCTGCGCATGGTGTTCAAGACGCCGGGCCTGGTGCTGTTCAGTTGCGGCGAAGGCCAGGTCTTCTCCTCCGCCGGCGTGTTCGGCGGCTATCCCGGCAACAGCGGCTATCGCCACAACGTCCACGAATCCAACATTCCCGAGCTGGCGGCGGCGAAGAAGCCCTATCCGGTGCTCGACGGCGATCCCGAGAACAGCGCGATCAGCGCGCTCGCCAGCGGCCGCGAGGTGTTCGACGAAAATCAGATGACGGGGCCGCACGCCTTCGCCGAATACGACCTCTACACGGCGGTGCAGCGCGGCGGGCCGGGGCTGGGCGACCCGCTGGAACGCGACCCGGACTCCGTGGCGAAGGACGTGAACGGCGGCGAGCTTCTCGAACGCTATGCGAGGCCGATCTACGGCGTCGTGCTCGTCGCCGCCCCTGACGGGACAGTCAGGGCCGACGCGGCGGCCACCGCGCAGGAGCGGCAGACCATGCGGCGCAAGCGCCTCGAACGTGCCGTCGACGCCCGCGACTACGTCGCCGCGCAGCGCGAGCGGGTGCTGGAAAAGGACTTCATCGCGCCGGTGCGGGCCATGTACGCCAGCTCGATGAAGCTGTCCGACCGCTGGGCCCGGCACTTCAGGACGTTCTGGTCGCTTCCCGACGACTTCGCCTTCTAGTTCGCGCGCCATAGAGACAGGAGCGAAAAGACATGAACATCTCGCACGACATCAACACCCTGCGCCAGTTGAAGGGCGGCAACCTGCCGTTCGAGAAGCTGCACGCCATGATGAGCGGGTTCAAGGACACCGACCGCTTCGACAAGATGATCGCGCTGTGGCAGGAAGGCGTCGAATGGAAAGACCCCATCCTGCTACCCCTCGGCGAGCATCTGTTCGTTGTGCGCAAGCCGGATGGCCGCCGCGTCGTGAAATCGACCTGGGGCCACGAATATTGCGAGGCCCACGAGAACTGGAAGCTTCACGCCAAGGTCTTCGTCCGCGACACGCCCGAGCTCATCAATGAGATCTACCCCGACAAGCTCGGCTGCAACACGGAGTGGATGCACCTGCGCGAATATTACGACCCCGTCAGCGGCGTCCTGCTGGAAGTCGAGGCGGTGCCTCCCGGCTATCCGATCGTCCACGACTTCAAGCCGGATATCGATACCTTCTATACTGAGTGGCTGGGCAGAAAGGCGCCCTGACTGTTCCCTTGCGCCGCGGTTGCAACGCCGCGGCGCGCCCTGCGGAGAGAGGGGGGCGGTAGCATTCCGCGTGCATGTGGAGGAAGACCAGCATGACATCCCGTATCGTCTGGGAGCCTTCGGAGGCCCGCATCGCTGCATCCGCCGTCACCCGTTTCCGGCTGGCCGTGAATGCCCGTTTCGGCCTCGCGCTCGCCGACAGCCTCGACCTTCATCGCTGGTCGGTCGAAAATCTGGTTGGCTTCCACGACGCCTTGTGGGACTTCGCCGGCATGGTGGGCGAGAAGGGCGGGCGTGTCTTCGTGCCGGGCGAACGTCTCGAGCAGGCGCGCTTCTTTCCCGATGCGCGCCTGAACGTGGCCGAGAACCTCCTGAAGCGGACGGGGCCGGACGACGCGATCGTCTTCCGGGGCGAGGACGGGGCGACGGCGCGGCTGTCCTGGGACGAGCTTCACGCCCTGGTCTCGCGCATCCAGCAGGCGTTGCGTGCGGCCGGGGTCGGCACCGGCAACCGTATCGCGGCCTATCTGCTGAACATCCCTGAGGCGACGGCGCTGCTCATCGCCTGCGCCAGCATCGGCGCGATCTTCTGCTCTGCGTCGCCCGACTACGGCGTCTCCGGCGCCGTCGACCGGTTCGCGCAGGCCGAGCCGAAACTCCTCTTCGCCTGCGACGGCTATCGCTACGCCGGCAAGATGCACCGGGTCGGCGACAAGGTGGCGCAGATCGCGGCCGCGCTTCCGGGCGCACGCGTCGTGGTGGTGCCATTCCTCGGGGCGCCCGAGGAAATCCTTGATGCGGTCGCCGGCTCAACGACCCTCGCGGCGTTCATCGAACCGTTCGAGGCGCGGCCCGTCGACTACGTGCGTTTGCCCTTCGACCACCCGCTCTACATCCTGTTCTCGTCGGGCACCACCGGAAAGCCGAAGGCAATCATCCACCGCGCGGGCGCCATCCTGCTGCAGGCCAAGGAGCAGCTCCTGCATTGCGACATCTGCACCGATGACCGGGTGTTCTACTTCTCGACGCTGACCTGGATGGTCTGGAACTGGCACGTCTCCGTGCTCCAGACTGGAGCGACGATCATGCTGTTCGATGGCTCGCCGTTCCATCCCGATCCAGCGGTGCTGTGGGATTATGCAGCGGAGGAAGGCTTCACCCTGTTCGGCACGTCGGCCAAATACCTCGACACCCTGCGCAAATCCGGCCTGCGGCCGGGCGAGGGGCGCAACCTTGCCGCCCTGCGGATGGTCAGCTCCACCGGTTCGCCGCTCGCGCCGATCAACTATACCTTCGTGCACGATGCGGTGAAGCGTGATGTCCACCTCGCCTCCGTATCGGGCGGCACGGACATCGTCGGCTGCTTCGTGACGGGCGATCCCACCCGGCCTGTGCGCGACGGGGAAATTCAGGGACCCTCGCTCGGTATGGCGATCGCCGTCGTCGACGAAAGCGGACGGCCCGTCCCGTCCGGTGTCAAGGGTGAACTCGTCTGCGCAACGCCGTTTCCCTCCATTCCGCTCGGCTTCCTCGGCGACGCCGACGGCAGCCGCTTTCGCGCTGCCTATTTCGACCGCTTTCCGGGCCTCTGGCATCATGGCGACTTCGCCTCGGTTACCGAGACGGGCGGCTTCATCATCTACGGTCGATCGGACGCGACGCTGAATGCCGGCGGCGTGCGGATCGGAACCGCAGAGATCTACGCCGAGGTCGAGCGCATTCCCGAGATCCTCGAGGCACTGGCCATCGGTCAGGAGGTCGGGCACGACACGCGCATCGTGCTGTTCGTGCGCTTGGTGCCGGGGATGGATTTCGATGCTGCCTTCGAGAAGCGGCTGCGCGCGGTGATCCGCAGTGGGGCAAGCCCGCGCCATGTCCCCGAAATCATCGTCGCGGTGCCCGACCTGCCCCGCACGAAAAATGGCAAGATCGTAGAGTTGGCGGTCCGCGAGATCGTCCACGGCCGGCCAGTCGGCAATGTCGATGCGCTTGCCAATCCCGAAGTGCTCGCCATCTTCCGAAACATGCCTGAATTGGGGGACCCAGCGTGACGGCGTCCGGAAACGACGAGAATCCGGGTTCCGGAGTTCCCACCAAGTCAGCATTGGCGGACAAAGACGCGAGCCTCAAACGGGCGTTTGCCTTCAGGCTTGCGAAACATGCCGGTCCGACAGGGCGGCAAGCTCTTGGGACGGGGAGCCGTCATCTTCCTGCTTCTCAGCGGAAACGGGACGGCGAAAAGGGAACGACGTCTATCTCGGGCGTCGTGCCGGAAAGCAGTTGCGTAACCAGACGTCCGGTTCGCGCGGACGCGACCAGGCCGACATGGCCATGTCCGAATGCATGCACGACATCCGGGCTTTGCCGGCTGCGCCCGATGCAGGGCAGGCCGTCGGGCGTGCTCGGCCTGTGGCCGAGCCACGACCGGGCCTGCGTCATGTCGAGGTCGGGATAGAGCTGCGCCAGCCGCGTCTTCAGGATCTCCGCGCGCCGCCAGTTGGGGGCGGCGTCGACCCCGGCGAACTCCACCTGGCCAGCCGCGCGGATGAAACCGTCCATGCCGTTGACGACCATCCTGGCGTCGCTCGCCATATAGGCCGGGCCGAAATCTCGACCGGGGGCCGGGACCGAGACATGGTAGCCGCGCTCGGATTCGAGCGGCACCCTGTCGCCGATTGAGCGGGCGAGCGGACGCGAACGGATGCCGGCCGAAACGACGGCGGCGTCGCATTCCACGTCGCCGTCATCGGTGGTCACGGCCGCGACCCGGCTTCCGGAAAGCCTTATCCCCGTAGCGCGACGGCGCAGCAGCCTTGCGCCCTTCTCCCGCGCAAGCGCCGCGAGGGCGCAGACATAGGCACCCGGATCGAGGCAGCGGCCGGCATCGCTGACGAACACGACGAAGCGATACCGCGCCGGCAAGCGGGGAAAGCGGGCTCGCAGCGCATCGCCCTCGACCGTCTCGAAACGAATGCCGAGATCGCGCCGCACGCTCCAGCCGAAGGCCTCGCGCTCGTAGGCGGCGTGGTCGCTATAGACATGCAGCAGCCCTCCACACTCGATGAGATCGCCGCACCCGGCTTCCGCCGCCAGCGCCTTGTGCAGCGCCGGCGCATCCTTCAGCAACGCATTCAGCGCCACGGCCGTGCGCCCGACCTTGTCGCGTGTCCACCCCGACAGGAGATATCGCAGCAGCCAAGGTGTCACCTTCGGCAGATAGCCCGCACGAATGGCGAGCGGCCCGAGCGGGTCCAGCACGTATTTCGGCACCTGTTTCCAGACACCCGGCTCCGAAGGCGGCAGCACGGACTGGACCGACAGGAAGCCGGCATTGCCAAAGCTCGCGGCTTGCTCGCCACCCGGGTCAGCGGGATCGATTACCGTGACGTCATGGCCGGCGCTCAGCAGTTCGAGGGCGGCGATCGCGCCTACCACGCCGCAGCCAATGACGGCCACGCGGCGGCTCATGGCAATACCTCGTGAGTGCGCTCTGTTCCCGTGACTTCGACATGCTCGCCCATGACGGCTACGTCTCCCTTGCATGCTTCGCGGTGCCAATCCCGGTATCCTGAAGGAGCGATCCGGCGGAGGCTGATCTTGCCTGAAAGGATGGATTAAATACAATTTTGTATGCAGTACATCATATTTGTGCGACAATAAACAAGTGCCCGTGGTGCGTGAACTGCCGGACGGCCTTTGCGTGGGGCGGGATGGCAGCGGCGGGCCTTGAGATCGGAAAAGTCTTTCCAGGAGATTGCTTGTGAATTTCCGAGGAATGCGGAAGATGCGGCAAGGTTCATGATGATAAAATCGGGATGGCTATGGTTTTTCCACCATCGGAAAGGCGGCTTCAGCCAACGCGCGGAGCACGCTGCCCTGTTCCCGGAGAGGATTTATGGATAAGCCTTGCCAGACAGGATAATGATCGGCTTCTTGGAATCTTGAATCGCGCATCGCGGCCCGGGGAAGGAGGGGACAATTTCCCTGCTCGGGCGGCGGAGGCGCCTCGTCTCCCCGCGGACTTTCTCCAGTACAGCTACTAACGCCATGAACCTTAAGACCGCCGACCGGAAATCCAGCGCAGTCAAAGCCGATCGAAACGACGACGTCGGGACGGCTGAGACCCATGGCACGAGCATGGTCGTGACGGCCTATGAGCGTCTGTTGTCGATGATCAACGACTTCCAGATCAAGCCGGGCGAGCGCGTCAACGAGGTCGCCGTCGCGAAGAAGCTGGGAATTTCCCGCACTCCGCTCCGCGAGGCGCTGAACCGCCTGGCCATCGAGGGCTTCCTGACCGTCCGGGCCGCACGCGGCTTCTTTTGCCGTGACCTCGACCCCACGGAAACGATGCATCTCTACGAGCTGCGCGCGGTGATCGAGACAGCTGCGGTGCGGCTTGCTTCGGAGAAGGCGGAGGCGCACGAACTCGCTTCTCTGGCGCAGTTCCTGAAATCGTCCTCCTCTGCCGACGACTTTCCGATCGACGAGCAGGTCGCCTATGACGAGGGGTTTCACGAGGAGATCGTACGGCTGAGCGGCAATACGGAGATGCTCAAGCTCATGAAAAGCCTGAACCAGCGCATCCGGCCGCTGCGGTGGATATATCTGCACCGGGGCCGCCCGACCACCCAGGCCGAACATCGCCAGATCCTCGCCGCCCTGATGGCCAAGGACGGCGACAAGGCGGCCGAGCTGATGCAAGGCCACATCATGCGCCGGCGCGAGGAGATCGAGGAGGCGATCCGGCATATCTACGGCGAGATCTATGTCGGCCGCGTAAGCGGGAACAGGGAAGGCTGAAGCTCCGGGCATCCGGCTTCCTGCATCACGGGCGAATGGGCGATCTGTGCCGCCGGCCACCGGCCACCGGGCTGGCTAGTCCTTTCCCGCGACAATCCTGAGTTTTCTTTCCTTCAAGCGCATCGGAATCCCCTGAGGGAAATTGAACGCGCGACAGATGCCTCGTCGCGAGCCGGAAACGTTCCGTGTCCTGTAGAACCCTTCTTCCCATGACGGGAGACGCAGCTCTCGCGACGCCGATTGCCTCTTCCTTTGCCCGTGTTGTCGGAAGCGGGTTGCTCGACGCTCGCCGCGCTTTACCGTCCGACCGACTGAGGCCCACACCGGAAAAAAGCATCTTGCGGTCGTTGTGGAACACGCTGTATGCAGAGTGGAATTCTGTTCGGTGTTTAATGTCGAGGAGCGGCTGTGGCGGTGGAGATTCGCGAATCCTGCATCATGAACGGTGCCCAGGTGATCCTGAAAATGCTGGAGCTTCACGGCGTGAGGCATGTTTTCGGCTTGCCGGGGGAGACGACGATAGGCTGGTACAAGGAATGGCGAAGCAGTTCGACCATCGAATATGTCCTTACCCGTGACGAACGGACCGCGTCGTTCGCGGCAGAAGCCTATGCGAAGATCACCGGCCGTCCCTGCGTGTTGGAGGCACCCAGCCCCGGCGTTACCCATTGCACGCCCGGGATCACCGAAGCCTATATGAGCGCGGTGCCGGTCATCTATTTCAGCTCCGACATTCCCATCAATCAGGACAAGAAGCATGGATTGACGGGCATCGACCAGACCGCGCTCTATGCCAGCATCTGCAAGGAATCCTTCCTGCTCACCAATGTGAAGGAGATTCCCTTTCTGATCCGCCGCGCCTTCCGTGTGGCGACGTCCGGGAAGCCGGGTCCTGTCCATATTCGCGTCCCGATCAACGTGTTTCATGAAAGCGCGGAAATCGCCGACCTGTATGCGGATAGCGACTATCAGGTCTATCCGGCCCATCGCCCGGTGGCGGACCATGCCCGGATTCGCCGGACGATCGAAATCCTTCTGGCCTCGAAAAAGCCCGTCATCGTTTGCGGTCAGGGTGCGCTGATTTCAAAGGCCTCGGAGATCGTTCAGGAACTGGCCGAGCTGCTTCAGATCCCCGTCGCCACCACGACGCCGGGAAAGGGAACGATCCCCGAAACGCATCCGCTTTGCCTGCGGGTGATCGGCGCGCGTGGAGGGATGGAGTACTCGAACGCCTATGTCCATGATGCGGACACCGTGTTCTTCGTCGGCACCAACACCGATTCCAGCAGCACGGACCACTGGAAGCTCTATGGCGATCCGGCAAGCAAGGTCTTCCTGCATCTCGACATAGCTGAGGCGCATATCGGCAACAATTTCCCCGTCCGGGTCGGCCTCGTCGGCGACGCGCGCGCCAGCCTCGAATACATGGTCGAGCTGATAAAGCTGGAGCATCCGCGGCTGGACAGGACGCGGCTCGACCTCACCGCGCTGAAGCGCACGGCGCTCGACAGCGTGTTCAACTCGAACATCCCCATGCCAGCCGGCGTCGTCTCGCCCGTCAAGCTGACGCAGATGCTCGACGATCTGCTGCCCGAGAACGCCATCGTCACCGCCGAGCCGGGCGTCAGCGCAATCTTTCCCTCGGCGCTGCTGTCGCTGAAGAAGGCGGGCCGGCGCTACATAACCAATTATTCGATGGGCGCCCTCGGCTACTCGGTGCCCGCGGGGATCGGCGCGGCCTTCGCCAATGACGGGCCGGTGATATCGCTGACCGGCGACGGCTCGCTGGCGTTCGTGCTGGGGGATTTCGAAACCATTCGTCGCAGCGGCAAGAACATAACCGTGATCCTGACGCGAAACGACACCTATGGCTGGATACGCGGCGAGGCGGTCCTGCTGGACGACGTCGACGTGCCGTGGGTCACGGATTTCGGTGCCGTCGACTATCTCAAAGTCGCGGAGGGTTTCGGCTTCCGCACGACCCGGATCACATCGGAGGACGGGATCAGGAGGGCTCTGGAAGACGCCATCAATCACGATGGCGCGGATTTCATCGAGATCATGGTGCCGTCCCAGGACAAGATCGTGCCGTTCGTGCCTGCCTGGCTGCGCGTGGCCAAGGCCCGAAACCTGCCTTACTTCGGCTGATCGGGCGGATGCCCGGGTGCTGCAAATCTTGGAACATCCGAGCCGGCCTTTCGGACACTGGCCGGGCAAGGAACGGATTCAACGCGGCCCGCGCCCGTGTTTCATCGCACGTTTCATGCCCGACCCAACGTCACGGACGTGCCTTGACGGAGCGGGAATAATATGCATGAAATTGTATTCAGATTGATATGCAGTAATGCATATACCGGATTGCCTCTCGAATTGCTGCGCGACGCGCCGAAGCTGACCGTTCGGGAAGGCCATCAAAGAAAAGCCGGCGGCAGAGCCGCCCAAAAACACGGGGCAACGGGATGGAGTTGAAGGCGGCAATCTTTCGGCCGGCTATCGCGGCATTCCTTTCGTGCTGCCCGTCCTTCTTTTCAGGAGGCTGAAATGACTTCGGAAAACCCGATAATAACATTCAATGCTGTTGATAAGTATTTTGGAAATCTTCACATCCTCAAGAATATCGACTTGCGCATATATCCTGGGGAGGTGGTCGTCCTATGCGGGCCGAGCGGATCGGGAAAAAGCACGCTCCTGCGCTGCATAAACCGGCTTGAGGCAGCAACCGGGGGAAAGATTTACATAAAGGATCGGGAGCTCGGCGAGAAAAACGTCAGGGAAATAAGAAGAAACATTGGCTTCGTATTCCAGAGCTTCAACCTGTATCCGCATTTGACCGCAAAGGATAACATCACCCTGGCGCCCATTCTGGTCAAGCGCCTGTCCCGGCCGGTCGCGGACGAGGAGGCGATCGCCCTGCTGGCGCGCGTCGGCCTTGCCGGTCATGAGAACAAGTATCCGCAGCAGCTCTCCGGCGGCCAGCAGCAGCGCGTCGCGATAGCGCGGGCACTCGCCATGCGGCCGGAGATACTGCTTTTCGACGAGCCCACCTCTGCCCTCGATCCCGAGATGATACAGGAGGTTCTGGACGTCATCGGCGGTCTGGCGACCGAGGGCATCACCATGGCGATCGTCACGCACGAGATGGGTTTCGCCCGCAGGGTCGCAGACAGGATCCTGTTCCTCGACCAGGGCGAGATCGTCGAGAGCCGGACCGCGGAGGAGTTCTTCAGCGGTCCCGTCTCGGGCCGGGCGTCCGAATTCCTCGGAAAAATCTTCTCTCATTGAAACCGGAAGGTATGACGGTGAGCGCCGATTGGAGTTTTTATTGGCCGGTTTTGTGGGACTACCGCCAACTCCTCGTTGATGGTTTCGTCACGACCCTTTACATATTTTTGATCAGCACGGTGTTGTCCGTATTTTTCGGGATGATACTTGGCTTCATGAAATCGTCGAAGAGCGTTCCGCTTCGGTTTGTTGCTGTCATATATACAGAGATAAACAGGAATACTCCTCTCGTCGTAAAATTATTCTTTCTGTATTTCGGCTTGGGGATGGATGCGTATAGCGCCGCGGTGGTCGGCCTGGCCATCAACCAGAGCGCCTACATGGCCGACGTTTTTCAGTCCTGCATCGAGGCCGTTCCGTCGGGCCAGATCGAGGCGGCTCAGTCGGGCGGGCTGAGCTCGTACCAGATGTCCCGATATGTCGTCCTCCCGCAGGCGCTCAGAATCTGCATTCCGCCGATGACCTCGCAGGTCCTCGAAGTGCTGAAGAACTCCTCCGTCGTCATGGCCCTCGCCGTGCCGGAGCTGATGTTTCAGACGCAGCAGATCGAGGTTCTGTCCTATCGCGGTTTTGAAGCGGCGACGGCTGGGACCGTCCTCTACCTGACCGCCGGCCTCATCATCTCGTGGCTCGCCAGCCTGGTGGAGCGCCTGGTGAGGCCGGTCGCGTCTGAAGCATAGAAGCCGATAGGGCCACAATAATATTGAGTTATTCGATGGATTTTTCGGTAATCAGCAACAATCGTATTCTTCTTTTTGAAGGTTTCATTACGACCGTCAATTTGACGATATTGTCCATCCTGGGAGGAGCCGTCGTCGGCGTCGCGCTTGCCCTTGGCCGGATATCGACGAACAGGCTTCTGTCGGCGTGCTCGACGGTCGTGATCGAGGTGTCGCGCGGAACGCCGGCGCTGATGCTGATCTTCTGGATCTACTTCCTTTTACCGAGGCTTACAGGGCATGCCGTGTCGTCCTACACGGCCGCGCTGTCGTCCCTGATCATGTTCAACGCGGCCTATATCGCCGAAATCATCCGGGCCGGCATAAGCTCCGTGCCGCGCGGGTTGGTCGAGGCCGGCCTGTCGTCGGGCATCCGGCATCACCAGATCATGCGCCATATCGTCCTGCCGCCGGCGATCGCCAATATGCTGCCGGCGCTCACCAGCCAGATGATCCTTGCCTACAAGACGACGTCTCTTGTGTTCGTTGTTGGTGTGATTGATCTGTTCAGGGCTGCAAATATAATTAATAATAGAGAGTTCAAATCTGTAGAAATATATCTGTTTGTTGCATTAGTATATTTTGTTCCGTGTTTCATATTGTCGCTTATAAGCCGTTATTTGGCTACAAAAAAGAAGAATTCAATGCGGTAATACCTGAAAAAACTTCCCTCTGGAGAGAATGGAGAAAGGTATGCATAAATTATTGTCAAGCGCGCTTGGGATCGCGGCCGCCCTGTTCACTTTTACCCTCGCATCGGCTCCCGCATCGTCCGCGTCGCTCTACGATGTTGTCAAGGAGCGCGGGGAGCTGGTCGTCGGCGTGAAGAACGACTGGCCGCCTGCAGGCTATATCGACGAGAAGAACGAGTGGGTCGGGTTCGACGTGGACATGGCGAAATATATCGCCGACAAGCTCGGCGTTTCGCTCCGTCTCGAGCCGATCACGTCGAGAACCCGAATTCCGATGCTCCTGAACGGCAATGTCGACGTCATCGTCAACCTGAATCCGACTCGCGAAAGGGCAAAGGCGATCGACTTCACCCAGCCCTATTTCATTACCGGAACCACCCTTCTGGTGCGCAAGGGAAGTGGCATAAACGGGCCGGCGGACCTGGACGGATCGAAAACCGTCGCCAGCGTACAGGGGTCGTCGGACGCGCAGGGCCTGCTGTCCGTGCAGCCGAACGCGAACATCACCTACTATCAGGAGTACCCGCAGGCCTATATGGCCTTTAAGCTCGGCCGCGTCGACGCGATGGTGACGACGAGCATCGTCCTCGGCAAGCTCGCCAAGGATGATCCCGAGTTCGAGATCCTCATGCCTCCCTTCAAGCCGGACCCGTGGGTGATGGGCGTCAAGCACGACGATTCCAAATGGCGTCTCGCGCTCGACGAGTTCATCATGGATGCTTGGCATGACGGCACGATAAACGAGCTGCACAAGAAGTATCTCGAAACCCCGGCGGGCTTCGAGCTTCAGATCTGGCCCGACTACTATTGAGCCGGTTCTGATGGCGGCAGGCCCGGTTAGGCCTGCAACTGGAAGGTGATGCCCGTCGGTCTGTCCCGACGGGCATCGCGGCAAGGTCGGGCCCGTTACCGCATGACGGCGTCCAATCCCGGCGGAAGATCATGATGAACATGCAATCGACGAATGAGCGCGGCGGCATTCTCGACCGTCGGGCCCGGCTGCTTATCGCGATAGCGGTCAATTCCTCGACAACCCGTCTGGACGGGAAGGGGCTGCGCGAGAACGTGGAAGAAGCCCTTGAGGCCGGAATTCCCGGCCGGCAGGTGCTCGAGGTGATGCAATTGTCGTCGCTTGTCGGAATGCACACATTTACCGTCGGCATTCCCATCCTGTTCGAGGAGATGTTGGCAAAGCGCCTGCTCGACAGCGACCAGACAGCCTGCGGCCCCGAAGCCGAGGCGATGAAGCGGGCCTTCGTCGCTGACCGGGGCTACTGGAGCAAATTCCTCGACCAGATGCTGGTCCTGTCGCCGGATCTGTTCCGGGAGTTCTACGATTTTTCCTCGCTGCCCTGGAAAAAGGGGAGCATCGACGGGAAGCTCAAGGAACTGATCTATCTCGCCACCGTCAGCATACCCGGGCATTTTTACCGGGACGGGTTCGACAATCACCTCAGGGGCGCGAGGAACAACGGCGCGACGGATGAGGAAATAATGGAGACCCTGCAGATCGTCCTGTCTCTCGCCGATGATGGCGCCACGCCACGCTCGAGCGAGGTGCGGGAGGCAATGGACGAAATCAGGGCGACAGGTACTGCCGATCACATTAATGAGGAGCCGAGGCGATGACCAGCGGTTGCAATGAGGAGTTCAGCCCCCCGCGCTACAACCCCGAGGGGTTTAACACGTTGAAGACCGGCAGCCTGCCGGAAGACTATTACGAGCGCGCGCGCCGGGGCGACATCGCGCGCAAGCTGATCCTCGAACGGGTCGTTCAGCCGAGGACGGGGTTCGGCTTCGAACTGAAGCGCGGCAATCTCGTCAGGATCACCTGCATCGAAGGTCCGCAGGTGGTCGATTTCAACGCCTTCAACATGCACGACCCGCGCGAGGCCCTCTCATGCGCCCGCACCCGTATGGTCAACGGGCTGCACCTGAAGGAGGGCGACTATATCTGGAGCAAGCCGCCTTATGCGCGGCCGATGATGAAGCTGATCCGGGATACCGTCGAGAAGAAGGGAGACGGGCTGCACACGCACGATCTCACCTTCAGTCAATGCGACCCGCAATACTACAGGATGCTGACCGGAAAGGACGATCTGCCCAGCTGCCACGACAATCTTCATTCGGCAGTGTCGAAGTATGGAATTACCACCGACATGGTCCACGATCCCGTCAACCTGTTCATGTACACGGGCCTCAACGAGGGGAACAGGATGTACTATGAGGACCCGGTCGCGAAGCGGGGAGACTATGTGGAAATCGTCGCCGATATGGACTGCATCATCGGAACGTCGGTTTGCCCCGGCGGCTCCAGCGGAAAGATCAAGCGGCCGATCGGCATAGAGGTCTTCGAACTGGACGGCGGGGCTTCCGCGTTATGACCCGAGCGCTCGCGTCCCGGCGGCGTCCCGGATGATTTCGATGTCCATCCCAGAAGATTTGACGGATGCGCCCATCCACGCCCTCGCGCCGCTGGTGGCAGGCAGGCAGGTTTCCGCGAGCGAGATTTTTCGCGCTCACGCCGCCCGGATAGAGGCGAGCGACGGGAAGCTGGGAGCCATGGCCGACTTCTGGTTCGACGCCGCCGCCGAGGCCGCCCGCCGGGCCGACATGCTGATCGGCGACGGCTGCTATCTGGGAGCGCTGCACGGCATCCCGTTGGGCCTGAAGGACAACGTCATGGTAGCCGGCCGGCGGGGTGCGGCGGGCTCGGCGGCGCTCGCGGGGCGGCTGGACGACAGGACGGCCACCGCGGCGGAAAGGCTTCGAAGGGCCGGCGCGGTCCTCCTCGGCAAGCTGCATATGGTGGAGTTCGCCGCCGGGGCGTGGGGCACGAATGCGCGGCTGGGCACCCCATGGAACCCCTGGCATGAGACGATCCACCATGCGCCGGGCGGCTCCTCGAGCGGCGCCGGCGTCGCTGTCGCTGCTCGGCTCATGCCCGCCGCGATCGGCACCGATACGGGTGGCTCGATCCGCGTGCCCGCCTCCTTCAACGGCGTGGTGGGCCTGAAACCGAGCAACGGCGCGGTCAGCAATTACGGAATCATCCCCTCGAGCAGACGGCTCGACACGGTCGGCCCGCTCTGCCGCTCGGTCGAGGATGCCGGCCTGATCCATGCCGTGATCAGCGGCCCCGACCCGCTGGATGCCGATACGGTAGGGTTTCCCTGGCGCGATCCATTGCGCCGTCTGAAGAAGCCGGTGCGGGGAATGCGTGTCGGCATGGTCGCCGCAAGCCAGCTCCCCGGCGTGCGCGAGGATGTCCATGCGGCGTTCCGGGCCGCCGCCTCGATCTTCGAGGATCTCGGAATCCATGTCGAGGAAGTGTCTCTTCCCCGCTCGCCCGCCGAGTATAGCCGGGCTGCCGCGATCATCATTCGCAGCGAGTGCTACACGAACTTCGCCGAATTGATCGACGGGCCCGGCGAGGCGCTCGACCCCGTCATTCAGGCCCGCCTGCGCAAGGGGGCCCTCACGCCGGTCAGCGACTTCGTCAGGGCGTTGGAGAGCCAGCGCCCGCAGCAGGCGGAAATGCAGGCATTCCTCTCCGACTACGACGCCGTCATCCTGCCGACGACGCCCATGACGACGGTGCCGCTGGAGGACGTCGACGAGGATGACGGCTCGATCGTCGACCTGACCCGCATGGCGAACCATCTCGGCCTGTGCGCGCTCTCCATGCCCTGCGGGTTCACGGCGACAGGCTTGCCGCATGCCTTGCAGATCGTCGGCCGGCCGTTCGAGGAGGAGAGGGTGCTCCAGCTGGCGTGGGCCTACGAGCAAGCCACCCCGTGGCACCTGCGTCGCTCCGGCTGGTGAACTGCGCGCGCGTGCCTGCCGCGCCGGCCAGTCTTGGCAGCCCAGCGGTTCTCCGTTGCGGGCCTCGTGCCAGGCTGGGTGCGGACACGTAGCCGGTGCATGGAGCCCATGAACGATCGGAGGGTCGAGGCATGCGCTTTCATCTTCTGTCCCTCGCTCCCCCCAGAACTCTTCCCAGCCATCATTATTGTCCGCAGTCGCCGCAAGAGCGGCGGAGCCGTGCATAGACAGGCGCGGCGCGGCCCGTCTCCTGTCGTCTTCCTGACATGGAAAGATGGTGTCTTCCGGCTGCCTCGGGACAGGCCGCCCGGAAGCCGGGCCGGCGCGGGACGCCGGCGGGCTGCGGCCATGTTCGGGGGACGGATGCGGCCGGCGACCGGTCGCGGTTTGTCCGGCGCGGCGCTTCGAGGCGGATGCGCCGGCCCTCGGGTTCTTGCGCGCATGGTCGAACTTCTCTTCTTCGTTTCCGGGCTGCTGCTTCTCGTCAATCTGGCCAGCATTGCGATCGCCGCATGGCGGCTCGATCCCGACGGCGTCGAGGCGCCCGCCGCCGCCCGGCCGCAGCCGGTGTCCATCGTCATCCCCGTGCGCGGCATCGAGACGTTCTCGCGCGAGACCCTGGCGAGCGCGTTCCGCCTCGAATGGGACGAGTACGAGTTGATCTTCTGCGTCGCCGAGCGGGCCGACCCGATCGTCGCGGCGATCGAGGCGGCAATGGCGGCGCATCCGCGGGTCGCGGCGCGGGTGCTCGTCGGCGACGACCGCATCAGCGCCAATCCCAAGCTCAACAATTGCGTCAAGGGCTGGCGCGCCGCGCGCCACGACTGGGTGGCGATCGCCGATTCCAACGTGCTGATGCCGAAGGACTTCGTGCGCCGCCTGATGGCGGCCCGGCGCAAGGATACCGGCCTCGTCTGCTCGACGCCGCTCGCCACGCGCCCCGGCAATTTCTGGGCCGAGGTCGAATGCGCCTTCCTCAACACCCATCAGGTGCGCTGGCAATATGCTGGCGAGGCGCTGGGCTTCGGCTTCGCCCAGGGCAAGACCATGCTGTGGTCGAAGCCGCTTCTCGACGCCAATGGCGGGATCGAGGCGCTGGCCGCCGACATCGCCGAGGACGCCGCCGCCACCAAGCTGGTCCACCGTCTCGGGCTCAAGGTCCATCTGGTCTCCTCGCCCTTCGAACAGCCGCTCGGCCGGCGCAGCCTGCGCGAGATCTGGGCACGGCAAAGCCGCTGGGCGCGGCTGCGCCGCGTCACCTTTCCGGCCTTCTTCGCGCCGGAGATCCTGCTCGGCGCGCTGCCGCCGCTCGTGCTTGCGCTGGCCGCTGCGGCCATCGGCGGCGTCAGCCTGCCGGCGACGGCCGCTTTCGTCCTCGCTGCGGCCTATCTGCCGGAGCTGCTGCTGGCGCGGGCGAAGAACTGGCGCCTTTCCCCTTATGCCCTGCCGGCGCTGCTGGCGCGCGACCTCGTCATGCCGGTGGTCTGGCTCCGGAGCTGGGTGGTCGGCCGGTTCGAGTGGCGCGGGAATTCGATGACCGCCGGCACGCGGATCTCCGAACTGGGAGAAGCCGGCGCGCTTCCGGCGCACCGGGCGCATTGAGGCGTTCTCCGCTCTGTGCCGGACCGGAAGGATCAGGCTCCGGCGTCGCGCGGCTGGCCGCGTGCAGCCGCCGCCGGGCCGCGCCGCGCCGCGTCGAGATCGAGCGGCCGGTCGGGTATGGTGATCGAGAACACCGTGCGGCCGCCGCGGCTTTCGACCAGCTCGAGCGTGCCGCCATGGGCGCGCACCAGCTCGTGGGCGATGGCGAGGCCGAGGCCCGTGCCGCCGGTGCGGGCGGAGCCGCGAAAGGCCGAGAACAGGTTCTCGCGCGCCTTCTGCGGCAGGCCCGGCCCCGTATCCTCCACCAGGATGCGGGCGACGCCGCCGGTCCGCTCGGCGCTGAGCGTCAGCCGGCGCACCAGCGCCGGCGAGGCGTCTCCCGACATCGCCTCGATCCCGTTGCGCGACAGGTTCGACAGCACCCGGAACAGCTGCTCGGGGTCGGCGTCGATCTCGAATTGCGGATCGACGGCGTTGATGAGCTCGATCCGCGCCGCGACCTCGGGGCCGGAGAGGGCGAGCACCTCCTCGACGAGGTCGTGCAGGCGCAGCCTCAGCCGGGCCGGCGGCGGCTCCTGCGTCCGGCCGTAGGCCAGCACCCCTTCGGAATAGGAGATCGCCCGGTCGAGCGTGCGCATCAGCCGCGGGGCCATGCTGCGCACGCCCGGATCGTCCACCCGCGCCAGCCGGTCCGACATCAGCTGCGCCGCGGCGAGGATGTTGCGCATGTCGTGGTTGATCTTGGAGACGGCAAGGCCGAGATCGGCGAGCCGCCGGCGCTCGACCAGCATCCGCTGCAACTCGCCCTGCATCGCCGCGAGCTCGCGCTCGGCGACGCCGATCTCGTCGCTGCGCACGCCGGCGCGGATGATGCGGGCCGGGTCGTCCGGCGCTTCGGCGAAGGCGAGCATCGAGCGCGTCATCGCCCGCATCGGCCGGATCATGACGCGGTGGATGGCGTAGAAGACGAGGCTCGCCGTCACCAGCGACAGGATGAGCGACAGGAGCGCGACGTTGCGCGCATAGGCCAGCATCGCCTTGCGCAAATCGGTCTCGGTCATCACCAGCTCGAACTCCCGCTCGCCGCCGCTGAGCGGCGCGAAGACGCGCAGCACCCGCTCGCCGCCGAACACCAGCGCGTAGAGCGCCTCGTGAACCTCGCCGAGCGGCGAGGCGCTGCCGAGATCGACATGAAGGTCGATGTCGTGCGGCATGTCGACGGCGACGAGCAGCCGCGAGGAGCCCTCGTCGCGCACCGCGAGCGCCATCGCGCCGAGCGCGCGCAGCACGTCGTCCTGCACCTCGCGCGACAGGCTCGCGGGGTCGCTGTCGACGAGGACGATGCCGACGGCGGCCGCGGTCGACAGCCGCTCCTCCAGCCAGCTCAGCCGGAAATTGGCCAGCGACGGCAGGAAGATGAGCATCTCGGCCAGCGTGACGAACAGCGCGGTCAGGACGAGCAGCTTCATCGACAGCCCGCGCGTCAGCGGCACGCGCTCGCCGGCACGAGCCTCCGCGCGCGTGGCCGTCTTTTCCTGCCGTTCGTTGCCGTCCTGCGTCACATCGTCTTCCATTCAGCCCGGCCAGGAGTGATGACCACGGGCGACGTACAAGGATAGGGCAGGGCGGGTCGTTTGCCAATTTGGCGGCATGGGTCATCGCATTGACACCTTGCGAGCGCCCCCCTATAAGCGCCCGACGCTCGGGCCTTCGGTCCGGCGCGGCGCAGGCTGTGCTTTGCCTGCGTCCGCGTGTCGGGAAGGCGGGCGAACGCTCCTGCTCATGACGAGTCAGAACCAAGAAGGGCCGCACACCGCGGTATTAAACAAATGAAGCGCACCTATCAGCCCTCCAAGCTTGTCCGCAAGCGCCGCCACGGTTTCCGTGCCCGCATGGCCACCAAGGGCGGCCGCGCCGTCATCGCGGCCCGTCGCAACCGCGGCCGCAAGCGGCTTTCCGCCTGACCGGCGCCTAAGGCCGGACGGTGGCTGCCCAGCCGACCGGAATGCTTCCCGCGCGGCTGAAGAAGCGCGCGCAGTTTCTGGCCGTGCGCCGGGGCGAGAAGCGGCGCGGCCCGCTCTTCCTGATGGAAGTCCTCGACCGGGGCGACGACGGCGCGCCGCGCCTCGGCTTCACGGTCACGAAGAAGGTCGGGAACGCGGTGGCGAGAAACCGCATCCGCCGGCGGCTGAAGGAAGCCGTCAGAACCCGCGCCGGTGGTGACATGGCGGCCGGCAGCGACTATGTGATCGTCGGGCGGCGCGAGGTGCTCGCCGCCGCCTTCGACGATCTGGCGCGCGAATTGTCCCGCAGGATGCGCGGCGGCCGGCAGCGTTAGAGCATTTTGCAGTCGGACGGAATCGTCTGACGTCGCATGAATGCGGCTAAGGAAAAGGGGCTGGAGCAGCGGAAGCTGCGTTCGTCGGAACGCCCGTTGCTCCAGGCAATCCCAGCGGTAGGGAATCGATGGAAAACAATCGCAACTTCTTCATCACGATCGCGCTTTCCGTGCTGATCCTCACGCTGTGGCAGGTGTTCTACATGAACCCGCGCATCGAGTCCGAGCGCGAGGCCGCCCGCATCGCCGCCGAGCAGGCTGGCGAGGCGCAGCCGGCCCAGCCGGCGCAGCCCGATCTGCCGCCCGCGGCCGGCGGCGGCGACCTGCCGGGCGGCGCGGCCCCGGCCGTCCCGGGCGGTGGCTCCGGCGTCCCGGGCGGCGTGCTGACGCGCCAGGACGCCATCGCCGCCAACGGCCGCGTCGTCATCGAGACGCCGCGCATCTCCGGCTCGATCAACCTGACCGGCGGGCGCGTCGACGACCTCATCCTCAAGGACTACCGGGTGACGGTCGAGAGGAATTCGCCCAATATCGAGCTTCTCAGCCCCTCGGTGATGCCCGACGGCTTCTATGCCGAGGTCGGCTTCATCGGCGGCGAGGCGACCGGCGCCCTGCCGGGCCCGGAAACGGTGTGGACGCTCGAGGGCGAGGCGAAGCTGACGCCGTCGACCCCGGTGACGCTGAGCTGGACCAACGACCGGGGCCTCGTCTTCACCCGCACCATCGCCGTCGACAACGACTATCTCTTCACCTTCTCCGACCAGATCGCCAATGAAAGCGGCGAGGCCGTCAGCCTGTCGAATTACGGCCGCGTCGCGCGCATCGGCACGCCGCAGATCGCCGGCTTCTACATCCTGCACGAGGGCCTGATCGGCGTCACCGGCACGGAAGGGCTCCAGGAGATCGACTATTCCGATCTCGCCGAGAAGCGCCAGATCATCCCCGGCAAGTCGAGCGACGGCTGGCTCGGCATCACCGACAAGTACTGGGCGGTGGCGCTGGTGCCGCCGGGCGCGCAGGAGTTCCAGCCGCGCTACGCCTTCTTCGACGACGGACGCGTGCGCTACCAGGCCGACTACCTGACCGATCCGGTCCAGATCGCGCCCGGCGAGACGCGCACCGTCGAGACGCTGGTCTTCGCCGGGGCCAAGGAAACGGCGAAGATCGACGCCTATCAGGAGAGCCGGAACATCCGTAATTTCGATCTCCTGATCGACTGGGGCTGGTTCTACTTCATCACCAAGCCGATGTTCTACCTGATCGACTGGCTGTTCAGGCTGCTCGGCAATTTCGGCCTCGCCATCCTCGCCACCACCGTCGTCGTCAAGCTCGTCTTCTTCCCGCTCGCCAACAAGTCCTACAAGTCGATGGCGAACATGAAGAAGGTGCAGCCGCAGCTCATGGAAATCCGCGAAAAATACGCGGACGACAAGATGAAGCAGCAGCAGGCGATGATGGAGCTGTACAAGACCGAGAAGATCAACCCGCTCGCCGGCTGCTGGCCGGTGCTGATCCAGATTCCGGTGTTCTTCGCGCTCTACAAGGTGCTCTACGTCACCATCGAGATGCGGCACGCGCCGTTCTTCGGCTGGATCAGGGACCTGTCCGCGCCGGACCCGACCTCGATCTTCAACCTGTTCGGCCTTCTGCCCTACGACGTGCCGGCCTTCCTGCTCATCGGCATCTGGCCGCTCATCATGGGCGTGACCATGTTCCTGCAGATGCGCATGAACCCGACGCCGCCCGACCCGACCCAGGCGATGATCTTCAACTGGATGCCGGTCGTCTTCACCTTCATGCTGGCGGCGTTCCCGGCGGGCCTCGTCATCTACTGGGCGTGGAACAACACGCTCTCGATCATCCAGCAGGGCTACATCATGAAGCGCCAGGGCGCCAAGATCGAGCTGTGGGACAATCTCGCGGGCCTGTTCAGGAAGAAGCCGAAGCCGGCCGAGTAGGCCGGCAAGCAGGAGGAGAGCTGGCCGAACAGGCCGGCCGGCGGGGCAAGCAGCGGGACGGGACAGATGACGCAAAGCACGCCGGCAACGCCCGTCCGCCCCGAAGTGTTCGCCCGGCCGTGGGTGTTCATCCGCGGGGTGCCGGCGATGAAGTTCCTGCCGCCCGAGGGGCCGGCCGAGATCGCCTTCGCCGGCCGGTCCAATGTCGGCAAGTCCTCGCTCATCAACGCGCTGGTCAACCGCAAGGGGCTGGCCCGCACCTCGAACACGCCCGGCCGCACGCAGGAGCTCAACTACTTCGTGCCGGACGGCTATTCGGGCGAGGCGGGCGACCTGCCGCCGATGGCGTTGGTCGACATGCCGGGCTACGGCTACGCCCAGGCGCCCAAGGCGCAGGTCGACGCCTGGACAAAGCTCGTCTTCGACTATCTCAGGGGCCGCGTCACGCTGAAACGCGTCTACCTGCTGATCGACGCCCGCCACGGCGTCAAGAAGAACGACGAGGAGGTGATGGACCTTCTCGACCGCGCCGCCGTCTCCTACCAGATCGTCCTGACCAAGGCCGACAAGATCAAGGCCGCCGGCCTGCCGCGGCTGATCGAGGAAACGGCGCTCAAGGTGAAGAAGCGCCCGGCCGCCTTCCCGGAAATCCTCGCCACCTCGTCCGAAAAGGGCGAGGGGCTCGACGCGCTGCGCTCCGCCATCGCGCTCGCCGTCGCCGGCGGCTGATTTTTCGCCGGGGTCCGCCGGGCGGGCAGGGAGCCTCTCTGACATGGGGAAAAGCCCCGGGCGGGCGGCCGCGCCGCGCGGCCGCCGATTGCCGCTCCGGTGAATTTGGCCTAGTTTCCGGGGCACAATCATAACAGCGGTGCTGCCCGTATAACCCGAACCAGAGGTGGTCAAATGTCCGATTCTACCCGCCGTCCGTCCGGCCTTCTGCCGGTCTCCCGCCGCCATCTGCTGAAGGCCGGCGCCGCGCTCGGCCTCGCCGCCGGCCTGCCGACGCGCCTTTTCGCGCAGGAGGCGCTGAAGGTGGCGGCCGTCTACACCGTGCCGGTCGAGCAGCAATGGGTCAGCCGCATCCACAAGGCCGCCAACGCGGCGAAGGACGCCGGCGAGATCGAGTACGTCTATTCCGAGAACGTCTCCAACAACGACTACGAGCGCGTGATGCGCGAATATTGCGAGGCCGGCCACAAGCTGATCCTCGGCGAGGTGTTCGGCGTCGAGCAGGCCGCGCGCGACGTCGCCCGCGACTATCCGGACGTCGCCTTCCTGATGGGCTCGAGCTTCAAGGAAGACGAGAGCGTGCCGAACTTCGCGCCGTTCGACAACTACATCCAGGACGCCTCCTACCTCACCGGCCTGATCGCCGGCGCAATGTCGACGTCGAAGAATTTCGGCATGGTCGGCGGCTACCCGATCCCTGAGGTCAACCGGCTGATGCACGCCTTCATGGCGGGCGTGCGCGAGGTCGCGGCCGACGCCAAGTTCCAGGTCGCCTTCATCGGCTCGTGGTTCGATCCGCCCAAGGCCAAGGAGACCGCCTTCGCCCAGATCGACGCCGGCGCCGACGTGCTCTATGCCGAGCGCTTCGGCGTCTCCGACGCCGCCAAGGAGCGCGGCATCCTCGCCATCGGCAACGTCATCGACACGCAAGAAGACTATCCCGAGACGGTGGTGGCCTCGGCGCTGTGGCACTTCGAGCCGACGCTCGCCAAGGCGGTGGCCGAGGTCAAGGCCGGCACCTTCAAGGCCGCCGACTACGGCGTCTATTCCTTCATGAAGGACGGCGGCTGCTCGCTTGCCCCGCTCGGCACCTTCGAGGACAAGGTCCCGGCCGAGGTCAAGGCGCTGGTGGCCGAGAAGGAAGCCGCGATCCGCGCCGGTACGCTGACCGTCGAGATCAACGACGACGAGCCGAAGTCGAACTAGCGCCTTCCTTCTCCCCGCCTGCGGGAGAAGGTGGCCCGAAGGGCCGGATGAGGGGCAGGAACCGCTTTGCGCGGCTTGCGCCGCCCCTCATCCGCCTTCCATCCTCGTCTTCGCCAGTCGTCACGGCCTCATGACCCAGCCCGTCCTGCGCATATCCGGCGTCACCAAGCGGTTCGGCCCGCTCGTCGCCAACGATTCCATCTCGTTTTCGCTGATGTCCGGCGAGGTGATCGCGCTGCTCGGCGAGAACGGCGCGGGCAAGACGACGCTGATGAACATCCTGTTCGGCCACTACGTCGCCGACGAGGGCGAGGTCGAGGCCTTCGGCAAGCCCTTGCCGCCCGGCGACCTCAGGGCCGCGCTCGACGCCGGCATCGGCATGGTCCACCAGCACTTCACGCTGGCCGACAACATGACCGTGCTGGAGAACATCGCGCTCGGCACGCAAAGCCCGTGGTCGCTCAGGCTCGACCGGGCGGCGGCGCGGGCGCGCATCGCCGCGCTCGCGCGCGATTTCGGCCTCGGCGTCGAGCCCGACCGGCTGGTCTCCTCGCTGTCGGTCGGCGAGCGCCAGCGCGTCGAGATTCTGAAGGCGCTCTATCGCGACGCCAGGGTCCTGATTCTCGACGAGCCGACCGCGGTGCTGACGCCGCTGGAGACCGAGGCGCTGTTCCGCACGCTGAAGATGCTGGTGGCCAAGGGCCTCTCCGTCATCTTCATCTCGCACAAGCTCGGCGAGGTCATGGCGGTGAGCGACCGGGTGCTGGTGCTGCGCGCCGGCCGGCTCTCGGGCGAGCGCAAAACAGCCGGCACGACGCGGCAGGAGCTGGCGGCGCTGATGGTGGGGCAGGAGGTCGCCGCTCCGCCGGTGCCGCCCGTCGCGCGCGGCGCGCCGTTGCTTGTGCTGGACAACGTCTCGACCGCGCCCGGCCCCGGCGGCAGCGCCTTGCGCGGCGTGTCGCTGACCCTGCATCAAGGCGTCGTCACCGGCCTCGCCGGCGTCTCGGGCAACGGCCAGGCGGCGCTCGCCGCGCTGATCGCCGGAACCGTCGCGCCGATCTCGGGAACGCTCTGTGTCGGAGGCGAGGCGGCCGCCGAGTGGTCGCCGCGCGCGGCGCTCGCCCACGGCATCGCCCGTATCCCCGAGGACCGCCACGCCGTCGGCTCCATCGCCGACATGAGCGTCACCGAGAACGTGATTCTCGAACGCTACCGCTCGCCGCGCTTCTCGCGCCGCGGCTTTCTCGACTGGAAGGCGGCGCGGGCCTTCGCCGAGGCGCTGATCCGCGACTACGACGTCAAATGTCCGTCGCCGGAGACGCGCATCCGCCTGCTGTCCGGCGGCAACATGCAGAAATTGATTCTCGGCCGCGCGCTCGATCCCGATCCCGTCGTCATCCTCGCCAACCAGCCGACGCGCGGGCTCGATGTCGGCGCGGTGGCCTATGTCCACGGTCGGCTGCTGGAAGCCCGGGCGAGGGGGGCGGCGATCCTGCTGATCTCGGAAGACCTCGACGAGATCCTTGCCCTGTCCGACGAGGTGGCGGTGATGTTCAAGGGCCGGCTCTCCGCGCCCTCGCAACGCGGCGAACGCTCGATCCGCGACCTCGGCGAGCTGATGGCCGGCCACGGACTGGAAGAGGGGAGCGCCGATGCGGCTTGAACCCAAGCCCGCCCCCTCGCTCGCCGCAACGCTCGCCTATCCGGCGGGCGCGGTGGTCGCCACCTTCGTCATCGCCGGGCTCCTGGTGCTGGCGGCGGGCGCGTCGCCCTTCGCGGTGTTCGCGCAGGTTCTCAAGGGCGCGGCGGGCTCGCGCTTCGCCGTCCTCGAGACGCTGACGCGGGCGACGCCGCTGATCTTCACCGGCCTCGCCGTCGCCGTCGCCTTCCGCGCGAAGCTCTGGAACATCGGCGCCGAGGCCCAGCTCTATGCCGGCGGCCTCGCCACGGTCGTCCTTGGCACCGGCGCGCTGCCCTTGCCCGCGCCCGTCCTCATCCCGCTCATCATGGCGGCTGCGATGGCGGCCGGCGCGCTGCTGCTGCTCGGCCCGGCGCTTTTGAAGACGCGGCTCGGCGTCGACGAGGTCGTCACCACGCTGCTTTTGAACTTCATCATGATCCTCTTCGTCTCGATGCTGCTCGAAGGCGTGCTCAAGGACCCGATGGGCATGGGCTGGCCGCAGTCTGGGCGCGTCGTCGCCGACGCGCAATTGATGAAGCTCGTGCCGCGCAGCCGGCTGCATCTCGGCTTCGTCATCGCCCTCGTCGCGGCGATAGCGGTCTGGATCGTCATGAAGAGGACGACGCTCGGCTACGAGATGCGTGCCGTCGGCCACAACCCGGAGGCGGCCCGCTTCGCCGGCATTCCGGTCAACCGCGTGCTGGTCAAGACGGCGCTCTTGTCGGGCGGGCTCGCCGCGCTCGCCGGCTTCTCCGAGGTCGCCGGGCTGAAGGGCAACCTCACGCTCGATCTGTCGCCCGGCTTCGGCTACACCGGCATCGTCGTCGCCATGCTGGCGATGCTGAACCCGCTCGGCGTGGTGGCGGCCGCGATCTTCGTCGCCGGCATCTTCGTCGGCGCCGACGCCATGAGCCGCACGGCCGGCGTTCCATCCTACATCGCGCAGGTGATGGTCGCGACCGCGCTCCTGACCATGGTGGTGGCGATCATGCTCGCCCGCTTCCGCATCAGGTGGAGGTGAGGCCATGTTAGAGGCCTTCGAAATCCTGTTCACCGCCTCGTTCTGGGTCGCCGCGATCCGCATCGCCTCGCCGCTGATCTTCGCCACCATGGGCGAGCTGATCTGCGAGCGCGCCGGCGTGCTCAATCTCGGCATCGAGGGCATCATGGCCGTCGGCGCCTTCGCCGGCTGGATGACCGTCTATTCCGGCGGCGATCTGTGGACCGGCGTCGCCGTCGCGGCGCTGGCCGGCGCGCTGTTCGGCCTTCTGCACGGCGCGCTCACCGTGCCGCTCGGCCTGTCGCAGCACGTCGTCGGCATCGGCATCACGCTTCTGGCGACGAGCCTCACCTATTTCACCTACCGGCTCGCCTTGCCGGAAGTGACCTCGCCGCCGAAGATCGCGTCGTTCCAGCCGGTGCCCGTGCCGCTGCTTTCCGACATCCCGCTCATCGGCCCGGCGCTGTTCAACCAGACGCCGCTGACCTATCTCGCCTTCGCCACGGTCGCCATCGTCGCCTGGGTACTCTACCGCACGCCGCTGGGCTTGGCCGTCCGTGCCGCCGGCGAGAACCCCGCCGCCGTCGAGGCTCAAGGCATTTCGGTGACGGCGGTGCGCATGGGCGCGGTGATGGTCGGCAGCGCGCTGATGGCGGTCGGCGGCGCGTTCCTGACCATGTCGGCCTTCAACTCGTTCTTCTTCGAGATGATCAACGGCCGCGGCTGGATCTGCATCGCGCTCGTCGTCTTCGGCTCGTGGCGGCCGGGCAAGGCGCTGCTCGGCGCGGTGCTGTTCGCCGCCTTCGACGCCTACCAGGTCCGCCTCCAGCAACTGACCGGCGGCGTCGTGCCTTACCAGCTCTTTTTGATGATGCCCTTCGTGCTCTCCATCGCCGCGCTCGTCGTCATGTCGCGCCGCGCCTCCTACCCGAAGGCATTGATGATCCCCTACCGGAAAGGCGAGAGATGAGCTTCGACCTGATCGTGAAAGGCGGCACGCTGCCCGACGGCCGGACCGCCGACATCGCCATCGCCGGCGACCGCATCGCCGCGGTCGAGCCGGATATCGGGGCCGAGGCCGGCCGCGTGATCGACGCTTCGGGCTGCCTCGTCTCGCCGCCCTTCGTCGACCCGCATTTCCACATGGACGCGACGCTCTCCTACGGCATCCCGCGCATCAACGCCTCCGGCACGCTGCTGGAAGGCATCGCGTTGTGGGGCGAGCTGAAGCCGCTGCTCACCCACGAGGCGGTGAAGGAGCGGGCGCTGCGCTATTGCGACTGGGCCGTGTCGATGGGCCTGCTCGCCATCCGCAGCCATGTCGACACCTGCGACGACCGGCTGCTGGCGGTCGAGGCGCTGCTGGAGGTGAAGAAGGAGGTCGCCCCCTATATCGACCTGCAACTGGTCGCCTTCCCGCAGGACGGGCTCTATCGCGATCCGACCGCGCGCGACAACACCATCCGCGCGCTGGACATGGGTGTCGAGGTGGTCGGCGGCATCCCGCATTTCGAGCGCACCATGGAGGACGGCCGTCGCTCCGTCACCGATCTGTGCGAGATCGCGGCGGAGCGCGGGCTGCGCGTCGACCTTCACTGCGACGAGACCGACGATCCGCTGTCGCGCCACATCGAGCAGCTTGCCTACGAGACGCAGCGCCTCGGCCTTCAGGGCCGCGTCAACGGCTCGCATCTGACCTCGATGCACTCGATGGACAATTACTACGTCTCCAAGTTGCTGCCGCTGATGGCGGAGGCCGAAGTCTCGGCTATCCCCAACCCGCTGATCAACATCGTCATCCAGGGCCGCCACGATACCTATCCGAAGCGGCGCGGCATGACCCGCGTGCCGGAAATGCTGAAGGCCGGCATCCGCGTCGGCTTCGGGCAGGATTGCGTGCGCGACCCGTGGTATCCGCTCGGCACCGCCGACATGCTCGACGTCGCCTTCATGGGCCTGCACGTGGCGCAGATGACGAGCCCTGAGGACATGGCGCGCTGCTTCGACATGGTGACGAAGGAAAGCGCCGCCATCATGGGCCTCGAAGGCTACGGGCTGGAAAAGGGCTGCAAGGCCAGCCTCGTCGTCCTCGACGCCGGCGACAGGATCGAGGCGATCCGCCTGCGCGCCGAGCGGCTTTGCGTGGTGGCGAAGGGCAAGGTGGTGGCCGAGCGCCCGCGCCGCGACACCGCGCTGTCGCTGCCCGGCCGCCCGGCAAGCGTCAACCGCCGGCATGCGGTATAGGCGTCAGCCGATCGGCTCGGCTTCCCATCTCGCCAGCGCCGTGTCGCGCAGGTCGCGGATCGAGGAAAGGCCCTCGCGCCTCGCGATGTCGGAAAGGCCGCGCACGATCTTTCCCGGCATCGACGGCCCGGCATAGATCATGCCGGTATAGAGCTGGACGAGGTCCGCGCCGGCCCTGATCTTCTCGGCCGCTGTCTCGGCGCTCTCCACCCCGCCGACGCCGATCAGCGCCATCTGGGCCCCAAGCCGGCGGCGCATGCGCGCCAGCACCGCGGTCGAGCGATGAAACAGCGGCCGGCCGGAAAGCCCGCCCGCCTCGGCCTTCGCCGCGCTTGCCAGCCCGGCGCGCGACAGCGTCGTGTTGGAGACAATGACACCATCCATCCCCTTGTCGAGCACTTCGGCGGCGATGTCGTCCAGCCCGGCCTCGTCGAGATCGGGCGCGATCTTGAGGAACACCGGCGTATGCCTGCCCGCCCGCGCGTCCTCCGCGTCGAGCGCCTCACGCACGGCGGCGAGCAGCAGGCCGAGGCTTTCCCGCGCCTGAAGGTCGCGCAGGCCCGGCGTGTTCGGCGAGGAGATGTTGACCGTGAGATAGGAGGCATGCGCTGCGAAACGCTCGATGCCGAGCCGGTAGTCGGCGATGCGGTCGGTGCTGTCCTTGTTGGCTCCGACATTGATGCCGACGATGCCCCGCCGCCCGCGCCGCGCCTCCATGCGCTTCAGGCACGCGGCATGGCCCTCGTTGTTGAAGCCGAGCCGGTTGACGACGGCCGCGTCCTCGGTCAGCCGGAAGATGCGCGGCTTCGGGTTGCCCGGCTGGGCCAACGGCGTCACCGTGCCGATCTCGGCGAAGCCGAAACCGAGCCCGAGCAGCGCGTCCGGCACCTCGCCGTTCTTGTCGTAGCCGGCGGCCATGCCGAGCGGGTTGGGGAAGGAAAGGCCGGCGAGATCGACCCGCAGCGCCGGGTCGGGCGAGGGCGGCCGGCAAAGCGGCAACCCGCTCTTCAGCGCCGCGACGGAGAGGCCGTGCGCGGTTTCGGGATCGAAGGCGAACAGCAGCTTCTGGCCGATGCGGTCGAGACCGGGAATCATATGTCGAGCTCCGGAAAGATGTGGGCCCCGTCCGCGTCCAGCGGCAGCGGCTTCACCCAGAGGGCGGTGGCGGGATCGAGCGCGGCGTAAAGATGCGGGAACAGCGCGCCGCCGCGCGAGACCTCCCATTTCAGCGCCGCGCCCAGCCCCTCGGTGTCGACGGCGATAAGGAGAAGGTCGTCCTGCCCGGAAAAGTGCTTCGCTGCCGTCTCGCGCACCTGCGCGGCGGTCGAGAAATGGATGTAGCCGTCGGCGAGGTCGACCGGCGCGCCGGTGAATGTCCTTCTCGCCTCGGCCTCGCGCCACAGCGCCCGCGGCGCGATCTTGTAGATGAGCGTTGTCATGGCCGGGCTATAGAGCAAACGCGGGAAAAGGGGGAGGCGCTATTCACGGTGCCGACGCAATTCGGGCGCAATGCTTCGGAAAATTCTTCGCCAAGGAGGCTTTCCGATGCGCCACCACGTCACCCTTGCCTGCGCCGCTGCTCTTGCCGGGCTCGCCGCCCTGCCGGCCGCCGCCGAGGAGGCCGAACGCTACCGGCTGGAGCGCACGGAAGACGGCTATGTCCGCCTCGACACCACGACCGGGGCGATGACGTTGTGCCGCGAGGCCGACGGCCGGCTCGTCTGCGCGCCGGCCGCGCAAGAAACCGGATCCGCCTCCGAGGTCGAATCGCTGCGCGAGCGCCTGCGCCTCCTCGAAGGCCGCGTCGCGGCGCTGGAGAGCGGCGTGCCTGTCGCCGGCCTGCCGCCGGAAGAGGAGTTCGAGCGCGGCATCGGCTACATGGAGCGATTCTTCCGCATGTTCATGGGGCTGGTCAAGGAGTTCGAGGACGAGCCGCGCGCCGCGCCGGAAAAGCCCGCGCCCGAGCGCACCTGACCCGCACCATCCGCGCCCGCACTGTCCGCCGCGGGGTCGCCGGGCAGGTTCGTTGTTGACGCTTATCGCCTGCGACAATTTTCACTATTGTTGCCGGCGGGGGTCAACCGGGGACTGATTCTTCATCCGTCCCATTCTCAGGAGTGCGGGATGCTCAAGGAATTCCAGGAATTCATTGCCAAGGGCAACGTCATGGACCTTGCCGTCGGCGTCATCATCGGCGGCGCGTTCGGCCTGATCGTGTCGTCTCTGGTGGACGACATCATCATGCCGATCGTCGGCGCGATCTTCGGCGGGTTCGATTTCTCGAACTACTTCCTGCCTCTGTCGTCCAACGTGACCGCGACGACGCTGGCCGCCGCGCGTGAGCAGGGCGCGGTGTTCGCCTATGGCAATTTCATCACCGTCATCATCAACTTCCTGATCCTCGCCTGGATCATCTTCCTGATGGTCAAGGCGGTGAACACGCTGCGCCGCAAGCTCGAGGCCGAGAAGGCCGCCGAGGTGGCGGCGGCGCCGGCCGACGTCCAGCTCCTGACCGAGATCCGTGACCTGCTTGCGAAGAAGTAGGCGCCGCGATATCCGACTTGACGACCCCGGCCGCCCGGCCGGGGTCTTTCTTCGTTGAAGGCAGGCCGCCCATGTCGCTGATCGATCATCTTCGCCCGGAGGCCCGCAACGCGCCGGAAAGCGGCATCGTCGAGCTGATGAACTTCGCCCGCGGCCGCGAGGGGCTGATCCCGCTCTGGGTCGGCGAGGGCGATCTGCCGACGCCGTCCTTCATCGCCGAGGCGACGGCCGCCTCGCTCGCCGCCGGCGAGACCTTCTACACCTGGCAGCGCGGCATCCCGGAGCTGCGGGAGGCGCTGGCCCGTTACTATGGCCGCCATTTCGGCGGCTCGTACCGGGCGGAAGAATTCATCGCCTGCTCGAGCGGCATGCACGCGATCCAGCTCGCGCTCGACGCGGTCGCCGGCCCCGGCGACGAGGTGGTCTATCTTTCCCCCGCCTGGCCGAACTTCGCCGCCGCCGCGGCGATTGCCGGCGCGCGGCCGGTTCCCGTCGTGCTCGACGACACGGACAATGGCTGGGCGCTCGATATCGAAAAGCTCGCCGCCGCGATCACGCCGGCGACGAAGGCGCTGTTCGTCAACACGCCGTCGAACCCGACCGGCTGGGTCGCCGACCGCGCCACGCTCGCCGCCATCCTCGCGCTCGCCCGCGCGCGCGGCCTGTGGGTCGTCGCCGACGAGATCTATGCGCTGTTCTCCTACGGCGCGGCGCGCGCGCCTTCCTTCCTCGACGTCGCGGGACCTGAGGATCGCCTGATCTTCGTCAACAGCTTCTCGAAGAACTGGTCGATGACCGGCTGGCGCATCGGCTGGCTGAAGGTCCATCCCGAATTGCAGCAGGTGTTCGAGAACCTCGTGCAGTATTCGAGCTCCGGCACGCCGGCCTTCCTGCAACGCGGCGCGGTGGCCGCGCTCGACCATGGCGACGCCTTCGTCGCCAGCCAGGTCGAGCGGGCGGCGCACGCCCGCGCCATCCTGTGCGACCGGCTCGCCGCCACCGGCCGCGTGCATCTCGCGCCGCCGGCCGGGGCGTTCTACCTGTTCTTCCGCATAGACGGGGTTAGCGACAGCCGCGCCGCCGCCTTCGACATGGTCGAGCGCGCCAATGTCGGGCTCGCGCCCGGCGCCGCCTTCGGCGCTGGCGGCGAAGGCTATTTCCGCCTCTGCTTCCACCGCCGCCTCGACCAGATCGAGGAAGCGGCGGAGCGGCTGGGAAAGTGGATCGAGACGGTGGGCTGAAACGGGAAAAGGTGGTCCGGGCTCGTCCGCTTCCGGTCAAAAGCTGCCATTTTCGTGGCGCAGAAATCCTAAATTTTGCACCATTCCCGTACCACAGTCGCGCCTGCGGTTTCTCGGCGTGCCGTCAAAGCGGGCGTCAGCGAACGCGCAAGAACTGGCAGCTGACCGCTGAATACCGATCTTTCCCATCGGAGCCGTGACCCCAATGAAAGTTCCAAGCGTTCTTCGCGCCCTGCCTTTTACGGCCCTCGCCTTGGCCAGCATTTGGGCTGCCAATCGGGCTCCCGATGGTCGCCGTCCCCCGCAGATGGACTTCACCGTTACGCCTGAAGCAATCGCCAATGCCCTGACCAAGATGCCGCACATAGCCTCCATGGCTATGCTGTTTGTCCTCGCCGTATTCGCGACGGGCTACTCTCGCATCTGGCTTGCTGCCGTGCTGACTTTTCTTGTGGGCGTGAGCTGGGAGCTCGTTCAGACCACGGTAATCGGCCACAATCCCCGTGTTGTCGACATCTTTCCCAACCTTGTCGGCATTGCCATTGCCTGGATCGCTGTATCCGTGTCGGTTTTTCTCTGGCGCTCGGCCCGTTCGCGCGTTGCGGCCTCCCGCTGAATGAGACGTGCCCGGACTCCCCCGCAAGTCGTGCCGTCCGCTACGGCCGGACCCCGGCTTGCCGTCAGCCGCCGGCCTTCGGCACGGTCAGCGACACGATCCGGTCCGAGCGCGCGGCGACGCTGGGCTTGCGCTCGCTCTCGAACGGGATGCCGAGCGCTTCCCACGTCTCGACCAGCGCCGCCTTCAGCGTCTCGATCAGCGCGTCGTCGTGGAACGGCGTCGGCGTGACGCGCAGCCGCTCGGTGCCGCGCGGCACGGTCGGGTAGTTGATCGGCTGGATGTAGATTCCGTGCTTCGCCAGCAGCCGGTCGCTCGCCATCTTGCACAGCTCCGGGTCGCCGACGAGGATCGGCACGATATGCGTCTGCGACGCCATCACCGGCAGGTCGGCTGCCGACAGGACGTCCTTGGTGTGCTGCGCCTGCCGCTGCTGGGCGTCGCGCTCGCTCTGCGAGACCTTGAGGTGGCGGATCGAGGCGGTGGCCGCCGCCGCGATCATCGGCGGCAGGGCGGTGGTGAAGATGAAGCCCGGCGCATAGGAGCGCACCGCATCGATCACCTCGCGTTTGCCGGTGATGTAGCCGCCCAGCGTGCCGAACGCCTTGGCGAGCGTGCCCTCGATCACGTCGATGCGATGGGCCAGTCCCTCGCGCTCGGTGATGCCGCCGCCGTGCGCGCCGTACATGCCGACCGCGTGGACCTCGTCGATATAGGTCATGGCGTTGTACTTGTCGGCGAGGTCGGCGATCCCGGCGATGGGGGCGATGTCGCCGTCCATCGAATAGACGCTCTCGAACACGATCAGCTTGGCGCGCTCGCGCCCGGCCTGCGCCAGCAGGCTTTCCAGATGCGCGAGGTCGTTGTGGCGGAAGATCTTCTTTTCCGTGCCGGAGCGGCGCACGCCCTCGATCATCGAGGCGTGGTTCAATTCGTCCGACAGGATCAGGCAGTTCGGCAGCAGCCGGGCGATGGTCGAGATCGCCGCCTCGTTGGAGACGAAGCCCGAGGTGAAGACGAGGCCGGCTTCCTTGCCGTGGAGGTCGGCGAGCTCGCGCTCGAGCTCGACCAGCGGGTGGTTGGTGCCGGAGATGTTGCGCGTGCCGCCCGCGCCCGAGCCCATGGACGAGACGGTCGCCTGCGCGGCCGCGATCACGTCCGCGTGCTGGCCCATGCCGAGATAGTCGTTGGAGCACCAGACGGTGATTTCGCGCGCCTCGCCCTCGGCGCGCCAGATCGCCCTGGGGAAGGCGCCGACGATTCGTTCCAGATCGGCAAACACCCGGTATCGCCGTTCGGCGTGGAGCTGGTCGATCGCTTCTTCGAAAAACCGTTGGTAGTTCATTCTTTCGTCCCGGGGTTGCGGCGGCAAGAAAGTTCGCGCTGCCTGAGGCGTGGCCGCCCATGGCCGGATTGCCACGCCGACGGCACATGCTTTCTATACCGCCTGACGCAAGGGTACAGATTGATTTTCCTCAAGCGCAACAATCTGCCGCACCTGAAATCTTTCTTAGCGATTTGCGGGGCATGGTTGCCGGCGCGAAAACGCGGCCCCGCCGCGGGCGCGAGGAAGACACGGGGATAGCGACATGGCCGTACTCGTCACCGGCGGCGCCGGCTATATCGGCAGCCACATGGTCTGGGAACTGATCGACGCCGGCGAGGAGGTGATCGTCCTCGACCGCCTGTCCACCGGCTTCGAATGGGCGGTCGCGCCCGAGGCGAAGCTCGTCATCGGCGACGTCGGCGACAGGGCCCTGGTCTCGGAGCTGATCGCCGCTCACGCCGTCGATTCGGTCATCCACTTCGCCGGCTCGATCGTGGTGCCGGAATCGGTCGCCGATCCGCTCGCCTATTACGACAACAATACGGTGAAGACGCGGTCGCTGATCGAGAGCGCGGTCAAGGGCGGGGTCAGGCACTTCATCTTCTCCTCGACCGCGGCCGTCTACGGCGCGACCGGCGCGGAGCCCGTGCTGGAGGATGCTGTCCTCAACCCCGAATCGCCCTATGGCCGCTCCAAGCTGATGAGCGAATGGATGCTCGCCGACGCCGCTTCCGCCTACGGGCTGCGTTACACGGCGCTGCGCTATTTCAACGTCGCCGGCGCCGACCCGAAGGGCCGCACCGGCCAGTCGACGGCGGGCGCGACCCATCTGATCAAGGTGGCGGGGCAGGCCGCGCTCGGCAAGCGGCCGTTCATCGAGGTCTACGGCACCGACTATCCGACGCCGGACGGCACCTGCATCCGCGACTATATCCATGTCAGCGACCTCGCCGCCGCGCACCGGCTGGCGCTGGAGCGGCTGAGGCAGGGCGGGACGAGCCTTGTCGCCAATTGCGGCTACGGCCACGGCTATTCGGTGTTCGAGGTGCTGGACAGCGTCCGCCGCGTCCATGGCCGCGATTTCGACGTGCGCCTCGCCGGCCGGCGGCCGGGCGACGCGGCGGCGGTCGTCGCCAATCCGGCGCTGGCGCGGCGCGAGCTCGGCTGGTCGCCGCGCCTCGACGATCTCGACGGCATCGTCAGGTCCGCGCTGGACTGGGAGCACCATCTGACGATGATGAACGCGCCGCAGCCTCCGGCCTGAGGCCGCCCGCCTAGCGATGCACCACGATGCGGGTGTTCTTCAGCCCTTCCTGCTGGGCGAGGCGGTAGAGCACGGCGGCGTTCTGCGTGTGCAGCCGCACGCACCCCGCCGAGGCTGGCCGGCCCAGCCGGCTGACCTGGTTGGTGCCGTGGACCGCGTAGTTGCCGCTGTAGAAGATCGCATAGGGCATCGGCGCGTTGTTGTAGCGGCTGGAGCGATGGTTCCTCGACAGCCACTTGGCGCTCCAGCTTCCCGCCGGCGTCACCTTGCCCTTGCGCGCGGTCGAGACCTTCCAGCGATACTTGACCTGCCCGCGATGGATGACGGTCATGGTCTGGGTCGAGATGTCCACCCTGGCGACGAGCGACGCCGCCTGCGAAGCGACCGGCGCGCCGACGACGAGCGACAGCGCCAGCGCGATGCCTGCAATGATCCTCATGGTTTTCCCAAGCCCTGTTGCCGATGACGCAAGGTTAGGTCCGGGCATCGGCGAAACCAACTCATTTCTTCGTCATTGCCGTTTCAGGGTTAGCGGAAAGGGTTAAAAGCCTTTCCGTTTTCCCGCCCGATGTTCTAGAGATTCGCCTGCCGCAAGACAGGGCTCGCGGCGAAAGACAGGCAGCGAAAGGGTCGCCATGACGCTCAAGGTCGCCGTCCAGATGGACCATATCTCGACCGTCTCCATCGCCGGGGACACCTCGTTCGCGCTGTCGCTCGAGGCGCAGCGGCGCGGCCACGAGCTTTGGCACTACACGCCGGACCGGCTGTCGATGCTGGGCGGCGCCGTCTTCGCCTATGCCGAGCGTATGGAGGTGCGCGACATCAAGGGCGACCATTTCACCCTCCAGCCGGCCGAGCGCGTCGATCTTTCGCAGATGGACGTCGTCCTGCTCAGGCAGGATCCGCCCTTCGACATGAACTACATCACCACGACCCATCTGCTCGAGCGCATCCATCCGCAGACGCTGGTGGTCAACGACCCGGCCTGGGTGCGCAACAGCCCGGAGAAGATCTTCGTCACCGAGTTTCCCGACCTGATGCCGGAGACGCTGATCACCAAGGACCCGCGCGAGGTCGACGCCTTCCGCCGGCAATATGGCGACATCATCGTCAAGCCGCTCTACGGCAATGGCGGCGCCGGCATCTTCCACCTGCACGAGGCCGACCGCAACCTCGCCTCGCTCTTGGAGATGTTCCAGCAGATGTTCCGCGAGCCGTTCATCGTCCAGCGTTATTTGAAGGACGTGCGCAAGGGCGACAAGCGCATCATCCTGATCGACGGCGAGCCGGTCGGCGCCATCAACCGCGTGCCGGCCGAGCACGATTCGCGCTCCAACATGCATGTCGGCGGCCGCGCCGAGCCGACCGCGCTGACGGAGCGCGAGCGCGAGATCTGCGCGGCGATCGGCCCGTCGCTGAAGGAACGCGGCTTCATTCTCGTCGGCATCGACGTGATCGGCGACTTCATGACCGAGATCAACGTCACCTCGCCGACCGGCGTGCGCGAGATCCTGCGCTTCGGCGGCGCCGACGTCGCCGCCCTGTTCTGGGACGCCGTCGAAGCCAAGCGCGGCGAGGCCAAGCGCAGCGAGGCCAGGCGCGGCGGGGGCTGACAGCCGCGCCGGGCTCCGGCAGCGCGTGCTTTAATGCTTGGCGCCGATGATCGCGCCGGCGGCAGCGCCGCCCAGCCCGCCGACGACCGCGCCGGGCGTCCCGGCGATCGCAGCTCCGGCGAGGGCGCCCGACCCCGCGCCTATCGCGGCGCCGCTGGCGGTCCGCATGGCGGGGGTGGAGCCGCACCCGGCGAGCGACAGGGCAAGGATCGAAACGGCGACCATGCGCATCATGGCATATCTCCCGGCATCTCAGGTGTTGGGTCCGCCCCGAGACTGGGAGAACAGGGTTAAGAATTGCTTATGGCGCGCCGAAACGGGCCACTGCGCGGTTCGTTCCGTTCTTCTGCGGTGGGCCTTGCTTTGAAACCGCCGCAATCCTATACGCGGGCAGGCGACGGAGCGTAGCGCAGCCTGGTAGCGCATCTGGTTTGGGACCAGAGGGTCGCAGGTTCGAATCCTGCCGCTCCGACCAAGAACGGCACCGGCAGGCAACGAACGAGGCAGACATGTCCGCACGCATCTTCAGCCCGGCAAAGACCGCAATGCAGTCCGGCACGGCCAAGACCGGCTACTGGGTTCTCGAATTCGACCCCGAGCAGCCGCGCAAGATCGATCCGCTGATGGGCTACACCACCTCCGGCGACATGAAGAGCCAGATCAGGCTCACCTTCGAGACGCGCGAGGAGGCCGTGGCCTACGCCCAGAAGAACGGCATCGCCTACCGCGTCATGGAGCCGAAGCAGCCGAAGCGGCAGCAGGTCTCCTATTCGGAGAACTTCCGCTACGACCGCCGCATGCCGTGGACGCACTGACCCGTCCGCACCCCGCGGTAACCCCGAAGCGATCGGGAGTACCTGTTTCGCCGCGTTTCCGGTAAAAGCGGATTCCGCTTGTGCCGGAAGCATCCTGACCGGCCCCGTAGCTCAGCTGGATAGAGCACCGGCCTTCTAAGCCGATGGTCACAGGTTCGAATCCTGTCGGGGTCGCCACGTTCCGCCGATTACCCTCCGTAGTGCGATATTGCCGCCGGCTACCGCCGATTGCCGCATCTTCCACCATGCAGAAACTACACCGCCGATCACCGCCGATTGTACGTTAAAGGCCGAGGTAGCCCCGCCTCTAGAGAGTATTCTTCCGCCCGTTCGTCACGCGTTCGGGTAGCGTTCGGGGACAATAGGACAGTTGCTAGGCGATAGTCGTTGCATCCCCAACAAGGAGAGCAACAATGGAAACTATGGAGCGCGACGGACCCTTTATCGCCCAACAGGTCAGATTCATCCGCAAATGGTATGGCCTCACGCAGGAGAACCTTGCCGATGCGGCAGGGCTGACGACGCGGACAATCGAAAAAATCGAGAGCGGCCGTCATCGGCCAGAAGAACAAACACTCCGCAGCATCGCCCGCGTAATGCAGATTGACGTAAAATTTTTCGAGAAGCCCACGCCCGAGCAAGAAGCTCGTCAAAAAGCCGAAATGGAACGCGCCGTCCGAAAGATGGTCATGGCTCCGACGCAGGCAATACGATCAGCAAGCGATTTCCTTGGCGCTTTTGCGCAACGACATGCGTTTCGTATCGACACCTCGAACGTCACGGCAGACGAAGCACTCGACACGGCGGCGGCGATGACCGACTACATCACCGACCTGAATGACGTTTGGGATGACTGCCCGAGGTCGCAGCAAGTGGAGTATGCTCGCAGCTTCGTTGAACTGTGCCATCAACTCGAAAAACATGGGTATGTCTGTCATATGGGACATCATAGGCAACAGCTCAGACAGAAGGACCGGCCGATATTGGTTTTCGCGGTCGGGGTCATGACCCTTCTGCCCAAAGGAGAAGCCGAGGGCGCAAGGTATGCGCTCATCCAACTCGAAGGGGGATGGGAAAGCCTCGAAGCGGATCGCGTTCTTCGTTCAACCGACCTCTCTTGAGGTGGGCGATGCTCGATATGCGCGACGGTTGGAGGGTGCCCCTTACTTGGGGAAACCTCCTTGTCGCCGTTGCGAACAAAACGGGAATAGCTTAGCTATCAGGTATGGCTTACGACGTGAGGGCGATTGCCAACTACGTGCTCGATTTTGCAGATGGCGAAGGGCGGGGTGTTTCCAACCTTCACATCAACAAGATCGTCTACTTTCTGCACGCAGATTTCCTAGCTACCTTTGAACGCCCGCTTGTAACCGCGAAGATCGAGGCTTGGACCCACGGACCTGTCTTTCGCGAACTGTATCATCAGTTCAAGACATTCGGAGACAGCTACATCGCCTCGCGCGCGACATGCATTGATCCCCAAACAGGCAACCGTTCAAAAGCGTCATGTAAGCTGAATGCCGAGGAAGAGACTTTTCTCCGCGCCGTCATTCCCAAGTATATTGCGATGTCTCCCGGCGCACTTGTGGCACAATCGCATGTGGAAGGTGGACCGTGGGACACGACATGGAACCACGACAATCGAGCCAACCCTACCATGAAAATCTCGGATGATCTCATTCGGGAGTGGTATCAGAAGACGGCGAAACACTGATGGCAAAGGACTACGCAAAGATCATCGCCAAGCTCGACCGTCCGCCTTCGGGGGTGACGTCCCTGGACGTGGTGTAGCTGGGTAGCGCGGTGGTCATCGGCGCTTTCCGGTAGGGTCTGGTTGTCGAAGCCAACCTTTCTGGAGAGACCACCGATGACCGACGACATGATGAACCTGCGTGCGCTCGTGGA
>JBBCKE010000041.1:0-51595 GCA_037190985.1 Alphaproteobacteria bacterium
TGCGAGGCGAAGCGCAACAGCACATAGGTCATCGCCCCGCCCGTCATCAGCTCGGCCGCCAGGATGAAGAACGGCACCGCCATCAGCGGGAACGAGTCGAGCCCGGAGAACATCTCCTTGACCACGACGAGATAGGGATAGTTGCTGCCCAGCGCGACCGCGACGAAGGCGGAGATCGCCAGCGTGAAGGCAACGGGAAAGCCCGCCGCCAGCAGGATCATGAAGGTGATGAAGAGTATCCAGGCCACGCGCGTCCCCTCGATGCGTTTCGGTCGGGCGCCTCAGGCGCTCAGGCTGCCGGCGATGTCGCCGGGCACGTCGGCGGCTTCCTTGAAGCGGTTTTCCGCCACGTAGCCGCGCACGATCAAGAGCAGATGGATCGCCAGCAGCGCGAAGCCGACCGGAATGGCGGCGTAGATGTAGCTGAAGGGAATGCGCGTCGCCGGCGTTAACTGGAAGCGCATGCGCATGGCGTAGTTGTAGCCGACCCAGATCATGACCGCGAAGAAGGCGAACAGCGAGAGCGCGATGACGGCCCTCAGGATGCGCTGCGCCTTAGGCGACAACGCGTCCATCATATTGGTGATGGCGACGTGGCCGCCATAGCGCAGCGTCAGGCCGGCGCCGAGGAAGGTCATCCACACCATCATGTAGCGCGCGACCTCCTCGGCCCACGGGATCGAGTAGTTCGTCGTGTAGCGCAGCGCCACATTGGTGAAGACGATGCACGACATCGCGCCGAGAAGCAGGATGAGCGCCCACTTGTTCAGCTCGACGAAGGCGTTCTCGACTTTGCTCATGATCCTGTCCCCTGCCTTGTCCATTCAGGGCCCCTGCCTTGTCCCGTCAGGGAAAGAAGCCGGCAGGGGCTGGCCCCGCCGGCTCGTTCGATCACCGGGCTGTCCGGCGTCGCGGCCTTACTCGGTCGCGATGATCTGGTCGATCAGATCCTTGCCGTAGGTGTTGTAGTACTGCTCGTAGGCCGGCGCGAGCGCCTCCTGGAAGGCGGCCTTCTGCTCGGTCGAGAGTTCACCCACGTCCATGCCCGCGGCCTTGAGCTGCTCGACGCCGGAGCTTTCGGCATTGTCGACGAAGCCGCGCATGGCGACGACCGCCTCGGCGGCCGCCTTCTTGAAGACTTCCTTGTCCTCGTCCGACAGGCCGTTCCACAAATCCGGCGAGACCAGCAGCATCGCCGGCGAATAGACGTGGCCGGAAACGGTCAGGTACTTCTGCACCTCGGAGAGCTTGGCCGAGGTGATGACCGAGAGCGGGTTCTCCTGGCCGTCGATGGTGCCCTGCTCCAGCGCGCCCAGCACTTCCGGCCACGCCATCGGCGTCGGCGCCGCGCCCAGCGTCTGGAAGGCGGTGATGTGAATCGGGTTCTCCATCGTGCGCAGCTTCAGGCCGGCGACGTCGGCGGGCGCGGCGATGGCGTTGCGGTTGTTGGTGATGTGGCGGAAGCCCTGCTCGCCCCAGGCCAGCGCGACGAGGCCGGCCGATTCGAACTTGGCGAGGATGTCCTGGCCGATCGGGCCGTCGAGCACGGTGCGGGCGTGGGAAAGGTCACGGAACAGGAAAGGGATGTCGAACACGCCGGTCTCCGGCACGAAGTTCGACAGCGTTCCCGAGGAGACGATGGTCGCCTCGACGGTGCCGATCTGCAGCCCCTCGATCACCTCGCGCTCGCCGCCGAGGCCCGAGGACGGGAAATGGCGGAACACGAAGCGGCCGTCGGTCTCGGCCTCGACCACTTCCTGCCACTTGGCCGCGGCGACGCCGTAATGCGACGTGGTCGCCAGCGCGTAGCCGAGCTTGATCTCCTGCTGGGCGTTCGCCGCGCCGGTGAAGGCCGCGAAGGAAAACGCCACGGCTGCCGCCGCCGGCGCAAAATGCTTCAGGAACTGCTGCATGTTCTGGATACCTCCCGATAGACGCAAAAAGGATTGCGAAACCCGCCCGACATGGCTTTCGGCTAATCCTCCCGGCAAACCGGTGGGGCCGAGCCAGTTTCGTTGCCTGCTTTTCCGCCTCATCATGCGCCCTGTCAAGCAGAGGCATGCAACCGGACAGTAGAGTCGCGCCATTGCCTGTGACGAACGCCGCCCTTTGCTTCCGCAGCGGCAGGTGTTTTTCCGCCGCCCGCGTGCCCGCTAGCCGCCGTCCGGGAAAAATTCCTGCCAGCGTTGCGCGACCCGCGTCGCGACCTCGCCGGGCATGGCCAACTCGACGCCCCACTCGCGCGTGGTCTCGGCCCCGATCTTGCGCGTGGCATCGAAGCCGACCTTGCCGCCGAGCCCCTCGAGCGGCGAGGCAAAGTCGAGCTGGTCGACCGGCGTGCGCTCCAGCACCATCAGGTCGCGCGCCGGGTCCATCCGCGTCGCCAGCGCCCACATCACGTCCGGCCAGGAGCGGATGTCGATGTCGTCGTCGACCACGATCACCATCTTGGTCATCTGGAACTGCGGCAGCAGCGACCACAGCCCCATCATCACGCGCCGCGCCTGCCCCGGATAGCGCTTGTCGATGGCGATGACGGCGATGCGGTAGGAGCTCGCCTCCGGCGGCAGCCAGACGTCGACGATCTCGGGAAGCTGCTGGCGCAGCAGCGGCTTGAAGACGTCGAGCAGCGCGTCCCCCAGCACGGACGGCTCGTCCGGCGCGCGGCCGGTGAAGGTGGTGAGGTAATGGGCGCCCTCGCGCACGAACAGGCGCTTCAGGGTGAAGACCGGATAGCGCGCCGGCGAATTGTAGTAGCCGGTATGGTCGCCGAACGGCCCTTCGAGCGCGGTCTCGTGCGGCGAGACGGTTCCTTCGAGCACGATCTCGGCCCCGGCCGGCACATGGAGCGGAATGGACGCGCAGGGAGCGAGCGCCGCCCGCCTCCCGTTGATCATGCCGGCCAGCGCGAGCTCGCTGACGCCTTCGGGCGCGGGCATCACCGCCGAGATCATCGTCGCCGGGTCCGCGCCGATGACGACCGCGACCGGCATGTCCTCGCCTTTCGCCTGCCCCCCCGCCTGCCATTGACGATAATGCGCCGCGCCGCCACGCATCGGCAACCAGCGCATGATCGCCCTTGCCCCGTCGAGCACCTGCATGCGGTAGACGCCGAGATTATAGGAGGAGAAATCGTCCGCGCCCGGAGCGCGGGTGACGACGATCGGCCAGGTGATGAGCGGCCCGGCATCGCCCGGCCAGCAATGCTGGACGGGAAGGAAGGAGAAATCCGGATCGACCTCGCGCCACGCGCGCGGCCGCGGCACGGCCTTCGGCCGGGCGAGCAATGCGCCCTTCGCCGCGGGCAGCAGCGAGCGCGCCTCGCGCAGCGATTGCGGCGGCTTCGGCGCGCGCAGCCATGCCATCATCTCGCCGAGGGATGTCAAGCCGTCGAGGTCGGTGCCGAGACCGGAGGCGACGCGCCCCGCCGTGCCAAACAGGTTGGTCACGACGGGAAGGCGCGCCGCCTCGCCCCTGACGTCGAGCGCTCTGGTCAGTCGCAGCACAGCCCCCCCAGCTGCGATCACCTGCCGGTGAAGCTCGGTGATTTCCAGATGCATCGACACCGGGGCTCCGACCTCGCGTACCTCCCCCGCCTGCGAGAGGTGGGAGAGAAACGAGCCGAGATCGGAAAATGGCGGCAGAAGGCGTTGATGCATGGTCGGCTCGATATGAGCGGCATCATGGCACAGCGGAAAAGGGAACTCTTTGCGATATCGCAAAGAAGCCAGGGGGGCCGGCGACTAGGCTTTTTCACAACGGCGCAGGGAGGCGATGGCATGGTCCGGCACCTGTTCGGCCGGCTCCTGGCGCTCTGGCGCCCGGCTGCCGCCCCGCCCGAGGAAGATCGGCGCGGGACGGCGACGGCGAAGGATGGGCAGACGATGGACGTTGAGGGGCCTGCGGGCGGTGTCGGGCTGACGGCGGGCGGGAAGAACGCGCGCCCCGCCGCATCCGGCCGCGCCTTCGCCGCCTCCGGCGAGCTGCTCGCCCGCGCCATGCTCTCGCTCGGCATCGACGGCGACGACTTCGCCGAGCGCGAAAGCCTGTGGCTCATGGAAATGCGCGCCGTCTGCCACGCTTGCGATGCGCGCAGCCGGTGCCGGCGCGACCTCGGCACCGGCGATTTCGCCCGCCGCTACCGCCACTATTGCCCCGTCAGCGAAAGCCTCGCCCGGATCGCCTCCGGCCGGCATCTCAAGGCAGGCGCGCCCGGATCGTCCCGAAAAGCATAGAAAAGACAAGAGCATAAAACCATGGAAGCCAGGCTCCCGGCCTTCGTCCGCCAACTGTTCCCCGCCTTCGCCGGCCTGCCGCTCGGCCCGGCGCTCACCTTTTCGCTGCGCGCGCTGGCGCGGCGGCGTCCGGGCCTGTTCGACCGGCTGGGCGAGTTCTCGCGCGAGCGCTTCCTCATCGACCCGGTCGATCTCGCCTTTTCCTTCGTCGTCGTGCCGGACGGCGAGCGGGCGACGGTCAAGGCGACGGGCAAGGACGAGGCGCACGATTGCTCCGTCGTCATCCGCGGCCCGATCCTGACCCTGCTGGCGCTCCTCGACGGCACCCAGGACGGCGACGCCCTGTTCTTCAACCGCGTGATCTCGATCAGCGGCCGCACCGAGGCGGTGCTGGCGCTGCGCAACGCCATCGAGGACGCGGAGCTGACGCCGGCCGACCTGATCGGCCTGTCCGGCACGCTCGGCCGGCTGGCAGACGCCGGCATCCTCGGCGGTCTCGACGTGGCGCGCCGCTTCGCCGCCGCCGCCTCGACGCCGGCCCCGATGCCCGCCACCACGGAGGCACGGTCATGACCGGCCCGGCGCGCATGGAGCTCGTCTGCCCCGCCGGCACGCCGTCGACGCTCAGGGCCGCGGTCGAGGCGGGCGCGGACGCCGTCTATTGCGGCTTCCGCAACGAGACCAACGCCCGCAACTTCCCGGGCCTCAACTTCTCGGCTCTGGAGCTGGCCGAGAGCGTGCGCTTCGCCCACGACCGCGGCACCAAGGTCCTCGTCGCCATCAACACCTTCGCCCGCGTCGGCGACGTCGATTTGTGGCGCAACGCCGCCGACACCGCCGTCAAGTGCGGGGCCGACGCGATCATCGCCGGCGACATCGCCGTGCTGGACCATGTCGCGACGAACCACCGCGACACGATCCGCCTCCACCTTTCCGTGCAGGCCGCCGCCGCGACGCCGGAGGCGATCCGCTTCTATGCCGAGACCTTCGGGGTCAAGCGCGTCGTCATCCCGCGCGTCCTGTCCGTGCCGGAGATCACCGCGCTCAACAAGAATATCGATGTCGAGACCGAGGCGTTCGTCTTCGGCGGCCTGTGCGTCATGGTCGAGGGGCGTTGCTACCTGTCCTCCTACGCCACCGGCAAGTCGCCCAATTTGAACGGCGTCTGCTCGCCGCCGGAGGCCGTGACCTATGACGAGGATGGCAAGGGCATGGCGGCGAAGCTGTCGGGCTTCACCATCGACCGCTACGCGCCGGGCGAGCCGACCGGCTATCCGACGCTGTGCAAGGGCCGCTTCAACGCCGGCGGCAAGACCTCGTACCTGTTCGAGGAGCCGGTCAGCCTCAACGCCGGCAGCCTGATCGAGGGGCTGAAGAAGGCCGGCATCACCGCGCTGAAGATCGAGGGCCGCCAGCGTGGCAAGGGCTATGTCAGCGAGGTGGTGCGCGCCTTCCGCCGCGCCGTCGACGCGGTCGAGGAGGGCCACGACGCCGTCGAGATCGACCGCATCCTCGCCGGCCAGTCGGAGGGCGGGCGCCAGACCGCCGGGGCCTACCGCAAGGTCTGGAGGTGACCATGACCACCGTTTCGCTGACCCTCGGCCCCGTCCTGTTCCACTGGCCGGCCGAGCGGCTGCTCGATTTCTACCGCCGCATCGCCGACGAGGCGCCCGTCGGGCGCGTCCATGTCGGCGAGGTGGTGTGCGGCAAGCGTATGCCGTTCTCCGACCCGTGCTGGCCGGACGTGATCGAGCGGCTGGAGCGCGCCGGCAAGGAGGTCGTGCTGTCGACGCTCGCCGCCCCGGCAACGGTGCGCGAGCGGCGCTCGATCGCGGATTTGTGCGGCGACGAGCGGCTGGTCGAGGTCAACGACATCACCGCCCTGCCCGCGCGCACGGGCCAGCCCTTCGTCACCGGGCCGTTCCTCAACGTCTACAACGAGGCGACCGCGCGGTTCCTCGCGGGCCGGGGCGCGCGCGCCATCTGCCCGCCGGTCGAGCTGTCGATGGCGGCGATCGGCGCCATGGCCGCCTCCTGCCCCGAAATCGAGTTCGAGATCTTCGCCTTCGGCCGGCTGCCGCTCGCCATTTCCGGGCGCTGCTATCACGCCCGGCTGCACGGCCTCCACAAGGATTCGTGCCAGTTCACCTGCGAGAAGGACCCGGACGGCCTCGCCGTCGACACGCTCGACGATCAGGCCTTCCTCGCCATCAACGGGGTGCAGACCCTGTCCAACCAGGTGCAGGCCTTCTGCCCCGAGCCGCAGACGCTCGCCGCGCACAAGATCGCCCGGCTGCGCCTTTCGCCCCACACCTGCGACATGGTCAGGGTCAGTGAAGCCTACCGCGCCCTTCTCGACGGCGAGGAGGAGCCCGGCGCGGTCCGGGAGACGCTCGCCGGCCTCGATCTGCCGGGCGAGATGGTCGAGGGCTATGTCCATGCCAGGCCGGGCTGGATGACGGCCGCGACGGTGGACTGACGGAGCGCACGACATGGTGTCAGCGATGTCCTATCACCATCCCCACCCCGCGCCCGAGGAGCCGCGCGACGCGGCGGTGATCCGCCGCATCCGCACCGTCATCGACAATGTCGAGCTGGATTGCGAGTGCCGCGCCCGGCTCGACGAGGCGCTCGGCCGCTTCGCCGCGCTCGAGCAGCAGCGCACCATGCGCCAGCACCTCGTCCTCGCCCGCCAGCACCGCGAGCGGATCAAGGCGATCCTCGATTTCCTGCAGGAGGTCGACCACCTGATGGTCAACGAGCCCGACCGCAGCGTCTATGCCGAGCTTGGGCTGCTGTTCGAGGAAATCTCGGTCATCGCCACCGAAGGGGCGGCGGCCATGCACAGCCTGTCGATGCTGCCCGGGGAAAAAGGCGAGGACGGGCGATAACCCTCCGCCCCGGCCGCGCTTACGGGTGCGCCGTCTCGCGCACCACCGACAGGCAGTCGAGCAGTTCGGCGGCGAAGGCCTGCGCCTGATCGCGCCCGGCCTGCGAGGGCAGGCGCTCGCCGAGATCGAGGTAGCAGTCGAGCAGCAGCTCGACGGCGGGCCGCAGGCGCGCCGAAACCTCCGGCTTGACGCTTTTCAGCAGCCGCGTTTCGCCGGGCGGCGCATGGGTCAGCATGCCGGCGCGGGCGCGCGCTGCCGCGGCAAGCGCCTCCATGTCCTTCGCCCGGTCGGACTCGGGCTCGTCGCGCGCGGTCTCGTCGAGAAGCGCCGCCACCCGGTTTTCCAGTGCCGGAAGCGTCCAGCCCTCGCCGTCGGTCGCCGCAGCGCGGGCCTGATGGAAGGCCAGCCGCCGCTCGCGCCGCAGCCGGGCGACGTGGTCGAGCTCCTCGCGCGCCATCTGCTCGGCCGCCTTCTGCAGCTCCTTCGACGTGCTTTGCGCCGCGACATAGGTCCAGAAGGCGAAGGCGCGCTCCTCGTTGCGCACTGCCATCGAGAACGCCCGGTAGGCGCTCAGCAGCTCGGGCGCGACGGTGCCCGCCCCCTCGTCGTCGAAGGTGGCGTCGGGCGCGCCGCGCAGCGCGGAAAGGTCCGGCCCCTTGCCGGTCATGCGCTGCGACCAGTGCTCGACATTGCCCAGATGCATGGTCTCCTCGGCGACGAGCCGCTCGAACACCTCGGCCAGCGCCGGCCTGTCTTCCCGGTGCATGCGGCTGGCAAGCTCGGAATATCCCTCGATGGCCTCGCGCTCCATCGCCGCCGCCACCGCGAACAGTTCCTCCAGCGATCCGATCCTGATGAACGGCTCCGAGCCGAGGCGCGACATGCCGGTTTCTCCCTGTTTCACGTCACAATGTCGCACTGCAAAAAAGGTATCGGTTTGCGCCAGATCAAATCGGTGCGCAAAATACTACTTATCGTCACCCCGAATTGGACACCCCCGTTCAAGAAAGCGCATCGCGTGGCTACCAAGCACAGACCCTACCGCCGCCAGGCAGCCCCCATCCTCGTCGCATTGCACACGATTGTCCTCGTTCCGCTGATCGCCGTCCTGCTTTTGCTGGGTCTCGCCGCCCAGCCGGCGCAGGCCGCGCGGCTCGACGAATTCCTGCCCAAGGTGCAGCCGGGCGAGCTATTCGCCGGCGCCGACCGATTCGGTGAACCGGTGGGCGAGCCGCCCATCGTTCCGGTCTACAAGGGCGACGAACTTGCGGGCTATGCGCTGCTCAACTCCGATTTCACCAGCGCCATCGGCTATTCCGGCAAGCCGATCCACATCGTCGCCGGACTCGACCCCGAGGGCGTGCTGCGCGGCCTGAAGATGGTCGAGCATTCGGAGCCGATCGTCCTGATCGGCATTCCCGAGCGGGAGGTCATCGCCTCGCTCAACACCCTGATCGACCAGGACATGGGCCGCGTCGCCGCCGGCGCCCAGCGCCCGCCGCAGGTCGACATCGTCTCCGGTGCCACCGTCACCGTCCTCGTCATGGGCGATTCGGTCGTGCGCGCCTCCGTGCGGCTGATTCGCAGCGGCCGGCTCGGCGGCGAGGGCGTCGTCGAGGCGCAAGCCCCGACCGAGATCCGCTCCGTCGACATGGAAAAGCGCGAGGTCAAGGACTGGGCGACGCTGATCGGCGACGGCTCGGTGCGCTCGCTGCGCCTGACCGTCGGCGAGGTGACGGAAGCGTTCACCCGCGCCGGCGAGGCGCAAGCCGCCGCCCGGCCCGAGACGCAGAACCCCGACGACACCTTCATCGAGCTCTACATGGCCCCGGTCAGCGTGCCGTCGATCGGGATCAGTCTGCTCGGCCAGGCCGGCTACGAGCGGCTGGAAACCCGCCTGAAGGACGGAAGGCAGGCGATCCTCGTCGCCGGCGACGGCGCCTATTCCTTCAAGGGGTCGGGCTATGTCCGCGGCGGCATCTTCGACCGCATCGAGCTGATCCAGGACGGACAGGGCGTGCGCTTCCGCGACCGCGACCACACCCGCCTCGGCGACATCGCCGCCGACGGCGCGCCCGCCCTGCGCGAGATCGCGCTGTTCCTGGTGCCGCAGGATTTCGTCTTCGACGTCACCGGGCCATGGGAGCTCCAGATGCTCGTCCAGCGCGCCTGGGGCGCGCGCGACAAGGCCACCCTGCCCTACGACCTCGGCTATGCGTTGCCCGCCGACTACGTGAAGGTCGAGGCCGCCCCCGCCCCCGCGACCCCGCCGCCGGCGGCCGAGGCGGAAGCGCCCGGCGCGCCAGCCCCGGCCGAGGAGACGCTGACGCCCTTCGACGGCGAGGAGGAGCCGCTCTGGGTCAAGATGTGGCGCATGAACGCCGTCTCCATCGGCATCACCATCGTCGCGCTTCTCGTGCTGACCGCCATCTTCTTCTTCCAGGACTGGCTTTCCGCGCGGCCGCTGCTGCGCGTGTGGGTGCGCCGCTCCTACCTCGCCTTCGTGCTGGTCTGGCTCGGCTGGTACGCCAACGCCCAGCTCTCGGTGGTCAACGTCTTCACCTTCACCAGCGCGTTGATGACCGGCTTCCACTGGGAGTTCTTCCTCTCCGCGCCCCTGATCTTCATCCTCTGGGCGGCGGTGGCGGTGGGCCTGCTGTTCTGGGGCCGCGGGCCGTTTTGCGGCTGGCTGTGTCCGTTCGGCGCGTTGCAGGAGCTGACCAACAACCTCGCCAAATGGCTCAAGGTGCCGCAGATCGAGATTCCCTTCGGCCTGCACGAGCGGCTGTGGCCGATCAAGTACATCATCTTCCTCGGCCTGTTCGGCCTGTCGCTCTATTCGGTGGCGCTGGCCGAGATGTTCGCCGAGGTCGAGCCGTTCAAGACCTCGATCATCCTGAAGTTCGCCCGCGAATGGCCGTTCGTGCTCTTCGCGCTGACGCTGCTGGCCATCGGCCTGTTCATCGAGCGGTTCTACTGCCGCTATCTGTGCCCGCTCGGCGCGGCGCTCGCCATTCCCGGCCGCATCCGCATGTTCGAATGGCTGAAGCGCTGGCCCGAATGCGGCTCGCCCTGCCAGCGCTGCGCCAAGGAATGCCCGGTGCAGTCGATCCACCCCGAGGGGCAGATCAACGTCAACGAGTGCATCTACTGCATGCACTGCCAGGAGCTCTACCACGACGACCAGCGCTGCCCGCACATGATCCAGGTGCGCCTGAAGCGCGAGAAATTCGAGCGGCTGTCCTCCCCCGCCACCAAGGGGCCGGGACCCGCCGAACCGGTGATCTCCCACAAGGGGGTGCCGATCCGGAAGCCCGAAAGCACAACCGGGCCGACGGCATAGAAGCCTAAAACTGGCAAAAGAAGGAGAGTTGCCATGTCACAGGAAGAAACCAGAGCGGGCCTGAGCAGACGACAACTGCTCGGCTCGACCGCTGCGGCCGCGGCCGCGGCGGGCGCGGTCGGGGCCGGCGCCATCACGCTCGGCTCGAGCGCCATGACGCCCGCGCTCGCACAGGCGCGCAACAACCACGAGGTCAAGCCCGGCGAGCTGGACGAATACTACATCTTCGTCTCGGGCGGCCATTCGGGCGAGATCCGCGTCGTCGGCTGCCCGTCGATGCGCGAGCTGATGCGCATTCCGGTGTTCAACCGCGAAAGCGCCACCGGCTGGGGCCAGACCAACGAGAGCAAGAAGATCCTGACCGAGGGCATGCTGCCCGAGTACCGGGAGCTGATGGAGAAGCGCGGCGTCGACTTCTACATGAACGGCGACCTGCATCACCCGCATCCGTCGCAGACCGACGCCACCTATGACGGGCGCTATCTCTACGCCAACGACAAGGCCAACACCCGCGTCTGCCGCATCCGTCTCGACGTGATGAAGTGCGACAAGATCATCCAGCTTCCCAACCAGCACACGGTCCACGGCCTGCGCGTGCAGAAATACCCGAAGACCGGCTATGTCTTCGCCAATGGCGAGGACGGCGTGCCGATCCCGAACGACGGCTCGGTGCTCGACGATGCGTCGAAGTATCATTCGGTGTTCACCGCCGTCGACGGCGAGACCATGGAAGTGGCGTGGCAGGTGATCGTCGACGGCAATCTCGACAACGTCGACGCCGACTACCAGGGCAAATACGCCTTCTCGACCTGCTACAACTCGGAAGAGGGCGTCAACCTCGCCGAGATGATGGCGGCCGAGCAGGACTGGGTGGTCATCTTCAACCTGAAGCGCATCGAGGAAGCCGTCGCCAAGGGCGAGTACACCGAGATGGGCGGCGTGCCGGTGGTCGACGGGCGCAAGGGCTCGCCCTTCACCCGCTACGTGCCGATCGCCAACGGCCCGCACGGCATGAACACCGCGCCGGACGGCATCCACATCGTCGCCAACGGCAAGCTGTCGCCGACCGTGACGGTGATGGACGTGCGCCGCTTCGACGACCTGTTCGACGACAAGATCGACCCGCGCGACACCGTCGTCGCCGAGCCGGAACTCGGCCTCGGGCCGTTGCACACCGCCTTCGACGGCCGCGGCAACGCCTACACGACGCTGTTCATCGACAGCCAGATCTGCAAGTGGAACATCGAAGACGCCATCCGCGCCTTCAACGGCGAGGCGGTCGATCCGATCCGCCAGAAGCTCGACGTCCACTACCAGCCGGGCCACAACCACACCTCCATGGGCCAGACCAAGGAGGCCGACGGCAAGTGGCTGCTGTCGCTCAACAAGTTCTCCAAGGACCGCTACCTCAATGTCGGCCCGCTCAAGCCGGAGAACGACCAGTTGATCGACATCTCTGGCGACGAGATGGTGCTGGTGCACGACAACCCGACCTTCGCCGAGCCGCATGACGCCACCATCGTCCACCGCTCGAAGATCAACCCGGTCAACGTCTGGGACCGCGCCGACCCGATGTTCGCCGACGCGGTGCAGCAGGCGGCGGCCGACGGGGTGGACCTCGAGTTCGACAACGAGGTGATCCGCGACGGCAACAAGGTGCGCGTCTACATGACCTCGGTGGCCCCGGCCTTCGGCCTTGAAAGCTTCACGGTCAAGCAGGGCGACGAGGTCACGGTCTACGTCACCAACCTCGACGAGGTCGAGGACCTGACGCACGGCTTCTCGGTCATCAACTACGGCATCAACTTCGAGGTCGGGCCGCGGGCCACCGCGTCCGTGACCTTCACCGCCGACAGGCCGGGCGTCTACTGGTACTACTGCTCGTGGTTCTGCCATGCCATGCACATGGAGATGAAGGGCCGCATGTTCGTCGAGCCCCAGGGCGCGTGACAAAGGGCGCATGACGACATGGCTCGTTCGAGCACCATGACGACAATCGCGATGGCGGCCCTTGCGGCCGCCCTCGCGGCGTTTCCCGCGGCGGCGGAGACGGTTTCCGTTCCCGCCGGCGCGGCCAAGACCCTTCAGATGTTCCTCGATCTGGCCCAGCCGGGCGATGTCCTGCGGCTTTCGGCCGGCGAGCACCGCGGCCCGGTGACGATCTCGACCACGGTGACGGTGGAGGGCGAACCGGGCGCGGAAATCGTCGGCAACGGAAAGGGCAGCGTCGTCACGGTGACGGCCCCGCGCGCCGTCATCCGCGGCGTCACGGTCAGGGGATCGGGAACCAGCATCCCCACGCTCGACTCCGGCATCTTCCTCGACCGGACAGCCAAGGGCGCGATCGCCGAGGATAACGAGGTCGTCGGCAACCTCTACGGCATCTACATCCAGGGCGCCGACGACGCGCTGGTGCGCAACAACCGCATCGAGGGAATACGCGAGGGCCGCTCGGCGGAAGCGGGCAACGGCGTCCATCTGTGGAACGCGCCGGGCGCGAAGGTGATCGGCAACGACATCAGCAGGGGGCGCGACGGCATCGCCACCATGGCAAGCCGCAACAATGTCTTCTCGGGCAACCGCTTCAGCGATCTGCGCTTCGCCATCCACTACATGTACACCAACGACAGCGAGATTTCCGACAACGTCTCGACCGGCAATTCCGTCGGTTACGCAATCATGTTCTCCGACCGGCTGACGGTCACGAACAACGTCTCCAGCGGCGACCGCGACCACGGGCTGCTGCTCAACACCGCCAAGGGCTCCCACATCTCCGACAACATCGTCGTCGGCCGGATGCAGCCGGTTTCGCGCTGGACCATGGCCGGCCGGCGCGGCGACAGCCACGGCGTGCCCGCCGGCGACGGCGCGGCCGTGGTCGACGCCTCCGGCATGCGGCTCGGCCCCGACAAGTGCGTCTTCATCTACAACGCCAACCGCAACGCCTTCCACGACAACTGGTTCGAGAACTGCGTCATCGGCATCCACTTCACCGCCGGCTCCGAAGGCAACCGCATGAGCGGCAACACCTTCGTCAACAACCGCAACCAGGTGAAGTATGTCGGCACGCGCTATCTCGACTGGTCGGTGGACGGGCGCGGCAATTTCTGGAGCGACAACCCCGCCTTCGACCTGAACGGCGACGGCATCGGCGACAGCCCCTACCGCCCCAACGATCTTGTCGACCGCGTGCTGTGGACCGCGCCGCAGGCCAAAATCCTCATCAACAGCCCGGCCGTGCAGGTCATCCGCTGGGCGCAGAGCCAGTTTCCCGCCATCCTGCCGGGCGGCGTCGTCGACAGCCACCCCCTGATGGCCCCGCCCCGGCCCCAGTCCCAATCGAGATCGCAGTTGCAATGACACCGACCATAGACCTTTCCGGCGTCTCGAAATCCTTCGGCTCCATCCACGCCGTCAGGGACGTCTCCTTCTCGCTCAAGGAAGGCGAGATCGTCGCCCTCGTCGGCCACAACGGCGCCGGCAAGACGACGCTCATCAAGATGATGCTCGGCCTGATCCGCCCGAGCGCCGGCACCGTGCGCGTGCTCGGCGAGGACCCCTCGACCGGCGCGCCGGAGGTGCGCACCCGGCTCGGCTACCTGCCGGAAAACGTCTCGTTCAACCCGGCCCTGACCGGAACGGAGACGCTCAACTTCTATTCCGCCCTGAAGCGCGCGGGGCGCGGGCAGATCAGGGGTCTGCTCGAACGCGTCGGTCTGGCCGGGGCGGCCGACCGACGCGTGCGCACCTATTCCAAGGGCATGCGCCAGCGGCTCGGGCTGGCGCAGGCGCTGCTCGGCCAGCCGAAGGTGCTCCTGCTCGACGAGCCGACGACCGGCCTCGACCCGGCCTCGCGCCGCGATTTCTACCGCTTCCTCGACGAGTTGCGCGATTCCGGCTCGACGATCCTTCTGTCGTCCCACGCGCTTTCCGAGCTGGAAGGGCGCGCCGATCACGTCATCATCGTCGGCCGCGGCCTCAAGATCGCCGACGGGACGCTGGACGAATTGCGCCGCATCGCCCGGCTGCCAACCCGCATCCGGGTCAAGCTCGCCGAGGGCAAGGAGCGCCGGCTCGACGGCAACCGCGACTGGCGCGAGGTCAACGGCCACATGCTGGAGATCGACGCCGCGCCCGAGGACAAGGTCGAGCTGCTGCGCGCCGCCGTGCGCGCGGAAATCGCCGACCTCGACGTGACGCCGCCGACGCTCGACGAGCTCTACGCCCACTTCCAGGATATCGAGAAAGAGGCGGGCCGATGAGCACGATCCTCGTCATCGCCGAGAAGGAGATCCGCGAGGGCCTGCGCAACCGCTGGGTGCTGGCGACGACGCTGCTGCTGGCCACGCTGGCGCTGTCGCTCACCTTCCTCGGCAGCGCGCCGACCGGCAATGTCGGCGCGAGCCCGCTCGACGTCGTCATCGTCAGCCTGTCGAGCCTGTCCGTCTTCCTCGTGCCGCTGATCGCGCTCTTGATCTCGCACGACGCCGTGGTCGGCGAGATGGAGCGCGGCACCATGCTCCTGCTCCTGTCCTATCCGGTGCGGCGCTGGCAGGTCATCGTCGGCAAGTTCATCGGCCATCTCGCCATCCTCGGTTTCTCCACGCTGGTCGGCTACGGCTGTGCTGCGCTCGCGCTCGCCTTCACCGGCGGCGGCGACATCGGCCGCGAGAGCTGGACCGCCTTCGCCTCGCTGATCGGCTCGTCGGTGCTGCTGGGCGCGGTCTTCGTCGCCATCGGCTATCTCGTCAGCGCGCTGGTCGGCGAGCGCGGCACGGCCGGCGGCGTCGCCATCGGCATCTGGCTGGTCTTCGTCCTCGTCTACGACATGGCGCTGCTCGGCCTGCTCGTCGTCGACCAGGGCCGCACCGTCACCGGCGGGATGCTGAACGTCTTGCTCCTGATGAACCCGACCGACGCCTATCGGCTCATCAATCTCGGCAGCGGCTCGGCCGGGGCCATCTCCGGCATGGGCGGCGTCGCCGACATCGCCACCCTCGCGCCGGCGGCCCTTCTCGCCGCGCTCCTCGCCTGGGCGCTCGTTCCGCTCGCCGCCGCGATCTTCGTCTTCTCACGCAGGGAGTTGTGATGCGTTTTTCCCTCGCCGCCCCGCTTCTTCTCGCGCTCGCGCTCATCGCCGGCTGCTCGCAGCAGGAGGAGGTGCCGATGCCCGATCCCTTCACCCTCGACGCCGAGGCCATCGGCCGCTATTGCGGCATGAACGTCCTGGAGCATGACGGGCCGAAGGGGCAGATCATCCTGACGCGCATCCCCGAGGCGATCTGGTTCTCCTCGGCCCGCGACGCGGTCGCCTTCACCATGCTGCCGGACGAGCCTAAGAACGTCGCCGCGATCTACGTCTCCGACATGGCCGTGGCGGAAAGCTGGGAGCAGCCCGGCGCCGACAACTGGATCGACGCGAAAACCGCCTTCTTCGTGCTCGGCAGCCGCCAGCGCGGCGGCATGGGCACGGCCGAGACCGTGCCGTTCTCGACCGAGGAAGCCGCCCGCGCCTTCGCCGCCGCCAATGGCGGCGAGGTGATGCGCTTCGACGACATCCCGCTCGACTATGTGCTCGGCGGTCCTGACGCGGATGAGGATGAAGACACCGACCCCGTAGGCGCGATCCCCGCGCACGGAAACCACTGAGGCAAGGCGATGCCGGCGAACCCGACCCGCCGCCGCTTCATCGGCATCTCGGCCGCAGCGGCCGGCCTCGCTCTCCTGCCCTTCGCAGCAGTAGCCATGCCGGCCGAGGCCGTCCGCTGGCGCGGGCGCGCGCTCGGCGCGTCGGCCGAGCTGATCGTCCACCACCCCGACCCGGCGCAGGCGGAACGCCTCGTCGCCCGCGCCGCCAGCGAGATCGCCCGGCTGGAGCGCATCTTCAGCCTCTACCGGCCGGATTCGGCGCTCTCGACGCTCAACCGGCAGGGCGCGCTCGCCTCACCGCCGGCGGAGATGGTCGAGGTTCTGGAGACAAGCCGCACCGTCTGGGCCTTGAGCGCGGGCGCGTTCGACCCGACCATCCAGCCGCTGTGGCTGGCCTATGCCGACCATTTCGCCACGCCGGGGGCCGACCCCGCCGGGCCGTCTCCCGCGGCGATCGAGCGGGCGCTGGCGATCGTCGGCCTCGACAAGGTCGCCTTCAACCGCGACCGCATCGCCTTTTCCCGGCCCGGCATGGCGCTGACGCTGAACGGCATTGCCCAAGGCTACATCACCGACAGGATCGTCGACCTCTTGCGCGCCGGCGGCGTGACGAGCACGCTCGCCGATGTCGGCGAGATCCGCGCGCTCGGCCGCCGCCCCGACGGCTCGCCATGGCGCGTCGGCATCGCCGGCAGCGACGAGCGGATCGACCTCGTCGACCGCGCCATCGCCACATCGAGCCCGTCCGGCTTCCGCTTCGGCGGTCCGGGAAGCCCCGGCCACATCCTCGACCCGCGCAGCGGCCTCAGCGAATGTCCCCACGAGAGCGTCAGCGTGCTCGCGCCGGAAGCCGCGACCGCCGATGCCCTCGCCACCGCCTTCTGCCTGATGACGACGGCGCGGATCGAGGCTCTCTTGCCCTCGCTGCCCGGCGTCGAGGTCAGGCTGTCCTAGGCGATCGCTTTCACCGCAAACATGGCCTTGCGCGCGTGGATTTTTGCGCTATCCTGATGAGATAGACAAGAAACCTCCGGGATACTTTCTTGCAGCGCAACTATCGCTTCATTCCTGATCGCAGGGGGGCTCGCGTCCGGTTCTTGAACCACGCGGGAAGCCTCATCACGCGCCTCTAGCCCTGGCGCGGCCGCGAGGCCGTCGACCGGGGGCCGGAAATCCAAAACCAGATAGTCGATCGGTTCTGATTTCCGGGTCTTCAGTCGCACGGCCCGGTGGGATGAAGAGGAAGTGATAAAGTGAAAGTGCTCATACTGGGAGGCGGCGTCATCGGCACCACCTCCGCCTATTATCTCGCCAGGGCCGGGCACGCGGTCACGCTCGTCGACCGGCAGCCGGGTCCGGGACTGGAAACCAGCTACGCCAATGCCGGCGAGATCTCGCCCGGCTACTCCTCGCCCTGGGCCGGCCCGGGCGTGCCGCTCAAGGCCGTGAAATGGCTGCTGATGAAGCACGGTCCCCTCGCCATCCGCCCCAAACTCGATCCGGTCATGTGGGGCTGGATGCTGAAGATGCTGCGCAACTGCACCTCGGGGCGCTACGCGACCAACAAGTCGCGCATGGTCCCCATCGCCGAATACAGCCGCGACTGCCTGCGCGAGCTGCGCGCCGAGACCGGCATCGCCTATGACGAACGCGCCAAGGGGCTGCTCCAGCTCTTCCGCACCCAGAAGCAGCTCGACCACATCGGCGGCGACGTCGAGGTGCTGGGGCAATTCGGCGTGCCGTTCGAGGTGCTCGACCGCGCCGGCTGCGCGGCGGCCGAGCCGGCGCTCGCCCGCGTGTCGGAAAAATATGTCGGCGGCCTGCGCCTGCCCGGCGACGAGACCGGCGACTGCCACATCTTCACCACCCGGCTGGCTGAAATGGCCGCGCAAGGCAACAATCCGGTCGAGTTCCGCTACGGCGTCACCGTCGAGGAAATCCTGACCGACGGCCGGCGCGCCACCGGCGCGCGCACCGACAAGGGCGTCATCGAGGCCGACGCGGTGGTCGTCGCGCTCGGCAGCTACTCGCCCTTCCTCGTCAAGCCGCTCGGCATCCGCATCCCCGTCCATCCGGTCAAGGGCTACTCGATCACGGTGCCGATCGCCGACGAGGCGGCCGCGCCCGTCTCGACGGTGATGGACGAGACCTACAAGATCGCCATCACCCGGCTCGGCTCGCGCATCCGCGTCGGCGGCACGGCCGAGCTCGCCGGCTACGACCTGTCGCTGCGGCCCTCGCGCCGCGCGCCGCTCGACCATTCGGTGACGGACCTGTTCCCCGGCGGCGGCCGCATGGAGGAGGCGACCTTCTGGTGCGGCCTGCGCCCGATGACGCCGGACGGTCCGCCGATCATCGGCAAGACCCGCGTCGGCGGGCTCTACCTCAACACCGGCCACGGCACGCTGGGCTGGACAATGGCCTGCGGCTCGGGCCGCTTCCTCGCCGACGTCATCTCCGGCCGGAAGCCCGAGGTCGACCCCGCCGGCATCTCGGTGGAGCGCTACGCCGCCTAAGCGGACGATAAAAAAAACCCCCGATCTCGCGGCCGGGGGCTTTTCGATTCGCGGAAGGAGCAGGGTCGCGCCCTGCCCTCTCCCGAAGATCAGGCTTCGCGCGCGGTCTTCAGCGCCTTGGCCCACCAGGCAAGCTGGCCGAGCATGTCGTCGGCCGCCTGGTTCAGGTGGTCGAAATCCGCCAGCTTCTTGTCGCCGGACGCGACCTGCATGTAGTCGGCCCAGACGATGTGGACGCCGCTGCGCACGGGCGCCATCTGGAGCTCGACCGAGATCAGGCGAAGCTGCTCGACCGCGCGGGCGCCGCCGACGCCGCCATAGCCGACGAAGCCGATCGGCTTCCTGTTCCACTCGTTGTAGGCGTAGTCGAGCGCGTTCTTCAGGACGCCGGTCGGGCCGCGATTGTACTCCGCCGCAGTGGCGATGTAGCCGTCGAGGCTGGCGATCTTCTCCTGCCACTCCTTGGCGCCGGGCGCCTGCGAGGGCGCCCAGGCCGGGGAAGCCTGCTCGTCGAAGAACGGCAGCTTGTAGTCGCGCAGGTCGAGAACCTCGACCTCGAACTCGCCGGTGGCCCTGGCGCGCTCGGCGATCCATTCGGCCGGCTTGTCGCCGAAGCGGCCGGGGCGGGTGGAGCCGACGATGATGCCGATCCTGGGTTTGGACATGGACGATTCCTTTTCTTAAGGCTGGGTGTGCCGGGAAACTTTCGTGGTATCCTTTGGATACTGGGGCTATATAGGAGACTGTTTTCGCAGCGCACAAGGAGGCACTTCGTTGACACTGAGTCACCGTGACGAAACCACCTGCGAGGGCGTGAGCCGCATCCTGTCGCGCGTCGGCGACAAGTGGACGGTGCTGGTGGTGGAGCTTCTGAGCGACGGCCCGATGCGCTTCAACGAATTGCGGCGGCTGATCGGCAACATCTCGCAGAAGATGCTGACCACGACGCTGCGCGGGCTGGAGCGCGACGGGCTGGTGACGCGTACCGTCTATCCGACGGTGCCGCCCCGCGTCGACTACGAGCTCACCGCGCTCGGGCGCGAATTGCTGGTGCCGGTCAAGGCGCTGGCGTTGTGGGCGCGGGAGAACATCGACCGCATCAACGCGGCGCGCGAGCGATTCGACCTGAACGGCCGCTGAGAACGCTCAACTCTCCGCCGGAATGGGCGTCGGCTTGCCGGCCCCGTCGAGCGCGACCATGATGAAGTCGGCATGCGTGACCCGCTCCATCAGGTCGGAGAGGTAGCGCTGCGCCCATGCCTCGACCCGCAACGTCATCGAGGTGCGGCCGACCTTGGTGATGTCGATATAGATGCACAGCGTGTCGCCGACCTTCATCGGCTTGGCGAACGCCATTTCCTTGACCGCCGCCGTCACCACCCTGCCCTTGGCGCGCTCGGCGGCGCGGATGCCGCAGGCAAGGTCCATCTGCGCCATCACCCAGCCCCCGAAGATGTCGCCGGCGGCATTGGCGTCGGCCGGCATGGCCAGCGTGCGCAGCGTCAGTTCGCCGACCGGGTTTACCTCGTTCCTGTTCATTCCCGCTCCCATCGTTCGCCTGCCCGACAGGTAGCCGCAGCCACGGCCGCGCACAAGGCACTTCAGCCGAAGCGAAGCGCCACCATGCCGCCGACGATCAGCAAGCCGGCCGCGACGCGCCAGCGCGTCAGCCGCTCGCCGAGCACGAGGGTCGACAGCGCCATGGCGAACAGGATCGACGTCTCCCGCAGGGCCCCGACCGTGGCGATCGGCGCCTTCGTCATCGCCCACATCGCGATCCAGTAGGCGACCGCGCTCAGGAAGCCGCCGACCAGCCCGACCTTCCATTCGCCGACCATCGTCTTCAGCGCCTTCGGCCCGCGCAGCGCGATGCAGAAAATGAGCGACCACAGCCCCTCGCACATGAACAGCCACACCGCGTAGCTGGTGGCGTTCGCGGCCGAGCGCGCGCCCGAGCCGTCGGTCAGCGTGTATCCGGCGATGAAGACGGAGGTCACGAGGGCGAAGAAGACGGAGCGCCCGTCATAGGCGCCGAGCGCGCGGCTGCCGCGAAACGACATCAGGAAAACGCCGCAACTCAGGAGAAGGATTCCCGAAATCGCCACAGCGCCCGGAATTTCCGCCAGGAGGACCACGCCGCCGATCGTCGCCAGAAGCGGGGCCGTGCCGCGCGCCAGCGGATAGGCGAGCGCCAGGTCGCCGGTCTCGTAGGCGCGCGTCAGGTAATATTTGTAGCCGGTGTGGAAGACGAGCGATGCGGCGATCCAGCCCCATGTCTGGCCGTCGGGCATGGAAACGAAGGGCGCGAGCGGCAGCACGACCAGCGCCATGCTGACGCTCATCAGCGAGACCGAGACGAATCGGTCGCCGCGCACCTTGAGCAGCGCGTTCCATGACGCATGCATGGCCGCGGCCGCGATGACCGCGAGGAACACGGCCGTGCTCATCGGCAAGCCTGCCGAAGGCCGGCCCGGCGCGAATCTGGACGAATGGGCATGAAGCACCCGGACGATCGAAAGGGTCCGAACGCGTCGCCGCCCGGACCCCGCTGAGGAGGACCATAACCACCGGATAGCCGGCTAAGGGCAAGGTGCCACGGACCCGACCGCGCGTCGATGGGCCAGAAGCGGCTATTTCATCGTCGCGCGCGCAGCCTCCAGAAGCGAGGCAGCGCCCAGCGCCATGTAGCGGCTCTCGCCGCCCAGCGCGATCAGGCGAAAGCCCATCGCGGCATAGCGCCCGACAAGCGCCGGATCGACGACATAGATCGCCGCATGCTTGCCGGCCGCGGCCGCGCGCGCCGCGATATGGGCGATGGCATCCATCATCTCCGGCAGCGAAGGGTTGACCGTCGCCCCGCCGCTCCAGGCGATGGAGAAGTCCGCGGGGCCGACGAACACGCCGTCGATGCCCGGCACGGCGAGGATGTCGTCGACGATGGCCAAGGCCTCGCGCGTCTCGATCATGGCGAAAGCGAGCGTGCGCCCGTTTTCCTCGTTCAGCCACGCATGGGCGTCGTGCGCCTGAAAGCGCGGCATGGCGAAGCTCGGCCCCCACGAGCGCTGGCCGGCCGGCGGATACTTCATCGCCGTGGCAAAGGCCCGGGCATCGTCCAGCGTGTTGACCATCGGCGCGATGACCGCCTCGGCGCCGAAATCGAGCGCGCGGCTCGCCATGTCGAATCGGCCGACGGGGATGCGCACCAGACCCGGCTTGCCGGCGGCGATGACCGGCCCCAGCCCGCGCAGCACGCTGTCCTCGTGATGGCCGCCATGCTGCATGTCGAGCGTGACGGCGTCCATGGCAGTCGCGGCCAGCACTTCCACCGTCAGCGCGTCCGGCAGCGACGACCACGCCGTGAAGACGGTGTCGCCTGCGGCCAGCCGCGCGGCAAGCCGCGCCGCGCTCACGTGTTCTTGACCTGCGCGATGGCCTCGTCGAGCAGCTCGTCCATGGTCCGGCGGATCTGGTGGTCGGACTGGTCGACGCCCGCGGCATCGAAATCGGCGCGCACCTTGCGGAACACGTCCTCGTCGCCCGCTTCCTCGAAATCGGCGGCGACGACGGACTTGGCGTAGGCTTCGGCCTCGTCGCCGCTCTTGCCGAGCTTTTCCGCGGCCCAGAGCCCGAGAAGCTTGTTGCGGCGCACAGTGGCCTTGAACTTCAGTTCCTCGTCGTGGGCGAACTTCTTCTCGAAGGCGTCCTTGCGGTCGTCCATGCTGGCCATGCCAAATCCCTCCGGCTCGAGTGGCGAATCCCTGATCCCATATGGGTGCGGCGACCACAAACCAAAAGGTCGCTTCGCGGTCAATACGCGCGCCGCCGCGCCGATGTGCCGCATTTGCGTTGGATTGGTCGGCTCACCGGCGATTGACGATTGAGCCGGAGACAGGATTAGGCTAGAGACCGCGTGAGAAAGTCCTGTCGCCGGCCGCGCCCCGGCCGCAACCCGGAGCATTCGCGACACCGCCGCTCCCAAAGACCAGAGATAGCCATGAACCGTCGCCGCCGCATCTACGAAGGCAAGGCCAAGATTCTTTACGAAGGGCCGGAGCCTGGAACGCTGATCCAGTTCTTCAAGGACGACGCCACCGCCTTCAACAAGAAGAAGCACGATGTGATCGACGGCAAGGGCGTGCTCAACAACCGCATTTCCGAGCACATCTTCACGCATCTGAACCGCATCGGCGTGCCGACGCACTTCATCCGCCGGCTCAACATGCGCGAGCAGTTGATCAAGGAAGTCGAGATCGTGCCGCTCGAGGTGGTGGTGCGCAACGTCGCCGCCGGCTCGCTGGCCAAGCGCCTCGGCATCGACGAGGGCACCGTGCTGCCGCGCTCGATCATCGAGTTCTACTACAAGGCCGACGCGCTCGACGACCCGATGGTGTCGGAAGAGCATATCACCGCCTTCGGCTGGGCGAGCCCGCAGGAAATCGACGACATCATGGCGCTCGCCATCCGCATCAACGATTTCCTGTCCGGCCTCTTCCTCGGCGTCGGCATCCAGCTCGTCGACTTCAAGGTCGAGTTCGGCCGCCTCTACGAGGGCGAGATGATGCGCATCGTGCTCGCCGACGAGATCTCGCCGGATTCGTGCCGGCTGTGGGACATCGCCACCAACGACAAGCTCGACAAGGACCGTTTCCGCCGCGACATGGGCGGGCTGGTCGAGGCCTATCAGGAAGTGGCCCGCCGCCTCGGCATCATGAACGAGAACGAGCCGCCGCGCCCCTCCGGCCCGGTCCTCGTCTCCTCCAAGCCCGACAAGGGCAGCGTCCACTAGAGCAATTCCAGGAAAAGTGTGAAGCACTTTTCCTGGAATTGCGTGAAGCAAAGAGTTATCGCCGGAGAACCGACAAGTGGTGAAAGCCCGCGTTACCGTCACCCTGAAGAACGGCGTTCTCGACCCGCAGGGCAAGGCCATCGAGGGCGCGCTCGGCGCGCTCGGCTTTGCCGGCGTCGGCGCGGTCCGCCAGGGCAAGGTCTTCGACCTCGAGCTTGACACCGCCGACAAGGCGAAGGCTGAGAAGGACCTGACCGCCATGTGCGAAAAGCTGCTCGCGAACACGGTGATCGAGAACTATAGTGTCAGCATAGTCTGAAGCCGGGGTTTCCGATGGCGGAAGTGACGAACGAGCTGATTTATGAGATTCTGAAAAGCATTCAGTTCCGTTTCGACAAGATCGATGCCGGCATCGATGAGTTGCGCCAAGGTCACAATGCGATGCGCGGCCACATGATCTCGATCCAGACCGACACTCACAACATCTACGGCATTCTCGGCCGCCACGAAGAGCGTCTGGAACGCATCGAAAAGCGGCTCGAACTGCACGAATTCGCTGAACCCCACACCCCCTACAGGTCAGAATGAAATCCGCCGTCGTCCTCCTCCCCGGCCTCAACCGCGACCGCGACATGATCGCGGCGCTGACGAAGATCGGCGGCAAGCCGCCGCTGACCGTGTGGCAGACCGACACCGACATCCCCGATGTCGACCTGATCGTCATTCCCGGCGGCTTCTCCTATGGCGACTACCTGCGCTGCGGCGCGATCGCGGCGCGCATGCCGGTGATGCGCACGGTCGCCGACAAGGCGGCGAAGGGCGTCAAGGTGATGGGCGTGTGCAACGGCTTCCAGATCCTGCTCGAGGCGGGCCTCCTGCCCGGCGCGCTGATGCGCAACGCCTCGCTGCGCTTCGTCTGCCGCGAGGTGAAGCTCGAGGTGGCCAATGCCGACACCGCCTTCACGCGCGGCTATACGAAGGGCGAGATCATCCGCTGCCCGGTCGCGCATCATGACGGCAACTATTTTGCCGACGCCGCGACGCTGGCCCGCATCGAGGGCGAGGGACAGGTCGTGTTCCGCTATGCGGACGGCACCAACCCCAACGGCTCGATCAACGACATCGCCGGCATCGTCAATGCCGAAGGCAACGTGCTCGGCCTGATGCCCCACCCGGAAAACCTGATCGAGGCCGCGCATGGCGGCGCCGACGGGCGGCCACTGTTCGAAGGGCTGCTGGGAGTCGCCGCATGAGGGCGGCGGCCGGCGCGAGCCTCATCGTCGCGCTTGCGTTCCTTTCCGCCTGCCAGTCCGCTCCTTCCGGCCCGGCGCCGGCCGGCGCGGGCAAGAGCGCGGCGCTGCGCAACATGGAGCAGGTGGCCATCGCCGCGCATCGCTGCTGGTTCGCCGCCAACGATCCGGCCTTCCGCGCCTACAGCTTCGCCAACGAGCTGAACTCGTTCTCCGGCCGGCCGCGCTTCCTGCTGGTGCCGAAGGGCAATTACGGCGGCCGCCCGCTGCTGGTCGTGCAGGCCGAAGGCGCTTCCGGCCGCGTCACCGCGTTCGGGCCGCTGATGGACGGGCCGCAGGGCGGGCGGATATCCGGCGACATCAACCGCTGGGCGGCGGGGTCGTCCGCCTGCTCCTCCGCGGCCTGAACCCCGGCCCCTCAGTCCCAGAACGGCCGCTGATATTCTTGCGAGGCTTCCTCGAAGGAGACGCCGATGTCGCGCAACAGCCGCTCGTCCAGCTCTTCCAGCGCCCGGCGGCTGCGGAACCGCTCGACCGCAAGATCGTAGCGCCCGATCAGATACAGCGCGAACGCGCCGAGCCGGCGCGTCCCGGCGCGCGGCGCTCTTTCCTTGATTGTATCGATTGTACTCATTTTTGAGTCTCAATTCATAATTGAAGCGGTACAATCTCTATGAATTGACTCTCATTTCCCTTCAATATAGAAAATTGTCACCATGACAAATTGGCTTCCCGATATCGGAACCGGCGACGGGCCGATCTATGTCCGGCTCGCCGACAGGATCGAGCAGGACATCTCGGCCGGGCTGCTGGCGGCGGGGGCGAAACTGCCGCCGCAGCGCGACCTCGCCTACGACCTCGGCGTGACGGTCGGCACCGTCGGGCGCGCCTATGCGCTGATGCGCGAGCGCGGCCTGCTCAGCGGCGAGGTCGGCCGCGGCACCTATGTGCGCGGCAAGGGCGTTGAGGGCAACCGGGCGTCAGCGCCGGCAGGCGAGGACTCCCCCCTCGCCGACGGCACCCGCCTTTACGACGCCCCGGCGGAAAAGCTGCGCTTCGACAGCACGGCGGCGCCGGATGTCGGCCAGAGCGACGAAATCCGCGCCCTGCTCGGCGAGATCGAGCGCGAGCACGCGGCCGAGCTCGCCAGCTACACGCGCCGTTTTCCGCAATCGTGGTCCGCCGCCGGCGTTTCGTGGCTGGCGCGCAACGGCTTCCGGCCGTCGCCCGAGTGCATCGTGCCGACGCTCGGGGTCCATGCCGGCGTGATGGCCGCGATCTCGGCCGCCACCGCGCCCGGCGACGGCATCGCCTTCGAGCATGTCACCTATTCGCAGCTCGCGCGCAGCACGCGGCTGATCGGCCGGCGCACCATGCTCGTCGCCTCCGACGAGGAGGGCGTGATCCCGGAGGATTTCGAGCGTCTGTGCGCCCAGCGCCACCCGAAGATGGCGTTCCTGATGCCGACGGCGCAGAACCCGACCCTGTCGGTCATGCCGGAAGCCAGACGCAGGCAGATCGCCGCGATCGCCGCCCGGCACAACGTGCTTCTGGTCGAGGACGACCTCTACGGCGCGATGACCGACGACCCGACGCCGCTGCTGAGCGAATTCGCGCCGGACCGGACGTTCCTCGTCGGCGGGCTTTCGAAGTCGGTCGCCGCCGGCGTGCGCGGCGGCTGGGTGCTGTGCCCGCCGCATTTCACCGACCGCGTCCGCATCGCCCACAAGATGACCACCGGCGGCATGTCCTTCATGCTGGCCGAGCTCGGCGCGCGCCTCGTGCTGTCGGGCGCCGCCTTCGCGATCCGCAAGCGCGCGATCAGCGAGATCAACGCCCGCCTCGCGCTGGCGCGCGAGGCCCTCGGCGGCTTCGATGTCGCGTCGCGGCCCAACATCCCGTTCCTCTGGCTCGCCCTGCCCGAACCCTGGCTTTCGGGCACGTTCAAGAACGCGGCGTTCGAGCAGGGCGTGCTGATCGACGACGAGGACGAGTTCAAGGCCGGGCGCACGGAACAGGTGTTCCACCGCGCCCGCCTCGGCATATCGGCGCCGCGCCGGCGCGAGGAGGTCGCGCGCGGGCTCGCCGTCATCCGCGACCTGCTCGACGGCGGCCGCGCCGGCTACGACAGCTTCGGCTGAGAAGCTGTCGATACTGCGCATCCGCACACAATAACGGTTCATTGCGCCGGCCTTGTGCGCTAAGGAACGCGCGAGACCTCGTTTCCCACCGGGCTGGCTGCGCGCGCATGATACGCAACGACATCGACATCACCGAAGAGCTGATCGCCTCGCACGGCCTCAAGCCCGACGAGTACCGGCGCATCCTCGACCTGATCGGCCGCGAGCCGACCTTCACCGAGCTCGGCATCTTCTCGGCGATGTGGAACGAGCATTGCTCGTACAAATCCTCGAAGAAATGGCTGCGGACGCTGCCGACCAGCGGGCCGCGCGTCATCCAGGGGCCGGGCGAGAATGCCGGCGTCGTCGACATCGGCGACGGGCAGGCCGTCATCTTCAAGATGGAGAGCCACAATCACCCCTCCTTCATCGAGCCCTATCAGGGCGCGGCGACCGGCGTCGGCGGCATCCTGCGCGACGTGTTCACCATGGGGGCGCGCCCGGTCGCGGCGATGAACGCGCTGCGCTTCGGCGAGCCGGACCACCCGAAGACCAGGCACCTCGTCTCGGGCGTCGTCTCCGGCGTCGGCGGCTACGGCAATTCCTTCGGCGTGCCGACCGTCGGCGGCGAGGTGCAGTTCGACGCGCGCTACAACGGCAACATCCTCGTCAACGCCTTTGCCGCCGGCCTCGCCGACGCGGACGCGATCTTCTATTCGAAGGCGTCCGGCGTCGGCCTGCCGGTCGTCTATCTCGGGGCCAAGACCGGCCGCGACGGCGTCGGCGGCGCGACCATGGCCTCCGCCGAGTTCGACGATTCGATCGAGGAGAAGCGCCCGACCGTGCAGGTCGGCGACCCGTTCACGGAAAAGTGCCTGCTGGAAGCCTGCCTCGAGCTGATGGCGTCCGGCGCGGTGATCGCCATTCAGGACATGGGCGCGGCGGGGCTGACCTGCTCGGCCGTCGAGATGGGCGCCAAGGGCGACCTCGGCATCCGCCTCGACCTCGACAAGGTGCCGGTGCGCGAGGAGCGCATGAGCGCCTACGAGATGATGCTGTCGGAAAGCCAGGAGCGCATGCTGATGGTGCTGCGCCCCGAGAAGGAAGAGGAAGCCGAAGGCATCTTCCGCAAATGGGGCCTCGACTTCGCCGTCGTCGGCGAGACGACCGACGATCTGCGCTTCCGCGTCTTCCATCAGGGCGACGAGGTGGCGAACCTGCCGATCAAGGAGCTGGGCGACGAGGCGCCGGAATACGACCGGCCGTGGCTGGAGCCGAAGGCCCCCGCCCCGCTCGCCGCCGTTCCGGCCATGGACGTCGCTGATGCGCTGGTCAAGCTCGTCGGCTCGCCGAACCTTTCCTCGCGCCGCTGGGTGTGGGAGCAGTACGACACGCTGATTCAGGGCAATTCCTTGCAGATTCCGGGCGGCGACGCCGGCGTCGTACGCGTCGAGGGCCATGCGGCGAAGGCGCTCGCCTTCTCGTCGGACGTCAACCCGCGCTATTGCGAAGCCGACCCCTTCGAAGGCGGCAAGCAGGCCGTGGCCGAATGCTGGCGCAACATCACCGCCACCGGCGCGCTGCCGCTCGCTGCCACCGACAATCTGAACTTCGGCAATCCAGAGCGGCCCGAGATCATGGGCCAGTTCGTCATGGCCATAAAGGGCATCGGCGAGGCCTGCCGCGCGCTCGACTTCCCCATCGTCTCGGGCAACGTGTCGCTCTACAACGAGACCAACGGCCAGGGCATCCTGCCGACGCCGACCATCGCCGGCGTCGGGCTGATCGACGACTGGACGAAGATGGCGCGCATCGGCTTCGCGGCCGAAGGCGAGGAGATCGTGCTGGTCGGCGCGCCGGGCGACTGGGGAACCCATCTCGGCCAGTCGGCTTACCTGCGCGAGTTGCACGGCCGCCACGACGGCCCCGCGCCGCATGTCGACCTCGCCCACGAGCGCAAGGTCGGCGACTTCGTGCGCGGCCTGATCCGTGACGGTCTCGTCACCGCGGTCCACGACCTTTCCGACGGCGGCCTTGCCGTGGCGCTGGCCGAGATGGCGATGGCCTCCGGCATCGGCGCGACGGTGGGCGAACCGGACGGCGGCGAGCCGCTTGCCGCCTTCTTCGGCGAGGACCAGGGCCGCTATCTCGTCACCGTCAGGGCGGGCGGCGTTGACGGCCTGCCGCGCCCCGACGGCGTGTCCGTCCTGCGTCTCGGCGCCACGGGCGGCTCGTCCTTGAAGCTCGGCAATGCCCGTGCCATACCGGTGGCGGAACTGAAGGCAGCGCATGAAGGCTGGTTCGCCTCCTTCATGGGCAACTGAGAAGGAACATGCCATGGCCATGGACGCGCGCGAGATCGAACGGCTCATCAAGGAAGGCATTCCTGACGCCGTGGTGACGATCCGCGATCTTGCCGGCGATGGCGACCACTATGCGGCGGAAGTCGTGGCCGAGAGCTTCCGCGGCAAGAGCCGCGTGCAGCAGCACCAGATGGTCTACAACGCGCTGAAAGGCAATATGGGCGGCGTCCTGCACGCGCTCGCGCTCCAGACCAGCGCCCCCGACTGATTGCACGGCGCGGCATTCTACCCTAGATAGGGGCCAGCCAATGCTTCGCCGGACCTTGAACCCGGCAGAAAAGGACAAGCCAGATGAGCGATATCGCCGGTTTCATCGACAACGAGGTCAAGGGCAACGACGTGGTGCTGTTCATGAAGGGCACCCCCGGCTTCCCGCAATGCGGGTTCTCCGGCCAGGTCGTGCAGATTCTCGACTATCTCGGCGTCGACTACAAGGGCGTCAACATCCTGACCTCGGACGAGCTGCGCCAGGGCATCAAGGAGTACTCCAGCTGGCCGACCATTCCCCAACTCTATGTGAAGGGTGAGTTCGTCGGCGGCTGCGACATCGTGCGCGAGATGTTCCAGGCGGGCGAATTGCAGGGCTTCCTTGCCGAAAAGGGCATCGGCCTGCGCAACGCGGTGTGAAGCCAGCCAGCCACTGCAAGCAAGCGACACGATGCGCCGGCTTGCCGGCGCATCTTTCTTTTTGATCCGGAGAAATCCCGTCATGTCAGACAGGACAGGAGAGCGGCCGTCCGGCCTGCCATTGCCCCGTTATGAATTCATCGCGCTGGCCGCGGCGCTGATGTCGCTGAACGCGCTCGCCATCGACATCATGCTGCCCGGCCTTCAGGAAATGGGCGCGAGCCTCGGCGTCGAGAACGAGAACCACCGGCAATATGTCATCTCGGCCTACTTCGCCGGCATGGCCGCCGCGCTGCTTCCCTACGGTCCCGCCTCCGACCGCTTCGGCCGGCGCGGGCCGGTGCTGTTCGGCCTCGGCATCTATGTCTTCGCGGCGATCGCGGCGGCGTTCGTCACCTCTTTCGAGGCGATGCTGGCGCTGCGCTTCCTTCAGGGCGTCGGCGCGGCCTCGACCCGCGTCATCGCCGTGTCGATGGTGCGCGACCGCTTCGGCGGCCGGCAGATGGCCGAGACCATGTCCTTGATCTTCATGGTGTTCATGGTCATCCCCGTGGTCGCGCCCTCCATCGGCCAGGTGATGATGCTGGTCGGCGACTGGCGCTTCATCTACATCGCCATGGGCATCATCGGCGCGGTGATCACCGCGTGGGCCGCCCTGCGCATGCCGGAAACCCTGCATCCCGAGGACCGCCGACCTTTCACGCTGGCCTCGATCGGCAGGGCGTTCGCCACGGTGCTGACCAACCGCTTCTCGCTGTTCTACACGCTGGCCTCGACCTTCATCTTCGGCGCGCTGTTCGCCTTCATCAACTCGGCGCAGCAGGTCTATGTCGGCATCTACGATCTCGGCATCTGGTTCCCGATCCTGTTCGCGCTCGTCGCCGGGTTCATGGCGCTGTCGAACTATCTCAACTCCCGCCTCGTCATGCGCGTCGGCATGCGCCGGCTCTCGCACGGCGCTCTGACCGGCTTCGTCGTCCTGTCGGGCGTGTGGCTGGTTTGGTCGCTGGCCGGCCCTCTGCCGATCACGCCCTTCGTCATCCTGTTCGCGCTCATCATGTTCCAGTTCGGCTGGATCGGCTCGAACTTCAACGCCATCGCCATGGAGCCGCTCGGGCACATCGCCGGCTCGGCCTCCTCCGTGCAGGGCTTCATCCAGACGCTCGGCGGCGGGCTGGTCGGGGCGCTGATCGGCCAGGCGTTCGACGGCACGACGACGCCGCTCGCCGCGGGCTTCTTCGGGCTGGGCCTGGTCTCGCTGGCTCTGGTGGCGATCGCCGAGCGCGGGCGGCTCTACCAGACCAGCCCCTCGCAGGTCACGCGGGAGTAACCCCTAACGAGGCGAAGTCGAACAGGGCGCGGTCGAGCAGATGGCTCGGCCGCACATTGGCGAGCGCCCGGATCATCGTGTCCTTGCGTCCCGGCATCCGCCGCTCAATGTCGAGGAGCATCGCCTTCATGGCGTTGCGCTGCAGGCCGTCCTGGCTGCCGCACAGGTCGCAGGGGATGATCGGGAACGCCATCGCCTCGGCGAAGCGGGCAAGGTCCGCCTCGGCGCAATAGGCGAGCGGGCGCAGCACCGTCATGTCGCCCTCGTCGTTCATCAGCTTGGGCGGCATCGCGGCCAGCCGGCCGCCGTGGAACAGATTGAGGAAGAAGGTCTCGAGGATGTCCTCGCGGTGGTGGCCGAGCACCAGCGCCGAGCACCCCTCCTCGCGCGCGACGCGATAGAGATGGCCGCGCCGCAGGCGCGAGCACAGCGAGCAATAGGTGCGGTTCTCGGGGATTTTGTCGGTGACGACCGAATAGGTGTCCTGATACTCGATGCGGTGCGGCACGCCGTTGGCGCGAAGATAGTCCGGCAGGATGTGCTTCGGGAAGTTCGGCTGGCCCTGATCGAGATTGCAGGCCACGAGCTCGACCGGCAACAGGCCGCGCCATTTCAGGTCGAGCAGCAGCGCCAGCAGCCCGTAGGAATCCTTGCCGCCCGACAGCGCCACCAGCCAGCGCTCGCCCGGCCGCACCATCGCAAAATCCTCCAGCGCCTGGCGCGTGTCGCGCAGCAGGCGCTTCCTCAGCTTGTTGAACTCGACCGACGACGGAGCGGCCCGGAACATCGGGTGGCAGGCGCCCTCCTCCGCTTCAGGCGCGGGCGGAACTGAGACGGGATCGGGAGCGAGCGAAAGGGTCATGGCGCTGTCTTAACATTCACGGCGGGCAAAGAAAAAGGCCGCGCTGTCGCAGCGCGGCCCCGGATACGAACGGCGAAAGCCGGAAGATCAGCGCGAGTAGAACTCGACGACCAGGTTCGGCTCCATCTGCACCGCGAACGGCACGTCGGCGAGGTTCGGCACGCGCACATAGGTCGCGACCATCTTGTTGTGGTCGGCCTCGATGTAGTCCGGCACGTCGCGCTCGGCGAGCTGGACCGATTCCAGCACGATGGCGAGCTGCTTCGACTTCTCGCGCACCTCGATCACGTCGCCCGGCTTGCAGCGGTACGAGCCGATATTGACGCGGCGGCCGTTGACCTTGACGTGGCCGTGGTTGACGAACTGGCGCGCGGCGAAGATCGTCGGCACGAACTTGGCGCGGTAGACGATGGCGTCGAGGCGCGATTCGAGCAGGCCGATGATGTGCTCCGGCGTGTCGCCCTTGCGGCGGTTGGCCTCCTCGTAGACCTTGCGGAACTGCTTCTCGGAGATGTCGCCGTAATGGCCCTTCAGCTTCTGCTTGGCGCGGAGCTGGATGCCGAAATCGGACAGCTTGCCCTTGCGGCGCTGGCCGTGCTGGCCGGGGCCGTATTCGCGGCGGTTGACCGGCGACTTCGGGCGGCCCCAGATGTTCTCGCCCATGCGGCGATCGATTTTGTACTTTGCGGATTCGCGCTTGCTCATCGCATTCCCTTTCAACAGTTTGCGCCCGGATGCTCACGCACCGGACGAGAAGGAAACGCGCCCTCCTCTGGCTCCCGTTTGCGGAGCCTGACAGGACATCCCACGCACGCTTTGCGAAGATGCCCACGGGACACGTCGAAAAAATCCCGACGCCTCGCGGCACGGGACTGGCGGCTCACTACCGGAACGCGGCCGCGATGTCAACGCGGCCGGGAAATGGATGGCGCGGCGGGACCAGTCCTTCTGGCGCGTGGAGGAAGCCGGCGCGCGGCAAGCCCGACTACAGGCGTACCGTATGAAGCGGCAGCGCGACACCCATGCGGTCGAGCATCGCTCTGAAGTCCCCAACCGGAAGGCGCTCGTTCTCGGTCACCAGTCCCACGAGCGCGCCCGTTCCCGCGGCCGAGTGCGGCACGATGGCGGCGACGGCGTCATCCAGCGGATCGAGGAAAGGCCATGCCGGGCGGGCTGCCTTCAGATAGGGCAGCAACCACGGCAAATGCGTGCTCGACAAGGTCACTGCCGCAAGGTTCGGGTGACGGGCGTCGAGATCGTCCATGAACGCGTTCACCGCATGCCGCGTCGCCTCCGCGTCGAACAGGAATGCGCCGCTCTCGACAAGATCGACGAGTGGCGAAGCATCGACGAGATGAACCCGGATCCCATGCTCGCCGGCTTCCCTGTCGGCATAGGCCCGCAGTTCCGGGCTCCGGACCATCGACTGCACGCCCAGCACCGCGACGTCCCCGGCTCCGGCAACGCCCAGCGCGCTGGCGATCGGCGGCCGGACGCCCAGCACCGGGACCCCGATCACATCCCCGATCTCGTCGAGCACGGTGATGGAGGGCGCGTTCGAGGCGACCAGAACGGCGGCGGGGTCGAACCCGTTCAGATAAAGAAGGGTGCGCCGGAGAATAGCAAGGAGCTCGGCGCGGCTTTTGCCCCCATACGGGAAACTGGCGCGGTCGGCAAAATACACGATGTCCTGTTGCGGAAGCAGGCGCCGGATTGCGGCGACCGCCGCGTAGCTGCCGATCCCCGCATCGAAGACGGCAACAGGTTTCGTCAATGTCTGACGGCCGGGCATTGAAGGCTCCGGTTCCCCGGCGCCGGAAATCCGCGCCGGGATGCTGTCGGAAACCATAGTCACGTCCCGCCCGTCACCGTCAGCCCGAAACCCTGCATCAGCCGGCACGCGAGGAAATCCGGCCGGCCGGAGGTGAAGACAGCGATGTCCGGCTCGTTTCCGTTCCGCGCCGGCCCAGGCGCGCGCGGCCCGGTGAGCGCCAGCGCCTGCCGGGCGATGGCTTCCGCCGGGTCCAGCCAGTCCACCGGCCATGGCGCGGTCTTGCGCATGCGGTTGGCGAGGAACGGATAGTGCGTGCAGGCCAGCACCACGATGTCGGTGCGCCGCCCGTCCATCTCGACGAAGCAGGGCGCGATCTCGGCCTTGACCGCCGCCTCGTCGACGAAGCCGTCGCGCATATAGGTCTCGGCCAGCGACGCCAGCCGGTCGGAGCCGGCGAGGCGCACGTGGCAGCGCCCCGCCCATTTCTCGATCAGGTCGCGCGTATATTGCCGCTTCACCGTGCCCGGCGTCGCCAGCACGGAGACGAGACCGGAGCGGGTGCGCTCGGCCGCCGGCTTGATCGCCGGCACCGTGCCGACGAAGGGCGTCATCGGGAACGCGGCGCGCAATTCGGCGAGCGCCAGCGTCGAGGCCGTGTTGCAGGCGACGACGGCGATCTCGGGATCGTGCGCGGCGATCAGCCGGCCGAACAGCGCAACGACGTGCGCGCGCAGCGCCGGCTCCTCCCATCGCCCGTAGGGAAAGCCCGCATCGTCGGCGACATAGACGAAGCGCCGGTCGGGCATCAGCACCCGCGCCTCGCGCAGCACCGTCAGCCCGCCCACGCCGGAATCGAACATCAGGATCGGCCGGCCGCTCATTCCCGATTCCTCATCGCGGCTTGGTCACTCATCGGGGCGTGATCACTCATCCGGCTCGTTCCCCTGCCCCGCCTGCTCCCCGGCCGCCCCATGCGCCCGCGCGTCGGCGCGCGCCTTGCGCTCGGGATAGACCGCGCCGCGCGGCTCGCCCGGCGAGAAATAGTCGAGCGAGGCGACGACGCCGCGCAGCACCTTGATCTCGGCGTCGGAAAACCCTGGCCGCGTCATGACGGCGCGCAGATTGTCGAGCATCTTCGGTTTCTTCGTGGCGGGCCGGAAATAACCGCGCGCGACAAGCGCATCCTCCAGATGATCGAGAAGGCCATGCAGCGCCTCCTTTGGCGCGGGCGGCATCTCAGGCCCGCGGAACGCGGTGTCAGTCTCGTCGGCGAGCCCCGACTTCATCCACTCATAGGACATCAGGAGCACGGCCTGCGCGATGTTGAGCGAGGCGAAGGCGGGGTTTACCGGGAAGGTGACGATCGCGTCGGCCAGCGCCACCTCCTCGTTGTAGAGGCCGAAACGCTCGCGCCCGAACAGGATGGCGGTCTTCTCCCCGGCACCGAAGCGGCCGCGCAGGCTCCTGCCCGCCTCGACCGGGCCGAGGACCGGCTTGAAGCCGTCACGCTCGCGCGCCGTAGTAGCGAGGACGTAGTTCATGTCGGCGACCGCCTCGCGCAGCGTCCCGAACACGACGACGCCGTCGATGACATGGTCGGCCTTCGAGGCGGCGGCGCGCGCCTTCTCGTTCGGCCAGCCGTCGCGCGGGGCGACGAGGCGCAACTCGCCGAGGCCGAAATTGGCCATGGCGCGCGCCACCATGCCGATGTTCTCGCCGAGCTGCGGCTCGACCAGCACGACCGCCGGCCCCTCGTTCATCATCCGCCTTTCGCGGTCCGTCCCCGCCATGCCGCCTCCCGCCCTTCACATGCGCATCAACTGGCACAGTTTCCGCCAAAACGGAACGGCCACGACGCTGCTTGACGTCGGAACATTTTTAGAACATTATATGAACATATCAGATACGGAGATCGCAAATGGCCGCTTTCGTACAGGATGTTCTCTCGCTCGTGTCGATGAGCGCCTTCATCACCGCCGTCGCCCTGCTGATCGGCGCGATGTAGGAGCCGCAGGCCCGGCGCGCGTCATGTTGTGTCCCCGACCGGGCCGAACACCTCCTCGAAGGCGGCCTTGAGGGCGATGTCGTAATCGGCCATTGTCACCGGCAGGCCGAGGTCGACGAGGCTGGTGACGCCATAGCCGGGGATGCCGCACGGCACGATCCCGCCGAAATGGGAAAGGTCCGGCTCGATATTGACGGCGATGCCGTGGAAGCTGACCCAGCGCCGCAGGCGAATGCCGATCGCCGCGATCTTGTCCTCGGCCGGGCGTCCGTCCGGCAGCGGCGGGCGGTCGGGACGCGCCACCCAGACGCCGACGCGGTCCTCGCGCCGCTCGCCCCTGACGTTGAAGCGGGCGAGCGAGGTGATGATCCAGGCCTCGAGCGCCGTGACGAAGGCGCGCACGTCCTCGCGCCGCCGTTTCAGGTCGAGCATCACATAGGCCACGCGCTGGCCCGGCCCGTGATAGGTGTACTCGCCGCCCCGCCCGGCGTCGAACACCGGGAAGCGGTCGGGCTGGAGGAGGTCGGCGCGGTCGGCGCTGGTGCCGGCGGTGTAGAGCGGCGGGTGCTCGACCAGCCAGACCAGCTCGGCCGCGCCATCCGCGCGGATCGCCGCCGCCCGCGCCTCCATGAAGGCGAGCGCCGCCGCATAGTCGGTCAGCCCCGGCTCGATTCGCCATTCGACGGCGGGGCCGTCGGTGACGGGCAGGAAGGCGGGTTCGATGTCGTCGCGCTGGGTCATTGTCCTGGCGGCCCGGGTGCCCTTTTTCCGAAGCGGCGGGCGTTGCGAAGAACGCGGCCCCGCCGCTCCGGCCTGTTGTCCTTTGCCGCATTCACGCGATGCCGGACGCTCCCGTCCGGCTACAGAATGCTCTGGCTTGCCCGATATGAGGCTTCCCCGGCAAAAGGTCCAGATGCGGCGTCGGGCAGCGGCCCGGCAATTGTGCGCAAATCCCCGTTTGCGCCCTTGTGCGGGCATGAGCGATTTGCTACATGCGCCGGGCCGGTTCGATCCGGCCCTTTCGTGACGTGCGGTCGTGGCGGAATTGGTAGACGCGCAGCGTTGAGGTCGCTGTGGGGCAACCCGTGGAAGTTCGAGTCTTCTCGACCGCACCATCACCAATTTCAGAGTCTATAATCACCTGAAATCATTTGTATTTTTCAAGGTGCGGGCGATTTCCCAACAAGGTGCGGGCAAGTGGCGTCCGCCACCCGGCCCGCCGGAATCCGGCGCGGCTTCCCTGCTCCCTTGCCGCGTTCTGCCTCCCGCTCCATTCAGGCGAAAGCGGCGCGCTGCCTGCCCCGGCGCAAGCTTCCATCCGTGAAACGACTCCCCCTGACATGGAGAACAGCGGAAAACCGGCGGGGATCATGCCTTGTCTGAGGCTTGAACGGTCCAGATCGAGATGGAATCGCCACTCATCCCTTGCCGGGAGAAGGCACCATCCGCAACGCTGCACCTGCCTCTCGCCACCGCGCGCGATGGCGCCTCGGGTGAGATTATGGCAATGATGAAAGCCGCGCCCGAACGAACCGCAAAGGAGATGCAATGACCCAGACCGCCAGGATCTCTTTCGTGCTCCTGCTCGTCGTAGCCCTCGTCGTGGCCGGTTCGATGACGGTGGGCTTCGCCCAGACCCTCACCATGATCGGGCTGGTCGGGACGTTCGTCATCTTCTATTTGATGATCCACATCTCCAGAAGCTGAAAGCCGGGCGCTGCCCCGGCGGTGCGCCACGAAAGCCTCGTGAACCGACCGCACCCGTCCGCGCGCCCCGCGCCGGCCTATTCCCGGCGCTCGTAGACGACATGCCTCGTGGCGTGGCTGTCCTTGTCGCCGGGCGGAAAATCCTCGCTCGACGCCTCGCGCCAGATTGCCGGGTCGATGGCCGGAAAATAGGTGTCGCCGTCGATTTCGGCGAGGATGTGGGTGACGTCGAGGCTGTCGGCCAGCGGCAGCGCCGCGGCATAGATCTCGCCGCCGCCGATGACGCAGGCTTCTTCCGCCCCTTCCGCGCGCGCCAGCGCCAGCGCCGCCTCGAGCGAGGCGGCGACGGACGCGCCCTCGGCGGCATAGGCCGGATCGCGGGTGATGACGATGTTGTGCCGGCCGGGCAGCGGCCGTTTCGGAAAACTCACCCACGTCTTGCGCCCCATCACCACGGGCTTGCCCATCGTGGTGGCCTTGAAGCGCTTCATGTCGGTGGAAAGCCGCCACGGCATGTCGCCGTCGCGTCCGATCACGCCGTTTTCCGCCACCGCGACGACGACCCTCACCCGCATGGCCTGACCCTCACGGCGTCTATACCGCGATCGGCGCGCGGATGGTCGGGTCGGCGACGTAGCCTTCGAGCCGGAAATCCTCGAAGCGGAAGGAGAACAGGTCCTTCACCTCAGGGTTGATCCACATCGTCGGCAGCGGTTTCGGCGTGCGCCGGAGCTGCTCGCGCGCCTGCTCGAAATGGTTGGCGTAAAGATGCGCGTCGCCCAGCGTGTGGATGAACGCACCGGGCTTCAGCCCCGTCACCTGAGCCACCATCATCGTCAAGAGCGCGTAGGAGGCGATGTTGAACGGCACGCCGAGGAAGATGTCGGCCGAGCGCTGGTAGAGCTGGCACGACAGCCGCCCCTGCGCGACATGGAACTGGAACAGGCAATGGCACGGCGGCAGGGCCATGACGTCCACCTCGGCCGGGTTCCATGCCGACACGACCAGCCGGCGCGAATTCGGGTTCTCCCTGATCTCGCGCACGACATTGGCGATCTGGTCGATGGAACCGCCGTCCTTGCCCGGCCACGAGCGCCATTGCGCGCCGTAGACCGGCCCGAGATTGCCGTTCTCGTCGGCCCACTCGTCCCAGATGGTGACGCCGTTCTCGCTGAGATAACCGATATTGGTGTCGCCCTTCAGGAACCACAGCAGCTCGTGGATGATCGACTTCAGGTGCAGCTTCTTGGTGGTGAGCGCCGGAAAGCCCTCGGCCAGGTCGAACCGCATCTGCCAGCCGAACACGCCGCGCGTGCCCGTGCCTGTGCGGTCGCCGCGATCGACGCCGTTCTCCAGCACATGATCGAGAAGGTCGAGATATTGCCGCATGGATCATGCCTCCGGCGCCGCCGGCCTCATTCGTTGACGATATCCGTGCCGGTGCCCGCTCGCGGGGCGCGAATCCCGAAGGCTCGCACAGGGTCACCGTTTCGACATTCGGTTCCGGGACCCGCCAAGTCAAGGCCGGGCGATCCCCCCTCGACAGCCCATGCACAGGCCGACGCCACCCCTTCCCTTTCCGGCGCGGGCTTCCTATATTCGCTGCGTCGGCTTCGGCCGACTATGGGCATAAACGGCCGATGCAATAAGCCATTCGGACCCGGGGGCGGTACCCGGCGCCTCCACCAGGAACCGCGGCAGACAAGGCCGCGGCTGCTGATGGGGGCGAAACAGGATCGACGAGGGTGTAAAGATCGGACTTTGTCCCGGCATGGTAGCCACCGTTATCGGGCCAAACTTGTAGTTGCCAACGACAACTATGCGGAAGCGCGTCTCGCCGCGTAAGCGGTGCGATAGCTTCAACTGAAGCCCTGTGGGTTCGCACCTTCAGGCGGGGTTCGGAGGTACCTGGCAACAGAAACCTCCACTTTCCTTCCCCCTCCTTCTTTCCCTCCGGTCATCGTTGCAAATTTGCCGGCTGGCGGCGGCGGCAGTGGCCAGCGGCGCTATATCCGGTTTACGGGCGGGCGAAGCTCGATTACACCATGCCCTTCGAGATTCAGGGAAACGGCCCGATGGCTGACGATCACATCCGCTACGACATTCTTGCCCAGGACGCGCTGCGCGGGGTGATGCGCAAGGTGCTGGGCGAGGTTGCGCGCACGGGGCTGCCCGGCAACCACCATTTCTTCATCACCTTCCTCACCGGCGCGCCGGGCGTGCGCATATCGACGCGGCTGCACGAGCGCTATCCCGAGCAGATGACCATCGTGCTCCAGTTCCAGTACTGGGACCTGAAGGTCACGGACACCGGCTTCGAGGTCGGGCTGTCCTTCTCCGACATTCCCGAAAAGCTGGAAATCCCCTTCGCCGCCGTGCGCGGTTTCTACGACCCCTCGGTGAATTTCGAGCTGGAGTTCGACGTCAAGCCGCCGGAGCAGGACGAGGCCGCCCCCGCCGGGGACGAGCAGCCCCTCGCCGCCGTTCCGGCCGCGAAGAAGGACGAGCCGGCCGCCGGCAAGGGCGACGACAAGAGCGAGGAAAACGGCGCGGAGCCGGGAAAGTCGGCCGAGGTCGTCTCGCTCGACGCCTTCCGCAAGAAATAGCCGGCTCGCCCCGCTATGGCCGAGATCGTCAACCTGCGCACCATGCGCAAGCGCAGGGACCGCGCGGAAAAAGAGCGCAAGGCCGAGGAGAACCGCGCCCTCCACGGCCGCACCAAAGCCGAAAAGAACGCCGGGGCCAGCGACCGCGAGCGCGCTCTCGCCCACCTCGACGGGCACAGGATCGAGCGCGCCGCGCCGCCCGACGGCACGGACGAGACGCCGTGAGCGGCATCGTCAAGCGCTCGGTCGCCATTCGCGGCCACCGCACCTCCTATTCGCTCGAACAGCCCTTCCATGACGAGCTCGCCCGCATCGCCGCCGCCCGCGGCATGACGCTCGCCGGCCTCGTCTGCGAGATCGACCAGTCGCGCCCGGACGAGACGAACCTGTCCTCCGCCTTGCGGCTCTACGTCCTCGAACAGGTGAAGGCCGGGGCCGCACGAGGCTGACCCACGCCGGGCGCAACGCGGGTCCCGTGAATCCAATCGCGGGCACGAGCCCGAAGGTTGTGCCACATTCCAACACGCGCAGCGCGCCTATCCGGCCCGAAGCGGCATGATCTTCGGCCGTCGCGCCGCCCCTCATCCGGCTGCCGCCACCTTCTCCCCGTGAACGGGGAGAAGAGAGTTCTCATCCCCGCTTTCGCCAATCGCAAGCGCGACAGAAATGGCGCAAAACATGCGGCAGCGTTCCTTCTCCCCGTTCACGGGAAGAAGGTGCCCGACGGGCGGATGAGGGGCAGCGCAGGCGCTCGAAGATCACGCTCCTCAGGAGCGCACAAGACGCGGGCGTGCTCTATCTCGCGATGCCGATCGCCCGCATCAGCCCTTCGATCGACAGGCCGCCGCCGGAAGCCGCGGGCGCCGGCGGCTGCGGCTCGGGCGCGGTCTCGACGGGCGGCTGCGCGGCGGCCGGGGCGTCGCGCGGGGCCGGCATCGGCGTGATCTCGATGACGTTCGGCGTCGGCGGCGCTGCGACGGGTGCCGCGCTGCCCGCATCCGGCCGGGCGGCGTCGGCCGGCCTGTCGGCGGGGACGGCGACCGGGGCGGGCGCGGCAGGCGCGGTGTCGCGGGCGCGCAGCAGCGCCTCGACCTCGGCGCGCAGGCGCTCGTCCTCGGCCTGGCGCCGCTCGGTCTCCAGCCGGGCGGCTTCCTCGGCCGCCCGCCTCAGCCTCGTTTCTTCCTCGATGCGGCGCGCCTCGTCCTCGATGCGCCGCCGCTCCGCCTCCTCTTCCTGCCGGCGGCGCTCCGCCTCCTCGCGCTGAAGGCGCTCCTGCTCGATCCGCTCGGCCTCCTCGGCCGCGCGGCGGGCTTCCTCGGCCGCGGCCTCGCGCCCGGCGACGAGCGAGGCGTAGTAGCGCGCCTCGCGGCGCAGGCGCTGTTTCTCGATCAGCGCCGCCTGCATCGCCTCGACGCGCTGCTGCTCCAGCTCCAGCGCGCGCTGGGTCAGGAACTGCGCCAGCGGCTCGGTGTCAACCTCGACGCGAAGGGCGTCGAGCGGGCCGGACGCGGAAAACCGTACCGCCGGCTCCGAGCCGGCCAGCGCCTCGTGGCCGGGGTCGAAGGTCAGCGTCACGTCGGCACCGACCGTTCGCCCGGAAAGGTCGGCCCCGACCTCGCCGGCCAGCGCCGCGCCTTGCGTCTCCAGCCGGAAGGGCGGCGCACGCACCGCCCCGTTCGCCACCGTAAAGGCGATGTCGACGCCGGATGCGGCGAACGTGCCGGCGCGCACCAGCGGCGGCGCGAAGGCGGCGACCGCTGCCGCGTCGATGCCTGCGCCGACTTCGTCGGCCCGCGCGATCAGGTCGGGGAAGACGTCGGGCGCGACGCCGGCAATGGCGATGTCGCGCATCGTCGCGGTGCCGGATCCGGACAGCGCGGTGACGAGGCCGTCGACCGATTTCCCGCTCGCCGTCACCGAGGCGGTCAGGTCGGCCGCGCCCGTCAGGCCGGCATCGCCGAGCAGCGCCGCCACATCCGCCCCGTCGAGGCGAAGCTGGGCCGAGAGGAGGCCGGTTCCCGCATCGTTGCGGAACTCGGCGAGGCCGGAGACGCCGCCGCCGAACATCGACGCCCGCAGGTCGGACACAGAGACCCCGTCGCGGCCGAGCTTCAGCATCATGCGCGCGTCCCGCGCCTCTGCAAACGCGCCGAACTGGAGCTGCCCGGCCGAAAGGTCGAGCTCGGCGGTGAACGACATGGTGGCGGCGGAGGAGAAGGCGGCATCGGGCCAGCCCCCATCGCCGAGATCGACACCCGGGGCGGCGAAAGCCTGCGCGCCGGCGGCGAGCTCGGCCATGGGCGCGAGATCGAAGCTGCCGAAGGCGAGCGCGCCGGTCAGATGCGGCAGCCCGTCGCGAAGCTGGGCGTTGACGTCGCCGCTGGCCGCCACCCCGACCACCTCGCCGCGCAGGTCGGACAGCACCAGAAGGCCGGATTCATAGTCGAGCCGGCTTTGAAGCGACACCGGCAGGCCGAGCCCGAAGCCGGGAAGCGCGACGCCCGCGGTGACCAGCCACGGTTCGAGGTCGTCGGAGTCGACCAGCGCCTCGCCGCTCGCCGCCAGCCGCTCGTTCGTCAGGGACGCCTCGCCGTCGAAAGCAATATCGAGCCCCTCGCCGACGAAGGTGAAGCGCGCGTTGCCGCCGGTCCCGGCGACGCCGTCGAAGACGAGGCTGGCTTCGGCGGGGCCGGCGAGGCCGAGCGGCAGAGTCGGCAGGCCGAGCAGCGCATAGAGCGTGGCGACGTCGTCATTGCCGGCGGTGAGGCTGAGGGTAACGGGCGCGGTCGCCAGCGAGGCGGCAGGATCGCGCACGGTGGCGTCGAGCGTGAAGGCGGTGCCGCCCGCCTCGCCCGAGACGTCGAGGACGAGCCCGGCCTCGCCGCCCTGCTCGCCCCCGGAGCGCGCCTCGATGCGGATTGCCGCGTCCTCCAGCAGGCCCGGATAGGCAGCGGCCCGGCGCTGCGCCTCGGCCACGAACGGGTTTTCGGGAAACCGCCCGGCAAGCGCGGCGACGAGCGGGGCGAGATCGGCGGCGATGACGGACGCGTCTATCTCGCCGGCCGGCGGGCCGGAAAGTTGGGTCAGCGTCGCCGTGGCGCTGACATTGGCCCCGGCGAGGCCGCCGATGGCGAGGCGGTCGATCTCCAGCCGGCCCTCCTTCAGGCGCAGCGCCGTGTCGAGGGTCTCGGCAGTCAGCCCGGCGGCGGAGACCGGCCCGGCGACGATCTCCAGCTCGAGGTCGCGCTCGGCCAGCCGCGCCTCGCTGCTGTCGCTGACGAACAGCGAGGCGAAGGCGGCCATGCCCTCGACGTCGAGCCGGTCGCCGTCGAGCTTCAGCGCCAGCGCGTGCTTCGCCCCGGCCGGGGTGCGGCTCTCGGCCTCGCCACGAAACCTCGCCTCGCCCAGGACGAGTTCGAGGTTGCGGAACGTCTGCCGCTCCGGCGACAGCGCCACATCGGCGCTGAACCCGGCCGCCGGCAGGCGGCGTATGGCGTCGTCGACGTCGCGCGCCAGCCAGGCCGCAAAACCCGAAGGCTGGCCGACCGCGAGCAGCAGCGAGCCGTCGAAACCAAAGGCCTCGTCGCCGACGGCAAGCTCGCCCTTCGCCTCCAGCGTCGTGCGGCCGGGCAGCGTCCCGCCCAGCGAGGCGACGCTCCATCCCGCGTCCGAAGGCTCGGCGAAGAGATGGACGTCGCGCGCTGTGGTGTCGCCCGCCACCACCGCCGGCAGCATCATCTCGATGCGGCCGGGGATGGTCGGGCGCGGCGCGTCGAGCAGGAACTCATGCAGCGCGGTCAGCCGCTGGCGCAGGTCGAAGCGCCCCGCGGCCTCGCCCGCCGCATCGTCGAAGCGGATCTGCGCCCCGTCGGCCCGGATCAGGAAGCGCGGCTCGGGCCCGAGATCGAACGAGGCGGTCCCCTCGGCGACGTAGGGGTCCTGCACCGGCCCGGTCTCGAAGCGGAACTCCTCGACGGCGAGCGCGGCGTGGTCGAGGTCGAACGCGCCGCTCAGCCGGTAGGAGGGCGGCTCCTTGCCGCCCGCCGCCGCGGGATCGGCCGCGACCGGAGCGTTGAGCCTGAAAGTGCCCGAATAGCGGGCGCGGCCGTCCTCGATGCGGGCGCTGCCGTCGCTCTCCAGCGCCAGCGCATAGCGGTCCGGGCGCGCCTGGAGCCTGAGGCGCATGCCGCCCTGCCCGTCCGCCTGCCCCGTGGAGGCGTTGAGCGCCATCCTCATGCCGTCGAGCCTCAGCGAGCCGTCGACGCGCCACGGCCCGGTCAGCGCGCGGGCGGAAATGTCGGCGTTGATCTCGGTCAGCCGGTGGGTGCGCCCGCTGGCGGCGTGGCGCAGATCGACCTTGCCCTCGGTCACGGTCAGCTTTTCCAGCGAAATGTGGCTCGCCTCCACCGGCACGGACGGGCGCACCGCCCAGTCGAGCGCGCCGTCACCGGCCAGGTCGACGAAGACCTGCGGCCGCACCAGCCGCATGTCGAAGATGTGGATGTCGCCGCGCATGAAGGGCGCGAGCTCGGCATCCATCGAGAAGGTCTCGACCGTCATCGCCGTCTCGCCCGGCGCGACGCCGGCGACCGCGACATCGGTGAAGGTGACGGATGGGAACGGCAGCAGCCGCGCCGTCGCCTCGCCGCGCACCGTCACCTCGCGGCCGAGGATACGGCCGGCCTCGCGCTCGAAATCGGCGCGGTACGAGGTCCAGTCGACGAAATAGGGCGCGACCAGCGCCGCCGTCAGCGCCAGAACGATCAATCCGCCGATGGCGACGAACAGCCGGGCCACACTCTCTCCCGCCGATTCTTCCCTGGAACGTCGAAGGATAACTTCAGCACGTTGTCGGGAAAGAGGCAAACAATGAGGGCTGGCCGGGAGGTATTTGGACGGACGGGCGTCGACGCCGCCCCTCACCTGCTCGGCCCTCATCCTCTCCTCGTAAACGGGGAGAGGAGACACTGCCGCGACGTCGCCGCTTCCCCTTCTCCCCGTTCACGGGGAGAAGGTGGCCCGAAGGGCCGGATGAGGGGCGGCGCGAACGCCCGGGACTTGAAGAGAACCGCTCCGACGCCTCTGCGCCGCCGCGCCGTTCACCGTGCCGGCAGCACCTTGCCGGGATTCATGATGTTGTCGGGGTCGATCGCCTGCTTGATCGCCCGCATCACCTCGACGCCCGCGCCGAGCTCGTGCGACAGGAAGGCGACCTTGCCCTGGCCGACGCCGTGCTCGCCGGTGCAGGTGCCGTCCATGGCGATGGCGCGCATGTTGAGCCGGGCGACGAACGCCTCGACGGCCTCGATCTCCCCGGCGTCATCGATGTCCATCAGCGCCAGCACATGGAAATTGCCGTCGCCGACATGGCCGACGATGGGCGCGACGAGGCCGGATTCGGCGATGTCGGCCTCGGTCTCGACGATGCATTCGGCCAGCCGCGAGATCGGCACGCACACGTCGGTCGAAAGCGCGCGCGCGCCGGGGCGCAGCGTCATGCCGGCCCAGTAGGCGTCGTGGCGCGCCTTCCACAGCCTGGTGCGCTCCTCGGCGTCGACCGTCCACTGGAACGGCCCGCCGCCATGCTCGGCCGCGATCTCGCCGAAGGTCTCGGCCTGTTCGGCGACGCCCGCATCCGTGCCGTGGAACTCGACGAACAGGCAGGGCGTCTCGGCGAAGCCGAGCTTGGCGTAGTTGTTGAAGGCGCGCATGCCGAGCGCGTTGATCAGTTCGATGCGCGCCACCGGCACCCCCATCTGCACTGTCTCGATCACCGCCATGCAGGCCGAATCGACATCCGGGAACGGGCACACGCCGCCGGAGATCGCCTGCGGGATGCCGTAGAGCCGCACGGTGAGTTCGGTGATGACGCCGAGCGTGCCTTCCGCGCCGATGAGAAGCCGGGTGAGATCATAGCCGGCCGAGGATTTTCGCGCGCGCTTTGCGGTCGTCACGATCGAGCCGTCCGGCATCACCGCCTTCACCGAGAGCACGTTCTCACGCATGGTGCCGTAACGCACCGCGTTGGTGCCGGAAGCCCGCGTCGAGGCCATGCCGCCGAGGCTGGCGTTCGCGCCGGGGTCGATGGGGAAGAACAGGCCCGTGTCGCGCAGATAGGTGTTGAGGTCCTGCCGGGTGACGCCGGCCTCGACGGTGACGTCGAGGTCCTCGGCATGGACGGCGAGAATCCGGTTCATGCCGGAAAGGTCTATCGAGATGCCGCCGCCCGGCGCGTTGACATGGCCCTCGAGCGAGGTGCCGGTGCCGAAGGGGATCACCGGGACCTTATGCGCGGCGCAGGCGCGCACCACGTCCTGCACCTCCTCGGTCGAATTGACGAAGACGACCCCGTCCGGCGCCTGCGAGGGCAGATAGGTGGTGGTGTGGCTGTGCTGGGTGCGGATCGCCTGCCCGGTCTGGAACCGCTCGCCGAAACGCTGCGCCAGTATGCCGAGCACCGTGGCGATGCCGTCCTCGTTTCTTTCCAGCGTGCGAAGATCGGCCAGCGCCATCCTTCCCTCCCCGTTCAGGCAAAGGCGGCTTGTACGCATCCGCCCTTTCTTTTATCCGCGATGGGGAGAAATGTGCAGATGGCGGCCGCTTTGTCCAGCGCGGCGGGCCGCGACAAAGTTTGTCCAGCGCGGTGAGCCGCGACAAGGAGGGAGGCCCGCAATGCCCCAATCGACATCCCGCTCCGCCCCGTTTCTTTCTGCTGCGCGGGCGGTCGAGAAGGGCTGGATCGACTATAACGGCCACCTCAACATGGCCTATTACAACGTGCTGTTCGACCGCAGCATCGACGACGCATTCGAGGCGCTCGGCATGGGGTTCGATTACGCGCAAACCCGCAGGCTGACCACCTACACCGCCGAGGTCCACATCTGCTACCTGCGCGAACTGCATCTCGGCCATACCGTGCAGTGCAGTTTCCACATCCTCGACCATGACGAGAAGCGCATCCATGTCTTCCAGGAAATGCGCCACGAGGACGGCTGGCTCGCGGCGACGGCCGAATCGCTGACGCTGCACGTCGACATGAACGGACCGAAGGTCGTTCCCTTCGCGCCGGACGTGCTGGCGAAGATCGAGGAGATGTATGCGATCCACGCCGCCTTGCCGCGCCCGGAGCGGGCCGGGCGCGCCGTCGGCATCGCGCGCAAGGCCGGCTGAACGTCCCGACAGGCCCCTCGCTTCTGGTCTTTCGGTGCCGAATCACTACATCCAGAACAGATGGCCGGTTTTCCCGACGATATTCCCTCCTTCGACGAGGGGCCGCAGGACGCGCCGCGCCGCGAAGGCGGCGGGCTCGCCGCGCGCGCCATGGCCGCGCGCGGGGCGGGCCGCGCCGCGCCCGACTATCTCGCCGGGCTGAACGCGGAGCAGCGGCTGGCGGTCGAGACGACGGAAGGACCCGTGCTGGTGCTCGCCGGCGCCGGCACCGGCAAGACGCGGGTGCTGACCACCCGCATCGCCCACATCTTGCGCCTCGGCCTCGCCTTCCCCTCGCAGATCCTCGCCGTCACCTTCACCAACAAGGCCGCGCGCGAGATGAAGCACCGCATCGGCGTGCTGGTCGGCGAGGCGGTCGAGGGCATGCCGTGGCTCGGCACCTTCCATTCGATCGGGGTGAAGCTCTTGCGCCGCCATGCCGAGCTCGCCGGCCTGCGCTCCGACTTCACCATCCTCGACACCGACGACCAGGTCCGCCTGATCAAGCAGCTGATTCAGGCCGAGGGGCTGGACGACAAGCGCTGGCCGGCGCGCCAGTTCGCCCAGATGATCGACGGCTGGAAGAACAAGGGCCTCGCCCCCGAGGAGATCGCCGAGGGGGATGCGCGCGCTTTCGCCAACGGCAAGGGCCGCGAGCTCTACCGCGCCTATCAGGACCGGCTGACGACGCTGAACGCCTGCGATTTCGGCGACCTCCTCCTCCACCCGATCCGCATCTTCCGCAGGCACCCGGACGTGCTGAAGGAATATCATCGGAAATTCAAATACATACTGGTGGACGAGTATCAGGATACCAATACCGCTCAATATATGTGGCTGCGCCTGCTGGCCCAGCGACCGAGCTTTTCGGGGCCTAGGGTTGGAATGCCTGGTGGAAATATTCCCAGAGCTCCAGCCTATCCCCACCCAGACCAGCGCACTGAATCTGGCCACTACCGCGAGGAACTCACGCGAAGGGAAAGTCAAGCAGCCGACCGGCTGCCGGGCGACGTTTCGCCCGCCCCCGTGGAGGGCCAGCCGCCGCAGGCGGCGGTGCGGCCCGTGAGCGAAGACAAACCTACACAACAGATAAATATCTGTTGTGTAGGCGACGACGACCAGTCGATCTACGGCTGGCGCGGGGCGGAGGTCGACAACATCCTGCGCTTCGAGAAGGATTTCCCGGGCGCGACCGTGATCCGGCTGGAGCGCAACTACCGCTCGACCGCCCATATCCTCGGCGCGGCCTCGCACCTGATCGCCCACAATGAGGGGCGGCTGGGCAAGACGCTGTTCACCGACCGGCCGGACCCCGACGATCCCAAGGTGCAGGTTCATGCCGCCTGGGATTCGGAGGAGGAGGCGCGTGCCGTCGGCGACGAGATCGAGGCGCTCCAGCGTCGCAAGCACGCCCTGAACGACATGGCGATCCTCGTCCGCGCCTCGTTCCAGATGCGCGAGTTCGAGGACCGTTTCGTCACCATGGGGCTGAACTACCGCGTCATCGGCGGCCCGCGCTTCTACGAGCGCGCCGAGATCCGCGACGCCATGGCCTATCTGCGCGTCATCGCTCAAGGGGCGGACGACCTCGCCTTCGAGCGCATCGTCAACGTGCCGAAGCGCGGGCTCGGCGAAGCCGCCGTGCGGCAAATCCACGACACGGCGCGGGCGCTGGGCGTGCCGATGCTGGAAGCGGCGGCGAAGCTCGCGGAGAGCGACGAGATGAAGCCGAAGCCGCGCGCGGCGCTGCGCGAGCTGACGGCGCAGTTCGCCCGCTGGCAGGACATGATCGACACCACGCCGCACACCGAGCTCGCCGAGATCGTGCTCGACGAATCCGGCTACACGGAAATGTGGAAGAACGACCGCGCGCCCGACGCGCCGACGCGGCTGGAGAACCTGAAAGAGCTGATCCGCTCGATGGACGAGTACGAGTCGCTGCGCGGCTTCCTCGAGCATGTCGCGCTGGTGATGGACGCCGAGCAGAACGAGAACCTCGACGCCGTCTCGATCATGACGCTGCATTCGGCCAAGGGGCTGGAGTTCGACACCGTGTTCCTGCCCGGCTGGGAGGAAGGGCTGTTCCCGCACCAGCGCGCGCTCGACGAGGGCGGCCGCTCGGGGCTGGAGGAGGAGCGCCGCCTCGCCTATGTCGGGCTGACGCGGGCCAAGAAGAACCTGCATCTGTGGTTCACCTCGAACCGGCGCATCCACGGCCTCTGGCAATCGACCATCCCCTCGCGCTTCATCGAGGAGCTGCCCGAGGCGCATGTCGAGGTGGCCGAGACGGGCTCGTCCTATGGCGGCTATGGCACAGGCTATGGCGGCGGCGGTTTCGGCGAGCGGCAGGCCGGCCGCCAGAACCCCTATGGCGCCTCGCGCTTCGACAGCGTCGGCGGCGGCGGGCGCGGCTCGTCCTTCTCCAACACCTATGCCACGCCCGGCTGGCAGCGCGCGCAGGCCAACCGCACCGAGGCCACCGACCGCAACTGGGGCAGCCGCTCCGGCCACGCCGTCGAGCGCATCGGCTATGGCGAGGTCGATTCCGGCTACGGCGCCGGCCGCTCCTCGGTCAAGGGCCGCACCATCGACGGCACCGTCGTCGGCAGGTCGTCCGCGCCGGCCGGCTCCGCCTTCAAGGTCGGCGACCGGGTGTTCCATCAGAAGTTCGGCAACGGCAACGTCGCGGCCGTCGACGGCGACAAGCTGACCGTCGATTTCGACAAAGCCGGGCAGAAGCGGGTCCTCGACGGCTTCGTCACCGCCGCCTAGGGCAATTCCAGCAAAAGTGCGAAGCGGTTTTGCGTTCGGAATTGCGCCGAGACAAGAATGCGGGTCGTTTCGGAGACGATCGGTAACGCTGGCCAAGGCACTGATCCGAAAGAACGAATCCCGCCCATCCGCCCTCGTCTTCACCACGCAACCATCTGCAACTTAAAATTTAGTTTGATTTAAATCAAACTTTTGCGTGCAGGCCGATAGTCTCACAGGTGCAGGCAATGGTGCCTGTAACCTCCGCTCCGAGCGGTTTACTCCGGGCCCCTTCCGTCTACACCACCCCCCGCGACGGAAGGGGCACCGGCGAGGGAAGGCGGCGCTCCATGACCTCCCCTGTTGTATCCCGAACGAACCGCCGGGCATGAGATTGCCCACCGCCCTCGCCGCCGCGGCGCTCGCCACGTCCGCCCTCGCCGATGACGCCCCGCGCACCTTCAAGGCCGGCGCGACGCTGTCGCGCCACCACACCACCAACGCGCTCGACGCGCCGCTGGCGGTGTCGGACTGGTACACGCAGTTGCGCGGCGCGCTCGAGGAAACGCTGGTGCACGAGCTCGGCACGACGCGGATCGCCGGCGAGTTTCAGGTAAGGCGCTACGACCGGTATTTTATCGAGGACGACGCGGCGGTCTCCGCGCTGGTCGAGACCACCGTCCGCGTGTCCGAGCGGCTGGAGCTGCGCGGCACCCTTTCCCTGCGCGCGGCCGAGGAAGGCGACGATCTTGCGCTGGGCGGTCTCGTGATCGGCATGCGCACGGGCAGGATCGTCGCCACGGCCGCGTTGCAGGCCGGCGTGCGGCTTTCGCCCGACACGACGCTGGTGGTCGAGACGGCCGCCTCGCGCGACATGCCGGGCGACACAAGCTTTCAGGACGACATCCTGCCCGCGCAGCGGCTGGAGCCGCTGCGCGAGCGCGTGCGCGCCGCCGCGACGCTGACCAGCACCGAGGGCGCGTTCAGCTACGGCCTGTTCGCCGGCGCGGGGCTGATGCGCGCGCGGGCCGTCGGCGTCCTGCCGCAGATCGACGTCGCCGACTATGCGATCAGGGTCCAGTCGGCGCTGAAGCTCGACGACGGCCCGACGCTGGCCGCCGCGGCCGGTATTGCGGTGCTCGACGTGCCGGCCGCCTCGTTCCGGGAAATCCGCCCGACCTACGAACTATCCGCCGCGCTGCCGCTGGCGGGGCGGCTGACCCTGCGCGGCGCGCTCAAGGCCGCCTACGACATGGCCTCGAACGACGATCCCGTCGCGGTGTGGCTGCGGCGCTTCGAGGCCGAGGCGGTCTATGCCGCCGGGCCGCGGCTGACCTTCGCCGCCGGCTTCTTCAGGCAGGAGCGCGACTTCATCGGGCTGGGCGGCGGGGAAACCGGGCGCGGCCTCTATGGCGAGGCCGCATGGCAGGCGCATGAGCGGCTGGCCCTCGTTCTGCGGGTGGACGCCGCCCGCCATGTTCTGCTGCCGCTCGGCATCGGGCGGCGCGCGATCGACGCGCAGATCGCCCTCAGGGCCAATCTCTGAAGTAACCCGGAAACAGCGCCGGGGG
>JBBCKE010000042.1:0-17539 GCA_037190985.1 Alphaproteobacteria bacterium
CGCAGGCGGCAGACCTCGAACAGCTTCAGCGTGCGCGGCTCGATGCCCTTGGCGGCGTCGATGACCATGACGGCCGAATCGACCGCCGAGAGGGTGCGATAGGTGTCGTCGGCGAAGTCCTCGTGGCCGGGCGTGTCGAGCAGGTTGAAGACGTTGTCGCCATATTCGAAGGTCATCACCGAGGTGACGACCGAGATGCCGCGCTCGCGCTCGATCTTCATCCAGTCCGAGCGGGTCTGGATCCTGTCCTTCTTGGCCTTGACCTCGCCGGCGAGCTGGATCGCGCCGCCGAACAGCAGGAGCTTCTCGGTCAGCGTCGTCTTGCCCGCGTCCGGGTGGGCAATGATCGCGAAAGTGCGGCGGCGCGCCACCGCGTCTTCAATCGTCTCGGCCATGAACTGGGAATCCCGTGGATGCGCGGCTTATAACGGCGCGCGCCGGCGCTGTCGAACGGGAATTGGCGGGTCGCTATCCGGCGAGCGCCAGCGGCTCGGCGTGCGCCGGCTGGAACGGACGGATCGAGACGCCGCCCCGGGTGACGGTGACGAAGCTGTCGGTCGGGACGGGCTGCCAGTTCGGTTCCTCGCGGTCGAACGGCTCGGAGACGAGGCAGCGCCCGACCGCGCCGCGGAACGAGCCGGCATAGAGCGTCGGCGCGCGATCGTGGGTGGAGAAGCGCACGGCGTAGAGCGCCTCGCCGTCGGAGAAGGCGGCGGTGAGCTTCAGCGCCGGGTCGAGGCCGGCCCGGGCGGAGGCGTCGATGACCTGGCCGGCGGCGCGGGCGACCGCTCCTTGCGGGTCGTCGTCCAGCCCGTTCGCCAGCATCATCAGGAAGAACAGCTCCGAATCGGTCGCGCCGTGGCGCGCGCCGTAGAGCGTGTCGGGCAGGCTGTGCTCCAGCGTGCGGCGCAGCCGCTCGAACCCGCCGATCTGACCGTTGTGCATGAACGACCAGCGTCCGCAGACGAAGGGATGGCAGTTGTCGCGGTTGGTGTGGCCGCCGGTCGAGGCGCGGACATGGGCGAGGAACAGGCCGGAGCTGATCTGCCGGCACAGGCTTTTCAAGTTGCAGTCGGACCAGGCCGGCAGCACGTCGCGATAGAGCCCCGGCTCGGGCCGCGCGCCGTACCAGGCGATGCCGAAGCCGTCGCCGTTCGTCGCGGTCTTCGCCTCGAGCGCATGGTGGCTCTGCGCGATCAGCGAATGGCGCGGCGCGGTGACGATGTCCTCGAGGAAAACCGGCTCACCCAGATAGGCCGCCCATCGACACATGGCATTTCTCCGTTTGCTCTGCCCAGAATGCGATGGAAACCGCCAAGAAACCATGAATGCGGCGGATGCGTGGACGGCGGCGGCGATGAAAGGTCTGGACAGTGTTGCAGCGCGATTGACCGCCGGGGCGGCAACCGCCATAGGCTGAAGCATGGTCGACACGTCCCGCTCCTCTCCCGCCCTTGCCGCCGTCCTCGGCGTCGTGCGCCTGCCGCATGGCGAGGGCCTCGCCCTTCCCGCCTACGAGACCGCGGGCGCGGCCGGCATGGATCTGCGCGCCGCCGTGCCGGAGGACCGGCCGCTGATCCTTCTTCCCGGCAAGCGCGCCGCCGTGCCGACCGGACTGATCCTCGAAATCCCCGAGGGGTTCGAGGGGCAGGTGCGGCCGCGCTCGGGGCTAGCGCTCAAGCACGGCGTCACCTGCCTCAACACGCCCGGCACCATCGACTGCGACTATCGCGGCGAGGTCAAGGTCATCCTCGCCAATCTCGGCGACGAGGATTTCGCCGTGACGCGCGGCATGCGCATCGCCCAGCTCGTGCTCGCGGCCGTGGCGCGGCTCGGCGTCGAGGAGCGGGCGGCGGCCGGCGAAACCGCGCGCGGGGCGGGCGGCTTCGGCTCCACCGGCACCGCCTGAGGCACCGCCGCGCGCCCGCGCAGAACCCGCATCGGCGACCTTCCGCCAATTAACGATTGGCATCCGCGTTTCTGCCTCTAAAAATAGCGCCAGCGGCCGGCGCCCCACGAGGGGCGCGAGGCCGGGAGGAGCAAAGGAAGGAATCTGCATGAAACACGTCGCTCGCAATCTCATCGCCGCCGGCGCGGCCGCCCTCGTCGTCGGGCTCGGCGCGCCCGCCGCGAAGGCGCAGGAATTCATCAACGTGCTGACCGGCGGCACGTCCGGCGTCTACTACCCGCTCGGCGTCGCGCTGTCGGAGATCTACGGCCAGAACATCGAGGGCGCGCGCACCCAGGTGCAGGCGACCAAGGCGTCGGTCGAGAACCTCAACCTCTTGCAGGCCGGGCGCGGCGAGATCGCCTTCACGCTCGGCGATTCGCTCGCCGAGGCCTGGGCCGGCAACACCGAGGCCGGCTATCCCGGCAAGCTCGACAAGCTGCGCGGCATCGCCGCGATCTATCCGAACTACGTCCAGATCGTCGCCTCGAAGGAATCGGGCGTCACCACGCTGGAAGGTCTGAAGGGCAAGAGCCTTTCGGTCGGCGCGCCGGCCTCGGGCACCGAGCTCAACGCCCGCGCCATCTTCGAGGCCGCGGGCCTGTCCTACAACGACCTCGGCAAGCTCGAATACCTGCCCTTCGCCGAATCGGTCGAGCTGATCAAGAACCGCCAGCTCGACGCCACCCTGCAATCGGCCGGCCTCGGCGTCGCCTCGATCCGCGACCTCGCCACCTCGGTGCCGATCAACGTCGTCGCCGTCTCGCCGGAGATCATCGAGAAGATCGGCGCACCGTTCATCGCCGCGACGATCCCCGCCGGCACCTATGACGGCCAGACCGAGGACGTCTCGACGGCGGCGGTCGGCAACTTCCTCGTCAGCCATGACGGCGTGTCGGAGGAGACCGCCTACCAGATGACCAAGCTCCTGTTCGAGAACCTCGAGAAGATGGCCGCCTCGCACGCCGCCGCCAAGGCGATCGACGTCCAGAAGGCGCTGGAAGGCATGCCCGTGCCGCTGCATCCCGGCGCGGAGCGCTACTACCGCGAGGTGGGCGTGCTGAAATAGGCATCGACCCTGCCCCGCCCGCGGCGTTGCGGGCGGGGCGCAGGCGCGGAACCGACACGACAAGGCCGGCGAACGGCCGCACCATCATCGCATCCGGGGAGGGAACATGAGCGAGGCGAAGGCCGAGGGGCCGATCCTGATTCAGGAGACGGCCGAGGAACACATCGAGGGCCTGCCCTCCGGCTTCGGCGAGGGCATTCTCGGCCGCGTCGCCTTCTGGATCGCGTTCACCTTCTCGCTGTTCCAGCTCTGGACCGCGGCCTACGGCACGCTGCCCAGCCAGGTGGTGCGGGCCATGCATGTCGGCTTCCTCCTGCTGCTCGGCTTCGCGCTGTTCGGCAACCTCGTGGCGAAGACGCGCGCGGGCAAGGCGTGGTTCTGGACGCTCGGCATCCTCGGCTTCCTCACCGGCGTCTACAACTGGGTCTTCTACGTCCCGCTGATCCACCGCTCCGGCTTCCTGACGCCGCTCGACCTTGCGGTCGGCGCGCTGATGATCGTGCTGGTGTTCGAGGGCGCGCGGCGGCTGATGGGCATTCCGCTGACCATCATCGCCGCCATCTTCCTCGCCTACTGCTTCTTCGGCCAGCACCTGCCGCCGCCCTTCATCCATCGCGGCTATCCGTGGGAGATGATCGTCGAGCATTTCGGCTTCGGCACGGAAGGAATCTACGGCACGCCGATCTACGTCTCGGCGGCCTATATCTTCATCTTCGTCGTCTTCGCCGCCTTCCTCGAGCGCGCCGGCATGCTGGCGCTGTTCAACGATTTCGCGCTCGGCCTCGTCGGCTCGTGGCGCGGCGGGCCGGCACAGGTCTGCACCCTGTCCTCGGCGCTGATGGGCACCATCTCCGGCTCCGGCGTCGCCAATGTCGTCGCGTCCGGCCAGTTCACGATCCCGCTGATGAAGAAGTTCGGCTTCCGCTCCGCCTTCGCCGGCGGCGTCGAGGCGACGTCCTCGATGGGCGGGCAGATCATGCCGCCGGTGATGGGCGCGGTCGCCTTCATCATGGCCGAGACGCTGAACGTGCCTTACGTCGACGTGGTCAAGGCGGCGCTTATCCCGGCGATGCTGTATTTCGGCGTCTGCTTCTGGATGGTGCATCTGGAGGCCGGCAAGGCGGGCCTCGGCGGCATGGACAAGGCGCAGCTTCCCGACCCGTGGGCGGCGCTGCGCCAGCACTGGCCGCTCGTCCTGCCGCTCGGCATGCTGGTCTATCTCCTCTTCGCCGGCTACACGCCGATCTTCGCCGGCACGATGGGGCTGGCGCTGATCGTCGTGCTGATCCTCGGCACGCCGCTGGCCGCCCTGATCGGCCCCTTCGCCTTCCGCATGGTGTTCTGGGTGGCGCTCGGCCTCGCGGCGGCCGCGTTCATGAAGTTCGGCGTCAACGTGCTCGCCGCCGTCATCGGGGCGCTGATCGCGGCCTGCGTCTTCTTCAAGGGCGGGCGCGAGACACTGGCGATCTGCCGCGATTCGATGGCGGAAGGGGCGAAGAACGCGCTGCCGGTCGGCATCGCCTGCGCCATCGTCGGCATCGTCATCGGCACGCTGACGCTGACCGGCATCGCCTCGACCTTCATCGGCGCGATCATCCGCATCGGCGAGAACAACCTGTTCCTGTCGCTGATCCTGACCATGCTGACCTGCCTGGTGCTCGGCATGGGCATCCCGACCATCCCCAACTACATCATCACCTCCTCGCTCGCCGGGCCGGCGCTACTCGAGCTCGGCGTGCCGCTGCTCGTCAGCCACATGTTCGTGTTCTATTTCGGCATCATGGCCGACCTGACGCCGCCGGTGGCGCTCGCCTGCTTCGCGGCCGCGCCGATGGCCAAGACATCGGGCCTGAAGATCTCGATACAGGCGACGAAGCTCGCCACTGCCGGCTTCGTCGTGCCGTTCATGGCCGTCTACACGCCAGCGCTGATGCTTCAGGACGGCGGGCCGATGGCGGAACAATGGGGCTACTGGGTCGAGGTGACCTACATCGTCTTCAAGGCCTGCGCCGGCATCGCGCTGTGGGGCGTCGCCGTCGTCGGCTATTTGTTCGGCCGCGCCTCGTGGTGGGAGCGCATCGCCTGCTTCGCGGCAGGGGTGCTGCTGATCCTCGAATTGCCGCTGACCGACGAGGCCGGCTTCGTGCTCGGCGTCGCCGTCGTCGCCGCGCACTGGTGGCGCACGCGCCGGCAGGCCGAGCCGGCGACGCCGTGAGCCTGTGCATCCTTGCCGGCGGCAAGGCGGCGACGCTCGCCGCCACCGCCTTCACGCTGGCCTGGACCCATTCTGTCGAGAAGACCGAATGGCGCGAGGAATGGCGCGCCACCCCCGCCGGCCTCGAACTCGTCGAGGCGCGGATCAAGGGGTCGGGCGCGGGGATCGACCCGCCCGACGGCGCGGTGCTGGAAGATGGCTGGTGGGTCTACGCGCCGAATGTCGCGCCGGTGCCGCGGCTCGTCCTCGCCGCCTCGGGCGCGACCGTTTCCGGCTGGAGGCTCTGCGCCGACGGCGCCTGCCTTGACCTCGGCGCGGCGGCCGGCGAAACCGTGGTCGTCGAAGCGTGCGGGAAGGAGTAGCTCAACGCGCGCCGGCAGCGGGGCGCGTGCGGGCGCAGGCCGGGCCGGGGCCCCGCATATAATGCCGTTCCGGCCGATAGGTCGGTGCCAGAAATTCGCGCACCGCAACTGCGATACCAATAAAGCGCGCCACGATCGTCATTGCCTTGAACCCTGTCCCGTCGGATGTCCCTTCCGATTGCCGTGATGATAGATGCAATGCGTGAATAAGCAGTGAACGGGATGTTAATCTTCTCCGCGACTTGCCGGCGAATCATGACGCGATTGCGGAGATTTGGGGGATTCATGGCGGCGGGCGCACGCAACGCGCCCGGCGTTGCATTGCTGCCACAGCGAAGGGGGCCGACGCTCAGCCTTCCTCGAAGCCTGTCAGCACGCCGACGGCGTTGACGCCGATCTCCTCCACCGCGTAGCCGCCCTCCATGACGAACAGCGTCGGCAAGGCGAGCCGCGCGATGCGGCGGCCGATCTTCGGGTAGTCGGCGCTCACCAGCCTGAACTTGCTGATCGGGTCGCGCTCGAACGTGTCGACGCCGAGCGAGACGACGAGCGCGTCCGGACGATGGGCGGCGATCAGGCCGCAGGCCGTGTCGAGCGCCGCCCCCCATCCGGCCCACGCCGTGCCGAGGGGAAGCGGCAGATTGTGGTTGAAGCCGTCGCCCGCGCCCGTGCCCCGCTCGTCGGCATGGCCGAGGAAATAGGGATACTCGACCAGCGGATCGGCATGCAGGTTGACGACCTGCACGTCGGCGCGGGCATAGAAGATCTCCTGCGTGCCGTTGCCGTGATGGTAGTCGACGTCGAGTATCGACACGCGCCCCGCGCCGTTGTCGCGCAACCACTCAGCGGCGACGGCCGCGTTGTTGATGTAGCAATAGCCGCCCATGAAGGCCGTGCCGGCATGGTGGCCGGGCGGGCGGCAGAGCGCGAAGGCGGCGGGCTCGCCGGCGGCGATCAGGCCGGCCGCCGTCAGCGCCACGTCGTGCGAGGATTTGATCGCGTCCCACGTCCCGCCGACGAAGGTCGCGCCGCAGTCGAACGAGTAGAAGCCGAGCCGGGCCTCGATGCTCCGCGGCTCGACATCGCCGCGCAGGCCGCGCGTCGGCCAGACGTAAGGCATCGCCGTGCCGCTCCGGCCCGCCTTCTCCCATTCGGGATAAACAGTCGGCAGGAAGTCGAGATAGGCCGGCGCGTGCACCTTGCGCGCCGTGGAAAGGTCGTGCGCGGCCGGCTCCAGCACCGGGCCGAGGCCGACCGCCTCGACGCGCGCCCGCACGATCTCGGCCCGCGCCGGCTTCTCGTAGGCCGGCACGATGGCGTTGGCATCCAGTTCGACATTGCCGGCATGGCCGGCATGGCGTGGCGAGAAGATCGTCTTCATGGTCGCTCCGGCGGCCTGTTTCGTCTGGGCTAGCGCCATCGGCGACGCCACGCAAGCCTCGACTCCGCCGCCTTTTCATGGCACTTGGCCGCCATGCGTCCCGACGTCAAGATATGCGGCCTGAAGACGGCCGACGCCATCGACGCCGCCCTTGCCGGCGGCGCGAGCCATGTCGGCTTCATCTTCTTCGAAAAAAGCCCGCGCAACATCGCGCCCGAGGAGGCGGGACGGCTGCGCCGGGCGGCGCGGGGCAGGGCGAAGGCGGTGGCCGTGACCGTCGACGCCGACGACGCCTTTCTCGACCGGATCGTCGAGTCGATGCAGCCCGATATGCTTCAGCTTCACGGGCAGGAGACGCCGGCGCGCGTGGCCGAGGTCAAGGCGCGCTATCGCCTGCCGGTGATGAAGGCGCTGGCGATCTCGGAGGCGGCCGACCTAGCCGGCATCGCGCCGTTCCTCGGCGTCGCCGACCGCTTCCTGTTCGACGCGAAGCCGCCGAGGGACGCGGTGCTGCCGGGCGGCAACGGCGTCGCCTTCGACTGGCGGCTGCTGGCAGACCCCAACCATGGCCTTGACCGCAGCGTCGATTACATGCTTTCGGGAGGGCTGGACGCCGCCAATGTCGGCGACGCGCTGCGCCTTGCCCATCCGCCCGGCCTCGATGTCTCCTCGGGCGTGGAAAGCGCGCCGGGCGTCAAGGACACGGGGCTGATCGCCGACTTCCTGAATGCCGTCAAGGCCGCGCGCGCCGGCGAGGCCGCCTGACCGTCCCTTCCATCGCCGAGGAGCAAGACCCGTGAACTCACCCGTCCAGCCGAACTCCTTCCGCGCCGGTCCAGACGAGGACGGCATGTTCGGCCTGTTCGGCGGCCGCTTCGTCGCCGAGACGCTGATGCCGCTGATCCTCGAGCTGGAGGCCGAATGGAAGGCGGCGAAGGACGATCCGGCGTTCCAGGGCGAGCTGCAGGCGCTGTCCACCCACTATGCCGGCCGGCCGTCCAAGCTCTATTTCGCCGAGGGGCTGACGCGCCATCTCGGCGGCGCGAAGATCTACCTCAAGCGCGAGGACCTGAACCACACCGGCTCGCACAAGATCAACAACTGCCTCGGCCAGATCCTCTTGGCGCGGCGCATGGGCCGCAAGCGCATCATCGCCGAGACGGGTGCGGGCCAGCACGGCGTCGCCACGGCCACGGTCGCGGCGCGCTTCGGCCTCGACTGCGTCGTCTATATGGGCGCGACCGACGTCGAGCGGCAGAAGCCCAACGTCTTCCGCATGAAGCTGCTCGGCGCGGAGGTGCGGCCCGTCTCGTCCGGCCACGGCACGCTCAAGGACGCGATGAACGAGGCCCTGCGCGACTGGGTGACGAACGTCGCCGACACCTACTACCTGATCGGCACCGCCGCCGGCCCGCACCCCTATCCCGAGCTGGTGCGCGAGCTGCAATCGGTGATCGGCCGCGAGGCGCGCGCCCAGATCCTCGAGCAGGAAGGACGCCTGCCCGACGTCGTCGTCGCCGCGGTCGGCGGCGGCTCCAACGCCATCGGCCTGTTCCATCCCTTCCTCGACGACCCGTCCGTGCAGATCGTCGGCGTCGAGGCGGGCGGGCGCGGGCTCGACGGCATCGAGCACTGCGCCTCGATGAACGCCGGCCGGCCGGGCGTGTTGCACGGCAACCGCACCTATCTGCTCCAGAACGAGGACGGCCAGATCCTCGACGGCCATTCGATCTCGGCCGGCCTCGACTATCCCGGCGTCGGGCCGGAGCATTCGTGGCTGAAGGATTCGGGCCGGGTCGAATATGTGCCGATCCTCGACGACGAGGCGCTCGACGCCTTCAAGCTGACGACGCGGGTTGAAGGCATCATCCCGGCGCTCGAATCCGCCCACGCCATCGCCGAGGCCGTCAAGCGCGCGCCGACGCTCGGCAAGGACAAGGTGATGATCGTCAACCTGTCGGGGCGCGGCGACAAGGACGTCCACACCGTGGCCAAGATGATGGACATGGAGATCTGACCGGTGGTGGTCACGATCTACCACAACCCCGGATGCAGCACGTCGCGCAACGTGCTGGCGATGATCCGCGCCGCCGGCATCGAGCCGCGGATCGTCCGCTATCTCGACGATCCCCTGCCGCGCGACGCCTTGAAGGCGCTGTTCGCGGCGACCGGCCGGCCGGTGCGCGAGCTGCTACGCCGCAACGGCACGCCCTATGACGAACTCGGCCTCGGCGACCCGGCACTCACCGACGATGCGCTGATCGACGCGGTCGCGCGCCACCCCATCCTGATGAACCGGCCGATCGTCTCGACCGATCTCGGCACGGCCTTGTGCCGTCCGTCCGATACGGTGGCGAAGCTGTTGCCGCAAACCCCTATCAAGGAAGACGGTAAATGACCGAAACCCGCATCGACCGCCGCTTCGCCAAGCTGAAAGAGGAAGGCCGGCCGGCGCTCGTCACCTACATGATGGCGGGCGACCCGGACTACGCGGCCTCGCTCGCCATCCTCAAGGGCCTGCCCGGCGCGGGGGCCGACGTGATCGAGCTCGGCATGCCGTTCTCCGACCCGATGGCCGACGGCCCGGCGATCCAGGCCGCGGGCCTCAGGGCGCTGAAGGGCGGCCAGACCGTGGCGCGCACACTCCAGATGGCGGCCGAGTTCCGTGAGGACAACGACGAGACCCCCATCGTGATGATGGGCTACTACAACCCGATCTACATCTACGGCGTCGACCGCTTCCTGACGGAAGCGAAGGCGGCCGGCATCGACGGGCTGATCGTGGTCGACCTGCCGCCGGAGATGGACGACGAACTGTGCGTGCCGGCGTTGAAGGCGGGCATCAACTTCATCCGCCTCGCCACGCCGACCACCGACGACAAGCGCCTGCCGAGCGTGCTCAGCAACACCTCCGGCTTCGTCTACTACGTGTCGATGACCGGCATCACCGGCTCGGCCCTGCCCGACACCTCGAAGGTCGGCGAGGCGGTCGGCCGCATCAAGGCGCATACGGATTTGCCCGTCTGCGTCGGCTTCGGCGTCAAGACGGCGAGCCAGGCGCAGGCCATCGGCGCGTCGGCCGACGGCGTCGTCGTCGGCACTGCCATCGTCAACGCGGTCGCCAATGTGCTGGACGCCAAGGGCGGGCTGACGGCCGACCCGGCCGAAGCGGTGGCGACGCTGGTCGGCGGCCTTGCCGAAGGCGTGCGGCGCGCGCGCCTTGCCCATGCGTAACTTGCCCACGCCCGAGTCGTACCCCATCTGAGTCGGCCCCATCTGAGCCGGACGCAAGAAGAAGCGGAGACCGCCGATGAACTGGATCACCAACTATGTCCGCCCGAAGATCAACTCGATCCTCGGCCGCCGCGAAATGCCGGAGAACCTGTGGATCAAGGATCCCGAAACCGGCGAGATGGTGTTCCACAAGGAGCTGGAGGAGAACCAGTGGGTCATACCCTCCTCCGGCCACCACATGAAGATCTCGGGCAAGGAGCGTCTGAAATTCTTCTTCGACGACGGCGCCTATGAAGCGATCGAGAACCCGAAGGTCGCGACCGACCCGCTGAAGTTCCGCGACGAGAAGCGCTATGTCGACCGGCTGAAGGAAAACCGGACCAAGGCCGGCATGGACGACGCCGTGCTCTCGGCCACCGGCACGATCGAGGGCCTGCCCATCGTCGCCGTGGTGCAGGATTTCACCTTCATGGGCGGCTCGCTCGGCATGGCGGCCGGCGAGGCGATCATCAAGGCGTTCGAGACCGCGATCATGCTCAGGCGGCCGCTGGTGCTGTTCTCCGCCTCGGGCGGCGCGCGGATGCAGGAAGGGATCCTGTCGCTGATGCAGCTCGCCCGCACCACGGTCGCGGTCGACCGGCTGAAGGAGGCGGGCCTGCCCTATATCGTCGTCCTGACCAACCCGACCACCGGCGGCGTCACCGCCTCCTACGCCATGCTGGGCGATGTCCACATCGCCGAGCCCGGCGCGGTGATCGGCTTCGCCGGCGCGCGCGTCATCGAGCAGACCATCCGCGAGAAGCTGCCCGAGGGTTTCCAGCGCTCCGAATATCTGATGGAGCACGGCATGGTCGACATGGTCGTCTCACGCCTCCAGATGAAGGAGACGGTCGCGCGGCTGCTCAGGATCTTCGTCGGCGAGAAGCCGGCCGAAGTGGTGCCGCTGGCCGAGCCGGCGGCGGAGCCGGCCACCGAAACCCTGCCGGCCGCCTGACGCCGACTATCCCTCCAGCCGAACCGGAACCGGCGGCCATGAGCATCAGCAGGTCATGAGCATCAGCACAGGGGCGGCCGACGCCGCCATCGAGCGCCTGATGGCGCTGCACCCCAAGGGCTACGACCTGTCGCTGGAGCGCGTGACGCGCCTGCTCGGCCGGCTGGGCGATCCGCATGCGCACATGCCGCCGGTGATCCACATCGCCGGCACCAACGGCAAGGGCTCGGCCGCCGCCTTCTCGCGCGCGCTGCTCGAAGCCTCGGGCCGGCTGTGCCACGTCCATACCTCGCCGCATCTCGTCGACTGGCGCGAGAGGTTCCGCCTCGCGGCCGAGGGCGGCGGCAGGCTGGCCGAGGACGCGGTGCTGGCCGAGGCCATCGAGCGGGTGGCCGAGGCCAATCGCGGCGAGACGATCACCGTGTTCGAGATATTGACGGCGGCGATGTTCGTGCTGTTTTCCGAGCACCCGGCCGACGCGGCCATCGTCGAGGTCGGCCTCGGCGGCCGCTTCGACGCCACCAACGTCGTGGCAAAGCCGGCCGTCAGCCTGATCATGCCGATCTCGCTCGACCACGAGGCCTGGCTCGGCGACCGGGTGGAGCTGATCGCGGCCGAGAAGGCCGGCATCGTCAAGCCCGGCTGCCCGGTGGTGATCGGCGCGCAGGAGCACGAGGCGGCGCGCGACGTGCTGATCGACACCGCCGAGCGGCTCGACTGCCCGCTCTTCGTCTACGGCCAGGATTTCCTCGCCTTCGAGGAGAGGGGCCGCCTCGTCTACCAGGACGAGGACGGGCTCTACGACCTGCCGCTGCCGCGCCTGCCGGGCCGGCACCAGTACGCCAACGCGGCCGCGGCCATCGCCGCGGTCAAGGCGGCCGGTTTCCCCATTAGCCAGCAGGACGCCGAGCGCGCCATGGCTAGGGTCGACTGGCTCGGCCGGATGCAGAGACTGACCGAGGGCGCGCTGGTCGCGCTCGCGCCGAAGGGCGCGGAAATCTGGATCGACGGCGGGCACAATCCCGGCGCCGGCGCGGTCATCGCCGAGGCGCTGGCCAATGAGGAGGACAGGCGGCCCATGCCGCTCGTCATGATCGCCGGGATGATCGACACCAAGGACCAGGCCGGCTATTTCCGCAACTTCGCCGGCATGGTGCGCCACGTCTTCACCGTGCCGGTCAACGACAGCGACGCCGGCGTCGCCAATGACGAGCTGGCGGCGCGCGCCGCCGAGGCCGGGCTTTCGGCCGAGCCGGTCGCCTCGGTCGAGAACGCGCTGATGCTGCTGCGCGACGGCTGGGACAGCGCCAGCCCGCCGCCGCGCATCCTGATCTCGGGCTCGCTCTATCTCGTCGGCGAGGTGCTGCGCAAGAACGGCACCCCGCCGGCCTGAGACGAGAGCGGCAACGAAAAAGCCCGGCGCGAGGCCGGGCTTTCGAGGTTCATCCGGGAAAGCGCGATCAGGCGACCGCGCCGCCGATCCACGCGGAAAGCGCCGTCTTCGGCGCCGCGCCGACCTTGGTGTCGGCGACCGCGCCGTCCTTGAACAGCATCAGCGTCGGGATCGAGCGCACGCCGTACTGGGCGGCGAGCTCGGGATTCTCGTCGATGTTCAGCTTGGCGATCTTGACCTTGCCGGCATACTGGGCCGAGATCTCCTCGAGCGCCGGGGCGATCATCTTGCACGGGCCGCACCACTCGGCCCAGAAATCCACCACCACGGGTTCGGCCGAATCGAGCACGTCGGCCTGGAAATTGCTGTTGGTTACGGTGACGGTGGCCATGTCGGAAACTCCCTGAAAAAGCGGTTCGGCCGCGCATGTGGGTGGGGGCGGCGGCAAGTTCAAGCACCGTTTTGTCACGTCGCCGTGAGTCGGGCAAGCGCATGGTCGAGCACGGCCGCCTCCAGCGGCACGAGGAGCGGCGCTTCCGTATAGACCAGCGCCGCCCGGATTTCCCGGCCCGGATAGAGCGGCCGGAGCAGGGCGCGATAGAGCGCCATCTGCGCCACATGCGACGGCGGCAGCGCGGCGGGATCGGAGGAACGCGGCGGACGGCCGGTCTTGAAATCGACGATCAGCACCGCCTTGTCCGTCGCCGCCAGCCGGTCGATCTTGCCCGAGACGGCGCGCTCCGCGCCGGCGACCTCGACCCGGCCCATCACCGCCACCTCGGCCCGCGAGCCGGGCGCGAAGATCGGCGCAAAGACCGGGTCGGCAAGGACCCGCTCGACCGACCGCCACAGGCGCTCGCGCTCGCCCTCGGGCCATGCCGCGCCGATCCGCGCGAGGTAGAGCATGGCCGCGGCCTCGCGCCGGTCCGCCGCGATCCCGGGCAGCATCTGGAGCAGGCGGTGCAGCGCCGTGCCGCGCTCGAGCGCGAAGGCGGGCGCGGCGTCCGCGTCGAGAACCGGCGAGCGGCCGGCAAAGGCCGCGTCCGCCTCCGGCTCGATCGTCGCGCCCGCGCCGGAGGGCGCGAGCGGGCGCGGCAGAACGGGCGGCGGCGGCAGGGGCTCGAACAGGGCGGCCGGCGGCGGCATTGCGGCTTGCGGAGCGTGGGCCTCGTCGGCCGCCGGCGCGCCGGCGGCCGGCGGCGTCACGCGATAGGAAAGCACGGTCTCGCCGGTCGCCGGATGGGTTTCCCGCACTGTCTGCGGCGCGGCGGCGAGCGCGGTCTCGACCATGACGTGCCACGTGCCTTCATTGCGGCCACGCGCGCCGTGATAGCCGCAGACGATCAGCCGGTCCTCGGCCCGCGTCATGCCGACATAGAGCAGGCGGCGATATTCCTGCTCGGCCTTGCGCCGCGCCTCGGCCTCCAGCGCGGCCGAGAAGCGGTTGGCGGTCTCGGCGCCGGCGCGCCAGAGGAAGCCCTTGCCGCGCCATGCCTTGCGCGGCGCGTCGAACGGCACAAGCCGCGGCAGGTGGCTGGCCGAGAACGGCGCGGCCCCGCTGTCGACCAGGAACACCACCGGCGCCTCCAGCCCCTTGGCGGCGTGGGCGGTCATGATCCGCACCTCGCCGCGCGTCTGGTCCATCTCGCGCTTGACCTCGGGCCCGCCGCGGTCGAGCAGCGCGACCAGCGCCTCCAGCTCGGTGGTGCCGGTCTTCGCTGCCGCGAGGCAGAAATTCAGGAACTCGTCGACGACGTCGCCGGCCTCCGGGCCGAGCCGGGCGATGAACTTGCGGCGCAGCCCGTCGCGCGCGAGGATACCGGCGAAGAAGGCGAAGGGCGAGCCGAAGCCGGCCTCGGCGCGCCAGCGCGAGAGCATCCGCCACGCCTCGTCCGCCTTGCCGCCATCTTGCGCCGCCGCGCGCAGGGCGTCGAGCAGCGAGCCCGGCCGGGCGGCGGCGAGCGCGAACAGCTCGTTCTCGTCGAAGCCGAAGGCCGGGCTCTTCAGCAGCGCGGCGAGCGACAGGTCGTCGTCCGGCTGGAGGCAGATCCGGGCGATGGCGAGGAGGTCCTGCACGGCGATGTGGCCGTTCAGCAGCAGCCTGTCCGCGCCGGCGACCGGGATGCCGAGATTCTTCAGTTCGCGCGTCAGCGCGTGGATGAAGCGGTCGCGCTTCCTGACCAGCACCATGACGTCGCCGGGGCCGAGCAACCGCCGCTTTTCGCCGATGCGCTCGCCGCCCGCCAGCCAGTGGCGGACCGTCGCCGCGATCTGGCCGGCCAGCCGCACGGCCGGCGCGGACGCATGGTCGATGGCTTCGGCCCAGTCGTCCGGCTCCTCGACCGTGACCGGCGACAGCGACGGCCAGACCTCGACATGGCCGGGGGCCGCGTCGCGGATGGCGCGGTGCTCGATCGGCTCGGGATCGCGGGTCAGGCCGTCGCGGTTGGCCTCGTCGGCAAAGACGAGATCGACGGCGGACAGCACGTCCCATGTCGAGCGGAAGGAGCGGGTCAGCCGGACGCGCTCGAAGCGCCCCTCGACCGCGGCGACCCGCTCGCGGAAGAAGCGGCCGCCGAGGGCGAAAGATTCCGGCTCCGCCCCCTGGAAGGAATAGATCGACTGCTTCTCGTCGCCGACGGCGAAGATCGTGCGGGCCTGCCCGCCGCGCGCGCCGTGGCCGGCGAAGAACTCGGCGGCCAGCGCCTTGACCACGGCCCACTGGTCGGGGCTGGTGTCCTGCGCCTCGTCGAGCAGGATGTGGTCGATGCCCTTGTCGAGCTTGTACTGCACCCACGGGCCGGCATCCTGCCGCGACAGCAGCGCGACGGTGCGAACGATCAGGTCGTTGAAGTCGAGGAAGCCGCGCGCACTCTTCAGCCGCTCGTAGCGGGCGATCAGCCAATCGGCGACGACGAGCGCGGCGCGGGTGCCCGACAGCATGGCATGAAGCGCGACGTGGTCGCACGCCTCGTCCGTTTCGGCAGCGAAACGTTCGAACTCGGCCGGGAATCCGGGGAAGAACTCGCCCACGCCCTTCGCCATGAGGTTGCGGGTCGATTTCGCGACCCAGCCCTCGCCTGCCTTCTTCGTCAGGAACAGGCCGCGCAGGGCGGTCAGCCTCTCCAGCGGATCGGCCTGCTGCAACGCCGCCGCCAGCCCGGCGGCGAAATCCTGCGCCGTCGCCTTGCCGGCCGCCGCCGCATGGCGGCCGATCTCCGCGGTGAGGGCAGGGGTGAAATAGCGGTCGGGCAGGAGGCGGGCCGCTATATCCGCCGGGGTCTCGCCCTCGGAAAAGCCGAAGGCGGCGAAGAGGGGCGCAAAGCAGGCGTCGCCCTCGCCGATCTCGGCAATAAAACCCTTCAGCGCGTCGCGCCGGGCGACGATGGCCGACAGGAGCTGGTCGAGCCCGCTTTCGCCGCCGAGCGACAGCACGGCGGCGAAGGCATCGGCGAGCCCGGAACCCTCTTCGGCGGCGGTGGCGATCATCTCGCGCCGCGCCTCGGCGACCAGCGCTGCCTCCATCTGCCCGTCCAGCATCTCGAAATGGCCGGCGATGTTGGCCTCGAGCGGGAACTGGTGCAGCACCGCCTCGCAGAAGGCGTGGATAGTCTGGATTTTCAACCCGCCCGGCGTTTCCAGCGCCCGCGCGAACAGGCGACGGGCGTAGGCCATGCGCGCGGCGGCCGGCGGCCGGCCTTCGAGCGCGGCGATCTCGCCGGCGAGCTCGGCGTCGGGCAGCGTCGCCCAGCGCGCGAGGTTCCTGAACACGCGGCCGGCCATGTTGGCGGCGGCGGCGCGGGTGTAGGTCAGGCACAATATGCGCGAGGGATCGGCCCCGCCGAGCAGCAGGCGGATGACGCGCTGGGCCAGCACATGGGTCTTGCCTGAGCCGGCATTTGCCGACACCCAGGCCGAAAGCGAGGGCTCGGCGGCAGTGGCCTGCGCCTGAAGCGTATCGGACGGGACGGTGAAGCCACTCATCCGCCGTCGCCTCCCGCCTCGTCGGCGTCACCGCCGGCCGACCATTCGAGCACGCGGGCGAGATGGTCGTAATCGCCGCCGGTGTCACCCTCGCGGAATGGCAGGGCGCGGGAAAGATAGCCGCTCGTTTCGCTTCCGTAATGATCGAGCAGACGCTCCAGCCGCGCCCATGCCTCCTGCGACAGGTCGATGGCCGATTTCGGCTGGCGGTTGTGGACGAGGATCGATTCGTCCTTCACGTCGCCATTCGGCTTCATGCGCACGTAAAGCAGCTCGGCCGGCAGGCATTCGCCAGCGTCCGCGAAGGCGCCGCGCATCAACAGCGCGCCTTCGAGCGCGAGCTGGGGGCTGAGCAGCGTATGCGCCTGCGCCTTCGACGGCGAGGAGCCGGTCTTGAAGTCGACGATGTCGGCCATGCCGGCGGGCAGGAGGTCGATGCGGTCGGCGCGGCCGGAAAGGGTAACGCCGGCCGCGCCGACCGGGGTGGCCTCGGCCCGCGCCTCGGCGAGCCGTGTCATGACCGAAGGGCGGGTACGCTCCCAACCAACGAACTTGCCGGCCATGCGCAGGAAGCGCGGCCACCACACGGCGTCGATGTCGGGCGGCAGGCCGCAGGCGTCGAACGTCTCGCGGCCGATCCGCACGAGACGTTCCTCGGCGTCCGGCGCGGCGGGGTCGACGCCGGCAAGCGCGAAGGCGTGGACGATGTCGTGGAACAGCGTGCCGCGCTCGGCCGCGCCGGGGTCGCGGATCAGCGGCCCCAGAGCCTCCAGCCGCAGGACGCGGCGGGCATAGACGGCGTAGGGGTCGCGGCGCAGCGTCTCCACCTCGGTGACGGAGAAGCGTTTCGGCCGCAGCGCGAGCGGCGGGCGCGGCGCGGGGCGCGGCGCGAACGGGACGGGCTCGGCGCGGTCGAGGCCGCGCGCCCAGTCGAGCACCGCCGCGCCCCGCGCTCGCGC
>JBBCKE010000043.1:0-67812 GCA_037190985.1 Alphaproteobacteria bacterium
CCAGCGCCTCGACGGTCGCAAGATCGCCGCTGGCAATGGCCGCGACGAACTTGGTGCCGTTGACCTTCAGCAGCTTCTGCACGCCCTTGATCGTATAGCCATGATCGTAGAGCAGATGGCGGATGCCCTTGAGGAGATCGACATCCTCGGGACGATAGTAGCGCCGGCCGCCGCCGCGCTTCATCGGCTTGATCTGGGTAAAGCGCGTTTCCCAGAAACGCAGCACATGCTGGGGCAGGTCGAGGTCGTCGGCGACCTCGCTGATGGTGCGGAAAGCGTCCGGACTCTTGTCCATTCTACCCTCGATGAAAGCTCACGGCAGCAGCTCGATGCTTGTGCAGCCGAATCGTATTCATTTCAGCGGGTTGCCGGGCGATATTCAAGTTTCAAATCGCTCGTGTCCGACAATAAGCGGTAAAACCGGTCAGGATGCGGGCGAAACAGGCTTCAGCTTCGCCTTGCGCGCGAGATGCGCCTTCAACACCCGCTGCTTGAGCACGTTCGAGGCCTTGAACGTCATGACGCGGCGCGGCGAGATCGGCACTTCCTCCCCGGTCTTCGGGTTGCGGCCGATGCGCTCGTTCTTGTCGCGCACCTGGAAGGTCGCGAAGGAGGAGAGCTTCACGCTCTCGCCCCGCACGATGGCGTTGCAGATCTCGTCGATCACGGTTTCGACGAGCTCCGCGGATTCGGTTCGGGAAAGCCCGACCTTCCGGAAAACCGATTCGGCCAAATCTGCGCGTGTCACCGTCTTGCCGCTCATCGTTCCTCACCGATTTCCTATTGAAAGCGCATGGTTAAGTCGCGGAAGAGTATTGTCCTTGCCCCCTCGGGTCAAGCGGCCCCGCAGTCTGGCGCTTCGCTACCAGCGCAGCAGCACCGCGCCCCAGGTGAAACCGCCGCCCATGGCCTCCAGAAGCACGAGGTCGCCCTGCCTGATGCGTCCGTCGCTGGCGGCCGCGGCGAGTGCCAGCGGGATCGAGGCCGCCGAGGTGTTGCCGTGCAGATCCACCGTCACGACGACCTTTTCCAGCGGGATGCCGAGCTTCCTGGCCGAGCCGTCGATGATGCGCTTGTTGGCCTGGTGCGGCACCAGCCAGTCGACGTCGTCGGCCGTGAAGCCGGTGGCGTCGAAGGCCGAGACGATCACGTCGGTGATCATGCCGACGGCGTGCTTGAAGACCTCGCGGCCCTCCATGCGCAGATGGCCGACCGTTCCGGTGGTGGACGGGCCGCCGTCGACATAAAGCTTGTCGCGATGGGCGCCGTCGGAGCGAAGCTGCGCCGACAGGACGCCGCGGTCCGCATTGGTCCCTGCCCCGTCCTGCGCCTCCAGCACGATGGCGCCGGCGCCGTCGCCGAAGAGCACGCAGGTCGTGCGGTCGGTCCAGTCGAGGATGCGCGAGAAGGTCTCGGCGCCGATGACGAGGACGCGCCTTGCAAGGCCGCCGCGGATATAGGCATCCGCCGTCGTCACCGCATAGACGAAGCCCGAACAGACCGCCTGCACGTCGAAGGCGAAGCCGTGATGCATGCCGAGACGGTTCTGGATGTTCACGGCGGTCGCCGGGAAGGTGTTGTCGGGCGTCGAGGTCGCGACGATGATGACGTCGATGTCGGCGGCGGTGAGGCCGGCGTTTTCCAGCGCGGCACGGGCAGCCCCCTCGCCGAGCGAGGCGGTCGTCTCGCCCTCGCCGGCGATGTAGCGCTGGCGGATGCCGGTGCGCTGCACGATCCAGTCGTCGGACGTGTCGACCATGCTTTCCAGCTCGGCATTGGTGAGCACCCGTTTGGGAAGCGCCGTCCCGAAGCCGCGGACCACTGAACGAATCATTCTATACCTCGTCGCTCACACCCTGGACGCCCTCGACAGGCCGGCCCGCGTGATACTTCTGCAAATCTCTCTCGATCTTGTCCCTGAGGCCGTTGCGAACCATGTCGTAGCCGACATCCACCGCCGCGGCAAAGCCCTCGGCATCCGTGCCGCCGTGGCTCTTGATGACGATGCCGTTGAGGCCGAGGAAGACGCCGCCGTTCGTCTTGCGCGGATCCATCTTCTCGCGCACGCGGTCGAAGGCGCTCTTGGCGAGAATGTAGCCGAGCTTGGCGAGCCAGGTGCGCGACATGGCCGCGCGCAGGTATTCGGCGATCTGCCGCGCCGTGCCTTCGGCCGCCTTGAGGGCGATGTTTCCCGAGAAACCTTCCGTCACCACCACGTCCACCGTGCCGCGACCGATATCGTCGCCCTCCACGAAGCCGTAATATTCAATCGTGTCGAAATTGGCCTCGCGGATGAGCTGGCCGGCGGCCTTGACCTCTTCCTGGCCCTTGATCTCCTCGACGCCGACATTGAGGAGGCCGAGCGTCGGCCGGTCGATCTCGAAAAGCGCGCGCGCCATCGCCCCGCCCATCAGCGCGAAGTCGAAGAGCTGGCCCGCATCGGCGCCGATCGTCGCGCCGATGTCGAGCACGATGCTTTCGCCCTTGAGGGTCGGCCAGATGCCGGCGATGGCCGGGCGCTCGATATTGGCCATCATGCGCAGGCAGAACTTCGACATGGCCATCAGCGCGCCGGTATTGCCGGCGGAAACCGCGACGTCGGCCTCGCCCTTGGCCACCGCGTCGATCGCCTGCCACATGGAGGACTTGCCGCGGCCGCGGCGCAGCGCCTGGCTCGGCTTCTCGTCCATGGCGACGGAGACGTCGCAATGGTGGAAAGTGCTGGCAGCCTTCAGTTTCGGATATTGCGCCAGCAGCGGATCGCATTCGGCGGCATTGCCGTAGAGGACGAAGCGGATTTCGGGATGACGTTCGAGAGCCTTGGCTACGCCGGGGATGGCGACCTTCGGACCGAAATCGCCACCCATGACATCGACGGAAATTCTGACCACGCGAGTCTTGCCTTAGTTCCTGGCCTTGGTTGCTGGCCTTGATTCTTGTTTCCACGGGCGAAGGGGCCTCCGCGGCGGAATTCGGCCAAAATACCGCTTTTCGCCGGGGGCACAACTGAATTATCGGACGCTCAATAAGCCGTTCAGTCTTTTTTCCAGTCCTTCAGAACGGCGAAGGGCGAGGGTTTGCGATCGTCCTGGTCAGTGCTTTCGATGTGGCCGGAGAAGTCGACGTCGGCCTTGCGCGGATAGGGATCGATGGCGAGCGCCACATGTTCGGCGGCCACCACGCCGGCATCGATTGTGTCGCCCGTGAAGACCTCCGGCGCATCGGGGCCATCGGGATCGAGCAGCATCTCGCCGGTTTCGGTGGAGACGGGAAGCCGCGCCAGCTTGGAGCCTTCCGGCACGAAGACGACCTCGACCGGCTCGTCGATATGGGATTCGACCGGATCGAGCGTCACCACGCAGGCCTGCACGATGTCCGCCGTCACCCTCCCCTTGAGGCGCACGCCGTCGCGCTTCCAGCGCAGGATCTGGAAGGTCGCCGAGAGCGCCTTCACCTCCAGCACCGACCAGAGCGCGGCAAGTCCCGCGCGCTCGCCGGGATCGGCGCTGATCGTCACCTCGACCGGATTGGCCGAGATATGGCCGACCTTGACCGGATAGGAAAATGGCGTGTCGTCGTCTTTTCTCATCGCGCGTCCCTCGCCGCCCCGGCGGCGTTTTCTTCGGTGCCGGGCTCGATCACGTCGAGCATGCCGGACCGGATCACATCTTCACCGGCCTTACCCATCGCCTTCTCGGCGGCGAAGAGATAGCAGGCCAGTCCCTCCATCGAGGGGGGCTCGACGCCCGCCGCCGGATGGATGTTGCGGCGGAGCGCTTCGGCAAGCGCGGCGCGGTCGCCGGCATCGAGCGCGGCGGCATAGGATTCCAGACGGCCGTAGAACATGCCGGCGAATTTCTTCATGCGCTTGGGCACGCCGACATCGCCGACGCCGAGCTCGCGAATCGAGTGGTCGACGTCCTCGAAGAAGGCATCGACGATCTCCTGGGCGATCTCCTGGCCCGACGTGGCGCTTGCGCGCGTGCGCCGGAAGTAGAGGATCAGCACGGCCGAGAGCATCTCGAAGCGGCCCATGACGGTATCGGGAACACCAAGGCTCTCATAGAGATAGGGATGGCGCGCGGCCTTCGTCAGGGTCGCGTATTGCTTTTCGACGATGCGCCGGTTGCCGTTTTTTTTGCCGAACAGGCCGAAAATCATCATAAAGCCCAGTTTTGCCTGATTCAAACCATGGAGCCGTCGCAAGTCATGTTGCATGACGGTCGAAGCTGGTTTACCGAAGCAGGCATGAATTGCAATGGCTGCGCGGCCATCATAGTCCCGGGGATGTTGTGAAGAGAGATTCTGCGAATATGAAGCTGTTGCGTAACGCCACCGTTGCCGTCACCCTCTCCGCTTCCGTGCTCGCGGCCTGCCAGGGCCCCAGCGAGGTTCTCTATCAGTGTTACGTCGTCGACCAGGAGACGCTGGCGCTGGCGCCGGTCGGCTCGTCGCGCGAGCAGGTCCTGCTGTCGCTCGGCACGCCCTCCTCCACCGCGACCTTCGACAACGAGGTCTTCTACTACATCTCGCAGAAGCGCAAGCGCGCGGCCGCCTTCATGAAGCCGAAGGTCGTCGAGCAGAGCGTCCTTGCCGTCTATTTCGACAAGGACGGCATTGTCGAGCGCCTCGCCCATTACACGCTGCAGGACGGCAAGGTCTTCGACATGATCGCCCGCGTCACCCCGACGGGCGGCGCCGAGACGACCTTCCTCGGCCAGTTGCTGCGCGGCGGCGCGAGCCCCGGCAACCTCATGAAGAACCTGATGAGCAACAACTGACGCTCGTCCGCAAGGCGGAATCAAAAAACCCGCGGGGATCGCTCCCCGCGGGTTTTTGTTTGTCCAAACCTCTCACCCCACCCGCTACCGTCGTCCTCGGGCCTGTCCCGAGGATCCGACCATGACGGATGAGAGATTTTCATGCTTTGTCGACAGTCCGGCCGCGGGGATCTCTCCCCGCGGTTTTTGTTTGGCACTGCCTGGATCAGGCGAGAACGGCGAGCAGCAGCAGGGCCACGATATTGGTGATCTTGATCGCCGGGTTCACCGCCGGGCCGGCCGTGTCCTTGTAGGGATCGCCGACCGTGTCGCCGGTGACGGAGGCCTTGTGCGCTTCCGAGCCCTTCAGGTGCTTGACGCCGTCCTTGTCGACGAAGCCGTCCTCGAACGACTTCTTGGCGTTGTCCCACGCGCCGCCGCCCGAGGTCATCGAGATGGCGACGAACAGGCCGTTGACGATCACGCCCAGCAGCGAGGCGCCGAGCGCGGCGAAGGCCGAGGCCTTGGAGCCGGAGATCAGCAGCACGCCGAAATAGACGACGAGCGGGGCGAGGACCGGCAGCAGCGAGGGGATGATCATCTCGCGAATCGCGGCCTTGGTCAGAAGGTCGACGGCGCGGGCGTAGTTCGGCTTCGAGGTGCCGGCCATGATGCCCGGATCCTCGCGGAACTGACGACGCACCTCCTCGACGATCGAGCCCGCCGCGCGGCCGACGGCCGTCATGGCGATGCCGCCGAAGAGGTAGGGGATCAGGCCGCCGAAGATCAGGCCCGCGACGACGTAGGGGTTGGCGAGCGAGAACGATATCTCGCCGACATCCGCGAAGTACGGGTACTGGGCGCTGTTGGCCGCGAAGTACTCCAGATCGTAGGAGTAGGCGGCGAACAGGACCAGCGCGCCGAGACCGGCCGAACCGATGGCGTAGCCCTTGGTGACGGCCTTGGTGGTGTTGCCGACGGCGTCGAGCGCGTCGGTGGACTGGCGAACCTCGGGCGGCAGGCCCGACATCTCGGCGATGCCGCCGGCATTGTCGGTGACGGGGCCGAAGGCGTCGAGCGCGACGATCATGCCGGCGAGGCCGAGCATGGTGGTGACGGCGATCGCGGTGCCGAAGAGGCCCGCGAGCTGGAACGTCGCCAGGATGCCGCCGACGATGACGATGGCCGGAAGGGCCGTCGACTCGAGCGAGACGGCGAGGCCCTGGATGACGTTGGTGCCGTGGCCGGTGACGGAGGCCTGGGCGATCGAGTTGACCGGGCGCTTGTTGGTGCCGGTGTAGTACTCGGTGATGACCACGATCAGGCCGGTGACGAGGAGGCCGATCAGGCCGCACACGAACAGCGCCGTGCCGGTGATGGTCTGGCCGGCGACCACGCCGATCTCGCCCCAGCCGATGGTGAACTGGTTGGCGATGGCGACGCCGCCGATGGTCAAGATGCCGGTGACGATCAGGCCCTTGTAGAGCGCGCCCATGATCGAGCCGTTGGCGCCGAGCTTGACGAAGAAGGTGCCGACGATAGAGGTCACGATGCACAGGGCGCAGATGGCCAGCGGGTAGATCATGACGGAGGAGAGCACGTCCGTGCCGGCGAAGAAGATCGCGCCGAGGACCATGGTGGCGACGACCGTCACCGCATAGGTCTCGAACAGGTCCGCGGCCATGCCGGCGCAGTCGCCGACATTGTCGCCGACATTGTCGGCGATGGTGGCCGGGTTGCGGGGATCGTCCTCGGGAATGCCGGCTTCGACCTTGCCGACGAGATCGCCGCCGACGTCGGCGCCCTTGGTGAAGATGCCGCCGCCGAGACGGGCGAAGATCGAGATCAGCGACGCGCCGAAGCCGAGCGCGACCAGCGCGTCGATGACGGTGCGGTCGGACGGGGCGTAGCCCAGCGCGCCGATGAGGATCCAGTAATAGACCGCGACGCCCAGCAGCGCGAGGCCGGCGACCAGCAGGCCGGTGATGGCGCCCGACTTGAAGGCGATGTCGAGGCCGGCGGCGAGGCTGTTCGAGGCGGCCTGCGCGGTGCGCACATTGGCGCGGACCGAGACGTGCATGCCGATGAAGCCGGCAGCGCCCGAGAGCACCGCGCCGATCAGGAAGCCGATGGCCGCGGTGGCGGACAAGAGCCACCAGGCGAGCACGAACACCACGGCGCCGACGATGGCGATGGTGGTGTACTGGCGGGTAAGGTAGGCCTGCGCGCCCTCACGGATGGCGCCGGCGATTTCCTGCATGCGCGCATTGCCCTGGTCGGCGGCCAGGACCGACTGCGTCGCCCACATGGCGTAGACGACCGACAGGACGCCGCAGAGAATGACGACATAAAGCATGGTCATTTCACGGGATTCCTCGATTGCGGGCCCGCAAGAACCCCTCCGCGGGCCGGGGTTGAGAGGTGGAGTCCGGGCGGACTCTGCCTTTTCGCTGCGGCTTATGCGGAACGGTCCGGGAAACGTCAAGGTTTCGTTGATCTTTTGCCCGGAAATCGCCCAGGTTTGCCCGCCGGCAGCGCTAAATGCCTGATATTGAGGCGGTGCGGCGCGAAATCAGCCGCAGGAAGACGAGCCCGGCGATGCATAGGAGGACGACGGGGAACGTGACCCAGTTCAGCGCCTCCCAGCCCCATCTGTCGTAGACGACGCCGGACAGGAACGAGGCGAGCGCCACCGTGCCGAAGAGGATGAAGTCGTGGACGCCGAGCACCTTGCCCTGCTCGGAGGGGCGATAGGTGCCGGCGATGATCGCCGTGGTGCCGATGAAGCCGAAATTCCAGCCCATGCCGAGCAGGACGAGCGCCGTCCAGAACTGCCAGAGCTGGATGCCGGAGAGGGCGACGAGCCCGCAGCCGACCAGAAGCGCGAGGCCGAGGGCGACGACGGCCTCGGCCCCGAAGCGGGCGATCAGCCGGCCGGTGACGAAGGACGGCGCGAACATCGCCATGACGTGCCACGAGATGCCCAGCGTCGCCTCGTCGGGCGAGAAGCCGCAGCCGACCATGGCGAGCGGCGCGCCGGTCATGACGAAGCTCATCAGCGCGTAGGTGCCGACGCCGCAGATGAGCCCGACGACGAAGCGCGGCTGGCGCATGATCTCGCCAAGCGGCCGCGCCGGCTGGTCGAGGCCGGTGACGGTGCCGCCGCTCCCCTTGCGCGCCGGCAGGAGCAGGAGGATCGCCGCACCGACCACTGCCAGGCCGATGATAGACGCGAAGGCGCCGGCGAACATCACCGGGGCGAAAAGGTCGCGGGTCAGGATGACGATCTGCGGCCCGAGGATCGCGGTGACGACGCCGCCGGCCAGAACCAGCGAGATCGCGCGCGCCTTGAGGGCGGGCGGCGCGTAGTCGGCTGCGGCGAAGCGCACCTGCTGGATGAAGGCCCCGCCGAGCCCGAGGACCAGCATGCCGAACGAGAACAGCCAGAACGAGAAGCCGAGCAGCCCCAGCGTGGTCAGGACCCCGCCGAGCGCGGTGACGGCGGTGCCCGACTGGAAGCCGAGGCGATAGCCGGCGCGCTTGATCAGCGCGGCGGCCGGAATCGCGCCGAGCGCGACGCCGACGGTGAAGCCTGTGACGGGAAGCGTGGCGAGCGCCTTGTCGTCGGCAAGGAGATAGTAGCCGGACAGCGCGCCGAGGGCGAAGGCGATGGGCGCGGCCGAGCCGACGATGGCCTGCGAGGCGGCGAGGATCAGGGTCGCGCGCCGCGCCTCGCCGTCGCCCGCCCCGGCGCTCACGCTCCGGGCTCCTTGCCCGGTTCCTTGCCCGGTTCCTTGCCCCGGCCCTCGCCGCGCACCCGGCGCGCGACACGGTCGAGCACGGCATTGACGAGCTTGGGCTCGTCATCCTCGTAGAACGCCTTGGCGATGTCGACATATTCCGAGACGATGACCGGCACCGGCACGTCCTGGCGGCGCATCAGCTCGTAGACGCCGGCGCGCAGGATGGCGCGCAGCGTCGAATCGAGCCGCGAGAGCGGCCAGTCCTCGGTCAGCGCCTGGCGGATGACCGGATCGACCGTCTTCTGGTCCTCGACCACGCCGGCGAGGATGGCGCGGAACCACTGCGCGTCCGCCTCGCGATACTGCGCGCCGTCGACTTCCTTGCCGAGGCGGAACTGCTCGTATTCGGCGGTGATCTCGAGGATGCCCGAGCCGGCGACATCCATCTGGTAGAGCGCCTGCACGGCGGCGAGGCGCGCGGCGCCGCGCTTGTTGGCCTGTCGCGGCCCGGCGGGTTTCGGCGGAAGCGGTTTGGCGGCCAAGGTCAGGCTCCGAGCCGGTGGCGCAGGGCAATCATGGTCAGCGCGGCGCGCGCGGCGAATCCGCCCTTGTCGCCCTCGCTGCGCCGGGCGCGCGACCAGGCCTGCGCCTCGTTCTCGACGGTCAGGATGCCGTTGCCGATGGCCAGCGATTCCTCGACGGCGAGGTCCATCAGCGCCCGGCAGGATTCATTGGCGACGATGTCGAAATGATAGGTCTCGCCGCGGATGACGCAGCCCAGCGCGACGAAGCCGTCATAGGCGACGCCGTCCTCCTCGGCCGCGTCCAGCGCGAACGACACCACGGCCGGAATCTCCAGCGCCCCCGGCACGGTGACGACGTCGTAGAGCGCGCCCGCCTGGTCGAGCGCGGCCTTCGCGCCGTCGAGCAGGGCGTCGGACAGATTGTCGTAGAAACGCGCCTCGATGACAAGGAGGCGGGGCGGAACGGTGCTGGTCATGGTCTTCTCCGGAAATCGCCCGGTGACTTAGGCCGAAGCCGGAACCTTAGCAAGCGCTTCGTTGGCGATGGCGGCCCTGCACGATCTGCATTGCTTGGCCGGCTAGCCGCCGAACTCGGCGAGCCGCGCGGCGTAGCGCGCCATGGTGTCGATCTCGATGTTGACCGCGTCGCCCGCCTGGCGCTCGCCCCATGTCGTCACGGTCAGCGAATGATGGATCAGGAGCACGTCGAAGCGCGCGCCGTCGACGCCGTTTACCGTCAGCGAGGTGCCGTCGAGCGCCACCGAGCCCTTGGGCGCGATGAAGCGGGCGAGCGCGCGCGGCGCCTCAATGGTGAAACGCACGGCGTCGCCCTCGTCGCGCCGCTCGACAATGGTCGCGCGGCCGTCGACATGGCCGGAGACGATGTGGCCGCCGAGCTCGTCGCCGATCTTCAGCGCCCGTTCGAGGTTGAGGCGGGTTCCCGGCTTCCAGCCTGCGGCCGTCGTCAGACGCAGCGCCTCCTCCCACGCCTCGACCTCGAACCAGCGCGCATTGGAGGCGGCGTCCGGCAGGGCGACGACCGTCAAGCACACGCCCGCGCAGGCGATGGACGCGCCGATGGCGATGCCGGCGGGGTCGTAGGCCGTGTCGATGCGCAGGCGCACGCCCTCGGCCAGCGGCGTGACCTGCGCCACGGTTCCGATGTCGGTGACGATGCCGGTGAACATCAGGGCGTCCTCGCATATTCGGTGTAGAGATCGTCGCCGAAGCGCGCCTGCCGCACGGGCCGGAAGCCGGCCGGCAGGTCGCGCGCCGTCACCGGCGAAGCGATGCCGCCCGCGCCGATCGCGGCCGGCCCGGTGAACAGCGCGATGCGGTCGACCAGCCCCTCGTCGAGGAAATGGCGGGCGGTCTCGGCCCCGCCCTCGACCATCAGCGACATGAAGCCTTGCGCGGCGAGATCCTCCAGCAGCTCCGGCAGGGCGATGCGGCCCTCGTGCAACTCGACCGAGAGGAAGCCGGCGCCGAGGGCGGCGAGCGCGGCGCGGCGCGCCGGGTCGGCCTCGACCGACGAGGCGATGAGCAGCGGCGTCGACCGCGCGCCGGCCGCCAGCTTCGAGGACGGCGGCAGGCGCAGAGCAGCGTCGAGCACGATACGGGCGGGCGAGCGGCTTTCGAGGCCCGGCAGGCGGCAGGTCAACTCGGGATCGTCGGCGAGCGCCGTGCCGATGCCGACGAGGATGGCGCCCGATTCGGCGCGCATCGCATGCACCTGCCGGCGCGCGACCGGGCCGGTGATCGCAATCTGGCCCTCGCCGCGCCGGCCGATCATGCCGTCGGCGGAGACGGCGAGCTTCAGCGTCACCTCCGGGCGCTTGAGGCGCGCGCGGGTCAAGTATCCGGCCAGAAGATCGCCCGCCTCCGCGGCCAGCACTCCCTCGACGACCGTAAGCCCGGCCGCGCGCAGGATGGCGTAGCCTTTCCCGGAAACGCGCGGATCGGGATCGCTCGCCGCGCCGACGACGCGCGCCACCCCGGCGACCACCAGCGCGTCGGCGCAGGGCGGGGTGCGGCCGTGATGGGCGCAGGGCTCGAGCGTGACATAGGCGGTCGCCCCCTTCGCCAGATCGCCGGCCTCGGCCAGCGCCTGCGGCTCGGCATGCGGGCGGCCGCCGATGGCGGTGACGCCGCGGCCGACGATGACGCCGTCCCTGACGATCAGCGTGCCGACCGAAGGGTTGGTGGCGGTCAGACCCAGATTGCGCCGCGACAGGCGGATGGCGGCGGCCATGAAGCGGCGATCCGCCTCCGAAACCGCCTCGCCATCCGTCCCATTCGCGCCGCGCTCGCCTTGCGCCATGGGCCTAGTCCTCGTCCTGGTCGCTCCGCAATTCGCCGAGCACTTCGTGGAAATCCTTGGCCTCGCGGAAATTGCGGTAGACCGAGGCGAAGCGCACATAGGCGACGTCGTCTATCGCCTTCAAGGCCTCCATGACGAGCCGGCCGATCTCGTCGGCCATCACCTCGGTCTCGCCCGAGCTTTCGAGCTGGCGGGCGATGCCGGTCGCGGCGCGCTCGATGCGGTCCGGGTCGACATTGCGCTTGCGCGTGGCGATCTCCATCGAGCGCAGCAGCTTGTCGCGAGCGAACGGCACCTTGCGGCCGGAGCGCTTGACGACGACGAGGTCGCGAAGCTGCACACGCTCGAAGGTGGTGAAGCGGCCGCCGCAATCCGGGCAGACGCGGCGGCGGCGGATCGCCGCCCCGTCTTCGGCGGGGCGGGAATCCTTGACCTGCGTGTCTTCGGACTGACAGAACGGACAGCGCATATGTTACCCCTCCGGCGAAAAGAACCCTCGCCGGGATGCTTACCCCATCAGCCGAGATAGGGGTAGAGCGGGAAACGGCCGCACAGCTCGGCGACCTTGCCGCGCACCGCCGCCTCGACGGCCGCGTTGCCCTCGTCGGAGTTGGCCGCCTTCAGCCCGTCCAGCACTTCCGAGATCAGCCTGCCGATCTCGGCGAACTCGGCCGTGCCGAAGCCGCGCGTGGTGCCGGCCGGGCTGCCGAGGCGCACGCCCGAGGTGACGAACGGCTTTTCCGGGTCGAAGGGGATGCCGTTCTTGTTGCAGGTGATGTGGGCGCGGCCGAGCGCGGCCTCGGCGCGCTTGCCGGTGGCGTTCTTGGGGCGCAGGTCGACCAGCATCAGATGGTTGTCGGTGCCGCCGGAAACGATGTCGAGGCCGGTTTCGCGAAGGCTGGCGGCAAGGGTGCGCGCGTTCTCGACGACGTTGGCGGCATAGGTGCGGAACTCGGGCTGCAGCGCCTCGCCGAGCGCCACGGCCTTGGCGGCGATGACGTGCATCAGCGGGCCGCCCTGAAGGCCGGGGAACACCGCCGAATTGATCTTCTTGGCGATGTCCTCGTCATTGGTCAGGATCATGCCGCCGCGCGGGCCGCGCAGCGACTTGTGCGTCGTGGTCGTGGTGACATGAGCGTGCGGCACCGGCGAGGGATGGACGCCGCCGGCGACGAGGCCGGCGATGTGGGCCATGTCGACCATCAGATAGGCGCCGACCGCGTCGGCGATCTCGCGGAACCGCTTCCAGTCCCAGACGCGCGAATAGGCGGTGCCGCCGGCGAGGATGAGCTTCGGCTTGACCTCGTGAGCCTTCTTCTCGATCTCGTCCATGTCGAGCAGGTGGTCGTCGCGGCGCACGCCGTAGGAGACGACGTTGAACCACTTGCCGCTCATGTTGACGGGCGAGCCGTGGGTCAGATGGCCGCCGGAGTTGAGATCGAGGCCCATGAAGGTGTCGCCCGGCTGGAGCAGGGCCAGGAACACGGCCTGGTTCATCTGGCTGCCGGAATTGGGCTGGACGTTGGCGAAGGCGGCGCCGAACAGCGCCTTGGCGCGCTCGATGGCCAGCTCCTCGACGATGTCGACATACTGGCAGCCGCCATAATAGCGCTTGCCGGGATAGCCCTCGGCGTATTTGTTGGTCAGGACCGTGCCTTGCGCCTCCAGCACGGCGCGGCTGACGATGTTCTCCGAGGCGATCAGCTCGATCTCGTCGCGCTGGCGGCCGAGCTCCTTGCGCACGGCGCCGAAAATCTCGGGATCGCGCTCCTCGAGCGGCTGGGAAAAGAAAGCGGGGACGGCGGCCGTTACGCGGGTGTCCATGGCATCGGTCCTTCGGTGGGCATGGGGGTGAGGATGCCGGCCGCATACCACACTTCCCCCCGCCCTTCCACGCCCGGGCGGGAAATTTCATCCCCTTCTTGCGCCCCGCGCCGTCGCGCGGCCGCGCCAAAGAAAAAGGCCGCCTCGTGGGCGGCCTTTCCGATGCGGCGTCTCGCGCGATCTAATTCCTTATTTCGACGCAATTCCGGACGGAAACGTGCTTCACACTTTTCCTGGAATTGCTTCAGAGCGTCGAGAGCTGAAGCTCGTCCACCCCGTCGCGGCCGTAGATGTCGTCGCGGAAATGGGCGACGCCGTCACCGGTCGCCCAGGCGGAGATGTAGGTCATGTAGATCGGCACCGGATTGCCCACCGGCACCTTGATGTCCGATTCCGCCTGGATGGTCTGCTCGATGCGGCGGCGGTCCCAGCCCAGCGTCTCCTTGAGAATCCAGGTGACGAGGTCGCGCACGTTCTGGACGCGCACGCAGCCCGACGAATCGAAGCGCATCAGGTTGTTGAACAGGCTCTGCTGCGGCGTGTCGTGTAGATAGACCGCGTGCGGATTGTGGAAGTTGATCTTGATCGTCGCCATCGCGTTGATGCGGCCGGGGTCCTGCCGGAAGCGCAGCTTGGCGGCTTCCTCGGTCGACCAGTCGATGGTCATCGGGTCGACCTCGCCGTTCGGGCCGAAGATGCGGATGCTGTTCTCGGCGAGGTAGTTCGGGTTCTTGCGCATCAGCGGGATGATGTCGCGGCGCACGATGGATTCGGGCGCGTTCCAGTAGGGATTGATGTTGATCTCGTGGATCTTGGAATTCAGGATCGGCGTCTGGCGGTCGATCTTGCCGACGACGGCGGTGTGGCGCGAGACGACGCGGCCGCCCTCCACCGCCTCGATCTGGGCGGCGGGGATGTTGACCATGACATAACGGTCGCCGAGGAAGCCCGACATCGAGCGCAGGCGCACGAGGTTGGTCTCGAGCTGGCCGAGGCGCACCGGCGCGGAAACGTTCATCGCCGCATAGGTGTATTTGCCGGCGACGCCGTCGGCCGGCATGCCGTGGCGGGTCTGGAACCGCTTCAGCGCGGCGTCGACATAGGTGTCGAAGGACGGCGAGATGCCGGCGCGCTCGGAAAGGTCGCCCGAGATCATCAGCCGCGAGCGCAGCACCTCGACATCGCGGTCGGACGCGCCGAGCCGGAGCGCCTTGGTCGCCGGCACCATCGGCCAGCCGCCGCGCGCGACGATGTCGGAATACTGGCCGAGCGTGCGCTCGATATGCGTCACCGTCTCGGGGCTGAAGATCGGCGAGGTCGAGACCACCCTGCCCGCCTGGGCGGAGGCGCGCGCGTCGAACTGGTCGTCCCAGCTTCCGCGCTGCGTCGAGGACAGGATATCGTCGATCGCGTTCTGCGCATGGACCGTCCGCGACAGGGCCGTGGCGGCGAGCGCGCCCGCGCCGGAGAGGAAGATGCGACGAGAAGTCTTCATGCCCGAGTCCCGATTTCCTGTTTTCGTCCGCAGCGCCGGCCGCGGCCGCGCTTGTCTCATCCACGTTATGACGGGCTTAACGTTAACATTCGCCCAACGCGCATGGCCGTCCCCCTCCCTTTGCGGAAGATGACGGTTCTGCGGTCACATCTCAATATGGCAGCATCGTGGCCGATGCACGGCACGATGACGTGAATGGGGGCATGAAGGAGCACGATCCGGACGCGGGACCGTCGACGCGGAGCGGCCGCAGGAGGTCTCGCCCCCTGCGGCTGTCCCGGGTTCAGGCCGCCCGAACGCGCCCGTCAGGGCTACATGCGGTAGGCGATGGTGTCGTTCCAGAAGCGGTCGAGGCGCTGGAGCGCACGGTTCATCTGCTGGAACTCGTCCGAGCTGATGCCGCCGACCTGCTCGATGGAGCCGATGTGGCGGTCGTAGAGCTTGCCGACCACGGCGGCGACCTCCTCGCCCTTCGGGGTCAGGCTGACGCGGACCGAGCGACGGTCGACACGCGAGCGCTGGTGGTTGATGAAGCCGAGATCGACCAGCTTCTTCAGATTGTAGGACACGTTCGATCCGAGATAGTAGCCGCGGGAGCGCAATTCGCCGGCCGTCAGCTCGGCCGAGCCGATGTTGAACAGCAGCAGCGCCTGGATCGCGTTGATATCGGAACGCCCGGCACGGTCGAACTCGTCCTTGATGACGTCGAGCAGGCGGCGGTGCAGCCGCTCGACGAGCTGGAGCGATTCGAGGTAGAGGGAACGGATCGCATCCTTGCGATCGTCGTCGATGCTGATAGCGGGCTTCGCCGCCTGTCGCGAAGTCGTCATGGGTCTTGCCTCTCGTTTAACGCCCGGTGATCTTGTTTTCTCTCACCTTGGCCCGACCCTATCGAATGCACATAAAATTCGACTTAAACCGCAGGCTTAACAAGGGCTTACCAGAGCCCCACCTGACATCACGCTGAAAAATCGGTTAATCGGCCTGCCGGCGCCTGCGCAGGAAGAAGGCGACGCGGAACGCGCAATAGGCGAGCGCGATGGCCACATGCAGGGCGACGAGGAACGGGCGCGCGCCGTAAAGCTCGGGAAAGCCGGCATACATGGCGATCTCGATCCCGGCGCACAGAAACCAGATCACCGCGCCCCAGGACGAGATCATCCAAAGCCCGCTCGCGGCGAACGGGAACAGCACCGCGAGCGAGACGGAGGCGACCTGCCAGTGGACCGGCATCAGGTCGAAGCGCCATTCGGCCCCGTCATTGATGCCGATCAGCCGCGTCCAGTAGAAGAGCCCGCACAAAAGGCCGAACGCCGCCACCGCGCGATGGAACCATTCCCAGCCGAGATCGAGTGTCGTGGCGTGCGGGATCACGCTGTCGCCTGTACGGTGCATGAAGAAGGAACGCTCCCCGGGGGCCGATTCACCTGACGCAACCATGCACAAGGGCAAAGACGGGGGCAAGCGCCGCATTCCGGCGGGCCAGCCGCGGTCCCTGTCCCTTCGCACGGGGTGGAGCCTTCGCCCCGGCCGTGATAGAAGCCGCCGACCGGAGAGACGCCATGAACCGACACAGCCCTGCTCCCACCCCCCCTGCCCCGCCGCGCAGCGTCGACGAGATCACCGCCTCGCGCCGGCTGCGGCGCATGCGCAAGGCGGACTGGTCGCGCCGGCTGGTGCGGGAGAACCACCTCACCGTCGACGACCTGATCTGGCCGATCTTCCTGACCGAGGGCGAGAACCGGCGCGAGGAGATCCCGGCGATGCCCGGCGTGTTCCGGCTTTCCGTCGACCTCGCGGTCAGGGAAGCGGAGCGCGCGGCCGCGCTCGGCATCCCGGCGCTCGCCACCTTCCCGAACGTCGACATGGCGCTGCGCAACCGCACCGGCGCGGAAATCCTGAACCCCGACAATCTCATCAACCGCGGAACGCGCGCGATCAAGGCGGCGGTGCCGGAGATCGGCGTCATCACCGACGCCGCGCTCGACCCGTTCACCGACCATGGCCATGACGGCATCCTCGACGGCGGCATCATCGTCAACGACGAGACGGTCGCCACCGTCGCGGCGGGCGCGGTGCTGCAGGCGGCGGCGGGCGCGGACATCATCGCCCCCTCCGACATGATGGACGGGCGCATCGGCGCGATCCGCGACGCGCTCGACGCCGCCGGCTTCCAGGACGTGGCGATCATGTCCTACGCGACGAAGTTCGCCTCGGCCTTCTACGGGCCCTATCGCGAGGCGATCGGCACCAAGGGGCTCCTGAAGGGCGACAAGAAGACCTACTATCTCGATCATGCCAACACCGACGAGGCGATGCGCGAGATCGAGCAGGACCTCGACGAGGGCGCGGACATGATCATGGTCAAGCCGGGCCTGCCCTATCTCGACATCATCCGCCGCGCGCGCGACGAGTTCGCGGTGCCGACCTTCGCCTATCAGGTGTCGGGCGAATACGCGATGATCGAGGCGGCGAGCGCCAATGGCTGGATCGACGGCGAGGCGGCGATGCTGGAAAGCCTGATGGCGTTCAAGCGCGCCGGCTGCGACGGCATCCTCACCTATTTCGCGCCGCGCGTCGCGGAAATCCTCAAGGGCTGAACCGGGGGCTGAGCAGGGTCCGCCGGCCCGGAATATTGAAAACCGCGAGAAAAGCACCATCTCCTGTCGCGTAAGGGCGTTTGTTGCCCGGGAGACAGGAAGACATGACGACGACGCGTATCCTCGACGGCGAGATCATCCCCACCCGCCTCGACGACATCAGGATCTACGAAGGCGTGCTGACGCGCCGGATGATGGCCTTCGTCATCGACTATCTGCTCGTGGCGCTGATGATGATCCCCTTCGCCATCCTCGTCTTCGTGTTCGGCATCGTCACGCTCGGCCTCGGCTGGGCGCTGTTCTCGGTGCTGTTCCCGGCGGTGGCGCTCACCTATGTCTGGAACACGATGGGCGGGCCGAACCAGGCGACGGTCGGCATGCGGATGATGGACATCCGGCTGGAGCGCCTCGACGGCCAGCGGATCGACGGGCTGCTCGCCATCGTCCACACGGTGCTGTTCTGGGCCGGCAACGTGCTCCTGACGCCGCTGATCCTCCTCGCCACGCTGTTCCTGGAGCGCAAGCGCACCGTTCACGATCTTTTGCTCGGCACGGTGGTCACGCGCTCCGACCGATAAGCGACACGCCGGACGCCGGTTTTTCCGTCCGGAAGGCCGGCGTTCAAATTTTTAAGGTTGACGTTTTTTGCTGGCGTGACATGCCTATGGGAGCGAACGGCAGCCCCGGACCATGAAACACCAACATCCACCCCACTCGCCACAGTTCTACCTGACCGCGCCCTCGCCCTGCCCTTATGTCGAGGGCGAGTTCGAGCGGAAGGTGTTCACGCATCTCGCCGGGGACCGCGCGCCGGAGCTGAACGACCTTTTGACGCAGGGCGGCTTCCGCCGCTCGCAGAACATCGCTTACCGGCCGGCCTGCGAGACCTGCCGGGCCTGCGTTTCGGTGCGCATCCTCGTCGACCAGTTCGAGCCGACGCGCAGCATGCGCCGCGCGGTGGCGCGCAACGACGATCTCATCGGCGCCGTCCATGACGCGGAGCCGTCATCCGAGCAGTATTCGCTGTTCCGCACCTATCTCGACGCCCGCCACCATGACGGCGGCATGGCCGACATGACCGTGCTCGACTACGCGATGATGGTCGAGGACAGCCATGTCGACACCCGCGTCGTCGAGTATCGCCGGCGCGGGCCGGACAGCTTCATCACCGGCAAGGGCGAGGGCGAGCTGGTCGCCGTCGCGCTGACCGACTGGATGGCCGACGGGCTGTCGATGGTCTATTCCTTCTACGATCCCGCGCTCGAGCACCGCTCGCTCGGCACCTTCATGATCCTCGACCACATCGCCCGCGCCCGCGCCGCCGGCCTGCCGCATGTCTATCTCGGCTACTGGGTCAACGGATCGCGCAAGATGGCGTACAAGGTGCGTTTCGAGCCGCAGGAGCATCTCGGCCCCAAGGGCTGGGAACGCTACCAGCCGAAACAAGGCTGAGCGAACGCTCAGCCGGCCGGAAACAGGACTGAGCGGCCGTTTAGCCGGAAGCGGGCCTGCGCCGCGGTCTCCCAAGGCGCAGGGACGAGGCCAGCAGCGTGAAGCCCAGCAGTCCGCCGAGCGCAGCGCACCCCCCATCGACCATCATCGGCCTGCGATGGAAGCTCCTGTCGAGCACGGCCTCGGCGGGCGCGTGCGGATCGTAGAACACCGGCACGGAACGGCCGGTCAGCAGCGCGAAGTTCAACCGGCTGTAGAGCGTCCTCAGCCTGCGGTCGTGCGGCTTGCCGGTGTCGGCGAAGCTGGCGGCCCGCCCCTCATGCGGCACGCCGTCGACCTCGTAGTCGTAGGCGACCGTCAGCACCATCTCCGTGACCAGCCGGTCCTGCGGCCCCGCGACGTGGCTGCGCTCGGAAAGCGAGACGGAGCGGATCGACGCCTGCGCCGCAGGCCATGAACGCGCGGCAAGATGCAGGCGCAGTTCCTCCCAGGGCAGCTTCGCCGCCGCGCCGGCGGCGAGCGCCAGAAGCAGCGATCCCGAAAGCGCCAGCAGCGCGGCGAGTGCCAGCGCCGCCTGCCTGCCCGATGCCCGGCCCGCGCGCGCCTGCGGCGCGCTTGCTATACCCGGCCGCGCCTGCGGCGCGGTCATGCCTGCCGTTCTCATCCCGGCCCCCGCCGAACATTTCCCCGAACGCTACATTAGAAGACGGGCGATTTCGGAACGGTCAGGAAAATCGTTCAAATTGCAGGCAACCGCGTTTTCAGCGGCTGGAGCAGCGGGCGTTCTGACGAACGCAGCTTCCGCTGCTCCAGCTTCTTTCCTTAGCCGCATTTATGCGACGTCAGACGATTCCGTCTGACTGCAAAATGCTCTAGGTCTGCTTCAGCTCCATGAAGCGGATGCGGTTGTTGAACGGGTCGATGACCGTGACCTCGAGCCGCGTCCCCTCGTCCTCGAGGCCGGGCCTCATATACCGATAGTTCTTCGCGATAAGCTCGGCCTGGAAGGCGCGGATGCCCTTCATGTAGACGCACATGTTGCCGCCCGGCGTGGCGTCGCCGGCGTGTTCCGACAGGTGCAGGCGGAGGCCGGCGCGGGAAATCTGCGTGTAGAGCGGGAAGCTGTCGCCGTAGCGATGCTCCCAGTCCACAGTGAAACCGAGGAAGCCGAGATAGAACTCGTGCGCCTTGGCGACGTCGAAGATGCGCACGATCGGCACGGCCTGCTCGAAGGCGATGCCGCCGGGGTCGGCGGCGGCCTCGTCCTGCCCGATCCGGGCCGAAAGGATGTTCCAGGTCTCCAGCCCGAACTGGCGGGCGACGATCTCCAGCGCCTCGCTGTGGGTGATCGTCAGGCCGCGTTCGGCAAGGGCTTCGCGCATGGTCCTGGCCATGGCTTTTGCATCGCGATGGTCACGCATGTCCGTTTCCTTCGTCACGGCGAAGTCTTCGCTGACGCCCGCATTGCCAACGCCTTCGCCCCAACGGGTTGAAACGGTGAGCAAGGTCTGGTGGAGGCGTTCGCCATATCCGTTTCCCGGACGCGGGCTGCCGGCCGCCTCCGGCCGTGCGCGTAAGGATAGGCGAAGCTGCGGCTCCTGTCAGCCGGATTGTTCGGGCCGCGCCCGCAGGCCGGCCGCCGGCCTTTTGCGCCGCGCGATCCGGCCACGGAACGGGCGGTAGAGGACGAGCGCGGCCGCGAGCACGAGATAGAGGAAGGGCTCGGCCGTCACCACCTTGACCGACATGGCGTAGTGGACCGCGCCGCCGAGGACGACGACATAGGCGAGGCGGTGCAGCCGGTTCCAGTTCTTCCCCAACCGGCGGATCGAGAAGGCATTCGAGGTCGCGGCGAGCGGGAGAAGCAGCACGAGGCAGGCCATGCCGATGGTGATGAAGGGCCGCTTGGCGATGTCGGCGAGGATGGCCGCGAGGTTGAGGTTCTGGTCGAGGACGAGATAGGTCAGGAAGTGCATGACCACGTACCAGAAGGCGAGAAGGCCGAGCGCGCGGCGATAGCGCAGGAGATTGATGCCGGCAAGGTCGCGCAGCGGCGTGACGGCGAGCGTGGCGAGAAGGAAGCGCAGCGCCCAGATGCCCAGCACGTGCTCGAATTCCTTGATCGCGTTGCCCGGTATCTGCCCGCTCGCGCCGAGCCAGAACCAGTAGGCCGCCGGCACGAAGCCCGCCGCATAGAGCGCCCAGATGCCAGCCCCGCGCCAGCGCCGCGACGGCGTGGGTTGCATCAGTAGTCGACCGTGAGGTCCATGCCGGCATAGAGGCCGGCGACCTCGTCGGCATAGCCGTTGAAGGGCAGTGTGTCGCGGCGGCTCGGGCTGAAGAAGCCGCCCTCGCCGATGCGGATTTCGCTCGCCTGGCTCCAGCGCGGGTGGTCGACGGCCGGATTGACGTTGGCGTAGAAGCCGTATTCGTGCGCGGCCATGCGCTTCCAGCTCGTCACCGGCTCGTCCTCGGTGAGCGAGATGCGCACGATCGACTTGATGCCCTTGAAGCCGTATTTCCACGGCACGACGAGGCGCACAGGCGCGCCGTTCTGGTTGGGCAGGGTGCGGCCGTAAAGGCCGACGGCGAGGATGGCGAGCGGATGGCTCGCCTCGTCGAGCCTGAGGCCCTCGACATAGGGCCACGGCAGCGGCTGGAACAGCCCCTTCTGGCCGGGCATCTCCTCGGGCCGCACCACCGTCTCGAAGGCGACGTATTTCGCGCTGCCGAGCGGCTCGACCTGATCGAGCAGCGCCGCCAGCGGGAAGCCGACCCAGGGAATGACCATCGACCACGCCTCGACGCAGCGCATGCGGTAGACCCGCTCCTCCAGCGGGAAGCCGCGCAGATCGTCGAGGTCGAAGGTGCGGGGCTTGGCCACCAGCCCGTCAACCTCCAGCGCCCACGGCTCGGGCCGGAACGCGCCGGAGTTCCGTGACGGATCGGCCTTGCCGGCGCCGAACTCATAGAAATTGTTGTAGCTGGTGACGTCCTTCATCGGCGTCGGTGGCTCGGAGGTGCCGAAGGGGCCGGGCTTCAGGGGAAGCGGGTCCTGCGCCGCTTCGGCCGTGCGCGCGGCCGACAGCACCGGCAGCGAAGCCAGCGCGCCGGCGATCAGCGCGCGGCGGTTCAAATAAACGGATCGCGGCGTGATCTCGGACTGCGGCACCGGGGGGACACGGTAGACAGCCATGGCTCATGCTCCTGGTCGGCTTGGCGAAGCGACCGGGCCACCCTAGCAGAAAAAGTATCGCGGAATCGCGGCCGAAAACGCGGATGGCGACCACTTTTCGGTGTTCGGGCCGCGAGACAATCGCAACCGCCTATGCTGCCCCTCAGCCGAACTTCCCCGTTCGCGGAAAACCCTTCGGCACCATGCGCCCGGCCGAGGCGCGCAGGCCGATCCATTCGGCGAGCTCTTCCTTGCTGCGGGTGAAGGTGCGGTCGGCCGAATCCTGCCACGACAGCCCCGCGTCGATGGCGAAGGTGCGGATGTCGCCGACGCCACCGTCCTTGTACTTCTGCAGCCGCACACCCTTGCCGCGCGCCATCTCCGGCACTTCCGCCAGCGGGAAGACCAGAAGCTTGCGGTTCTCGCCGACGATGGCGACATGGTCGCCGGCGACGGGAACGCACAGCTTCGCCTCGTCCGGCGCCTTGACGTTCATCGCCTGCTTGCCCTTGCGGGTGTTGGCGACCACCTCGGTCTCCGGCACGAGGAAGCCGTTGCCGAGATGCGAGGCGAGCAGCAGCTTGCGCGCGGGGTCGTGGACGAAGGCGGTGACGATCGCCTGGTCGTTCTCCATGTCGACGATGATGCGGATCGGCTCGCCATGGCCGCGCCCGCCCGGCAGCCGGTCGGCGCCGATGGTGTAGAATTTTCCTCCCGTCGTGAAGACGAGGATTTTGTCCGTGGTCTGGGCATGGAAGGCGAGCTTCAGGCCATCGCCCTCCTTGAAGGCGAGCGTCGAGAAATCGGCGAGATGGCCCTTCATGGCCCTCAGCCAGCCCTTTTCCGAGACCACGACCGTCACCGGCTCGCGCTCGATCATCGCCTGGGCGATGTGCTCCTCGTCGTGCTCGGGCGCGTCGGCGAACTGGGTGCGGCGGCGGCCGAGATCGGTGTGCGCGCCGAAGCGGTCGCGCAGCTTCTCGACCTCCCAGCGGATGGTCTTCCACTGCTTCGAGTCCGAGGCGAGCAGCGCCTCGATCTGCGCCTTCTCGGCGGAGAGCGCGTCGAACTCCTTGCGGATCTCGAACTCCTCCAGCTTGCGCAGGGCGCGCAGGCGCATGTTGAGGATCGACTCGGCCTGAAGGTCGGTCAGGTCCCAGCGCGCCATCATCACCGGCTTCGGCTCATCCTCCTCGCGGATGATGCGGATGACCTCGTCGATGTTGAGGTACGCGACGAGATAGCCGCCGAGGATTTCCAGCCGCCGGTCGATCTCGCCGAGGCGATGGCGCGAGCGGCGGACCAGCACCTCCTTGCGGTGCTCCAGCCATTCCTGCAGCACCTGCTTCAGCGACAGCACGCCCGGCACCTTGCCCCGCGACAGGACGTTCATGTTGAGCGGGAAGCGGGCCTCCAGCTCGGTCAGCTTGAACAGCGATTCCATCAGGATCGCGGGGTCGACGCTGCGGCTCTTGGGCACCAGCACGAGGCGGATGTCCTCGGCCGACTCGTCGCGCACGTCCTCCAGAAGCGGCAGCCGGCGCGCCATCAAGAGCTCGGCGATCTTCTCGACCAGCCGCGACTTCTGCACGCCGTAGGGGATTTCGGTGACGACGATCTGCCAGGTGCCGCGGCCCTGGTCCTCGGCATGCCATTTCGAGCGGGTGCGGAACGAGCCGCGCCCGGTCTTGTAGGCTTCGAGGATCGTGTCGAAGGAATCGACGATGACGCCGCCGGTCGGGAAATCGGGCCCGCGCACCTTGTTCTCGTCCGGGTCCTCGGCCGGCTCGCGGCTCGTCAGGTCCTCGACCTCGGCTTGCGGGTGATCGATCAGATGGAGCGCGGCGCAGCACAGTTCGCCGATGTTGTGCGGCGGGATCGAGGTCGCCATGCCGACGGCGATGCCGCTGGAGCCGTTGGCGAGGAGGTTGGGGAACGCGCCGGGCAGCACGACCGGCTCCTCGTCCTCCTCGTTGTAGGTGGGGCGGAAATCGACCGCGTCCTCGGTGATGCCGGCCAGAAGCTCGGTCGCCACCTCGGTCATGCGCGCCTCGGTGTAGCGCATGGCGGCGGCGTTATCGCCGTCGATGTTGCCGAAATTGCCCTGCCCGTCGACCAGCGGATAGCGCACCGAGAACGACTGGGCGAGGCGCACCAGCGCGTCATAGATCGACTGGTCGCCATGCGGATGGAACTTGCCCATCACCTCGCCGACGATGCGGGCGCATTTGGCGAAGCCCTGATCGGGGTTGAGGCGCAGGAGCCGCATCGCGTGCATGATGCGCCGGTGGACGGGCTTCAGCCCGTCGCGCACGTCGGGCAGCGCCCGGTGCATGATGGTCGACAGCGCATAGGCGAGGTAACGCTCCTCGAGCGCCTGCCGCAAATCGACCGGCTCGATGTGGTCTCCCCCGTCCGATCCGGGCGGAACAAGCTCTTTTCCCATGGTTTCCGGTTAATCGAGCCGGTGATTCGGGGCAAGAGCGCGGGCGCTCCGCAGCCCGTCGCCCCGCCCCTTCACGGTGAAAAATCGGGAAACCATGATCGCAGACGGCCGGGAGGTTTGATTTGCCTTTTGTAACAAAAGCGTCAATCTTGCCGCCGCGTCATTCTCCGGTCCTGATCCTGAGCGACAGGATTGCACGTGAAGGACAACCAATCTGCCTGTCGGCAGGACAACAGGGATCGCTACATGACCGCCCAGACGACCGCTTTGCGCAAGCATATCCATATTCTCGCCGCCACGACGCTGTTGAGCGCGGCGACCTTCGCCGGCGCCTCGGCGCAGGAGGTCGAGGCCGCCGCCGAGCGCCTTCAGGCCTATGTGGCCGACCAGGGATTCAAGATCGAGTGGGACAGCATCGACGTCGACGGCTCGGACGGCGTCCTCGTCGGGGTCCGCGCCGGCAATGACGAGACCATGGCGCCGGTCGGCAACATCCGCCTCACCGGCGTCTCGCGCGACGACAAGGGCTACCGCATCGACAGCGTCACCCTGCCCTCCTTCGGCGGCACCAGCGAGGAGGACGAGGCCTCGTTCATCGCCGAGGGCATCGGCCTCGGCAAGGTGCTGCTGCCCGACGAGGACAAGCGCGACAATTACGGCGGCTTCCTTTTCTACGAGACCTTCACCCTCGACCGGATGGCGCTGACGATCGGCGGCACGGACGTGTTCACCATGGGCGACATGCATTTCGATATCACCGAGCCGGACGGCGACACGCCGATGGACTTCTCCGGCGCGGCCGAGAGCTTCACCGTCGACCTGTCGCTGATGGAGGACGAGAACCAGCTTGCCGTGATGGAGGCGCTCGGCCTCAAGCAGATGGAAGGCTATTTCGAGGTCGAGGGAAGCTGGAACCCGAATGACGGGCGGCTGGCGTTCTCGCAGTACGACATGACGGTGGTGGAAGCCGGCACGATCGGTTTCACCTTCGATCTCGGCGGCTATACGCCGAGCCTGATCGCCTCGCTGCGCGAATTGCAGAAGCAGATGGCCGAGAACCCCGACAGCGACAACTCGGCCCAGGGGCTGGCCATCCTCGGCCTGCTCCAGCAGATGACCTTCCACAGCGCCGAAATCAGCTTCGCCGACGACACGCTGACCAACAAGGTGCTCGACTACGTCGCGAAGAACCAGGGCATGCAGCCGGCCGACATCGCCAACCAGGCCAAGGCCGTGGTGCCGTTCGCGCTGGCGCAGCTCAACAATCCGGAGCTGACCGCGCAGGCCTCGCAGGCCGTCTCGACGTTCCTCGACGACCCGCAGAGCCTGACGGTGTCGGCGCGGCCGGCCCAGCCCGTCCCCTTCGCGCTGCTGATGGCCACCGCGATGACGACGCCGGTGGAGCTGACCAAGTCGCTCGCCGTCACGGTCACCGCCAACGACTGACGGAGCCCAAGGGGCGGAATCAGAAGGCCCGGCCTCGCGCCGGGCCTTCGCGTTTCAGCCATGCGAATGCGGGAACACCCGCGAGGACTTGACCGTGCCGTAGACGAGGCTCGTCTTCATCGAGCTGATGCCGGGAATGGCGTGCAGGCGCTTGCGCACGAAGCGCTCATACTCCTCGAGGTCTGCGACGACGACGCGCAGCATGTAGTCGGCCTCGCCGGTCAGCAGATAGCAGTCGAGGATTTCGTCGATCCGCTGGATGCTCTTCTCGAAATTCTCCACCGCGTCGCGCTCGGGCCGCTGGAGCGCGACGAGGATGAAGGCGGTGATGCTGAGGCCGCAGGCGCGCGGATCGACATTCGCCGAATAGCCGGTGATCACGCCCGCCTCCTCCAGCAGCCGGACCCGGCGCAGGCAGGGCGACGGCGACAGGTTCACGCGCGCGGCGAGCTCCTGGTTGGTCAGCCGGCCATCCTGCTGCAACTCGCGGATTATCTGCCAATCCTTGGCATCTATTTCTTTCATATGCCTATTTCCCAGCATTGACTGCTAATAATGCCGGGAATTGTGGCATCGTTTGGCAGCACCTGCCAGAGCCCTCATGCAAGGATTCACCCTGTCCCGAACATGTCAGGCAGGAAAGAACCCGTCCATGAACCCGCAGCGCCCCGCCGGCTTCGCCACCCGCGCCATCCATCTCGGCTACGACCCGATGCAGAACCAGGGCGCGCTGACGCCGCCGCTCCACCTGACCTCGACCTTCGCCTTCGACAGCGCCGAGCAGGGCGGAGCGATCTTCGCCGGCGAGACGCCGGGCTTCTTCTATTCGCGCGTCTCCAACCCGACCAACGACCTGCTCGAGCGCCGCGCCGCCGCCCTCGAAGGCGCGGAAGCGGGGCTGGCGCTCGCCTCCGGCATGGGCGCGATCAGCGCCGTATTGTGGAGCTTCCTCGCGCCCGGCGACGAGATCATCACCGACGAGACGCTCTACGGTTGCACCTTCTCCTTCCTCAATCACGGGCTGGCGAAGTTCGGCATCACCGTCACCCATGTCGACATGACCGACCCCGAGACCGTGCGCGCCGCGCTCTCGCCCCGCACCAAGATCGTCTATTTCGAGACGCCGGCGAACCCGAACATGCGGCTCGTCGACATCGAGGCCGTGGCGCAGATCGCCCATGCGGGAGGAGCGCGCGTCGTCGTCGACAACACCTACGCCACGCCCGTCATCACCCGGCCGATCGAGCGCGGCGCCGACATCGTCGTCCATTCGGCGACGAAATATCTCGGCGGCCATGGCGACCTGATCGGCGGCATCGCCGTCGGCAACGCCGAGGACATGATGCTGGTGCGCACCTACGGCATGAAGGACATGACGGGCGCGGTGATGTCGCCCTTCACCGCCATGCTGCTCCTGCGCGGCATCAAGACGCTGAAGCTCAGGATGCGCGAGCATTGCGAGAACGCCATGGCGGCGGCGCGGATGCTGGAGGCGCATCCGGCGGTGGCCGAGGTCTACTATCCGGGCCTCCAGAGCTTTCCCCAGCACGAGCTGGCGCGGCGGCAGATGCCCGGCTTCGGCGCGATGATCGCGCTCGAACTGAAGGGCGGGCTGGAAGCCGGCCGGGCGATGATGAACCGGATGGAGATGGTGCGCCGCGCCGTCTCGCTCGGCGACACCGAAAGCCTGATCCAGCATCCGGCCTCGATGACCCATGCCAGCTATACGCCGGAGGAGCGCGCCCGGCACGGCATCTCCGAAGGGCTGATCCGCCTCTCGGTCGGGCTGGAGGAGCCCGAGGACATCCTCGCCGACCTCGAACAGGCGCTCGACGCGCTGGCGCGCTGAGCCACGCGCCCTCCTCCTTTGTCTCCTTGCCCGGCCCCTTGCCCGACATCGTCGCATTTCCGACGATGCCGCCTTTTCTTTCCGCCACAAGCGTGTTACCAGCCGCTGCCATCCTGAAGGGGAGAATGAAGAGTCGCCGCCGGCCGCCAGGGCCCGGTCGCTCCTCCCGCGCACCCGAATTTTTCGAGGATCGGCAATGGCAAGAATCATCGAGTCCGCAACCGGCGCGCTGGCGCTCACCTTCGACGACGTGCTGCTGCAGCCCGGCCATTCCGAGGTCATGCCCGGCCAGACCGACGTCGCCACGCGCATCGCCCGCGACATCGAGCTGAACATCCCGATCCTGTCGGCGGCGATGGACACCGTCACCGACGCGCGCCTCGCCATCGCCATGGCGCAGGCCGGCGGCATCGGCGTCATCCACCGCAATTTCAGCCCGGAAGAGCAGGCCGAGCAGGTGCGGCAGGTCAAGAAGTTCGAGAGCGGCATGGTGGTCAACCCGCTGACCATCGGCCCGGACGCGACGCTGGCCGACGCGAAGGCGGTGATGAACGCGCACGGCATCTCCGGCGTGCCCGTGGTCGAGAACGGCGGCAAGGGCGGCCATTCGACCGGCAAGCTGATCGGCATCCTCACCAACCGCGACGTGCGCTTCGCCTCCGACCCGAACCAGAAGGTGCGCGAGCTGATGACGCATGAGCGGCTCGTCACCGTGACCGAGAACGTCGAGCAGGACGAGGCCAAGCGGCTGCTGCACCAGCACCGGATCGAGAAGCTTCTGGTGGTGGACCCGAGCGGCCACTGTGTCGGCCTCATCACCGTCAAGGACATCGAGAAGTCGCAGCTGAACCCCAACGCGGCCAAGGACGCGCAGGGGCGGCTGCGCGTCGCGGCCGCGACCAGCGTCGGCGACGACGGGCTGGAGCGGGCCGAGCGGCTGATCGACGCCGGCGTCGACCTCCTCGTCATCGACACCGCGCACGGCCATTCGCAGCGCGTGCTCGACGCGGTCGTCAAGGCCAAGAAGCTGTCCAACGCCGTGCGCATCCTCGCCGGCAACGTCGCCACCGCCGACGGCACGAAGGCGCTGATCGACGCAGGAGCGGACGCGGTCAAGGTCGGCATCGGGCCGGGCTCGATCTGCACCACGCGCATCGTCGCCGGCGTCGGCGTGCCGCAGCTTTCGGCGATCATGTCGGCGGTCGAGGAGGCGGACAAGGCCGGGCTCGGCGTCATCGCCGACGGCGGCATCAAGTTCTCGGGCGACCTCGCCAAGGCGCTGGCCGCCGGCGCCTCGGCCGCCATGGTCGGCTCGCTGCTCGCCGGCACCGACGAGAGCCCCGGCGAGGTCTATCTGCACCAAGGCCGCTCGTTCAAGGCCTATCGCGGCATGGGCTCGGTCGGCGCGATGGCGCGCGGCTCGGCCGACCGTTACTTCCAGGCCGAGGTGCGCGACGCGCTGAAGCTGGTGCCGGAAGGCATCGAGGGCCAGGTGCCCTACAAGGGGCCGGTCGGCGGCGTGCTGCACCAGCTCGTCGGCGGGCTAAAGGCGGCGATGGGCTATGTCGGCGCGCAGAACCTCGCCGAGTTCCGGGCGCGCGCGACCTTCGTGCGCATCTCGAACGCCGGCCTGCGCGAAAGCCACGCCCACGACGTCACCATCACCCGCGAAAGCCCGAACTATCCGGGCGGGGTGTGACGGGAACCGGCCGGCGCGCCGGCCCGGCGGCCTCATGACGAGGTGAAGCATGACCCTTGCCGTCCATATTGTCGATGTGTTCGGGGCGGAGCCGTTCTCGGGCAATCCGCTGGCGGTCGTCAGCGGCGCCGGGGCGATGACGGCTGACGACATGCAGCGATTGACGCGCTGGTTCAACCTGTCGGAGACCGCGTTCCTCCTGCCGCCGACGCATCCCGACGCCGACTACCGGGTCAGGATATTCACGCTGGAAAGGGAGATGCCCTTCGCCGGTCATCCGACGCTCGGAAGCTGCCATGCCTGGCTGGCATCCGGCAACAGCGCGAAGAAGGCGGGCGAAATCGTCCAGGAATGCGGGGCGGGCCTGATCGCCATCCGCCGCGCCGGGAACCGGCTCTCCTTCGCCGCGCCGCCGCTGATCCGCTCGGGGACGCCGACGCCGGACGAGCTGACGCAGGCACGGGAATTGCTGGGCATCGAGGCGTCGGAGATCGTCGATGCCGCATGGATCGACAACGGCCCCGGCTGGCTCGGGATCAGGCTGGCCTCGGCGGCGCGCGTGCTCGCATTGAACCCCGCGCGAAGCTGGCCCGCCCGGATCGACGTCGGCGTGGTCGGCCCGCACGCCCCCGGCGGCGACGCCGCCTTCGAGCTGCGCGCCTTCTTCAGCGATCACCTCGGAACGATCGTCGAGGACCCGGTGACCGGGAGCCTCAACGCCTCGGTGGCGCAATGGCTGTTCGCGACCGGCGTGGTGAAGGACGCCTATGTCGCCGCGCAGGGAACCCGCCTCGGCCGCAAGGGGCGCGTCCACATAGACCGCGACGAGGCCGGCCTGATCTGGATCGGCGGCGAAACGCGCACGCATGTCGAAGGGCGGTTGATAGGGCTTTAGCTTCCATCCCCGTGCCGGATCGGTCCAGGAAAGGCACGAGGCGGCATCCGGGCGCTGGATGGCCGGCGACAATTTCGCTAAGTGTTGTCAGCGGCAGCGGCGACACGCGTTGCCGCGCAGAGCCGATGGGCCGGGCGAACAGCCGTAGCGGAGGGATTTCATGACGCAGACAGCCATTCTCTGGCCGATGATCGCCCATGTGGCGCTGATCGTCATCCTCTATGCGCTTCTGGGACAGCGGCGCGCGGCGGCAGTAAAGGCCGGAAAGGCCAAAATCTCGCAGTTCCGCGAGAACCTGAACGAGCCGGAGGACAGCCTGTTCGTCAGGAACTGCCTTTCCAACCAGTTCGAGCTGCCGGTGCTGTTCTACGCTGTGTGTCTCGCGCTTCACGCCACCGGCGGCGTCGGCGCGTGGTCGGTGGCGCTGGCGTGGCTGTTCGTCGCCTCACGCTACGCCCATGCCGCGATCCACGTCACCTCGAACCGCATCCGCCATCGCCAGCCCGCCTTCATCGCCGGCTTCGCCGTGCTGGTCGTCCTGTGGGCCATGCTCGGCCTCCACATCCTGTCCGGCAACTGACAGGCTGCGCAGGACGCCGGCGAGCAGGCGGCACTCGTCCTGCCGGTCGGCGCTGCCGCGCCAGGCGAAGGCGAGCCTGCGCACCGGCATCGGCTCGGCGAACGGCACCGCCTTGACCTCGGGCGAGACCACGCCCGCCGCCAGCGCCATCTCGGGGACCAGCGTCACGCCCTGGCCGTGGGCCACCATCTGCAACAGCGTCGTCAGGCTCGCCGCGCCGTAATTGGCGAGCGCGGCGCGGCGCGCGGCGGTGCATATCTCCAGCGCCTGATTGCGCATGCAATGGCCGTCCTCCAGCAGCATCAGCCGCTCCAGCGCCGGGCTTTCCGGTGGCACCGGCGGGGCGACGAAGCCGGGATCGTCTGCCGGCACGGCGAGGAAGAAGCGGTCCTCGAACAGCGGCTCCATGACGAGGGTCGGGTGATCGAGCGGCAGCGCCGCGATCATGCCGTCGAGGCGGCCCGCCGCGGTCTCGTCGACAAGCGTCGCGGTGACCGCCTCGCGCAATTCGATCACCAGGCGCGGAAACCGCTCTTTCAGCAGCGGCAGGAGGCGCGGCAGGAGATAGGGCGCGACGGTGGGGATGACGCCGAGCCGGAAGCGCCCTTCCATCGGCGCGCGGCCGCGCCGCGCGAGCGCCTCGATGTCGCGGATCTCGCGCAGCACCCGTTCGATGCGCGGGCGCAGGGCAAGCGCGTCCTCGGTCAGCCGCACGCCGCGGCCGCCGCGCTCGAACAGGCGGCATTCCAGCCGCTCCTCCATCTCGGCGATCTGGGCCGAAAGCGCCGGCTGGCTGACGCCGGCAAGGCTGGCCGCGCGGCCGAAATGCAGGGCCTCGGCCAGCGTCACGAAATATTCCATCTGGCGGATCGTCAGGCGTATCATAATTTCAAATTATCAGAAGGAACACAAATAGCAATTTGATCTTATCATTATCGTTGGCTAATTTTGGAATCATTCCAGACTGATGCCGGCCACGGGGCCGGCAGCGGCAAGCCGAAATTTCAATACGTCAAGCCGCCGGCACAAGATCGGCGCGGCCCATGCATTGCCGATGACCTCCACGCGCAAAGCGTCGCGGGAGGCGGCCGGCAGGAACCACAGGAGACGGATATGGACGCCCTCGAAGTCAACGAAAACACCGAGACCGAGCCGACCCCCCGCGGCCAATGCCCGGTGATGCACGGGGCGACCATCGCCTCGAACGCGGCCATGCGCTCGAACCGCGACTGGTGGCCGAACCAGCTCAACCTCAAGATCCTGCACCAGAACTCGGCGCTGTCGAGCCCGATGGGCGAGGCTTTCGACTATCCGCAAGCGTTCGGCCAGCTCGACTACGAGGCGCTGAAGAAGGACCTCGCCGCGCTGATGACCGACAGCCAGGACTGGTGGCCGGCCGATTTCGGCCATTACGGCCCGCTGTTCATCCGCATGGCGTGGCACAGCGCCGGCACCTACCGCATCGCCGACGGCCGCGGCGGCGCGGGCGCGGGCCAGCAGCGTTTCGCCCCGCTCAACTCCTGGCCGGACAACGTCAACCTCGACAAGGCGCGGCGGCTCCTGTGGCCGATCAAGCAGAAGTACGGCAACCGGATCTCCTGGGCCGACCTGATGATCCTGACCGGCAACGTCGCGCTGGAGACGATGGGCTTCAAGACCTTCGGCTTCGCCGGCGGGCGCGCCGACGTGTGGGAGCCGGAGGAGGACGTCTACTGGGGCGGCGAGGACAAGTGGCTCGACGACCGGCGCTACACCGGCGAGCGCGACCTCGAGAACCCGCTTGCCGCCGTGCAGATGGGCCTCATCTACGTCAATCCCGAGGGGCCGAACGCCAACCCCGACCCCGTCGCCTCCGCCCGCGACATCCGCGAGACCTTCGCCCGCATGGCGATGGACGACGAGGAGACGGTGGCGCTGATCGCCGGCGGCCACACCTTCGGCAAGACGCACGGCGCGGCCGACGCCGCCCATGTCGGCCCCGAGCCGGAAGCGGCGGGCCTCGCCGAGCAGGGGCTGGGTTGGGTGAACAGCTACGGCACCGGCAGGGGCGGCGACACGATCGGCAGCGGCCTCGAGGTGACGTGGACCTCGGCGCCGACCAAATGGACCAACAACTTCCTGTGGAACCTCTTCGGCTACGAATGGGAGCTGACCAAGAGCCCGGCCGGCGCGCATCAGTGGATTCCCCAGCACGGCATGGGCGCCAACACCGTACCGGACGCGCATGACAGGTCGAAGCGCCACGCGCCGGCGATGCTGACCAGCGACATCGCGCTCAGGGCCGACCCGGCCTACGAGAAGATCGCCCGCCGCTTCCTCGAGGACCCGGACGCGTTCGCCCACGCCTTCGCCCGCGCCTGGTTCAAGCTGACCCATCGCGACATGGGGCCGAAGTCGCGCTATCTCGGGCCCGAGGTTCCGGCCGAGAACCTGATCTGGCAGGACCCGCTGCCGGCGGTCGACCATGTGCTGATCGACGACAACGACATCGCCGCGCTGAAGGCGAAGATCCTCGCCTCGGGCCTGACGATCTCCGAGCTGGTCTCGACCGCATGGGCCTCGGCCTCGACCTTCCGCGGCTCGGACAAGCGCGGCGGCGCCAACGGCGCGCGCATCCGCCTCACCCCGCAGAAGGACTGGGAGGTCAACCAGCCGGCCCAGCTCGCGCGGGTGCTGGAGACGCTGGAAGGCATAAGGCAGGCGTTCGACGCGGCGCAGACAGGCAACAAGAAGGTCTCGCTCGCCGACCTGATCGTGCTCGGCGGCGCGGCAGCGGTCGAGGAAGCGGCGAGGGCCGCCGGCCATCCGGTGACGGTGCCGTTCGCGCCGGGCCGCACGGATGCGAGCCAGGAGCAGACGGACGTCGAATCCTTCTCCGTGATCGAGCCGGTGGCCGACGGCTTCCGCAACTACCTGCAGAAGCCGTTCCGCGTCACCGCCGAGGAGCTGCTGGTCGACAAGGCGCAGCTCCTGACGCTCACCGCGCCGGAGATGACGGTGCTGGTCGGCGGCCTGCGCGTGCTCGGCGCCAATCATGGCGGCACGCAGCACGGCGTCTTCACCGACCGGCCGGGCCAGCTGACCAACGACTTCTTCGTCAACCTGCTCGACATGGCGACCGCGTGGAAGCCGACCTCGGAAACGGAGGAGCTGTTCGAAGGCCGCGACCGCGCGACGGGCGAAGTCAAGTGGACCGGCACCCGCGTCGACCTGATCTTCGGCTCGCACTCGCAGCTTCGCGCGCTGGCCGAGGTCTACGCCCAGAGCGACGCCGGGTCGAAATTCGTCGACGACTTCGTCGCGGCCTGGAACAAGGTGATGAACGCCGACCGCTTCGACCTCGCCTGACCGGCAGAGCGAGATAGCCGTCTCTGGAGCAGGCGCGGAGCGATCCGCGCCTGTCTTCGTTCCGGCCGCATGGCCCCGATAACGATTTCCTGACTTTGTCCCCCGGCAGGATTTCGTTAACCATGTTTTCCTAGTGCTTGGAATCGACGAATCGAGGGATGGGGACGCATGACGATCTCGCGCAGGGGCTTTGTTATCGGACTTCCGCTGGTGCTCGCAGGCTGCGCCACCGACGGCTTCGGCAGCGACTACCAGAACTATGCGGCGGTGCCACATCCGCGTTTTCCCCTGCCGGCGCTGTCGCCCGACAAGATCAAGCCCGAGCTGCGCCGCCGCACGGTCGAGTACGACGGCAACCACAAGGCCGGCACCGTGGTCGTCGATACGCCCGCGCGCCGCCTCTACTACGTGCTCGGCGACGGCAAGGCGATCCGCTACGGCGTCGGCGTCGGGCGCGCCGGCCTTGCGCTGCGCGGCGCCGCCACCGTCGGCCGCAAGGCCGAATGGCCAAGCTGGACACCGACCGAGAACATGATGCAGCGCGACGCGCGCAACCGCCGCTTCGCCGGCGGCGTGCCCGGCGGCCTCAACAACCCGCTCGGCGCGCGCGCGCTCTATCTCTACCGCGGCGGCCGCGACACCATGTTCCGCATCCACGGCACCAACCAGCCGAACTCCATCGGCCAGGCCATGTCGAGCGGCTGCATCCGCATGATGAACCACGACGTGATCGACCTCTACAACCGCGTCCCCACCGGGGCGAACGTCGTGGTCATCCAGGCCTGATACCGATACGCCCTGCCGATCTTCACTTGTGTTGCCCGGCAACGGCGTCTGGAGCGGCGAACGCCCGGATAAATCCGGGCTACCGCTCCATTTGTTTGTTCTTGCCGCATTTCTGCGACGTCAAGTGATTCCACTTGACTGCAAAATGCTCTAGCAAGGCAGCCTTTCGGGCAACCGGCATCGGAGTGGGGCAATGAGACTGGGCGGCAGGCTTTCGGCGGCGATCGACGTCATCGAGGACATCGAGCGCAGGCATCGGCCCGCCGCCGACGCGCTCAAGGACTGGGGCCTGTCGCACCGCTTCGCCGGGTCCGGCGACCGCGCGGCCATCGGCAACCTCGTCTACGACACCCTGCGCCGCAAGCGCTCCGCCGCATGGCTGATGGGCGACGACGCGCCGCGGGCGCTGGCCTTCGGCGCTCTCGCCCTCGAATGGGGCATGGATGCCGCGGCGATCGACGAGGCCCTCGACGGCGACCGCTTCGCGCCGCAGCCCCTGTCCGACGCCGAGCGCGACGCGCTGTCTTCCCGCAAACTGACCGACGCGCCCGACGCCGTGCGCGCCGACTGCCCCGACTGGTGCGTGCCGCTGGTCGAGGCGGCGTTCGGGCCGGACTGGGTCGCGGAGCTCGCCGCGCTCGCCGCCCGCCCGCCGCTCGATCTGCGCGTCAACACGCTGGCGGCGACGCCGCGCAAGGTTCTGGCGGAGCTGAAGGACACCGGCGCCGCCGCCGCCGGAATGCTCGACGAGGCGATCCGCATTCCGCCCATCGCCGGAAGCGGCCGCCACCCCAACGTGCAGGCCGAGCCCGCCTTCCAGAAGGGCTGGTTCGAGGTGCAGGACCTCGGCTCGCAGATCGCCGCCCATCTTGCCGGGGCCGAGGGCGGCATGCAGGCGCTCGACTACTGCGCCGGGGCCGGCGGCAAGACGCTGGCGCTCGCCGCCGCCATGGACAATCGCGGTCAGATCTTCGCCCACGACGCCGAGAAGCAGCGGCTCGCGCCGATCTTCGACCGGCTGCGCCGCGCCGGGGCGCGCAACGTGCAGGCCATCGCCGGGCAGGACGGGCTCTCGCCGCTTGCCGGCAAGATGGACCTCGTGCTGGTCGACGCCCCCTGCACCGGCTCCGGCACATGGCGGCGGCGGCCCGACGCCAAATGGCGGCTGACCGAGCGCCAGCTCGACGTCCGGCTCGGCGAGCAGGCGGCTATCCTCACTGATGCCGCCCGCTTCGTGAAGCCCGGCGGCCGCCTCGTCTATGTCACCTGCTCCGTCTTCCCGGCCGAGAACACCCGGCAGATCGAGGCGTTCCTCGGCGAAAACCCCGCCTTCGCGCCGGCCGACCACGCGGCCCTGTGGCAGGCGCGCTTCGGCGACGGCCCGGCATCTGCGCGGATAGGGGCCGGCGGCATCGTGCTGACGCCCGCCACGACAGGCACGGACGGCTTCTTCGTCGCCGTCCTCAGCCGGAGTGCCTGAGGAGCCTCCGGGAAGCGGGAACCAACCCGGCGGCCGGCCGTTGGAGGGCAGTCTCTCCGGCCGGGGTCCCTCATGACACGCTTCATCCCGCTTGCCCTGTTCCTCGTCGTCACCGTCGGCGGCGGCCTGCTGATCGGCGCGACCAACACGCCGGGCGCGTGGTATGCGGACCTCGCCAAACCGCCCTTCACCCCGCCGGACTGGCTGTTCGCGCCGGTGTGGACCATCCTTTACGTCGCCGTCGCCGTTGCCGGGTGGCGCATCTGGCGCCTCCGCGATACGCGCGGCGCGATGACCGCATGGTGGCTCCAGCTCGGCCTCAACTTCCTGTGGACCCCGGTCTTCTTCACGCTTCAGGCCATCGGCTGGGCGCTCGTCGTCATCCTCGCCCTCCTCGCCGCTGTCGTCGCCTTCATCCGCCTCGCCTGGGACCGGGACCGGCCGGCGGCGCTTCTCTTCCTGCCCTATGCCGCGTGGGTGGCGTTCGCGACGCTACTGACCGCCTCGGTCTGGTGGCTCAACTGATCCTTCGCCGGACACCGATCCGGCATTGCCCGCCTGCCGCGCCTCTGCAATAAGCGGTGCGCAAAAGCGAGGGATATGGCATGTCCGTGACATTCGAGCCGGCCGGCGATTTCGAGGGGCGCGTGCGCGCGAGCTTCGCCCGGCAGAGGATCATGGAAACCATCGGCGCCGAGCTGACGCGGGTGAATCCCGGCGAGGTCGAGATCGAGCTGCCGTTCCGGGCGGACCTGACCCAGCAGCACGGCTTCCTCCATGCCGGCATCATCTCGACCGCGCTCGATTCCGCCTGCGGCTACGCCGCCTATTCGGTGATGCCGGCCGACGCGGCGGTGCTGACCATCGAGTTCAAGATCAACCTCCTGGCGCCCGGCAAGGGCGAGCGGTTTCTGTTCCGCGGGCAGGTGACGAAGCCCGGCCGCACCATCGTCGTCGCCGACGGGCAGGCCTACGCCTATGACGGCGAGGGCGAGGCGCGGATGATCGCCACCATGACCGGCACGATGATGGTGGTGAGCGGCCGTGACGGCATCGCCGGCTGAGCCGCCGCTGACCCGCATATCCGGCCATGACGTGCTGTTCGTCATGGCGGCGGAGCAGGAGTACGGCCCGCACCTTCGCGCGCGCTTTTCCCCGCTGATGACCGGCGTCGGCCCGGTCGAGGCCGGCGTCGCCACGGCCGGCGCGCTGGCGCTGCTGGCGCGGGCGGGACGGCTGCCGCGCCTCGTCGTCTCGCTCGGCTCGGCCGGCAGCCGCACGCTGGAGCAGGCCGAGGTCTATCAGGTCTCGTCGGTCGCCTATCGCGACATGGATGCATCGGTGCTCGGCGTGCCGAAGGGCGTGACGCCATTCCTGCGCCTGCCGGCCACCATTCCCCTGCCCTTCCTGATCCCCGCCGTCCCGGCGGCGACCCTGTCCACCGGCGCGAACATCGTCTCGGGCGCGGCCTATGACGGCATCGAGGCCGAGATGGTCGACATGGAGACCTTCGCGACCTTACGCGCCTGCCAGCATTTTTCCGTGCCGCTCGTCGGCCTGCGCGGCATTTCCGACGGCGCGGCCGAGCTGCGCCACATCGGCGACTGGACCGAATATCTCCACGTCATCGACGAAAAGCTGGCCGGGGCGGTGGACAGGCTGGAATCGGCGCTTGGCCAAGGCCTGCTCGCGCTCTGACGCCTTGCGGAATCAGCGCAGTTTCTTTATGCGCTCGTCATGACCGCGACCGCTCATCCCGACACAGTCCTCATCGTCGATTTCGGCAGCCAGGTGACGCAGCTCATCGCGCGTCGCGTGCGCGAGGCCGGCGTCTATTCCGAGATCATTCCCTTCCAGTCGGCGGAAGACGCCTTCCGGCGCATGAAGCCGAAGGCGGTGATCCTGTCCGGCGGGCCGGCGTCCGCTGCCGAGACCGGCAGCCCGCGTGCGCCGCAGGCGATCTTCGAGGCCGGCATCCCCGTCCTCGGCATCTGCTATGGCGAGCAGGTGATGTGCGAGCAGCTCGGCGGCAAGGTCGAGAGCGGCCACCATCGCGAGTTCGGCCGCGCCTTCCTCGACATCGAGGCCGAGAACGCGCTGTTCGACGGCGTCTGGGCCAAGGGCACCCGCCATCAGGTGTGGATGAGCCATGGCGACCGCGTCACCGCGCTTCCCGAGGGCTTCCGCGTCGTCGGCACCTCCTCCGGCGCGCCCTTCGCGGCCATCGCCGACGAGAGCCGCAACTTCTACGCCGTCCAGTTCCACCCCGAGGTCGTCCACACGCCGGACGGGGCGAAGCTGCTTTCCAACTTCGTCCACAAGATCGCGGGCTTGAAGCGCGACTGGACCATGGCCGCCTATCGCGAGCAGGCCATCGCCGCGATCCGCGCGCAGGTCGGCGACGGCCGCGTGATCTGCGCGCTTTCCGGCGGCGTCGATTCCTCCGTCGCGGCGGTGCTGATCCACGAGGCGATCGGCGAGCGGCTGACCTGCATCTTCGTCGACCACGGCCTGATGCGGAAGGGCGAGGGCGAACAGGTCGTCTCGATGTATCGGGAGCACTACAACATCCCGCTCGTCCACGTTCAGGCTCAGTATCTCTTTCTGTCGGCGCTCGAGGGCGAGGCCGACCCCGAGAAGAAGCGCAAGACCATCGGCCGCCTGTTCATCGAGGTGTTCGAGGAGGAGGCGAAGAAGCTCGCGGTGGCCGGCAAGCCGGCCGAGTTCCTGGCACAGGGAACGCTCTATCCCGACGTGATCGAGAGCGTCTCCTTCACCGGCGGCCCCTCAGTCACCATCAAGTCGCACCACAATGTCGGCGGCCTGCCCGCGCGCATGAACATGAAGCTGGTCGAGCCGCTGCGCGAGCTGTTCAAGGACGAGGTGCGCGCGCTCGGCCGCGAACTCGGCCTGCCCGAGCACTTCATCGAGCGCCACCCCTTCCCCGGCCCCGGCCTCGCGATCCGCTGCCCCGGCCCGGTGACGCGCGAGAAGCTCGACATTCTGCGCGAGGCCGACGCGGTCTATCTCGACGAGATCCGCAAGGCCGGCCTCTACAACGTCATCTGGCAGGCCTTCGCCGTGTTGCTGCCGGTGCAGACGGTCGGCGTGATGGGCGACGGGCGCACCTACGACTATGTCTGCGCCCTGCGCGCCGTCACCTCGGTCGACGGCATGACCGCCGACTTCTACCACTACGACATGGAATTCCTCGGCCGCGCCGCCACCCGCATCATCAACGAGGTCCGCGGCATCAACCGCGTCGTCTACGACGTGACATCGAAGCCGCCCGGCACCATCGAGTGGGAGTAGGGGAAACCCCTGTCACCTCGTTCGCGCAAGCAGCTTGCGGGCCATGTCGGCGTGGAGGCGTTCGACCATCCTGCCGTCGACGACCAGCACGCCCTTGCCGGCATTCTCCGGATCCTCGAAGGCGGCGATGATTTCGCGGGCCTGCCGGACGGCTTCTTCCGTCGGCGAGAAGGCGGCATTGGCCGCGGCGATCTGGGACGGATGGATCAGCGTCTTGCCGTCGAAGCCGCCGAGGACGCCCTGCCGGCATTCGGCGGCGAAGCCCGCCTCGTCCCTGAAATCGTTATAGACGCCGTCCAGCGCATCCATACCGAAGGCGCGGGCATAGATGACGATCGCGCTCAGCCAGTGCTGGATGGTCGGCCGCCCCTCGGGTAGCGGCAGGTTGGTCTCCTTGGCGAGATCGTTGACCCCGGCGACGAGGCAATCGAGCCCCACAGCATCCGGCGCGCCCGCGCGCACGATCTCGCGCAAATTGACGATGCCGAGCGGCGTCTCGACCATCGCCCACAGGCGAATACCGGTGCCGCCCGACGCGTCCAGCATCCGCCGGGCATCGAGAAGCGTCTGCGGCTCCTCCACCTTGGGCAGCAGCACCGCGTCCGGCGCGCAGCGCGCGGCGGCCTCGATGTCCTCGCCGTCCGGCGCGCCGGCGCGCAGATTGACCCGGATCACCCGCTCCTGTCCCGCTGCGGGCACCGCCTCGCCGAAATGCGCCGCAAGGAGACCCCGCGCCTCGGCCTTCGATTCCTCGGCGACCGCGTCCTCGAGATCGTAGATCACCGCATCGCAGGCGAGCTGCGCCGTCTTCGCCATCGCCCTGGCGTTGGCGGCCGGGACGTAAAGGACGGATCGGCGTGGACGGACCGGTCGTGGCATAACGGTTGCATTCCATCGTTCGGGAGGCGGCCGGAAGCCGGGAGCGAGCGGCCTATGTAGCGGGGATATCTTCCGCGTGATAGGCCTTGGCGACGATGCGCCAGCCGCCGGCCGTCCTGACGAGGCTCAGATAATCGACGAACCGCTTCGGCGGGAAGGCCGACGTCACCTTGGCCATGGCCATGTCGCCCTCGGTCTCGATCGACAGGATGGCGTTGCGGCTCTCGAAGCCGCTGTCCCGCGCCGACTTGCGGTTGCGGACCCGGTCGAGCCACGGCCCGACGGCCAGCGCCGTCGCCTCGCCGTCGACCGCCGCGTAGAGCGCCGAATCGGGGGCGAAGACGCGGCCCAGCGTCCCGGTGTCGCCTTCATGGAGCGCCTCGAGATAGAGCCGCACCACGGCCTCGACGTCTGCGATGTCGGATTTCATTGTCTGGCCTCCAGCGGTCATTCGCGCTCATAGGTGAAGGGTTTCGGGTCGACGAAGCGGCGCAGGACGTTCGCGGTGATGCGCGAGACGTTGTTGTCGTAGCCGTTGTGGCTGAGGCTGCCCGGCCAGGCGATCGAGCCGACGTTGAACATCGCGCCGCCGCCGGCCGTCTCGAAGAACACCATGTCGGCCTGGATACGCGCCTCGACCGGCGCGGTGACGGTGGGCACGGTGATGCTCATCTCCTCGTTGACCAGCCGGAAGGATTCGGTGTGCCCCTCCGACGAGGCGAGGATCAGCGCATGGACCGGCGTGCCGAGATTGGTGTCGGCATGATCGATCTCGATGCCGGCCGCGCCGCCGCCCTGCAGGCCGAAATCGCCGATGATCTCGTCGTCGATGCCGTCGAAGACGAAGGCCGCGCGCGGGTCGCGGCTCGCCGCGGTGCGCCGGTAGAAGGCCGCGAGGTCGAACCCTTCCGAGATGAAGCCGACGCCGCCGATCGACTGCGGCGGGCGGGCGTGGGCGCGCCACAGGCCGCCGCGCTTGCCGTCGAACGAATGGAACTCCTCGCCCGGCTGCGTCTCCCATGTGCGGATCGCCGGGCCGCAGCGGCGCACTTCCATGACGCCGGGCAGTTCGGGGTGGAAGGCGATGCGCCAGTAGAAGCTGTTGCCGCCGAGAACGGCGACGCGCCCGCCGGCGTCGGCATAGGCCTTGGTCGCGTCCCACATCTCGGCCGAGAAATATTCGGGGTGGGCGCCGGTGACGACGGTGCGATACCGGCTCAGCAGCTCGTATCCCTCGGCGTGGAGGTCGTCGTCGGTGACGACGTCGTAGTCGATGCCCTGGTTCTCCAGCCAGTCGATGATGTGGGTGTCGGCGTTGAACTCGCGCAGGTTCGAGCCCTTGGCGCCGAACGAGCTGATGTAGCCCGGCCGGAAATTCAGGATCGGCCGCAGGCGCGACGAATAGCAGACGCCGCTGCCGTCGGAATGGACGTCGTAGAGCGAGGGCCCCCATTCGGGATGCTCGTCGATGAGCAAATTGGCCTTGTGCAGCACGATCAACCGGCTCGACAGCAGCTCGGCGATGGGGAACGGCACCGGGTTGAGATTGGCGTAGGCGAGATAGGTCGCGGTCGAAGCGAGGAAGCACACCGGCGCGCGCCGGTCGCCCTTGCGCGGCCGCACGAAGAACGGGATGCGCTCCTCCTCGCCATCGGCGACGAGGCGGACGGCGTAGAAGCCGCTTTTCAGGTCTTCCGGCAGGTCGAAGGTAATGTCGGCGTCCCAGCGCGCGTCATAGACATCGTCGTCATGGAAATGGATGGCGCCGTACTGGGCCGGGGCGTTTTTCCACGACACCTCCTCGCCGGTCCAGTTCGAGCCGGTCATTCCCCGCGCCGGCAGGTTGATCGCGCTGCCGTGGAGGCGGTGGCGGGAGCGGTCGGCGATCCGTTCGCTATCGATCCCCACCGAGAAATCCCAGAACGCGACGCACTGCGCCGCGACGTCGGCGGGCAGCGCCTCGCCGCGGAACTTCTCCATGTCGAGCCGCGAGGCCGCGCCGCGGATCAGGCGGGGCTTCTCGATCTTGCCGTTGTAGTGGTCGCTTGTCCGCGGCGCCTCGGCCGTGCCGCCGGTCATCCTCGCGGCGATGGTGAGCGCGGCCTTCGGCAGGGAAAAGTCGAAACCAACGGGCCCGCTCGCGACGACGGGCCGCTCGCCCGCCCCCGTCCGCGAATAGGGCTCCTGGACCACCGACAGCGTCTTCGCCCCGGCGTCGTAGGTCGCGGCGACCAGATGCCACTGCCGCTCGGTGAGCGCGACGTTCGTCGACACGCCGGCAACGCCGCCGCGCCCGTCCGCGCAATGCGCCGCCAGCGCGCCGTTCGCGTCGATCACGAGGCGGAAGCCGGCATTCGACGCCTCGTCCCAGATGCACAGCAGCGCCTGCTCACCCTTGAGCGGCGTCGTCGGCCAGACATGCAACTGGACGGAGAAGCTAGACAGGGCCGAGAACCGCTCGCTCGGCGGCACGACGACGCAGGAGCCGGCATTGCAGATCTGCTCGCGCGCCGGATAGACGCCGTCGGCCGCCGACGGGATTTCGATCTCGCGGAAGCCGGGGCCCTCGGGGTTCAGGTCGCCGCAGATCGTGCGCACCAGGCTGGCGCGGAACCGGGGAGCCGCGGTGCAGCTCACCATCACGCTCAGCCGCTCGCCGCGGGTGAGGCTGATCCTGTCGAGATAGCCGGTGATGTAGGGAAGCGCCATGGACCTCAAGAACCCTGCAATGTCTGGCCGCACAGATTCTTCCAGCGCAGCCGGAAGACGTATCGTTCCGCCTCGGCGAGATCGTCGAACTCGACCTCTTCCAGGCGCACGGGATCGCCGCGCACGCCGGTGAGCTTGGCCAGCCGCCAGCGGCGATGCGGCTGGATCGCAACCAGAACGTATTTGCCGGCGCAGGGCGCCTTGCGGAAATGCTCGAGGACGAACTGGAGGTTCGGGCTGTGGGCGCCGATGGGCGTGCGGCAATATTCGCGATACAGCTCCTCGCCGCGCGCGAGGATGTCGTTCCAGACGGCGCGGGTCGGGCTGCGGAGATCGGGAAGGGTGTGGAAATCGGTCATGGCGTCAACCCTCCTCAGATGATGCCGGCGCGCGCGAGTCGGCTCATTGTGCCTTCGTTCAGGCCGAGAAGGCTACCGAGGATTTCGGCGTTGGAGGAGCCGAGCGCCGGGCCGAGGCTGTCGACATGCCCCGGCGTGCGCGACAGCTTCGGGATCACCGCGGGTATGTGGACCTCGCCGAGGCTTTCATGCGGCAGGGCGATCTGGTTCTGCCGCTCGGCGATGTGCGGGTCGGCGAAGATGCCGGCGATGGTGTTGACGCTGGCGCAGGGAACCTCGTTCTCGGCGCAGATCGCCACGGCCTCGTCGGTGGTCATTTCCCCGACCCAGGCCTGGACGATGCCGTCGACGATGGCGGCATCGCGCAGCCGCGCGCCGGTCGTGGCGTACCGGTCCGGCTCGACGAGGTCGGGCCGGCCCATGGTCGCGGCAAGGCGCGCGAACATGCGGTCGTTGGTGCAGGCGATGGCGATCCAGCCGTCGCGGGTCTGGAAATGGCCGTGCGGGCAGGCGTTCGACGTGCCGAGCCCCTGCCGCCCGCGAACGATCCCCTTGGCGGCGAAGGCGGGGGCGAGATCGTCGAGCATGCGCAATATCGGCTCGTAGAGCGCGAGGTCGATATACTGGCCGACGCCGTCGCGGTCGCGCGCGCGCAGGGCGAGCATGATGCCGAGCGCGCCGTAGACACCCGAGACGTAGTCGGCGAGCGACGTCGAGCCCGGCGTCAGCGGCGGGCCGCCCTCCATGCCGGTCAGGTGCGCCAGCCCGCCGAACGCATGCGCGATGCGGGCGAAGCCCGGGCGGTCGCGATAGGGGCCGTGCTGGCCGAAGCCCGAGACGCGCAGCATCACGAGGCGCGGGTTCACCTTGCGCAGGTCCTCGAAGCCGAGCCCCCATTTCTCGAGCGTGCCGGGCCGGAAGTTCTCGCAGACGACGTCGGACGCGGCCACCAGCTCGCGCAGGATGTCGGCGCCCTGCGGGTCGCGCAGGTTGAGCGTCACCGACTTCTTGTTGCGGGCCTCGCTCAGCCAGCAGAACGTGTCCGGGGTCGTGCCGGTCGCGACCCCGAAGCGGCGCAGCGGGTCGCCGTCGCGCGGCTGCTCGATCTTGATCACTTCCGCGCCGAACTCGCCGAGGATGGACGCGGAAAGCGGCGCGGCGATGAAAGTCGCAATGTCGAGAACACGGAGTCCGTCGAGGGGGCGATTGCGGTCCGGCATTGGTTGCTTTCTACATGACGATTGCCGAATATGTCGCAGGTGATCCTGGCCGAAGCAAAAACAACCTTATTCTACAGTTAGACAGGAAAGTTATAGAAACGCCGCCGGCGGCGGGCCGGCGCGGGCGCTTCTTCCACGAGGGCGGAATGGACGTTCGGCAACTGAGATATTTCCTTTCGGTCGCCCGTTGCGGCAGCTTCTCGCGGGCCGCGATCGAGCTGAACATCGCCCAGCCGGCGCTCAGCCATCACGTCGCCAACCTCGAGGCCGAGCTCGGCGTCAAGCTGTTCGAGCGCAGCACCAAGGGCGTGACCGCGACCGAGTGCGGCGAGACGCTGATGCGCCATTCCGAGAAGATCCTGCGCCAGATGGCGAAGGCGGCGCTCGACGTGAAGATCACCTCCGCCCAGCCTTCGGGCGCCGTCTCCATCGGCCTGCCGACCAGCATCTCGCTCGGCCTGACGGTTCCGCTGCTGCACGAGGTCGAGGCGCGCTATCCCGCCATCGACCTGAAGATCGTCGAGAACCACAGCGGATACCTTTCCGAATGGGTGCTGGCCGGCCGCCTCGACATGGCGGTGCTGTTCGATATCGACCCCGCATCGCCGTTCGATCTGAGACCGCTGATGGAGGAGCAGCTCTACTTCGTCGCCGCGCCGGGCAGCTTCGTCGACGGGCGCGACTCCATCGAGCTGCGCGAGATCGGCGGCACGCCGCTGGTGCTGACCGGCGCGAGCCACGGCCTGCGCCACGCCATCAACCGCCACACCGACGGTGCGGCGCTCGACATCAACGTCAAGACGGAGATCGACTCGCTGGTGGCTATCAAGCAGCTCGTCGCCTCCGGCTACGGCAACTCGATCCTGCCCTGGGGCGCCATCCAGCAGGAATGCGCCGCCGGCATCCTGCGCGGCGTGCGCATCGAGAAACCGAGGATCGAGCGCAAGGTCTATCTCGCGGCCGCGCGCGGCTGGCCGCACTCGCGCGCGTCGGAAATCATCTCGATGCTGCTCGCCGAGGTCATGGGCAGGCTGATCGCCGACGACCGCATGCGCGGCGTGGCGCTCGGCGGCACCGGGCTATAAAGCAAACTTATCGCCCTATGCTCATTTGAACGCTTGTTGCGTCGCCGCGCGTCGGTAGATTTCGTCGGATAGCACGCGCGCTTGCGGCGAGGGCGCGCGTGCTGGTCAACGAACAATCTCGAAGCGCACAAAGAGGGTGAACCCATGCGATCCACTATCAGTTTGCTGACGGCGACGGCTATGGCTGTCGGCGTCGCCCTGACGCCGCTGACGGCGAGCGCCCAGGACAAGACCGTCACGCTCGGCGTGCTCGGCGCCTTTGCCGGGCCGTTCGCGGCGGATGCCGTCGAGGGCTACAACGGCGCGCTGCTCGCGGCCAACGAGATCAACGCCGCTGGCGGCATCGACGGCTATACCTTCAAGGTCGAGCAGTTCGACACCCGCGAGATGACGCCCGACGCGGTGCTGGCGGCGGTGGAGCGGCTCAAGGCGACGCCCGACCTCGGCGCCATCGTCACGCCCTTCGGCAGCCTCTCGGGCTTCGAGATGGACTACGTGGCCGAGATCGGCGTTCCCTACATGGTGGCCGCGAACTCGAACCAGTACCGCTCGATCATCCAGCCGGACCCCGACAAGTTCAAGAACGTCTGGTCGCTGGCGCCGTCCTACGACGCCTACCAGACCGAGCTGCCGGTGGTGATCGACGAGATGATCGCGGACGGCTCGTTCAGCCCCGGGGACAAGACCTACGCCATCATCGGCTCGGACAACCCCTACAGCATGCCGATCTACGAGGGCCTGAAGAAGGCGATGGACGCCAAGGGCTGGCAGATGACCTTTGACGACGTCGTCCCGGCGGTCGAGATCAACGACTGGCGCGTCATCCTGAACAAGATCCGCGCCAACCCGCCGGCGGTCATCATCAACACCGAAGCCTCCTCCTCCAACGCCGCCTCGTTCATGAACCAGTTCATGGAGGAGCCGACCAAATCGCTGCTGTTCATCCAGTACGCGCCGTCGGTGCCCGAATTCGTCGAGTTGACCCGCAACAACTCGACCGGCGTGCTCTACAACATGCTCGGCGGCCCGATCAGCGCCGCGGTCTGGCCGCGCACGCAGGAGATCGGCGACAAGTACAAGGCCGCCTACGGCTACGATTCCAGCATCTACGGCTATATCTGCTACGAGATGGTCTATCTCTATGCCGACATGCTGAAGAAGGTCGGCGATCCCACGGATTACGAGAAGATGTCGGCCGAGCTCGCCGCCACCGACAAGGAGATGGTCCATGGCCGCGTGAAGTTCGACCCGGCCACCCACCTTTCCCTTCAGGGCGACGGCTACCTGCCGATCCAGTTCTACCAGATCTGGGAAGGCGATCGCGTCACCATCTATCCGAAGGAATACGCGACCGGAAAGAGCCATACTCCGCCCTGGATGCAGTAACATCACCCAGTCGGGGGCGGCACCGGCCGCCCCCTCGCCTTCCGGGAACCATCGCATGACGGACATTCTCGTCGTCAGGGGCATGAGCAAGAGCTTCGGCGCCCTCAAGGCCATACGCGGGCTTTCCTTCTCGCTCGCCCATGGGGAGATCCTGGGCATCGCCGGCCCCAACGGCAGCGGCAAGAGCACGCTCTTCAACATCCTCACCAAGATCCCGTTCGGGCCGGACGCCGGCGAGCTCGTCCTCGACGGCAAGTCGCTCGACCGGCTCGGCCCACGCCAGATCGTGCAGGCGGGGCTCGCCCGCATCTTCCAGACCGAGACGGACTTCGAGACGCTGAGCGTCCTCGAGAACATCCTCGTCGCGATGCCGGACGAGGATTTCCGCCACGGCCGGCGCGACGCCGAGAAGCGGGCCGCGGACCTGCTGGCCTATGTCGGCCTTCGGGATCAGGCGGACCGGCCCGCCTCGGAGATCACGGTCTACGACCGCAAGAAGCTGATGATCGCGACGGCGCTCGCCTGCCGGCCCAAGGTGCTGCTGCTCGACGAACCGGCGGCCGGCCTGTCGCCGCCCGAGGTCACGGAAATGATAGAACTCATCCGCCGCATCAACGCCGACGGCATGGCGATCATCGTCATCGAGCACATCATCTCGCTGCTCGTCTCGGTCTCGAACCGGCTGCTGGTGCTGAATTTCGGCGAGCTGCTCGCCGAAGGCGCGCCCAAGGACGTCATCCGCGACCGGCGCGTGATCGAAGCCTATCTCGGAACGGCGGCCGCCAATGTCTGATCCGGTTCTCGACGTCAGGGCGCTGCGTTCGGGCTATGGCCGCGTGCCGGTGCTGCACGGCATCACCTTCTCCATCGCCAAGGGCGAGAATCTCGGCCTGATCGGCCCGAACGGCCACGGCAAGACGACGCTGTTCCGCACCCTGTCGGGCCTCGTTCCCGCCTGGTCCGGCAGCGTCACCTTCCTCGGCGAGGACATAACCGGAAGCGCGCCCGCCTCCATCGTCGAGCGCGGGCTGATCCATGCGCCGCAGGGAAACAAGCTCTTCCCCGACCTGACGGTGCTGGAGAACCTTTGGCTCGGCGCGTTCGCCTCCGGGCCGCGCGCCGAGCGCAAGCGCACCATCGAGAAGGTATTCGCCATATTTCCGCGCCTCGCCGAGCGGCGCAAGCAGTACTGCCGCACGCTGAGCGGCGGCGAGCGGCAGATGGTGACCATCGGCTGCTGCCTGATGGGGCTGCCGAAGCTGCTGATCCTCGACGAGCCGACGCTCGGCCTGTCGCCGAAGCTGAAGGCCGAGCTGCGCGACGCCATCGCGGAGATCATCGGCTCGGGCGTCCAGACCGTGATCGTCGAGCAGGACCCCGAATTCCTCCAGACCCTGACAACCCGCCTCCTCCTCGTCAGCGAGGGCGCCATCCGCGCCGAGATCGCCGAGGGCGGCGGCCTCGAACACCAACGCGTCGTGGAAATGTATTTCGGCCATGCTTGATTCCTTCCTCGCCCTCTTCCAGTCGATCTTCGCCAGCGGCCTCGTCCTCGCCTCGCTCTACGTGCTGATGGCGGCCGGGCTCGCGCTGGTGTGGAACACGCTCGGCATCTTCAATTTCACCCACGGCGCGCTGATGGTGGCCGCCGCCTACATCGCGTGGACGGTGTCCGACCCGCGCGGCCTCGGCCTCGGCCTCGCGGCGGGCGTGGTCGCGGCGGTGCTGGTCGCGGCGGTGATGGGCTATCTCATCAACGTCCTCCTGGTGACGCCCTTCCTCGGCCAGAAGCAGATCGTCCTCGTCGCGGTGATGACGACGCTGTCGGGTGCGTTCTTCATCGAGAACTCGGCGCTGCTTCTGTGGGGGCCGCGCATCAAGCAGCTCGACAAGTTCGTCGAGGGCAATGTCCGGATCGCCGGGACGACCATATCCGGCCACGAGGCGATCATCATCGTGCTCGCGCCGCTGCTGATGATCGGCCTGTGGGCCTTCCTGCGCTTCACCTGGACCGGCAGCGCCATCCGCGCCGTGGCGCAGAACCGCGAGTTCGCCGAGCTGAGCGGCATCCGCGTCAAGCGCATGTACTCCATCGCCTTCGCCGTCTCGGCCGCGCTGGCCGGCCTTGCCGGCGTCATGCTCGGAGCGATCCGCTTCATCACGCCCGGCCTCGGCGGCGAGCCGCTGCTCAAGGCGCTGATCGTCGTCATCCTCGGCGGGCTCGGCAGCATGCCGGGCACCATACTGGGCGCCTACGCCGTCGGCTTCGGGGAAGCGACCAGCACCTATTTCCTCGGGGCCTACTGGACCCAGGCGGTGCTGTTCCTCGTCTTCATCGCCTTCCTCGTGCTGCGGCCCAACGGGCTGCTCGGGAAGCCGTAACGATGGAACGCTCCTTCCGCAACGGCGCCGCCGCCCTGTTCTTCCTCGTCCTTCTCCTGCTGCCGCTGGTCAACGGCGATTCCTATGTCCGCCATGTCAGCATCATCGCCATCATGTATGCGGTGCTGGTGTCGAGCTGGAACATCTCGCTCGGCTATGGCGGCGTGTTCAACTTCGCCCACATGGCCTTCTTCGCGGTCGGCGCCTACGCCACCGGCATCCTCACCAAGACGTTCGGCTTCTCGCCGTGGCTCGGCATCCCCATCGGCATCGCGGCGTCGGTGGCGGCGAGCGTCATCGTATGCCTGCCGGTCCTGAGGCTGAAGGGCATCTACGTCATCCTCGTCACCTTCGCCTTCGGCCAGTTGTGTCTGCAGATCGTGCTCAACCAGCGCGACCTGACCGGCGGCAATTTCGGTCTCGTGTCGATCCCGCCGCTGGCGCTGGACGGCTTCTCGTTCCGCGACCACCAGAACATCGGCTACTACTACCTCGCGCTGGCGATCCTCGCGATCACGGTCGCGGCGGTGTCGTGGTTCGCCAATTCGCGGTTCGGCTGGCAGGTGATCGCCCTGCGCGACAACGAGCCCTACGCCATCAGCCGCGGCGTGCCGCTGGCGCGCACGCGCCTCGCCACCTTCGCCTTCAGCGCCATCTTTCCCGGCGCCATCGGCGCGGTCTATGCGCAGTATGTGCGCTCGGCCAGCCCCGACATGTTCGGCTTCTCGTTCCTGACGCTGGCGCTTTCGATGCTCCTGCTCGGCGGCACCGGCACGATCTGGGGGCCGATCGCCGGCGCGTTCGTCTTCACGGTCCTGTCGGAGCTGATGACGCCGCTGGGGCCGGGCCGCTACCTCGTCACCGCGGTGCTCATCGTCCTCATCCTGCGCTTCTTCCCGCGCGGGCTGGCGGGCATCCCCGAATTCGTCGCGGCCCATCTGAAACGCGCGCGCGGCGGCGCGGCCGCGCCCGCCCCGAGCGACACCACGACGATGGGAGAAGCCCGTTGAAGACCAAACGCCTGCGCCGCTGCCAGCTTTCCGTGCCGGGCTCCAGCGAGAAGATGCTGGCCAAGGCCGCCACAATAGAGGTCGACTACATCTTCCTCGACCTCGAGGACGCGGTCGCGCCGAATCGCAAGGCCGAGGCCCGCCGCAACGTCGTCGAGGCGGTGCGCTCCACCCGCTTCCGGGCGCCGACCATCGCCGTGCGCATCAACGACCTGTCCAGCCCGTGGGCCTATGACGACCTGACGGCGCTGGTCGAGGGCTGCGGGGATGCGCTCGACGTCATCGTGCTGCCCAAGGCGATGGGGCCGCACGACATCGTCTTTCTCGACCGCCTGCTCGGCATGCTGGAGGCGCGCCACGGCATCGGCCGGCGCATCGGCGTCGAGGTGCTGATCGAGGAGATCGAGGCGCTGAACAGCGTCGAGGCCATCGCGGCGGCGTCGCCACGGCTGGAGGGGCTGATCTTCGGCATGGGCGACTACGCGGCAAGCCAGGGCATGCGCGTGTCGGGCGTCGGCGAGACGGACGACTATCCGGGCGACCTCTTCCACTACCACCGCAACCGGGTGGCGATCGCCGCGCGCGCCAGCGGCCTCGACGCCGTCGACGGCCCCTATGCCGATTTCCGCAACCCGGGCAAGTATCGCGAGGAGGCGCGCCGCGCCGCCATTCTCGGCTTCGCCGGGAAATGGGCGATCCACCCGTCGCAGATCGAGCTGGCGGAAGCGGTGTTCTCGCCGGCCCCCGCCACGGTGGCGAAGGCCCGCGCCATGGCCGAGGCCTATGCCGCGGCGCGCGAGCGCGGCGAGGGCGCGATCAATTTCGAGGGAACGATGATCGACATCGCCTCGGTGCGCGGCGTGGACGAGATCATCGCCCTGGCCGACCTGATCGAGGAAAAACGGCGGCGCTGAGACCGGGCTCCCCGGCGGCGCGAGGCCGCCGGAGAGCCGCCTTCAGTCGTGCTTGATGACCATCGTGCGCACGGCCGAGAACTCGTAGAGCGCCTCGAAGCCCTTCTCGCGGCCATGGCCGGATTTCTTCATGCCGCCGAAGGGCAGCTCGATGCCGCCGCCGGCGCCGTAGCAGTTCACGAAGACTTGGCCGACCTGCATCTTGCGGCCGACGCGCAGCGCCCTGGCGCCGTCGCGCGTCCAGATGCCCGCCACCAGCCCGTAGGGCGTGGCGTTGGCGAGCGCCACCGCATCGGCCTCGTCCTCGAAGGGCATCACCGCCATGACCGGGCCGAAGACCTCCTGGCTGGCGAGGCTGTTGGCGCGCGGAACCGGCCCGTAAAGGCGCGGCTGCACGAAGAAGCCGCCTTGCGGAAGGTCCGCCGGCATCTGGCCGGCGGCGATCAGCGGGATTGCGTCGGCGTCGGCGCGGCCGCAGAAGCCCTGCACCCGCTCCTGCTGCCGGCGGCTGACCACCGGGCCGAGGTCGTGGTCCATCTCCGGCGTGCCGACGCGCACCTGCGCGAAGCGCTCGGCGACCCGCTCGACGATGCGGTCATAGGCCGACCGCTCGACCAGCAGCCGCGAGCCGGCCGAGCAGGTCTGGCCCGCATGCTGGACGATGGCGCCGACCAGAACCGGCAGGGCGGCGTCGAGATCGGCATCCGCGAACACGATCTGCGCGGACTTGCCGCCGAGCTCCAGCGTGCAGCCGATATGATTGCGGGCCGCCGCCGTCTGGATCTGCACGCCGGTCTGGTTGCTGCCGATGAAGGAGATGAAATCGATGTCGGGATGGCCGCTGAGCGCCGCGCCGGCCTCGTGGCCGTAGCCGGTGATCATGTTGATCGCGCCTTCGGGAAAGCCGTTCTCCACCATCAGCTCGGCCATGCGCAGCGGCGTCTGGCACGCGTCCTCGGCCGGCTTCATCACCACCGCGTTGCCCATGGCCAGCGCCGGGCCGATGGAGCGCGGGAACATCTGCGCCGGATAGTTCCACGGGATGATGTGCGCCGTGACGCCGTGCGGCACCCGCTCGGTGGCGGCGAAATGCCCGGCGAGGAACGGGATCGTGTCGCCATGGACCTTGTCGGCGCCGCCGCCGTAGAACTCGAAATAGCGTGCCGCGGCGACGATGTCGTTGCGGGCCTGCTTGATCGGCTTGCCGGTGTCGCGCGCCTCGAGCTGGGCCAGCTCCTCAGCGTGGTCGGCGACGACGATGGCCATGCGCGACAGGAGCCGCCCGCGCTCGGCGGCGTTCATGCGTCCCCAGGCGCCGGTCTCGACGGCGCGCCGGGCCGCCTTCACCGCCGCGTCGACATCGGCGTCGACGGCGGCGGCGATGGACGCGAAGGGCTGGCCGGTCGCCGGCGCGAGGACGTCGATCGTCCGGCCGCTCTCGGACTCGCGCCATTGATTGTCGATCAGAATGCCGGTCCGGGCCATGTGTCCACCTCGCTGCTCTCGCCCCTGCTTACAACGCCGGAAAGCGCGGCGGGAAATAGAGAGATGTGTCTAGCCGATCCAACTTTTCTATATCCCCTCACGTCCTCAGCCGGTTCCTGCCGCGCCGGGCCAGTAATGGGCGTCGGTGGTGGGGCGCGCGCCGAAGATCGCCTGACCGACCCGCACGACGGTCGCGCCTTCCTCGATCGCGATCTCGAAATCGCCCGACATGCCCATCGACAGCGCGTCGAAGGAAAGGCTTGCCGGGCCGTCCTCGCGCAGCCGGGCGCGGATGTCGCAGAGCAGGCGGAAGCAACGCCGCACGCGCGCCTCGTCGGCGGAGAAGATCGCGAGCGTCATCAGCCCGCCGACGCGCAGCCGCGGGAAGGCCGGCAGCTCGGCGGCGAAGCCGGCGACATCCTCCGGCGCGAGGCCGAACTTGCTCGCCTCGCCGGAGGTGTTGACCTGGACCAGCACGTCGAGCGTGCGGTCCTCGATCTCGAGGCGGCGCTCCAGCGCCTCGGCGACGCGCAGGCTGTCGAGCGCCTGGAACTCGGCGGCGAAGCGCGCGACGTCCCTGGCCTTGTTGGTCTGGAGGTGGCCGACGATGCTCCACGCGACGCCAAGATCGCGCAGCGCCTCGGCCTTTCCCTTCGCCTCCTGCACCTTGTTCTCGCCGAGGGTGGCGATGCCGGCGGCGACGGCCGCGCGCAGGCGCTGCGCCGGCACGGTCTTGCTGATCGGCAGCAGGCGCACGCCGGCGGGGTCTCGGCCGGCGCGCCGGCATGCGGCGTCGATCCGGGCGCGCACGGCGGCGAGCCTTCCGGCGATCATGTGCGCCTCATCGCCCGGCGCGGCGGCTTCCTTCATGTCATTCGTCATCATTCCCGTCCTTCCCTCATCAGCCATGCGATCTCGGCCCCGACCTTCATGTCGTCCTCGGCGCCGAAGGCATGGCGGCGGATCATGCCGGCCCGGTCGATCAGGACGAGGCTCGGCGTGCCGCCCATGCCGTAGGCGGCCATGGTGCGCGGGATCGGCCCGTCGCCGCCCGGCCGGTCGACCGCGATGGGAAAGCCCAGCCGGTATTCGTGGATGAAGGCGGCGAGCGACACGGGCGTCATCGCCTCGTGATGCTCGAAGACGGTGTGGAGGCCGATGACGGCGACCTCGTCGGCCGGGAAGGTCGCGGCGATCTTCTTCGCCTGCGGCAGGCCGGCGCCGACGCAGCCCGGGCACAGCATCTGGAAGGCGTGGAGCACGACGACCTTGCCGCGTAGGCCGGCGAGGCTCAGCGGCTCGGCGGCGTTGAACCATTGGGCGACGTCGAGCTCCGGCGCGGGCGTGCCTGTCATGTCATTCATCCTTTCCCAAGCGCCGGCGTCCGCAAGGAGCATCCCCTCGCGGACGCCGGCTCGTTCACTCGGCCACCTTGCCGGGCAGGCTGAGATCGCCGGAGGCGACGTCGAACACGTCGGCCACGCACAGAAGCGGCGCGTGGACGTTGGCGTTGACGCGCAGACCCGAGGTGACGCCGTCATAGCTCGCGCCCCTCACGACCGAGACATCGGCGAACGGCACGCGCAGCTCCACCGTTGCCCCGTCGAGCGCCGGCTCGAAGCCGGGGCTGTCGATGAGCAGCGGCAGGCCCGGCCAGGTCTTCGGCAGGCGCGGCTTCGCGCCTTCGGGGATGTCGATCACCTTGAGCGCGCCCTCGCCGCAGGCTTCGTCCGGGCCGAGCACCACCCAGTGGCTGTGCCAGACGTCGCCGTCATTGGCCGGATCGCCGTCGCCGTTCTCGTCATAGAGCGGCGTGTCGTCGAAATCCGGATGCGCGGTGACGGTCATGGCGAGGATGCCGGCCTTTTCCTCGAAGCCGACCTCGGCCGGATCGACGCTGGTCGGCCAGACATAGGCGAAGACCTCGGAGCCGGCCAGCGTGCCGACCGGCGTCGGCTTCGTCTCGCCGGCCCGGCCCGACACCGCCATGTGGAAGACGGCTTCCGACCCTTCGATCGTCACCCTTGCATGGACGATGTCGAAATCGGCGACCGTGGCGTTGCCGGCCCCGGCGTCGATGCCGTGCGCGTGCGCGCTGCCCGAAAGCAGGGCCGCCAGCGCTATGGATGAAATGAGCCTGACCATCACGCGCCTCCCCCGAGATCGGAAAGCGGGGCGCCGAAATTGATGTGGTAGGGGTTACCCTCCATCACCAGCGCCGGCACCGATTTGACGCCGGCGGCCGCGGCCTCGGCGATCCTGCCCGGCTGCTCGCCGAGATGGACGATCTCGACCGCATATTCGGCCGGGTCGAGCGCGCGCGCCAGGCGCTGCTCGGCATCGACGCAGACGGCGCACCCCGCATGGTAAAATGTCGCTTTGTGTGGCATGGTCGAAAAGCTCCTTTCTTTCCCTAAAGAGCGTGAGCAAAAGAGCGCCTCGTCCATTGCCGTGGACGGGGCGCTCGTCCTTCAGGCCGGCTCGCGGGCGGGCGGCGCGAACGTCCCCTCCCCCAGTCCGGCTTCATCATGGTCGCTACAGTCGAGACGCAGCGAAGCGTCGCCGAAGGCGGCATCCACGAAGGCGCAGTGATGCGGCTTTTCCGCATCGGAATGGACGTAAGGCCGGAAGAACCGGCAGGTCAGGCACAGGCGCTGCGGCTCGATCGCGCCTTGCTGCTGAAGGGAAAGGATCGTCTTCGCCAGCGCCCGCCGCAGGCCGGCGCGCTCGCCGGGCTCCAGTTCGCCGATAGCGCGCGCGAGCGCCGCGGGGGGCTGCGCCGTCTGCCGGACGATCCGCGCGCCGGCGGCGGCGAGGCCGATGCGCGTCGCGCGGCCGTCGGCGGGATCGCGCCGCCGCTCGACCAGCCCCTTGCGCTCCAGCGCCGCGACCACCTCGCTCGCTGTCGGCTGGGTGACGCCGAGCAGCCTTGCCAGCACCGTCACCCGGCTCGCGCCCCTGCCGGCCAGAAGCGACAGGCATGCGGTCTGGGTCGGCGTCAGGCCGAGCGGCTCGGCCTCGCGCCACCCGGCCATGCGCACGAAGGCGGCGACCTGGCCGAGGCCGGAGACGATCTGGGAAATATCCTGCATATCCTCGCTCATCGCTGATTCATAGGAGTACTATGTATATGAGTCAAGCGACCGGGAAAGGCATCGCGGCGGGAAGGATATGTCCCGCCCGCATGCGGGATTTTCACAAGCACCGTTGCCATTCGCGCGCGCGGCCGGCTGTCATCCGCGGCGAATCCGGGCCATAGTGACCCACATTCAGCCGCAGGTTCCGGGGCCATGCAATGAAAGCGATGTTCTACGACACGTTCGGGCAAACGCCGATCATCGCCGAGGTGCCAGACCCGACGCCGGGCGAGGACGGGGTCGTCATCGAGGTCGGGGCCAGCGGCGTGTGTCGCAGCGACTGGCACGGCTGGATGGGGCACGATCCCGACATCCGGCTGCCGCACGTCCCCGGCCACGAGCTGGCCGGCCGGGTCGTCGCCACCGGCCGGAACGTCCGGCGCTTCAAGGCCGGCGACAGGGTGACGGTGCCGTTCGTCTCGGGCTGCGGCCGCTGCGCGGAATGCCGCTCCGGCAACCAGCAGGTCTGCCCGGACCAGTTCCAGCCGGGCTTCACCCATTGGGGCTCGTTCGCCCGCTACGTCGCCATCGACTTCGCCGAGACCAATCTCGTTACCCTGCCCGACAGCGTCGACGACGCCACGGCCGCCAGCCTCGGCTTGCCGGTTCGCCACCTCGTTCCGCGCCGTCGTCGACCAGGCGCGGCTGCGTCCGGGCGAGTGGATCGCCGTCCATGGCTGCGGCGGGGTCGGGCTGTCGGCGATCATGATCGCCGCGGCGCTCGGCGCGAAGCCGGTCGCCATCGACCTTTCCGACGAGAAGCTGGCCTTCGCCCGCGCCTGCGGCGCGCTCGAGACGGTCAACGCCGCCGCCGCGCCGTCGGTCATCGAGGCCGTGCGCGAGATCACGGGCGGCGGCGCGCATGTGTCGGTCGACGCGCTCGGCCATCCCTCGACCTGCTTCAACTCGATCGCCAATCTTCGCCGGCGCGGCCGGCACGTCCAGGTCGGCCTGATGCTCGGCGAACAGGCGACGCCGCGCATCCCGATGGCGCAGGTGATCGGACAGGAGCTGGAGATCTACGGCAGCCACGGCATGCAGGCCTGGCGCTACGACGCCATCCTGTCGATGATCGAGGCCGGCAGGATCGCGCCGCAGAAGCTGATCGGCCGCCGCATCAGCCTCGAAGAGGGAATAGAGGCGCTGACGACGATGGACAGGTCCGACGCGCTCGGCATGAGCGTCATCACGTCGTTCGGCTGACCATGCCGCCGGCAGCCGGCGCTACTTGATGAGCGCCACCGCCTGCCGGAATTCTGGATGCTCCGCCGTCTTCAGCCATTCGAAGACGACCATCTCGGTGGTGACGATCTCCGCGCCATGGCGCTCCATGCGCCGCAGCGCGGCCTGCCTGCTTTCCGCCGCGCGCGAGCCGATGGCGTCGCCCACCACATAGGTCGTGCGGGACGCGTCGAGGAGGCCGAGCACCGTTTGCAGGACGCACACATGCGCCTCGCAGCCGACAACGACGATGTGCCCGTCCTGCGGGATGCGGTCGAGGAACCCGTCCTCCCGGCAGGCGTCGAAGGACTGCTTGGCGACCAGCCGGTCCTTGTCGACCGGCAGCGCCTCCACGGTCGGGCCGAGGCCCTTCGGGTTCTGCTCGGTGAACAGGCGCGGGACGCCGATGAGCGCCGCCGCCTCGATCAGCCGGCCGGCATTGCGCACCGCGGCCTCGCCGTCGTGGATCGCCGGCATCAGCCGCGCCTGGAAGTCGATGACGAGAAGCAGCGAGCGCTCCGGATCGATGGTCGGCATGGTGTCACTCCTTCCCTGAAACGCGGCGCGATGCTTCGGACGCAGGAGGCGCGAGCTGCGCGATCCTGTCGTCGACATAGGCTTCCATCAGCTCCGGCGCCGACGCCCCGAACATGCGGATGCGGCCGGTATGGAGCAACAGGAGCAGGCCCGCGGCATGGGCGAAGCTGTCGACCATCAGGAGATTGGCGCGCTCCTGCGACGCTCCGAGCGCGACGGCGGCCTGCGCGATGGGGCGGAGCGCCGCTTCCAGCGCCGCGTTCAGCCGCATGTCGCGCGCATGGCCGAGCCCCGCCGGCTTCATGCCGCCGCGGAACAGGTAGAAGCCGAGATCGAGATCGCGCGGGTTCCGGGCATAGAAGCCGAAGAACGCCATCGCCGCGGCCTTGAGCGTCTCTTGCGGCGCGCGCGTGCGCGAGACCGCCCGGTCGACGGCCGCGCCGAGCGATTCCAGCGAGGCGCGCAGCACCTCGGCATACATCGCCTCCTTGGATTCGAAATGGAAATAGAGCGCCGCCGGCGTGTAGCCGGCGCGGACCGCGATGGCGCGCAGGCTGGCGCCGTCGAGGCCCTCCTCGGCGAAGACCTGCCGGGCGGCGTCGAGGATCAGCGCGCGCTTGTGCCCGCTCACCGCCTCGCGCCGGCTCTGCCGCTTCGCCACCACTGCCGCCCCGCTCCTCGCTTGACAACCATCCCAATGCTGTCCAGAATTTAACAGTGTTCGATAATTCGAACAAGAGGGAAGGAACCGCCATGCTGATGTCCGCGGCCGAGTACCGAGATTCCTTGCGCGCCTACAAGCCGCGCGTCTTCATCAACGGAAGCCGTGTCGAGAGCGTCGCCGACGAGCCGCTGCTCGCGCCGGGCATCGCCGGCGTCGGCGTCACCTACGATTTCGCGCTGCAGGCCGGGCACGCGCCGCTGATGACGGCGCGGCAGGGCACGTCGGGCAAGACCGTCAACCGGATGCTGCACATCAACGAGACCGCGCAGGACCTGCTGTTCAAGCTCGAGGCGGTGCGGCTGGTGTGCAAGACCTCCGGCTGCGCCCAGCGCTACCTGACGCATGACGCGCTCAACGGCCTCTTCCAGGCGACGCGGCTGACCGACGCGAACCGCGGCACCGACTATAGCCAGCGTTTCCTCGCCTATCTCCACGACGTCCAGGACCGCGACCTGACGCTCGGCGTCGCCATGACCGACGCCAAGGGCGACCGCTCGGCGCGCCCCGGCAGGCAGGCCAATCCGGACGTCTACGTCCACATCAAGGAACGGCGTCCGGACGGGATCGTCATCCGCGGCACCAAGGCGATCGTGACCGGCGCGCCCTACATGCACGAGTTCCTGGTCATGCCCTGCCGCACGCACACACCGGAGGACGCCGCCTTCGCCGTCTGCTGCGCCGTGCCATGCGACGCGCCGGGCGTCACCATCGTCGCACGCCCGGCCGGCCGCCCGGGCGAGGCGGCGGCGAAATTCTCGGCCAAATACGGCCAGTCGGTCGGCGTCGTCATCTTCGACGACGTCTTCGTGCCGCACGAGCGCGTGTTCCTCGCCGGCGAGACCGAAGAAGGCGGGTTCCTCACCACCTCCTACGCCACGCATCACCGGCATTCATGCATCGGCGCGCGCGCCGGCTTCGGCGACCTGCTGATCGGTGCCGGCGCGCTGATGATCGAGGCGAACGGTCTCGACGCCGGCCGCCACGCCCATATCCGCGACGCGATGGTCGAGCTCATCACCATCACGGAAAGCTTCTACGCCTGCGGCGTCGCCTCCTCGGTCTACTGCGCGGAGGACCCGGCCGGATCGGTGATGCCGGACGCCGTGTTCTCCAACATCGGCAAGCTGCTTCTGGCGACCAAGATCTACGACATGCACCGCCTCGCCCATTACGTCTCGGGCGGGCTGATCGTCGCCCTGCCCGGCCCGGACGAGGACCACAACCCGGAAACGAAGGCGTCGCTCGCCGCGGTGATGGGCGGCCGGCCGGACATCCCCGCCAACCGCCGCGCCGACATCGCCCGCCTCATCGAGGACCTGACGGTGTCGCATCAGGCCGGGTGGTATTCGGTGATCTCGCTGCACGGCGGCGGCTCGCCCGAGGCGATGAAGCGCGAGATCTGGCGCAACTATCCGGTGATGGAAAAGGCCGAACTGGTCGAGGGCCTCCTCGACCGCGGCGTCCTCGCCGACGGCCGCCGCGTCTCGAAACAGCCGGGCCGCTGCTGCACGACGGGCTGCGAAGTGCCCGAACCGCCGCAGCACGGCGCGGTGCCGGCGCTGGAAGGAGTAGCACATGGCCACTCCTCGTAACGCGTGGATTTATCCGGAGTGGTTTCGAGAATATTCCCAATAATATCAATTTATTACATAAAATCAGCCGGTAGTTTCGCTCACCGCCTCTGATCCTGCCTGACACTTGTCGCGACGAGACGAAGGAGGTCGCGGCAGATGGATCGGCAGGAAAGCAGCCTTTCGCGGCCGCGGTGGCAACTGGCGGGCCTGCGGGTGCAGGCAGCGATGCTGCGACTTTCAGTTACCCTCAAGGCCGGCTTTCGTCCGGACCAGCCGCGCGTTCCGCGCGGGCGGCCGGACGGCGAGCAATGGACGCGGATGCCCGGCTATGCGCAGGTCCACCGGGTCTCGCGCCGCAGGGCAGGCGGCGGGCAGATCAGGATCGGCGGGCGCTGGCATCCGATCACGCCCGCACAAGAAATGCAGCTGGCGCAATCCTACAGCGCCATGCAACGCGCGCTGCGGGACGTGCGTAAGGTTGATCCGAACTGGAAGCCGCCTGCACAAGCTTATTCGACGGTAGAAGGGCTTATTTCGGCCAATCATTCCATCGAATTGGAAGCCCGTTTCCGGATATTCCAGCTCGCGGGAACCCGCGCAGAGCTCGGTCCCTATGTCGACGGGTGGATACCGGCACCGTCCACCAATCGTCGCCTGAACCGAATGGAGCAAATGGAGATCGATCGCATCGGCAGGAAATCGGGTTGCCATCGCTGCGGCAGCACGGATCCCAAAACCCCATCCGGCTCTTTCATAGGCGATCATCAGGTGCCAAAGTCGATGGGGACACCGACGAGGATCTATCCCCATTGTGCCCACTGTAGCGCGAGCCAAGGCGGCCTGATCGGAAGTTACCGCCGGAGGACGTTTGAATGACGATCAGGAAAGCCGTTGTGCTGCTTGATTACTGCAGCTTCTATATCAGTGGTCTGGACGAGGTAAGGATTCCCCTCGACCACGACCTGCGGGGTGTCGTTGCTTCCGATGACTGCATCAATGTCAGCGCTCTTCCCTGGAACGAGGGCGAAACGACGATCACGCTCGGCCGTTTCGAGGAGTTGCCTCCGCAGGCTGGTCCCCCGAGATTCGACGGCATTATCAATACCCCGGAATATCGTGTCGATCTCTTCGACGCGAACATGCCGCAAATCCTCTCCATGGAGGTCTCCGGCACCCGGACAAGGGTGCGAATCTGGATGAATCGTCCGCTCCATCCGGACGACGTGCTCGTCGCACTGGGATGAGCGGCTAATTCTATGAACTCGTTCGCCTAAGGCACGTCGCCCGAAGAAATGGCGAGCCGCCACAGGCGATGATGATAACTACATCTACGCTATAGCCCTCTAAAATCCATTGATTAATGGCGGAATCGGCGAAAAGCGCCGACTCTTCCCGGGTGGCATCCGGCCCACTGTGGCGCAACGCGGAGGCTTAGCGCTCAAGCTTCGTATAAGCCAAAGATGTTGCGGGCCAAATTGCCTGTTGGTGCAAAACTCACGTTATTTTTCGGATGTCCGCTAGACTCCTCGCATGTTCTTCGATTTCATCGGAAAGGGTATAGGGGAGGACATTATTGGCGAAGATTTCGGATATCGCGCGCACAATGCGTGCTCGCATGCCGTGGCCTGTCGGGCGCAAAATTCTGGTCGAGAATGGGTTCTCTCGCGGTCAAGGATGGGAGCAGACGGTCGAGAAACTTGGGAGTGCGAAGCACACCAATGTCGATGATCTGGAAATCGCTCTACGCGAGCACACTCTCTGCGGAGAAAAGCTCGCCGGATTCTACAGAGTGGATAGTGGCAGCATACAACGCGCCCGAGAGGCCGTGCTTGCGGCAAAGATTGAGGCTACGCCATTCTCTCTGGCTTACCCAGCTTCACTTTCCGAGGACGAGCTAGCGGTCCAGCCAAACCGCTTCGTACTGACGGCAGTTGAAGCTAACGATGACGGAATCGCTGTTGTGTTCTCGTCGGTTCGGGTGGTCACCGTTCGGGAAGAAATCGAACCTGAAGACGTACCAAACTCGGCATCGGGCATATTTGACGACTATGAGCAAATCATCGGTCTCAAGACGGTTCGCTTCCAAGCGTTTGACGTTGTGTCACTGCCTCACAAGGGGACATTGGCTGATGTTCGCATCGACTTTCCGCCGGGAACGCATCAAGACGTCGCACTCGCTGCACATGCTCGGACACTTGACGCTTTCCACGAGATCGTAGGAGAGAATTTGCTGGAAGCGCCAGTGAACCTCTTTCCGCTCATTGACCACATATACAATGATCCGAAGGAAGGAATTGTGGTTGAGTTGGGTTTCGGCACCACTACCGCATCTCTTAAACACGAGAAAATGCGGCGAAAGCTGCTGGATTTACGCGAAGAACAATACCACAAGGGCGGTAAGGCGGCCCTCAAATCGCCCATCGAGCCATTTAGGCTCAGCGTAACGTGGAAGAGATCGATCGGCGAGGGTCTTTTTTCAACGCCTGAACTCAGCGTGAACAGTAGTTCGCGTGCGGCTGGTGCAGAGCATCCCACGATAGATAACGTCGTCATCAGAAAATGCATAGGCCAAGATGACTACGAGTTTGTACGTTCCCGAATAGAATATCATTTGGCAAAATCACCGAAGGCTCAACCTGAAAGTTGATCGCTGTGGGTCTCCAAAATCTCCGAGAAGAAATTCTCGACCGCTGGCAGGATGTGCCGGCGGCGGAGATTTGCATGAGGATTCTAGATTTCGTCGAGAAAACGCCACATAATGAGTTGCGCTTCCTGACCTTTACCACCCTATGTAACGCCACAGGTCGCAAAAAATTGGACGGTGACCTTCTCGCTGCCGTTAACATTCTCGCCAGTTCGCGATTAGCGCTTTTCGATGCTCATGCGCTTTTTGTCGATGACGACGAAACTGAGCACGAAATCTCCCCCGCAGAGATAGCGGAAGCGCGAGCTACCGGCGAGTTCATCCATCCGGAAACAGGCGAGCGGGTCTCCGATTACGAGCGACATATAATTCCGTTCTTCACTCCGAATAAGCGGCTCTTGGCGGAGTTGGGATGACGGGAACAGACCGGAAATTCTCAATGGCAGAGTTAGCCGCCATTTTTGGACAATCGACGCCTGATCGCATCAAGCTCGCGATGACGTTTGCAACATCACACCTCGAACGCCGTGAACTAGTCGAAGAGGCAATCGATTGGATCGCTCAAGAAATGACGAAAACCTGTCATCTGAGACAGGAGCGGAGCGAGGACGAGATTTCGATCGATTTTGTATCGATGCTTAAGGCGATGGGGTTTCAGGCAGCGCACGACACTCAGTATGGCGGTCATTGTGACGTGATTGTCGAGGCGAAGGAAGACTTTCTTTGGATAGCGGAGGCTAAGCTGCATTCATCGTATGCTTGGCTGGAGAAGGGAATGGCGCAACTTTCAACGCGCTACTCGACCGGTTTGGAAGGTCAGGATTGTGGTGAAATCCTCGTCTATACCTATAGTCCTAGGCTCGACAGAATAATATCAGAGTGGGCTGAAAGGCTAAAAAGCTCCGTTAATGACATAACCATAGAAGAAGTGGACACAGACAAACTGACTTTCTTGTCAGTGCAGGTGCACGAGAAAACCGGCCGGCCGTTTCGCGTGAGGCACAAGGGCGTGACCCTGCACTTCAACCCTACCGCTTGAGGGCTATCATCCGCTAGGATGGTTATTCAAAAGCGACGAGTGGCCGACCATTTGGCCTATCGCGCTCGGCTACGCTCATCCATATGCGCCACTGGCGATACGGGACCGCATTCGCCTCGCGCTCCACCCGGCCTTTTCCAGACAAGCTAACATGTACGTAATCGTAATGGTTCGGGTCAGGCACCCTGTCGAAGCGAAGTGCGGCGTCTTCCCCTTGAACGATGAGTACACCTACATCTTCGGTAACGAACGAGCGATGCGGAAACGTCTCATCTCCGACAATCGGCTCAATTACCCAGTCCAGTCCAAATGACAGGCACTTAGTCGAACGCTCCAGATGGAACCAACTGGGGCGGTCAAATTCAGGACTCTGCAATCCACCGACAAGGACGCTTGGGCGCTCATTTTGCTCAATAGTGATGCAAATTGCGTAGCTGTCACGAAGTCCGACACGAACCAGTTCTCCTGATACCGTCTCGCCGACCGACATGATCTTCGCGCCGCTCAGTATTTGTGCCATAAGACCCTTTCCGTTTGCGCAGCGAGCTTGCTCGACATCCTTACCGCTCACGCTTCGGGATGTCGAATGTTTGGATGAAATGGATTAGCTCGGCTCCATACCTCTCTTTGAGTGTGCCAATAAACTGCGGTTCAGCGCTGTTAGCGAAGCCCAGCAGCCCCTTAAGCTCTCCGAGTGATGCGTTGCTGAGCTTCCCTAAAGACGCATGGTGCACGGCCGCATGAATATGTCGCTTCCGCCTGTGGCCAATCGAAACCTTCCCATCGTTTGTCAGGGTAAGCCCGGTGACCTTACGACCATACTTCCGCGTGACCCGCGTGGTTTTGTCGTCGTTGACCGTCAGCGTGGGATACTCAAGCGCTCGCAGGGTGGCACGCACAATCTTCTCCACATTGACAAGATGCCCCGTGCGCGGTGCTGAGAAGGTGAGGTCGTCGGCGTAGCGGGTATATACGACATGATCCTTCGCCACTGCCTCCGCAATCGCTTGGTCAAACTCGAACATAAGCGCGTTCGATAGGAATGGTGACGAGGGTGCCCCGATGGCAAGCCGCAAAACCGAGCTGCCTTTCGGTCGCTGGAATAGAAGCAGGCTTGTCAGGTGAATGTCCACCGGCTCAATCAGCACGCCGGTTTGTTTGCAATAGGCCGACCAGTCCCGTGGTTTGATAGAAGGAAAGAAGTCCTTGAAATCCATCTTCAAGATGGGGCCGTCGCCGGCATGACGCAAGGCATTGTCCTTGATCGACATACCTGTGCGATAAGCTGTTGCAGCTTCATGCATCGGGAGGTTTCGAAGCATGATTTCGATGAGGCCCCGCTGCAGTGCTTTCACCTCGACAGCGGGTTGTGAGATCTCTCGGAAGCCTTTGGCGCGTTTGGGAATGCGATAAGTTTTATATCTAACGGGAGCACTTCGCATAATGCGCTCTACCAAACCCACATCCATCCCAGTTTCTATGGCAAGAGCTTCAACGATCTTGCTCATCACAGCGCACTCTTTAGAGCAGCTTGGATGCTACTAAACCGGTCGGGGTCTGTAGCTTTCCAGTGTTCGATCACGCGCGCCCGCCACCGATCCTTGTCCCTCTCTTCGACGGGAATGTCTTTGCGCAGCCTATATTCTATAGCCGGACCCGTGTTGGGCAGCGCACAATAATATTCTTCGACACCTCTCTTATCTTTCACAACCCAATTGGCGTTCACCGCACACAACAAATAGTCGGGGATTTTTTCGGGCCTTACCTTAAGGTCCATCGCAAACAGTAAAACTTCGATTTCGGTCTCGGTCAGAGCGCCGTAATGCTGGATTAAGCCAACGATCAACTTAATGAGATGGCCAGGCCTATCGGGGATGAAGGTGGTGCGCTCTTTATAGTCGCTCCTCCGTTTGGTGATCGCCGCAACAAGGGTTGCCGCGAAGTTATCCAGATTGACGTCCGCCACTTTGGTAATGTCAGGAATGTTGATGTCTTGCCGGTTTAGCACGCAGACGGCCGACTTGCCGTATTTGCCCTCAAGCCGTCGCACCGGACCAAGCTTCACAAAGGAAGGGTCGGCATAGTTCTTGTCGTCCATTACCACGAGCAGTCGAAGGGCGATTTCCTCGACCATCGCAAACGCGCCAAGTTCTGCGACGCTACCGTAACTCTCCGAAAACAGGATAATCAGGTCAACAATTTGGGCAAATTCGCTCTCGAAGCTTAGCCAGTCCTGATAGTTCCCATCCGGCGCAAATATCTTGAACTCTTCGGGCGTGACGTTTGCATAGTCCTTGAGGGCGGGACGGCCGTAGACCAGCGTATATGCTTCGCGAAGGGACTCGGGCTTTGGCGTCCTGACGTTAATCGGCCCGCCACAAAGAAGGATGATTGGACTTGGCGCACGAACGTGCAGCGACTTCGCATCAAAGCGGTCGACCAAGTCGGTTATGTCACCCCCGGCTATCACTTACCCTTGGAGGTGTGGAAGAACGCGGGGTTTTACCGAGCGGAGCGGCCACTTGTGGCGGTAAGACCACGCGTTCTTCCACACCGGATAAAACCTAACAATCAACTTAGGTCTGACGAAGCGTCGGACCAAGCACACAAGGTGCTTATCGCGTAAGCTGCGCAAATTGTTTCACTCCCCACTGCCCCTGTCAAGAATGTGCCTTGCTAACAGAACAAGAGCAAGAGACAGGAAACAGACTACACCGCTCATCTCAAACGAGGCGATGGCTGTAGATCGGGCAGACTGACAAAATGTCCGTTAACGTCACATACTGCCTAAGCCTGCCATTCCGCTTCCCGCCCCGCATCGGATTTCAAAGTCGCCAGAGCTGGCGGCGGTTCGGATAACGGATTTTTGCCCTCGGCTGCCCGCCGATGCCGTCCAGCAATCGATACTTTTCTATTTCTTCGGCGTGAACAGATCGCCCATCTCCGCCAAGACGGTTGGCGATGCGGTCTCGCCCCTTTCGCGTTCGCGATGCCACTCTTCCATCAAAACCCGCCGTGCTTCGTCCCGTGCCTCTAGGAACATATCGATGCAATCGGCAAGATGTCCGCCAGATAGTTGCTCATAGTCGCCCCGTTGCCAAATCTCGGGCGAACGCTTTTTCTCCTCGCCATCCTTCGGAAAAAACAAGAACTCGGCGGGACCATCTTGATAGTCGGTGAGAGAAAGGAAGGCGTCCTCACATATCGTAACCAAGAGGCGACGCTGCATGAGGGTTAAGGCCAGTGTGCTCCAGCCACACACGAAGATCGGCAAGAACCTCCCGCCCTCGCGGATTACGGAGAGCGGGGCGACGGGAACCTGAACTTCCCGTGACACCAAAAAATGTCCACGCTCAAACTCGATTGGGTTCCTTGCAGCGTATCCACGTTCACTATCGTGCGCGAAGAATGCCCTGACGAGTTCTTCATTCTGGGCCTTCCCCGCTGGAGCACCGCCGCGTTTAACTATCTCGATTGCCGTGGCCAGATCGATGCCTAGCTGGATGCGATCTTTGATCGCCGCATATCCGGTTTGATAGGTAAATGACGGACTGCCCTTTGCGAATGATACGATAGATTTAGTCGTTGAAGGGACGTCCGCGCCTATGAAGCGAACCCAATTGGGTCCCGAAGGGATGATGTCCCGCGACGTGGTGTAGCTGGCGGCGTTGGTCGCCGTGCTGTCCGGCATGGCCGGGTTGATCAGCGCGCCACGGCGGGCAGGCTGATGAGGGGATCATCGCTCAACTGGCCGACGCTTTCCAGCGTCATGT
>JBBCKE010000044.1:0-11273 GCA_037190985.1 Alphaproteobacteria bacterium
CCGCCGCGTCGATGGACGCAGTCTTGCATGTCCCGTTCCGGCTGATCGAACCTCAGCGGTCTCACGGGATGGGCGCGACAGCCTGAAGCGACAAATGGGTCGGCGTCGCTGTGAGCTCGAGGTCGTCATCGCTATGCAGGATGCGCTGGAACACGCCTTCCTGGACGTCGAAGCTCTCTCCGAAATCGTCGCCACCGAGTTCGACGAGCGCCAGGCCCCACCAGACGTCGAAATCGTCGACATCGGGATTGCAGCCGACGGCATATGCGACAAGCTTCTGCCGTCCATCCGCCATCCGCTCGCCTTTATCGGACATGAAGTAGACGCCCTGGTCCTTGACGAGCAGGATCGGGCATTTGCTGGCTACGGCCTCGGCAATGACGGGTCGCAAGTCTGTGCCTTTGAATCGCAACATGGCGATCTCCAATGCTTGAGGAAGATGGCTTCCCGCCGGATGGCGGGAAGCGTCGAGCAAAGATCGAGTGAAGTCGCTGGCTCAGTGCCGCGTCTGCTTGCGGCCGTTCGCCAGGATTTCGACCTGAATCTGCCGCCAGGAGCCGTCGTCGATCAGGGATTCGAGGGTTTCTCCGAGACTATCGAAATAGATCGGTTCCCTGCGTGCGATCCGCTCGGTGCCGCGGTGCAACTCGACGACGTACCAGTCGCCACCGCGGTCGTAGATAATAGTGACGCGCCCCTCGAACTTCGCCGATGCGACCGCGAAGCTGATCGCGGGCGGCGTGCGGATGATGTCGTCGGGGAATGGGTCCACCCAGGAAAAATCCCTGGCTTGCGCATCCACCAGCATATGGGTGATGCGCCGGAAACCGTCGGGGGCCGGCAATTCCTCCAACTGCTGGATGAGATCCCGCAGTTCGGGGCAGCGCGGTTCCGGTATTGGCAGCTTTGCCGGCGCCGTACCGAGGACGATGGTCTTGACGGTATAGGGCGTGCCGTCCCTGTTGTAGTCGGTGCGCACCTCTGGCGTGTCAGCGCGCTCACCATCGAAGCGCCTGCGAATATAAGGGGTGACCCGCACTCTGGCGCCTTCGTCCGGATCTGCCGACGTCAGCCGTCGGTCGAGGACCGCGAACTGGGTACGGCCGGTCTGGACGATGATGGCGTCGTCGTTCCTGGCAATTACCTTGCCCTCGAAAGGCTTCGGATCGACGTGGATGCTGCCCGCGACGGACTGCGCGGCGAAGGTCTCCACCTCGAAATCGCATTTGTGCCCACGGGCGGTCAGGCACGCGGCCCGGTCGATTGGTCCGCTGGTGTTGCCGCCGCCGAAGCAGATTGTGACGGTCCTGTAGAGTAGGGGCAGTTCTTCCGCGAGGCTGCCTGGGCTTCCAGCGCCATTTTCAGAAGCTGCGGCAGTGCCTTCCCACGCTTCGCCGCCCGCCTCAGGATCCCCGTGCAGGCTACCGGGCTCAAAAAGTACCTCGGCGGGATCGAGATCATCTCGACCACTTGCCACAAGAAACACGCGGCGGCGGCGTTGGGCGACTCCGAAATATTGCGCGTTGAGCACCCGCCACACGATGCGGCGGCGGGGTCCAGCAACACAACCAGCGTTCGTCCACCGTCGCCCTGCCGGCTCGAGCGCGCGGCCTGCTCCGGCCAGTGCGCCCAAAAAACATCCGAAGGCGTTCGATTTGTCGGAGAGGACGCCAAAGACATTCTCCCAGACGACGATGGTGGGCGGCTGATCGTTCTCCTGACGGGTCTGGTCGATGGCATCTGCGAGCTCCGTATATTTGAGGGTGAGCGCGCCTCGCGGATCGGAAAGACCCTGGCGCGCGCCGGCAACCGAAAACGCCTGGCACGGTGTGCCGCCGACCAGAATGTCGGGAGCCGGCACCGTACCGGCGCGGACCTGATCTGCGATCAGCGTCATGTCCCCGAGGTTCGGGACGGTCGGGTAGTGGTGGGCGAGGACAGCGTTCGGAAAAGGGTCTATCTCCGCAAACCATGCCGGGCGCCAGCCAAGCGGCTGCCAGGCGAGGCTCACGGCTTCGATGCCGCTGCACACGCTGCCATATTGTAGGGTGGGCTGATTCATCGCATTGCTCCTGTTCTGGGCAAGGCCGGCGAGCCGAACGGCTGCCGGGGCTATGTCGGGAAGGGAACAGGACGTCGGAGGCCGCAGGCCCCCGACGGAAGAAGAATGCGCCACCCGTGGGCTGACACAGGTCTGGCCGCCGTAGAGCCTTCCGCTGCCTCAGCAATCTCCACCTGACCGTTGTCGTGGCTGTGGTCAGAACCTTTCGGCGCACATCCGCGCACAAAGGGAGCCCGTTGTTTCACCGGCGGGCCCGGCATCGAGCACCGTCGACCCCGAAGGGTCTCCGGGCGCCTCGTCAACAAGACGCCGGGAAACCCCTCAAGCTCGACGCAGAAAAATTCGATCAGCAGATCGCGCGATGGATCTGAAACGAGGGTGCCTTCCTCTCCCGTGACGGCAGCAACCGTCGGGGAGGCACATGCCATTCGCAGAAGGCGGCGGGACATGCTTGGGGGAAGCCTCGCGGGGACGCGGGGCTTTTGCCTGCCGACCGCTGGACGCGCGGTCCTGCAAGACGTGTCGGGCGTCAGAATGCCTTGTTGGTCAGGACGTTCGGGAGTTCGATCGACGCCCGCGGGATGCGGAGCGCTTACGGCCGGCCGGCGGCGCCGACACAGTGCCCTTGCACTCCGGATAGCGACTGCATGACCAGAACGGTCCTGTCTTGCCGGTGCGCTGCCTGGTGGCAGCGCCACACAGCGGACAGGCCGGGCCAGCAGGAACCTTGATGGAAAAGCTGGCGCCGCGATACTGGTCGACGAGCTGCGCGACCCAGGCCGACTGCTTTTCGATGAAGGTGTCGAGCGTCAGCTGACCTTTCTCGATCATGTCGAGCGCCTGCTCCCAGACTGCCGTGGTGCCGGGATCGGCGATCGCCGGCGGCACCGCGTCGATCAGGGTGAAGGCGGCTTCGGAAGCTCGAATTGTGCGCCCCTTCTTGACCAGATAGCCGCGGCCGAGCAGCCCGCTGATAATGCCGGCGCGCGTTGCCTCGGTGCCGATTCCGGTCGTCTCCTTCAGCTTCTGCTTCAGGCGCGGATCGGTGACCAGTTTCGCGACGCCCTTCATCGCCTTGATCAGTTCTCCCTGCGTGTAGGCCTTGGGCGGCAAAGTCTTCAGTGCTTTCAGCTCGACGCCGTCGATCTGGCATCGAGAACCTTGGGACAGCGGTGGAAGAATTTGGCCGCGGTCCGCCGTATCGGCATCGTCTCCGTTCGGTCGGTCGGGAGCATTCGATATCTGCGCCAGATGCCAACCCGGCACGACGACCTGCTTTCCGGTCGCCCGCAAGGTCTGGTTTCCGGCCGAGAGGATCGCGACCGTCCGGTCGTATTCATGGTGGGGCAGGAACTGCGCCAGATAATGCGAGCGGATCAGCCGATAGACCGCCTGCTCCTTCTCCGACATCGCCGGGAGCCCGGCCGGTTCAAGTGTGGGAATGATGGCGTGGTGCGCCGTGATCTTCGCATCGTTCCATGCGCGAGAGCGCTGCGAGCGGTCGAGCTTGTCGATCAGCGGCCGGATCGAGGGGTCGGTTTTCAGGATGGCGTCGAGCACCGTCGGTACCTCGGCCAGCATGCTTTCGGGTAGATAGCCGGAATCGGAGCGGGGATAGGTCGTCGCCTTGTGCTTCTCGTAGAGCGCTTGCGCGATGTCGAGCGTCTCCTGAACGTCGAGCCCGAGCTGGCGCGAGCACACTTCCTGCAAGGTGCCGTGGTCGAAGGGAAGCGGCGGCGCTTCGCGGACACGTTCCGTCTCCACCGACGCGACCTGCGCTTCCCGTGCGGTGCGGATGCGATCGGCGGCCTGTGTTGCGGCGTCCTGGTTCCGGCACCGGCCGGCTTCATCCGTGACCGTGTCGGGCGGGGACCATGCAGCGGCAAAAGATTGACCGTCATGAGACAGCATGACCTCGATCGCCCAATAAGGAACCGGGACGAAGGACGCGATCTCGCGGTCGCGGTCGACCACAAGACGAAGCGTCGGCGTCTGTACGCGACCGACGGAGAGAACGCCCTGATAGCCGGCATTTCGCCCAAGTAGCGTGAACAGGCGGCTGAGGTTCATGCCGATGAGCCAATCGGCTCGCGAGCGTGCCAAAGCGGAATGGTAGAGCCGCTCCGTCTCGGTGCCGGGCTTGAGCGCGTCGAGCGCCTTGCGGATGGATGCGTCGTTCAGCGCCGATAGCCACAGGCGTTGGATAGGACCGCGATAGCCGCACAGATCGATGATCTCTCGGGCGATCATCTCGCCTTCGCGGTCGGCGTCGGTGGCGATCACCAGTTCGCTCGCCCGCCCGACCTGCTCCTTCACGACCTTGAACTGTGTGGCCGTGGCGGCCTTGATTTCGATGCGCCAGGAGCGTGGAATGATTGGAAGCTGGTCTATCGACCAGCGCCTGTATTGTTCGCCGTAGGCTTCGGGTTGCGCAGCCTCGACCAGATGACCGATGCACCAGGTAACGACGGCATTGCCGCTGCTGTAGCAGCCGTTGCCGCGTTGCCTGGCGCCCACCACCCTGGCGATGTCCTTACCCTGACTAGGCTTCTCGCAAAGAAATACACGCATCCGATCCCCGTTGGGCGTCGTGAATCGCCGGGTGGCAGATGGGAGGATGCCCACCTCGCCGCCGGGGGGCAGCAAACAAGCCGGGGTGGGCCGCAACCGACTTGTTCAGGCGGATACCCTTGTTGGGAACGTGTCGACAGGCTATGTATATCCCAATTGGATATGCAGGAGATGAGCCATGACGAGCTCCACGATATTCACCACCAATCGAAGCCAGGCAGTCCGGCTGCCCAAGGCGGTTGCCTTCCCCGGGGACGTCCATCAGGTCGACATTCTCAAGATCGGCCGCAGCCGCGTGATCGTCCCGGTCGGCAAGCGATGGGACGACCTCTTCGTCAACGGTCCGGGCGTCAGCGAGGATTTCCTGAGCGATCGCGAACAGCCGGCAGCGGAGGAGCGCGAGTCGTTCTGATGCTCACCTACATGCTCGACACCAATATCTGCATCTACGTGATGAAGAACTATCCGGACGATCTGCGGGAGAAGTTCAACGCGCTGGCGGAGCAGCTTTGCATCTCAACGATCACGCTTGGGGAACTGCATTACGGTGCCGAGAAGTCGGCACGCAGGGCCGAGAACCTGAAAGCGATAGAACATTTCGTGGCGCGGCTGGACGTGTTGGCCTTCGGCGACAAGGCTGCCGCTCACTATGGCCAGGTTCGTGCCGAGCTTGAACGGGCCGGGACGCCTTGCGGCCCACATGATATCCAGATCGGTGGCCATGCGCGCAGCGAAGGATTGATCGTCGTTACCAACAATATGCGCGAATTTGCTAGAATGCCGGGCGTCAGGGCCGAGAATTGGGTCTGAGGCGGTGGCATTGGTAGATTTCCGAAGCTGCCACAGGCATCGGCTTCGCGAATTTGCGGTGGAGGACGCCGCTCTGGCGACTTTCCTGTCTATCCTCTTTGCGAGTCTTCAGTCTCATAGGAATCGTATCAACAACGGAAAAGGAGACCATTTTTCCATGACGACATCGAACGAGATCGCGGACAAGATCGCCAATGAGCAGAACCTGACCAAGGCGCAGGCCAAGGCAATCGTCGAGGGCGTGTTCAAGCAGATCGCGGAAGCGGCCGCCAGCGGCGCGGAAACGACGATCAATGGATTCGGGAAGTTCAAGGTCAAGGCGACCGCGGCGCGCGAGGGACGCAATCCCGCGACCGGCGCGACGATGACGATCGCGGCATCGAAGAAGCTCACCTTCCAGCCGGCAAAAGCCATCAAGGACAGGCTCAACGCATAAGGCAGTGTCGGGACGACTGGCGCATGGAGGGCGGATGCGGATTGGCGCAGCCGCCCTCGGCGCAACTACGCCTTCGCCCTGGCCGGCTTCCGCTCCTTCTGCGAGCGGCTTTCGGGGGATAGCGCGGCTTCTCCCTCGATTTCCTGTTGCTTCGGACTGAGAGTCACGGCCTCGACGCGGTAGGGCATGATGGCGATCCGCCGCGCCTCGACCTTGAATGTCGCCCGTTCATTGTTGTCACTATCAGTCCATTCCTCACGGATCTGCCGGCCCTCGACCAACACCCGCATGCCCGTCTGGTAGAGTCTGGCCCAGCGCTCGGCATCCTTGTGCCAGATCTCGACCGGGGCCCAGTAGCCGCCGCGATCCTCGTAGCCGTCCTTCGTTGGGACGGGGTTGTCGAAATAGACGTTGAGGCGCAGCAGCCTGCGCGGCTCGTCATTGCCGGATTGAAACTCCCGGAACTCCGGCGCCGTGCCGATGTTGCCCTCGCCGATGAAGTGCGTGCTCATGATGTTTTCTCCGTGCTGGTTGAACGTAGCGCCGCAAAGTCATCGGCGCTGGTGATGCAGATCGACGAAGGCGCGGTTGAGCTCGCAGCCGATGAAACGACGTCCCAGGCGCTGTGCCGCGAGAGCGGTCGTGCCGGCTCCCATGAAGGGATCGAGAACGACGCCGCCGATGCGTGTTCCTGCAAGGATGCAGGTCGCCGCCAGCTGCTCGGGGAACACCGCAAAATGTGCGCCCCTGAATGGCCTCGTGGCGATGGTCCAGACATCGCGCTTTCGGCGCGTGGTCCGCGCTCCGATCTGGTGCAGCCGACCACGAAGATTGCCGTTGGGGCCAGAGCTTCGCTCTCCGGGAGGCTGGCGAACTGACCGGATGTTACCGGGGCCACGGGGATCGACCGACGGCTCGCTGATCGCATCGGGATCGAAATGGTAGCGGCGCGACTTGCTGAGCAGGAACAGGTATTCGTGCGAGCGGGTGCAGCGGTCCCTGACGGATTCCGGCATCGGGTTGGGCTTCGCCCAGATGATATCCTGCCGCAGATACCAGCCGTCTCGCCGCAGCGCGAAGGCCAGCATCCATGGAATGCCGATCAGGTCCTTTGGTTTCAGCCCACTGCCGAGTCGCATTCCGCCTACGGCGCCTTGCGCTCGAGAATGTTTCGGTCCGCCCTTTGTGCTAGCAGCTTGCCAGCTTCGGCGCGCTGCGTAGGTGTCGCCGATGACGATCCACAGCGTCCCGTCGTTCGAGAGCAGTCGATGGACACACCGGAACACGTCGACGAGGCTGGCAATGAATGCCGCAGGCGTAGCTTCGGTCCCGATCTCAAGCCGCTTATCTGGATGATCGGGCGGCAGGTAGGAGCGCAGCCGGAAGTAGGGTGGACTGGTGACGCATAAGTTCGCCACGACACCATCGAGCGTCATCTGACGCAGGAGATCTCGGCAGTCGCCGATATGGGTACGGTCCAGCCACCCACTCGCTTTGGCCGGCGTCATGGCGCTACCCCTGCGCCGAAAGGAAGGAGCGCTGCGAGCCGGTCGCGGGCGCGCTGCGCCATCGCGGCATCGATCTCGCAGCCGATGTATCGGCGGTCGGCGAGCTGGCAGGCCTCGCCAGCCGCGCCGGAGCCGGCGAACCAGTCGCCAACCAAACCACGAGGCGGACAGCTCGTGCGGATCAGGACATCGAGCAGGCCGACGGGCTTTTCGGTCGGATGGATCGCGCGACCATGGCAGTTGCGCACATAGATAACCGAGCGCATCAGGCGCGGCCCACCGTCATGGCTGACATAGTGACCGGCATCAATATGGCCCGTGTGCGCGGGTCGGAGCTTGCGCCGAGCGGTACGTGCTGTCGCGTCGGGTGTGGTCTGGACCTCGTTGTAGATGTCGCGCCACGGCGTTTCGGCGCGGTAGAATTGCACCAGCAGCTCATGCACGCGCTTGAAGCGGTCAGCATGGAAGCTGGAGCCGTTCTGCTTTTCCCAGACGATCTCCTGCGCGTAGCGAAAGCCTGCATCCGAGAACAAATCGGCCGTCGCCATGAAACATCGCAGCGACCCGAACACCCAGAGCGAGCCGGTAGGCCGCAGCGCGTCACGCGCGAGCGGCAGCCAGCCGTCGACACGCCGGTCCCATGCGAGCGATGTGTCGCCGTAGGGTGGGTCAGCGAGGATCATGTCGAACGGCCCATGCGCCGGCATGAGATTGCGGCAGTCGCCCGTCAACACCGTCATGGCACGGTCCTTCCGGGATCGGATGGGTGGCGGGCTGCGCAACCGTTCTTCTGGCGCAGGCGATGACAGTCGTCGCTGAGGTCCGGGTGGTCCGGTGGGCTGGCGATGGCGGCGTCGGTCATCGGGGCGCTCCACGCGACAGCGATTGCACTTCCCGTGCGAGCCCATCTCGGCGATCGGCGGCATCATGCGCGCGTTGCATCTTGCTGGCGCAATCCTGGGCCTGTCTCGCGATGCTGTGGAGCAGGCTGACCTGCATGTTGAGCACGATGCGCTGCTCTTCCAACGCCATCAGTTCGGGGATGAGCGATGACGGCGTGGCGGGGCTGGCAATCATCGCCTCCCACAGCGCCACGCCCATCGCCGAGCGGTCCGGGTTGCGCCAGCGCAGGAAGGTCGTCCCTGCGCCAGTAGATTGTTGGGCCAGTAGCGCGGGGAGCAGGTTCAGCGGACGGCGGTTGGCCTGCGGCAGCACACGTCGCTGCGCCAGCGATACGAGATCGTCACGAAGGTCGAAGCAATCGTTGGCCCAGGATTCCAGACTCCCCTTACCTTTAAAGGGTCTTAAAAGGCCCTTTAGGTAGGCGGCGTGTCGCAGCGACTGGAAGGCATGCTGTCCCAGCGGTTCGAACGGACGAGGCGGGTTCATGCGTTTTGACCCTCGTCATCGTCCGAGGCTTCGGAACTGTCGTGGCTATCGGCTGCGGTATCGTCGGGAGCCTCGACCGCTCCGGCGCCTTCACCACCATCAGCAGGCGCGTCTTCCGACGCATCGGTGCCGGCCGCGGATGAGGGTTTCCGCGCACGGCGCGCGACGGATGACGTCGAGCGGGAGCGGCGGGTGACGACGGGAATGTCTCGCGTCAGACTGTTTGGCTGATCAGTCGTTGCAATGGTTGCGTTCTCGTCGGCGGCATCGTCTTCCACCTTCCCAACCGACACCGCGATTTCGGTGTCATCGCCGGCTGCATCGGCGGAGAACCTTGGCCCCGATCGTGACCTGCGAGCGATGGGCGGTGCAAACCGTGAACGGCGCATGCCCTCGAGTACGTCCTGTGGCACCTCTCCGAATTTCTCGATCGCCGCCCGTGCGGCGGCGTTCATCGACGCGAAATCGTCTCGCGATGTGCCGGAGTATTTGTACTGTTGCGACATCGCGAACAGGCTGCGCAGCGCGTGTGCGCCTTCGTCCAGCCACCGTTCCAGCGTCGAGCGATCGATCAGGGCGGTGTGGTGAGCCAGGATCAAACGGCGGGCAAGCTCGTCATAGTCGGCGAGCAGATAGACCGCCATGAAGCCGAGCGGCGAGGACACGAACAGCGGCAGCTTGACCGGCTGGACATTGAGGTTCTCGCCGAGGCTGAGGGCGGGAGGCACTTCGGCAAGCGCCTGGTCGACCTGCTCGCGCAGAAGCTGGAGCCGCTGTTTCGTGTCTGCGAGCTTTTCCTCGATCCGCAGCATCCACCAGTCGGCGTAGGGATCGTCCTGCTCGGCGCCGCGCCGCACCTTGCTCATGATCGCGACGAAGCCGTTGAGGCCCATGATGCCGGGCTTGTCGTCGCTTTGCGCACGGCCGTGCCAGATGCGGGAAGCGTGATGGGTGTGCAGGGTCAGGGACATGGCGCTTCGCAGCGAGCCAAGGTTCAACCGCACGCCATCGGTCTCGTTTGCCATCAGGGTGACCCTCGATCTGAAACACACCGTCAGCATCGGGGGTTGCGGGAAGGCCGTCAGTCGTCAAACCGGACCGGCAGCAAGCCTGATTGTGCCGCTGGACACTGGCCGCGGGCCAGGGGCATCTGGCACGCAGGAAACCTGCGTCAACTCCGGAAGGCACCCTGTTCAACTATACCCGGGGGTATAGGCGACCATGGATTTCAGCGGAACGTCGATGCGGGGATTATCGGGTCCAACTGGATTGATCGCTTGGCAGCCGGCCATCCGGATCGTTGACCTCGATCCCGTTGCCACCTTTGATCCGCTCGTTGAAAACGACGAGGTTGACGCCGCCGGGATTGATGATGCTCGGAAAGATGATGCCCGTGTGACCGGCAGCGAGCACCAGATCTCCGAGCACCCATGTGGGCGGCTCGATGCGCAGATCGAATCTCAGGTGACGCCAATCCTCCTGCCAGCTGTGCCATAGATCGTCCCAGGGATCGCCCTGGCTCAATTGCCGGAGGTCGACGAGGTTCTGCAACGCGGCCGTGTAGGAGCAGATCGTGGCGGGCGGCAGGAAGGGCGAGGTCTGCTGGTACTCCCGCAAGGCGGTCACCTCGTCCATCGACAGATAGAGAGCTTCAACGTCCTCGCGATTGAAACGGCCACCCTTGCGCGCGGCGCCAGCGCCGCTCGTCGGACGAACCGCCCATTCGGGCGTGTGGGCACGAAAGAGTTGAGTGCCTGCGGGAATATCCTCGAGGATCACCCGACGAAGCCCGCGCTAACGGAGTCAAGATAGTCGACGGCGTCGTCGGTTCGACCTTCAGCGACCAGTTGCAGGATCGTCTTGTGGCGAAAGGCTGGAATCGGCGCATTCTTGATCAGGAAGAGCGCACGATCCCTATCGGGTTGCACGACGGAAGCGGCCGACAGCACCCGCATCAGATCGCGTAGCACCGCCTGCAGCCTGGGCGTATTGGGGTGTGTCCGGATCGTGTTGCGATGGACCGACGCAAGTGCGGCGAGATCCTGAAGCTGCAACCCGAACAGTTCGGCGACGCCGGTCGCGGAGAGATCCGACGTTCCAGGCTGATGGACGGTTTCCAGCACCTCGGGTAGAGCAAGCGCGGACATGGGCATCTCCTGCCGTAAGAGCACAAGCTTAATATGCGCACGTTTCATGCACTTTTCAAGCATTCAATCGTTCAACCTCCACCGCCCGCCGGAAGGCATCCTGTCAAACTATACCCGGGGGTATAGGCGACCATGGACTTCAATGGACGTCGCGCAGGCGTCGAGGGCATGTCGCGACAGGTTTTTCAGCGTGCGCGTTGGAGCGGTCGGGGATGATGTCCCGCGACGTGGTGTAGCTGGCGGCGTTGGTCGCCGTGCTGTCCGGCATGGCCGGGTTGATCAGCGCGCCACGGCGGGCAGGCTGATGAGGGGATCATCGCTCAACTGGCCGACGCTTTCCAGCGTCATGT
>JBBCKE010000045.1:0-149138 GCA_037190985.1 Alphaproteobacteria bacterium
CGGCCGGGATGCCATCGTTCATTCAGCTTGGACTTTTCCTCTCCCCTCTGGGGAGAGGTGGCCCGAAGGGCCGGTGAGGGGTCGGCGCCGCCCGCTGCCGGATGGGCTATCCGCGCGAAGCCCCCGACAGCCGCGCCATCACGTTCTCGACCACCTCGCGCAGCTCCGGCCGCCGGAGCGCGAAGGCGAGGTTGGCCTCGACGAAGCCTTCGGGCGAGCCGCAATCGTAGGTGTCGCCGCGATAGTGGAAGCCGAACATCTTCTGGCTGTCGCCCAGCCGTATCATGGCGTCGGTCAACGGGATCTCGCCGCCCGCGCCGCGCTCCTGGTTCTCGAGGATGGAAAAGATCTCGGGCTGGAGGATGTAGCGGCCGTTGATGTAGAGGTTCGACGGCGCCGTGCCCTTCGCCGGCTTCTCGACCATCGCGGTGATCTCGAAGCCCTCTCCGACCTCGGCGCCCTTGGCGACGATGCCGTATTTGTGCGCCTCGGCCGGGTCGCATTCCTGCACCGCGATGACGTTGCCGCCGCTCTTGTCGTAGAGATCGACCATGCCCTTCAGGCAGCTTTCCTGCGAATGCATGATCATGTCCGGCAGGAGCAGCGCGAACGGCTCGTCGCCGACCAGCTCGCGCGCGCACCAGACGGCGTGGCCGAGGCCGAGCGGCTCCTGCTGGCGGGTGAAGCTGGTCTGGCCCGGCACCGGCTGGAGCGCGCGCAGCCGCTCGAGCTGCTCGCTCTTCCCGCGCTCGGCGAGCGTGTTGTAGAGCTCGAACTGGATGTCGAAATGGTCCTCGATCACCGCCTTGTTGCGCCCGGTGACGAAGATGAAATGCTCGATGCCGGCCTCGCGGGCCTCGTCGACGACGTACTGGATCACCGGCCTGTCCACCACCGTCAGCATCTCCTTCGGGATCGCCTTGGTGGCGGGCAGGAAGCGGGTGCCGAGGCCAGCGACGGGAAAGACGGCCTTTCTGACTTTACGCATCTGTTTCGGGGTCTCGCAGTTTGAAAGGTGTTCGCCGGACATTTTCATGCCGAGATTGACGAATACCGAATCGGAACGATCACGATGGGGTGGATATGGGCTCAATTCGCCCGATTCCGGGCGACGCTACCGAACATGGTAAACCAAATCCTAACTCCGATGGCCGATGAATGGTTCCCTGTGCGTATGCAAAAGGAGACATCCATGACCGCTTACGGCTCGCGCCTTTCATCGCTCATCCGCGCGGCGGGGCTTGCCTTGGCTCTTTCGCTTCCTGCGGGCGCGGCCCTCGCCGACGCCGGGTTCCAGCGCTGGGTCGCCGATTTCCGCGCCACCGCGGCGCAGAACGGCATCAACCGCGCCACCTATGACCGCGCCTTCCGCGGCGTTACCGCGCCCGACCCCGAAGTGCTGGAAAAGGCCCGCTACCAGCCCGAGTTCACCGCCCCGGTGTGGGATTATTTCGACAACCGCGTCAACGAGAACACCGTGCGCACCGGCCGCGAGATGGCGCGCCAGTGGAAGCCGTGGCTCGACCGGATCGAGGCCGCCTACGGCGTCGACCGCCACATCCTGCTCGCCATCTGGTCGATGGAATCGAGCTATGGCGAGGTGCTGAAGAACGACAAGGTGATGCGCAGCGTCGTCCGCTCGCTGGCGACGCTCGCCTATGCCGACAAGCGGCGGCAGAAATTCGCCCGCCAGCAACTGATCGCGGCGATGAAGATCCTGCAAAGCGGCGACATCGACGAAAGCCACCTCAAGGGCTCGTGGGCCGGCGCGATGGGCCACACCCAGTTCATCCCGACCAGCTATCTCGCCTATGCGGTCGATGCCGACGGCAACGGCAAGCGCGACATCTGGAACTCGGTTCCCGACGCGCTGGCCACCGCCGCCAACCTCCTGCGCAAGAACGGCTGGCAGACCGGCAAGACCTGGGGCTACGAGGTGACGCTGCCGGCGGGGAGGAAATTCCCCTCCGGCTCGATGTCGCTGTCGAAATGGGACGGGATCGGCGTCAGGCGTGCGCGCGGAAAACCCTTCCCCTCGCCCGGCGACAGCGCGGAGCTGAAGGTTCTGGACGGGCGCGAGGGCCCGGCCTTCCTGATGATCAGGAATTTCAACGTGCTGAAGCGCTACAACAATTCCGACCGCTACGCGCTCGCCGTCGGCCTGCTCGCCGACGAGATCGCCGGCTATGGCGGGCTGGTGCAGGACTGGAACCGGCCCTTCACCCGCCTCTCCTTCGCCGAGACGCAGGAATTGCAGAAGCGGCTTTCCGCCCACGGCTATTATGACGGCGAGATCGACGGCAAGATCGGCACGGGTTCCCGCGCCGCGATCAAGGCGCTACAACAGCGCCTCGGACTGTCGCAGGACGGCCACCCGAGCAGGGAGCTGCTGCTGAAGCTGCGCGGCCAGTAGAAGCATATGACGGAGCAGGCATGAGGGCTTTCACCGCGCCTTTGGGGCATTTCGGGCGCATCGTCTGCGCCGGGCTGCTGCTTGCCCTCGCCATGCCGTCGCCCGGCGGCGGCTTCGGCCCCACGGACGCCCATGCCCAGGAAAGCGGCGAGCGGCGCGGCGGCGGCGGGATTCTGCGCTTCCTCTTCCCCCGGGGCGAGAAGCAGGACCGGGCCGCACCCGTCGAGACCAAGCAGCGACGGCCGGCGCAGCGCCGCACGGCGCCGGCGGCCCAGCAGCCGGCGGTTCCGACGGTGGCGAAGGCCGAGGACGCAAGGCGCGTCCTCGTCATCGGCGACTTCCTGGCCGGCGGCCTCGCCGACGGTCTCGCCAGCGCCTATGCGGAGAACGCCAACGTCCTCGTCGTCGGGCGCTCGAACGGCTCGTCGGGCCTCGTGCGCGACGACCACTACGACTGGCCGGGCAACATCGCATCGGTCGTCGAGGCCGAGAAACCGGCCGCCGTCATCGTGATGATCGGCTCCAACGACCGCCAGCAGATGCGCGTCGGCGACACCCGCGAGACGCCGCGCTCGGACGCGTGGACCGCCGAATACGAGCGCCGGGCGACGGCGCTGGTGAAGGCGATCCGCGACAGGAACCTGCCCTTGCTGTGGGTCGGCAACCTGCCGTTCAAGTCGTCGGCGATGTCGTCGGACATGGTCGCGTTCAACGACATCTATCGCCGCATCGTCACCGATGCCGGGGGCGAGTTCATCGACGTCTGGGACGGGTTCGTCGACGAGGGCGGCAACTTCGTCGCCAACGGCCCGGACATGAACGGCCAGCCGGCGCAGTTGCGCGCCGAGGACGGCATCAACGTCACCCGCGCCGGCCGGCGCAAGATGGCCTTCTATGTCGAGAAGCCGCTCGCCCGCCTGCTCGACCTCAGGGATACCGGCCGGCCGGATTCCCTCGCCCCCGAGCCGGGCCTCGTTCCGGGTCCCGACGGCGCGCCGGCCGAGATCGACCGCACCCCGCCGCTGGCCATCGACGATCTCGGCGCGGAAGCCGGTTCCGGCCTCCTCGGCGCCGTCGTCGCACCGCCGGACGGCGAGGCGAAGACCCCCGCCGAAAAGCTCGCCCGCGAGGGCATCGCGCCCGAAACCAGGCCCGGCCGCGCCGACGACTTCGTCGCCCGCAGGCCCGAGGCCGTGGTGCCGGCGGCCGCCGCCGCGCCCACGCCGGAGACGACCGGCGCGCTGACGCGGTAGGGCAGCCCCGCGATCAGGTCACCGCGGCAGCAGCGTCTCGCCCATCAGGTGCTTGTCGATGGCGTGCGCCGCCTGCCTGCCTTCGCGGATCGCCCACACCACCAGCGACTGGCCGCGCCGCACGTCGCCGGCCGCGAACAGCTTCGGCACGCTGGTCGCATAGGTGCGGTCGTTGGCGACGACATTGGTCGAGCGGCGGGAATCGACGGACAGCGCGAGGCTGCCCCGAAGCTCGCCGACGACGCCGTCCTCGCGCGGCCCGGCGAAGCCGATGGCGATGAAGGCGAGATCGGCGCGGATGACGAACTCACTGCCGGCAACGGGCTTGCGCCGTTCGTCGACCTCGCAGCACTTCACCCCGGTCAGCACGCCGTCCTCGTCGCCGACGAATTCGAGCGTCGCCACCTGGAACTCGCGGGCGGCCCCTTCGGCCTGGCTGGTCGAGACGCGCATCTTGGTCGCCCAGTAGGGCCACACGGTCAGCTTGTCCTCCCTCTCCGGCGGACGGGGGCGGATGTCGAGCTGGGTGACGCGCACCGCGCCCTGCCGGAACGCCGTGCCGACGCAATCGGACGCGGTGTCGCCGCCGCCGACGACGACGACATGCTTGCCGCCGGCGAGGATCGGCTCGGACGGCCATGCGACGGACTGGATGTCCTCGCCGCCGACGCGGCGGTTCTGCTGGACGAGATAGGGCATCGCGTCGTGGACGCCGGCATAGTCGACGCCGGGAATGCCGGCCGGGCGCGGCGTTTCCGAGCCGCCGCAATAAAGCACCGCGTCATATTCGGCGACGAGGTCGGCGACCTTCCTGTCGACGCCGACATGGACGCCGCAGAAGAAGGTGACGCCCTCGCCCTCCATCTGGCTGACGCGCGCGTCGACATACTGCTTCTCGATCTTGAAGTCGGGAATGCCGTAGCGCATCAGCCCGCCGGGCTTCGATTCGCGCTCATAGACATGGACCTCGTGGCCGGCGCGGCCGAGCTGCTGCGCCGCCGCCATGCCGGCCGGGCCGGAGCCGATGACCGCGACGCGCCTGCCGGTCTTCTGCGCCGCCGGCTGCGGCGCGAGAAAGCCCGTCTCGTAGGCCCGGTCGGCGATGGCCTGCTCCACCGTCTTGATGGCGACGGGGATGTCCTCGAGGTTCAGCGTGCAGGCTTCCTCGCACGGAGCCGGGCAGATGCGGCCGGTCCAGTCGGGGAAGTTGTTGGTCGAATGCAGGTTGCGGATCGCCCCTTCCCAGTCGCCGTTGTAGACGAGGTCGTTCCAGTCCGGGATCTGGTTGTGGACCGGACAGCCCGTCGGCCCGTGGCAATAGGGCACGCCGCAATCCATGCAGCGCGCGGCCTGCTTCTCCACCTCCTTGTCGGACATCGGGAGCGTGAACTCCCGGAAATGGCGGATGCGATCCGCCGCCGGCTGGTACTTCGGCACCTGCCTGTCGATCTCGAGAAATCCCGTTACCTTGCCCATCGGTCCAATCCCCGGACTTTCCGTTCGACCAGCCGGCATCGAGGCCGGCGCGCGGTCGTGCGTAGTGTCAATCGAAACCGGAGCCTTGCCCCGGCATGGCGGGCCGCGCTCGCGGCCCCTCGATCAGCGCGGACGCGCTCCGGGTTTGAGCGAGGGCGGGACGCCCATCGGGAAGATGGCCAGCCTTATCATGCCGCCGCCGCTCCCTTGCGCATGCGCTCCATGTCTTCCAGCGCGCGGCGGTACTCGACCGGCATCACCTTGCGGAACTTCGGCCGGTAGTCGGCCCAGTTCTCCAGAATGGCGCGCGCGCGTTCCGAGCCGGTATAGTGGAGATGGTTGGAGACGAGCTGGTAGAGCCGCTCCTCGTCATGGCTGGTCATGTCGCCCGACACGTCGACGCGGCCCATATGGGCGATGTCGCCGCCGTGATGATGCAGCTTCTCCAGCATGTCGTCCTCTTCCGGCACCGGCTCCAGCTCGACCATCGCCATGTTGCAGCGGGCGGCGAAATCGCCGTCCTCGTCGAGCACATAGGCGACGCCGCCCGACATGCCGGCGGCGAAGTTGCGGCCCGTGCGGCCGAGCACGACGACGAGGCCGCCGGTCATGTATTCGCAGCCATGGTCGCCGACGCCCTCGACCACCGCCACCGCGCCGGAATTGCGCACCGCGAAGCGCTCGCCGGCGACGCCGGAGAGATAGCACTCGCCCTGGATGGCGCCGTAGAGCACGGTGTTGCCGGCGATGATCGAGTCCGCCGCCACGATCCGCGAGCCTTCCGGCGGGCGGATGACGATGCGCCCGCCCGACAGACCCTTGCCGACATAGTCGTTGCCGTCGCCGACCAGCTCGAAGGAGATGCCGCGCGCCAGGAACGCGCCGAACGACTGCCCGGCCGTGCCGGTGAGCCTGACCGAGATGGTGTCGTCGCGCAGCCCCTTGTGGCCGAAACGCTTCGCCACCTCGCCCGAAAGCATCGCGCCGGCCGAGCGGTCGACATTGCGGATCGGAACCTCGATCTCCACCTTCTGGCGCGCGTCGAGCGCCGGCCTGGCCAGCTCGATCAGCCGGCGGTCGAGCACGTCGTCGATCGGGTGCTCCTGAAGGCGCGTGTGCAGCCGCTCCTCGCGCGGCGCGTCCGGCTTGTGGAAGATGCGCGAGAAATCGAGCCCCCGCGCCTTCCAGTGGTCGATCATCGTTTCCTTTTCGAGCAGCCCCGTCTCGCCGACGATCTCGTCGAGCTTGCGATAGCCCATGGCGGCGAGCAGCTCGCGCACCTCTTCCGCGACGTAGAAGAAGAAGTTGACGACATGCTCCGGCGCGCCCTTGAAGCGCTTGCGCAGGACAGGGTCCTGCGTCGCGACGCCGACCGGGCAGGTGTTCAGATGGCACTTGCGCATCATCACGCAGCCGGCCGCGATCAGCGGCGCGGTGGCGAAGCCGAACTCGTCGGCCCCGAGCAGCGCGCCGACGACGACGTCGCGGCCCGTGCGCAGGCCGCCGTCGACCTGGAGCGCAACGCGCGAGCGCAGGCCGTTGAGCACCAGCGTCTGCTGGGTCTCGGCAAGGCCGATCTCCCACGGCGAACCGGCATGCTTGAGCGAGGTCAGCGGCGACGCGCCGGTGCCGCCGTCATAGCCGGCGATGGTGATGTGGTCGGCGCGCGCCTTGGCGACGCCCGCCGCCACCGTGCCGACGCCGACCTCGGAAACGAGCTTGACCGAGATGTCGGCCGCCGGGTTGACGTTCTTCAGGTCATAGATGAGCTGCGCCAGATCCTCGATCGAATAGATGTCGTGATGCGGCGGCGGCGAGATCAGGCCGACGCCCGGCGTCGAATGCCGCGTCTTGGCGATGGTGGCGTCGACCTTGTGGCCGGGAAGCTGGCCGCCCTCGCCGGGCTTGGCGCCCTGCGCCACCTTGATCTGGATGACGTCGGAATTGACGAGGTATTCGGTCGTCACCCCGAAGCGGCCGGACGCCACCTGCTTGATCGCCGAGCGCTCCGGGTTGGGCGAGCCGTCGGGCAGGGCCAGGTAGCGGTCGGGCTCCTCGCCGCCCTCGCCGGTGTTCGACTTGCCGCCGACCCGGTTCATGGCGATGGCCAGCGTCGTGTGCGCCTCTCTGGAGATCGAGCCGAACGACATCGCCCCGGTCGAGAAGCGCCTGACGATGTCGGCCGCCGGCTCGACCTCGTCGAGCGGCACCGGCGCGCGGCCGGTTTCCCCGGCGGTGCGGATGCGGAACAGGCCGCGGATGGTCCGCGCGCGCGCTGCCTCGCCGTCGATCTCGCGCGAGAACTCCTTGAACGTCTCCCACGATCCCTTGCGCACCGCGTGCTGCAAGGTCGCCACCGCGTCCGGCGTCCACATATGCGCCTCGCCGCGCATGCGGTACATGTACTCGCCGCCGACTTCGAGCGCGTGCTTCAGCACCGGGTCCTCGCCGAAGGCGTCGCGATGGCGGCGCACGGTCTCGGCGCACATCTGCTCCAGCCCGATGCCCTCGATGGTGGTGGCCGTGCCGGTGAAGTACTTGTCGACGAACTCCGACGACAGGCCGACCGCATCGAAAATCTGCGCGCCGCAATAGGACTGGTAGGTCGAGATGCCCATCTTGGACATGACCTTGAGGATGCCCTTGCCGATGGACTTGATGTAGCGCGTCACCACCTCCTGCTCGTCCACCTCGGGCGGGAACTGGCCCTTGCGGTGCATGTCGATCAGCGTGTCGAAGGCGAGATAGGGGTTGATCGCCTCCGCGCCGTAGCCGGCGAGGCAGCAGAAGTGGTGAATCTCGCGCGGCTCGCCGGATTCGACCACGAGGCCGACCGAGGTGCGCAGGCCCTTGCGGATCAGATGGTGGTGAACCGCCGCCGTGGCGAGCAGCGTCGGGATGTCGATGCGGTCCGGCCCGATCTGCCGGTCGGAGAGCACGATGATGTTGTAGCCGCCGGCCACGGCCGCCTCGGCGCGCTCGCACAGCCGCTCGATGGCGGCCGGCATGCCCTCGGCCCCTTCCGTCACCGAATAGGTGATGTCGATGGTCTTGGTGTCGAAGCGGTCCTCGGTGTGGCCGATGGAGCGGATCTTTTCGAGGTCCGCATTGGTCAGCACCGGCTGGCGCACCTCCAGCCGCTTCTTGCGCGACGAGCCGACGAGGTCGAAGATGTTCGGCCGCGGCCCGATGAAGGAGACGAGGCTCATCACCAGCTCCTCGCGGATCGGGTCGATGGGCGGGTTCGTCACCTGGGCGAAATTCTGCTTGAAATAGTCGTAGAGCAGCTTCGGCCGGTCGGACATCGCGGCGATGGGCGTGTCCGTGCCCATCGAGCCGATCGCCTCCTGCGCGGTGGTCGCCATCGGCGCCATCAAGAGCTTCAGATCCTCCTGCGTGTAGCCGAAGGCCTGCTGGCGGTCGAGCAGCGACACGTCCCTGCGCAGCGCCCGCGGCTCCACCGGCTTCAGCTCCTCGAGGATGAGCTGCGTGTTGTCGAGCCACTTGCGGTAGGGATGGCGCGTCGCGATCTCATGCTTGATCTCGTCGTCGGAGACGATCCGGCCCTCCTCGAGGTCGATCAGCAGCATGCGGCCGGGTTGCAGCCGCCACTTCCTGACGATCTTCTCTTCCGGCACCGGCAGCGCGCCGGCCTCGGAAGCGAGGATGACGCGGTCGTCGTCGGTGACGACGTAGCGCGCGGGTCTGAGACCGTTGCGGTCGAGCGTCGCGCCGATCTGGCGGCCGTCGGTGAAGGCCACCGCCGCCGGCCCGTCCCACGGCTCCATCAGCGCGGCGTGATACTCGTAGAACGCCTTGCGCTCGTCGTTCATCAGCTTGTTGCCGGCCCAGGCTTCCGGGATCAGCATCATCATGGCGTGGGCGAGCGAGTAGCCGCCCTGGGTCAGGAACTCCAGCGCGTTGTCGAAGCAGGCCGTGTCCGACTGGCCCTCGTAGGAAATCGGCCACAGCTTGGCGATGTCGTTGCCGAACAGCTCGGAATCGACCGACGCCTGCCGCGCCGCCATCCAGTTGACGTTGCCGCGCACGGTGTTGATCTCGCCATTGTGGGCGACCATGCGATAGGGATGCGCCAGCTTCCACGACGGGAAGGTGTTGGTCGAGAACCGCTGGTGGACGAGGATCAGCGCCGTCTCGAAGCGCGGATCGGAAAGGTCGCGATAGTAGGCCCCGACCTGATAGGCGAGGAACATGCCCTTGTAGACGATGGTGCGCGACGACAAGGACACGCAATAGGCGCCGATGTCGCGGTTGTCGTGCTCGGCATAGATGCGACCGGAAATCACCTTGCGCAGGATGAACAGCCGCCGCTCGTAGACCTCGTCGTCCTCGACGCCTTCGGGCCGGCCGAAGAACGCCTGGCGATGGCAGGGTTCGGACGCGGCAATGTCGGGCGCGCTCGACAGCGACGCATTGTCGACCGGGACGTCGCGGAAGCCGAGGAAGGGGATGCCTTCCGACTGGGCCGATTCGGCGACGATCGCCTCGACATGGGCGCGCGCCGCCTCGTCCTGCGGCATGAACCAGTGGCCGACGGCATACTGGCCGGGCGCGGGCAGCTCGACGCCTTGGCTCCCCATCTCCTCGCGAAAGAAGCGGTCGGGGATCTGCACCAGCACGCCCGCGCCGTCGCCCATCAGCGGGTCGGCGCCGACCGCGCCGCGATGCGTCAGGTTCTCGAGCATGGCGAGGCCGTCGCGCACGATCTGGTGCGACTTCACATTCTTCATCTGGGCGATGAAGCCGACGCCGCAGGCATCGTGCTCGTTGCGCGGGTCATAGAGCCCTTGCGCCGCGGCGGCGCGAATCGCCTCGGTCTTCGTCGCGGCGGCTCCTTTGGCGCGCACGGTTCCTGCCCCGGCTATCGATGCGGGTGGCGTCCGATGCGTCATCGCCTTGTCCTCCGTCCTTCAATGTCTCATGTCGTTCGCCGCGCCGTCGTTCGGGGGCGCTTGCCGGCGCCGCCCGGCGCGAAAGCCGGCATCTTCCCTATGGGACCGCCCGCTTCGTGAAGCCGCGGCGGATGCGAAACGCATTCGCCGCCTCGTCGTTGCCGGCGGCAGATAGGACAGCAATGCTGTATAAGACAGCAATACTGTCCTATATATCCATGCCACAGGAGCCGGCAGCGCACAAGACGCAATTGCAAAAATATCCGGCATGTGGCGAAATTTTGCTGCGCCGGACGCTGCGTTTGCGTTCTTTCCGTTCAGAAACCGCGCCGACCCTTGCCCAACGCGCCGCGTCCGTCCACAGTGGGAACGCCTGCAACCTTCTCTTCCGGACTCTGCCGAACATGATCTTCGCCTCCGACAACTGGGCCGGCGCCCATCCGGCTATCGCCGAAAATCTCGCCCGTCACGCGGCCGGCCATACCGCCTCCTATGGTTCGGGCGACCTCGACAAGGCGGTCGGGCGCACCTTCTGCGACATCTTCGAGCGCGAGGTGGCGGTGTTCTTCGTCGGCACCGGCACGGCCGCCAACGCGCTGTCGATGACGACGCTGGCGCGGCCGGGCGGCGTGTTCTTCGCCCATCGCGACGCCCACATGATCGCCGATGAAGGCGGCGCTGTCGAATATCTTTCCGGCGGCGGCCGCCTCGCCCCGGTCGACGGCCCGCTCGGCCGGATGACGCCACAGGCCTTGCAGGCGGAAATCGACCGCTATCCCGCCGCTTTCGTCCATTCCGGCCAGCCGGCGGCGGTCTCGATCACGCAAGCCAGTGAAATCGGCACCGTCTACGGCGCGGACGACATCGAGGCCATCGCCGGAATCGTGCGCGCCAATGGCCTTTCGCTGCACATGGACGGCGCGCGCTTCGCCAACGCCCTCGTCTCGCTCGGCCTGACCCCGGCAGAAATGACATGGAAGCGCGGCGTCGACATCGTCTCCTTCGGCGGCACCAAGAACGGCTGCTGGTGCGCCGAGGCGGTCGTGTTCATGGATGCCGGCAAGGCGCGGCAGTTTCCCTTCATCCGCAAGCGCGCGGCGCAGCTCTTTTCCAAGTCGCGCTTCGTCGCCGCCCAGTTCGAGGCCTACTTTCGTGACGGCCTGTGGCTGGAGACCGCGCGGCACGCCAACGCCACGGCCCGACGTCTCGCCGCCCATGTCGAGGCCTCGCCGCATGCCCGCCTCGGCTGGAAGCCGCAGGCCAACGAGGTGTTTCCCATCCTTGAGAAAGCGGCGGCCGAGCGGCTGAAGGCGCAAGGCGCGGTGTTCTACGACTGGCACCCGCCGCGCGAGATCGCCGAAGGAATCGACGAGAACGAGACGCTGGTGCGCCTCGTCACCAGCTTCGCGACGACGCAAGGCGAGGTCGACCGCTTCGGCGCGCTGCTCGCCTGAACGGAAAAAGGCGGCGTCCGAAGACGCCGCCCTTCCTGTTTCCGATCCTTGCGGATTCGATCAGTGCGTGGCCTTGGCCTCGATCTGCTTCGCCCGGGCCGGGGCGCTGGCGATATCGATGCGGCGCGGCTTCATCTCTTCCGGCACGTTGCGCTTGAGATCGATGTGCAGCAGGCCGTTCTTCAGCTCAGCACCCTCGACCTCGACATGGTCGGCAAGCTGGAAGCGGCGCTCGAAGGCGCGCGCGGCGATGCCGCGATGCAGGAACTCGCGGCCGTCGGCCTGCTCCTCGACGCGCTCGCCCTTCACCGTCAGCACGTTGCGGTGAGCCTCGATCGAAATCTCGTCTTCCGAGAAGCCGGCAACCGCCATCGAGATGCGATAGGCGTCGTCGCCCGTGCGCTCGATGTTGTAGGGCGGATAGGACTGGCCGCTGTTATCGGGCTGCGCGAGCGAATCGAGCATCGTAAAGAGACGGTCGAAACCGACGGTCGAGCGATAGAGCGGCGAAAAATCGACGTGACGCATGGTGTGTTCTCCTGTCGAGCAACATGGTTTTGCGTATGGCCGCCCGGTAAAAACCGACCTGGAAAACCCGTTCTGGCGTCTTCCCGCGGCCAGCGGCCCCGTCATCGGCGGCCGCAGCAATGATCTGGGTTTTGCCTTTCCCGATTTCAAGACCTCCGGGAACCCCCGCCAACATGAACGCCAGATGAACCGTCGTTTCGGCTTCGGTTCAGGCGGCGCGGGCTAGAAATACACCCAACAACGCGATTGGCGGTGCAACGAAGCGCCGTCAGCGAGGCCGAGCCGGGTGTATCGTCCCTTCCTCCCGGATCGACAGAAGGCCGGAAGCCGCCCGAAAAGCGCTTCCGGCCTTTCACGTTCAAGCGTCACTGGGCCGCACCACCGGGCCGCGCCGAAACCCTTTGCATTTCCGCCGCGCGCTTCCTATCACGGACTCCCTGTCACAGACTGGCACCCGCTCCGGAGACACGCCTTCCCGCCATGCCGGACTTCATTTTCGAAACGCCGGGCAACCCGATGCCGGAAAACGCCAGCGCCGGCTTCCTCGCCGCGCCGGACGGTCGGCGCCTGCGCTACGCATGCTTCAAGGCGACCGCCCGTCCGCTGAAGGGAACGGTGGTCATCCTCCAGGGGCGCAACGAGTGCATCGAGAAATATTTCGAGACCGTGCGCGATCTGTCCGCGCGCGGCTTCGGGGTCGCCACCTTCGACCTGCGCGGACAGGGCGGCTCGGACCGGCTGCTCGCCGACCCCGAGCGCGGCCACGTCCGCGATTTCGACGATTACGCGGCCGACCTCGAACCGTTCTTCCGCCAGATCGTCCTGCCCGACTGCCGCGGCCCTTACTATATCCTCGCCCATTCGACCGGCGCGCTCGTCGCGCTCGTCGCCGCGCCGGCGCTGCAAAGCCGGGTCGAGCGCATGGTCCTGTCCGCGCCGCTGCTCGGCCTGCCGGACGGGACGATCTCCGCCCGCAACGCCAGAAGGCTGGCGAGCGCCATGCACGCCTTCGGCCTCGGCGCCTCCTATATCAGCGGCGGCCCGCGCGGGCTGGAGCCGACGCCGTTCGACGAGAACGTGCTGACCAGCGACCCCGTGCGCTACGCGCGCAACCTCGCTCTCTATCGCTGGTATCCCGAATTCGCGCTCGGCGGCGTCACCGCGACCTGGGTGCGCGCCGTCTTCAAGGCCGCCGCCAGGGTCAACGCGCCCGGCTTCGCCGCGGCGCTGAAGATCCCGGTCCTTGCCATCGCCGCCGGGGCCGAGCAGGTGGTCGATCCGGCCGCCAGCGAACGTTTCGGCCGCTCGCTGCGCGCCGGCGGGCTGCTGACCATCGACGGCGCGCGCCACGAACTGCTGCATGAAGCCGACATCTATCGCGAGCAGTTCCTCGCCGCGTTCGACGCCTTCGTGCCCGGCAGCGGCGGGTAGGTTCCGCGCCCGGCCCCTGCCCCTGTTAGCCGTTGAGCAGCTCCAGCGCCGCCCGGTGCAGCTCCGGCGTCGCGGCGGCGACGATGTCGCCCGCCTTCTCGGCCGGCCCGCCGTCCCATGTGGTGATGACGCCGCCGGCCTTCTCGATGATCGGCACCAGCGCGACGATGTCGTAGAGCTGGAGCCCGCTCTCGACCACGAGGTCGACGGTGCCGGCCGCCAGCATCGCATAGGCGTAGCAATCCGTGCCGTAGCGCGCGAGCTTCACCTCGCGCTCCAGCCGGTCATAGGCGGCGCGCTTTCCGCCGGCGAACAGCGCCGGCGTCGTCGTGCACAGCGTCGCCTCCCCCAGTGCCGTTGTCGGGCGAACGACAAGCGCGCGCGCCCCGCCCGGCCCCTCGTAGTGCGCGCCGTCGGCATCGGCGTGGAACGCCTCGCCGGTGAAGGGCTGGAACATCATCCCCGCCACCGCGTCGCCGTCCTCGAGCAGGCCGACCAGCGTTCCCCACAGCGGAATGCCGGAGATGAACGAGCGCGTGCCGTCGATGGGATCGATGACCCAGACATGCCGGCTCTCGCTGTTCTCGACGCCGAACTCCTCGCCGACGATGCCATGATCGGGAAAGGCGTCGTGGATCAGCCCGCGAATCGCCTGCTCGGCGGCGCGGTCCGCCTCTGTCACCGGATCGAAGCCGATGGCGTATTTGTTGTCCGAGGCGAGCCCCGCCATGCGGAAGCGCGGCAGCGTCTCGGCCGCCGCGGCGGCGGCGATCCGCCGCATGAATTCCTTCTCGATCCTCATCGGCACCTCTTCCGGCAAACCCGCATCGCGCGGCCCCATCGCACCGACAGCGCCGATTGTTCACGCCATGAACGATCGGCTTGACATTTGTGCAACGCAACATAAACTTGAAGATGAACAGGGAAACCTGTTCATGCCCTCCTTGGGCGTTTCCTCCCTAGACTTCGGCCGCGCCGTAAGCAACGGTGCGGTCTTTTTTTGACCGGCATGACCCCGGTATCACTTGGGGGAGTATCCCGCTCACTCCGCCGCGAGCGGCGCCACGCCCGGCACGATCAGGCTTTCGGGGATCGCCATCATCTCGGCGCAGAAGCGGGTCAGATCGGCGGCGAGCGGCGCGAAGCCGACCGACGGCTCATAGGTGCGCTCGTTGAGATAAAGCCCGCGATTGATCTCGATCTGCAACGCATGCACGCCCTGGCCGGGCCGGCCGTAATGCTCGGTGATGAAGCCGCCGGCATAGGGCTTGTTGTGGGCGACGTTGTAGCCCATGCCGATCAGGATCGCGATCGCCGCCTCGGTCAGCGCCGGGGCGCAGGCGGTGCCGAAGCGGTCGCCGACGATGAAATCCGGCCGCACCGACCCGTCCCCCACCCGCACGCTCGCCGGCATCGAGTGGCAGTCGATCAGCACCGCGAAGCCGAACGCCGCGCGCGTGCGCGAAAGAAGCCGCCCCAGCGCCTCGTGATAGGGCTTGTAGCTCGCCTCGATGCGCAAGAGCGCCTCCTCGAGCGGCAGCTTGCCGGCATAGATCTCCTGCCCCTCGCCGACCAGCCGCGGCACGGTGCCGAGCCCGCCGACCACCCGCGCCGAGCGCATGTTGGCATGGGCGGGCAGCGCCTCCTCGAACATGCGCGGGTCGAGCTCCCACGGCTCGCGGTTGACGTCGAGATAGGCGCGGGGAAAGTTGGCCGCGAGCATCGGCGCGCCGAGCGCCACCGCGCCGCGGAACAGTTCGTCCACGTAGCAATCCTCCGAACGGCGGATGGCCGAGGCGTCGAGCCGGCTCATGGCGAGGAAACGCGGCGGATAGAAGCGGCCGCTATGCGGCGAGTTCAGCACGAACGGCACCCGCTGCTCGGCGGGGGCGATGGTCGCGAAGGGCGGGGTCGCGACGAAATCCTGCGCTGCCGACATTTGTCTCCCGCTGCCCGTGTTCCGCGAACGCTCCGAAGGCCGGCCCGGCTTCGCCACCGCCGCCTTCCGCCGGACCCTGCCATCTGGCGCTCCGCCTGTCCAGCCGCGCCCGCGGATGCCGGCCGCAGCTCGATCGCGCGGTGCCTGCGTTCACTTGATATTTACCGCCCGGCGAGCATATACGGCAAAGGGTCGGGAACGCTCCGCATGGTGGCCGGGGCGACGGATAAGACTGATTCGGACGGGACTTATGACAAGAATCCTGCTTGCGGAAGACGACGACGACATGCGTCGCTTCCTGGTGAAGGCGCTTGAGCGCGCCGGCTACGACGTCAGCGATTTCGACAATGGCGCCAGCGCCTATGAGCGGCTGCGCGAGGAGCCCTTCTCGCTGCTCCTGACCGACATCGTCATGCCGGAAATGGACGGGATCGAGCTGGCGCGGCGCGCCACGGAGATCGACCCGGACCTCAAGGTGATGTTCATCACCGGCTTCGCGGCGGTGGCGCTGAACCCGGATTCGCGCGCGCCGAAGGACGCCAAGGTGCTGTCGAAGCCGTTCCACCTGCGCGACCTCGTCACCGAGGTCGAGAAGATGCTGAAGGCGGCCTGAAGCCGCCTTCCGATATCGGCGCCGGGAGGGTTTTCCTCTATTGACGCCGGCCCCGGCCTGTGGTGTATGCGCGGGCATCGGATGGGCGTGTAGCTCAGCGGGAGAGCACTACGTTGACATCGTAGGGGTCACAGGTTCAATCCCTGTCACGCCCACCATTCGAACCCATGGAATACAAGGCTTTCAGCTTCGGAGCACATAGTGCTCTACAGGTTCAACGGCATCGCTTGCCGTGGCTTGCGATACGGCGTCCGCCAACCGAGAAGCGACAGCGTTTCTGTCGATCGCGATGCGGATGCGATTGCCGGCAACACCCTGGAGGGTCAAAGCAGCGCGACAGCGCGCGTCCAGCCGGCGGAAGCCTTGCGGATCCTGACCGGAAAACAGGCTACAGTGAAGCCGGTGGCCGGCAGGAGCTCGAGCTGATGCAGTTTCTCAAGGTGGCAGTATAGACGTTGCCGGCCCGCTTTGTGCCCCTCCCAGATGAGGCCGTAATCGCCCGTTTCCTCGACCTTCCGGCGCGTGTACTCGAACGGAGCATCCCAGCTCCAGGCGTCGGTGCCGGTAATGCGCACGCCCTGCTCGACGAGGAAGAGCGTCGCCTCCCGGCCGATGCCGCAGCCGGCGGAGACATAGTCTTTATGCCCGTATCGCGAGCCCGCGCGGGTGTTCACCAGGACGATGTCGTAGGGTTGCAGTGCATGACCCGTGCCGTCGAGCGCGGCTCGTATGTCGTCGACGGTGGCAACATGGCCGTCCGGCAGGTGGCGCAGGTCGAGCTTGACCCCCGGACGAAAGCACCAGTCGAGCGGGATCTCGTCGATGGTGGGCGCGGGCTCGCCACCCTCCACCAGATCGTGGTTGGTGGTCGGATGGAAATGATAGGGCGCATCGAGATGCGTGCCGTGATGCGTCGTCACCACAAGGCGCTCGATCGCCCAGGCCGCGCCATCCGGCAGATGCTCGCGCCTGAGATCCGGAAACGAGGAGCGCATGCGGTCGAGCGTCATCTCATGGGACAGGTAGGTGATCTCGGGACGGGAGAACTCCGGATCGCTGGCAACGTCGTTCTCGATGGGGATGGAAAGGTCGAGGATGCGCGGCATGGATGCTCACAGACCGAGATAGGCGCTTCGGATCGCCGGATCGCGCGAGAGTTCGGCGGACAGACCGGCCTTGATGACGGCTCCCGCCTCGAGGACATAGGCGCGGTCGGTGGACGCCAGCGCCATCTCGGCGTTCTGCTCGGCGAGCAGCACGGTCATGCCGGTCTCCTTCAGCACGCCGATCAGCGCCCTGATCTGCCCGACGACGATAGGGGCCAGGCCGAGCGTCGGCTCATCGAGCATCAGCACGCTGGGCCGCGACATCAGCGCCCGTGCGATCGCCAGCATCTGCTGCTCGCCGCCCGACATGCTGCCGGCGAGCTGCGAGCGCCGCTCCTTCAGCCGGGGGAAGAGCTCGAACATCCGCTCCGACAGCGCCTCGAACTCCCCGCCGGGCGTCAGGCCCATGACGAGGTTCTCCAGAACCGTCATCTGCGGGAAGACATGCCGGCCCTCCGGCGACAGGGCAACGCCTCGCGCCACCCGCGCGTGGGTCGGCAACCCGGCGAGGTCGGCGTCGCCGAGCCGGATCGCGCCCGTGGCGGGCGCTATGCCGAGGACGGCTTTCAGGATCGACGACTTGCCGGCCCCGTTGGCGCCGATGAGCGCCACGGCTTCGCCGGGGTCCGCCCTCAGGGAGATGTCCTTGACGGCGTCGACCTTGCCGTAGCGCACCGACAGGGATGACAGTTCAAGCATGGGACGCCTCCGTGGCGACGCTTCCCCCGAGATAGGCGTCGATCACCGCCTGGTCCGCCTGCACCTGCGTCGGCGTTCCCTCGGCGATGAGACGCCCTCGGTCGAGCACGACGATACGGTCGCACAGCGCCATCATCATGCGCAGATTGTGGTCGACGACGACGACGGTCAGGCCGCGATTGCGCAGATCGCGCAGGAGGGCGGCAAGCCGGTTCGCCTCGGTATGATTGAGGCCGGCCGCTGGCTCGTCGAGCATCAGCAGGCGCGGCCGCGTCGCCAGCGAAACCGCGATCGCCAGGAGCTTCTGGTCGCCATAGGGCAGCGAACCGGCGACCTCGTCGGCGCGATCCGCCATGCCGACGAGCGCGAGGCAATCCCAGGCCCTGGCGATGCGCCCGCTTTCGCGCCGACGCCAGCCGCCGGTGCGCAGAACGCTCGGCAATATCCGCTCCGGCTCGTCGGCGGAGGCGGCGGCCAGCACGTTCTCGAAAACGGTCTGGCTTGCGCACAGGGCCGCCTGCTGGAAAGTGCGCGCCAGCCCGGCGCCGACCAGCACGCTGGGCGCGGCGTCGGACACCTCGTGCTCGCCATAGAGGACGCTGCCGCTCGTCGGCCGCGTGAAGCCGCTGATCAGCGACAGGCAGGTGGTCTTGCCGGCGCCGTTCGGCCCGATGATGCCCACCAGCTCCCCCGGCTCGATCTTCAGCGACACGTCCTCGACGGCGGTGAGGCCGCCGAAGCGCTTCGTGAGGCCGCGGACATCGAGGACAGGGCTGCGCTCGAACGAGAGATCGCCGACACCCGCAGGCCGGGGCGGCGTGCGGAAGGGCGTCGACAGCCGCAACAGGGCCGCCAGCCCGCCGGGCTGGATGCGGATCACCGCCAGCAGGATCAGCGCGAAGATCGCGATCCGGTACTCGTCGACGAAACGCAGCGTCTCCGGCAGCACGGCGAAGATCGCGCCGCCGAGCAGCGGGCCGATCAGGGTGCCCTTGCCGCCGAGGATGGCGATCAGCAGGCCGGTCGCGGAGAACATCGGATTGAACAGGTCCGGCGTCAGCACCAGCGTGCGGGGAATGAAAAGCACGCCCGCGAAGCCGGCCAGTCCGCCGGAGATGGCGATGGCGACGACGCGCTCGCGCACCGTGCGGATGCCGATGCTTTCGGCAAGATCGTTCGATTCGCGAATGACCTTCCATGCGCGTCCGGTCGGGCTGACGAGAAGGCGGTGAACGACGAAGACCGCAAGGCCCAGCCCGAGCAGCGCGGCCAGCAGGTAATACTGGTGGAAGGCCAGCCCGAGCGATTCGAGCGCGCCGAGGCGCGGCCGCCGGACGATCAGCCCGAGCGGTCCCCTCGTCAGGTCGATCCAGTTGGAGGCGACCAGCCGCAGAATCTCCGCTGTCGTCAGCGTGGCGATGGCGAAATAGGCGCCGCCGAGCCGCACCGACGCGAAGCCGACGAGAGCGCCCAGCATCGCGGCGGGGATCGGCGCGATCAGCAGCATCAGCCAGTAGTCGATGCCGAGATTGAGGACCGCCAGGCCCGCAGCATAGGCGCCGAGACCGAAGAACGCCGCGTGGCCGAAGGAAATCAGACCGAGATAGCCGACCGTCAGGTTGATGGAGAGGCCGAAGATGGCCAGCACCGCCGCATAGGCGAGCAGTCCGCTGTAATAGGTCTGGCCGGCAAGGACGAACGGCGACAAGGCGCAGAGCGCCACCGCGGCAATCACGAGAACGCGTCTCATGATGCACGCCCCGCGAACAGGCCGTTCGGCCGGAAAAGAAGGGTGACGAGCAACAGGGCGTAAATGATCGCAGTGCCGATCTCCTGCGGCATGAACGCGCTGGCCAGCGCTTCGAGCAGGCCAAGCAGCAGGCCGCACACCACCGCTCCGGTCGCATTCCCCATGCCGCCTATGACCACCACGACGAAGGCGGTGATGATCGCATGCTGTCCCATGGACGGCGTGAACAGGCTGACCGGGGCGATGAGCGCGCCGGCGGCGGCCGCAACGGCCGCGGCACCGAGGAAGGTCAGGGTGCGGATCCTCGCGACGTCGATGCCGACGACGCGCGCGGCGAACTCGCTCTGGGCCACCGCCCGGATTCGCCTGCCGACGAGGGTGCGGCGCAGGACGTATTCAATAAGCGCGAGGATCACGACGCCCGCCAGAAGGACGAGAAGCCGCGAGCCGGTGATGACGACAGGGCCGAAGGCGAGCGAGCCGCCGATCCCGTCGATGCGGGCGGGGTTGGGGCCCCATGTCGACAGGACGCTCTGGTGCAGCAACAGACTGACCGCGAAGGTGCTGAGAAGCACTGTCGAGGGGCCGTCGCGGGCAGGAAGCACCGGGCGCACGGCGACCGCGTCGACGACCGCCGCGACGGCGACCACCGCGACCACCGCCAGAGCCCCCGCCGCAGCATAGGGCAGGCCGAGCATCGTGCTCGCCAGCACGGCGAACAGGCCGCCGAGCATGTAGAGCTCGCCCTGCGCGAAGTTGATGACGTGCAGGACGCCGAAGATCATGGTCAGCCCGAGCGCGACGAGCGCATAGGCCATGCCCTGCGTCAGCCCGTTGACCGCCTGCTGGAGTAGAAGCTCGTACATTTCACCGGTCCGGTCGAAGTCTCGGGAGGCAAAGGGCGGAACGCCCGCATCGCGCGGACGTCCCGCCTCGGCCACGGGAAGGCGCGGCGTCTATTCGTAGACGACGATCTCACCCGACTTGACGACGAGCCGGATCAGCTCGCCGCTCGAGGCCTGCCCGTCCTCGCCGAACGTGACCGGGCCGCGCGGCGTCTCCCAGGTGCCGGACCGGATCGCCTCCGCGATCCGGTCGGTGTCGTCCGCGGTGCCGGCCGCATCCATGGCCTTTGCCGCGATCCAGGCCGACTCGAAGCCGAGCAGTTCGATCTTCTCTGGCTTCCTGCCGAACTTCTCCGCGAACGCGGCGACGAAGCCGGCGTTGAACTCGTTGTCGAGGGAGGGAATATAGATGTCGGCGCTGAAGACATCCTCGGCGGCGGGGCCGGCGATCTCGACACCCTGCGAGTTCAGGACGCCCGGCATCAGGCAGCGCCGTCCGTCGAAGGCCAGATCGGACAGGACGCGCAGGATGTTGCCGTACTGCTCCATGTTGGAGCCGACGATGCATATCAGGTCGGCACCGGACGAGCGCGCATTGGTGGCGATGGCGGCGAAATCGCTCTGCTGCATGCCGTAGGTGTCGGAATAGGCGAGCCTGTCGCCGAACAGCTCCCTCATATGGGCGATGGTGACCTGTCCGAAATCGCTGTTTTCGGCCAGCACCGCCACCTTTTGCGGCTGCACGGTCTCGAGCAGGAACCTGTCGAACGATTCCGCATCCTGCGCGGTCGTCGAGTTCATCCGGAATACCTTGTCGTAGCCCGATCCGGTGACATCCGGATGCTTCGGCACCGAGGCGATGAAGATGGCGTTCTCGTCCTCGACGACCGGGATGGCGGCAAGCGCGACGCTGCTCGATATTTCGCCGATGATGACCTTGACCCCGTCCTGCGCAAGCAGGCGCTGGACCGCGGCGACGCCCTCGGGCGGGGCGAAATTGGTGTCGTAGGTGACGAGCTCGATCTGCCGCCCGCCGAGAATGCCGCCTTGTGCATTGATCATGTCGACGGCGAGCTGGGCGCCCTCGACATTCTGTTGGCCGACGAGGGTCTTGATGGGGTCGATCAGGCCGATCCTGACCGGATCGGCAGCCTGAGCGGGCGCGAGATGCGACATGGCGACGGCGACGCCGAATACCAGCGTCGTCAGAGGACGCTTGAGAATTGACATGGAAAACCTCCCTATGGCTAGCGCGGGCCAGACAATCGCGTTTTGGGGATTATGTCAAGCGCTTGCTTTAATCAGTTGGTTGACTTAAACATGAATCATGGAGGTGGACGAATGAAGCTTCAGGAACCGGGCGTCGACACGCGCGAACGTCTGCTCGACGTCGCGGAGAAGCTGTTCGCCGAGCGTGGCTACAGCAACGTCCCGACACGTATGATCGCGGAGGCGGCCAACGCCAACTCGGCGGCGGTGCACTATCATTTCGGCTCCAAGGAAGCGCTGCTGGAGGCTGTCTTCGTGCGCCGGCTGGAACCGATGAACAGGGAGCGCATCGCCCGGATCGAAGAGGTGATGGCGGCAAGCGATGGCAGGCCCGATGTCGAGCGGATCCTGCGCGCCTTCATAGAGCCGACGCTGAGGAAGCCCGAGAGCGAGGGAGAAAAGGCCTTCCGCCTTCTCTCCGGCCGGGCATCGACGGATCCGAACCCCGAGGTCCGGCGCGTCCTCTTCCTGGCCTATGACGCGGTCGCCCGCTCTTTCGCCGACGCGATCGCGGCGGCCTGTCCGCACCTGTCCCGGGAGGAACTGTTCTGGCGCGTGGCGTGCGTCTACGGCGCGATGCTCTACATCCGCGCCGACAATGGCCGCCTCCAGCCGGTCTTCGGGGAGGAGCTCAGCCTGTCGGACTCCGACGGCGCCCTGCGCTACGCGATCGGCTTCCTGACCGCCGGCATGACGGCGCCGCCGACCGGCGCATCCCACTGACATCCGAACAACGAGGCATAGCGTGACCAGAAGGATTTTGCTCAAGGGTGGAACGATCGTGGGCGGCCCGTCTTCCGGCGCCCGTGATCTGCTGATCGACGGCGAGCGTATCGCCGCCATCGAGACGAATATCGACGCCGCGGACGCGCAGATCGTCGATGCGGCCGGCATGATTGTGGCCCCGGGCTTCGTCGACACGCACCGTCACATCTGGCAGACCTCGATCCGGGGCGTCGCCGCCGACTGGAGCCTCGTCGAATATATCCGCTTCATCCGGCTCGGCTATGCCACCGCCTACCGGCCCGAGGATGTCTGGATCAGCACCTATGCCGGCGCGCTGGAGGCGCTCGACGCCGGCATCACCACGATCTGCGATTTCTGCCATATCCTGCGCACGCCGGACCATGCCGATGCGGGGCTGGATGCGCTCGACGGCTCCGGCATACGCGGACAGTTCTACTACGGCTTCTACGACGTGCCGTCGCAACCGCCGAGCTTCGCCGACCACGATGCCCGCGTGGCGCACGCCCGGCAGTTCTTCGACAGCCATTTCCGCCGGCGGCCGGCGGGCGCGCTCGTCTCGATGGGCGTGGCGCTGACCGAATTCAACCTGATACCGGTCGCCCACACGGCGGACGAGATCGGCATGGCGCGCGATCTCGATATCCCGCTGACCATGCATATGGGCACGCTCTCCACGCCCGACAGCATCGCCAGGCTGAATGACGCCGGCCTTCTCGGCCCCCGCATGCTGCATGTCCATTGCAATGCCTCGAGCGACGACGAGCTGAAGATGATCGCCGACAGCGGCGGCGCGATCAGCATCACGCCCGAGACCGAGCTCCAGATGGGCATGGGCATCCCCGTGACCAACAGGGCCCTTGCCATCGGGCTTCGCCCGACCATCGGCATCGATATCGTTTCCGACTATTCGGGCGACATGTTCGCCCAGATGCGCATCCTGCTCCAGACCGCGCGGGCGATGGACAATCAGAAGACGCTCGACGCCGGACGGATGCCGGCGCAGATCGACCTGAAAGTCGCGGATGCGTTCGATTTCGCCACGATCGACGGCGCCAGCGCGCTCGGGCTCGGCGCGCAGGTCGGATCGCTGGAAGCCGGAAAGCAGGCCGACATCATCCTCGTGCGTCAGGACGGCATCCATCACGCCCCGCGCACGCCCGACCCCGTCGCGGCGCTGGTGCTTCAGGCGCGGCCCTCCGACATCGACAGCGTCTTCGTGGCCGGCGAGGCACGCAAGCGTCACGGCCGGCTCGTCGGCATCGACGTTGCCGCCGTTCGCCAGCGCGCGCAGGCCTCCGCCGATCACCTCGCCGCCGGTTTCGCCGATGCGATGAAGCGCACGAGCGAGACCGCGACCCGCGCCACCTACGGCTCCGAGCTGTCGCGCGCCACCGGTGGAGCGGCGCGATGAAGCTCGCCAGCCTGAAGGGCGGCCGTGACGGTCGTCTCGTCGTGGTCTCGTCCGATCTCGCGCGGGCCGCGGACGCCTCCGCGATAGCCTCGACATTGCAGGCGGCGCTGGATTCGTGGGCGGATGCCGAGCCGCAATTGCGCCAGATGCACGCCCGCCTCGAAAGCGGCGCGGAAGCGGGCTTCGCCTTCGACCAGTCGGCCTGCGCCGCGCCGCTGCCACGCGCCTATCAGTGGGCCGACGGCTCGGCTTACGTCAACCATGTCGACCTCGTACGCCGCGCCCGCGGCGCCACGCTGCCGGCTTCGTTCTGGACCGATCCGCTGATCTATCAGGGCGGGTCGGACGCCTTCCTTGCTCCAGGGGACGCCATCGACCTGCCGGACGAGGGATGGGGCGTCGATTTCGAGGCCGAGATCGCCGTCATCGTCGACGACGTGCCGGCCGGCGCGAGCCGCGAAGAGGCGTTGGCCGCGATCCGGCTCGTCCTTTTGTGCAACGACGTCTCCCTGCGCAATCTGATCCCGGGCGAGTTGGCGAAGGGTTTCGGCTTCTTCCAGTCCAAGCCCTCCTCGGCCTTCTCGCCTGTCGCGGTGACGCCGGACGCCCTGGGAAGCGCATGGCAGGGCGGGCGGCTGCATGGCCCGCTCCAGAGCTGGCTGAACGGCGACCTGTTCGGCAGGCCGGACGCGGGCATCGACATGGTCTTCGATTTCGGCGCCTTGATCTCTCACGCTGCACGCTCGCGGCGCCTCTCGGCTGGAACGATCATCGGCTCCGGAACCGTATCCAACCGCAGCGATGACGGCGGGCCGGGTCGGCGCGTCGCCGATGGCGGCGTCGGCTATTCGTGCATAGCGGAACTGCGGATGATCGAGACCATCGAAGCCGGAGAGCCGGCCACCCCCTTCATGAAGGCCGGCGATACGATCCGCATCGAAATGTCGGACAAGGACGGCCGCTCGATCTTCGGCGCCATCGAGCAGGCCTATCTGCCCTCTCCCGCCCGCTCGACGGCCGCCGCATGAATCGCCCCGGCCGCATCCATCGCATGCCCTACGGGTTCGGGCCTTGCGCCGGCCCGCGGCAGGGACCGGACGGCAGCGCGTTCGATTGGACCGACACGCCGGTGCGGCGCGCGGTCTCGGTCAGCTACCTCACCGACGAGGCCCTGCTCGCGCGGTTGCTGCCGCCGTGTTTCTCGCTTGCCGGGGAACCCGTGGTGACGGTCGAGGTCCAGTATCTGAGCGAGCTCGAATGGCTGGCGGGCCGCGGGTACAACACGCTGGGCGTCAAGTTTCCCGCGACCTGGCGCGGCGCGCGCGACGAGGTGACAGGCCTCTTCCTCGCGGTGTTGTGGGAAAACCTCACGGACCCCATTCTCACCGGCCGCGACGAGCTCGGCTTCGCGAAGCTCTATGCCGAAATCCCCGCGCCGAGAATCCTGCGTGGCCGGGAAGTTCACGGTGCGGCATGGCTCGGCCATCGCTTCATCGATATCGAGATCGGCGGCATCGAGCCCGCCGAACCGATCGCGTCGGAAGGCGCCGCTGCCGGCGGCACCCTTCACTACAAATACATTCCGGCGACCGGCGCACGCGGCGAGGCGGATGTAGCCTATGCCTGTCACACGCCACCGGGCGCGGGCCGCCAGCGCATCGTGTCCTTCCATCGCGCCGAGGGGACCGTCCGCTTCAACCCCACAAGCTGGGAAGACATGCCGACGCAGTTCCACATCGTCCAGCGCCTCGCCGCGCTCCCGGTCGTCGAGGCACGAGGCGCGAGCATCGCCGAGACCCGCGGCGGCAGAGACCTTTCCGACCAGCGCAGACTAGCCTGAGGCGAACGCAAGTGACGAACGAACAGATCCCGCCCTTCCGTCGCATCGTGACAGCAAATAATGGCGAGGGTCGTTCCGGAATCCTCTCCGACGCGCCGACGCCCCACATCGCGCAATCCGGGCCGAGCCGAGGCCTCGTCAATCTGTGGGCGACGGATTCGACGCCGCCCGCGCTCGATGTCGCCGACGGCGCCGACCGTCCGATCCAGCTCGAGCCGCCGTCGGGCGGCACCGTCTTCCGCTTCTTCCAGCTCGGCCCGCGCACCGCCGAAGTCGCGGACCCGGCGACGGCCGAACGCGTTGCCGCTACCGCCTTCGAGCGGATGGGAGCGGCGCATCTGCGGGTCGATACGCGGCGGCATCCCTCGATGCACAGATCGCATACACTCGACTACATCATGCTGCTGAAAGGCAGCGTCCTGCTCGTCCTCGACGACGAGGAGACCGTGCTGCGTCCGTTCGACGTCGTCATCCAGCGCGCAACCAACCACGCCTGGGTCAATCTCGGTGACGAACCCGCCCTGCTGATGGGCGTCCTGATGGATGTGGCGGAGCAGGAATCCGTCGGGGCACGTAGCAGCGACTAACGGGCGGGCCCCGCGCTATCTCATCCGCGATATCCTGCGGCGCAACCAGCCCGAGCCGAGCTCGGCGAGCAGCACCAGCAGGATGATCGTCAGCAGGATTGCCGCGACGCGGGTGCTTTCGAGCTGCTGGGTGGTGCGCTTCAGATACCAGCCCATGCCGCCGCCGCCGAAGAAGCCCACCACGGTCGCCGCGCGAAACGCGACATCCCAAGTGTAGATGGCGATGCCGGTGAAGGCGACGCGGATCTGCGGAACCACCGCATACTGGAAGATCTGCAGGTTGCTGGCCCCGACCGACCGCATCGCCTCGACGGGGCCCATGTCGATCGCCTCCAGCTCATCGGCGAACAGTTTGCCGGCGAAGCCGACGCAGAACACGGTCAGCGCGAGGGTTCCCGCAAGCATGCCGAAGCCGAGCACGGTGACGAACAGGATCGTCCAGATCGTCTCGTGGATCGAGCGGCTTCCCATAATGGCGAAGCGTCCGAGCGGATAGGCGATGCGCCGGCTGACGGTGATGTTGCTCGCCGCCATCCATGCGAGCGGGATCGACACGACCACGCCGAAGAAGCCGCCGAGCAGCGACATCTCCAGCGTGCGCAGCACGGAATGAAGGAAATCGGGCTCCGTGACGTAGTCGATATCCGGCGGGAAATAGCGCGCCGCCAGAATCTGGCCCAGCCGCGGGAATGCGCCGAGCACGCGGCCGAGATCGATGTTGAGGAACGAGATCGACCAGGCGAGGAAGGCGAGCACCGCGAGCAGCACGCCGAAGCGGATGGTCGAACGGGGATGCCGGTAGCGCGACCACTCGCGCTTCGGCGCAGGCAGGGTGTCCATGGAGGCAAGCGTCGTCATGGTGCTTCCTTCAGATCACGGCCTTGCGGGCATAGTGGGAAACCACCTCGCCGATCGCGATGAGGATCAGCACCGCGAGCACGACCAGCGTGACGCCGCCATAGTTGAACATCGCCATCTGGCGGAAGAAGACGAGGCCGAGCCCCCCTGCTCCGACCAGTCCCATGATCGCCGAGCGGCGGATGTTGATATCCCATTCGAAGATGATGGTGCCGATCACCACCGGCAATATCTGCGGCAGGATGCCGTAATACATCACCTGAAACTGGTTGCCGCCGACGGCGCGAATGGCCTCGACGGGCTTGGGATCGATGTTCTCGATGGCTTCGGCGGTGATCTTCGAGATGAAGCCGATCGAGCGCATCGCCACCGCGAGAATGCCGGGCAAGGCGCCGAGTCCGACCGCGCCAACGAAGAGCAAGGCCCAGATGATCTCGTGGATCGAGCGCGACAGGACCATCAGGAAGCGCCCGAGCGGGTAGAAGAAATAACGGCTCGGCGTGACGTTGAGCGCGCCGAACCATGCGACGGGCAGCGACAGGACGCAGCCGAGCAACGTGCCCAGCGTCGCCATCATCAGGGTTTCCAACGCCGGCACGACCAGGCTCGGAACCAGCGACCAGTCGATCCAGAAGAAGCGTTCGAGCGTTCCCCACACACCGAGCGCGCCGCCCATGCGCTGCCAGTCGGTGTCCATCATGATGGTGTCCCAGAAGCACCACGCGAGCACCGCGAGGCCGCCGGCCACCAGCATCCAGTTGTTGATGCGACGCCGGCGCTTCCCTTCGAGGTAGTTCAGGTAGGCACCCGACGGATGGGTGATGGAGGCCGCCATCACAGCACCTCCATGGCGTAGATCTCGTCGAGGTCCTGCTTGCGCATGTCGGCCACGGGACCGTCGAACTTCTTGTAGCCATCCTGCAAGCATATGATGCGGTTGCAGGTTTCGAGCGCGAGCTGCACGTCGTGGATGTTGCACAGCACCGGCACCTTGAACTCGCGGGCCAGTTCCTTGATGAGGCCCATGACGTCGCGCGAGATCTTCGGGTCGAGAGCCGAGGTCGGCTCGTCGAGCAGCAGGATCTCGGGCTGCTGCATCAGGGCGCGGGCGATGCCGACGCGCTGGCGCTGGCCACCCGAAAGCTCGTCGGCCCGCTTGTCGACGTGATCCTGAAGCCCGACGCGCTCCAGCAACTCGAGCGCGTGCTCCACGTCGTGCCGGGGAAACGCCTTGAACAGACTGCGGAAGGCGCCGGTGTAGCCGAGCCGGCCGGACAGCACATTGTCCATGACCGACATGCGGTTCACCAGATTGAACTCCTGGAAGATCATGCCGATGCGCCGGCGCAGGCGGCGCAGATCGCCGCTGCCGAGCTTGCGCACGTCCTGCCCGAACAGCACGATCTCGCCTTCGCTCGCCTCGACAAGCCGGTTGACGCAGCGGATCAACGTCGACTTGCCGGCGCCGCTCGGGCCGATCACGGCGCAGAAATCGCCGCCATCGACGGCGAAGTCTATTCCCTTGAGTATTTGCGGGCCGCTTGCCGAGTAGCTGACCTTCAGGTTTCGCACTTCCAGTACCGGCACCGGCTCCTCCCTGTCGCCGGGGAGGTCGCGTCCGGCGCGACCCTCCCGTATCCTCCTCTCGTGCCTCACTTGCCTTCGGCCGCTTTTTCGGCCGCGACAAGCATGCGGATGATATCGTAGTCGGAATCCTCCATCGGCACGAACCTGGTCGACTTGATGCCGTCGAAGAACGGCTTGGCCTCCGCCACGTCATGCAGCGTCAGGAACGCTTCCTTGATACCCTCCTTGATCGGATCGCACAGGTCGCTGCGATAGACCATCGGGTCCTGCGGAATGATGCCGGACTCCCACAGGACGCGATAATCGGACGGGGCGGCCAGCCCGCGGTCGATCACGTTGTCCAGACGGTGCGTGGCGACGAAGGCGCTGTCGACGCGGCCTTCCTTGACGGCCAGCGCCGACTGGTCGTGGCCGCCGGTGTAAACGACGCGCGAGAAGTATTTTTCAACGTCCGGGCCGGTGCCGATCACCTCGCCGAACACCATGCGCGGCATCAGGTTGCCGGACGTGCTGGCCGGGTCGGCGAGGCCGACCACGGTATCCTTGAGCGCGTCGATGTCGTTGAAGGCGGAGTCGGACTTCACCAGCAGGACGGCGCGATAGCCGGGGCCTTCCTCCTGGAAATGGCCCTTCGTCTTGGTGTAGGTGGCGAAGACCTCGAGGGTCGGGTCCTTCTCACGCGCAAGCACATAGGAATTGGGGCCGTGAACGCCGACATGCACCCAGCCGTTCACCATGCCCTCGATGACGGAGGCGTAGGAGGTCGGCATGAAGAACTCGATGCTCTTGCCGGTCTTCTCCTTCATCGCCTTGAGGAGCGGCTGGTAGATGTCGAGTTCCTGGGTGGTTTCCTCGGTCGGGATGATCGAGAACACGAGCTGTCCGGGATCGTTGCATTGCTGCGCCGAAGCCGTGGCGGCATAGGCGGTCGCAGCTCCGGCCGTCATGAGCCCGATGGTGAATTTCCGTAGCGACTTCATCTTCTCCTCCATGATGAAAGGTCGGGGCGGTATATCTGTTCGTTCCGGCCGTTCCCCTATGCGGCCGATGCCTTTTCCTCCAGGCCGGCGGCGACGAGCAGAGCCCGCCGGTTACCGACGAAGTTCTGTCCGCGCTCTCCGTCGAAAGCGCTTTCGATCAGGTCGCGCCATTCGGCCTCCTCGATGCCGTAGTGGCGGTAGTCGGTCGCGACGCCAAGCTTGGTCAGCGTGGTTTCCAGCCGCGCGGCGGCGCCCACAGCATCGGTTCCGAAGATGGAGCGCAGGCCCTCCTCGCAGATGCCGCCCTGGTCGGCCACGCCGCGGATGATCATCGGCAGGCTGAACGAGCAGGCGATGCCGTGCGGGATGCCGTGACGCAGGGTTATGGGATAGGACAGCGAATGCGCGATCGCCGTCTTGGTGTTCGAGAAGGCGAAGCCGGCGAGCGTGGCGGCACGGGCCATCCGCTCGCGCAGGTGGAGATTGCGCAGATCGCCGGCGAGCGCCGGCAGGGTCGACAGGACGCCCCGCGCCGCCGCCACGGCATGCGCCATCGACACCGGATTGGCGTTGCGGTTCCACAGGCTTTCCAGCGCGTGCGACAGCGCATCGAGACCCGTCTGGATCGTCAGCTCGTGCGACTTGCCGAGCATCAGTGCCGGGTCGACGACCGCGTATTCGGGATAGAGGTCCGGGTGGGCGAGCGAATGCTTGACGCCGTTGGCGTTGTCCCACACCGTGCCCCAGCACGTCACCTCGCTGCCGGTGCCCGCCGTCGTCGGCACGGCGATCAGGGGCCAGGGCGACAGCGTCGAGGCGTCCGCCTGCTTCCTGAGATAGCGCTCCATCGCCACGAAGTCGCCCCGGGCGGCGGCGAAGACCTTGGCCGAGTCGATCACCGAGCCGCCGCCCAGCGCGACGACGGCGCCCGGCTGTTGGGCCAGCCCGGAGAAGCGGGCGGTCTGCTCGCGCAGCAGTGCGATATCGGGATTGGGCGCGATGTCGTCGATGACCAGCAGCGGTTTGCCGGCCGCCTTCTCCAGATCGGCGGCCAACGACCGGAAATAGGGTTCGCCATAGGTGACGAGGACGTAGCTGCGACCTGCCAGCAATCCCGCAAGCGACCCGAAGCTGCCTTGCCCGAAACGGACGTCAACCGGATTCCGATACGACCACACGGCGTTTCCCTGCCTTGAATACTTTCAACAGGATCAAGCGTGATCGACTTCTCATCCATTGACTAATACAAATTAGTGACAATTATCATAGGCTATGTCTATAGTTTTCACGCAGCTTCGTTCGTTCAACGCCGTCGCCGAGCACCATGGCTTCACTGCCGCGGCGAAGGCGCTGAACATCAGCCAGCCCACGGTCACCACGCAGGTCAAGGAACTCGAGGAGCGCTACGGCGTCGAGCTTCTGGTGCGGCGCGGCCGCCGGGTGGCGTTGACCGAAACGGGCGCCGCGCTCTACGACATCAGCCGCAGCATCATGCGCCTGCACGAGGAGGCGAGCGAGCTCCTGCTCAACAGCGGTCGGCTGACGATCGGCCAGTTGCGGGTCGCGGCAGTCGGGCCGTTTCACGCGACCGAGATGGTTGCGCGGTTCTTGCAGGACTTTCCCGACATCCAGGTATCGATGCTGCTCGGCAATTCCGACCAGACGCTGCAACGCATTCTCGAGCTCGAGGCCGATGTCGCGCTGCTCGCCCATGTGGTGGACGATCCGCGTGTCCACTCCATCGCGTTCAGCACCCACGAGGTCGTGGTGTTCGTCGACGCCGATCATCCATGGAACGGCCGCGACAGCGTCAGCATCGCCGAACTCGCCGGCCAGCGGCTGGTGCTGCGCGAAACCGGATCGACGACGCGACGCGCGGTGGAACGGGCGGCGGAGGCCGCGAACGTCCCCATCACGCCGTTTCTGGAAATCGGCAGCCGCGAAGGCGTCTGGAAAGCGGTCGAGCGCGGCCTGGGCATCGGCGTCGTCGCCGATTTCGAGTTCGTGCCGCATCCGCGCCTGACCACGATCCGCTTCTCCGATGCCGATGTGCGGACGGAATACAGGCTGGTCTGCCTTCAGGAGCGCAGGCATTCGCCGAAGATCGAGGCGTTCTTCCGGTCGGTGCTGGGCGATCGCGAGCCGGCGCGGCCGCAGTCCGGCGAGGGCTTCGCCGGATCATAGGAATTTTCAATACTTCCTATCTGGAATATCGATTGGGCAAATGGACGCCGCTGTTTTTATGATAGCGCGACCCTGTCGAACATCATCGAGGAACTTCCATGACCGCGCACACGCCAGTATCCGTATCCTGCAACGGCCGTTCGTATTCGTGGCCTCGCGTTCCGGCGATCGCGATCTGCCTCGACGGTTGCGAGCCTGCCTATCTGGACGCGGCGATTGCCGCGGGTCTGATGCCGGCTCTGGAGCGGATCAAGGCGAAGGGGACGGTGCGCACGGCGCATTCGGTGATCCCGAGCTTCACCAACCCGAACAACCTTTCGATCGCGACGGGCCGGCCGCCTGCGGTCCACGGCATCTGCGGCAACTACCTCTACGACCCGGCGACGGGCGAGGAGGTGATGATGAACGATCCGAAGTTCCTGCGCGCGCCGACCGTGTTCAAGGCATTCTACGACGCCGGAGCGAAAGTGGCGGTGGTGACGGCGAAGGACAAGCTGCGCGCGCTGCTCGGCCACGGGCTCGCCTATGACGAGGGCCGCGCGATCTGCTTTTCCTCGGAGAAGTCGGACACGACGACCATGCGGGAGAACGGCATCGACGATGCGTCGGCCTGGCTCGGCCGGCCGGTGCCGGAGGTCTATTCGGCGGAGCTGTCCGAGTTCGTGTTCGCAGCCGGCGTCAAGCTGTTGAAGGAGTTCCGGCCGGACGTGATGTACCTGACGACGACCGACTACGTGCAGCACAAATATGCGCCGGGCGTGCCGCAGGCCAACGCCTTCTACGCCATGTTCGACAAGTATCTGGCCGAGCTCGACGCGGCTGGCGCGGCCATCGTGGTGACGGCCGACCACGGCATGAAACCGAAGCACCTCGCCGACGGCTCGCCGGACGTCATCTACGTGCAGGACCTGCTCGACGAGTGGCTCGGAAAGGACGTCGCCCGCGTGATCCTGCCGATCACCGATCCTTACGTGGTGCATCACGGCGCGCTGGGCTCGTTCGCCACCGCCTATCTGCCGCAAGGGGCGGACAGGGCCAATGTGGCGGCGAGGCTGACGACCGTCGAAGGCATCGAATTGGTGCTGTCGCGCGAGGACGCCTGCGCCCGCTTCGAGTTGCCGGAAGACCGCATCGGCGACATCGTGCTGGTTTCGACCGAGAACAAGACGCTTGGCACGTCGGCGCATCGCCACAATCTCGCCGCGCTCGACGAGCCGCTGCGCTCGCATGGCGGGCTCACCGAGCAGGCGGTGCCGTTCATCGTCAACCGCGCCCTGCCGGACCTGCCGGATGCGCCGGCGCTTCGCAACTTCGACGCCTTCCACTACGCGGCCGCGGCCGCGGCGCTGGCCTGACCGGGGGAGCCGTGATGACGATTGTCGAAAGCGGGCTCAAGCCTCGTCACGAGCCGATGCGGATCGCCGGCGAGAAGGTCGACGCGGACGGCGTGATCGAGGTGCGCTATCCGTGGAACGACACCGTCGTCGGCACGGTGCCGGCCGGCGGCGCCGGGCATGCGCGCCGCGCCTTCGAGATCACCGCCGCCTACCAGCCGAAGCTGACGCGCTACGAGCGGCAGAAGATCCTCTTGAAGACCGCCGAACTCCTGAACGCCCGCAAGGAGGAGATCTCCGACCTCGTCACGCTGGAGCTCGGCATCTCGAAGCAGGATTCGCTCTACGAGGTCGGCCGCGCCTATGACGTGTTCACGCTGACGGGGCAACTGGCGATCCACGACGACGGCGAGATCTTCTCCTGCGACCTGACGCCCCATGGCAAGCAGCGCAAGATCTTCACGACGCGCGAGCCGCTGACCGCCATATCCGCCATCACCCCGTTCAACCATCCGCTCAACATGGTGTCCCACAAGGTGGCGCCCGCCATCGCCACCAACAACTGCGTGGTGGTGAAGCCGACCGAGCTGACGCCGATGACGGCGCTGGTGCTCGCCGACATCCTCTACGAGGCCGGCCTGCCGCCGCAGATGCTGTCGGTCGTCACCGGCTGGCCGAAGGACATCGGCGACGAGATGATCGTCAACCCGAACATCGACCTGATCACGTTTACCGGCGGCGTGCCGGTGGGCAAGATGATCGCGTCGAAGGCGGGCTACAGGCGGCAGGTGCTGGAGCTCGGCGGCAACGATCCGCTGATCGTCCTCAACGACCTCGACGACGCCGATCTCGCCAGGGCGGCGGACCTCGCCGTCGCCGGCGCGACGAAGAACTCCGGCCAGCGCTGCACGGCGGTCAAGCGCATCCTCGTTCAGGACAAGGTCGCCGACCGTTTCGTGCCGCTGGTGCTGGAGCGGGCGAAGAAGCTGAAGTTCGGCGACCCGATGGACCGCGCCACCGATCTCGGCACCGTCGTCCACGAGAAGGCCGCGGCGCTGTTCGAGCAACGCGTCCTCATGGCGGCGGAAGCCGGCGCCGACATCCTCTACCACCCCGGCCGCAACGGCGCGCTGCTTCCTCCCATCGTCGTCGACCGCGTGCCGCATGCCTCGGAGCTGGTGATGGAGGAAACCTTCGGCCCGATCGTGCCGATCATCCGCGCGCCCGACGACGACGACGCGCTGATCGCGCTGTCCAACTCGACCGCCTTCGGCCTGTCCTCCGGCGTCTGCACCAACGATTTCCGTCGCATGCAGAAATACATCGCCGGCCTCCGGGTCGGCACCGTCAACATCTGGGAAGTTCCAGGCTACCGCATCGAGATGAGCCCCTTCGGCGGCATCAAGGATTCCGGGAACGGATACAAGGAAGGCGTCATCGAAGCCATGAAGTCGTTCACGAACGTCAAGACTTTCTCGCTGCCATGGTGACGACGCCCCCGGCCTCATCGTGAGCGGCTCCGTCGTCCTGATCCACCTTGCAGGCGCCGTCGCGTTGTTGCTGTGGGCGACGCGGATGGTGCGCACCGGCGTGGAGCGCGCCTATGGCGATGTGCTGCGCCGCAAGCTGCGCGGCACGCTGAAGAACCCGCTGGCGGCGGTTGCCGCCGGGGCGGGCCTTGCCGTCTCGTTCCAGAGCGCCACCGCCGTGTCGCTGCTGGTCGGGTCCTTTGTCGGCTCCGGCATCGTCGGGGCGGCGGCGGGGCTGGTCGCCGTGCTGGGAGCCGACCTCGGCTCGGCCTTCGTCGTCAAGCTGCTGTCGTTCGACCTGTCGCTGCTGGTCCCCGTCGCCATCTTCTGCGGCACCGCCATCTTCCTCACCACCGAGCGCCGCGCATGGCGGCAGTTCGGCCGCATCCTCGTCGGCGTCGGCTTGCTGCTCCTGTCGCTCCGGCTCATCGGCGACGCCTCCGAGCCGCTGCGCGAGAGCCGCATCCTGCCCGTCGTCATCAACTATCTCTCCAGTGATGCCGTCACCGCCTTTCTCATCGCCGCGGTGACGACATGGCTGTTTCATTCCAGCGTCGCCTTCATCCTGCTCGTCGCAGCCCTCGCCGCCCGCGGTCTCATTCCGGCCGAGCTCGGCGTCGTCATGGTGCTGGGGGCCAATCTCGGCGGCGGGCTGATCGCGGCGCTCCTGTCGCGCACCATGCCGCCGCCCAGCCGCACCGTGCCCTTCGGCAATCTCCTCGTGCGCGGCGTCGGCGCGGTGCTGGCGCTCGCAGCCCTCGTCTGGTTCCGCCCGCCGCTCGACCTGCTCGGCGCCTCCGCGCCGTTGCAGATCGTCCATGCCCACATCGTCTTCAACGTTGCGCTGGTGGTGCTCGGCGTGCCGATCGCCGGCTTTGCCACCCGCGCCATCGACACCATGCTCACCGCCTCCGGCTCCGCAACGCTTCCCACGCTGGAGGATCGCGAGGCGAGCGCGCTCGATCCCGATGCTTTGAACAGCCCCTCGCGCGCGCTCGCCAATGTCAGCCGCGCCGTGGTCGGCGTCTGCGAGACGGTCGAGGTCATGCTGAAGAACATCATGGAGCTCTACGAGGAGCCCGACCGCGCCCGCATGGACGCGCTCGCCGCCCTCGACGACCGGGTCGACCGCAAGCACGCCGCGATCAAGCTCTATCTGGCCAGAATACCGCCCGAGCAGATGAGCGGCGACGAGATCGGCCGCACGCGCGAACTGCTCGACGCCTGCGTCCGGCTGGAACAGGTCGGCGACATCATCACCCGCAACATGCTGGTGCATGTGAGGAAGAAGCTCGACCGCGGGCTGACCTTCACGCCCGAGGGCTGGCGCGAGCTCTCCAACCTGCACGCCTCGGTGCTCAACAATGCCCGCCTCGCCTTCAACGTGCTGATCTCGCGCGACCCGGCGACCGCGCAGGAAATCGTGCGCGAGAAGGACCGCATGCGCGAGCTCGAGCGCGATACCAGCCAGCGCCATTTCGAGCGGCTGCGCGAGGGCGCGAGGAAAAGCCTGGAAACAAGCTCCCTCCACCTCGACACCATCCGCGACCTGAAGCAGATCAACTCCCTCCTCGCCTCGATCGCCTATCCGGTGCTGGAGAAGCAAGGCATGCTACGCGACTCGCGGCTCCGGGCCGCGGAGTGAGGACAACCAGCAGACGGGAGTTGGAGAACAGCCGGTCAGCGCCACTTTGCCGGGGCTGCACGGCTCCGAGCCCAGCGTCACAACGACAAATGCTTTCTTTTCACCAAAGATAACGTTGCAACCAAGCGACTTCGATCTCTGCCTATGACGTCAAAATGGCTTCATGCCAAAAAACGCGAGGCAAGCGGGGGCCTTGGTGACGTTCCCGTGCCACGCCGCCGCCTCCAAGGCCTGTAACACAGCGATATCCGGGATGGAGGCACGGCTGAGTCTCATTCGGTCCGCATCCAGACAAAGCCCGGGAAGCACGAAACATCTCATGCCTCGGGCGCCTTCGCAGCACTCGGCGAAGTCCGCTCGTCCTGCTGCGCGGCGATGCCCGCAACATGTTGCGGCGAGAGTTCACCCTCCCACGCCGGGCGCTGTCGACACAAGTCCGTTTTTCCGTATTTTTGTTGTCTTTTCTTCTTTTTCGTTGCCGATGGCACCGCCCTGCCCTAACGTGGTCGAGACTCGATCCGTCCGTTGACCGGCTTGTGGAGATGGCACATGCGCTACGGGATATATTACGCCTACTGGTCCCGGTCGTGGAACGAAGGCCTGGAAAGCTATCTCCGCCATTGCCGATCGGCAGCGGCCCTCGGCTTCGACGTGCTTGAGGTCAACGCCGTGGATATCGAGCGGATGGGCGCCGAGGAGCTTGGCATCCTCCGGCAGGCCGCATCCCGCGAAGGCCTTGCTCTCAACGCAGGGAGCGGGCTGAGGAAGAGCCACGACGTCTCGGCGGCGGATCCGGCGACCCGGCGCGCCGGCATCGCCTATCTGGAAAACACCTTCAGATGCCTGGAGGAGGCCGGCATCAGGAAGATCGTCGGCATGCTTCACGGCTACTGGCCGCGGGATCTTTCGACCGCGCCCCTGAAACGGGAAATCCGCGCCACCAGCATCGCCAGCGTCCGCGAGATCGCCGACAGGGCGGCCGAGCGGGGCATCACGATCATGCTGGAAGTCGCCAACCGCTATGAATGCTTCATCATCAACACCGCCGCCGAAGCCGTCGATTTCGTCGATGAGGTCGGCAGGGACAATGTGCGGATCATGCTCGATACGTTCCACATGAACATCGAGGAGGACAATATCGGCGATGCCATCAGGCATGCGTGGCCCCTGCTCGGCCATCTTCATATCGGCGACAGCAACAGGAAGGTTCCCGGAAAGGGCAATATCGACTGGGACGAGATCGGCGCGGCGTTGCGGGACATCGGCTACACGGGCGATGTCGTCTTCGAACCATTCGTCCTGTCCGGGTGCGAGGTCGGCCGCGACATCAAGGTATGGCGCGACATGTCGGAAAGCGCGGACGCGGCGAAGCTGGACCGAGACCTCAAGGCCTCGCTGCAGCTGATAAGATCGAAATTTTCCGGCTGATCCGACTCCGCGGGAGACGGCGGGCCTTGCGGATAGGCCGGTCGATCACGCTCGCCTTCCGTGGGCAATTCCAAAGGCAAAGAAACGCTCTAGAATCCGGTCAGGGCTCCGCCATCGATGACGAGGGTGTGGCCGGTGATGTAGCCCGCCGCAGGCGAGGCGAGGAACACGCTCGCCCAGCCGACATCCTGCGGCTGGCCGATCGCGCCCATCTGTATGCGGTCGAGAACCTTCGCCTTGCGCGCCGGGTCCGCTCCCGTCCTTGCGCGGAAGAGCGGCGTGTCGATCCAGCCGGGGGCGATGGCATTCACGCGCACGCCTTTCGGGGCGAATTCCGCCGAGAGCCCGCGCACGACGCCGATCAGCGCCGTTTTCGCGGCGGTGTAGCCCATCACATAGGGAAGGCCCATGAAGGACGACATGGAAGCGGTGAATAACACGCAACCGCGCCCGCGCGCCGCCTGCGCGCAGATGATCGGGCGCGTGAACTCCAGGGCGCCGCGAAGATGAACGTCGAGGATCTCGTCGATCTCCGCAAACGTGGTTTCCTCGAAGGGCTTACGCGTCTGGTTTCCGGCGTTGTTCACCAGAATGTCGATCGCGCCGTGCCGTTCCTCGATGTCCCTGGCCGCGCGGGAAAGCGAAGGGATGTCGGCCAGGTCGACCGTCTCCACCCTGGCGCCCGGAATGTCCCTGGCTGCATCCTCGAGAACGTCGCGCCGCCGCCCGACGATGATGACCTCGGCGCCCGCCTGCGCCATGGCGGTGGCCATGGCCAGTCCCAGCCCCGACCCGCCGCCGGTGATCAGCGCCCGCTGGCCGGTCAATCCAAACGCCTGTTCGATTCCGTTCATTGTCGAGACACCATTGGTTTTCAACAGGTAGCGGTTCTTTAGCCGGTGATCGGTCGCAGCGTCGACCTCCGCAGGCCATGGCAATGCCTGAAGCCGGTTCGTCGATCAGCGTCGCGATGCCGATGAACCTTAAGACAGAACCTTGGCGGCGACAACGAGTAATGCCAGAAAAAACAAAAAAAAGACATATTAAAATTTACGCGCGCAGGCAGTTGGTGTAGCGTCGGATCGAAACATCGGCCACGAGAAGACGGCGACGATGCGGATTGCTCGGGGCCGTTTCTTTCAGCATGGCGTCCGCAGGCGATCAGTTTCGGAGGCCGGTCGCGCACGATTCTGGCGGTCATTCCGGTTGAAGCGAGGTTCTTATGAGCAAGGTACTGGTCGATTTCGAGTGTGAAGGCGCGACTCATCTCCTCGAGGTCGACGATTCCCTTGCGCCGCAGACCGCAGGGATGTTTCTGTCGACGCTGCCGCAACGGGTCGATCTGCATTGCGCGAAGGTCGCCGGCAACCAGTTCTACTGGCACGCGCCGTTCCTTGCGCCTTACGAGGCGACGTCGGACATCATGGCGATGCGCGCCGGCTCCGTGCTGTACTGGCCGGACAGGCAGTATATCGAGGTCATATTCGGCGACCTCAATCCCGAAGTCGGCGAAATCAACGTCATCGGACGCTTCCTCGGCGATTGCGCCTGGCTGGAGGAGCTCGGCCGGAAGAACCGCGACCTGCATGGATCGGCGCCGATCTTCGCGACGCTGCGCGCGCACGGGGAGAAGGCTGATATCACGCCTCCGCCAGCCCTGCCGCTTGCCGGTCTGCCGGGATTGCAAAAGCTGCGATCGTTGCGCCTCGATGCGTGGGAGCGCCAGCCGAAGGAGATCGGCGAGTTGATGCAGCGAAAAGGCGAGATGCTGCCTTTCGGCGCGCTGGCCTTCGCCGAAGGCGAAATGCGCAAGCTTCACGAGATCCTGTGGTCGATCTGGTACCATAAAAAAGATGCGCCGCTTGCCGAGCGGTTCGCGACGGCCGAGTTGGTCACTTTGCTCGCCGCCGATCGGCTCGAGGGCCTGTGCAATCTGCACAGGTTCGCCGGCGAGCTGCGCGAATGCGTGCATATGCTGGAGAAGCGGGACGAGACGTTCGACGAGATCCTGAAGGAACTCGTGCTCTATGTCGGGCGCTTGCACGGCTGGCTCGATCTCAACGTGAAATGGAACGCGCTGAACAGGACGACCCTCGATACGGGGCGAGGCTGATCGTAGGGCGGCCCTTCAGGTACTTAAAAAAAGAAAAATCCAGAAAACTCCAAAAACTCATTTACAAAATACACATTGGTCCTATGGTGGTTCCGGCGTTGATCGGCCGTACGAGGACGGATGGGGAGAGAGCTGGACAGGCTGGGCCTAGCGAATGCGCGCCGGTCCGGCGGCCTTGCCGCTCGTCCTCCCTCCGTCGGCGTGAATGGCCGCGTCGCCCGTCCCCGGTGGGCGCGCTCCGCGATCCAACTTTTGCAGAGAGTTTGAAATGAGTGTGAAATTCAGGAAGCCAACGCTGAACCGGATCCTGCGCAGCAACGGACGCGTCCTCATGGTCGCCATGGACCATGCCCGGATGAACGGCGTCTACAAGGGGCTGGAGAATCCGGGGCCGGTGATCGAGGCGGTCATCGAGGGTGGCGCGGACGCCATCATGACGTCGTATGGCGTGATCAAGAATTTCGGCCACCTGATGGCCGGCCGCGTAGCCAAGGTTCTCAGGCTCGATACCGGCCCGACGAAATACGGGCAGAACTGGGAAGAATACACCGAGTGGCACACCGTCTTCTCGGTGGAGGATGCGCTGCGCGTCGGAGCGGACGGCGTGATAACCTATGCCTTTCCGGGTATCGCGGTCGACGGGACGACGCTGAAGAACATGGGGCGCGTCGCGGCCGACGCCGACCGTTACAACGTTCCCTTCATCGCCGAGATGCATGCCTGCCCGGCGCCGAACGTCCCGGATCCCTACGATCCCGAGGTCATCGCCTCGATCAGCCGGATCGCCGCGGAATTCGGCGCCGACATGGTCAAGGTCGACTACAGCGGCAGTGCCGAGACCTTCTCGCTCGCGACGTCCTGCTGCCCCGTTCCGCTCATCATCGCCGGCGGACGGCTGAGCGACACCACCGAGCAGACGCTGCGCATCATGCGCGGCGCGATGGACGCGGGTGCGGCCGGGCCGGTGTTCGGCCGGCAGATCTGGCGCAACAAGCATCCCGTCGCCATCACGCGGGCGCTTGCGGCGATCGTTCATCAGGACGCCTCGGTCGAGGAGGCGCTTGCGGTCTACGAAGAGCATTCAGGAAAGCCGGTGTAAGGATTGCAGCCATCTTGAGCAGCAGGTCAGCCATGCAGTGCTATGTCGGCATCGATATCGGCACATCGAACACCAAGGCGTCGATCGTCGATGGCGCCGGCAGGGTGCTCGCGCAGCATGCCGAACCCAATGTCATGCTTACGGAGCGCCCGGGCTGGTCCGAGCATGACATGACGCAAAGCTGGTGGGCGGCTCCGGTCGCCTGCGTGCGCGCTGCCCTGGCCGCTTCCGGTGTCGATCCCGCGCGCATCGAGGGCGTGATGCTGAGCGGCATGTCGCCGTCTTTCGGCCTCGGTGGCGAGGACGGGACTCCCTTGCGGCCGGGCATCACCCAGTCGGATGTCAGGCAGCCGCAGCGCGGGATCGAGGATTACGGCCTGACGCCGTGGGACCATGCGCAGGTCAACACCTACATCATTCCGCGCCTGCTCTGGGTCAAGGAAAACGAGGCGCAGACCTACGCGGCCGTCCGCAAGCTGTTCATGGCGCACAGCTATCTCTGCTACCGCCTGTCGGGCCGCTATTGCATCGACTTCAACACGGCCTGCTGGCTGACGCCGCTTTTCGACCGTGAACGCCGGCAATTCGACCGTTCCGCCCTCGATGCCATCGGTTTGCGCGACTGCGCGTTGCCGGACGTGCTTTCCCCGATCGACGTGGCCGGGGAGATCACGCCGGAAGCCGCGGCGGCGACGGGTCTGGCCGCCGGCACCAGGATCATGGTCGGCACCGGCGACTTCTATCTGTCGCAGATGGCGTCCGGCATGCGCAATCCCGGCGACGCCATGCTGTATTTCGGCTCCGTCGGCATCATGCTGGCCTGCGCGGAGCCCGCCATGAGCTTCCTGCACAAGCCTTCCCAGGTCGGCATGGTCGGCGATCCGTTCCTGATGGGGCCGATCTTTCCCGTCAGCGGGCTTCTGCTCCAGTGGTTCATGGAACGCTTCGCCCCCGCAGCGAAGGCGCAGGCGGACGCCCGGAACATGTCGGCGCTTGCGCTTCTGGACGAGCAGGCAGCCCGCGTGCCGATCGGCGCGGAGAAGCTGCTGTTCCTTCCGCATCTGCACGGCGAGCGGAACCCCGACGTCGATCCGCATGCGCGCGGGGTTCTTTACGGGCTGACCATGAATCACGGCCCCGAGCACGTGTACCGCGCGCTCATGGAATCCTTCCTCTATTCCGTTCGGCGGGCGATGGAGGCGATGAGCGAACGGGGGCAGATGGTCCCCATCAAGCACCTGTTCGTCAGCGGCGGCGGCGCCCGCAGCCCCCTGTGGCGCCAGATGACCAGCGACGTTCTCGGACACGATCTTTCCTACATCGCCGGCTTCGACGAGACCTTCGCCGGCGCGTACCTGGCGGCGATGGGATGCGGGGCGTTCGCCGACGAGAAAACCTTCTACGACCACTGGCTTCCGGGCGCAGAAACGGCAACGCCCGATCCGGTCGACAGGGAAAAGTACAACAAGGTGTATTCGAGCTACGGAGAACTTAGCGATCTGCTGAGAAATTCTTACAAGAATATACTGAATTTCTAATATGATCTTATAGATCATGGAGATGACGCAAGAAATATTATCAAGAACGCAGTGCATAGGCCCGGTTCCGCCCGCGTTGGCAGGCACGGGTTTCCGGCTGCAAACGTCCACTCACTCGTCAATCTATCAGGGAGGATATCATGACTAGCACGTTCACCCGCCGCGCGATCGTCGCCTTGGCGGCCGCCGGCATAGCGGTCGCAACCATCGGCGCCGCGCAGGCCCAGCAGCGCACCGAGAAACTGGTTCTGAGGCTCGCCCAGATCGGCAGCGGCACCGAAAACGACGTCATGAACTATCCGATCCAGGCGTTCATGGCCGAGGTCGAGGAGAAGACGGGCGGCATGATCGGCTTCCAGTATTTCCCCGCCGGCCAGCTCGGCGGCGAACCGGAAATGCTCGATCAGGTTCTGGCCGGTTCGCTCGACATCGGCGTTCTCTCCGCAAACGTGCTCGCGACCGTCTGGCCGCAGCTCTACGCCTACAACCTGCCCTTCGCCTTTACCGACATTCATGACTTCTGGAGGATCGCCGGCGGCGAGTCGCCTTTCGCGACCGCGTTGCAGGCGGCGGTGAACGAAAACGGCGACGCGCATATGATCGCGGCCATCTCGGCGGAGTTCCGTGGCCTTCAGAACACCAAGCGCCCGGTCCGCACCGCGGATGACCTGAAGGGGCTGACGCTGCGGGTCATGGCCGGCGAGATATTCAGCGACATCTTCCGCTCCATGGGCGCGACGACGGTCGCCGTGCCCTTCGCCGAACTCTATACCAGCCTGCAGCAGGGCGTCATCGACGGCGAAGATCTCGGCACCATGTTCTACGACGTCAAGTTCTACGAAATAGAGAAGCACATGACGCAGCTCAACGCGACGCCGACCGTCAGCGTGGCGCTCGCGTCGACGCGCATCTGGGACAAGCTGAGCGAGGAAGAGCGTGAAATCATGCGCACCGCGGCGATCAACTCGCAGAAGGTGAGCGAGGAAGCGGTGAGCACGATTGCCCGCACCTACCCCGACAAGCTCAAGGAGGTCGGCATGAACGTCGTCCTCAATTCCGAGCTGACCGACGCCGAGCGCGCCAGCTTCGTCGAGGCGACCAGGCAGGTGTGGGAAAAGTATCGCCCGGTCATCGGCGACGCCATCTATGCCACTTACGAGCAGAGCAAGGGCAAGTAGGCTTCCCTTGGCATTCCGGCCCGCGTCGGCGCTCTGTCGCGTGGGCCGGCATTCCCGCGTGAAAGCGTTTGGGCGGCACCCTGCCCGGCATTGATCTGCACTCTATGTGCGCGGTGGGCGCAGATGATGTCGAAGAGCGCATATCGGACTGCAAGATCGGGCACCGTTCCATCGAGGCGATGCGGGGGAGCCGGCTTCCTCAACTCCAGAGGTAATCGCGATGAATGAATCGTCCATCGGATCGCAGGTGAAGAAGCTCTTCGACAGCATCGAGAGCTTCGAGCGGAGTTTTATCACGATCTTCACGCTCGGCGTCGGCGCCATCATCCTCTACGAGATCGTCATCCGCAATCTCGGCATGCAGGGGCTGAAGTGGATCGACGAGCTTGGCCGCATCATGCTCATCACCACCACGCTCATCGGCAGCAGCATGGCCGTGAAGCACAAGGGCCACATGATCATGGACGTGCTCTACAGCGTCCTCGACGTGAAGCGGGGGGCAATGCTGAGGAGCTTCACCTACGTCCTCTCGGGGATCTTCTACCTCTACCTCGCCTACTACTCGATCGAATGGACCATGCGCCTGATGCGGCTTGGCCGCACCATGCAGACGATCAACCTGCCGGCCTACATCGCCTGGGTCGCGGTCAGCTTCGCCATCGCCACGATGGGTCTGCGCTACCTCGTTGCAGCGGTGAAGGAGCTTCTGGATCCGCAGGGTCCGGGGGAGCTGAAGGAATGACCCGCGCCGCATCCGCTTCGATCCGGCTCCACGCCGGTTGCCGCTCCCATGCCGCGACAGGCATGAAGAGGAGGTCGCATCGATGACTCTCGTTGTTCTCGTCTTCTTCGCGCTGCTGGTGATCGGCGTGCCCATCGCCCATCTGGTGCTGATGTCGGCCGCGGTCGGTATCTGGATAGCGGGCTATGACGGCCTGATCCTCATCCAGCAGACGGTCTATGGCCTCGACAGCTACGTCCTGCTGGCGATCCCGTTCTTCGTGATCTCCGGCACCATCGCCGCGCAGGGCATGACGTCGCAGCGCATCATCAATGTCATCAACGCCTTCTTCGGCAGCATACGCGGCGGTCTCGGCATCGCCACGGTGTTCGCCACCGCCGTGTTCGCCAGCGTCTCCGGCTCGGCCATCGCCTGCGTCATCGCCATCGGCGCATTGATGTACCCCAAGCTGATCGAGCACGGTTATCCGAAGTTCCTGGCGCTCGGCATCATCACCAGTGCCGGCACGCTCGGCGCGATGATTCCGCCGAGCATCCCGATGCTCACCACCGCGGTGGCGCTGCGCACTTCGGTCGGCGCGGCGTTCATCGCCGGGTTCTTCCCGGGAATCCTGATCGCGGTTTCGATGGCGCTCTACGTCTATCTCGTCGCGCGCCGTCACAACATCCCGGCGCTGCCGCGCAGCGACTGGAGCCAGCGCATCAGGGTATTGCGTGAGGGTGGCTGGGCCCTGAGCTACCCCGTCGTCATCCTCGGCGGCATCTATTCGGGCATCATGACGCCGACGGAGACAGCCGTCGTCTCGGTCTTCTACATCATCCTGATCGAGGTCGTGTTCTATCGCAGCCTGACGCTGCCGAAGATCGTGAACATCGGCTCCGACGCGATCCTCAATGCCGCGACGCTGACCATCACCGTCGCCACGGCCCAGGTCTTCATCTGGTACATGTCGTCGGAGCAGGTTCCGCAGGCGGTGTACGAAGCCATCTCGACGATGATCGACAGCAAGTGGACGCTGTGGACCGCTGTATGCGTGCTGTTCTTCTTCCTCGGCATGTTCACCAATGTCGCCACCGCGATCCTGATCCTCGGCCCGATCCTGCTGCCGGTCCTCGGCCATTTCGAGATCGACCTGTTGCAGTTCGGCGTGGTGACGGTCGTGTTCGCGGAGATCGGCTTCATCACCCCGCCTTTCGGCCTGTGCCTGTTCGTCGCGATGAAGGTGACCAACAGTTCCATGGTCGAGGTGACGCGCGCCTGCCTGCCTTTCGTGGTGGTGATGCTGATCGATGCGGTGATCCTGATCCTGCTGCCGCAGATCTCGACCTGGCTGCCGGGCATGCTGTGAAAGCGACAATATAACTTGATGACTGCAAACTCTGCACATAGGAAGCCGGAACCCGCCGTTTCGAACCCTGCCATCATGGGTGGAAAAATGATCGCCGCCGAACGCCTGCGCTGCATCACCGAACGTCTGCTGGAAAAGACGATCGTCACCGTGTCGGACCTGAGCAAGGAAATGGGCGTCACGGAGGAAACGATACGCCGGGACCTCGAGAAGCTGGAAAAGCAGGAGGTGATCTGGAAGGTTCATGGCGGTGCCCGGCTGCGGACGCCGCTGATGGGGCGCGAGGTCCCCGTCAGCATCCGTCAGGAGATGTCGACGGAGGAGAAGATCGCCGTCGCCAAAAAGTGCCTGGACTATATCAGGCACAACGACGTGCTGATGCTCGACAACAGCACCACCGTGCTGTGCCTCGCGCGGGAGTTGAAGGCGACGGAGCTGAAGCTGACCGTCATCACCAATTCCCTCTCCATACTGAACGAATTGTCAGCCGTGCCCAACATCGAGCTCATCTGCCCCGGCGGGGCCCTGAATGCCGAGACGAACGGCTTCTCCTCGGGTTTTGCGATCGAGGCCATAGACAAATTCCATGCCGGAAAATGCTTCATCAGCAGTTCCGGCATCAGCGCCAAGTTCGGCCTGACCGATCATTACGAGAGCGAAGCGCTGATCCGCAGGAAGATGCTCCTGAATTCCGACAAGAGATACTTCATTTCGGATTCGTCGAAGATAGAAAAGAAGATGGTCTATGTCGTCGGAGGCATCGACATGCTCGACTGCGTGATCATCGACAAGCCGGCGCCGGCCCAGTTCGTCGATCATCTGCGGCAGAGCAAGGTGTCTTTCGTGAGCTGCAAATAGTATTTCTCCGGGGGATGAGACCGAAGATGCGTTTCGGGGTGTGCTATTCCTATTGGCAGCGCGATTGGTCGCTGGGTTATGCCGAAATCGAGGCGGCCGTCTCGAAGATCGCGGCGCTGGGGCTGAGCGTCCTCGAAATCGGCACAGCGGACATCGCGGCCCTGTCCGGGCAGCAGCGGCAGGAGTTGCGCCGGCTCTGCGAGGCGGCCAGCGTGGAACTGGTCGCCGGCGGAGGCTTGTCCAAGGCATTCGATGTCGCGTCCGGCGACGAGGATGTCCGCCGGGGCGGCATCGCACGCATGCGCGATTTCATGCCGTTGCTGGCCGAGGCGGGTGTGCGCAGGATCGTCGGAACGCTGTTCGGCTACTGGGCCTATGATTACAGCGTTCCGTTCGACAAGGCCGTCGCATGGACGCATAGCGTCGCCAGCATGCGCGAGATTGCCGAGGCCGCCGCCGGCAACGGCATCGAGATCGCCTTGGAGGTCGTCAATCGCTACGAGCATTTCCTGCTGAACACCGCTGAAGAAGCCGTCCGCTATGTCGAGGCGGTCGATCGCCGGAATGTCGGCATTCTTCTCGACAGCTTTCACATGAATGTCGAGGAGGACGATCTCGGCGAAGCGATAAGGACTGCCGGCAAGCATCTCATGCATTTTCATGTCGGCGAGACGAACCGGAAGCTGCCGGGTACAGGCCATATCGATTGGCGATCCATCGGACGCGCCCTGCACGACATCGACTACCGGGGAGCCGTGGTCATGGAGCCCTTCGTCCTGGCGCAATGCCAGGTGGCGCAGGATATCTATGTCTGGCGCGATCTTTCGGAAGGCGCGGACGAGCGCGGGCTCGATGCCGCTCTGGTCCGGTCGGTCGGATTCCTGCAAGAGGCCTTTTCGACGTAACGCGCGGCGCCGCTATCCGCACCAGATGGTCCGGATGTCGTTTCGCAACGCCGCCAGGATGGATCCGACAACCATCAGCGGTCCATCGGTTGGATCGACCGACGGCTCGGACCGCGCGCTGAACCGACCACCCGCTCCCGATGCGGTCACGGCCAGAACGCGTTGGCCGGGCGGGCCGTTCCCGACGTAGTCGACCCTGGTTTCGTCAAGGCCGGTTCCGGCAATCGCCGCCGCTGCAAGCGCATTCACGCCGCGATGGCGCGAGACGATGTCCCGGGCCGACGCGGTCTCCCGGATCGCCGGCCCCAAGCCATCGTCATCCGTCCAGCCCGCTGTCAGCTCAACCTTCGTACCCGGCAACGCCGATAGCGCGGCGACCGAATCCATACCGCCGAAAGCGCCCGCAAGCAGGCGCAGCCGATGACCATGCGAGGTGCCCACCCGCTCCATGAGATCGAAGAGCTGACTGTCCGCCAGCGCGGAGGCGCTGATCGTCCATACATCCGCCACGGCAAGGGCTTCAGGGCCGATCTCCGCGAAAGCCTGCGGCCCTGCCGCCTCGATGATGACATCCGGCCGGCTCGTGAAGAACTTCTCGCGCTCGGTGAAAATCGCACCGGGAAAAGCGCTGGGCGATGCATCGCGCGCCAGCGCACCGACGACCTGCCAACCCGGCACATGCCCGTCGACAATGGCCCGGGCGGCCCCGGTGGCGATCCTGCCCCGTCCGATGAAGCCGACGCGTTTCACTGTCGATCTCCAGGGATCATCTTACGTCTTCGGCCGGTAGGATGCCGCCGCGCCCGAACCTGCGGCGATCTGCTCGTGCGCCGTCTGCTCCGCCTTCAGGAAAGATACCGCTTTCTCCAGAAGCGAGACCGCTTCGCCGGCCGGATGGAACATCACGCCGTCCGAATCGGCCGCCACGAGATCACCCGGCGAAACACTGACGCCGCGGACATTTATGGTGATTCCGGTTTCGACGGAAACACTTACGGTCTTCATGCCGGCCATATTGATGGCGCTGGACCAACTGCCGGGTCCGTACTTGATCATACCGTCGACGTCCCTGACAGGCCCATCGACAACGATGCCGAGCACGCCGGCCTTCTTCAACCGATGGGACAGAACGTCACCGATGACCGCCCCGTGCAGATCGCCGACCGCCTGGATCACCAGAACGGCACCGGCAGGCACGCGGTCATAGGCTTCCATGATGCGCAGCCGGTTTTCAGGAGACGTCTCCTCCGATCTGGTCAGACGCATGGTCCACGCTTCGCCGATAACCGGCGCGGGTGCGCCGAGCGGCCTGATGCCGTCCGCGATCCGGTTGCGTACGTCCTCGTCGGGATGCATGGCCTCGGCCGCATCATAGATGAGAGAGGCGTTCAATCCCGACGTATCCGGCAGTTTGAGCGACATGGTGGCTCCTTCCCCAAGGCTTGTTGATGCCTGATCCTAACGCGCCGCAACCGGCATGACTTCGACGAGGATGCCGGGGTCCGCCATATCCACGACGGCACAGGCCCGCGCCGGCGCCCCGCCTTCCGCCAGCCATTCGTCCCAGACCGCATTCATCCCGTCGTAGTCCGACAGTCGCTTGATCCATATCGTCGCCGAGAGGATCTTCGACTTGTCGGTGCCGGCCAGGGCAAGCATCTTGTCGACATTGGCCAGCGCCTCGCGTGTCTGTTGCCTGATATCGCCCGACCAATCGTTCCCGACCTGGCCGGCAAGATAGACCGTATTGTCGTGGACGACGATCCGGCTACGTCGGGCATTGGATTCCAGTCGCGTGATCATTCGATATCCCTTCGTTTCGCGCCGTGCATGCCGGCTCGTCGTTGCCGCTTTCCGCGACGCCAATAACAGCGCGGCATTCTACCCAGATTTGCATATGGTATGCAAGATTGATCATGTTTCGAGCTGCTGCGATCCCCGGTCATCGAGCATCGGACGCCGCCCCCAGATCACCGAGCGCGACCGGCTTTACCGGGAAACGCACGTTGAAATATCCAGCCTCGCTCTCGGGGATTCCGAGCTGGGCGGCAACCATGCCGGTCACCGTCAGGCCGCAGGAACGCCCCTGACACGGGCCCATGCCGCAGCGCGTAAACGCCTTCATCTGGTTCGGCCCCATCGCGCCCGCGGCCAGCGCCTGCCTGATCGCCCCGGCGGTGACCTCCTCGCAGCGGCAGACCATCACCTCGTCCTGCGGTGGCACCCGCAACCCCGCCGCCGGGCGGTACAGCCTGTCGAGGAAGGGCCGCACCGCCAGCTCGCGCCTCATCCGCGCCTGCAACTGCGCCGCCCGGCTGTCCCGTTCGGCAGGGGCGATGCGCTCGAGTTCCGCCGCCATCGCGATGGCGCTCAGCCGGCCGGACAGGGCGGCCGCGCGTGCGCCCGCGATGCCGGCGGCATCGCCGGCGGTATAGATGCCCTCGCGCGATCCCGCCCCCCAGCCGTCGGCTCGCGGCTTCCAGCTCAACTGCGCATCGTCCCAGACATGCGCGCAATTCAGCGCGCGGCCGAGATTGGTGTTCGGCGCAATTCCCTGATGCAGGAATGCGTGGCCTGTCGGCACCGACCCGCTTGCGTTCGCCGTGCGCCAGAAGACGGCCTCCAGCCGTTCGCCGCCTCGCATTTCCACATGCTCGACATGGCGTATGACGCTGACGCGGGCCGCCCTGATCTCGTGCAGCAAGCCAAGCCCCTTGGTAAGATAGGACCAGCTCCGCAACGCGCCGGGCAAATGACGGATCGCATCGAGACGGGCGCCGCGCGGGGTCGTGTCGAGCACCGCCGCAATCCGCACGCCGGCGCGCAGATATTGCGCCACGACCAGATAGAGGAGCGGTCCCGACCCGCAGAAGACCGCATCCTCGGCGACCGTGGCAGACGCCTTGAGCAGGATCTGCGCGGCGCCGGCCGTCATCACGCCGGGCAGCGTCCATCCCGGAACCGGCATCGGACGCTCCATCGCGCCCGTCGCGTTCAGCAGCCTGCGCCAGCCGATGGTCTCGCCGCCGCGTTGCGTCGCGAACGACAGCTCGCCCTCGTCGGCATGCCACACCGTCGCGTCGGCGCGATAGTCGCATCCGCATACGAGGAAGCGCTTCAGGAGCTCCGCGCCCTCCCAGTAGTCCGGGCCGAGCACGGCGGGATCGAGCGGGGCCGGGCTGGATATCCCGCGATAGATCTGACCGCCCGGAGCCGGCTGCTCGTCCAGCACGCAGACCGACAGGCCGAGGCCGGTCGCCTCGATAGCTGCCGACATGCCGGCAGGCCCGGCGCCGACCACGGCAAGATCGTAGACCCGCTCAGTCATCGGCGCCTCCTGCCGGAAGGTATGCCGACGGCTCGGGTCCGCCCTGCTGGCGCATCACCGTCATGCCCTCGGCCGTCACGGTGAGGCAGGTCTGCCGGTTGGGCATGCCGTTTACGACGGCAAGGCAATCGAAGCACACGCCCATCATGCAATAGGGCATACGCGCCGCGCCCGAGACCGGCGTCGAGCGGAAGGGCTGGAAGCCCTCGCGCAGCAGCACCGCGGCGAGGTTCTCGCCCCGCGCGCAGGCAACCGCCTGCCCATCCACATCGATGGTGATGATCTCGCCGGGGGTCTCGACCAGCGCCCTAAACATCGAAGCGCTCCGGAGAGAAGCTGGCGGTCAGATCGGGCGGGAGGCAATCGTGAATCGCCAGCGATTGCGCCACCGTCGTGGCGTGGAAAGGCGAAAGCGTGACCCCGCTATGCACGGAGACGGCAAACGCGCCCGGCATGTCCTGCGACTGCTGGATGATCGGCAGCCCGTCGGGACTCATCACGCGCAACGCCCCCCACGCGCGGACCAGCCGCACGCCCTTCATGAACGGAAACACCGTCGTCAGGCGCTCGGCCGTGCGCGCGATGACGGGCCGGGTGACGCCCTCGTCGAACCCGACCTCCTCGGAGGACTCCCCGCAGATGACGCCGCCGTCCGCTGTCTGGCGGATGAAATGGAAGCTGATCGGCATGAAGGGCCTCAGCTTCTCCGTCACGAGGATCTGCCCCCGCACGGGCCGCAGCGGGGCGCGAAGGCCCAGTTGCGGGGCCAGCGCCGTATTGCCCAGCCCCGCGGCAAGCAGGACCCGCGCGCCATGAAACCGCCCGGCCGCGGTGTCGGCAACGAAGCCCCCGCCGTCGCGTGCGATCGTGTCGACCCGGGCGCCGGCGACATAGGTTCCCGACAGGCTGGCGAAGGCGGCAAGGAGGGCACGCAGGAGCCGCAGCGGGTCCACGGCCCCGTCCAGCCGGGACAAGGTCCCGCCTGGAATGGAATCGCCGATCATCGGAAACATGGCCTTCAGTTCCCCGCGTCCAATCTCGCGCGGCTCGATGGGGATGTCCGACTCCGTCTCCGCGCCCTTCAGCATCGCCATGCGCTGCTGCATCTCGTCTTCTGAAAAACAGAGGAAGATGGCGCCCTCCTGACTGTAGCGCAGGTCGATCCCCGAAGCTTCCTCGATCTCGCGCGCGAAGGACGGCCATTCGAGCGCGGCGCGGCGCGTCACCCCGGCATAGGCGGGTTTGCCCACGCCCTTGCCCTGTATCCAGATGTTGCCGAAATTGCCTCGGGCCGCCCGGAAAGCGACATCCCCCTCATCGAGCACCGTCACGGCAAGGCCGCGTTTGGCGAGGCCGTAGGCAATCGCCAGCCCGACCAGGCCGCCGCCTATGACGAGGTAGTCGCGCGCAGCCATGCTATGTATAGCGGCGCGGGCGCAGGCCGGAATGGAACCAACGGATCATCGACACCGCATCGTAGACCGGCAACCCGTACCGTTCGCCGATCGCATGGCTGAACGGCGTCATGTTGGTGCATTCGGCCACGATGGCGCCGACGTCAGGGTTCTCCGCGATCAGGCGGCCGGCCGCCTGCACGACGTCTTCCTGCACCACCTCGAACGGCACGGAAACGTCGCCCTCCATGATCGAGCGGGCGAACTCGCAGTCCTTGTCCATGCCGACGATCGGCGTGCCGGGTGGCACGCCGACGCTTTCGAGATAGGCCGGATTCATCAACGCCGAACTGAAGGTGAGGATGCCGACCCGCTTCCCGGACGGGATCAGCCGCTGGACCAGCGGCACCTGCAACAGGCTGCTGGTGGCGACGGGCACGGGGCAGCTATCGGCCAGCTCCTTCTGGTAGATCGACAGGAAGCCGCAACTCGTGGTGATCCCGTCCACCCCCTCCTCGACCAGCTCGGCGGCGGCGCGCTTGAACGGTTCGAGCAGGCTCGAATCGTGCAGTTGCGTCATCCGCGAAGGCACCGCGTCGTCGACGACCTTGAACTGGACCGGGAAGTCCCAGGTCATGCCATTGCCGACATCGCCCACGAAGCGGGTGAACTGCGTCTTCACCATGAGGATGCCGACACTAACGCCGTGGATGGTCCGCTTCCTGGTGGTCATGGCGTTCTCCCTTGCTGTTTGTCGATGTCGTGTGGGACACTATATTTTCTGAATATGGTATGCAATCTAAAGGCCGATGTAACCGACCCCGGGTCGCGCGCCTCGTTTCATCCCATATACTCCCCGCCGTCGACGATCAGGTTCTGCCCGGTGATGAACCCGGCCTGCGTGCTGGCGACGAACGCGCAGAGCGCGCCGAGCTCGTGCGGCTGTCCGAACCGCTTCATGGGGTTGCTGCGTTTCAGAAGGTCGGCCGCTTCGTCCGCCGGGACGCCGTCCCTGGCAGCCAGCGCCTCGACATAGCGGTGCAGGCGATCCGTCTCCATCCGGCCCGGCAGGATGTTGTTGATCGTCACGCCGGCAGCCGCGACCTCGCGGGCGAGCCCGGACACGAACCCCGTCAGGCCGCTGCGGGCGCCGTTGGACAGGCCGAGCAGCGGCAGCGGCGCCTTGACCGAGGTGGAGGTGATGTTGACGATGCGGCCCCAGCGGCGCTCGACCATCCCGTCCAGATATTGCCGGATCAGCAGGATCGGCGACACCATGTTGGATGTAAGCGCCCGGTGCCACTCGGCTTCGCCGAAATCGCGGAAGTCGCCGGGCGGCGGCCCGTCGGAATTGTTGACGAGGATGTCGGGCGAAGGACAGGCCGCCAGCATGGCTTGCCGGCCCTCGGCGGTGGTGACGTCGGCAGCGAGCGACATGACGCGCACGCCATGTTCGCGCGACAGCTCTTCCGCAGCGATGCGTAGCCGTTCCTCGGACCGTCCGTTGATCCACACGGTAGCGCCATGCGCTGCAAGCGCGCTTGCGCAGGCACGCCCGAGCCCCGCGCTCGAGCCGCAGACGAAGGCTGTCCTGCCTTTCAGGCCAAAGTCACGATAATCCAACCCTCGTCCCTCTTCTCGATTTCCTGCTGCCGGCATCGTTGGCCCGGCAGATCATTTCAGCTTCGGATTGAGCGCGTCGCGCAGCCAGTCACCGAGGACATTGACCGCCAGGATCAGCACCGCCAACGTGATGCCCGGGAAAACGACCACCCACCACTCGCCGGAAAACAGATAGTTGCCGCCGATCCGGATGAGGGTCCCCAGCGACGGCTGGGTCGGCGGCAGGCCGACGCCGAGGAAGGACAGCGAGGCTTCCGTGAGGATAGCGACACCGAGAAAGATCGTCGCCAGCACCAGTACCGGCCCCAGAACATTGGGCAGGATGTGCTGGAACATGATTGCGGTTCGAGAACGTCCCATCACACGCGCCGCATGCACGTACTCGCGACCGGCCTCGACCATGGTCGACGCGCGAACGGTGCGCGCGAACTGCATCCATCCGGTTATGCCGATGGAGAAGATCAGCACCCACGCCGCCCAGCGCTCGAGCTCGGCCCCGGAGGCGAACAGCTTCACCACGCCGTTGACGAGGATCGCGACAAGAATGGCCGGAAAGGAAAGCTGGATGTCGACGATGCGCATCAGGATCGCATCGACGATTCCGCCGAAATATCCGGCGATCAGCCCCAGGATCACGCCGAGCACGACCGCCATAACCACTGCGGCACCGCCAATCAGAAGCGAAATGCGTGTTCCGTAAATGAGCAACGAAAGCATGTCGCGCCCCTGCTGGTCGGTGCCCAGCGGGAAATCGGCCACGCCGTCCTGGGACCAGGCCGGCGGCAGGGAGGCGTCGAGCAGGTTGAACGCGGTCAGATCGAGGATGTCATGGGGAGCGATGAATCGCGCGCCGGCAGCGAACACCAGACACGCCACGAGAATGAGAAAGGAAACGACTGCGGCCGGCGAACTGCGAAACGAATACATCAGGTCCGACTGGACGAACTTGCTCAGCGGATGCCAGCCGGTTCCCCGCGGCTCGGTCGCCTGTGTCGCGGTCGTCGCCGCGCCTGCCGCAGGCGTGTCCGGCTCGGCAGCCGGCAGCGTGGCGGCCGCGATCTCGGCGACGGGCAGACGGCCCTCTTCGATGGCGTGGCAGGCCACCATGCCGTCATCGAATGCCTTCAACTCGGGGATCTCGTTCTCGCAGCGCTCGTTCCTGTAGAGGCAGCGCGGATTGAAGGCGCACCCGCTCGGAGGCGAGATGGCACTCGGCGTCTCGCCGGGAATCGGGTCACGCACCACGCCGATTCCGTTGATGTCCGGCACGGCTTCCAGCATCGCCCTGGTATAGGGATGAGCGGGTCTCGAAAAGAGCCGGTCGGCGGGGCTCTTCTCGACGATCCGGCCCAGATACATCACACCGACGGTGTCCGCCACCTGACGCACGACCGCCAGATTGTGCGAGATGAACAGATAGGTCAGGGACAACCGCCGTTGCAGGTCGGTCATCAGGTTGAGGATCTGTGCCTGCACCGACACGTCGAGCGCCGATGTCGGCTCGTCGCAGATCATGAATTGCGGCGAAGCCGCCAGGGCGCGGGCGATCGATATCCTCTGGCGCTGGCCGCCGGAAAACTCGTGAGGATATTTGACGCGATCGGACGGCGCCAGATTGACGAGCAGGAGCAGTTCCTCGACACGCCGCGCCGTCTCCGCCCGGCTCAACTTCCCGGCAAGCTTGAGCGGCTCGGCGATGATGTCATAGACGGTCCAGCGCGGATTGAGGCTCGAATAGGGATCCTGGAAGATGATCTGCGCGTCGGGGTCCGACACGGCGCCGTCGGAAGGCTCCCGTCTACGGCCGTCGATATCCATCGTACCGCCGGTGAATTCGTTCAGGCCGACGAGCGTCTTGGCCACCGTCGACTTGCCGCAACCGGATTCGCCGATCAGCGCGAAGGTGCTGCCGCGTTCGATATCGAAGGACACGCCATCGACCGCGCGCACGAAACCGGGTTCGCGCCGCAAAAACCTGTCGACGATGCCAGCAGGCAGGCGGAACCAGCACTTGAGGTCCCTCACCCGAACATATGGCGATGATGAACGGGTATCAGTCAACGGTCATCACTCCCATGGGGGCGGAGTTCGGATGCCAGCAGGCCACATGCCTTCCCTCTTCGGGCTCAAGCGGCGGCAGCGTCGTACGGCACACATCGGTGGCGCGTCCGCAACGCGGGTTGAACGCGCACCCCGCGGGTATGGTGTCCAGACGAGGCATGGCGCCGGGAATCTGCTTCAGCCTGGCCCGCTTGCTGGCCACGGACGGGATGGAGCTCATGAGGCTGGCGGCGTAGGGATGCCGCGGCTCGGCTATGACCTTGGCCACAGGGCCCATCTCGACGATGCGCCCGGCATACATCACCGCCACGCGGTCGGCGAGCTGCGCCACGACGCCCATGTCATGGGTGATCAGCAGCACGCTCATGCCGCGTTCGCGGCACATGCGCCGCAACAGGCTGATGATCTGTGCCTGGACGGACACGTCGAGCGCCGTCGTGGGTTCGTCCGCGATCAATAGCCGTGGCCCCGCGCTGACGGCGAGCGCGATGACGATGCGCTGGCGCATGCCGCCGGAGAACTGGTGCGGATAAAAACCCATACGCTCCTGCGGAGAAGGAATGCCGACCTCCTGCAGCAATTCCACCGCGCGCTGACGAGCCCGTGTCGGCGACAAGGGCAAATGGGTGCGGATGGTCTCCACGAGCTGATCGCCGATCGTGAACAGCGGATCGAGGCTGGTCAGCGGATCCTGGAAGACCATCCCGATATCGCGGCCTCTTACCTTCTCCAGATCTCTCGCGCCAAGATGGTCGATCCGTCGGCCGTCGAGCCAGACCTCACCGTTTTCCAGACGGAGCGGGGGAACCAGCAGGTTGATGATCGCACCGCCGGTCAGCGACTTCCCCGCACCGGACTCGCCGACAATGCTGAGCACCTCTCCGGGCCCGATATCGAACGAAACGTCGCGTATCGCCGCGAGGTTGCCGCGCCAGCTTCGCAGGTCGACCCGCAGGTTTCTCACGGAAAGCAGGGCAGTTTTGCTGTCAGCCATCGCAGCCGCGGACATCAGCGGGCCCTCGAAACGCTGAGGCGAGGATCAATGACATGATAGAGGATGTCGACGACGACGTTGATGACGAGGAAGACCGCCGCGATCAACAGAAGGTAGGCCGACATTACCGGAATGTCGGAGAAATTGATCGCCTCGACCAGGAGGAAACCGATTCCCGGCCACTGGAACACGGTCTCCGTCACGATCGAGAATGCGATGATGGAACCGAGTTGAAGGCCCATGACAGTGACGACGGGCACGATGGCGTTCTTCAGCGCGTGCCTGAAATTGATGCGCAGCGCCCTGATGCCGCGAGCGCGCGCGAACCGGATATGGTCGGCGCGCAGCGCCTCCAGCATTTCCGAGCGCACCAGCCGCAGGATGATAGCCGTCTGATAAAGGGCGAGCGTAGTTGCCGGGAGGATGAGCGCGCGCCAGCCGCCGACGGTCAGGAACCCGGTGCTCCACCAGCCGATCGTGACCACTTCACCACGGCCGAAGGACGGCAGCCAGCCAAGCTCGACCGAGAAGACGAGGATCAGGATAAACCCGACGAAGAACGTCGGCAGCGAGATCCCCAGAAGCGAACCGGCGAGCACGAACTGCGCCGGCCAGCGGTTGCGCCAGAGCGCCGTCATGCAGCCGCCGGCCACGCCCAGCACCACCGCCATCACCATCGCGACGAGGCTGAGCTCCAACGTCGCGGGCAGCCGCTCCAGCAGGATGTCAAGGACGGGTCGGCCGTGCTGGTAGGATATTCCCAGTTCGCCCTGGAGCAGCCGCAGGAGAAACCGGACATACTGCTCGGGCACCGACGCATTGAGACCCAGCAACTCGCGCAGTTCGGCTCGCTGCTCGGGGGTAGCGAACTCACCGGCCATCATGCCGACGGGATCACCGACGAAGTTGAACAGGACGAAGGACAGGAGACTGACCACGAACAGCACCAGGATTCCCTGGCCCATGCGGCTGAAAAGCAGATTGAGCATTGTTTCCTCCGCCCCGAAAGCCGGCCGGCGGTGTTCGTGAGAGGCCTTGTTGCTGGACCTCTGCGCACACCGCCGGCAGCTTGCTACCGCCAGTCTACTTGATCGTCACCCATTTGGCTTCGAGCTGGTTATCGGAACGATACTGCGCATCGACACTGCTGCGCATCGCCCAGGTCGAGACGGGATGGAACAGCGGGATCTGCACGATATCCGCCTTCTGCAGCTCGACGGCGCGGTGGATGAGCTGCGTGCGCTTTGCGTCGTCCAGCTCGGTGCGGATGGCGAGGATCGCGTCTTCGACCTCCGGGTTCTTGTAGCCCATGCTCCACTGACCGTCGCCGGTGCGGCCGGTGGGACCGAGCACCCAGGCCTGAAGGCTATAGAACGCGTCGATGGTCGTGGTCGCCGCGGCCTGCATGAACATGTCGCTCTGCTTGCTGGTGACCTTCTGCACGAACTGCGCAATCGGCACCGCGGCGGGCGACGCCTTGACGCCGATCTTGGCCCACATGGCCACCAGCGCCTGACAGAGCTGCTCGTCGTTCACATAGCGGTTGGCCGTGCAGTCGAGCGTGAAGGAGAAGCCATCGGGATAGCCCGCCTCGACAAGGAGCGCCTTCGCGGCGTCCACGTCGTAAGGCAGCCTGACGTCAAGGTCGGCCGGGAAGCCGTGCGCCGCAGGCGGGAAGAAAATCGCGGTCGGCACGGAATAACCACGCATGATCCGCGAATGGATCGCATCGATATCGATGGCCTGGTAGAGCGCCTGGCGCACGCGCCGGTCGCGGAACGGATTGCGGTCGGACGGGTTGTCGCCGGTCAGGCTCTCCTTGTCGTAGTTCAACGAGAGGAACATCGTGCGCAACTCCGGGCCGCCGGACGTCGTGATGTCGGCCGTGTTCTTCAGTCGCTCTATGTCCTGCAACGGCGCATCGACCACGAAATTCACTTCCCCGGAAAGCAAGGCCGCGACACGCGTTGCGGCAGCGGCGATCGGCTTGGAGACGTAGCGGGTCACGTTGCCGGGCACCTCGTCCCAGTAGTCCGGATTACGGACGAGGACGGTCTCGACATTGGGGACGCGCGATTCCAGAACGAAGGGGCCGGTGCCGTTGGCATTGCGGGATGTGAACGCCTCCTCCTGCTTGCTCATATCCTGCGGCAGTGCGGCGTCGTGAGCCTCCGACCACGACTTGCTCATGATCATGACGTTGGTGAGCTTGGACACCATCACCAGATCAGGTTCCGTTGTAACGATCTCGACGGTGTGGTCGTCGATCCTGTTGGCTGCGGAAATGGTGTCGACCGTCGGACGGAAATGCGAGGTCGGCGCCGCCACGCGGGCGAGAGAAAAGATAACGTCGTCCGCCGTCAGCAGCGAGCCGTCGTGGAACTTGACGTTGGGCCGGAGCTTGAAGACCCAGGTTGTCGGCCCGGTCTGCTCCCAGCTTTCCGCCAGCACCGGGACGATCTTCATTTCCTGATCACGCCCGACGAGCGGCTCGTAAACCTGCCTCTGAAGCTGGGTCGAAGGCGTAGTCAGGTTGGAATGCGGGTCCATGGTCGACGCATCGTTGCCGGCGGCAAAAACGAGCGTCTCAGCCATTGCCGGCACAGAAAAAGCGCCGCCGGCCACAACCGCCGCCAGCAACGCTCCTACAAGCTTGCCCTTTATAGTGTAAGCCATATCTTTCTCCCATTGCGCGGCCATGGAGGCGAGGCGAACGGCTTGACCGATGCCGGACTTGTTATCTCCACCGCTACGGATATTGCATACCATAGACAAAAAATCGAGACAAGTGACGAGTCGCGCCATGCGCAGTGAACGCGTCGGCGGCGACGGCCTACCCCGGGGCCAGCAAGGGTTTCCCCATGTCGCTCGAAGACCTTCCCGGCGCGCGTGCCTTGTCGAGGGCTGAAGTCGCATCGCACGCCGCCACGTCGGGCTTTTAATTATGAGGCAGCGTCTGCCCATGTCGACGTCGGCCAGGGCGGCGCTTCATTGCCGCTGAGAAATCCCATGCTATATGCGAGGAACTCCAGAGAACAGTATCCCGGGATCGACGATGCATCAGAGTTTCCTGAGCACCAAGTCCGAGGCGGCCACTCCGCTTTCGATCGAGATTGCCGATCGTCTGCGCAGCAAGATCGTCCACAACGAGCTTACGCCCGGAACCCGCATACAAGAGCGTCTTTTCTCCAGGGAACTGGAGGTCTCGCGCACGCCTCTTCGCGATGCGATAAAGATTCTTTCCCGTGAAGGGCTGGTCGAGGTAACCCCGAATTACGGCGCCCGCGTCGTCGACTTCAGCCTCGATGACATAGAGGAAATGCTCCTGGTCTATTCGGAGCTCGATGCGCTGGCCGGGCGGCTCGCCTGCGAACGCGCAACCCCGGACGACCTGGACCGGATACAGGCGTTCCTTCACGACATCGAAAAGGCAATAGAGGCCGGCGACCGCCGTGCCTATTTCTCCGCAAACCAGGAATTTCACATCGCTATCGTACGCTCGGCATACAGTCCGACGCTGCTCGACGCATACTACATTCTCAATCTGCGCCTCTATCGCACGCGCTACCTTGCAATGACCAACAGCGATGCGTGGATGAGCACGGCCCTCGAGAACGCGCCGCTCCTCGATTGCCTGCGCCGGCGCGACGCCGACGAGATGGAACGCCGGATCAAGCACCATTCGGCGCTTGCCTGGCAGTTCATCAGAACAAGCATGCTCATTTGACTTAGGCTGCCTCGCTCCGATGCCTCAGGATAAGCGAACGCGCCAACGCCGGATCGTGCTTCTCCAGAGCCTCCATGATTTCCTTGTGAGGCAGCAATGCCGAGCTGGAGATAGTGCCTTCGATAGCCTTGATATATCGAGATCTATATAGGATCTTGTATATTTTCTCGTATATCTCAAGTAATGTATTTTTCCCAGTAGAAAGAATTATTTCATAGTAAAATTTCTGAGTTGATTTAAATAATTCTTCTCTATTTTCCTTTTTTATTGCCTTCTTTATTCTTGAGAATTGCTGGGAAACGCCTTTGAGGCTGATATCCTTGCGCCTCTGAGCTATAATAACGCATGCAAGGCCCTCGAGCGTTGCCTGGATCTTCCTGATGTCCGCCAGCTCCTTATCGTCATAGCAGGCGACATGCGCCCCCCGATTGGGGTCTATGTTCACGAGCCCTTCCATCGCCAGTATCATCAGCGCTTCGCGCGTCGGCGTTCGCGATACCTGCAACCGATCAGCGACGAATTGCTCGCGGATGCGCTCGCCAGGGCGCAATTGATCGTGAATGATAAGGTCCCGCAAATAGTCGGCAATCTGCACCGGAAGCGGAAACGGCGCGATTTGCACGCCGGCATTGGGGGAGAGCTCACCCAAGGTCGCCTTATGCGAGCTGGAACGGCGGAACGGCGCGTCCCATTGTCTGCGGTCAGTTTTTGCCACTCTATCCCCATCTTCACAAACGGCCCGGGCATCGGAGCGCCCATTCCAGGCATTTTTCAGCCGCGAGCCCGGCCCCGCGCTTATAGTGGCGGATCGATCGGCAGCCTTCAATCCTGAACATCGTAAAGTTACAAGGCATGCTGCACAATCCGGCATGCCGCCTGCAACGCATGAGCGCAGCCGGTTCCGCATGAGGCAGGAAATGGCTGGGCTGAAAACCAGAGCAATTTCAAAGCAATACACGGCATTCGACGCGCAACGCAAGGCACCGCACGAGCTTTGACGACAGAGGCCGAGCACCGTTCCCGACAACACGGCTTGCCACATAAATTCGTGCATGGTATACAATTTTTGCGGACAAGCCGAGCAGCGAGAAACGAAGTATGGCTATGGATTTTCCCGATCTTGAGGACGTTCTCGACGAAGACTTCGTCACGATGGTCCATGAAAAGACGCTGACTATCGATGGCCATATGGATATCCGGGACGGCTTCAACACGCCCGATAACGACGCCGGACAGGAAACCGATGGGCAGTTCGATCTGCCGAAGCTCGTACGGGGCGGCCTGAACGTCGCCGTCGTGGCGCTTGCGGCGGACGCCGCTCCGAACACTCTTGAGGGCCATGCGCAGGCGCGGCGGCAGGTCGATAACAAGTATGCGGCGCTGGTGAGGCTTGTCGAGGCTCACCCGTCGAAGCTCGCCTTTGTGCGCAGTTGCGAGGAAATCCGGAGCGTGGCCGCCAGCGGCCGCCAGGCTATCCTGCTGAGCTTTGTGAATGCGGTTTCCCTCGGTACGGCGCTTTCCGAGATCAAGGTCTTTTACAAGCGGGGCGTGCGGCTTCTTGCCTTGGCCCACATCGGCAACAATGCTTTCGCGAATTCTTCCCGGCCGAACACCGCGCTTGGCGACTCGCCCGATGCCAGGGGCGGCCTGACCGATCTCGGCCGAAAGGCGATCACGGAACTCAACCGGCTCGGCATAGTCGTCGACGTCACCCAGCTTTCACCGAGGGGCGTCGCCGAGACGATCGCTCTCAGCAGGACACCGGTCATCGCTTCCCACTCGGCGGTGCGGGGGCGCGTCGACGTTTCCCGGAATCTCTCCAACGCCGAAATGAGAGCGATTGCCGCGTGCGGGGGCGTCGTCAACATCGTCACTTTCTCGACCTACCTCCGCGACCGGGACGGCAGCCAAGAGGCATTCAACAACGAGGTCTTCGTGCCGTTCGGACTCAGGATGGGTATCGACGACCCTCGCTCCGTGCTGAGCGAGGCGGACTTCGAGCGTTTCCAGGCGGGTTACCGCAAGTTCTCCGGTCGGCGGCACCTTTTCGCCAGCCTCGTCGACTACCTCGACGCGGTTGATTATGCCGTGCGCCTGATCGGCATCGATCATGTCGGGCTAAGCTCGGATTTCAACAATGGCGGAGGCGTCGTCGGTTATGCCCATGTCGGCGAGGCGCGCAACGTCACGCGAGAGCTTGTCAGGAGAGGCTACGACGAAGCGTCGATCGCCAAGCTGTGGGGCGGCAACTTCCTCCGGGTCCTGAAGCAGGCGGAAAGCCATGCGGGCGCCTGACATGCAAGTGGGTTGAGGACAGGAGACGGGTGGACGCGCCTGTGCTGGTGAAGCGGGCGGGGTCTATGGCGACTGGCAGGGCGGCCTATCGGCGCACGCATAAGCCGGCGAAAGTGCCCGCCGGGAAATCCTCCATCGGCCTCATTCCGCCACGATCACTCTGGGCAACGCCTCGGCGATCGCATCGAAACTGGGATTGTCGCGAGCCCTTGCGTCGGTAACCAGCAGGTCGATGTCCTTGGCCGGGCAGAATACCGACCGCGCCGGGGCCCCGATCTTCGAGTGGTCGGCGAGGATCATCGTCTGCTCCGAATTCCGGACCATGGCGCGCGCGATCTCCGCGCCGTACAGATAGGAATCGGACGCCCCTCGCGTCGCATCGACCCCCCACGGGACGACCATCGCCAGATCGGCGTGATAACGATGAATTTCGTTGATCGCCGTCGCGCCGATCGTTTCGCTGGGATCCTGCTTGAACTCGCCCCCGAGCATGATGACCCGGAATCGACGAGAGGGCTCTCCCGTCGGATCGGTCAGATTGCGGGCGACGTCGAACGAATTGGTGATGATCGTAAGGTCGCTCAAGCCGTTTGGACCCGCAATGGCTTCCGACATGACGGACGTCGTGGAGCCCGCGTCCATAAACAGGGTCATCCCGTCGCGCAGGAACCGTAGAGCCGTCGCAGCGATCGCCCGCTTCTCCTGCAATCGCTGGGTATGGCGCACCTGAAAGCTGAAAGTCTCGCGGACGATCGGGACCGCGCCGCCGCGCACCCGGCGCAGCTCGCCAGCCTGCTCCAGCTCGACAAGGTCTCGCCGGATCGTCTCCCGCGCAACGCCGAAACTCTGGGAAATCCGATCGGTCGATACCTGCCCGAAGGCCGCAAGGAGCTCGCGGATCTTCTGCTGTCGCTCTTCCTGCCACATCGCACGCTCCCTTCATGCAAGTCCGGAATCCCATAGCAGGGAAAACCACCTGCGCCATCCGATCCGACTGTAATTCCACATATTTGAACATTTGCCACATGCACAATTTGACACATATCGCATTAAATGCCACAATTACCACAATAGACGTCATATCGCCTATTTTTGCACTGGCCATATGGGACCTGTCGGGCGCTGACGAATTCGAAACCGGGGAATGCCGATGACGTCCGATGCGCGCGTGCAGGCCAACCACATCGATCTGGCGGTCGAGCTCGCAAACACCGCCCGACGCCTGATCGAGCAGCACCAGCGCGATCAGCTCGGCGTTTCGCTCAAGCCCGACCGAAGCCTCGTCACGATGATGGACACGGCCATCGAGAAGGCGTTGCGCGCCATGATCGGGGATCGTTTCCCGGACCACGGCATCATCGGCGAGGAGCTGGAGTGGGAGAACGAGGAGGCGGACTTCGTCTGGGTTCTCGATCCGATCGACGGCACCGCATCCTTCATCGCGGGCATGCCGGTCTACGGAACGCTCATCGCCCTGGCGTATCGCGGCGTTCCGGTTCTCGGCATCATCGACATACCCCCCATCGATGCGCGATGGATCGGCATTGAAGGCCAGCCGACGCGCAAGAACGGCACGCCCTGCCGCGTGAAACCCTGTTCCGATCTGTCGCTGGCCATGATGTCCACCAGCAATCCCGATTTCTATTCCGAGGTCGACCGGCCCGCGCTCGACCTGCTTCGCGGCCGCACCAACTGGCGGATCTATGGCGCCGCGGCGCTCGCCTACGGCCTGCTTGCCGATGGCGGCACGGACGTGGCGCTCGACACCGGCCTCAAGGTCTACGACTACGCCCCCTTCCGTCCGATCATCGAGGGCGCGGGAGGCGTAATCACCGACTGGCACGGCAATCCGATCACGCTGAAGACCGGACCGCGCATCCTGGCGGCCAGCGACGCGCGACAGCACCGGGACATCGTCGGGATGCTGAACGGCCTCGACATTCCCGCCTGACGGCACCGCAGTCGAACCGGAGGAAAACAATGGGGATCAACATCAAGGACCTGTCCGTCAACTATGGAGGGATGGACGTCATCGCCGATCTGAACCTGGCGATACCGGAGGGATGCTTCTTCACCCTGCTTGGCCCGTCGGGCTGCGGGAAAACGACGCTCCTGCGCACGATCGCGGGGTTCGTTCAGGCCTCGAAAGGAAACCTCTACTTCCAGTCGCGGGACGTGACCCGGCTGCCGCCGCACAAGCGCAACATCGGCATGGTGTTCCAGGACTACGCGCTGTTTCCCGACAAGACGGTGGCGGAGAATGTCGCCTACGGCCTTCGGGCGCGCGGCGAATCCGGCGACGCGATGATGAAGAAGGTCCGGCACGAGCTGGAGCATGTCGGGCTCGGCCATGTAATGGACCGGCATCCGGCGGCTCTCTCCGGCGGGCAGCGCCAGCGCGTCGCGCTCGCCCGCGCCATGGTCATCAAGCCGCAGGTCCTCCTGATGGACGAGCCGCTGTCGAACCTCGACGCGAAACTGAGGATCCAGATCCGCGAGACGATCTCCGATCTCCAGCGGGAGGCCAACATCACCACGGTCTTCGTCACGCACGATCAGGAAGAGGCGCTGTCCATGTCCGACCAGGTCGGCGTCATGAACAAGGGCGCAGTCGAGCAGATCGGCACGCCCAAGGAAATCTATTCCACGCCGCGAACCTCCTATGTCGCCGATTTCGTCGGCGCGGCCAACCGCATCGATGTCAGGATTGCCGATACCAATCCGGACGGAACGGCCCGCATCGTGCTGGGCGGCGCCTCGATCCTGGCGCGCAACGGCCTGCCCGCCACGGCGCGGGAGGGCATCCTCATCATCCGTCCCGAGGATCTGCGTCTCAGCCCGGCCGTGTCCGCCGACCCGCAGACCCTGCATGGGCGGGTCGTGAAACGGCAATATCTCGGCGGCAAGACGAGCTACAAGCTCGCGCTCCCCGACGACACCCTGATCAACGTCGAATCCCACGGCGACAACCATGACGGCTTCGAGATCGGAGCCGACGTCGTCGCCACCGTCGATCCCTCCAGGGCCGTGGTGATCGCGTCATGATCAGGACATCCGATCTTCGCGCGCCCTGGCTGTGGCTTTCCCTCGCCGCGCTGGTCATCCTCCTCACCTTCATCGTCTATCCGGTGGTGAATATCCTGACCGCCAGCTTCGTCGGCGGCGAGGAGAACGGCTGGAGCCGTCTGCTGAACGATCCCCGCGGTCTCAGCGCCATTCTCAACACGTTGATCCTGGCTTCGATCGTCACCTGCACCTGCACCCTGATCGGCGTTCCGCTCGCCTATGTGACGGCCCGCTATCGATTTCCCGGCAAGTCGATCATCGCGCTGCTGCCGCTCATCACGCTCGTCATACCGGAGGTGATCTCGGCCCAGACGTGGCTGATGGCGCTCGGCAACAACGGTCTCATCACCCGCTTCCTCCGCGATTTCGGCATCCAGCTACCGAGCTTCTACGGCTGGTTCGGCCTGATCACGGTGATGACCTTCGTCTACTACACCTACATCTATATCGGCACGGTGGCCTCGATCAGCGGCTTCGACGCGCATCTGGAGGAAGCCGCCCAGAGCCTCGGCACCTCGCCCGTGCGATCGCGCTTCAATGTCATGCTGCCGGTGATCCTTCCCTCGATCCTGGCGAGCGCCCTGCTCGTCTTCACGATGGTCGTGGGCAACTTCGCCATCTCGATGATCCTGTCGAGGCAGATGCCGCTCCTGTCGGTCGTCACCTATCAGGCCGCGGTTTCGGAAGGCGGCGCCGCCCCGGTGATGCAGAGCACCTTCGCGACCGTTTCCGTCGTCATGGTCATGCTGATCCTGTTCCTCAACCGCTGGATCGTCTCGCGAGGCCGTTTCGAGATCGCGCAGGGGCGCGGCGCCAGGCCCGTGTCCATCGCCGGCTGGAAAGGCGCCGTCATCGGGGCGGCTGCCGGCCTCGTCGTCGTTATCTCGCTCGTCCCGCTCGCGGTGATCGCCATCGGCGCGTTCACCGCGTCCAGAGGCCCCGTCATGCAATGGGGGAACTGGACGCTGGCGAACATGGAACGCGTCTTCGTCAGCGCCCCGCAGCCGCTGGTGAATTCCCTGACCTATGCCGGCATCGCCACGCTCATCGGCATCTGCTTCAGCACCCTCGTCAGCTATCTCATCATCAAGAAGCGCAACGTCGTCACGCCCTGGCTCGACTACATATCCTCGGTCCCGCTGGCGCTTTCCGGCACGGTGCTCGGCATCGGTCTCGTCGTGTCGTTCAATTCCGGATGGCTGCCGCTCACCGGCACGGCGGCGATCATGGTTCTCGCGCTGCTCGTTCGCCGTCTTCCGTTCGGCATGCGCAGCGCGCAGGCGACGCTGCACAATATCCCCAACTCCATCGAGGAAGCCTCGATCAGCCTCGGCTCGCCGCCGCTCAGAACCTTCCTCAAGGTCGTGCTGCCGATGATGGGGCCTTCGATCGCGGCAGCGGCGATCCTGACCTGGACGACCACGGTCGCGGAGCTGAGCGCATCCATCCTGGTCTATTCGGGCGGGCGGGAAACGCTGACGATCCAGGTCTTCCGCCTGATCGGCAGCAATCTGATGGCCTACGCGTCGGCTTACGGGCTCGTCCTCGTTGCGGTGATCATCGTCCCGATCATCGTCGCTACAAAAGTCTTCAAGATCGACGTGTTCGCGTCGAAGTGAAGGTCATGCCGTCGTCAATCCAAAACAGCAGGAGGAACTGAAATGAGAATCCAGAGGCTTATCGCATCCGCGGTCCTTGCGGTCACGGCAGGCACGGCAGCGTGGGCGCAGGACAGGACGGTCACGCTCTACACGTCCAATCCCGAGCAGGCCATCGAAGCCGTCGCCGGCACGATGAGGGACAAGGCGCCGGACATCAAGCTCAATTCGATCACGGGCGGCAGCGGCGTGCTCCTGCGGCGGCTGGAGGCGGAAGCCTCGAACGTCCAGGGCGACATATTCTGGAGCTCGAGCTTCAACACCGTCGGCGCCTTCGAGGAGATGTTCCAGGCGTACGAATCCCCGGAGCTCGCCGCCATTCCCGAAAACCTGCGCTATCCGGGCAATCTCTTCACGCCCGCGAACGTGCATGTCGTGGTGATCATGGTGAACACCGACCAGTTGGGCGACCTGCCGGTCCCCACGACCTGGACCGAGCTGCTGGACCCGAAATGGAAGGACAAGATCGTTGTCGCCGATCCGGCGAACAGTTCGACCGGCTACACCATCCTGTGGGGCCTCCATAAGATGATCGGAGACGAGGAGCTCGGGAAACTGGCGGCAAACGTCGCGGTAAGCTCTTCGTCCTCGGCCGTCCAGAGCGGCGTGGCCATGGGAGAATACGCCATCGGCCTCGCCTTCGAAGCCAATGCCTACCCTTACGTCGATGGCGGGCAGGAAGAGATCAAGCTGATCTATCCCGAGGACGGCACATTCATCACCGCCGACTTTGCCGGCCTGGTGAAAGGCGCCCCCGGCGGCGACGCCGCCAAAACCGCATTCGATGTCCTGATGTCGAAGGAAACGCAGACGGCGCTGCTGGAAACCTCGTTCCGCCGCCCCAGCCGCAGCGATGTCGAGGTTTCGAAGATCGTGGACCTGCCGGAAATGGCGGCGATCAAGGTCTTCGAGATCGACGAGAAGGAAGCGGCCGAAAAGAGGGAGGAGTTCCTGGCGACCTGGCAGTCCATGGCCGCCAGCGCGAACTGACCGCAACCGGATTACGCGCGCTCCGACAGGTTCGGGTCGGCCGTCCGGGTCGGCTTCGACGTGAAGGCGCCGTTCGCCGAATACCGCCGCATCACCGGTGCGGCGGTATTCGGCGACAACGCGAGGGAGAGCCTTCGTCTGCTGCTGGCGAGCGGCGTGGCGCATCGGGTGCGGACCACGGTCGATCCGGCGCTGCTCGACGAGGGCCGCGCGGCGGCCTCCGGGCATTTCATTTCAACGGGGATCAATGAGCATATTGACATAAAGATGTCTTTATGTGACGTGACTGTATGTCGCATCAGGAATGCAGGGCGTCGCAAATGTCATCTCTCGACGAACTCTTCGGCCCCGTCGCCCCCAAACGGGATGGCGCGGAAATTCTGGCCGCCCTGCAAAAGGCGGCGCGCGAGCGCATCCTCGTGCTCGACGGCGCGATGGGCACCCAGATCCAGGGGCTGGGCTTTGCCGAGGATCATTTCCGCGGCGACCGCTTCACCGGCTGCGCCTGCCACCAGCGGGGCAACAACGACCTGCTCATCCTCAGCCAACCGAAGGCGATCGAGGACATCCACTATGCCTACGCCAGGGCCGGCGCGGATATCGTCGAAACCAACACCTTCTCCTCGACCTCCATCGCACAGGCCGACTACGGCATGGAGGAGATGGTCTACGAGCTGAACCGCGACGGCGCCCGGCTGGCAAAGCGGGCGCTTCGCCGCGCCGAGCAGGAGGATGGACGGCGGCGCTTCGTCGCCGGCGCGCTGGGGCCGACCAACCGCACCGCCTCGATCTCGCCCGACGTCAACAATCCCGGCTACCGCGCCGTCACCTTCGACGATCTCAGGCTCGCCTATGGCGAGCAGTTGCGCGGTCTGATCGACGGCGGCGCCGACATCATCCTGATCGAGACGATCTTCGACACGCTCAACGCCAAGGCGGCGATCTTCGCCTGCGAGGAGATCTTCGCGGAGAAGGGTATCCACCTGCCGGTGATGATCTCCGGCACCATCACCGACCTCTCCGGCCGCACGCTCTCGGGCCAGACGCCGACCGCCTTCTGGCATTCCATCCGCCATGCGAAACCCTTCTCGGTAGGTCTGAACTGCGCGCTGGGCGCGGCCGCGATGCGCCCGCATCTGGCCGAGATTTCCGGCGTTGCCGACACGTTCACCTGCGCCTATCCCAATGCCGGCCTGCCCAACGCCTTCGGCCAGTATGACGAGACGCCCGACTTCATGGCCGCGCAGGTCGAGGAGTTCGCGCGCGAGGGGCTGGTCAACGTCGTCGGCGGCTGCTGCGGCTCGACGCCCGAGCACATCGCGGCGATTGCCGAGGCGGTGGCGAAGCATCCGCCGCGAAGCGTCCCGAAACACACGCCGCTGATGCGGCTGTCGGGGCTGGAGCCGTTCACGCTGACCAGGGACATTCCCTTCGTCAATGTCGGCGAGCGTACCAACGTCACGGGTTCCGCCCGCTTTCGCAAGCTCATCACCACCGGCGACTACGCCGCCGCGCTCGACGTGGCGCGCGATCAGGTCGCGAATGGCGCGCAGGTCATCGACATCAACATGGACGAAGGCCTGATCGACTCGAAGAAGGCGATGGTCGAGTACCTCAACCTGATCGCGGCCGAGCCGGACATCGCCCGCGTGCCGGTGATGATCGATTCATCGAAATGGGAGGTGATCGAGGCCGGCCTGAAATGCGTTCAGGGCAAGCCCATCGTCAATTCCATTTCGATGAAGGAAGGCGAGGAAGCCTTCCTTCATCAGGCGCGCCTGTGCCGCATGTATGGCGCGGCCGTGGTCGTCATGGCCTTCGACGAGGTCGGGCAGGCCGATACGAAGGAACGCAAGGTCGAGATCTGCACCCGCGCCTATCGCCTGCTGACGCAGACGGCCGGCCTCGCGCCCGAGGACATCATCTTCGACCCCAACGTCTTCGCCATCGCCACCGGCATCGAGGAACACGACAATTACGGCGTGGATTTCATCGAGGCGGTCAAGGAGATCACCGCGACGCTGCCGCATGCGCATATTTCGGGCGGCGTCTCCAACCTGTCCTTCTCGTTCCGCGGCAACGAGCCGGTGCGCGAGGCCATGCACGCGGTGTTCCTCTACCATGCGATTCAGGTCGGCATGGACATGGGCATCGTCAATGCCGGCCAGCTCGCCGTCTACGACACCATCGACCCCGAGCTGCGGGAAGCCTGCGAGGACGTGGTGCTCAACCGGACGCCGAAAGCGGGCGTCACCGCGACCGAGCGGATGCTGGAGATCGCCGAGCGGTTCAAGGGCGCGGCCGGCAAGGAAGCGAAGGAGAAGGATCTTTCCTGGCGCGAGCTGCCAGTCGAGAAGCGGATCGAGCACGCGCTCGTCAACGGCATCACCGAATTCATCGAGCAGGACACCGAGGAAGCCCGCCTCGCGGCCGAGCGCCCGCTGCACGTTATCGAAGGGCCGCTGATGGCCGGCATGAATGTGGTCGGCGACCTGTTCGGCGCCGGCAAGATGTTCCTGCCGCAGGTGGTGAAGTCGGCCCGCGTCATGAAGCAGGCCGTCGCCGTCCTGCTGCCCTATATGGAAGAGGAAAAGAAGGCCAATGGCGGCAGCGAGCGCCAGAGCGCCGGCAAGATCCTGATGGCCACGGTGAAAGGCGACGTCCACGACATCGGCAAGAACATCGTCGGCGTCGTCCTCGCCTGCAACAACTACGAAATCCTCGATCTCGGCGTGATGGTGCCGGCGACGAAGATCCTCGAGACGGCGAGGGCCGAGAAGGTCGACATCATCGGCCTTTCCGGCCTCATCACGCCGTCGCTCGACGAGATGGCGCATGTCGCGGCCGAGATGGAGCGCGAGGGCTTCGACATCCCGCTGCTGATCGGCGGGGCGACGACCAGCCGCGTCCATACGGCCGTGAAGATTCATCCGCGTTACGAACGCGGCCAGGCCGTGCATGTGAACGACGCCAGCCGCGCAGTGGGCGTGGTGTCGAACCTTCTGTCGCAGGATATGAAGCCGCCCTATATCGAGAACCTGCGCGCCGAGTACAGGAAGGTCACCGAAGCGCATGAGCGCTCCGAGCGCGAGAAGCAGCGCCTGCCGCTGGCCAAGGCACGCGCCAACGCCCACAGCATCGATTGGGCGAACTACGACCCGCCGAGGCCGTCCTTCACCGGAACGAGGGTGTTCGAGAGCTGGGATCTCGAGGAGCTTGCCCGCTATATCGACTGGACGCCATTCTTCCAGACATGGGAGCTGAAGGGCCGCTACCCCAAGATCCTCGAGGACGAGAAGCAGGGGCCCGCCGCGCGCCCGCTCTTCGAGGATGCGCAGGCGATGCTGGCCAAGATCATCGACGAGAAGTGGTTCGCGCCGAAGGCCGTGATCGGCTTCTGGCCGGCCAACGCCGTGGGCGACGATATCAGGCTGTTCACGGATGAAAGCCGTTCGAACGAACTGGCGACCTTCTTCACCCTGCGCCAGCAACTGACCAAGCAGGCCGGCAGGGCCAATGTCGCCCTGTCGGATTTCGTCGCGCCGGTCGACAGCGGCAAGCCGGACTGGATCGGCGGCTTCGTGGTGACGGCCGGCATCGAGGAGGTGGCGATCGCCGAAAGATTCGAGCGCGCCAACGACGACTATTCCTCGATCATGGTCAAGGCGCTGGCCGACCGCTTCGCGGAAGCCTTCGCCGAGCGCATGCATGAAGTGGTGCGCAGGGATTACTGGGGTTACGGGGCGAACGAGACGTTCCTGCCCGAAGATCTGATCGGCGAGCCCTATCGGGGCATCCGCCCCGCGCCGGGCTACCCGGCCCAGCCCGACCACACCGAAAAGGTCACGCTGTTCCGGCTGCTCGACGCGGAGAGGAACGCCGGCGTCAGCCTGACCGAAAGCATGGCCATGTGGCCGGGCTCCTCCGTATCGGGCGTCTACCTCTCGCATCCCGAAAGCTACTATTTCGGCGTGGCGAAGGTGGAGCGCGACCAGGTCACGGACTACGCCGCACGCAAGGGAATGGATGTCGCCGCGGTCGAACGCTGGCTTGGGCCGATCCTCAACTACATCCCTCAGGGATACGCCGAAGCGGCGGAATAGGCGCGTATCGCGAGCGGCCTTATCAATCCGGCCTTTCTGGCTGTCCGGGCTCCGACACGCCGGCCGCGCGCCGATGCCGGAGCACCATCCGCGCAATCGTGCCTGTGGGAATCCCGTTCCGGTGCTTCGTGCCGAGTGGCGGCGGATGCTAAGGACGGTCCGGGAAAGGAATACCGGATGAAGGTCGACATCGACATGGGCGTCGCTGGCAGCGGGGCCGTGGCGGATTTGGATCTGGAAGAGCTGCTGGCGACCCGCCTGCTGGTGCAGGGCAATTCCGGGTCTGGCAAGTCGCATCTGCTGCGCCGCCTGCTGGAGCAGAGCGCGCCGTGGGTCCAGCAATGCATCGTCGATCCCGAAGGCGATTTCGTCACGCTGGCGGAAAAATTCGGCCATCAGGTGGTCGACGCGGCCCGCTCCGAGGCGGAACTCACGCGCATCGCCGGCCGCGTGCGCCAGCACCGCGTCTCCGTCGTGCTCAATCTCGAGGGGCTCGACGTCGAGCAGCAGATGCGCGCCGCCGCCGCCTTCCTTGGCGGCATGTTCGACGCCGAGCGCGACCACTGGTATCCCGTTCTGGTCGTGGTCGACGAGGCGCAACTCTTCGCGCCCGCCGTTGCCGGCGAAGTCTCCGACGATGCGCGAAAGCTCTCGCTCGGCGCGATGACCAACCTGATGTGCCGCGGCCGCAAGCGCGGCCTCGCCGGCGTCATCGCAACCCAGCGCCTGGCCAAGCTGGCGAAGAACGTCGCGGCCGAAGCCTCCAACTTCCTGATGGGCCGCACCTTCCTCGACATCGACATGGCGCGCGCCGCCGACCTGCTCGGCATGGATCGCCGCCAGGCGGAAATGTTCCGCGACCTCGCGCGCGGCAACTTCGTCGCCCTCGGCCCCGCCCTGTCTCGCCGGCCGCTGCCGATCACCATCGGCCCGGTCGAGACCTCCGCCCGCTCGGCCAGCCCGAAGCTCATGCCGCTGCCCGGGACGGTGCCGGAGGACGCCCGCGACCTGATCTTCACGCCCGGCCCCGAAGAAGCCTCGCCGGTGGTGAGAAGGCCGCCGCCGCAGCCGATCCCCACCGCCGACATCCTGGCGCAACTGTCGCGGCCGAGGCTCGCCCCGGAGCTGCCGGACGAGCCGGCTCCCGCCGTGATCGACGAGGCCCAGCGCGATGCCGACATCGATGCGGTGCTGCGCGAGATCATCGAGGACCCCGACGCAGCCTTCCGCTCCGACGCCGTGCTCTATCAGGATTTTCTGGTGCGCAGCCGCATCCGGCGGGTTCCGGGCGAGCCGCTGTCGCTTTCCGCATTTCGCCGGCGGCTGGCGATCGCCCGCGCCGGCGTCGACGAAGGCGCCGGCGGCGAAGCCTGGGCGACGGCGCTGTCGCTCTCGGAAACCCTGCCCGACGATCTTCAGGGCATATTCCTGATGGTCGCCCGCGCCGCCGCCGACAACGCCCCCTGCCCGTCCGACGCCACCCTCGCCCGTGCCTATGGCAGCCATTCGCCGCGCCGGGCGCGGCGCCTCCTCGCCTATTTCGAGGAGCGCGGCCTGCTCGTCGCCCGCACCGATTTTCACGGACGCCGCGTGCTCGCCTTCCCCGACCTCGGCTGCGAGACCGCCCCCGGCCATCCCGACGCGCCGGACGAACCCCAGCGCGACGCGGCGGAATGAAAGAGCCTGCGGGCCGGGCGGGAATCTACGCTATGGCATTTACCGTTCCGCGGCGGCGCTCGCCTCAGATCCGCCGGCCGCTGGCCGCATCGAGTATGTGCGCCCTTCCCGGATCGATGGCGAGCGGCAGCACGTCGTCGTCGGCGACGCGGACGCTTCCGGGCAGCCGCGCCACCAGCTCGCCCGAGCCCGGACCGCCGGCGACCGGATAGCCGTGCGCGAGCGTGTCCGCGCCCAACGTCTCCACCGCCGTCACCTTGAGCTCGATGTCGGCATTGTTGCGGTCGCTCACCAGCGTCATGTGCTCCGGCCTGACGCCGAGCAGCACCGCGCGCCCGGCTTCGGGGAGAACCGTATCGCGCGGCTTCACGACGGCGCCGCCCGCGAGCGTCAGCCCCTTGCCGGGCTCGCCCCCCGTCGCCGCCAGAAGGTTCATCGCCGGCGACCCGATGAACCCGGCCACGAAGACGCTGGCCGGCCGTTCGTAGATCGCCATCGGGGTGTCGATCTGTTCGGCCAGCCCCTGATTCATCACCACCAGCGTGTCCGCCAACGTCATCGCCTCGACCTGGTCGTGCGTGACGTAGACGCTGGTGACGCCCAGCGACTTCTGCAGGTTCTTGATCTCGATGCGCATCTGGCCGCGCAGCTTGGCGTCGAGGTTGGAAAGCGGCTCGTCGAAGAGGAAGGCTTTCGGGCTGCGCACGATGGCGCGGCCCATGGCGACGCGCTGGCGCTGGCCGCCGGAGAGCTCGCGCGGCTTGCGCTCCAGGAACTCCGCAAGGCCGAGCGTCGCGGCGGCCTCGCGCACGCGGCGGTCGATCTCGTCCTTGGCCATACCGCGGTTGCGCAGGCCGTAGGCCATGTTGTCGTAGACCTTCATGTGCGGATAGAGCGCGTAGTTCTGGAACACCATCGCGATGTCGCGCTCGGCCGGCCCCTTCGTGTTGACGACCTCGCCGCCGATCGAGACGGTGCCGTCGGTGATCTCCTCCAGGCCCGCGATCATCCGCAGAAGCGTCGACTTTCCGCAGCCCGAAGGGCCGACGAGCACGCACATCGATCCGTCCGGAATGGCGATCGACACGCCCTTCACGGCCTCGACCCGGCCGCCATAGACCTTCCTCACATCCTTCAAGTCGACGGTTGCCATCGGCGCACGCTTCTCACTTCTCGGTTTCGACCAGGCCCTTCACGAACCAGCGCTGCATCAGCACCACCACCAGGATCGGCGGCAGGATGGCGAGCACGCAGGTCACCATGACGAGATGCCATTGCGTGTCCGCGTCGGCGAAGGAAATCATCTTCCTGAGCGCGATGACGATGGTGTTCATGTCGTTGCGGTTGGTGACCAGCAGCGGCCACAGATACTGGGTCCAGCCATAGATGAAGAGGATGACGAACAGCGCCGCGATGTTGGTCTTCGACAGCGGCAGCAGGATATCCTTGAAGAACCGCCACGGCCCTGCCCCGTCGACCCGCGCGGCTTCGACCAGCTCGCCCGGTATCGTCAGGAAGAACTGCCGGAAAAGCAGCGTCGCCGTCGCCGACGCCATCAGCGGCAGCGTCAGGCCGGTATAGGTGTCGATCAGGCCGAGATCGACCATCACCTTGTATGTCGGCAGGATGCGCACCTCGACCGGCAGCATCAGCGTGATGAAGATCATCCAGAAGAAGAACATCCGGAACGGGAACCGGAAGAACACGATCGCGAAGGCCGACAGGACCGAGATGACGATCTTGCCGATGGCGATCGCCAGCGCGACGACCGTGGTGTTGAAGAGCAGCGTGCCGACGTCGACGCCGCCGATCCGGCCGATGCCGCCGAACAGCGCGGTCGTGTAGTTTTCCCAGAACCGCCCGCCCGGCAGCAGCGGCAGCGGCGGGCGCAGGATCGTCTGCAGCGAATGGGTCGAGGCGACGAAGGTGTAGTAGATCGGGAAGGCGACGATCAGGATGCCGACGATGAGGATGGCGTGCGCCGTATAGCGCGACGCCCGGCTGACGCCCAGCATGCCGCCGTCCTCGCGCCGTCCGAGCGCGGCGGCCATCGACGTCGGCTTGGCCGGCTCAGCCATAATGCACCTTCCTTTCCACGTAACGGAACTGGAAGGCGGTGAGCGCGATCACGATGACCATCAGGATCACCGACTGCGCGGCCGAATCGCCGAAATTCAGGTTCACGAAGCCGTCATTGTAGACCTTGTAGACGAGCGTCTCCGTGGCCTTGCCCGGCCCGCCGCCCGTCACGGCGTGGATGATGCCGAACGTGTCGAAGAACGCATAGGTCGTGTTGATGACGAGCAGGAAGAAGGTCGTCGGCGCGAGCAGCGGGAAGACGATGGTCCAGAACCGCTTGGTCTCCCCGGCACCGTCTATTGCCGCGGCTTCGATCAGCGTCTTCGGGATCGCCTGCAACCCCGCGACGAAGAACAGGAAATTGTAGCTGATCTGCTTCCATGCCGCCGCCGCGATGACCAGCGTCATGGCCTGCGGGCCGTTGAGCAGCGGGTCCCACGAATAGCCGGCCGAGCGCAGCATATAGGCGAAGGTGCCCATCGTCGGGTTGAACATGAACAGCCACAGCATGCCCGCGATCGCCGGGGCGACCGCGTAGGGCCAGATCATCAGCGTGCGGTAGAAGCCGCGGCCCTTGATGATCTTGTCGACCATCACCGCGAGCAGGAGCGCCACCACCATCGCGAGAAGCGCGGTGGCGACGGAGAAGATCGCCGTGGTCTGGACGCTGTCGATATAGCTCGGCTGGCTCAGCACCCGGCGGAAGTTCGCCAGGCCGACGAAGGCGCTGTTGAGCCCGAACGGGTCCTCGCGCAGCACCGACTGGTAGAGCGCCTGGCTTGACGGCCAATAAAAGAAGACGAGCGTGATGGCGAGCTGGGGCGCCAGCAACAGGTATGGCAGCAGTTTGTTGGGGAAGACGACGCGCGGCGACAAGAGGCCTCCTCGACATGGCTGCGACCATCCGCGCGAAAAGGCGCGGATGGTCGTCGGGCGGAAGCCGCCTCCTAGTTGCCGATGGCCTGCTGGATGGCGGCGTTGCCGCGCTCCACGGCGTTGTCGAGCGCCTGCTGCGCGCTCTGGTCGCCGGCCAGCATCTTCTCGAACTCTTCGTTCTGGATGTCGCGGACCTGCGGCAGGTTGACGAGCCGGACGCCCTTGGAATTGGCCGTCGGCTCCTTGCCCATCATCTGCTGGATCGGGATCTCGCGGCCCGGATTCTCGTCGTAGAACCCGGAGGACTTGGTCGCCTCGTAGGCCGCGAGCGTCACCGGCAGGTAGCCGGAGACCTGATGCAGGCGCTGCTGGATATCCGTCTGCGACAGGAACTCGAAGAAAGCCGCGACGGCCTTGTACTCGTCGTCGGACTTGCCGCCGAAGACCCACAAGCTTGCGCCGCCGGGGATGGTGTTCTGCGGCGCGCCTTCGAGGTCGTCATAATAGGGCAGCTGGCCGAGGCCATAGTTGAGGCCCGACTTGATCACGTCGCCCAGGCCGCCGGACGATTCCGTCATGATCGCGCATTCGCCCGACAGGAAGAGCTGCTTGGCTTCGGACGTGCGGCCGCCATAGCGGAACGTGTCGTCCTTGGCGAGCTCGGCGAAATTCTGGAAGTGGCGAATGAACGGCTCGGTGTTGAACGTCAGCTCGACATCGGTCGAGGCGAGGCCGTTTTCCTGCGTGCCGTACTGGAGGTTGTTCCAGGCGGTGAAGTTCTCGAGGCCGATCCAAGTCAGCCAGGTCGAGGTGAGGCCGCACTGGGCCGCGCCGCTCTGCTTGATCTTCTTCGCCGCCTCGAAGACCTCGGGCCAGGTCTTCGGCGGGTTCTCTGCGTCGAGCCCGGCTTTCTCGAAGGCGTCCTTGTTGTAGTAGAGGATCGGCGAGGAGGAATTGTAGGGGAAGGACAGCATGGTGCCGTCCGGCTTCGAATAATAGGCGACGATGCCCGGCAGGTACTGGCTCTTGTCGAACTCGGTGCCGCCCATCGAAAGCACTTCGGCCACCGGCTTCACCGCGCCTTCCGCGGCCATCATCACGCCGGTGCCGACGTCGAACACCTGGATGATGTGCGGAGCCTGGCTCGCCCGGAACGCGGCGATGCCGGCGTTCAGCGTCTCCGGATAGGTGCCCTTGAACACGGGCGTGACCTTGTAGTCGCTCTGGCTTTCGTTGAATTCCCTGGAAAGGGTCTCGACGACTTCGTTGTTGGCGCCGGTCATCGCATGCCACCAGGAAATCTCGGTAACGGCGAAAGCGGCGGAAGTCGACAAAATGGTAAACGTTGCGGCGATGCCGGCCGCGAAGCCCTGGGTCCTCATGTTACGCTCCCGAATCTAGTTGGCGAAAGGGCCGACCCGCGGCGTTGCGCCTGAACAGGCGCCTTTGCGCAGCCGCGACCCGGTTCCGCAATCGGAAGTATTGACGCTCCATGACAGTTACACAACAGTTTTGTTTCGTCTTCGTGAAATTTCGTATCCGCTGATCCACAGACGATTAAACGGAAACCGAAATCAAGACGAAAATCCGCACGCGCAACTGGCAGTTCGCCCGTAGGTTTTCCGGCACCGCCTCGACCCGAAAGGCATGGATCGCCGCCTCAGATCCAGGACAGCCAGTCGTTCCAGTCGGGATGGTCGAACAGCATCCGCGCGCGGGCGTATTTCCAGATGCCGTATTTCTGGTAGTCGAAATCCCAGCCGGAAAGCTGGCGCTGCTGCACCGCCCAGGAGCCCCATTTCATGTCCGCCACCGCCCGCGCCACCGTCACCCGCGCCAGGAGGTCGCGGCGCATCTCGCCATAATAGCGCTCGATCAGCTCCTGCGAGGTGGCGGGATCGATGAACATCTCGCCGAGGAAGACGCCGATCTCGTAGGCGCGCTCGTTGTTCGAGGCGAACTCGTAGTCGACGAGCTTCATGTCGGAAACCGCTTCCTGCCCGTCGGGCACGAGGAAATTTCCCGGCATCGGATCGTTGTGGCAGGGCACGATATCGAGGCCCGAAGCGTGGAAGGCCTGCTTCGCACGGCCATATTCCTTGCAGAGCCAGTCGAAATCGGCCGGCCGGATGGCGCCGACCTCGGCCCCCTGCTCGATGTGCTCGTCCGTCATCTCGAACACGTCCTTGGTCACCGAGAGCTTCGGGCCGGCGTTGAACCTCGCGTAGAGGTCGATCACCCGCTCCTGGAAGTCGCGCCGGACGAAATCGGCGTTCGTCGACGCGCGGTAGCCGTGCAGGAACTGGCATACCTCGACCCCCGCCGCGACGTCGTAATGGATGACCGCCGGGGCGATCCCCATGGCATGAGCGGCGCGCGCGGCCTCGATCGACAGATCACGGTTGACGAAATTCTCCGACCCGACGCCGTAGACCTTCATGAAGTAGGTCTCGCCCTCGTGCTCGGCCAGCCAGTTGGAATTCAGCAATCCGCCGATCAGCGGGCGGGCGCGGACGCTGTCGCGGCTCCAGCCCGGCACGGAGTCGATGGCGCGGGCGACCTGTTCCTGTGTTGCTGCACTCATCTCTCAACCTCCCTCAGACGGCGCGGCGCAGGCGGTCGGCGGCCTGCGCGCCGAGCGCCATGGTTTCGAGGCGCATGAAGCGCCAGGACGCGTATTTGGCGAATTCCAGCGAGCGGCGCGGCGAGGTCGCCGCCAGGATCGAGCCGATCAGCCCCCAGCGCAGATCGTCGGCCATGCCGTACAGCATCGCCCGCTGGAACAGGCCCTCGTCGAACCGCCCTTCCCACTCCTCGAATCCGGCGCGGGCCTCGGGCTCGCAGTCGAAGAACTCGATCAGCCAGCAGCCGAGCTCCTCATAGGGATCGGCATTGGCGGACAGGTCGAAATCGACGAGCAGGACGCGGTTGTCCGGCCCGATCATCAGATTGGCGCTGTTACCGTCGCGGTGAGAGGGTTTCAGGTCGCAGCCGGCAGCCTCGATCTTCGCGCCCGCCTCGCCGATCACCGCAAGGAACGTGTCGAGATGGCGGTGGCCGCGCGCGCCCTTGCGCGCTGCCAGCGCCGCCAGATCGCGGATCTCGGCGAAGATCGAGGCGTCGCGGCTGAGCTTCGGGCCGTTCTGAAACGCTTTCTTGGCCGCGATGACGGCGCGGCGCAATTCGGGCACTACCACGTCCTGCAACCCGCCGCAGCGCCAGCCGTCGCCAAGCGCCTCGAACACCACCAGCCCCTTCGCCGCGTCGTCGCCGAGCACCTTCGGCCCTGCGCCCGCCGCCGCGGCATGATGCGCGGCCTCGATGGCGCGCGCGGGATCGGCATAGAAGGCGGTGTCGGGAAGATAGTGCTTCACGATCACGGCGCGGTCGCCGGCCGAGGCGCGGCGGATGTCGCTCTCGATCCCGCGCCAGGCGGGCGACGCCAGCACGGTGAAGGGGCTGACGAAATCGTCGGGGGCGGCACCCAGTGCTTTCCCGGCGATCGTGCAGGCCTCGGTTTCCCTGTCGGACATCTCGGTCGATCCTCCCTTCCCGTGTTGGTTCTTCAGTGGGCGACGACCGGCTCGACCGGCCACGACCGGCCCGAGCGGTTCATCACGTCGAGCGCGGCCTCCAGCGCCGCCGCAAGCTCCATCAGCCGCAGATCGTCGAGCCGGTGGCCGACGATCTGGATGCCGATCGGCAGGCCGCGACTGTCGAAGCCGCCGCAGAGCGATACCGCCGGATGCCCCGACTGGTTGAAAGGCGCGGTGAAGGTCGTGTGGCGCAGCGGCATGCCGAAGACCGGGCCGCGCCGGTCGGCCGGCCAGTTCACCAGGGGCATGACCGGGGTGAGCAGGAAATCGACGCCCCGCATCAGCGCCACCGTGCCGGCGACGCCGCGCTCGATGCCGCTCTCGAACTCGCGGATGCGGGCCGGGGTCCAGTCCCCGGCCTCGGCGAACCAGTCGACGAGTTCCTTCGGCGCCCGTGCCCGATGCGTCGCGTCGGCGGCGGCGTATTCGTACCAGCCGCGCAGCTTGAGGGAATCGTCGATCGGCAGATAGGCGTCGAAGCCGTAATCGGCGCTGACCGGCTCTACACGCCCGGCGATGCGGCCCATGGCCTCGGCGGCCGCGTCGAAACAGGCGATGACCTCGGGCTCGACCGCGGGGCCGAAGCCGAAATCGGCGCAGGTGCCGACCGTGATCCCCTGCGTCCAGCCTGCCGGCTGGGGCTGGCCGAGAAGCGGCAGCGAATACCGGTCGTCCTCGTCCGGCCCGCTCAGGAGCCGGGCCCACTCGATGAGATCGGCGGCGCGGCGCGTGATCGGACCGGCCGAGCGCACGGTCGAGGCCGGCGCATGCGGGATCACGCCTTGCGTGGGCTTCAAGGCCGCCAGCCCGCAATGCGAGGCGGGAAGCCGTACCGATCCCGCGATGTCCGAGCCGACCGACATCATGCCGATCCCCGCCGCGATGGAGGCGCCGCCGCCGGCGCTCGACCCCCCGGTGTTCCAGCCCGTGCCCCACGGATTGCGCACGATCCCGTGCGAGCCGGACACGCCCGAGCCGCTCAGCCCGAAATCTGGCATGGCGCCCTTGCCGAGGATGATCGCCCCGGCGGCCTTCAGCTTGCGGGTCGGGATGCCGTCGGCCTTGCCCATGATGCCGTCGCCGTGCAGCGCCGAGCCGTGATGCCAGCGCATGCCGACCGCCGGAACGCTGTCCTTGATCGTGACCGGCACACCGTCGAAATCCGAGAGCGGCCTGCCGGCCTTCCAGCGCGCGCGGGCGGCCTCGGCCTCGGCCAGCGCCTCGTCGCGGCGGATGCCGTAGAGCGCGTTGATCGTGCCGTTGACCCGGTCGGCCTGGTCCAGCATGGCGCGCGTCACCGCGACGGGATCGGTCCTGCCCTCGCGATAGGCGGCGCGCAGGTCGGCGAGGCTGAGGGTCGCGAGGCGGGAGATTTCGGTCAGGTCGGTCATCGTCATATGTCCGGTGTTCAGGATCCGTTTGCTTCGGCGTGCGGGGTCTTGCGGCCGGCGCCGAGATAGCGCCTGAGCTGGCGGAACCGGCCCACCAGCCCGTTGGGCATCAGCACGATGGCGGCGGCGATGATGACGCCGAGGCCGAGCGTGCGGAACTCGCCCGCCTCGCGCATCAGCTCGTCGGCGCCGACGAGGACGAACGTGCCGACCAGCGGCCCCCAGAAGGTGCCCACGCCGCCGATCACCACGATGGCGATGATGAACATCAGTTGCGGCAGTTGCAGGATGGTCGGGCCGATCACCTGGAAATGCGCGGCGTAGACGCCGCCGGCGAGGCCCATGAAGAAGGCCGAGATGCCGAAAACCAGCATCTGGACGCGGAAGCGGTTGATGCCGCGCGCCACCGCATAGCCCGGATTGTCGCGGATGGCGCGGAAGGCATGGCCCATAGGGCTTTTCAGGACCACCCAGGTCATGGCCATGATGAGGGCGAACAACGTGCAGACCACCGCGTAATTGCCGATCATCCAGCTTCCGCGCAGCAATTCGCGCATGCCGAGATCGCCGAAGCGCGAGAAGCCGCCCGGCCCGCCGGTCAACTGGCGGCAGACGGTGCCGACCATCACGAAGCATTCGGTGTCGGTGACGATCAGCAGGTACATCACCTGCGTGACCGCGAGCGTCAGCAGCGCGACATAGACGCCGGTGAGCCGCAGGCAGGCCAGCCCGATCACGATCGAGAACAGCGCCGCGACGAACGCCGCCGGCAGCAGCGCCGCCCAGACCGACCAGCCGAGGAAGAAGCATAGCATCGCCGTGGCGTAGCCGCCGACCGCGAAGATCGCGAGCGGCGCCAGCGAGAAGATCCCGGCGAAACCGAAGACGAGGTTCCATTGCGAGGCGATGCAGGCATAGAACAGGGCGAGGACCACCTGACCCAGCACGTAGCGGCTTTCGACCACGAAGGGCAGCGTCGCCGCGGCCGCGACCAGCGCCAGCGCGATGATCAGGTCCGCCCTGCCCGAAGGGGGAGCCATGGATGTCATCTGTGAAGCTCCTTCCATTCGGCTGCGAGGAGAGCGGGCGAGAGCCGCGGGAAAGACGGGGCGGCGCGCATCACATCCGCCTCGGCTGGACGCGGCCCAGCAATCCGCCCGGCCGCCAGATCAGCACCAGGACCACCGCGCAGAGCAGCATCGGGAAACCCCAGCGCGCACCGAATGCGTACTGGACCCAGGCCTCGAGCAGCGCGAGCGCGAAGGAGACCAGCACCGCGCCCGGGAGCGTGCCGAGGCCGGCGACCACGCACATGATGAAGGCCTTGAGCATCGGGTCGTTGCCGAGCGAGGGCGAAAGCTGGACGAGGGCCGAAAGCAGCAGGCCGCAAACCCCGGCCACCGCGCCCGAAAGCATCAGCACGTAGAGATAGACCCGGCTCACCGCGACCCCGAGCAGCCGGGCGGCGTCGCGGTTCTGGGCGGTGGCGCGGATCGCGCGGCCCATGCGGGTGTAGTTCAGCAGCGAGGCGATCAGCGCCATGGCGATCACGGCCGCGACCATGATGATGAAATTCTGCCAGGGGACATGCATGCCGCCGATCGAGAACGAGCCCGTCACCGTCACCGGCTGCTTCAGCGGCTGGCCGCCGAACCACAGGAGGATGCCGTTCTCCAGCGCGATGGCGACGCCGACGGTGGCGATCATCACATTGGCCTCGAAATCCGCGCCGGACTGGCGCAGCACGTTGCGCACGATGAGCACATAGATCAGTCCGCCCGCCAGAGCCCCGACGAGCACCGAGGCGAGGATGCCGACCGGCATCGGCAGGCCGGCCGAGGTGATGACGCCGTAGGCGACGTAGCCGCCGAGCGTGAGCAGCGCGCCATGGGCCATGTTCAATACGCCGAGCGCACCCCAGACCAGCGACAGGCCGATGCTCGCGATGGCGTAGAGCGCGCCGACCGTCAGGCCCGAGACGAGGACGGAATAGAAGGTGTTCATCGCCTACCCCCCGAGATAAGCCGAGATGAGCTCGTCGCTGGCGAGCAATTCCGCGGGCGGCCCCGACCAGATGAACGCGCCGTTGTCGAGCAGGAACAGCCGGTCGGCGATATCCGCGACCCGGGCCGGGTTTTCCTCGATCAGGAGGATCGTGCGCCCCGATTTGCCGAGCGCGGCGATCACCTCGTAGATCTGTTCGATCACCAGCGGCGCGAGGCCGAGCGAGGGCTCGTCGATCATCATGATCCGCGCGCCCATCATCAACCCGCGCCCGACCCCGACCATCCGCCGCTCGCCGCCCGAAAGGGTCGAGACGAACTGGTTGCGCCGCTCGGCAAGTTTCGGCAGCAGGCTGTGGACCTCTTCGAGGCGGCGGTTGCGTTCGGCCCGGTCGGTACAGAGAAACGCGCCCATCAGCAGGTTCTCATGCACGGTCATGCCGGGAAACAGCAGGTCGCCCTGCGGCACATGGGCGATGCCGCGTGCCGCCGTGTGATGGACATGGCGGTCGAGCGGCACGCCGTCGAGCCGGATTTCGCCCGAGCGCAGCGGCACGAGGCCGGAGATCGTCCGCAGCAGCGTGGACTTGCCATGGCCGTTCGGCCCGACCACGGTGACGAGTTCTCCGGCCGTGATCGAGAGGGAGATGCCGCGCAGCACCTCGATCCCTTCATAGCCCGAACGCACGTCGCTCAATTGCAGAACCGGGGCCGCGCTCATGGCGTCGCCTCCACGCTGACGGCGAAATGCTTCTTGAGCCGTTCGCGGGTGCCCTGGCCGAGATAGACCTCGACCACGCGGTCGTTCTCGGCCACCTGCGCTGGCGGGCCTTCGAAAAGCAGGCTGCCGTGATGCATGATCAGCACGCGGCTCGACAGCGCGAGCAGAAAGCGCATCACATGCTCGATCAGGACGACGGTCAGCCCGCCCGCCATCAGCCGCCGCACGAGGTCGATCACGAAGTCGATCTCGTCGGAGTTGAGGCCGCCGACCGGCTCGTCGAGAAACAGGATCTTCGGTTGCGTCGCCATGGCGCCGGCGATCATCAGGAGCTTGCGGTCGAGGACGGGAAGCTCGGCCACCAGCTTGCCCGCCTTGCCGGAGAGCCCGACGAGTTCCAGTGCTTCGGCGGCCGCCTTGCGCGTCTCGCTTCCCATGCGCAGGCCCGGGAACAGGCGCGGCGCGCGGCCGTAATAGGCGGCGATCTCGACATTCTCGAGCACGGTCATATGGTCGAAAGCGGCGTTGAGCTGGAAGGTCCGCGCCATGCCGAGCTGGCAGAGCCGGTCGGCGCTCATCCGCGTCACGTCGTGCCCGTCGAAGACGATCCGCCCGCCCGAAGCGGGGGTGATGCCGGTGATCACGTCGAAGAACGTGGTCTTGCCGGCGCCGTTCGGGCCGCCGATCCCGAGGATCTCGCCCTTCTCCACGCTCACCGACATCCTGTCCACGGCGACCAGCGAGCCGAAACGCCGGGTGACGTCCTCGCAGATCAGCAGAGGCTTGCTCTCTGTCATCGCTTGCTTCCCTTCTGGCGCGGCACGGGCGCTTCCGGACGCCCGTGCCTGTCCCGGATCGTCAGATCACGAGAGCCAGGGCGGCAGCAGGAAATCGTCCGTCGCGTAGAGCGCCGGGCCGATCATCCGCGGCTCGGTCCTGTAGTCCTGATGCTGGAGGAACTGATGCGGCAGGCCGAGCGAGGGGTCCTTGACCTGCGTCGGATAGCTGAGCGCGACCAGCCCTTCCTGATCGAAGCGGAAGGAGCCGCTGGCGCCGCGATAGACCATCCGCTTGAGGATCGAGGCGATCTTGCGGGCCTGTTCGCCGTTGAAGGGCTCGCCCGGACCGCCGGCGACCGCCGCCGCGATCGAGTACATCCACAGCGCGTCGTAGGTCTGCGACCCTGTCAGCCACGAGGCGGTCGCACCGAACTTGGCCTTGTAGGCCTCGCGGTAGTTCGCCGCGAACTCGTCGGGCAGGCCGCCGATCACCGTCGAATAGATCACGCCGTTGATCGACTCGCCGCCGATCTCGCGGAACACCGGAAGCGACGGCCCGTACTGCATGTAGATCAGGCTCGGCGTCGGCTGGGTCAGGAACTGGGTCATGAACTGCGCCAGGTCCTGGGCGAGGAAGTGGGTGACAAGGATCGCCGCCGGCGGGTCCTCGCGCAGCTTGGCGAGCACCGGCCCCCACTGATTGGTCGGGAAGGGCACGGTTTCATAGAGCGAGACCTCCCAGCCGAATTCCTGGGCCTTGTCGCGGATCGCGTTGCCGATGACGATGGCATATTCCACCGCCGAGGCGACGATGGCGATCTTGCGGTTCGCGGGCGTCCACTTGCCGGAATCCGCCAGCGAGTTCAGGAAGCCGAGGCAGCCCGGCCCGTATAGATATTCCGTCGGATCGGTCTGGAAACCGCCATAATAGCGTTCCGGATCGGTCTTGACGCGCTCGGGATGGGCGATCTGCGTGTTGTTGTGCAGCACGATCACGTCGTTGTCGGCGGCGATATCGAGCTCGACCATGTTCGCGCCGAGATTGTAGCCGTTGACGATCGCGGGCGTGTTGTAGCGGTCGATCAGCCGCTGCATGGCCTGGCCGACGAGGTCGGCGCCCATTTCGCGGGTGTCCTCGATATGGATATGGACGGGGCGGCCCAGGATGCCGCCCGCGGCGTTGATCTCCTCGGCGGCGAGCTCGAGACCGTTCTTGAACTCGACGCCGTCGCCGGCCGCCGGGCCCGACATCGGCAGCGCGGCCCCGATGGGGACCGGCTCGCCGTCCTGGGCCCTTGCCTGGCCCGCATTGAACATCGACAACGCCGCGGCCCCGAGACCGCCTGCACCAATGCCCGTGAGCAGCTCTCTTCTCTTCATGATGTCCACCTCTAGGTTGTGTTTCGGGTAGTCCGACGCCGGGGGCGTCGGATATCGAATCCCGGGTTCTTGGCGACCCGTTGCTATGCTTCGAAAGGGCGATCGCCCTGGCTCAGAACTGGGCGAAGACTCCGAGCGTCCAGCCGCCGTCGACCAACAGACTCTGTCCATGGATGTGATCGGCCATGCTCGAACTGAGGAACAGCACCGCGTCCGCGATCTGCTGCGGCGTTCCCCATTTGCCGTCGGGCGTCTGCGCCGAAAGCATGTTTTTTATGTCCTGGTTGTAGATGTCGGTCATCGGCGTCGTGATGAAACCGGGGGCGACCCCGTTCACGTTGATGCCGTGAGCCGCGTAGTCCATCGCGACCTGACGGGTGAAGTTCAGCGCGCCGCCCTTGGCGGTGCAGTAGGCCGCGAAGCCCTGATTGGCGCGATAGCCCGAGATGGAGCCGATCGTCACCACCTTGCCGCCGCGCCCCTGCGCCATCATGTGGCGGACGGATTCGCGGGTCGTGTAGAAGAGCCCGTCGAGATTGACGGCCATGATCTGGCGCCAGGTCTCGTCGTCGGTCTCGAGCACCGTGCCGGGCAGCAGCAGGCCGGCCGAAAGGACGGAGATGTCGATCCCCTTGCTTTCCGCGATCGCCGCGAACACGCGCGAGACGGCGGCGCTGTCCCCGACGTCGAGCTCCATGAAATCCACTTTGGGATCGTCGTACATGGTCATTTCGGCATCGGAATAGGCGCGCCTGCGCGACAGGACCGTCACACTCGCGCCGGCGGCCGCGAGGGTCCGCACCACGGCTGAACCGATGCCGGACGAACCGCCGGTGACGACGGCATGCTTGCCGGTCAGATCGATGTTGGTCATTCGTTTTCCCCTTCTGCAAGTTTCTGCATTTGCGCCGGGCATTTTCACCTCTGGCACGTTCGTCAGCGTCCCTTGATGGCCTCCAGCTTCGCGGTGATGGTGTCCCGCGCGATTTTCATGTCTTCGAGGGTGCCCGAGATGAAGAGCCTGCCCGTCGCGCCCATCATCTGCACGTCGTTGATGACGGCGTTGGGGGCGGCCTTCTCGGCCTCGTTCGCCGCGACGCAGGCGAAGAGCGCCGGCGCCATCTCGTAGATCAGCAGCGCGACGCCCGGCACAAGGATGGACGCGTCGCGCGAGCGGTTCAGGATGATGGCGTGCTGGTCCGAAAGGTCCTCGATGATGTCGTGGTAGAGGATTTGCGGCCTGAGCTGATCCTCGGGCTTCGCGCCGATCCCCTTCAGGATCGCCGCGCCGGCCGAGTTCAGGTCCTCCATCCGGTCGGAATGCAGCTCGAGAAGGCCGAACTGCCGCTCTGTATAGAGAATCCCCGGCTCCATCGCCGGCGCGGATTTGAGCGCGAGATCGGTGATCCGGTGGATCGCCAGGGCCGGCGCCACCTCGATGATCAGCGAGTGCTGGCCGGCGAAGGGCGGATACCCCCTCGCCCTTGTGGGCGAGGAAAGATAGGCCGCGAACTGGGGCTGAAGGTCCTCGATGGGAAGATAGACGCGAAGCTCTGTCATGCCTCAGTCCTTGTCCTTGCGTCGGGCCGGGCCGGATCAGCCCTTCAGCGCCTCGAAATGCTTCGCGAGATCGGCGTGCGGGCGCGGGATCACGTGGACGGCGGTCACTTCGCCGACCTGGGCCGCAGCTTCGGCGCCGGCCTCGGTCGCGGCCTTGACGGCGCCGACATCGCCGCGCACCACCACCGAGACGAGGCCGCCGCCCACTTCGTTGCGGGCGACGATCTCGACATTGGCGGCCTTGACCATGGCGTCCGCCGCCGAGAGCGCGGGCACGTAGCCCTTGGTTTCGATCATTCCGATTGCAAGATTAGCCATTTCAAGGAACTCCCTTACTTGCGTTTCGCTGCCGGCCTGGCAGCGGGGTCTTCGTCGATGGAACCGATGATCAGCGCGTCGATCGGCGCCGGGCGGTCAGTGAACCAGGAGGCGGCGACAGAGCCTTGCGTGACGAGGACCGCCTCGCCATCGGCGCAGCCGAGCGGGTCGAAGGCGATCAGTTTCGCGCCGGTCTCGGTCTCGACCTCCAGCAGCGCCCCGGTGGGAAGCGTGCCGATATGGCGGGTGGACCAGAGCCTGCCGCTGACGCGTGCCCTTATCATGCCGGTGTCCTTTCGATCCTGATGCCGCGGCGCCGGGCCTCGTCGCTGGCGAGAGGCGTCAGCCGCGCGTTCTTCGCGACCCTGAGCCGGATCTCGCCCTCGCCGAGGGCGGCGATGTCGCGTTCGGTGACGAGGCCCTTGCGCAGCTCCGGCACCGGGGCCGGCACGGTGGTGACCAGAGTGGCCGGCTGGGGCGCGGAAGGCGCGGGGACCGTCCCCCTTTCCGCGGCCGGAGTTGCGCAGGGCGCGGCCGCAACCGGCACGCTTGCCGGCGCATAGCGGACGCGCCCCGCCTCCAGCGCGGCGAGAAAGCCCGGCTCCTGCGCGCGCCGCGCCACGGTCAGCGCGAAATCGGTCAGCTCCCTTTCCGTGCCGACGCAAACCCGCTCCGCCGCCGCGCCGCCGAGGACCTCGGCGCGCAGCGCGGCGATCTCTTCCGAGAGCAGCTCGCGGATCAGGGCGCGCAGATCGCTCATCCCGTCGCCCCCGCCTCGCGCAGGGCGCGCTCGGCCGCGTCGCGGGCGTTGCGTACGTCGGCCTCGGTCCCGGCAAGATAGAGCCGCCCGTTCGCCCCGATCATCCGCATGTCGATGACCTTGATGTCGGCTTCCTTCTCGGCCTCGTTGCAGGCGAGGATGGCGTAGGCGGCGGGCTGGCATTCGAGCAGGTAGATGCTCTCGCCGCCCAGCACCATCGAGCCGGTCTTGTTGCGGTTCATCAGGAAGGCGTGCTGGTCGTCGACCCGGGTGACGATCTTCGAGGCCATGATCTTCGGCTTCTCGGCGTCTCCGCGCGTCTTGCCCATGGCGGAAAGCGCCGCCTCCGCGCCGGTCTGGACCTCGGCCGTGGAATAGGCATGGAACTGCAGCGTGCCGAACTGGCGTTCGACCACGAGGAAGCCGGCCCGCACCTCGGCGCTTTTCAGGACCGTGTCGGTCAGGGCCTCGACGTCGAGGCCCGGCGCGATCTCGATGATCTGCGCCGCCATCCGGGCGCGCGGCAGCGTGCCCCGCATCCAGGTGGAGGTATAGGCGAGCGTCTGCGGCTGGAGCTGGTCGATGAAGATGAAGGCGCGGAGATCGGTCACGACTGGCCCCTCGTCAGTTCACGGAGTTCCTGGAGGATGAGCTGGCGCAGCATGTCGCGATCCACCCCGCCCGCATCCTGTGCCGCAGCAGTGGGTGCGAGCGTCACCGGACGCGGCGCGACGGCGGGGCGAGAGGACGAATCCGGCCCCTCGAACGGCGCGCGCACCGCGCTGAAGTCGCCCATCGGCACCGAGGCGTCGGAATTCCAGGCCAGCCGCGTCCAGTGCACCAGATGCTGCGGGCCGATGTTTTCGCCCACCGACGAGCGGCCGAAATAGCCGGTGCCGATCATGAAGGAGGGCGCCAGATGGGTGGCGAAGCCGGCCGCCCCTTGCGAGCACGGCGCGTTGACGACCACGCGGTAGACCGAAAGCGCGGCAGCGAAATCCATCGCCTTTTGCGGATCGTCGCAATGCAGGGCCGCCGAATGGCCGGCGCCGGTCATCCGCAGGATCATCTGCGCGATCCCGGTCGCGCGCTCGAAGGAGCCCGCCATGGCCCAGGCCAGGACCGGCGACAGCTTCTCCTTCGTCAGCGGCTCGTCGAGCCCGACCGTATCGACCGGCGCGATCAGGACGCGGATCGAGGGCGCGACCCGGAAGCCGGCCTGCGCCGCGATCCAGACCGCGGATTTCCCGACCGCGCCCGTGTTCAGGTGGCCTTCGGGGAAGAGCCAGGCCCTGAGCTTCGCGACCTCGTCGGGATTGCAGATGTGGGCGCCGTTGGCGCGCAGCGCCCGCTCGAGCTGGCTGCGGCCGCGATCCTGCGAGATCAGCACGCTCTCATTGGTGCAAAGCACGGAATTATCGAAGCTCTTGGAATCGATCAGCCGCTTCGCCGCCGCGTTCTGGTCGGTGTCGGGATCGATATAGACCGGCGCGTTGCCCGGCCCGACGCCGATCGCCGGATTGCCCGAGGAATAGGCGGCGCGCACCATCGGGCCGCCGCCGGTGGCGAGGATGACCTGCACCGTCGGGGACGCCATCAGCGCCTGCACCAGCGGCACCGAAGGCTCCTCGATGCACTGGATCAGCCCGGCCGGCGCGCCCGCAGCCACCGCCGCCGCCTCGAGCGTCGCCGCCGCGTCGTTGCAGCACGCCTTGGCCAGCGGATGCGGGCTGAAGATGATGGCGTTGCGCGACAGAAGCGCGAGGATCGTCTTGTAATAGAGCGTCGAGACCGGATTGGTCGCCGGGGTCAGCGCGAGGATCACGCCGGCGGGCTTGGGAATCTCGACCATCTTGCGGGCGGGATCGACCTTCGGGTTCACCAGATCCTGATTCTCGTAGAAATCCACCAGCGGATGGGCGGACAGCTCGTTCTTGAGCTTCTTGTGCTCGACCACGCCCATGCCGGTCTCGGCCACCGCGGCCTCGGCATAGCGCCCGGCCGCCTGATGCGCGGCCTCGGCCACGGCGCGGGCGATCCTCATCACCGCCGCGCGGTCGTATTTCGCGAAGGCCCGTCCCGCCCAGGTGGCGCGGTCGAGCTTCATCCGGGCGATGGATTCGGCCCGGTCCGGCATCGCGAGGCGGGGAGCGTCGTCGTGAGCGTGCATCGGCATGGCTCCCCCTCAGGCCGCGCGCTTCAGGCCGCTCAGCAGCGCCCGCGCTCGCGGCATCGCCGCTTCCATCCGGTCGATGATCTCCTGGCAGGTCGCCGCATCGAGCAGCACGCCCGGCTTGAATTGCAGGACGCGCTTATCGAGCGACGAGAAGATCGCCCAGACCCCGTGCTCGTAGAGCGCGCGCGAGACCGCCACCGCGCCTTCGGGATGGTTGAACTCCAGCCCGAGGATCACGCCGCGCTGGCGGATGCCGACGAAGATGTCGGAATGCACCGCCATCATGTCGGCGAGGCTGCGGCGGAAGAACTCCGCGACGGACTGCACGTTCGCGATGACTTCGGGGCGCTGGAGGATGTCGATCACCTGATGGCCGACCACGCAGCCCAGCTCCGAGCCGCCCGAGGTCGAGATGTGCGCCGCGCCGTCCTCATGCAGCCAGCCGCCGCATTTCTCGGTCACCACGCAGGCCGAGATCGGGTAGATGCCGCCGCCGAGCCCCTTGCCGGTGACGAACATGTCCGGCTCCAGCCCGTAGGACTGCCAGCCCCACATCGTGCCGCAGCGCATCAGCCCGGTCTGGACCTCGTCGGCGATATAGAGCGTGCCGTAGCGGCGGCACAAATCCTGGCAGGCCTTCAGGTAGCCCTCGTCCGGCAGCGGGAAGCCGTAGGTCGCCGGGATGGTCTCGATGATGAAGCCCGCCACGTCGCGGCCGCGAAGCGCGCGGTCCAGCGCATCGATGTCGTTGAACGGCACCTGGATGAACTCCTCGGGCCGGTCGGCGAGGAAGATCGTCGAGAACCGCTCGTCGCCAGTGGCCACCGACAGGCCGGAATGGCCGTGATATCCCTTGATGATCGAGACGATCTTCCGACGCTTTGTTGTATATCGGGCAGTCTTGAGTGCGATTTCCACAGCCTCGGCCCCGCCGGCGCCGAAGATCGCGTATTTCATCCCGTCCGCGGTCTTCACCAGCTTCTCGGCGAAGGCGGCGCGGGCCACCGAGGGGAACCAGTGGTTGCCCATGTCGAAATAGTCCAGCGCCGACTTCAGCGTCGCCACCAGCTCGGGGTTCCTGTGGCCGAAATTGTAAGTCCCGCCATTGAGATGCAGGTCGATCAGCCGGCGGCCGGACATGTCGTAGAGGTAGTAGCCCTCACGCCGGTCGATGACCATGTCGATCCCGGCGTCGAGCCAGAATTTCGTCTTGCCGGGGTTCCAGTACTCGATCGATTTCTCGAGCAGCTCGGCCTTCGAATCGAAGCTGAAATATCCGTAATTGAACACGAGCGCACCTCTATTTGACCGAAGACTGTCACGAAAATTCGTGTTCGGCAACAGGAAAATGTTGGTAGACGGGCAAAACAGATGTTGAAGTTTCACACGCCCGCTGCGATGCTGGAGCGCCCCGCCCGCCACCGTCTTTCAGGCCCTTGAAAATAAAAGGCTCCATTCCGTGAAACCGATCAAATCCCGCAAGGAGCTACGGCAGGACAGCATCCTCGCCGCGCTCGAAGGCAATCCGGCGCTGCGGGTCAACCAGCTTGCCGAATCCCTTGCCGTCTCGACCGAGACGATCCGCCGCGACCTCGCCGAGCTCGACCAGGCAGGCCGCCTCAGCCGCACCTATGGCGGCGCGGTGGTGGCCTCCTCGAACCGGTTCGAGCCGCTGCTGAACGACCGGCTGCTGCTGAAGGTCCCGGAACGCCGCGCCATCGCCCGGCGCGCGCTGGAGGAGATCGCCGACGAGGAGGCGCTGCTTCTCGGCGGCGGCGCCACCCTGCTGCAATTCGCCCGCGCCCTGCGCGGCATCGATCGCCGGCTGACCGTCATCACCCCGGCCTGGGCGATCGCGCTGGAGCTGTCGTCGAACCCGCTGATCGAGATCGTCCTGCTGCCCGGCACCCTCGAGGCGCAGGAGCGCATCGTCTGCGGCCCCGAGACCATCCGCGCGCTGGAACGCTACCGCGCGCCGGTGGTGCTGATGGGCGCGTCTGGGGTTTCGGGCGAAGGCGTCAGCGAGGCGATGCTCGGCGCGGGCGAGGTCTATGCGGCGATGCTGCGCAGCGCCGAGCGTTCGTTCATCCTGGCCGACCACGGCAAGTTCGACAAACGCGCGCTGGTGCTGCTGACCCCATGGCACGATGCCATGACGCTGGTCACCGACCGGGAGCCCGAGGGCGCGCTCCTCGCCGCGATCCGCAAGGGCGGCGCCACGCTGTCGCTCCCCAAGTCCGCCTGAAGCGCCCGCAATTCGCGCGCGCCCGGGCCAGATCTGCGATCCTAATCCAGATCGGTCCGCGAAAATTGCTGGACCGAGTCGAGGGCGGCGAAGGTCTCCTGGACCCAGCCCCTGGACACGAGGTGCTTGCGGGTGCGCTCGTTCAGGCCGCCCTTCGTCTCGTGCTCGCGCACGAGATCGGGCAGCGACTCCGGCGAGCGAAGCGCGGTTTCGGCGAGGCCGGAGAAGATCGCCCGCACATAGGTCTCCGCCGCCGCGCCCGCCACGCCGCGCCCTTCCAGCCAGCTCACGAGCCCGGCCTGAAGCTCGAAGAACGTCGACATGAAGCCGCTGACGCCGCCCATGGCGACGAGCTCGCGCTCCGTTTGCGGCACGATCACCTGCCCCATGCCGCTGAGCAGGTCGGCGACGGCGTCGACGCGCGGATAGTGGATGATCGGCCCCTTGCACATGGCGACCGCCGGCAGCGGCAGGACGCGGCAGACGACGGCGCCGGGCGCATACGCGCCGATCTCGGGCACCGTCAGCCCGGTCACGAAGGAGCAGACGATCTGGCTCGGCCGGAATTCGATCCCTTTCAGCGCCTCCTCCACCTGGGCGGGGCGCATCGCCAGGAAGACGATGTCGCTGTCTCGCGCCACCTCGGCATTGGATGACGACCGGCGCACGGTTTCGAATCGCGCCGCCAGCGCGTCAGCCCTTTGCGCCGACCGCGGCGAGACGAGGATGGAGTTGCGGCGGCCGCTGGCGACCAGCCCTTCGATGAAGGCGGTCGTTATCGTACCCGTTCCGATGAAGCCGAGCGTCTTCATCGGCTCACGCCTCGGCGCCGGTGAGGCCCGACAGGAAACGCCGGCAACGCTCGGTCTTCGGAGAAACCAGCACCTCGGCCGACGGCCCCTGCTCCACGATCAGCCCGCGCTCCATGAAGATGGTCCGGTCTGAGGCATGGCGCGCGAACTCCATCTCGTGGGTGGCGATCAGCATCGTCATGCCGGAGTTGCGCACCTCGCGGATGACGTTGAGCACTTCCTGCACGGTCTCCGGATCGAGGGCCGAGGTCGGCTCGTCGAAGAGCATCACCCGGGGCTCCATCGCCAGCGCGCGGGCGATCGCCACGCGCTGCTGCTGCCCGCCGGACAATTGCCGCGGATAGGACTGCGCCTTGTCGGCGAGGCCGACCCGGTCGAGCAGCGCGAGCGCGTTCTTCTCGGCCGCCTGACGCGCCACGCCGCGCACGAGACGCGGGCCGGAGGCGACGTTCTCGAGCGCCGTCATGTGCGGGAACAGGTTGAAGCTCTGGAACACCATGCCGATCGCCTCGCGCTGCCGCGCCTGATGCCGCACCGAGAGCGGCCGGCGCGCGCCGGCGGCGTCGACCCGCGCCCCGATCTCCTCGCCGTCGACGACGATCGTGCCCTCGTTGATCTGCTCCAGCGCGTTGATGCAGCGCAGCAGCGTGCTCTTGCCGGAGCCGCTCGGGCCGATGAGGGCGACGGCCTGCCCCTTCTCGACCTCCAGCGACACGCCGCCGAGCGCGACGAAGTCGCCGAAGCGCTTCACCGCGTTGGCGACCCGGATGAAGGGCGCGGCACCCTGCGGAGCGCTCATGCCGCCGCTCCGGCGGCACGCTTGGTCGAGACGGGCGCCGTTTCGGCGAACCAGCGCGAGTTCCGCCTCTCGAAGGCGCGCTGCAGGAAGGTCCACAGCGCGGTCAGCAGCAGGTAGTAGATGGTGGCGACCGTCAGGGCCTCGAGCACCCGGAAATTGTTCTGGATGACGTTGTCGGTCGCGCGGAAAAGCTCGGTCATCGAGATCACCGACACCAGCGAGGTGTTCTTCAGTTGCCGGACGAACTCGTTGCCCAGCGGCGGGATCGCGATCCGCAGCGCCTGGGGAAAGACGATCGTCCGCATGATGGTGAAGGGCCGCATTCCGATGGCGCGCGACGCCTCCCACTGCGAGGGCGGCACGGCGGAGATCGCCGAGCGGACGATTTCCGCGACATACGGGCTTTCCGACAGGGTGAGGCCGATGATGGCGGCCTGGATCACCGTCAGGCGAATGTCCATCTGCGGCAGCGCGCTGTACAGGAACACCAGTTGCACCAGCAGCGGCGTCGCCCGGAAGAACGCGACATAGCCCTGATAGAACCACTGGGCGGGCAGGCGTTCGATCCTGCCGATCAGGGCGACGATCGTGCCGACGATGATCGCCAGGACGAGCGTGACCATCGTCAGCCAGATCGTCGTCCAGACGCCCTGCAATATGCCGGGATTAATCAGCGTGTTGAAGAAGACGGACCAGTCCCAGACCTGCATCTATTCTCCCCTCAGGGGGTGGGCGGGAGGGCGCCGATGCCGGCGGCATCGAGCACCTGCTTCAGGGCGGCGCGCGCCTGCGCATCGGCAGGCAGCAGCGGCTCGCGCGGCGCGCCGACCGGCATGCCGCGCAGCTCGGCGCCGGCCTTGGTCATGGCGACATAGCCGTTGAGAAGCAGGAAGTTCAGGACCGGCCACAGCCGCTTCCACACATCCTGCGCCTCGACGAGGTTCTTCCTGACGGCGATGGCGTCGTAGAGCTCGATGCAGATCTCGGGGATGAAGGTCGAGGCCCCCAGGATGGAGCCGGGCGCGCCGCAGGCGATCGTCGCCATCATCGCCGGGTCGGACCCGGCGATGACCTTCGGCGCTTCCGGATTGAGCATCAGCCGCATGGTGGCGGTGTAGTTCGCAGCGCTGTCCTTGATGTGCGAAATGAAACCCGACCGGGCCAGGCTGACGAGCTCGTCCTCCGTCAGGTCGAGCCCGGTCACGCGCGGCGTATGGTAGTAGACGACCGGCCCGCCGGCGATCTCCGCGCACTGCCCGAGGAAGCGCTGCAGATCGGCCCAGCGCAGCCGGTCATAATAGGGCGCAACCGCCATCAGGCGGTCGGCGCCGGTCGCCATCGCGTGCCGCGCGAGGTCGAACGCCTCGCGGGACCCCGGCGCGCCGATCTGGGCGATGACGGGTATCTTGCCCTTCGCCTCGGCGACCGCCACCTCGCAGAGGCGCTTGCGCTCCGCCGCGGTCAGCGTGGAGTGCTCGCCCGTCGTGCCGGCGACGACGACGCCATGGATGCCGAGCGCGATCTGGGACCGGACGAGCGCGGCGAACTTCGCCTCGTCGATCTCCGTCCCGTCGGCGTTCATGGGTGTGAAAAGCGCGCTGAGAATACCTGCGAGTTCGCTCTGCATGCTATGCTCTCGATGAAATGGCAGTGCGCGGCGCGCACTGCACATGGGTTTTCAGGCAAGGATCGGGATTTCGGCCGGGACTACCGGTCGAAGGAGTCGACGGCGGCGGTTTCGATGCCCCACTCCTTGAGCACGGCGTCGTAGGTGCCGTTCTCCTTCATGCGGACGAGCCCGTCGCGAACGGCTTTCGCCAGCGCCTCGTCGTCCTTCTTGACGACGACGCCCAGCGTGACCGGATTGATATTGGCGGCAGCCTTCTCAAGGCTCGGATTCTTCAGCAGGTAGTAGGAGACGAGCTGGTCGGAGGCGACGAAGGCCTCGACATTGCCGTTCTCCAGCGCCCGCACCGCGATCGGCTGCGTGTCGAACGACTGGATGTTCACCTGCGGCTTGCTCTCCGCGACGCACTTCTCGCTCTGTTCGGCGACGACCTTGAGCTGGGCCGAGCCCTGCAGCACGCTGACGCTCTTTCCGCACAGATCGTCGAGGCCGGAAATCCCCGAGTCCGCCTTCGCCAGAATCGCCTGGCTGCTGCGGACGTATGGCACCATCGTCACCACCTTCTCGCGCTCGTCGGTGATGTAGACGCCGGCGCAGACCATGTTGAAGCGATCCGCCTGCAGGGCGGGGATGAGGCCCTTGAAGTCGAGATTCACGTACTCGACATCCGTTGCTCCCATCTCCTTCGCCAGCGCCCCGCACATCGAGACGTCGATGCCCGTGGGCTGCTGGTTGTCGTCGAAGAACCCCCATGGGGTCTGGCTGAAGGAGCTGCCGATGATCAGCTTTTCCGGCACCCCTTCAGCGTAGGCCGCGGATGCCGACGCCAGAACGAACACCGACGCCACCACGTTCGAAATCAGATTTCCCATTCCATTCTCCCCTTAACTATTTTATTGCAATAGTAATTATTGTATAGGATTTCATCATATTGATTCTGAGTCAAGCGACCTTGAGCGAGGGGGACAGACGTTGGCGCGAAAGCAGAAGGATCCCACGATGGAAGCCCCGCAGCAGCGGGAATCGCCGCTCTTCGTGCGCTCGGTCGAGAAGGCGCTCGGCCTGCTGGCGACGTTCGACGCCGGCCATCGCCAGCTATCGCTGTCGCAGCTCGCGGAGCGCGCGCAGACCGATCTGAGCACGGCGCAGCGCTTCGCCTTCACGCTGGAGCGGCTTGGGCTCGTGAGGAAGGACAAGGCGACGCGGCTCTATGAGCTCTCTCCGAAGATGATGACGCTCGGGTTCCGCTACCTGCAGGGCAACGAGACCATCGAGCGCGCGATGCCGATGATGCTGCACCTGAGCAAGACCACGGAGGCGGCCGTCAACCTGATGGTCCAGGACGATACGGACATCGTCTACATCCACCGGCTGCACAGCCGGCACCTGATCAATCCCGAGATCATGGTGGGCGCGCGGTTGCCGATGTTCGCGACCGCATCGGGCCTCGTGATGATGGCCCGCATGACCGACGAGGAGGTGGAAGACATTCTGTCGCGCTCGACGCTGAAGGCCTATACCGCCTTCACCCAGACCGACCCCGACGCGATCCGGCGGCGGCTGAACGCGGTGCGCGAGACGGGCTACGCCGTCGCGCATCAGGAGACCTATCTCGGCGATATCTCGGTCGCCGCGGCGATCCTGAACGGGTTCGGCCGCCCGACCGCCGCCCTGACGATCTCCACCTCGACCCTGGTCACGACGCCGCAATTCGTCGAGGAGAACTACGCCACGCTGGTTTCCGCCGCCGCCGCCAGCCTGTCGCAACGCAGCGCCTGAGGCGCGCGGCCGGCGAGGCTAGAGCGGCCCGGATAAATCCGGGCTGCCGCTCCAGCCGTTTGTTTTTGCCGCATTTATGCGACGTCAAGTAAGTCCACTTGACTGCAAATGCTCTAGCCTTTCGGCCGCTTCGCCTTGCCCTTGTGCTTGCGGGCGGGGTCGCGGTCGGCGGGCGCGGCCTTGCCCCGGTGCGCCGGCTTCTTCGGCGGTTTCCCGCCCTTGCCGAATTTCGGCTTCGCCGGCCGCGGGCTTGCGCGCCCCTCCCCCACCGGCGCGATGACGATCCCCCGCTCGAGGCTGCCCGGCCGCTCGATCTGCGCGGCAAAGCCGGCCGCCTTGTCGGCGGATATCTCGAAGCGGGTTTCCGTGTCGTCGATCCGGATCGAGCCGACGTCGCGCTTCGACACGCCGCCGGCCTTGCAGATCATCGGCAGCAGCCATTTCGGGTCGGCACGCTGTTTGCGGCCGAGCGACAGCGTGAACCAGACGCCGCCCTCCATGTCCGGCTTGCGCGGCTCGCGCGCCGGCAGCGGCCCGTGCTCGTCCTCGCTTCCCCTGTCGCGCCTCGGCTTTCTCGCCTGCATCTCGACGACCGGCAGCGGGGAAAGGTCCTCCGGCACCGGCCGGGCCGAAAGCTGCTGGCGCAGGAAGGCCGCGGCGATGCGCTCCGGGCTCGCCTTCGCAAGCAGATCGGCCACGAAGGCCGCCTCGGCTGCGTCGGGATCGGCGGCGGCGAGCGCTGTCTCGAGAATCTGCCTGCGGTAGCGCGCCTCGATCTCGCCGATGCCGGGCGCGGCGCGCACCGTGGCCGTCAGCCTCGCCAGCGCCAGCACGCGCTGGGCCGCGCCGCGCCTGGTCTCGGGAACGATGAGCACGCACACGCCCTTGCGCCCGGCCCGGCCCGTCCGGCCGGAGCGGTGGAGCAGCGTCGCCGGGTTGCTCGGCACGTCGGCATGGATCACGAGGTCGAGGTTCGGCAGGTCGATCCCGCGCGCCGCGACGTCGGTCGCCACGCAGACGCGGGCGCGCCCGTCGCGCATCGATTGCAGGGCGCTCGAACGCTCCGACTGCGCCATCTCGCCCGACAGCGAGACGACCGAGAAACCGCGATTGGCCAGCCGCGCGGTGAGGTGGCGCACCGCCTCGCGCGTGTGGCAGAACACCAGCGCGCCGGCGCTGTCGGAATCGAGCAGCGTGTTGATGACGGCATGCTCGCGCTCGTCGCGCCGCACCAGCACCATCTGGTACTCGATGTCGGCGTGCTGCTCGCTGGCGGCGGATGCCGCGATGCGCACCGCGTCCTTCTGGAAGGTCTTGGCCAGCTCGGCGATGCCGCGCGGCACCGTCGCCGAGAACAGCAGCGTGCGCCGCCCCTCCGGCGCCGCGCCGAGGATGAATTCGAGGTCGTCGCGGAAGCCGAGATCCAGCATCTCGTCGGCCTCGTCGAGCACGACGGCGCGCAGCGCGCCAAGGTCGAGCGCGCCCTTGGTGATGTGGTCGCGCAGCCGCCCCGGCGTGCCGACGACGAGATGCGCGCCGCGCTCCAGCGCCCGGCGCTCCGTGCGCATGTCCATGCCGCCGACGCAGGTCGCGGTCTGGATGCGCGTTCCCGCGTAAAGCCAGTCGAGCTCGCGCTGCACCTGGATCGCAAGCTCGCGCGTCGGCGCGATGACGAGGCCGAGCGGCCGTCCGGCGGGCTCGAACTGCCCGGCGTCCCCGAGCAGCGTCGACGCGATCGCGATGCCGAAGGCCACAGTCTTGCCCGATCCCGTCTGGGCCGAGACCAGAAGGTCCGCCTCGCCATGGCCGCCGCTCGCCATCTCGCTCTGCACCGGCGTCAGCCGGTCGTAGCCCTTCGCGCCGAGGGCGGAAGCGAGGGCGGGGTGAATGGTGTCCGGCAGGGAAGCTGCGTCGTCGGTCGGCGTCATGATCGGGTCTCTGTTTCGACGCCGCATACCACGCCAACCTCCCCGCGCCTAATGATCGCTCACCGATGGCGCCGGAATTTACGCCATGCATGCATCCGGGCCCATGCCGGTCGACCCCCACTCCCCCTGTCTGCGAACATCTCCCTTGACAGAGAGGGCACGCAACGCCATTCTGCGAACACAGTTCGCATACTGCGTACATATGACCTTTGAATCCGGGGACGGCGTCGATCATGGATTTCGAACTGAACGAGACGCAGAGCTCCATCCGCGACCTCGCCGAGCGCGTCTGCGCGCCGTTCGACGATACCTACTGGATGGAGCGTGACCTGAGCGGCGAGTTTCCGCACGACTTCCACAAGGCGGTCGCCGCCTCGGGCCTGCTCGGCGTCGCCATGCCGGAGGCGGTCGGCGGCTCCGGCCTCGGCATCACCGAGGCCGCGATCCTGATGCGCACCATAGCCCAGTCGGGCGCCGGCATGTCGGGCGCTTCGGCCGTCCACATGAACATCTTCGGGCTTCAGCCCGTCGTCGTCTTCGGCACCGCCGAGCAGAAGGCGCGCATGCTGCCCCAGCTCGTCCGCGGCGAGGAGAAGGCCTGCTTCGCCGTCACGGAGCCGGATGCCGGCCTCAACACGACCGAGATCAAGACCCGCGCCGAGCGCGACGGCGACCATTACGTCATCACCGGCCAGAAGATCTGGATATCGACGGCGCAGGTCGCCGACCGCGCCCTGATCCTCGCCCGCACCACGCCGCTCGAAAGCGTGGCGAAGAAGACGCAAGGGCTCAGCCTGTTCTATACGCCGCTCGACCGCGCCCGCGTCGAGATCCGCAAGATCCACAAGATGGGCCGCCACGCCGTCGATTCGAACATGCTGTTCTTCGACGGCATGCGCGTGCCGGTCGACGACCTGATCGGCAAGGAAGGCGAAGGCTTCCGGATGATCCTGCACGGCCTCAACCCCGAGCGCATCCTGATCGGCGCGGAGGCCGTCGGGCTCGGCATGGCGGCGATCCGCCGGGCCGCCGCCTATGCGCGCGAGCGGGTCGTGTTCGGCCGCCCCATCGGCCAGAACCAGGGCATCGCCCACCCGCTGGCCCGCGCGCACATGAACCTCGAGGCGGCCGCGCTGATGGTGATGAAGGCCGCGACCCTCTACGACCGCGGCAGCGAATGCGGGGCCGAGGCCAACATGGCCAAGTTCCTCGCCGCCGAGGCCGCGTTCACCGCCTGCGAGACGGCGATCCAGAGCCATGGCGGCATGGGATATTCGGCCGAGTACCACGTCGAGCGCTACATGCGCGAATGCTTCATCCCGCGCATCGCGCCGGTCAGCCCGCAAATGATCATGAACTTCATCAGCGAGAAGGTGCTCGACCTTCCGCGCTCCTACTAGCCCGCGACCAGGGGAAGGCAATGACGGACAGCTACACGGTCAGCGACCTGGTCGCCGAGTTTCTCGACAGTTGCGGGGCCGAGGCCGGCTTCGGGGTCGTCTCGGTGCACAACATCCCGCTGCTCGACGCGATCTCCCGGCGCAACCGGATGCGCTTCGTCACCCCGCGCGGCGAGATGGGCGCGGCGCACATGGCCGACGGCTACGCCCGCGCCTCGGGCGGGCTCGGCGTGCTGATCACCTCGACCGGGCCGGGCGCGGCCAACGCCGTCAGCGGCCTCGTCGAGGCCCGGTTCGCCAGCACCCCGGTCCTGCACCTGACGGGGCAGACCTCGACGCGCTTCGTCGACAGGGGCATGGGCAGCGTCCACGACGTGCCGGACCAGCTCGCGATCATGGGCTCGGCCGGCAAGGCCGCCTTTCGCGTGCGCCAGCCCGGCGACACCCTTGCCGTCCTCAAGGAGGCGGTGCTCGCCGCCCTCACCCCGCCGCGCGGGCCGGTGACGGTCGAGATCCCCATCGACATCCAGCGCGCGGAAACCACGCGGCCCGCCTCGCTCGACTATTACGAGCTGCCGCGCTTCTCGCCCTCGCCCGCCTCCGGGCGGGAGCTCGCCGCCCTCGCCGACGCGGTCGCGGCCGCGCGCCGGCCGATGCTTTGGCTCGGGCGCGGCGCGACCGGCGCGGGCGCGGAGGCGCGCGCCCTTCTCGATCTCGGCTTAGGCATGGTCACGAGCTGGGCCGGGCGCGGCACGGTCGACGAGGCGCATCCGATGAACATCGGCTCGCTCAACGGCGCGGGCCTCGAGACGATGGAGCGCTTCTACGAAACCGTCGACCTGATGGTCGTCGTCGGCAGCCGGGTGCGCGGCCACGAAACGCTCGACTTCTCCGCGCCGATGCCCAAACGGCTGATCCAGGTCGACATCGATCCGCGCGCCGACGGCCGCACCTTCTCCAATGTCGGCTTCGTCGCGGGAGATGCGGCGCAGGTTCTCGGCGAGCTGCACCGCCGGGTGGCGGGAAGGCTGCGCGTCGATCCGGCCTTCGCCGAGGACGTCGCCCGCACCAAGCGCGACACCCGCGCCTCGTTCGCGCGCACGCTCGGCCCCTATGCCGACTTCGCCGACCAGTTGCGGGCGGTGATGCCGAAGGACGCGATCTGGGCGCGTGACATCACCATCAACAACTCGACCTGGGGCCACAGGCTCCTGACCCTCGACGATCACCGCGCCAACATCTATCCGATGGGCACCGGCATCGGCCAGGGCCTGTGCCTCGGCATCGGCGCGGCGCTCGCGGCCCAGCCGCGCAAGACCGTGGCGATGACCGGCGACGGCGGCTTCTTTCTCAACCTGTCGGAGCTGTGGACCGCGGTGCAGGAGAACCTCGACATCACCATCCTCGTCATGAACGACCGCGGATACGGCGTCATCCGGCACATCCAGGACAAGGCCGCCGGCGGAAGGCGGCGTTTCGACACGCTGCTCGCGCCGGAGCTGAAGGATGTCGCCGCGATCGCCGGCATCCCCTACTGGCGCGTCGACGAGGCCGCCGCCTTCGGGGCGACGGCGGCCGAGGCGCTCGCCCATACCGGGCCTTGCATCGTCGAGGTCGACATGAGCGTCATCGGCGATCATCCGCCCTACTATCCCTACGGTCCGAAGGCGGCCTTGCCTCAGGCAGGAGAATGAGCCTCATGGACAGCACGGCGGGTAGCCTCGCGGGCATAAAGGTCGTCGATCTCAGCCGGGTTCTCGGCGGCCCCTACTGCACCCAGATCCTCGGCGACCACGGCGCGGACGTCATCAAGGTCGAGCCGCCGCAGGGCGACGAGACCCGCGCCTGGGGGCCGCCCTTCGAGAACGGCTCGTCCTCCTATTTCCAGGGCGTCAACCGCAACAAGCGCGGCATCGTGCTCGACTTGAAGCAGGAGGAGGCGCGCGCCATGCTCCTCGTCATGCTGGAGAGCGCCGACGTGCTGGTGGAGAACTTCAAGCCTGGCACCCTCGAAAGCTGGGGCCTCGGCCCCGAAATCCTCGCCGCCCGCTTCCCGCGCCTCGTCCATTGCCGGGTCTCCGGCTTCGGGGCCGACGGCCCCCTCGGCGGCCTGCCCGGCTACGACGCCGCCGTGCAGGCGATGGTCGGCCTGATGAGCATCAACGGCCCCGCCGCCGGCGAGCCGACCCGGATGGGCGTGCCCGTGGTCGATCTCGTCACCGGCCTCAACGCGGTCATCGGCATCCTCATGGCGCTTTCCGAGCGCCAGCGTTCCGGGCGCGGACAATTCGTCGACGTGGCGCTCTACGATTGCGGCCTGTCACTCCTCCACCCGCATCTGGCGAACTTCTTCATGTCGGGCCGGGCACCGGCGCGCAGCGGCAACGCCCATCCGAACATCTCGCCCTATGACAGCTTCGCCACCGGCGACGGCGAAATCTTCCTCGCCGTCGGCAATGACGGCCAGTTCGCCAAATTCTGCGCTCTCGTCGGGCAGCCCCAGCTCGCCGGCGATCCGCGCTTCCTCACCAATGGCGACCGCACGGTCAACCGCGCCGCCTTGAGGGCCGAGCTCGAGACCGTGCTCGCGCCCTACGCGGCCGCCACGCTCGCCGACCGGCTGATCCGCGCCGGCGTGCCGTGCGGGCCCGTCCTCACCGTCCCCGAAGCCGTCGCGCATCCCCACACCCGCCATCGCGAGATGGTGGTCGAGATGGAAGGCTATCGCGGCACCGGCGCGCCGGTGAAGCTCAGCCGCACCCCCGCCAGCTATCGCCGCCTGCCGCCGGCGTTCGGCGAGCACACCGGCGAGGTTCTGGCCGAGATCGGGGTCTCTGCCCCGGACGACAAGTGAGCCGGCGGCGGCCTCAGCCCAGCTTGCCGAGCGACGCCGCGATGCGGCGGCAGGCTTCGTCGAGAAGCGCCGTATCGGCCGCATAGGAGATGCGGAAGCGGCCGGGCGCGCCGAACTCCCGGCCCGGCACCACGATCACGCCGGCATCCTTTATCAGCCATTCGGCGATATCCGCGTCGTTCTCGACGGGCCGGCCGTCGGGACGGCTGCGGCCGATCAGCGCCGACACGTCCGGCAGCACGTAGAACGCGCCGTCCGGCAGCGGGCAGGAAACGCCCTCGATCCGCCCGAGCGCCTCGACGATGCGCACGCGCCGCGCATCGAAGGCGGCGCGAAGCTCGTCCACGACCGTAACCGGTCCGTCCAGCGCCGCGACAGCCGCGGCCTGCGACACCGAGGACGGGCAGGAGATGATTTGCGACTGAACGGTGGACATCGCCCGGATCAGCGCCGCCGGCCCCGCCCCGTAGCCGATGCGCCAGCCCGTCATGCAATAGGCCTTGGACACGCCGTTGACGGTGAGGATGCGGTCGCCGAGATCGGGCGCGACCTCGGCCAGCGTCGCGAAGCGGCCGGAGAACAGCAGATGCTCGTAGATGTCGTCGGCCATCACCCACAGATGCGGGTGCCGGCGCAGGATTTCGGCGAACGCGGCGAGCTCGTCGCGCGAATAGGCGATGCCGGAGGGATTGCCGGGCGCGTTGAGGATCAGCCATCGGGACGCCGGCGTGATCGCCGCTTCCAGCGCCGCCGCGGTCAGACGTTGCGCCTCGTCGCCCGCGATCGTCACCGGCGTCCCGCCCAGCATGCGGGTCATTTCGAGATAGGACGGGTAATAGGGAACCGGGACGAGGACCTCGTCGCCCTCGCCCACCGTCGCCGCGAGGGCGTTGAAGATCACCTGCTTCGCGCCCGAGCTGACCGAGATCTGGTCCTGCGCGAACTTGAGATCGTTCTCGCGCGCGAACTTGCGCATGATCGCCTGCTTCAGCGCAGGCGTGCCGTCGGCCGCCGTATAGTGCGTATCGCCCGCCCGCATCGCCGCGATCGCCGCGGCCTGGATGTGCTCCGGCGTGTCGAAATCCGGCTCGCCCGTCGCCAGGCTGATGATATCGCGCCCCTCGGCGCGAAGCCGGGCGGCTTCCGCCGCCAGCTTCAGCATCGGCGAGGGAGCCAGCGTCTTCATGCGCGCGGCGAGGCGCAGGGAGCTGTCGGCCATCGTCAATGTCCGCTCTTCCGGTAGTGGGGATAATCGCGCAGCGCCGCCGCCTCGGAGATCAGGCCGCGCCGGAGATCGTAGGCGATGGCCTCCTGCGCGCGCTCTGCCGGCGCGCCGTAGCCGCCGCCGCCGGGCAGGTCGATCACCAGCCGGTCGCCGGCCGGGATGACCTGCTGGCCCTTGCCTTTCAGCTGCTTGCCCGAGGCGAGGCGCACTGCGCCCGCAGCCCCGGCGAGCCCGCCGGCGCGCCCCTGCGCGGCGTTGTCGATGCGGTCGAACATCGCCTTGAAGCTCAGCTCGATCTCGTGCAGCGCGCCGATCTCGACGACCTGCCCGACACCGCCGCGGAACTGGCCCGCGCCGCCCGAATCCTGGCGGAACTCCTTGCGCCAGAACACGATCGGCGCGGTGTTCTCGATGGCCTCGACCGGAATGCCCTTGAGCGCGGCCGGGAAGGCCGTCGCGTCGAGGCCGTCCTTGGACGAGCGCGCGCCCATGCCGCCGGCGATCAGCGCGAAGAACTCCCAGGTGCGGTTCTCGCTGTCGAAGCCCGCCGTGCCCCTGAGATACGGGTTCCACATCATGCCGCTCTCGGCCAGCGTCTTGCCGGGCAGCGCCTGTTCGAGGCAGCCCATCACCGCGTCGGGCAGGCAATGGCCGATGATGTGGCGGGCCGAAACCGGAGCCGGGCGGATCGGGTTGACGATCGTCCCTTCCGGCGCGGTGACGGAGAAGAGCGACAGCGTCGCATGGTTGCTCGGCACCTCGGGCGCGATGACGCATTTGATGCCGTAGAACGAATAGGCCCCGGTATAGATCAGCGGCACGTTGATGCCGAAGCTCGAACAGGGCGACGTGCCGGCATAGTCGAGCGCGATGCGCCCGTCCTTGATCGTCATCTCGACCGCGAGGTCGACCGCCTTCTCGTAGCCGTCGATGGTGATGCGGTTGCGGTAGACGCCTTCGGGAACCGAGCGGATCGCCGCTTCCATCGCCGTGAGCGAGGTGTCGAGGATATAGGCGCCGATCTCCTCGACATCGTCGAGCCCGAATTCCTCGAGCATCTCGCACAGGCGCCGCGCGCCTTCCTCGCCGGCCGCGAGGATGGCGAGCAGGTCGCCCTCGGTCTGCATCGGCTCGCGCGAATTGGCGCACAGCAGCCTGACGAGGTCGCGGTTCAATTCGCCCTGCCGCATCAGATGCATGTGCGGAATGGCGACGCCTTCCTCGAAGATGTCGCGCCCGTCGGGACCCATGCCGCGGCCGCCGAGGTCGACCAGATGCACCGTTGCCGCGAACAGGCCGACGATCCGGCCGTGATGGAAGGCGGGCGTGACGATGGTGACGTCGTTCAGATGCCCCGAGGCAAGCCAGGGATCGTTGGTGACGTAGGCGTCGCCCGGCTTCATCGACGGCACCGGGAACTCGTCGAAGAAATGCACGACCGCCGCCGCCATCGAGTTGATGTGGCCGGGCGTGCCCGTCACCGCCTGCGCCAGCATCCGCCCCTGGAGGTCGAACAGGCCCGCCGATATGTCGCCGCTCTCGCGCACCGGCGGGCTGAAGGCGGCGCGGATCATCACCTGCGCCTGCTCCTCGCAGACCGCGATCAGGCGGTTCCACAGGATCTGGTATTCGACGACGCTACGCATGGGCGGCCTCTCTTGCAGACGTCTCGGGCGCGGCATCCGCCGCGATCTCGCCGAGGATCGCGCCCGAGGCGAGGATGGTGGCGGTCATGCCGGCGGGAATGACCGTCGACGTTTCTTCTTCCTCGATCACCGCCGGCCCCACGAGACGTGCGCCGGGGCGCAGATCGTCGCGCCAGTGGATGGCGAAGGAAACCGGCCGGTCCGCCGTCTTGTCGTAGATGTCGCGCGTCCCCTTCGGCACCGGCACATAGGCCGCGGGCTCCGCGCCGTAATCGCTGACGGGGGGCGTGCGCGTCGTCACCAGCACCGACCATGTCAGCACCTCGACATCGGCGCCCGGCACGTTGCGGCGATAGATCTCGCGGTAGCGCGCCTCGAAGGCGGCGACGAGGGTGGCGCCGTCGCCGGCGCCGAAATCTCTCTCCGGCAGCGCCACCGTGATCTCGTGCCCCTGCCCGACATAGCGGGCCGAAGCCGAGCGCACGACCTGGAGCGGCTCGCTTCCCGCGGCGACCTTGACGATGTCGCGGGCGGTGCCTTCCATCTCCCTCAGCAGCGCGTTCACCCGCTCCGGCTCCAGCGCGGACAACCGCTGATGCATCGAACGGACCATCTCGTAGGACACCGGCGCGCGCAGGAAGCCGACGGCCGAGCCGACGCCGGCACCGGTCGGAACCATGAACCGCCGCATGCCGAGCTTGGCCATGACGCCGGCGACGTGCAGCGGCGCGCCGCCGCCGAAGGCGATCAGCACGCGGTTGCGGATCTCCTTGCCGCTCTCGACCGCGTGAACCCGCGCCGCAGAGGCCATGTTCTCCTCGACCACCTCGACCACCGCCGAGGCCGCCGGTTGGCTCGTCATGCCGAGCTTGCCGGCAAGGTCGCGGTCGATCGCGGCCCGCGCGCCCGCGCCGTCGAGCACGAACCGGCCGCCGGCGAAGCCCGCCGGGTTGATCTTGCCGAGGACGAGGTTGCCGTCGGTCACGGTCGGCCGGTCGCCGCCGCGGCCGAAGGCGGCCGGGCCGGGCTCGGACCCCGCGCTCTCCGGGCCGATATTGAGGCGGCCGAGGCTGTCGATATGGGCGATGGAGCCGCCGCCGGCGCCGATCTCGACCATGTCGATCACCGGAATGCGGATCGGCGTGCCGCTGCCCTTCTTGAAGCGGTAGATCCGCGCCACCTCGAAGGTGCGCGAGGTCTGCGGCCGGCCGCCGTCGATCAGGCATATCTTGGCCGTCGTGCCGCCCATGTCGAAGGAGACGACGTCGGAGAGGCCATTCTCGGCGGCGACCGACGCCGCGAACAGCGCCCCGCCCGCCGGGCCGGATTCGACGAGGCGCACCGGGAACGCCGCCGCTGTCGCGATATCCGTCAGCCCGCCGCCGGAGAGCATCATCAGGATCGGGTTGCGCAGCCCGAGCTCGCGCAGCCGTGTCTCCAGCCGGAACAGGTAGTCCGCCATCTTCGGCTGGACATAGGCGTTGGCAAGCGCGGTGCAGAAACGCTCGAACTCGCGCATCTCGGGCGCGACCTCGCCCGACAGCGTGATCGAGATGTCCGGCAGCGCCGCCCGGATCATCTCGCGGGCGCGCTCCTCATGCGCGGTGCTGGCATAGGAGTGCAGGAAGCAGATCGCCACCGCCTCGATCTTCTCGCGGCGCAGCACCTCGATGGCGGCCTCGACATCCGCCTCCACCAGCTTTTCCAGCTCGCGGCCGCCGGCCCCGAGCCGGCCCCGCACCGGCAGCCTCAGCCCGCGCTCGACCAGCGGCGTCGGCAGCTCCAGGAACAGGTCGAACAGGTCGAACCGGTACTCGATGCCGATCTCGACCACGTCGCGGAACCCTTGCGTCGTCAGCATGGCGGTGCGCGCGCCGCGGCGCTCGATCAGCGCGTTGGTGGCGAGCGTCGTCCCGTGGACGACGAGGTCGAGGTCGCCGAAGCCGAGGCCGGCGGCGGCGAGCACCGAGCGCATCGCCTCGAGCACGCCGTCGTCCGGGGCCTTGTGCGTGGTCAGCGCCTTGGAGGTGAACCGCCGCCCGTCAACTTCGAGCGCGGCGTCGGTGAACGTGCCGCCGATATCGACCCCGAGCCGCGCTCCCGCCCCGGCGAAAACTGCCTTGCTCATGTCCTGTTCCTCACTGGGTCAGCAAATTCAATCGTTCGCGATATGCGTCCATTGTTCGCAAATATTTGACGAGCGCAAACTTCCAAGTCAAGGGATTTCTGCAAGACTCCGGCGCCCAAAGGTGCGAGAAGAACATCGCATATGCGGATCGCGCGCCCATGCCGCACCCATGCCGCGCCGACGGCGAGCTTGTGCAGGAAGCCGAGTTTCACTAGGAGCCAATTGCTTCCATAAGGGCGAAGGATGTCGACGTGTTCGAAGACGAAAAACCCAACAATTCGGTGAAGTCGCTTCAGGTGGCGCTGGACATACTCGAGGCGGTCGCCGCGGCGCGCGAGGATGTGGGGATATCGGAGCTGACGCAGCAGCTCGGCCTGACCAAGGGGTCGGTCTTCCGCTACATGAAGACGCTGACCGAGCGCGGCTACCTGACCCAGAACCCGACGACGTCGCGCTACGGGCTCGGCATGCGCCTGCACATCATGGGCAAGCTCGCCTCCGACCGCATCGATCTCCTCTCGGTCAGCGAGCCGGTGATGACGCATCTGCGCGACGAGCTGACCCTGACCGTCAATCTCGCCGGCCGCGCCCGCAACGGCGTCATCGTGCTGAAGTCGCTGTTCGGCACGCAGTTCATGGAGATCGGCATCCGCGTCGGCACCGAGCTGCCCTACAACACCACCTCGCAGGGCCGGGTGATCATGGCCTTCGCCAAGCAGGACCTGCTCGGCCAGCTCCAGCGGCAGAAGCTGCGCGGCCACACCGTCCATTCGCTCACCGATTTCGAGGCCGTGGCCGAGCGCGTCGCCCGCGCCCGCGAGCAGGGCTACGCCGGGGCGGCGCAGGAGACGGTGCTCGGCATCAACGCCGTCTCGGTCCCGATCCTCGCCGCGGACGGCGACTGCATCGCCGCCCTGACGCTGGTCGGCTCGATCCAGCACCTTCAGGAGGAGCCGACGAAGGAGCAGATCGATACCCTGCGCGCGGCCGGCCAGTCCATCTCGCAGGCGCTCGGCTTCCGCGCGACCTATCCCGGAACGCGCTGATCGAGGCCGGGCCGCGATCACGGCCCGCGCAACATGTCCGGGATCGCCGTCACGATCTGCGGGAAGACCGAGACGATCACGGTCAGCAGCACCAGGATCACGAACTGCGGCGCGGCATAGCGCGCCACGAGAGCGAGGTCCTTGCCCGTGACGGCCTGGAGCACGAACAGGTTGAAGCCCACCGGCGGGGTGATCTGCGCCATCTCGACGAGGATGATGACGAAGATGCCGAACCACAACAGGTCGATGCCCGCGGTCTCGAGCGTCGGGATCACCACGGAAATCGTCAGCAGCACCAGCGAGACGCCGTCGAGGAAGCAGCCGAGGACGATGTAGATCAGCCCGAGCGCGATCAGCAGCATCGGACGCGACAGGCCGAGGCCGTCGACGAAATGCGCCATCTCCCGCGGTATGCCCGTATAGGCCATGGCCATCGTCAGGAAGGCCGCGCCGAGCAGGATCAGACCGATCATCGCCGACAGGCGCGTCCCGCCGATGACGCCCTCGATGAAGGTGCGGCGCGTCAGCGTTCCCTCGGCGGCCGAGATGATCAGCGCGCCGACCACCCCGAGCGCCGCGGATTCCGTCGGCGTGGCGACGCCCGAATAGATCGATCCGAGCACCATCAGGATGAGCACGCAGGCCGGCAGGATGCCGAGCGTGGCCCGCACCCGCTGCATGAACGGCATCGGCGGATCGCGCGGCGGCAGCGCGTCCGCGTTGAACAGGCTCCACAGCACGATGTAGCCGGAAAACAGCGTCGCGAGCACCAGGCCCGGCAGGATGCCGGCAAGGAAGAGCTGGCCGATCGACACGTTCGCCGCCACGCCGTAGACGATCATCATGATCGACGGCGGGATCAGCAGGCCGAGCGTCCCGGCCCCGGCAAGGGTGCCGATGATCATGCGCTCGGGATATTTGCGCGCCTTCAGCTCGGGGATGGTGATGCGCCCGACCGTCGCGCAGGTCGCGGCCGACGAGCCCGCCATGGCGGCGAAGATCGTGCATCCGACGACGTTGGTGTGCAGCAGCTGGCCCGGAATGCGGTGCAGCCAGGGCGACAGGCCCTCGAACAGCTTCTTCGAGATGTTCGAGCGAAAGAGGATCTCGCCCATCCAGATGAAAAGGGGCAGCGCCGTCAGCGTCCAGGTGGTGGTGCTCGACCACATCACCGTGGAGATCAGGTTGGTCGGGTTGCGGCTCGTCATGAATTCGAGCGCGAAATAGCCGACGCCGACCAGCGCGAGGCCAATCCACAGGCTCGAGCCGAGCAGCGCGAAGATGACGAAGAGGAGGAGAATGGCGGTCAGGGTCATGCGCGTTACTCGACCGCGTGCAGTTCGTCGGCCCCGTCCGTTGGCGCCACGCCCATGAGGAGGCGCACGGTCCGGTCGACGGTCGCGAGGAAGAAGGCCCAGACGCCCAGCATGACCACGGATTGGGGAATCCACAGCGGCGTCGCGTCGAGCTCCAGCGAGATGTCGTTGTACTGGTAGGAGTAGAGCACCAGCTTCGTCATCGCCCAGGCCATCCATCCGACCAGCGCGGTTCCGAGCAGATGCGCGGCGATGTCCAGCTTTCGCCCCACGCCGGGCGACAGCTGCTCCAGCAGCAGCGTCACCCGGATGTGCTCGCCCCGGTTCATGGTCGAGGCGAGCGCGAGGAACATGCTCGCGGCAAGGCAGTAGACGGCATAGGATTCGAGGCCGGGGATATGGAACCCGACCAGGGCTCCCGCGACTTGCAGGAGGATGGTGCAGAGCATCGCGATCAACGCCAGCGCGGCGAGATAGACGAACACCGTGTAGATCGCATTCAGGCAGTCGTTGAGCTTGTTCACCGGACCATCCTCCGCTCGATCAGGTCACTTGAACGGAGCCAGCAACGCGCGCGTCTCCTCGTCGGCCCGCTCTTCCCACGCGGCCACCAGGTCGAGACCGACCTTGCGCAGGCCCTCGGCCAGCTCGGCGCTCGGCTCGGCGACGGTCAGCCCATGCTCGGCGAGTGTCTTCTTGGTCTCCTCGGAGAGGGTGACGACGCGCTCCCATGTCGCCGCCTCGGCCTCGGCGGCGAGATCGAGCACCGTCTTCTGCGTCTCGGGCGTCAGCTTCTGGAAGGCTTCCTCGTTGACGAAGACGCCGGACTTCGGAATCCACGCCTGGAGGTCGTAGAAGTACTTCAGCGGCGTCTCCCACACATGCGCGTCCACGCCCGTCTGGGCCGAGGTCATCATGGCGTCGACGCGCCCGGTCGCCAGCGCTTCCGACAGCTCGGCGAAGGCGACGTTGGTCACGGTCAGGTTGAGCAGCTCGCCGAAGCGCGCCGCAGAGGGACCGTAGGAGCGGAACTTCAGGCCGGCGAGGTCTTCCACCTTCTCGGCCGGGCGGGGCGTGTAGAGGCCCTGCGGCGGCCACGGCGCGGCATAGATCAGGCGCATGCCCTGGCTGGCGAACCGCTCCTCGAGCATCGGCCGCGACGCGTCCCACAGCTTGCGCGCATCGTCGATGCCCGTCACCACGAAGGGCACGTTGTCGAGGCCGTAGATCGGGTCCTCGTTCTCGAGCGCGACGAGGATGATCTCGCCCGCCTCGACGTCGCCGGTCTGCACGCCGCGCTTGATCTGCGCCAGCGGCAGCAGCGAGGCGCTCGGGTGGACGACGATGGTCAGCTCGCCCCCGGTGGCCTCCCCGACCTTCTCGGCGAAGCGGATCGTCTCGGCGGTGATCGGGTTGGAGGCGGGATAGGCCGCGGCCAGGTCCCACTGCTCGGCATAGGCGGTGGTCACCGTCATCGTTGCCGCGACTGCGGCGCATCCAAGATATTTCAGCATGAACACTTCTCCCATTTCGGATGATCGGCTTGGGCGGGATCTTCTTGCTCGACGGCGGTCCCTTGTTGCCTGGACAATGTTTGCCTGGACGAGCAGCAGCGCCCGGCGGAATGGCTGCCTCCAGAACGGTTCGTTCTCAACACGAGAACGTCGTACGCCATTTCGTGATTTATTTACGCCGATGTCAAGCGTTTTCTCGAAAGACGGTAGGCACCGCGCGACACGCCTCCCGCCGGTTTTTCACGCTTGCGACTTCACCCATTCGTCGTATTCACGGCGCGTCTCGGCATTGGGCGGATAGGTGCCGACCACCGGACGCCCCCTAGCGACGAGGCTCGACAGGAACGTCTCCAGCCTTTCCTGCTCGATCCCGTCGCGCGCGACCTCCTGCGCCAGCGCGCGCGGAACGAGCATGACGCCGTCCTCGTCGCCGACGAGGATGTCGCCGGGAACGACCGCGACCCCGGCGCAGCCGATGATCCGCTGGTGGTCGGCGCCGAAATGGCGGCCGAGGCTCGCCGGCGAGGCGACGCCGCCGCAGAACACCGGGAAGCCGCAATTCGCCATCTCCACGGAATCGCGCACCGAGCCATCGGTGACGATGGCCGCGCATCCGCGGTCCTTGAGCCTGATCCCGAAGATGCCCCCGACGACCCCGACATCGGTGACGCCGCGCGCGTCGATGACGAGCGCCGCGCCGGCCGGAACCTCCTCGATGACCAGCCGCGGCGAATAGGTGGGGTCGGCCAGGATTTCGGGCTTGCTCAGATCCTCGCGCATGGGCACGAAACGCAGCGTGTAGGCCTCGGCGACGAAGCGGCAGACCGCGGGATTGAGCGGCCGGATGTTGCTCATGAAGGCCGAGCGGATGCCCCGCTTGAGCAGTTGCAGGGAGATCGACGCCGTCGACACCCCTCCCAGCATCTCCATCGTCTCGGCGGAAATCTCTATCTTGCCTGCATTCATGACGTCGCCTTCCTGTTTCGCTGCTCGGTGTAGAACTTGGGCCCTGTCGGCATCCGTCGATGCCGCAGCCATGCCTGAATCGATACGTCCCCCGCCGGCCCGACAAGCGAGTTAATTGACGCGATTGATGAGCAATCGTAATAGATGCCGACCATGATCGACCGCCGGCTGGTTCCCTCGCTGATCGCCCTCACCATGTTCGAGGCGGCCGCCCGGACGGGCAGCTTCACGCTTGCGGCCAAGGAGCTCGGCGTGACCCAGGGCGCGGTCAGCCGGCAGATGCGGCAGCTCGAGGAGTTTCTGGGAACCAGGCTTTTCGTCGCCGACGGGCGCAACGTCCGGATCACCGACGCCGCGCGTCTCTATCAGTTGCAGATCCGCGAAGGGCTTCAGAAGATATCGTCCGCGACGCTGCATCTGATCACGGAGCAGGGAGCGGGCGCCGTGCGGCTCGGCGTATTGCCGACATTCGCCAACCGCTGGCTCATTCCGCGCCTCGGATCGTTCACCAGGCGGCATCCCAACGTGCAGATCGGCATGTCCATGCAGACGCGGCCGTTCAACTTCTCCACCGAGAACCTCGATGCGGCGATCCATTGCGGCTACCCGGACTGGCCCGGCGTCGAATGCGACCTGATGATGATGGAGGAAGTGGCCATCGTCGCGGCGCCGCAGATCGCCGGCGCGATCGACCTGCGGGAGCCGCGCGACCTCGTCAGGGAAACGCTGATCTACGAATCCACCACGCGGAAAAACGACTGGAAGGATTTCTTCCAGCCGTTCGGGATAAACCACAACGATGCGCGCCGGCTGGAATTCGAGACCTTCGCCTCCGTGAGCATGGCGGCGATGGCCGGCCTCGGCCTCGCGATCCTGCCTCTATGCATGATCAGGAGCGAGCTCGACAGCGGCCAGCTCGTCATCGCCTATGGCGAGAAATTCCGTACCCCGCGCGGATATTATTTCGTCTATCCGGCCGACCGCATGACCTATTCCTCATTCCGCTCGTTTCGGGCCTGGCTGCTCGATCAGGCCGGCTGAGGACACGCCCCGCCGGCCTCACCGCTGGCTGGAAGGCCCCTCGCCCCGCGCGACGATCGAGCGCTCGCGGCAATAGGCCATCAGCGCCTCGAGCTTTCCCGAGCCGGGATTGGTCAGGCACGGGTCGGTGCCGACCAGCGTCACCACTGCCTGGGCCTCGCCCTGCCAGTCGAGGATCGGTGCGGCGGCGGCGACCAGACCGGGGATGAACCGTCCGTCGACCGAGGCGAAGCCGTCCTTGCGGATGCCTTCGATCATCGCGGCGATGCCCTGCGCGCTTACGTCGAAATCCATCTGAAGCTGCGGATTGCGCTTGATCCGGCGCACCTCGCTCTCGCGCAGGGCCAGCACCGTGTTGGGCGGCGCCCAGGCGAGAAACGCGCGGCCCGTGGCCGAGGTCAGCAGCGGCAGGGTCGTGCCAAGCCCCATCGAGGTCACGGTGGGCGATGCGGCGCGCTCCCAGCGCACCACGGTCGCCCCGTTGTTGCCCCACACCGAAAGCAGCGCCGTCAGCCCGGTGTCGGCGCACAATTCGGCAAGGGAATCGGCGGCGGCATTGACGAAATCGTGGCGCGCGATGGCGGCCAGCCCGATCTGCATCGCCATCTTGCCGAGGAAATAGCGCCCGGATCGCCCGGTCTGCTCGACGAGGCCAGCCGCCATGAACGCCGCCAGATAGCGATGGGCCTTGCTCGGCTGCATGCCGCAACCGCGGGCAAGCTCGGACAGGGCGACCGGCTCGCGATAGGCCGACATCGCCAGCAGGAGATGCAGCGCCGCGTCGATGGAGCTGGCGCCGGACACGCGCTTTTGCGGATTGTCAGGATCGCTGGGCAATCAGGTCTCTCAACGCCACCATGTCTGCGGCCTGAATACCAGTTTCCGTCCGGGTGAACAGCCCCCGGACCTCGCGCCCCAGCGCCACCGGCCGCGCCCCGCAGGTCATACGATAGGTCAGGGTCAGGGTTTTCGGCGCCCATTCGGCCGCCTCCAGCGCGACCCGGATTTCGTCGCCGTCCCGCGCCGGCGACTGGAACCGCATGCTGGCGTCCATCAGGCCGATTCCGACAGATTGCAGCTTCATGCACAAGGCGGAATGGCCACCGAAAGGGCGCAGCCAGCCGTGGAATGCATGATCCATCCATTTGAAAAAATTCGGATAAAATACGATCCCTGCCGGATCGCAATCCCCGAAACTGGCAGTGACCGTAACGGTATGCATGATTTCCGATTTTCCAATTAGCGATAGATATTGCGACATATGGAAAAGATATGTATCGATCACGGCTGTTGCTGTCGAGCAGGCAAGGGAGGAATGCGATGCCCGATCTGACCAGCGTCGAGATTGTCGGCGCAGGCCCCGCGGGCCTCTACACGGCGATCCTGCTGCGCCTCGCCCGGCCCGGGCTGAAGATCAGGGTGACGGAACAGAACCCCCGGGGCGCCACCTTCGGCTTCGGCGTGGTGTTTTCCGATCAGGCGCTGGACTTCCTGCGGGCCGACGATCCCGAGACCCACGCCCTCGTCGTGCCGCGCATGGAGCGGTGGCGGAACATGACGCTCAACCATCCCGACGGGCGGGTCGTTCTCGATGGCGTCGGCTTTTCCGCCATCGGGCGGCTGGACCTGATCGAGATCCTGCGCGAGCGGGCCGAGGAGCTCGACATCGAAATCCGCTTCGACACCCGGATCGACGACCTGTCGGAGCTGGAAGCCGACCTCGTCATCGGCGCCGACGGGCTGAACTCGCTGGTGCGCCAATCGAGTCCGGACGCGTTCGCGCCGACGCTGGACCACTTCAGCAACCATTTCGCCTGGTTCGGTACGGAGCGCAGTTTCGACACCCTGACCCAGACCTTCGTCCGGACTGACAAGGGCGCGCTCAACGCCCACCACTATCGCTTCGCGCCGGACCGCAGCACGTTCATCGTCGAGTGCGACGACGCGACGTTCCATGCCTGGGGCTTCGACCGGCTGGACGAGGACGAGAGCGCGCGCATCTGCGGCGAGATATTCAGCGACGTGCTGGAAGGCGCGCCGCTGGTCACCAACAAGTCGAGCTGGCGCCAGTTCCCGCGGCTGTGGTGCGGCAGATGGGCCGCCGGCCGGCACGTGATCCTCGGCGATGCGGCGCACACGGCGCATTTCTCCATCGGCTCGGGAACGCGGCTGGCGCTGGAGGACGCGATCGCGCTCGTCCGCGCGCTCGGCGCGCATGACGACGTCGACGAGGCGCTGCGGGTCTGGCAGGCCGAGCGGCTGCCGGTCGCGCGCAGGATCGTCGATGCCGCCAACACCTCCGCCCGCTGGTACGAGGATTTCGCGGCCAAGCTCGCGCTGCCGCCGCTGGATTTCGCCTTCGACTACATGACGCGCTCGGGGCGGATGGATATGGACCGGCTGCGCGGCATCGCGCCGCAATTCATGGCAAGCTACGACGCCTTCAAGGCGGTTTCCCCCACAGCGATCGTCGACCCGGTCGGCGACGACGCCCCCGGCGCGGCCGAGATCGGCTTCGATCCCGCCGCCCACCCCAACTGCTCCGCGATCCTGTGGGACAACCTCGCCCGCAATCCCGGGGCGACCGCCGTCACCGGCCCGGCCGGCCGGCTGACCTATGCCGCGCTGATCGCCGAGGCGGCCCGCTGGGGCAACGCCTTCAAGGCAGCGGGGCTGCGGCGGGGCGAGCGGATTCCGTTCTTTCTCGACGACACGCCGGTCTATCCGGCGGCGTTCTTCGGCGCGGTGCGGGCGGGCTTCGTGCCGGTGCTGCTGAACATCCAGAGCCGGCCCGACGATCTGAACTTCTTCCTTCAGGACACCGGCGCGCGCTTTGCGCTGTGCGAGGCGAATCTGGCGGACCAGTTCGGTCCCGAGGCGCTGGCCAACACGGCGCTCGAACAGGTGATCGTGGTCAACGGTTCGGCCCGCACCGGTCAGGTCGAGGCCGCCGCCTTTCTCGCCGGCCAGCCCGACACGCTGGAGGCCGCCGACACCACCCCATTCGACATGGCGTTCTGGATGTATTCGTCCGGCTCGACGGGCCGGCCCAAGGGCATCGTGCACCTGCACCACGACGCGGCCTATATCCAGGCTTCGTTCGGCCGGCACATCCTCGGCCTGCGGCCGGACGACATGTGCTTTTCGGTGCCGAAGATCTTCTTCGCCTACGGGTTCGGGAACTCCCTGATCTTCCCTTTTTCGGTCGGCGCCTCATCGCTGCTGCTGCCGGGACAGCCGCGACCCGAGCCGGTGCTGGACGCCATCGAGACCTGGCGCCCCACGGTCTTCTTCGGCCTGCCGACGCTTTACACCGCGCTGACCCGCCATCCGGGCGTCGAGGCGCGCGATCTGAGTTCGCTGCGCCTGTCGATGTCGGCGGCCGAGATATTGTCGCAGGATGTCTATGACGCCTGGAAGGCGCTGGTCGGCCACGGCCCGACCGAGGGGCTCGGCTCGACCGAGGCCCTGCACATATACCTCTCCAACCGGCATGACGACCATCGCATCGGCGCCGCCGGCGCGCGCGTGCCGGGCTACGAGATCCGCCTCGAGGGAGCGGACGGCAAGGCCGTCGGGCCGGGAGAGGAAGGGATCATGCATGTGCGGGGCCATTCGTCGGCGCCGCTCTACTGGAACCGCCCCGACAAGACCCGCGAGACGATGCGCGGCGACTGGCTCAACACCGGCGACCGCTTCACCGAGAAGGACGGCTACTATTATTTCCAGGGCCGGGCCGACGACCTGATCAAGGTGTCCGGGCAATGGGTCTGGCCGCTCGAGGTGGAGAAATGCCTCAACGAGCACCCGCAGGTGCACGAATGCGCCGTAATGGGCATCCAGCTCGCCGACCGCCGCATGACGCTCAAGGCGGTGATCCGCCTGCGCGACGGCGAGGACGCCACCGAAGAGCAGACCCGCCGGCTGCAGGCCTTCGTCAAGTCCCGCCTGACGCCGCACAAATATCCGCGCATCGTCGAATATGTCGCCGAGCTGCCCAAGACGGGCACAGGCAAGATCGACCGTCAGGCGCTGCTGAAAGGCGGCTGACACCCATGAAAGCGCCGTTCCCGCCCCAAGGAGACGCCTGAAGATGACCCTTGTATTCGCCGCGCCGCCGACCCCGACCGTTGCGGTGGCCGGCTCGACAGACCGCTTTCCGGTGCGCCGCATCTTCTGCGTCGGGCGCAACTACGCCGCCCATGCCCGAGAGATGGGCCGCGACCCGGATCGCGAGCCGCCCTTCTTCTTCACCAAGCCCGCCGACGCGGTGGTGGATGACGGCGAGACCGTCGCCTATCCGCCCGAGACCTCGAACTTCCACTACGAGGGCGAGCTCGTCGTCGCCATCGGCAAGGGCGGGCGCGACATCGCCGCGGCCGACGCGCTCGGCCACGTCTGGGGCTATGCCATCGGCAACGACCTGACGCGCCGCGACCTCCAGCTTGCCGCTCGCGAGCAGGGCCGACCATGGGACTGGGGCAAGGCGTTCGACCGGTCGGCGGTGATCGGCCCGGTGCATCCGGTGGCCGCGGTCGGCCACGTGCTGGAAGGCACGATACGGCTGAGCGTCAACGGTGTCGTCCGGCAGGATTCCGACATCGCCAAGCTGATCTGGTCGGTGCCCGAGGTGATCTCGATCCTGTCGCGCTCCGTCGAGATCAGGCCCGGCGACCTGATCATGACCGGCACGCCCGAAGGCGTCGGCGCGCTGGTGCCGGGCGATGTCTGCACCGTCCACATCGCCGGGCTGGGAGAGATCACCACCACCATCGGGGCGCGGGAATGACGCTGCGGCTGCACAATTTCTTCCGCTCCTCGACCTCGGTGCGGCTGCGCGCCGCGCTGAACCTCAAGGGGCTGGAGTACGATTACGTCGCCTACCAGTTGCGGCGCGGCGACACCCGGCGGCCCGATTTCCTGGCGCTGAACCCGGCCGGGCTGGTCCCGGCGCTGGAGCGCGAGGACGGCACCGTCCTGACCCAGTCGTTGGCTATCATCGAGTGGCTGGAGGAGACCCGGCCGGAGCCCGCCCTGCTGCCGGCCGACGCCGACGGGCGCGCCCGGGTGCGCTCGCTGGCGCAGATGATCGCCTGCGAGATCCATCCGCTGAACAATCTGCGCGTGCTGGGGCGGCTGGCCGAGCAGTTCGGCGCGGACGAGGACGCCCAGAAGGAATGGTTCACCCACTGGGTGCGCACCACCTTCGACGCGCTGGAGACCCGGCTGGCGGGCGACGCCGCGACCGGTGCCTTCTGCCACGGCGACGTTCCGGGCATGGCCGACCTGTGCCTCTACGCGCAGGTCTGGAACAACCGCCGCTTTTCCATCGAGACCGCCGACTGGCCGACCATCGCACGCATCTTTGAAGCGCTGGACGCGATCCCGGCCTTTCGTGACGCCGCCCCACCCAACCAGCCCGACGCGGTCTAGGCCGCCCGGATTCAGGAGTTGCCGATGGACAATGCAATGCAACCCGAGGACACGCCGGAGCTGCGCGCGCTCTATGCCAGCTTCGAGGCCCGGAACATCAAGCCGCTCTGGACGCAGATCGGCGGGCTGATGCCGCAGCACCCGATGCCGCGGGCGCTGCCCCATATCTGGAAATGGGCCGACCTTCTGCCGCTGGCGCGCAAGTCGGGCGAGCTGGTTCCGGTCGGCCGCGGCGGGGAGCGCCGGGCGCTCGGGCTCGCCAATCCCGGCCTCGGCGGGCACACCTACATCACGCCGACCCTGTGGTGCGCGATCCAGTATCTCGGCCCGCGCGAGACCGCGCCGGAACACCGCCATTCCCAGAACGCATTCCGCTTCGTGGTCGAGGGAGACGGCGTCTGGACCGTGGTCAACGGCGATCCCGTGCGGATGAGCCGGGGCGACCTGCTGCTGACGCCGGGCTGGCATTTCCATGGCCACCACAACGACACCGACCATCCGATGGCCTGGATCGACGGGCTCGATATTCCGTTCAGCTACCAGAACGATGTCGGGTTCTTCGAGTTCGGATCGGACCGGGTGACGGACTACGCGACGCCACACTACTCGCGCGGCGAACGCCTGTGGTGCCATCCGGGATTGCGCCCGCTTTCGGGGCTGCGCGACACGCCCTCCTCGCCCATCGGCGCCTATCGCTGGGAGCATACCGACCGCGCCCTGACCGAGCAGCTCCTGCTCGAGGACGAAGGCCAGCCGGCCACGGTGGAGCAGGGCCATGCCGCCATCCGCTACGTCAACCCGACCACCGGCGGCGACGTGATGTCGACGATCCGCTGCGAGTTCCACCGCCTGCGCGCGGGAACCGAGACCCCGGTGCGCCGCGAGGTCGGCGCCTCGGTGTTCCAGGTGTTCGAGGGCCGCGGCTCGGTGGTGCTCGACGGCACGACCCATCGGCTGGACATCGGCGACATCTTCGTCGTCCCATCCTGGGTGTCGTGGTCCCTTCAGGCCGAAACCCAGTTCGACCTGTTCCGCTTCTCAGACGCGCCGATCATCGAGAGGCTGAACTTCGCCCGGGTGCTGGTCGAGGGGCGCGAGCCGTGAGCGACCCGCTCGATGCCGCGCGGGCGGCGCTGCGGGCGCGGCAGGGCGCGGGCGCCCGCTACGACGCCGCCAATGCGCCGGCGGCCGATCTGGCCCTGGCGCGCGGCGCGACCGCCTATTTCGCGCGGCTGCTCAACGGCATCGACGACAAGGCGCTGGCCGCGCCCGCGGGCGGCGCCACCCGCGCCCATGTCGTCGCCGGCGTCGGGCTCGCTGCCCGGGCACAGGCGGAACTCCTCGCCTCGGTGCGGCAAGGCCAGGCGGAAGGCGGACGGCTCCCGCTCCATGCCGCGGCGGACCCCGATGCCGTCGTGCTCGGCGCGACGCTGCCGCCGGGGGCGCTGCGCAACCTGATCTTCCATTCTACGGTTCATCTCGACGTCGAATGGCGCGACCTGCCGGACGCCGCATGGGATGCGCGGGTAATCGACGCTGTCGGTGCAGAGATCGTGATCCGCGATCTGCCGCGCACCCGCGCCGTCTCGCTATGGACCGCCGCGCTCGATCTGCACGCCGGTGCACGCCTTGCGGACGTGCCGGCGGAACTGCGCGCGGCCGTGGCAGGCTCGCGCGAGCAGGAGTGACGGAAATTCGCCGACGGGCTCGCCCTGCTATCCTTCGCCGGGTCAGCTATCCTTCGCAGGGAAGGTGGGCCGCATCTCGCCGGTGAAGGAGATGCTGAGCGCGTCCCTCTCGATACGCTCCCAGGCCTTGGCCGACCGCGCATAGAGATCGTTCCAGTCGTGGCCGATGAGCTTGCCGTCGGCCTTGACCCTGCGCCCTGCCACCCAGACGCTCTCGACGTCCTCGATGCTGGAATAGCCGAACACGCGTGACGCCAGCGTGCCGATGCGCGGGAAGAAGCTGCGGTCGCAGCGCAGAAGAACGAGGTCCGCGCGCTTGCCGACGCTGATCGAGCCGATCTGCCCGTCGAGGCCGAGGGCGCGCGCGCCCTCGATGGTCGCGAGGCCGAGATGGACCTCCGGCGGCAGGCTATGCCCGAGCATGAAATTCCGCTCGTCCCGGAACAGCGTGTGCTTCGCGGCGCGGATGTGCTGGAAATAATCGTGCGTGTCGCGCCCGGTGCCGTCGGCGCCGATCGCCGCCGCCCCGCCCGCCATGCGGAAGCGGGCATGCGCGGGCGGATGGGCATAGCCCGCCTCGCCCATCACCGTCGAGACCAGCGCGCCGCCGGCATCGGCGAGGATCTTCAGCTCCTCGTCGCTCAGGCCGGTGCCGTGCGCGGCGAGATAGCCCGGGCCGATCAATCCCGCGCGCGCGAGCTCGGGAATGATGCGGTACTCGCGGTCGAGCCCCATCCGCCATGCCCCGGTCGTGCCGAGAAGGTGCTGCGTCAGCAGCGAGACCTCGAAACGCTTCGCATGGTCGAACTCCGCCAGCACCTCTTGCGGATTTCGGGGCGAGAATTCGAAGGCGGTCAGGCACAGGCCGAACTGGAGCGGATCGTCGGACGCCGCGAACAGCTCCGTCCGTACGCGCAGGAGGTCGTCGACCAGGGCGGGATCGGCGGGACCCATCGTCTGGGCCCAGGCTTCCTCGGCGGGAATGGACGTTCCCGGGCCGTAGCTGCGCTTCCGCGGCAGGAGCTGGGGGCAGAAGAAGCCGGCGACGCCCGAGGCCCTGGTGCCCAGTGCGGCGGCGTGCGCCTGCTCGTAGTCCTGCACGAGGTGGCAGAAATCGACCACCGTGGTCACGCCGGCGTCGAGCGCGGTCAGCCCCCCGATCAGGTTGGCGAGGTGGAAATCCTCGGCCGAGAAGACCGGCCCGAAACGGACATTGGTCTCGAACATGAAATTGCCGAAGCGGTAGTTCTTGGCCATGTCCTGCCACAGGTGCCTGTGGCCGTCGACCATGCCCGGCATCAGGATCCTGCCGCGGCCGTCGATGATCTCGGCATCCTCCGCCGCGACGGTCCCGATCGACGCGATCCGGCCGTCCTCGATCAGGACGTCGGCGCCTTCGATCTCGCCGAGATCGGCGTCCATCGTCAGCACGGAGACGCCGCGTATAACCTGCCGCCGGGACATCATGCCTCCTCCATCGTGTCTGACTGGCTTGCCAGCGAGAAGTAGAGATCGGAGAGATCGTCGCGCGCGAGCAACTCCTGCGAGGTCGTGCTGAGCCCTACCCTGCCCTTGATGAGCACATAGGCGCGCGAGGCGATGCCGAGCGCGATGTCGAGCTTCTGCTCGACCAGGAGCAGGGTCAGCCCCGCCCCGCGCAGGGCTTCGACGGCGGCGCGGATTTCGTCCACCACCTTGGGCGCGAGGCCGAGAAACGGCTCGTCCAGCAGCAGAAGGCGCGGGTTGGACATCAGGGCGCGCCCGATCGCCAGCATCTGCTGCTCGCCGCCCGACAGCGTCCCCGCCATCTGGCCTTGCCGCTCCTTCAGCCGCGGGAACAGGCCGTAGACGTAGTCGAGACGCTCGTCGAAGCTGACGGTGTCGCTCGTGCGCAGCCGCAGCGAGCCCATCCTGAGATTGTCGCGCACCGTGAACGGCCCGAAAACGCGACGCCCTTCCGGCACCAGCGCGACGCCGCGTTTTATGGTCTGGTAGGTCGGCTCGCGGTTCACGACATGGCCGTCGATGGTGATCGTGCCCGCCGACGGCGTCAGCAGGCCGATGATGCAGCTCATGAGGGTGGACTTGCCGGCTCCGTTGGGGCCGAGCAGCGCCACCACCTCGCCCTGCGCGACCTCGAGCGAGACCGATTTGAGAACCGACGCCGCGCCGTAGCCGGCGCTCAGATCTTCAACGCGAAGCATGGAACGCCCCCACATTCTCGCTGGCCGCGCCGAGCTTGCCGAGATAGGCGTCGACCACGGCCGGGTTGGCGCGCACCTCGCTCGACGTGCCTTCCGCGATCTTGCCGCCGAAGTTCAGCACGACGATCCTGTCCGTCAGCGGCAGCAGGAAATGCATGTCGTGCTCGATCAGCAGGACCGAGATTCCCTGCCGCGCGACGTCCTTGATGAGATCGAACAGGCGCGCGCATTCCGACAGCGTCAGCCCGGCCGCCGGCTCGTCGAGCAGCAGGATCTTCGGTTCCCCGGCGAGCGCGCGGGCGATCTCCAGAAGACGCCCCTGCCCGAAGGACAGCGTCGTCACGTCCGCGTCGAGCAAGGTGTCGATGCCGACGAAACGGGCGATGTCCAGCACCTTGTCGCGCGCCGCGCGCTCGGCCTCGGCGACGCTCGCGCTCCCCAGCAGCACGCTCCATAGGCTGGAGGCACGCCGGGCGTGGCGGCCGACGAGGATGTTGTCGGTCACCGACATGCCCTTGAAGGGCATGTTGTGCTGGAAGGTGCGGTAGATGCCGAGTTCGGCGATGCGGTTCGGCTGCAATCCGTCGATCCGGCGGCCTTCCAGCGTCACCGTCCCCGCCGTCGGCGGCATCGCGCCGCAGATCAGGTTGAACGTCGTCGACTTCCCGGCGCCGTTCGGCCCGATGATGGCGAGGATCTCGCCGGGTTCCAGGTCGAAATCGAGGTCGGAGACGGCCGTCAGACCGCCGAACCGCTTGGTCAGTCCGCGCACGGACAGGAGCGGGGTCGGGTTGCTCATGACTGTGCCCCCTTCTTCGCGACGCCGTTCACCCGGGCCAGCGCCGTGTCGAGCAGCGCGACGAGCCCTTTCGGCTGGAAGATGATCAGCACCACGACCAGCGCGCCGAAGGCCATGAAGTGGAAATGCCCGATCAGCGGCTCGATGAAGAACGGGGCCGCATAGAGGATGATCACCCCGATCACCGCGCCGAGCTGCCGGCCCGAGCCGCCGACGATGATCATGAACAGCAGGATGAACATATTCTCGAGGCTGAACGCGCCCGGCGCGACCAGATTGTCCACGAAGGCATAGAAGAAGCCCGCCACGCTCGCCAGCACGCTGGTCAGGGTGAAGGCGATGACCTTGGTGAGCGGCACGTTGATGCCCATCGCCTGCGCCGCGGCCTGGTTGTCCCGCACCGCGCGGCACGCCCGGCCGAACCAGGACCTGTCGATGCGGTTGAGCAGCACATAGGTGCCCGCGCACAGCAGCACGAGGCAGGCCGTGTACCACGGTCCCGTCACCTGGAAGCCGAGGATGTCGGGCAGCCGGTAGCCGCCGACGCCGGTGTCGCCGCCGGTGAAGCCGCGCCCCGACACGATCCCGAGATGGAAGAGCTGTGCCAGCGCCAACGTCGCAAGCGCGAGATACGGCCCCTCGAGCCGGGTCGACGGGATCGCGACAAGCAGCGCAACGACGCCCGCAAGCGCGATGCCGATCAGGACGGCGACCGGCAGCGGCAGGTGGAACTGGAACAGCGCGATCACGATCCAGTAGGCGCCGAGGCCGTAGAAGGCGAAATGCGAGAACGCGACCTGGCCGCAGATGCCGAACAGGAAGTTGAACCCGATCCCCAGCGCGATCCACAGCAGGAGCTTGCGGTAGATGTCGGCCTGATAGGAGTTGAGATAGAAGCCGACCACGCAGAGCGCGACGACCAGGGCAAGGAAAAGCAGGCGCGACTGCATCAATGGTGCCCTCCCTTGTTGGCGAGCAGCCCGGTGGGACGCGCGACGAGGAAGGCCAGCAGCAGGACCAGCGGCACAGCCAGCGCAAGCGCCGAGGGAACCGGCAGGTAGCGCATCACGAAAGCCTCGATCAGCCCGAGAAGGATGCCGCCGATCAGCGCGCCGTCCACCCGGCCGACCCCGCCGATCACCAGCGCCGTGAAGCCCTGCACCGTGAGCGGCATGCCGATCTGGTAGAAGGCTCCGGTGCTGCCGCTGATGAGCACGCCGACGAGGCCGGCGACGACGGCCGACGAGGCGAAGGCGGCGACGGTGACGATCCGCAGGTCGACCCCCATCAGCTGCGCCGCCTGCCGGTCGATGGCGACGGCCTCGAAGGCTCGGCCCCACAGCGTGCGCTCGAAGAAGAACCAGACCGCCGCGAAGACCACCAGCGTCAGCGCGATGGTGAAGAAGCTCTGCGGCGTCCCGGCGAACGGCCCGAACTCGACCCGGCGGAAGCCGAAGGGCGGCTCCGTCGGCAGCGCCTCGGTGCCGCCGAAGCGCGCGCCGACCTCCATCAGCACCAGCAGCACGCCCAGAAGGCTGAGCATGAGCGCCAGATGGGAGGCCCCGCGCAGCACCAGCGGCCGGATCGCCACCCATTCGATGGCCGCGCCCAGCAGCGCCATGATCGCCAGCACGGCGATCAGGCCGGGCACGAACGGCAGGTCGGGCCACGGAAGCAGGATGGTCGTGGTGATGGCGACGGCGGCGAAGCCGCCGAGCATCGCATATTGCCCGACCGCGAAGTTGACGATGCCGGTCGGGCGCATCACCAGAAGGAATGACAGCGCCATCAAGGCATAGAGGCACCCGGATGCGACGCCGCTTACGAGAAGTTCATAGAAATCGGCCACGTCGGGTGCCCCTATGCTGAATCAACGATCCGTGCCGCTGAAGATGGCCGGGGTGTAGGCGTTGTTCTCGATCTTCCGCACGACCACGCCGTCGCGATGGAAGCCGCGGCGGTCGCCGTGGGAGAAGTCGAAGCCGGTGCCCTTCGCGCCCATGACCCGCGCAAGGCCCTGGGTCTCGGAGATCGCCTTGCAGATCTCGGCGCGGTCTGTCGAGTTGGCGCGCGTGATGGCGTCGGCGATCAGCATGACGCTGTCGTAGCCGTAGCCCTGCAGCGACGACGGTGCCTGGCCGAACCGCGCCTCGTAGGCTTCCGCGAAGCTGGCCGCTTCTTCCTTGCCGGGATCGAAGGCATCGGTGAAGACGGTGCCGTCCATCAGGTCCTTGGCCGTCGTCAGATAGGACGGGGTGGAGAGGTTGAAGGTGCCGAGGATCGGCGCGGTCAGGCCGAGCTGGTGATAGGCCTGGAAGAACTGGACCGCCTGCGGCCCCATCTGCGCCACCTGGAAGATCGCCTCGGGGTTGGCGGCGCGAACCCGCTGCATCTGGGCGATGGCGTTCTGTGCGCCGGCCGGAATGAGCTGCTCCTCGATGATCTCGAATCCCGCCTCGTTCAGGTACTTGCGGAACTCGTCGACGACGGAGACCGACAGGCCGGAGCTGTCGCCGACGAGGGCGACCTTCTTGAAGCCCTGCGTCTTGGCGTATTCCAGCATGGTGCTGATCTGGATCGACTCGACCGGCCCCAGCTGGAAGAAGCAGGAATTGTCGATGGTGGTCAGCGTCTCGGAGGCGTTGGCCGAGGCGAGCTGCGGCGTCAGCGTCTCGGCGGTGATGCCGATGGCCTGGCGCGTCGCGCCCGAATTCGAGTTCGAGACGATGGCGACCACGCCCTCCTCGACCAGCTTGCGCGCCTTGGTCGCGGAGAGGTCGGGCCGGCCGTTGTCGTCTTCCAGAAGCAGCTCGACCTTCTTGCCGAGAATGCCGCCGGCGGCGTTCAGCGCCTCGACCGCCATCTCCGTCCCCTCGTTGACGGGAAGGGAGTAGAAGGAGGTTCGTCCGGTCTGGTCCAGAAGAACGCCGATCTTGATCGTTTCCTGAGCGAAACCCGACGCCGTCGCAGCGACGAGGCCGACGACAGAAACGGCAGACAGGCGGGAAATGTAGCGTGCAATCATTCGCATGAGCCGAGCTCCCTCTCTTGGTAGGTATTTATTGATGTTTGGGCCTGGGGCGCCTGCTTCCGTTCCCCGTGATATGGAAAGGGAGACGGATCGAGCTTGCGGCATGATTGGCGTTAAATTTTCCAAAGTCAATAGATTTTGGAAATTTCTCCGTGCTAGCTCGACGTATCCGGAAGCACCGATCACTGTTTCAGGGCCGCCTCCACGAAGCGCGTGTCGTAGTATTTCGTCGGGTCCGAAAGCGACTTGGCCGGCTCGGCATATTTCACCCGCAGCTCCAGCACCTTCGCCACGCCCGCCTCGTCGATCCGCGGCGTGCGGAAGAAGCCGAGCCGCGGATCGAGCAGGATGGCATGGGACGCCGTGGCGACGGCCGACGCCATGTTCGGCAGCGCCGCCTGCAGGATGGCGATGGCCTCCTCCTTGTTGGCCGGATCGTAGAGCCACGCCAACGCCGACCGACAGGCCCTGATGTAGCCGATCAGGCGCGCCTCGTTCCCGGCGATCCAGTCGCGCCGCACCGCGCCGACGACACCCTGATAGGCGCCAAGCGCATCGGCGGCATTGCCGAGAACATGGAAACCCTCGCGCGCGGCCGCCGCCTCGAACGGCGAGACCAGCAGGGTCGCGGCGAATTCCTTTTTCATCAGGGCTTCGAACCGCTTCAGGACGCCCCCGGCCCGCACATACTCGAACTGTGCCGGATCGAGCCCGCCGCGCTCGAGCATTTCCCGCAGCACGAAGGCATAGCCGGTGGTCAGCGCGTCGACGCCCACCTGCCTGCCCTTCAGCTCCGCGACGGTCGCCACCTCGGGAACCGAGACGAGGCGCAGGAAGCCGTTGTCCACGCCCATGACCGCGACGATGTCGGGTTCCTTTTCGGTGGGGGCGGCGCCCTGCCCCTCGGCATAGGCGATCACGTTGTCGATCGCCGTCATGGCGATATCGAACTTCCCGTCGATGAAGCTGACCATCTGGTACTGGGAATCCGGCGTCGGAGTGAGGTTCACGCCGACCCCTTCCTGCGCGAAGAAGCCCTTCGCCTCCGCGACGAACAGCGGCCAGTTGAACCCGCCGGGAAATACGATGACCTCGAGCGGCGGTGCGCCTGTTGCGGAACTTGCCGTGACCATGGACGGGACACTCCTGTGAAATCTCTTTTGCTCCTGCCCCGGGCGGCAGCGCCGGCCCGGGGCAGGAAGACGCGGGCGGGAACCGAGGCGCGGGAGGATACGCCGCCGCGCCCGCGCTCCGGGAAGCCTCGACTCAGTCCAGGAAGCCCTCCGGCGGCGGCGATCCCCACATGTTGGCCGCGAGCAGCACGTCTTCCCATGTCTGCCCGCTTTGCGGGAACGTCTGGTGGGTGAGGCGCGGCTCGTAGATGTCGAGGCTTTCGTTGACGCGGTCGAGCTCGCAGAACAGCTCGATGATCTGGCCGTCGGCGTTGCGATGGTAGGTCGAGATGTTGTGGCCGATGCCGTGGCGCACCGGGCCCCAGACCAGCGCGATGCGGTCGTGGGCGAGGTGGTCGCACGCGTCGCGGATGTGGGTCCAGTCGCGCAGCTCGAAGGCGATGTGGTGCATCTTGTTCGCCTTGCCGGACACGAGGTTGATCGAGTGGTGGTCCGCCCCGCAGCGCAGGAAGGCGAAGAAGTCGCCCATCCAGTCGCTGACCTTGAAGCCGAGGACGTCGCAGTAGAACTTGACCGCTTCGTTCACGTCCACGACGTTGAACGCGACATGGCCGAGCTTGTTGGGGGCGATCCCCGGCTGCCTCCCTACAGGCACACCCGCGAGCTCGGCCCTGGCGAAGACCTCGACGCGGGTGCCCTTGCTGTCCTCGAACGCGAGAAGGTCGGCGATGGCGGGCTGGCTGTCCGACAGACGCCTGGTCTTGATGCCATGCGCCTCGATCTGCCGCTGGTACTCGCCGAGGTCGGTGCCGGCCGGCAGCTGGAAGCCGAGTGCATGACAGGCCGCGACGCCGCCGGCGCGCAGCACCACGGTATGGTGATCGGCCCCGGCCGAGAGATAGGCGGCCTCGCTGTCGCGATCGACGAGAGCGAGCCCCATCACGCGCGTATAATGGTCGACCTGCGCGCTGAGATCAGGCGTCTCGAACGCCGCGTGGGCGATACGGCTGACTTTGATCATGTGCATTCCTCACTTGCTGTCCCGGACAGGATTAGACGAAGGTGTTCTCGAGCTGGCCCAGCCCCTCGATCGTGACCGTGATGCGGTCGCCGGGGCGGATGCTCTCGGGCGGGGTCCGGCCGAACCCGACCCCGGCCGGGGTTCCGGTGGCGATCAGGTCGCCCGGCTCCAGCGTCATGATCGAGGACAGGTGCCGCACGATGTCGATGGCCCCGAAGATCATCGACGAGGTGTTGGACTTCTGCTTGGTGACGTCGTTCACCCGGAGCTCGATGGCGAGGTTCTGCGGGTCGGCGACGCACCGCGCGGGCGTGATCCACGGGCCGGTCGGCTGGAACCTGTCCCAGGCCTTCTGCATCACCCAGTCGATGCCGACATGCGGCCGGCTCTGGATCCAGTCGCGGGCGGAAACGTCGTTGATGACCGTATAGCCCGCGATCGCGTCGGCGGGGTCGACGCCGCTGCCCGGCCCGACCGACTTGCCGATCACGATGCCGAGCTCGGCCTCCCAGTCGACCATCTTGGGAAGCAGGGGCAAGCGGATCGCCTCGCCATGGGCGGCGAGCGACGTATAGGGCCGCATGAACGAATAGGGGAACGTCGGCAGCGTGGCCACCTTCATCTCGGCCAGATGGTCGCGGTAGTTGGTGCCGACGCAGATCACCTTGGGCGGCACTGCGATCGGCGTGCGATACTCCACCGTCGACGGGTCGCGCCCCGGCCCCGCCGGCGTCGCCTGCGCGATCAGGCCGTCGAACCGCGCCCAGTCGCGAAAGACGTCGAGCAGCGAGGCGCGCGCGCGCGCGCCGAGGACCTCGCCGAGCGTGTAGACCGCCCCGTCGAGAAGCAGCAATGGTTGTTCGGTTCCGTCGACCACGCCGGTGGCGAGCTTGTAGTCACGCATCTCGAATGCTTCTCCAGTTACTTGATACCGTCATCGAGGCCGGCGCGCCGGATCGCCGAGGCGTAGACGGCCGCCACGTCCCGGTCGCCATGGCCTTCCGCCATCGCCAGCCCGTAGAGTTCCGCCGCCGCCGAGAGGACGGGGATCGGGCACCCGGTCTCGGCGCCGCGTGCCTCTATCAGGCCGATGTCCTTGGCCAGCGTCGCGGTCGAGCCCATGACCTTGTCCCAGTCGTGCGCCGCCATCCGCCCGCCGCGCGCGGTGAACTGGAGCGAGCCGCCCGCACCGTCCTTGAGCGCCTCGTAAAGCCGCATCGGGTCGATCCCGAGCTTCCGGCCGAAGGTCAGGGTCTCCGCGGTGGCGGCGATGTTGATGGCAACCAGCATGTTGGCGCAGAGCTTGGCGTTCAGCGCCGCCCCGAACGGGCCCATATGGAAGACCTTGGCCGAGATCGCGTCGAGCTGCGGCTGCACGCGCTCCACGACGGACCCCGCGCCGCTGACGAAGACGACGCCCGCCCGCTCCTCCATCATCCGCGGGATGCCGCTGATCGCGCAGTCCAGCATCTCGCCGCCGCGCTCGGCCAGCCGCCCGGCCATCCGCCGCTTGACCCCGGTGTCGAGCGTCGACAGCTCGACCAGTATCCGGCCGGAACAATCGCCTGCCGCGAGCCCTCGCGGACCATCGACCACCTCCTCGAGCGCGGCGGCGGAAGGCAGGCAGCACAGGATGATCTCGCAGCCTTCGGCCACCTCGCGGACGGAGCCCGCGACCCTGCCGCCGGCCGCCGCGAAATCCGAGGCGTCACCGCGGCGATAGCCGACGACCGGAAAGCCGGCCTTCATCAGGTTCCGCGCCATCGGAAGACCCATCTGGCCCAGGCCGATCACTCCCACACTTGTCACAGTCGTTCTCCTTTTTCTCGGATTCCTCACTCAGATCATCCGGCACGGATGCGCTATGGGTAACCGTCTTCGCAGCACTCTAGGTAATCTCCGCGAAGCGCCAGATGGGCGGTGACGATGTCACCGGGTCGCAATGCGTTGAGCTTTCGCGAAGGGAGGCGTCAGGCCGCAACCACGGCTATGGCGGTGATCTCGACCATGATATCCGGATGGGCGAAGGAGGTTGTGGTCAGGAGCGTGCTTGCGGGGAAATCCTTACCGTAGATTTCCTTGCGGATATCACAGAACGGTCCGGAGTATCGATCGTCCGAGATGGCGACAGTCATCCATACGACATCCTTCAGCGTGCCGCCGGCTTTAGAAAGGGTGGTCTCGATGTTCCTGAAGGCCTGTCGAGTCTGACGCTCGAAGTTTCCGGCAAGCGATGCACCGGTGTCGTCGACGAAGCCGACATGTCCGGCAAGCCAGATTGTCTTTCCACCCTGAGTAACCACCGCCGGCGAGTACGCGTACTTTGCCTCCCAAGTCGGCTCGATTGTGGTCTTGGTGAATGACATTGCGTATCTCCTTTATGCGACTGCCGGAATTTAATGTAACCTCGAATGACTAGCCCGCCCGTGGCTCGGGTCGCTGCCGAAGCTAAAGCCGGGCTTTCGAGAACCAGAGGAGGCTGGGAGCGAGAAGACGGCCGGCCAAACTTTTCTTTTTGGAAAGTTTGCTGTAATTTCCAAAAATGGTAGAACCTGACCGTCATACGTGTCAATAACGAAATCATGAAAAGATCGATCACATCCGAAAGCCCAGATGCGCAGCCGTTCGCGACCGATGGCGACGAACCGCGCACGCTGACCGAACGCGTCTATCGCCGGATCCGCTCCGACATCCTGTGGGGGGTGCTTGCGCCTGACGCTCCGCTTCGCTCGGACGAGCTGCGCTCGACCTACGATATCGGCGTCAGCCCGCTCAGGGAGGCGTTGACGCGCCTTGCCGCGGAGCGGCTTGTCACCTCGGTCGGGCAGCGGGGCTTCCGCGTCGCCCCGATCAGCGCTGGCGACGTCACGGACGTCATGGAAACCCGCCTCATCATCGAGAGCGTGGCGCTGCGCAAGTCGATCGAGCAGGGCGACATCGCCTGGGAGACCCGCGTGGTCGCCGCGTATCACGCGATCAGTCGCACGCCGATCCCCCGCTCGCCGGAGGACGAGGTCTCGTCGAAATGGGCGACGCATCACCGCGCCTTCCACATGGAGCTCCTGTCCGCATGCGGCTCGCGGTGGCAGATGAACCTCGCCAGCCTGCTTTTCGATCAGGCGGAGCGCTTTCGCCTCGTCCGCGCGACGAAGGCCGGCGCCTCTCTGCAATCGCGCGACCCCAGCGACGAGCATCGCGACATCATCGAGGCGGTGCTCGCCCGCGACGCCGACCGGGCGGTCAAGGCGCTCGACAACCACTATCGCGAGACCACCAAGCAGGTTCTCAGCTACATCACCGCGCAGGACCGGCATGACGGCTGACAACGACGAGACGGCCGCCATCGCCGCGCTGATGCAGCCGATGATGAAGCGCGAGCTCTACGCCATCCTCAACCGGCCACTGGTGCCGATGGCCGAGATGCGGCCTCATCTGCATGCGCATCTGGTCTACATGATCGAGCTCGAGAGATCGGGCGTGCTCTTCGCCTCCGGCCCGCTCAGCGGGCCGGGCGACGAGATGGCGGGCGAAGGGCTCACCATCGTCCGGGCCGCCTCGCTCGAGGAAGCCGAGGCGATCGCCGGCAGGGACCCCTTCGTTCTGGCCGGCCAGCGCGCGCCGATGGTGCGCAAATGGATCGTCAACGAAGGCCGGATCACCGTCTCCGTCGATATTTCCACCGCGACGGCGACATTGCCCTAGAGGAACGAGCCGCTGCCGGCGCGTCGCGCCATCATCGGTTCAGGTGGTGAAGCGGAAGGCCCGGTCGGTCCCAAGGCAGGGAAACCAGCCGGCCGCTGGAGCCGAGCGTTACATAGGTCGTGCACAGATCGGGGCCGCCGAAGCAGATGTTCGTCACCCAGCGTTCCGGCATCGCGACCCGCCGCACCGCGCTTCCGTCGGGCGACACGACCGTGACGGAACCGTCGACCAGCGTGGCGATGCAGATGTTTCCGTCGCGGTCCAGCGCCAGCGAGTCGAAGCGGCTGTAGCCCGGAAGGCCGGCGACGAGGCGCCCGCCATGCGGGGACGGGAAAGGCTCCGGCCGGATTTCACCCGGACCGGCAAGCTCGAATGCCCATACCCGCGCGGTCTCGGTTTCGGACACGTAGAGGATCCGGTCGTCGGCGGACAGGCCGCACCCGTTGGGCGTGAGGATCGGGAAGATCACCTCGCGGATCATGCTGCCGTCGGCCAGCGCGTAATAGACCGCGCCGCGATCCTGATCGCGCGCCCGCACCTTGCCGAGATCGGTGAAATAGAAGCCGCCGAGCCCGTCGAAGACGAGGTCGTTCGGCCCGCAAAGGCGGCGGCCGTCGCATTCGGTGTAGAGGACCTCGACGGCCCCGGTCGCGAGGTCGACCGCTTCGATCCGCCCGCCGGAATAGTCGTCCGCGATCCCCAGCCCGCGCAGGCCGTTGGGGTCGTCGTCCGCGGTCCAGCGCAGGCCGCCATTGTTGCAGACATATATCCGGCCGTCGGGTCCGACGGCGGCCCCGTTCGGCCCTCCCCCGAGATGGGCGACGCGCGAGACGGTCCCGTCGGCCGCGACCCGGGTCAGGGTTCCTCCGGCGATCTCGACGAGCACCACGGAGCCGTCCGGCATCGCCACCGGACCTTCCGGGAAGCGCAGGCCGCTTGCGACCTCGGTGATGTTCGGACTGGACTGCATCGTCGTTTACCTTCGATGGGGATTGTCTATACCTGCCCGCCCGTCAGGCGCTATGGCCGAGATAGATGCGGCGCAGGAGGTCGCTCTCGCCCAGTTCCGCGGCCGGCCCCTCGCCGCCGATCTGCCCGGTTTCCAGAAGATAGCCGTAATGCGCGTGCTTCAGCGCCTTTTCCACCAGCTGCTCGACGAGCAGGATGGCAAGGCCGCGCGCGGCGAGATTGCCGGCGACATCGAGGATGCGGTCGACGACGATAGGCGCCAGCCCGCCCGACGGCTCGTCGAGGATGAGAAGCAGCGGGTCGGCCATGATCCCCTGCGCCACCGCGAGGATCTGCTGCTGCCCGCCCGACAGCCGTGACGCCTGCTGGTGGCGCTTCTCGGCGATCTCGGGGAAGTCCGCATAGACCCGCTCGAGGCTTTCCTTGCGGTCCGGCGCATGGCGCGCATAGGCGCCGAGAAGCACGTTGTCCTCGACAGAGAGGTTGGCGAACACCCGATGCCCCTCCAGAACCTGGACGAGGCCCGAGCGCACGATCTGGCCCGGATTGGCGCGGGTGATGTCCTGGCCGCCGAAGGCGACGGAGCCGGCCTTCTTCGGCACCAGGCCGGAGATGGCGTGCAGGATGGTGCTCTTGCCGGCGCCGTTGCGCCCGAGCATGACGACGAACTCGCCGGGATGCACGGCGAAGCTCACGCCATGCACGACATGCGCCTTGCCGTAGGCCACATGCAGATCCGTGACGGTCAGAAGCGGCGAACCATTGCGGGTGGACGTCAAGGATCATACTCCCAGATAGACGCGGACGACCTCGGCGTCCGTGCGGACCTCGTCGGGCGTGCCGTGCTTGATGAGGCGGCCCCGGTCGAGCGTGGTCACGCGCGAGCATATCCGGAACACGAAATCCGTGTGATGCTCAACCAGCAGGACGCCGATACCGGCATCGCGCACCGTGCGGATGATGCCGCCGAGATGCTCGATCTCGGCCCCGGTCAGCCCGCCCGCCGGCTCGTCCAGCAAGAGGAAGCGCGGCCGCAGCATCAGCGCGCGGGCGATCTCGAGGAAGCGCTGCTCGGCATGTTCGAGGAGGCCCGCATCGCGCCCGATCGCATGGCCGAGGCCGACGCCACGCACCAGTTCCTCGGCCTTCTCGCGGATCGAGCGCTCCTCGCGCAGCGAGCGCGGCAGCGACAGCGCCGTGGAGACGAAGTTGGACCCGACGTCCCGCCACGCGCCCAGCATCGCATTGTCCAGCACCGTCAACGTCGGCATCAGCCGCGGCTTCTGGAAGGTGCGGGCGATGCCGAGGTTCGGCCGTCGCTGGACCGGCTGGCGCGCCAGCGATTCCCCGGCGAGCAGGATGTCGCCCTTGTCGGCCCTGTAGTAGCCGGACAGGAGGTTGAGCAGAGTCGTCTTGCCGCTGCCGTTCGGCCCGATGAGGCCATGGACTTCGCCGGGCCTGAGCTCCAGCGACACGTCGTCCACGGCGACATTGCCGCCGAACCGCTTGGTGACGGATTGCGCGAGAAGGGCGCTCATGCCGCGTTCTCCCGGTCGATGGCGGCGCGCAGGCGTGCAAGGTCCGGCGCCACCTCGTGGCTGCGCGGCGGCTCGCGGAAGCGGTTGCCGATCGCGGTGAAGACGCGTCCGAACCCTTCGGGCACGAGCAGCACCACGATAAGCAGCATGATGCCGTAGAAGAAGGTGCCGAGCTTGGCCAGCGGCGCGACGAGCTCCGGCAGCGCCGTGAGGATGATCGTGCCGACGAACGGCCCGAAGATCGTCCCGCGCCCGCCGATGATGATGCAGACGAAGAAGAACAGGCCGATGTCGAAGACGAAGGTCTCGGGCGTGATGTAGCTTTGCAGCGACCCGAACAGCGCGCCGCCGATGCCGGCCGTGACGCCGGAGAAGACGAAGACCGCCAGCTTCAGCCGGAAGGCGACGATGCCCACGGACGTCGCGGCGACCTCGCTGTCGCGGATCGCGATCAGCGCCCGGCCCCACATCAGCCGGCTCACGTTCCACGTCAGCCAGGTAGCCAGCGCGGCGAAGGCGAGGACGAGCCAGTAATAGCCGGACGGCGAGGCGAAGGGCGACGGGAAGCCGGGGACGGAAAGGCCCGTGCCGCCGCCCGTCAGCCAGCCCTGCGCCAGCGAGATCTCGGTGACGATCAGGGCGAAGGCCATCGTCGCCATCGCGAAATAGAACCCCGGCAGCCTCAGCGACGGCAGGCCGAGCAGAAGCCCCGCCAGCCCGCCGACCCCGCCGCAGATGAGCAGCGTCAGGAACGGCTCGAACTCGTAGGTCCCGGCGAGGATCGCGAAGCAGTACGCCCCGACCGCCAGCAGCCCGACATGGCCGATCGACAACTGCCCGGCATAGCCGACGACGAGATTGAGCCCGGCGATCAGCACCCAGTAGGCGCCGATCAGGGTCGCCAGATGAAGCTGGTACTGGTCCCGGACCCAGAACGGCAGGGCGATCAGCGCGGCGCCGCCCGCTGCCGCGAGCATGATCTTCACACGATCGGACGTCATACCGGCCGCACCTGCTTGGCGCCGAACAGGCCCTCGGGGCGGATGAGCAAGATGATCAAGAGCAATCCTATCGCTATGGTGTGCTGGTATTCGCCGCCGAAATAATAGGCGGCGAAGGCGGAGAGCAGGCCGAGCGCGGCGCCGCCGACCATCGCGCCGATGTTGCTTCCGAGGCCACCCACCGCCAGCGCGATGAACCCGTTCAGCGTCAGCGTCATGCCGAGGGCGAAGAAGGCGAAGGTGAGCTGGCCGGCCGCGAACCCGGCGAGCCCGCCGATGGCGCCGGCCAGAATGTAGGACATCGAGCGCACGCGATCGGTCGGAATGCCCCTCGCGCGGGCGGCGAAAGCGTCCTCGGACGTCGCCTGGAACAGCTTGCCCCACAGCGTGCGGCGGTAGAACAGGTCGAGGCCGATCGCGACCGTGATGGCGACGACCACCGGCAGCCAGTATTTCTGGTCGGCGAGGCCGGCGGTGAAATCCTGCGGGATGAGCCGGGGAAAGGGGCGCGGCTCCGTGCCCCACCACAGGCCGACCGCCTGCTGCACGATGGTGCCGAGCGCCAGGGTGGACAGGATCCACAGATGCTCGTCGGACCGCGCGATGACGCGGCGCACGCCGATCAACTCGGTCAGCCAGCCGAACAATGCCCCGCCCACGACCGCGCCCGCCAGGCCGAGGACCGGATGGAAGCCGAGGCTCCCGATCAGATACGCGCCGAAGACGCTGCCCAGCATGCCGAGCTGGCCGGTCGTCAGGCTCAGCACCCGCGAGGTGGAATACATGACGTTGAAGGAGAGCGCGATCGCGGCATAGACAGCCCCGATCGCCAGGCCGGAGACGACGACAGTCAGCATAGGATGTTCCCGAACAAGAAAGGCCGGCCGGGAGGGCATCCCGGCCGGATCGACGTCGAAGGGCGGCTATTGCGGCGCCTGGTCGTAGCTGCCTTCCTTGAAGGAGCTGGCGATGTTCATCACGATGTTCCTGTCCGGGAAGCCGTTGTGGTTGTCCGGCGTCCAGGTGTAGCTGCCGAACACGCCGGGGAAGTCCGTCGTCTTCTCGAGCGTTTCCTTGAACTTCTGCGGGTCGGTCGAGCCGTCATTGGCGCGAACCGCGTGCTCGATGATCTTGACCGTGTCGTAGCCGACCGCGATCCACCAGAAGGTGAAGTCGATCTCGCCGCCCAGCGCCGGCTTGATCGCGTCGAGCAGGGTCTGGGTGCGTTCCGGCAGCTTGCCGTCGACATAGGTCGTCGACTGATAGCCGGTGGCGTAGACGTTGTCCCAGTATTCGGGCTTGTTGAGGAGGGCCTGGATCGGCAGGGCCATGATCGAGGAATGGCCGACGACCGGAACGTCCCAGCCCATGTTGCCGCGCGCGTTCAGAAGCCGGGCCATCATGCCGGTCGCGCCGGTCCACGGCATGACGACATCCGCGCCCGCTTCCCTCGCCTTGTTCATCTCGTCCGTGAGGTCGGTCTTGTTGGGCTCGATCAGCACCGTGTAGACGGGCTTGATCCCGGCTTCCTCGAGCAGCTTGGCGGCGATGCCGGTGCTCGACGCGCCATAGGCCGACGTGTCGCCGATCAGGGCGACGTTCTGCTTCTTCAGCACGTTCACCGCGTAGTCGTTGGCGGCGAGGATCAATTGCGTGTTGGTGTTGATCGCGCGGAAGGCGAGCGGGTACTTCTCCTCGTCGATCAGCTCGTCGATGCTGCCGATGACGATGTTGGGGATGCCCGCCTTGGCGAGGATCGGCACGGTGGCGAGCGACTCGCCGGAATTGACCGGCCCGATGACGAAATCGACCTTGTCGGAATGGGCGAGCTGCTGGGCGAGGTTGACCGCCTTGGTCGGCTCGCTGGCCGTATCGCGGGTCAAGAGCTCGAGCTTGCGGCCGTTGATGCCGCCCGCCTTGTTGATCTCGTCGACGGCGAACTGGACGCCCTGGTTCTCGGCGATGGCCGCGGCCGAGAGCGGCCCGGTGAGCGAGGAGAGCCAGCCGATCTTGATCGGCTCCTCGGCATGGGCGCCGACGGCCAGCGTGGATGCGAGGAGGCACGCGGCGAACGCACGACGCGACAATCTTGTGTAAAGCATCATTTCCCCTTTTTTGACCGGATTCGTATCCAAATTGGCTGGTTATGGTCTGCTGAGGCAGACCCGGCGTCCAATGCTTTGTCGGTCTGGTTCATTCCCATCACGCATAGTTTGCCGTGCCGCGTGCCGCTCGGCCGCGTCCCATACCGCCGCGACGATTCCGCGCTGGTGGCCGGCATTGCGATAGAGCCGGACCTCCAGCGGCGTTTCCTCGCCGACGATCGTCAGGCGCCCTTCCGCCAGCTCGCGCCTTACGAGGCTGCGGGGCAGCCACGCCAGCCCGTGCCCCTCCAGCGCCATGAACTTCAGGGCCTCGGCCATGGCGTTCTCGTTGGTGTGGACGACGTCCGCCGGCGAATGGTTGGCCCGCGCCTGCGCGAAGGCCGTGACCTTGCCGAGGAACGAGCCCTGCGCGTAGCTGAGCAGCGGCAGCGTCTCGCCGTCATGGGGAAGGCCGGCCGCATGGACCGCGACCAGCCTGTCCTCGCCGATCACCCTGTGAAGGAACTGCGCGCTGTCCAGGAGGATCGGCACGCTCGGATGATAGAAGGTCAGCAGGAAATCGTATCCGCCCTCGACCAGCGCCTGGATGCAGTTGTGGAAATTGTTGGGCAGCAGCCGGCTGTTGATCGCGCCCACATCGGTTTCGATGTCGCGGAACCATTTCGGAAAGAATGTGAGGGCGAGGGTGTGGAGTGCGGCGACGGCGACGGTCTGGCGGTTGGGCTTGGCGAAGGCCTGCAGGTTCGCCCTGCTGCCGTGAAGCATGCGCAGCACTTCCTCGGCCGTCTCGCGGAACTCCCTGCCCGCCCCCGTCAGCGTCGTCGGATAGGTGCTGCGGTCGACGACCGAGACGCCGAGCCAGTTTTCCAGCGCCTGGATGCGCCGGCTGAACGCCGATTGCGTCACGTTGCGCTCAACGGCCGAGCGCGAGAAATTCCCGGTCTGGGCGAGGCTGACGAAATCCTCCAACCATTTCACTTCCATCGCAGTAACACCCCGGCTGGCCGAGCCGCGGCGGATCGGCATGACGCGCCGATCCGCCGCGCGTTCGGCGGTTGCGGCTAGATGCGCGCCGTCACGGTCTTGACGGCGTAGTATGCCTTGAGCCCCTCGAGGCCCTTCTCGCGGCCGAAGCCGCTGTTCTTGGTGCCGCCGAACGGCGTCTCGACGCCGCCGGCGAAATACTGGTTGATGAACACCTGGCCGCACGAGACGAAGCGGCTGAAGCGGAGCGCCTTCGAGACGTCCCGCGTGTAGATGCCGGCGACGAGGCCGAACGGGGTGCCCTCGGCCAGCGCGCAGGCATGCTCGAAATCGTCGGCGACCTGCACCGTCAGCACCGGGCCGAAGATCTCCTCCTGCGCGCATGTCGTCGACGGATCGTGCGCGATCAGCACCGTCGGCTCGAAGAACCAGCCGTTCAGCCCGTCCGGCCTGCGGATTCTGCCGCCGGTCAGCAACTCGGCCCCCGCGGCGACGGACTCGTTGACGATGCCCTCGATCTTGAGAAGCTGCGCCTTGGAGACGACCGGGCCGATGTCGGGATTGTCGAGACCGCGGCCGAAGCCGAAGGCGCCGATCCGCTCGACGAGCCGGGCAAGGAACGGCTCGGCGATGGCGCGCTCGACGATCAGGCGCGAGCCGGCCGAGCAGACCTGGCCGGCATTGGTGAAGATCGCCTTCAGCACGCCTTCCAGCGCTGCGTCGGGATCGGCGTCGGCCAGGACCACGACCGGCGACTTGCCGCCGAGCTCCATCGTGGTCGAGGCGACGTGCGAGGCCGCCGCCATCATCACCGCCTTGCCGGTGGCGACGGAGCCGGTGAACGTCACATGCGCGATGCCCGGATGCTGGACCAGCGGTGCTCCGGTCGTCTTGCCGGGGCCGCACACGACGTTGACGACACCGGCGGGGATGCCCGCCTTCTCGAGGTATTCGGGCAGCATGAGCGCGGTCAGCGGGGTCTGCTCCGCCGGCTTGACGACGGCGGTGGCCCCGGCGGCGAGCGCGGGAGCGAGGCCGCGCGCCGTCGTCACCAGCGGGAAGTTCCACGGAATGATATGGGCCGTCGCGCCGATCGGCTCGTGCAGCGTGAAGGAGAGGAAATCCTTGCCCAGCGGGATCGTGTCGCCCTGCAGCTTGTCGGCGATGCCGGCGTAGTATTCGAAATAGCGTGCGGACGTCTCGATGTCGCCGGTAGCCTCGCGCAGCGGCTTGCCGCTGTCGACGCATTCGACGGTCGCCAGGCGCTTCGCGTCGGCGCGGATGGCCTGGGCGACGCGCAGCAGCATGCGGCTCCGCTCGGCCGGGGTCACGTTCGCCCATTCGCCTTTGAGCGCCGCGCGCGAGGCCTCCACCGCCTCGTCGATGATGGCGGCGTCGCTGACCGGCACCTCGCACAGGACTTCGCCGGTCGCCGGATCGTAGGTCGGATGGACGTCGCCGGCCGTCTTGCGGCGCGCGCCGTTGACGTAGGGGTCGAGCGAGATGCCTTCGAGGCTTGGTTGGATCGTCATGTCGTTTCCTTGTGTTCCGAAGGGAGGATGTGGTCCGAGAGGATGATTTCGTCGTGCTCGGTCGTCGGGCCGGCATCGCGGTCGGCGGCCAGAAGGCCGAGCGGAATCGGCTTCAGCGGCGGGCGGGTGCGCGGCTGGGCGGCGATGTCTTCGGATTCGACGCCCAGAAGGGCTGCCGCCGTGTGCAGGCAGTTGCGCCCCTGGCAGCGCCCCATGCCGAGCCGGCTCGACGTCTTCACCGCGTTGAGGTCGCCGCTGCCGCGGTTGGGGTCGGCCAGCAGGCTCTTCAGCGTCAGCTCCTCGCACCGGCACACGATCGTCTCCTCGGTCGCGGCGACGAGGGGTCTCGGCATGCGGTAGGCGAGGTTGAGCGTGCGCCGGTAGCGGTCCAGCCGGCGATAGCGGCCGGCCAGCGGCGCCGGCGCCGGGGTCCGCAGGATGGCGTGGGCGGCGATACGCCCCTCCAGCAGCGCCACCTCGACGCCGCCGATGCCGGCCGCGTCGCCGACGCAGTAGATGTCCTCGCGGCTGGTGCGCAGCGTCTCGTCGCGCCACGGGACGAACCCGTTCAGGGCATCGACATGCTCGATCCGGCAGCCGAACACCCGCGCGGTCTGCGTTCCCGGCAGAAGGCCGTAGCCCACCACCAGCGTCGAAGCCTCGATCCATTCCAGCCTGTCGCGTCGCGGATGCCCGTCGGGGCCGACAGGCGCGAGGCCGACGGCCTCCAGCCTGCGCTCGCCGCGCGCGGCCGCGACCATCCAACCCGTACGCAACCCGCCGGCTGCCTTGAGAATCCGGGCGCGGTAGCCGATGCCGGTGCGCAGGATGCCGGGCGCCGCGATGAGGCCGGAAAGGGCGGCGGAGGCGAGGCGCAGGTCGGACTGGGCCTCGACGACGCGCACCACCTCGGCTCCGGCCGCGATCATGGTCGCGGCGGCGACGAGCACGAGCGGCCCGTTGCCGGCGACGACGACGCGGCCTTCCGGGACGAGACCGTGCGCCTTGGCGAGATTGAGGCAGCCGCCGGCCGAGATGACGCCCGGAAGCGTCCAGCCCGGAAACGGCATCGACCGCTCCTGCGCGCCCGTCGCGATGACGATCGCCGAGGCTTCGACACGGCCGCTGCCGGCCGGCCCGGCATAGGCCACGATCTTCTCGCCCGGCGCGCCCCATACCAGCGTCGCGGGAAGGTAGCGGACCTGCGGCATGGCGAGCACCTTCGCCAGCGCGTCGAAACGCTGCTTGTCCCGCAGCAGCCGCGCCCCCGGCGCGACCCGGTAGCTCGCCGGCAACTGGCGGAAATACTGTCCCCCGGCCATCGGGTTGTCGTCGATCAGGACGATCTCGCGGCCGGCGGAGGCGAGCTCCATGGCGCAGGAGAGGCCCGCCGGCCCCGCGCCGATGATGGCGACCGGCCCGCTCATGTCCCCGAACGCCCGTCGGCGAACGAGATCACCTGGCCCTCGGCCACCGGATGGGAGCAGGCGCGCACCACGCCCTGCCCCTCGACATGGACGGCGCAATCCCAGCACAGGCCCATGCCGCAGAAATAGCCGCGCGGCGCATCGGCGATCCGCGTGCGGCGCATCGCCGGAATCCCGGCCCGCATCATCGCCGAGGCGATGGCCTCGCCCGGCCAGCCGGTCATCGTCTCGCCTTCGAAGGTGAACGTCACCGTTTCCCCTGGGGGCGAAACGCCCTCGATCAGGCGCATGCAGGCTTCAGCCATGGGCGAACCTTCCCGGATCAAAAATGTCGATCGGCCTCGACGTACGGCCGTCGCGGATCAGCTCGCCGAGCAGCAGCCCCATCAGCGGGCCGAGCGTGAAGCCGCCCCGCGCGCAGGCGGCGCAATAGATGTTGCCGTGGCCGGGCAGCGGCCCGAGATAGGGCAGAGAATCCGGCGTGACGCCCTCATACCCGGCCCAGCTGCGCACGACGTTCAGCCGCTCGAGCCCCGGAATGACGCGAAGTGCCAGCCGCAGATTGTGGACGAGCTGGTCGTAGTCGATGTCCTTGCGGTCGTCGTCGAGCGTGCCGATCCCCTGCCAGCCGCCGCCGATCAGGCAACTGCCGTTGGCGACCTGCTTCAGGGTCAGGATCCCGCGCGCATGGGTGACGATGTTGGCGATGGTCGGCCGTGCCGGCTCCGTGACCGACACCATGTTGACGTCGAGCGCGATCGGCAGGCGCACGCCGGCCATCGCCGCCAGCCGCTCCGACCACGCCCCCGCCGTGATGGCGAGCTGGCGCGCGCGGAATTCGCCCCTTCGCGTCGAGATGCGCACCGGATCGCCCGGCTGGATGGCCTCGACCGCGGCGTCCTCGACGATCGTCGCGCCGCCGCGCTCGACCGCGCGCCGCAGCGCCGGACCGACAAGGGTGGGACTGGCGAACCCGTCCTGCGGCGAGAACGTCGCCGCCACGCATTCGGGCGATATCCAGGGCACGGTCCGCCTCAGATCCGCGGCGTCCAGCGCAACCGCGTCCAGTCCGCGCGCCCGCTGTTCGCGGGCGACCTCGTGCAGGCGCTCCGCCTCGGCCTCGCTCGTTGCGATCTTGTAGCCGCCTTCGCGGCGCACGCCGACGTCGACGCCCAGCCGCTTCGCCATCCCTTCCCAGAGCTCCCACGCCCACAGCGTATAGGGCACGAGCGCCGGCAGCTTGTTCTGGACGCCGAGCGAGCCGGCATTGACGGCGGAGGCTTCCGACCACGCCTTGCGGCGGTCGATGACGACGACGGATTTCCCTGCCTCGGCAAGGGTAAGGGCGCAGAAAAGCCCGAATATGCCCGCGCCGACGATGGCGACATCGCAGGTGCGGGGAAGGCTGTCGGTTGCATGGCGCGGGTTCGCAAGCACGCTTTTTCAGCCCCGGCTACGCCTCGGGCGCGCCACGCGCCCGCTGCCGTATTTCTCCTTGTATTCGCTGAGGGCGACCTCGGACGACTGAAGGTCGGCGAGGATCGCGTTCCGCAGGCCCTTCGGGTCGCGGCGCGCGGCGCTCTCGATGATTTCCTCGTGCCGGCGGTGGTCGACGCGATTCTTGTGGAGAATGGGATACATGTAGTGAAGGGTCGGCCCGATCCTCATCCAGAGGCTCTCGGTTATCTTCAGATGCAGCGGCAGCTCCGACTTCGCGTAGATGAAGAAATGGAAGACGGAGTTGATGCGCAGGACCGCCTTGTAGTCCGCGGCATCGAGGGCCGTGAGAAACCTCTGCTGCGTCTCGTTCAGGAACTCGATGTCCTCGTCCTCGAACCGTGAGGCCGCGCCCTCGGCCATGTCGCCCTCGAGCTGGCGGCGCAGCGTGAATATCTCGCCGACCTCCGCCTCGCTGCGCTCCGGCACCAGGATGGCGTTCCTGTCCGTCGCCTGAAGGACGCCGTCGGCCACGAGCCGGACGATGGCCTCGCGCGCCGGCGTGACGCTGACGCCGATCTCGTCGGCAAGACGGCGGATGTTGATCCTCTCCAGCGGCGCGAAGGAGCCGGACAGGATCGCCGTCGAGAGTTGCCGATAGACCTGCTCGGCCAGGGTGTCCCCGCGAACAGGCTGCTCATACCAGAGATCGTTCACGCTGCCCTCCACCTCAACATTCGCTTGACAGAAATTTCATATTCAACGTACGATATATCAAATTGTGGCAAAAAGCAATCAGGAGAGCGTTGATTATCATGACTAAAGTGAGTTGGAGCGGGGTGCTGCCGGCGCTGGCGACACCTTTCGCGGCGGACGGCGCGGTCGATACGGCACGCCTCAAGGCGCTGGTCGATCTCATGCTGTCGGAAGGGGCGTCCGGCTTCGTCGTCGGCGGCAGCACCGGCGAATATTATTCGATGTCGGTGGCCGAGCGCGTCCAGCTCTTCGAGACGGTCATCGACCACGTTGCCGGCCGCGGCACGCTGATCGCCGGCACCTCTTCCACCAACCACGCCGAGACGCTGGAGCTCACCGGAATCGCCAGGAAGGCGGGCTATGACGGCTGCATGGTGCTGCCGCCGGTCTACTGCCTGCCGACGCCGGGCGAGATCGTCAAGGCCTTCGAGGAGGTCGCCTCGCTCGGCCTTCCGGTCATGGTCTACAACAACCCGGCCCGCGTCGGCGTCACGCTCTCCCCGGCCCTGACGGCCAAGATCGCCGAGCTTCCCAACGTCGTGGCCTACAAGGAAAGCGCGCGCGACCTCTATGCGGTCGCCGAGCTCTACTACGCGACGCGCGACCGCATCGCCCATTTCGCCGGCCTCGAGCCCTATGGCAGCGCCCTGCTGTCGCGCGGCGCCAGCGGCATCGTCTCGACGATCTCCAACGTCTGCGCGCGCGAAGTGGTCAACTACTACAAGGCGTACCGCGCCAACGACGCCGACGCGCTTTCCCGCAACCAGCGGGTGATCGACGAGATGTACCACCTGCTCGCGCGCTCGGGCCTCGCCAACTTCGCCTTCGTCAAGAGCGCGATGGCGGCGCTCGGGCGGCCGGGCGGCGTCACCCGCAAACCGCACCGCATGGCCGACGAGGCGCAGATCAAGCAGATCGGCCAGGACATCAGGGCGATCTACGAGCGGGCGGGCATCACGGCTTCGACAGTTCTCGCAGCCTGAAAACATAAGCAGCAACACGCACAACAAGAAAAGGGGAATGAAATGAAAAGTTCCGTCTCTTTGACGTCGATGATTCTGGCGGCCGGCATCAGCCTTGCCGGCGCCGGCGTCGCACACGCCGACCCCGTCTGGGACCGCATCGAGAGCTCCGGCTCCATCGTTTGCGGCGCGATCCCCAACGACCCCGTCGGGTCCTGGTACGACCGTCCGACCGGTCAGTGGGAAGGCTACGAGATCGACCTGTGCCGGGCCATCGCCGCCGACCTTTCGACGGAGATGGGCAAGGAGATCAAGCCGGAATTCCGCGAGACGAGCTGGAAGACGGTGGTGCTCGACATCCAGTCCAACAAGATCGACATCTGGCCGGGCATGAGCGCCACCCCGGAGCGCGAGAAGGCGCTGTCGATGATCGGCCCGATGTACGGGTTGGCCTTCTGCGGCGTGACCAGCAAGTCCTTCACTTTCGACGGCACCTGGGAAGGGCTGAACAAGCCCGAGGTGCGGGTCGCCACCGTCACCGGCACCAGCCTTGAGACCGCGTTCAAGACCTTCGCGCCCAACGCGACCCACGTCACCCTGACCGAATATGCCGAAGTGACGCTCGCGGTGCAGTCCGGACGCGCCGACATCATGGGCGCCGACGCCCTGCGCTGCCTGAACGTCAACAAGAACGCCGGCGACGCGTTCGGCGACATCGTGTTCCCCTCGCCGGTCCAGTCGATGGGATCCTCGGCCGGCGTCATCAAGCAGGCCGACAAGCTCACCCCCTGGCTGAAGAGCTGGGCGGAGGAAAAGCAGGCGTCGGGCGAGGTGAAGGCGATCTTCATGAAGGTTCTCGACAACGCCGGCTTCGACACCAGCATCATTCCGCCCGAAGTTCAGTTCTAGGGCCCGAGAACGGCCGGGCGCGCCAG
>JBBCKE010000046.1:0-14554 GCA_037190985.1 Alphaproteobacteria bacterium
CCGATCGCGACGAGCGGCCGGACGGCACCCGCGTTGCGATGGCGCATCGCCGGGCCGATGTGCGCGCCATCAATGACGCGATCCGCACCGAGCTACAGGACCGGGGCGAGCTGGCGCAGGGCGAGGACGCCGGCGCGCTGACCTTCCAGACCAATGACGGCAAGCGCGAGTTCGCGCCGGGCGACCGCATCGTGTTCTTGGAGAACAACCGCGACCTTGGCGTGAAAAACGGGATGCTTGGCACCGTCGAGCATGTCGAGGCCGGCCGGATCGTCGCGCAGCTCGACGGCCGAGGCGGCGATAGCGTCAGCGTTCCGATGGGCGACTATCAGGCGATCGACCACGGCTATGCGACGACGATTCACAAAAATCAGGGGGCGACGGTCGATCGTTCCTATGTGCTGGCGTCGGGGACGATGGACCGGCATCTAACCTATGTCGCCATGACCCGGCATCGTGACGGGGTGCAGCTCTACGCGGCACAGGACGAGTTCACCAATGCCGGCCGGCTGGTCGAGCATGGGGCCGCGCCGTTCGAGCATGACCCGCAGAAGTCCGGCAGCTATTTCGTGACGCTGGAAAACGACAAGGGCGAGCAGCGCACCCTATGGGGCGTCGATCTTGAGCGGGCCATGAAAGAGGCCGCGCCCGAGATCGGGGAGAGGATCGGCCTACAGCATGAGGGTTCCACCCCCGTCACCTTGCCGGATGGGACGCAGACGCACCGGAACACATGGAAGGTTCAGGACGCCGGCGAGCTGGCCCATAGCCAGCTAGAACGCCGCCTGTCCCGGTCGGGCGTGAAGGAAACCACCCTCGACTATACAAGCGACTTTGCCGAGCGGCGCGGGATCGCGGAGCAAATGGGCGTCCGCAGCGCGATCGAGATTCCGGCCGAGCGGGCCGGGCTACGTGCGGAGCGGGAGTCGACGGCTGGGGATCATGCGCTTGATCGTAGATCCTCGCAAAAAGTCGGCGCAGATCTCGCGCAGGATCTTCGCGCAGATCCGCGCGAGGATCTCGCCGGCGATCGACAGCAGCGCCGCAATCCGTTCGAGGGTCTAAAACTCGGGCGCGACGCGGCAGCCGAGGGGCCGCAGCAGGACCGCGCAGGCGAGGACGGCCCACAGATCGACAGACAAGGCCCGCAGCAGGCCGAGAAACAGCGGCGCGGCATGTTCGCCGGCCTCAAGCTCAATGCGCGTCCTACACCCTCACAGGACCGCGCAGAGCGCCCGGAAAGGGAAGGGAGCTTGCGGCAGGCGCCGGCGCCCGACCGGCTGGCCGAGCGGGCGCGGGGCCAGTCGCCGCTTGAGCAGGCCGTTGACCGCTATTCGCGGGCTTATGAATCGGTCGTGCAGCACCGGCGCGAGGGCTTGCCGGTTCTCGACATGCAGCGGCAGGAAATGCGCGATGCCGGCCAGCAGCTCGACCAGGTGCGCGACGGCATGAAAGACCTGATGCGCTCGACCCTGCAAAATGACCCGGCGACGGCGCGCGCCATGACCGAGCTTTCCGGCCGGGAGCGTGTCGCGCAGGTTATCGATGGGATGAAGCGCGAAAACGCGGCGCTGCAAGACCCGAATGTCAGGGCCGAGCGGTTCGTTGAACGCTGGCAGGAGCTACAGGGGCAGCGCCGGGAGCTTCGCGGTTGGCAGCATGACGATGCCCGCGCCAAGGTCGAAAGCCAGATGAACGGCATGACCAAAAGCCTTGAGCGTGACCCGCAGGTAGATTCCATCCTGCGTAATCGCCGGCAGGAACTTGGAATCGGGCAGGAGCTGCGCCGGGGCCAGACCATTGCCCGCGAGCTGCAAGACGAAATGACACGCGGCCACCGGCTTAGCCGGGGCATCGGCATGGAAAGGTAGGCACGGAGAACATGGCGGAGCTGGACGACGACAGGGACGGAATCGAGCCGGAAGCACTGGACGAGGACGCCGGCGACCCGGCCGCCGCGTTCGACGCGCTCCGGCGCACGATCGAGACGCAGGGCGAGCAGATCGGCGCGGAAATGAAGGTCATGCGGCGCGGGCTGGAAGCGGCTTTCGACCAGCTCGAAAAGATCGAGCCGGCGCAGGACTACAAGCCCCAACTCGCCCAACTCGTGCAGGCGCTCGACAATGTTGCGGAGCGGATGCACGACGTAGAGCAGTCCCCCATTCTTCGGCAGGGCGCGCAGCACTATGCGGCGCTCCTCGAGCGCAGCGGCGAGGCCCTGATACGCACCGCCGCGCAGCAGCTCGAGCGGCAGGCGGCCGACCTCGAGCGCGCCGGCCGGAACCTCGCCGCACATGTCGCCGGCGCGCGGGAGCGCGATCGGCAAAATTTGTGGCTTGTCGTCGCCTTCGCTATCGGCCTGCTCGCCGGCGCGCTGGTGATGTTGTTCCTTCCGCGCCTGTTGCCGTTCTCGGCCGCGCCGCGTGTCGCCAGCGTCGTCATGGGCGAAACGCCGTGGCGAGCCGGTATGAGCCTCATGGCGTTCGACAGCCCGGATTCTTGGCAGCGGGTGGCGTCGGCCGATCAGCTCATAGAAGCGAACCGGGAGGCGGTAGCGGCCTGTTGGGAAGCGGCGCGCACGGCTGGCGCGGATCAGCGTTGCACCATCACCGTGAAAGCGCCGACAACGCCAGCGCAGTAGTGTAGAGGTGTCGCAGGTTTCGGGAATTTTGCGACGGCAGCTTTTTCGCAGTATGGCGAACGACAGCTTCAGAGGCGTTCCCGATATTCTCAAAGCAGTCGGGCACCGGGGCCGTCTTTCGCCAGATGATCGTCCGCGTTGACCAGAGGGCAACGTTTCACGCTCAGGCATCCGCAGCCAATGCACATCGCCATCTTGTCGCGAAGCGCCGTGAGAAGGTCGATCCTCCGCGTCAGATCGCCATGCCAGTTTTCGGCGATCCGTTCCCAGTCGTGTGTGTCGGGGGACGTGTCCCTTGGCAATGGCAAGAGCGCTTCCGATATCTCGGCAAGCGGGATACCCGCACTCTGCGCGATTTTGATGACCGTCACGCGTCTCAGGATTTCACGCCGATAGACCCGATGATTGGCCGAAGTCCTTTCGGATGCGATCAGCCCCCTGCGTTCATAGAAATGGAGCGTGGAAATGGGCAACCCGCTGCGGCGCGAAAGCTCACCTACAGACAATTCCTTCTTCGTCATTCGAAACCCCCTTGACCTCAACCATAGTTGAGGCCGTAGCAGCATATCCGTCAAGAGGAGACGGGCATGGCGGACACGGGCAGCGGGGCAGGGAAGGACGCCGAGACGTTCGTGTCATGGAGGGAGTTTCTCGGAAGTCCCTACGCGGGATCGCTCGCACTGGTTTGCCTGGCTGTCTGGCTTCACGCGGCGGACAGCATGATCGTCGCCACCATGCTCCCCTCCATTGTGGCCGAGATCGGCGGGGCCGCTTTGGTGGGCTGGTCCGTCTCGCTCTACGAGATCGGGTCAATCGTCGCGGGGGCGGCCAGCGCATTGCTGACCATGCGCTTCGGTCTGCACGCGCCGATGAGTATGGCCGCCGCTTTGTTCGGGTTCGGCTGTATTCTCAGCGCCGTCAGCCCGACCATGCCGTTGCTTCTGACAGGACGCGCGCTGCAAGGACTCGGCGGCGGTGGTATGGTGGCGATGGGCTTCGTCGCGGTCGGCTCGATCTTCCCGCGCCGCTACATAGCGCGCGCGATGGCTGCCGTTTCGACCCTTTGGGGCGTCTCGGCGTTCGCCGGGCCATTGGTCGGCGGCGTCTTCGTGGAATATGCCAACTGGCGGTGGGGCTTCGCCTTCTTTGCCTGTCAGGCATTCGCACTCGCCCTCTGGATCATCTTGCGAAGCGACGGGGGCGTGACACGATCCACGGCCGATGCTACCGAGTTTCCTGCCACGCGTTTGTCCCTGTTGTGTCTCGCGGTCGTTCTGGTCGCCTTTGGTGGGGTCGAAGTCTCGATCCTGCGAACGGTCCCTTCCGTTGCCGCTGGTCTGGTCTGCCTGATCGGATTTCTGTGGCTGGACGAGCGCGCGGGCGACAGTCGGCTTCTTCCGCGCCGCCCGTTCGACCCGTGGCGTCCGGCCGGCGCTGCGCTGCTCATGATCCTGTCCATGTCGATGGCGACCATCGCCATCACGGCGTTTGGGCCGCTGCTGGTTACGGCGATCCATGGCGTCTCCGCTCTGACCGCCGGTTACATTGTTGCCTGTTCGTCTATCGGTTGGTCGGTCATGGCTGTTCTGGTCAGCGGATTGCCGGAGCGGTTCGATCGGCTGATTATCGCCCTCGGCATGACGGTCGTGACCCTCAGCATCCTCGGCTTTCTCCATGCGGTTCCCAACGGCCCTGTCTGGCTGATCGCCGTTTTCGCGGCTATGGAGGGCGGCGGTTTCGGGATGGCGTGGTCATTCATCCTCAGGCGAACGATTGCGGTTGCTGACGCAGACGAGGTCCAGCGAGTTTCCGGGGCGATCCCCACGATACAGAGGCTCGGCTACGCTCTCGGCGCGGCCTATGCCGGGATCGTGGCGAATGCTTCGGGCCTGCTGTCCATGGAGACGGCCACAGACGCAGCGAAGGTTGCCCGATGGGTCTTCGTGTCATGCGTGCCCTTCGCGGCAATCGGGCTGATCGCCATGAGCGCGCTGATACGCGATCGGAAGGGGAAAGTGCGGCCGCAATCGAAATAGCCTGAGCAGGAAAAACACTGATTGGACCTGTCGCGGAACTCCTAAGTTTCGCGACAAAATCGCCGGTGCTGATTTTGCAGGGGAAAATCTGTCGCAAAAATCGTGTGCGAAAGTCCGACTTGTGCGACTGACTTTCGCGACACGTCGCGGCCCGGATTCCGGGCCGCTGCGGACGTGGTGCAGGTTTCAGGATTAGTGCGAAAAGCATACCCTGAAATTGAAAGCTATCCCCTGACGCCGGTTGCTACCCAGACTCGGTGCGGAACGGGCAACGGGTCTGTCGGATAACGCTCGCGCAAGATGGTCGCCAAGGCGGTGTCAAAGCGATCGATTTCTTCAAGTCCAAGGCTGGCTTTGACCCCGGCGCTCGCTCGGATTCGACCACGCCATGCTTCATGGCTGTAAGATACAGCTATATCAAAAGAGAAGGTCTCTAGCCTGACGAACGAAGCCTCGGCAAGATCGCGCAGCCACGCCGGATACATGCCGTTGCCACCTCCCATCGTCCACTCGGGATTGTGAGCTAAGATCAGTTCTTCGGTCGCTTCGACCACATTTCCGGCAAGCGGAAGCCAGTCAAAATGCGCGATGATGATCCGGCCGCCGGGAGTGAGCACGCGCGCGGCCTCTCTCGCGGCTTTTGCTCTGTCAAACCAATGCCAACATTGGCCTGCGGTGACGAGATGGACGCTCTCGGATGCCTCCGACAGTTGTTCGGCGGAACCGACACGATACTCCACGTTCACTCCGGCCTCACGATCCAAAGCAGCAGCTTCGGTTAACAAGGCCGGAGCAGGATCGATGCCGATCACGGACACGCCCATTTGAGCTAGGCCGCGTGCGACCGTTCCAGTCCCTGTTCCTAAATCAATTGCGCGTTGATTGGCGTGCACCCATTCTCGTTGAGCAAGCGAATGGAAGAATTGAGAAGGAAAGCCCGCCCGGAATGTACGGTAGTCGGAAGCGGTTTTTCCGAAATCGACCTTAGAGCCGAAGGTACGTGCTGCGGATATGTCCTGCACTACAGCCATGAGCTTTCCTTTTCAGCTATCGCAAAAATCCCGAAACCCGCGACGGTCGCAGAATAGGGATTTTCGCGACGGGTTCCACCCGCTAGATTCGGGCGGTGAGCGTAGCAGCGAAAGCCCCCTGCCCCATGATGATCGGATATGCCCGCGTTTCCACGGAAGGCCAGACGCTCGACCAGCAGCGCGCGGCGTTGAAGGCGGCCGGCTGCAAGCGCGTGTTCGAGGAAAAGGCATCGGGCGCGCAGCGCGGCCGCCCCGAGCTGGCGAAGATGCTGGACCATTTGCAGCCGGGTAACGTGGTGACGGTGACGCGGCTCGATCGCCTCGCCCGATCGACGCGCGATCTTCTCGATATTGCCGAGCGGATCGGCCAAGCCGAGGCCGGCTTGCGATCGCTGGCCGAGCCGTGGGCCGATACCACGACGCCGGCCGGGCGCATGGTGCTGACATTCTTCGCCGGCGTTGCCGAGTTCGAGCGTAGCTTGATCCATGAGCGCACGAGCGCCGGCCGGGCCGCTGCGAAGGCGAAGGGCGTTCGGTTCGGCCGCCCCCCTGCCCTGTCGGCCGAGCAGATCGCACACGCCCGCCAGCTCATCAGCGAGGACAAGAAGCCGGCCGAGGTTGCCCGGCTGTTGGGTGTGCATCGCGCCACGCTTTACCGGGCGCTTGAGAACGCAATAGCGTGAATACGCATTGACGTAACCACGTTTAGTTGCCGGCCCTAGAAGTAGTGCCTTTCTCGCCCCCTTACGCAAAGGGTTGCAGAATCGGGCGGTTTCGGGTCTTTCTAGTAACGATGAAAAGCGATTCTGATAGGATTCGGAGGGACGTGGCCGCGCACCGACAACGGTTGCGAGAGGCTGGCCGCACCTTCGTAAACACCGATCTTCCCGTTGAGCTGGTCGAGCGACTTGACCGGATCAAGGAAGAACGGGGCGCGTCATCGCGCGCGCCGATCATCGAGGAAGCGTTGAGGTTCTATATCGAAGCGAAGCAAGGGACATAACGGCAAAACGCCCGACCGTTGGCGCGGTCGAGCGTTTTATAGGCCGTCAGACACACCGTAGAGCCGGGGCCATCAAAGTCTCCCCTTATCTACGCTAGAGCACTCCAATTCGCAAGATTGATTCTTGCGGAAACGGGAAAGCCGTGCCTGCCGTCCGCGCCGTCATGTCCTTCAAATGGAAGGACGAGAGGCATGTTGAGGACGCAAATCGCGGCCGTGATCGGCTGCGCGCGCGGGAAGGCGCTTGATGAGATCATGCGGGAGGTTTGGACCCGATACGGCGCGGGCCAGCTCACCGACGACGAGGCCGGGGAGCTTACGACGCTCGCCCATGAGCGCCGGGCCGCCCTGCGGGGATCAGGACAGACCGCACTAGGTCTGGTCTTTCCACCCCCGGCCGAGCGATGCCCGACGCCAGTTCGCCGACATAGTCATATCCGGGGCCGATCGGAGGGCCGGATATGGCGGCCGACGACGCGCAAGGACGTTCAGGCGATCTTGAAGGCGGCCGAAATCTACAACGAGGCCGGCTTGCACGAGAAGGGCGAGCGCAGCGGCCCGCTAGGATCGGTGGCGCTCGACGTGCTGCGGCTGTTCGTCAATCTCATAGACTTCCGCACCGGCCGGCTAGAGCCGTCAATCACCACGATCATGGATCGGCTCGGCCGGTCGCGCGATACGATCGTGCGGGCGCTGAAGAACCTGCGGGTGCATGGTTTCATCGACTGGCTGCGGCGCTATGAGCCGACCGGCAATGAGGGGCGTGGCCCACAGGTCCAGCAGACGAGCAACGCCTATCGCCTGTCCCTGCCGGAGAAGGCCCGGCAGTTCCTTGGGCGGTTCAGCAAGGCCCCGCCCCTGCCCGACGACCACAGCGCCGCACAGGAAGCCCGCGCGGCCGAGCTGGACGCCTACAAGAAGGCCCTGCCCCTCGATGAGCTGGCGCTGTCCGAGGCTGGCGATACCGCGCTAGGCCGGGCGTTGGCGGCCCTTGGGAAAGCTATCCAAAAACGTGAGTCCGATAACCAGACTGAATCCCCATCTGATCTTTATCTAAGAGGGCAAACATAAGCGGTCGCCGCTGTTCGGGCTGCATAAGCAGCCCTGCGGCGGTTCCGGCCCGCGTATAGGCAGGCCGGCAAGCGGCACCCTCACCACCTAAACCGCAACGCTTACGCCTGCGGCAACCGTCCTATGAGCTTTCGAGAGGGAGCGAGGGGCAAAGCTGGCGCTTAATTACTCAAATGAGCGAATGAGGCAAAATCCTCTTTACTCAATAGCTCAATACGCTATACTCATTTGAGTAAATGCGTATTTCATCAACCGTAGGAGATTCGGCCGTGCATGTGATCGCCGTTTTGAACCAGAAGGGCGGGGCCGGGAAAACCACCATAGCCACCCACCTCGCCCGCGCCTTGCAGCTCGGCGGCGCTGACGTGCTGCTGATCGACTCCGACCCACAGGGCAGCGCCCGCGATTGGGCGGCGGTGCGGGAAGATCAGCCCCTTTCCGTGGTCGGGCTGGATCGGCCGACGATCGAGCGCGATTTGAAGAATGTCGCCCGTAAGGATTTCGTCGTCATCGACGGAGCGCCGCAAGCGGCCGACCTCGCCGTGTCCGCCATCAAGGCCGCGAATTTCATCCTGATCCCGGTGCAGCCCTCGCCCTATGACATTTGGGCGACGGCTGAGCTTGTCGATTTGGTCAAGCAGCGCATGGAGATCACGGACGGAAAATTGCGCGCCGCGTTTGTCGTGTCCCGCGCGATCAAGGGAACGAGGATCGGCAACGAGATCACCGACGCCCTGAACGGTTACGGCCTGCCGATCCTCGCGGCCCGGATCACGCAGCGCGTGAGCTATCCCGGTTCCGCTGCGGCCGGCGCAACCGTCCTCGATCTGGAACCGGACAGCGAAGCAGCCCGCGAAATGACGGCGCTTGCCAACGAAATTAAGCAATTGCTCAATTGAGTAGATAAGGAGAACATCAAATGAGTGAAGAAAAGCGGGGTATGCTCAGCGCCGGCCGGCCGAGCAATGTGCGGAAGTCCGCCACGCTCGCCAGCCTGTCCGACAAGGGCGCAACCGTGCGCGTGAACTTCGATCTGGACCGCGAGGAACACAAGCGGCTCAAAATCATGGCCGTGGAGCAGGGCCGGACCATTTCGGAGATACTGCGGGAGATGGTTTCTCAATCACTCAAATGAGTGTATGAGTATCTGCTTAGTTGAGCGATTGAGATTCTTGAAACTGTTGCTCATGTGAGCTACATTCAGGGCAGAGAAAGGAGGCCCGGTCATGGCTGCAAGTGCATTTGTGCGCGCTCGCATTGACGAGCGCCTGAAAGACGAGGCGGCCGCCGTGCTGGCCGAAATGGGGCTTACCGTGTCCGATGTGGTGCGGATGACCTTGACCCGCGTGGCGAAGGATAAGGCTTTGCCCTTTGAATTGAAGGTGCCGAACGCCGAGACGCGCGCCGCGATTGAGGAATCCCGCGCGATGATGAAGGCCCGCCGTGCGCGGTTCAATGACGGACAGGAATTGTTTGATGCCCTCGACAAAGAAACCCGCCAGTAGCAAGCGGGCTTCTCTGCCGAGATCGGCGGACTATGCCAAGAGCTTCGTGAAGGATTGGGAGCGGCTTTCCCGTTCTGGCCGCTACAACATGCGCCAGCTCAAAGAGGTCATGTTGCTGCTGATAGCGAACGACGAGCCGCTAGGCCCGGAATGGCTTGACCACGCCCTGAAAGGGGATTGGGCCGACCATCGGGAATGTCATATCGGCGGCGATTTTCTCTTGGTGTATCAGGTCGAGGGCAACAGCCTGATTTTCGTGCGCGCCGGCACCCATGCCGAACTGTTTGAGTGATTGAGCGTTTCCGCTAATACTCAAAGCCTCATTGCCTCAAACCCGCCCCCGGCCGTCCCTACGGCCCTAGATGATGAGAGCGGGCCGGCCGGGGGCTAGCGCCGTGCCTGTCAGGAGGGGCCAAGCCATGACGACCAAGACGGCCGAAACGATCATCCGGGAACTGGCGGCCCGACATGGGGTTGCCGTTCAGCGCACGGCGCTGGACGATTGGGCCGATGATGCCACCCGGCTTTCCGGTGACGATGGTGTTCTTGATGCAGTCGGGGAGCTGGTCGTCGCCTTACGGCGCGCGCAGGCCGTTGATGGGATCGAGCTGACCCGGCTCCATTCGCGCTATCTGGACGAACGGGACGCGGCGTAGCCGCGCCGGCCCGGAGGCGAACGCGCCTCCATGTCGCGCCGTAGAGAGCCGGAGGGCCGCCAGTGACAAAGCCCCGGCGCGTCAGCGCCGGGACCGCTTTTCCCATCTGGCCGGTTCGGGCAGGGGGCCTTTTCGCTTTTCGCGCAGCTCCGCTTTCATTTCCTCGCCCGAAACCCTCGGCCGGGGATCATCGGCCGCCGCCTCGATGCTGCGCTTGAGCAGTTCCCGGCGCAGATCGGCATGGGGTTCCAGCTCCTTATGCTCGCCCAAGATCACGAACACGGCTTCGGACGGGTCGAGAAACTGGCCTTGTTCGATCCTGTCGAGCAGCCACAGGGCCAGAGAGGGCGGCAAATAGGCTTCAAACCGCAACCCACCTTCGTTGACCTGGTTGCGCAGCCGCTCGGCCTGTTCGACGGCATGGGCCTTGTCGGCGGGATCGGGCCATTCAAAGGCGTCGGTGTCGGTCATGGCGTCATCCTTCATGCTTGGTCAAACAGCCCCCGGAACTCGGAATCGGCGTAATAGGCCAGTTTGCCGGCGACGATCGGCCGTTGCCCGGCGAGGAACAGCAATTCGACATGCTGCGGCAGGTTGCGGACCTCATCCGGGGTCAGCAGCGGCCGGGCCGTGTGTTGCTCGCCGTAGGATATGCCGGATTTGTCGGAATCGAGCGCCCGGCTCATGGTCTGGAACACCACGGTTTCCTGCCCGAGCAGATCGGAGACAAGCCGGGCGCTGTCGTGATCGTTGACGCCGAACACCTGTAGGACGCCGGCGTTTGATAGGAAGGTGCCGGCGCGCTGCCCGTAGGTGGCGCGGAGCTGGTGAACGTCCTGCAGGATGGGCCAGAGCTGGACGCCATAGCCGGCCATGAGGCCCATAGCGCGTTCGACCGGGGCCAGATGGCCGAGGGCGGCGAACTCATCCAGCAGATAGAGGACCGGCGCGGCCGGCTTGGCGGGATCGCGGGCCATGTCGATCAGGCTTTGCGACACGAGCAGGCGCAGCCATCGGGAATAGGTGGAGAGGCGATCGGGCGGCAGGACGAGGAACACCGAGGCGTTGCGGCGCTTGAGATCGGCAAAGCGGAAATCGGAGCGGCCGAGGACCGCGACCATGCGGGGGCTGTCGAGGAAATGGGTATGGCGTTGGGCGGCCGAGAGGACGCCGGCCGCTTCCCGGTCGGATTTGCCGAGGTGGCGGTTTGCGGCGCGGGCGATCAGGCCGCCGGCGGCCGGTGACGCCTGCATGTCCTTCAGGAGCGCCGCGAAGGCTTCAGGGGCGAGGGTGAGGGCTTCGCGCAGGGTAGCGAGGTTTCGGCGGTCGCGCGGCTCGCTGGCGGCGATATGGAGGATCAGGCCGGCAACGAGCGCCTTGGCTTCCTCGTTCCAATGCGCTTCGCCGGCCATGCCCGGTTCATCGAACACGAGGGCGTCGGCCAGCGTGGTTGCATCTTCCGCGACATCGAGGCCGGCCGGGTCGAGCTGGTCGAGAGGATTGAAGGCGGCCGAGGGCTGGCCGGTGACGCCGAAGGGGTCGAGGACGTGGACCGGGCCGAAGGTCTGGCGAGCGCGGCCGGCGATCTTGGCATTTTCGCCCTTGGGGTCGATGCAGATCACGGAGCGGTCGGCGGTGAGCAGATTCGGGATGATGGTTCCCACGCCTTTGCCGGTTCTGGTCGGGGCCATCGTCAGCAGATGGGCCGGGCCGTCATAGCGGAGCAGCTTTCCGGTCTTGCCGTCGCGGCCGATCAGCAGGCCGGAATCGGCGCGAGCGAGGGCGGCTGTTTCCTTGTCGGTGGCGAAGCGGGCCGAGCCGTGGGTTTCGCCGTCCATGTCCCCGAAATGGATAATCAGCGGATTGGTGACGAGCCGGAAGGTGATCGCGGCCATCACCAGCAGCGTGATGAGATCGAGCGCGATGAAGGGAACCGAGCCGGGGCCGAAGCCCATTTGTTCGAGGAAGAACCGGCCGCCGAAGCCGACCACGAACAGGGTTATGATGAGGATGAACAGAAGCCCGAGAAGCGGTTTCCAGATGCGGAAGGGCAGGGCGAGCAGGGAGAGGAACGCCCATAGCGGATCACGCGCAGCCTGCCGCATCATGTTCTTGAACGCGGCCCATGCAAATCTCGCCTGACTCATGCGGCCGTCCCCCCGGCGCTGCCTGTCGTGTCCCCGGCCGGCGCGCTGCCGATTAGATCGGCAAACAGTTCCTTGTCTCCGGGGCGCGTCAGGAAGTCGGGCAGCTCGCGCTTGAGCCATTCGCGCAGGCGTTGAGCAAATTCCACATCCTTGCCGTTTTCGAGGCGATGCAGGACGAGCGCACCGAGCAGCACCTTGCGGCGCGTATCGTTGGCGCGTTCCTGTTTGCCGAGCCGGGCCTTGAGCGTGGCGCGTTGTGCATCCAGTTCGGCCAACCTTTGTTCGATCGTCTTGCGCGCCATTCCTCAAATCTCCTTTTCCGGTTGTTCGCCTAGACTATCATTCCCGACCGTCTTTTCCAGCGTTTGCCGGTTGCGCTTGAGTTTTCGGCCAATTTGCAGCACAATCGGGCCTCGACTTCATCGCACAGACTTTTCCGCAAGCGCCACACCGAGCGACGAAAGAGCGAAGCGATTTAGTTGAGAAGGGCGCACTTACGAGTTGCTACACAACTCAGCGCGCCGATGGCTGGTAGGCCATCGGGAAAGGATGAAACGGGATCGAGGCAACGGGTTGGCGATCTACCATTTCAGCATGAAGCCAGTTTCGCGGGCGTCGGGCCGTAGCGCCGTCGCCTCAATGGCTTATCGTGCCGGGGAGAAGCTGACCAACGAGCGCGACGGCATCACGCACGACTACACGGCAAAGCAGGGCGTCGAACATGCCGAGATCGTCTTGCCCGAGGGTGTCAACGCCGATTGGGCGCGGGAACGGTCGGACTTGTGGAACGCCGCCGAGTTTGCCGAGAAGCGGAAGGACGCGCGCGTAGCCCGCGAGTTCGAGGTTGCCTTGCCGCACGAGCTTTCGGCCGAGGAACGGCTAGAGGCAACGCGGGAGCTGGCGCAGGAATTGGCGAACCGCTACGGCGCGGCCGTGGACTTCGCCATTCATGCGCCGCACGACGCCAGCGACGTTCGCAACCACCATGCCCATGTGATGATGACCACGCGGCAGGTGACGGAGAGCGGGCTAGGCGACAAGACCTATCTTGAACGCGAAAACAAATGGCTGCTGGCGAACGACCTACCGACGACCGACATGCAGCTTCGCGACCTTCGCCAGAGGTGGGAGGGGATCGCCAACGAGCGCCTTGCGATGGCCGGGCTTGATATTCGGATCGACCATCGTTCGCACATGGAGCGCGGGCTAGAGATCGCGCCAACCGAACATATGGGCGTCCATGCCACGCAGATGGAGCGGCGCGGCCTCGACGTGTCGCGGGCGCGGCTGGACGAGGACGCGGCCCGGCGCAATGCCGAGCTGATCCGCGACAAGCCCGAGCAGGTTCTAACCCTTATCACCGGCGAAAAGAGCGTGTTCGACCGGCACGACGTTGCGCGGGCGCTGCATCGCTACATCAACGACGATCCGCAGGAGTTCCAGAGCGCCTTTGCGAAGGTGATGGCTTCGCCGGCGCTGGTCGAATTGCAGGCCGAGCGTGCGGACCCGGCAACGGGCGAGATCGAGCTTGCCCGCTATTCGACCCGCGAAATGGTCGAGATCGAATCCGGCATGATCGAGAGCGCGCAGCGGATGCACGCGGCGCACAGCCACGGGCTGGGCGATCGTCATGGCGTCGATCGCCGGCATGTCAGCCAAGCCATAGAACGGCAGGACGCCGCCATTCAGCGCAGCGCCGGCGATGCTTCCGCCCGGCTGTCCGACGAGCAGCGGGCGGCGATCGAGCATATCACCGGGCCGGAGAGGATCGCGGCCGTTGTCGGTTATGCCGGCGCTGGCAAGTCCACCATGCTCGCGGCGGCGCGCGAGGCATGGGAGGCCGAGGGCTATCAGGTCCACGGCGCGGCCTTGTCGGGCAAGGCGGCCGAGGGCTTGGAGGAATCTTCCGGCATCCAGAGCCGCACCTTGGCGTCATGGTCGCGCGGTTGGGAGAACGACCGCGGCACAATCGGCCGCGGCGACGTGTTCGTGATCGACGAGGCCGGCATGGTCGGGAGCCGCCAGCTCGCCCGTTTCGTTGGCGAGGCCGAGGCGCGCGGGGCGAAGATCGTCCTTGTAGGCGACCATGAGCAGCTACAGGCAATCGGGGCCGGCGCACCCTTCCGGGCGATCACGGAGGAAATCGGCCACGCCGAGCTGTCCGAGATACGCCGGCAGCGCGTGGACTGGCAGCGGGAGGCGTCGGTTGACTTCGCCACGCACCGGACGGCCGAGGGGCTGGCGGCCTATCGGGATCGCGGCAATATCAGCTTTGCCGAAACCGGCGAGGACGTGCGCGGCCAGATCGTGCGCGATTACCTTGCCGATCGCGACGAGCGGCCGGACGGCACCCGCGTTGCGATGGCGCATCGCCGGGCCGATGTGCGCGCCATCAATGACGCGATCCGCACCGAGCTACAGGACCGGGGCGAGCTGGCGCAGGGCGAGGACGCCGGCGCGCTGA